>CAVRDD010000039.1:0-140769 GCA_963719715.1 uncultured beta proteobacterium
GACGCCTGACGTGCAGTGGTTCAGGCGTCCAACAGAATGCGTCAGGTGACGCGGAAGTTCTTGAACTGCCACGGATCCGTGGCGTCGACGTCTTCCGGAAAGAGCACCCCGCGATCCTGCAGCGGTGTCCAGTCGCTGTAGGCGCTAGCGATCTCGCCGAGATAAGGTCGCGCGAGCTCGATGACCCGGTCGTAGGGAATGTCTTCCGGCTCGGTGAGGTGCAGACCAGGGATTCTCAATGGCCCACATCATGGAGGACAACACGCCAGCGCACACCTGCACGCTCGTCGCATTATTGTAGGGAGCGAGTTTGCGCGCGTCGTCGACGTGCATGCGCGATCCCAGCCAGTAGGCCGTCTTCGCGTGGCCCATCAACAGCACGCCGAGCTCGTCAATGCCGCCGGAGATGTCGTCCATCAGGATGCGGCGATTCTCCTGCATGTTCCAGTTCTTGCCGGCAAGTTCGTGTACTGAAAGCACGGCTGCGTCGCAGGGATGGTAGGCATAGTGCACGGTCGGGCGATACAGCACGCGATCCCCGTCGCGCACGGTGAGGTAGTCGGCGATGGAGATGGATTCGCTGTGGGTGATCAGAAAGCCATGGTACGGCCCTTCAATCGGCGTCCAGGAACGCACGCGCACCGACGCACCCGGCCGCTGCAGGTAGATGGCCGCGTCACAGCCAAATTCGTGATGCTTTCCGTCGGGTGGAAAGTGCCTTTCATGGCTTGCCCCATCCGAGCTCCGCAGGCTGCGAGCCTTCGCCGGCAAAGCCTTCCACCGACCAGGTGTTCACGAACTCCCCGACGCGCTTTGGCACGCTCGTCGTCTGCGTGTCGCGCTCGGCGATGTGGATGACCTTCACGCCGAGTTGCATGGCGAGCTGCGCCCAGTCGTCGCGCGATGCTGGCTTCTTGGCGACGTGACCGGTGTCGCGTGCAACGTCGAGCAGCCCTTTCTTGACGAAGCTAGACACCCAGCCCGGGTTCGCGCCGTGTGTGGGCATGATCGTCGGCCCTGAGGCGTGATTGCGGCGCAGCTCCAGTGCTTCCTCGCGCATCGCATAGTTGGTGCGCAGCGATGGCGAGACCGAAGTATCTGTGTAGCCGCCTGCCCACGGCTCGATGCAGCCATCGAGATACATCGTGCCGCGCTCGAAGCACAGTTCCATGAGCGCGACCGAAGACACATCGACAGAGAGGTTGAGGAGAAAATCGCCCTTCGATATCCGTGGAATCAGGATGTCCCGGAAGTTCTTGCGGGTCAGCGGCGAGATCTCGAATGAGATGCCATAGCGGGCGGCTTCGGCTCGGCCGCGCTCGTCGGCCGTGATGATGCTGATCTGCTCCGGTTTCAGATCGATGTGGCGCAGGATGAGGGGGAGCACCCCTTGGCCGACGCTGCCAAAGCCGACAAAAAGGAGTCGACCGGAGAACGTGAGCTTTTTGATTTCGTAACCCTTGCCTTTGAGTTGATTGAGGTCGATCGGTCAATTTCAGCGGCCGAGTATAGCATCCTGCCGCAATGCAGCGAAACGCTGGCAGACCCAGCTGGCGGGCGGTTGCGTCGCGTGTCCGACCTCGCGACACGGGATATGCGATCTGCCGGCTGCCCTCTCCCTCGGGCGCCGCAGGGTTCTCGTTTGGCAGTGGCTGGGGCATACTTTCGGTGCCGTCCGCTCGCATCTTGGTATCGCTCCGGACAACGCGTCGTCAGTCGTTGAAGCTTTTTTGCTGCGGCGCATGGAAGTTGCATGGGCGCGTGATCACAGCAAGAGAAATGATGCCGCGGAGCCAAGTCGAAATCCGCGTCCTGTCCCCAGCAACAAAGCGAAAGGAGTGACCGTGAGTCAGAACATCGGCAAGGAACCGCCACGGCGGCGACGGTTTCTCAAGGCCGTGGTTGGCGCCGCCCTTGCCATGCCGGTGCTCAGTCTGCCCCGGCTCGGTCATGCCATGGTAAGTCTCAAGCAATCCAGGCGACTCGCCTTCGAGCACACGCACACCGGCGAGCGAGTCTCGCTCGTCTACCGCGTGGAGGGCGCCTATGTTCCTGCGTCGTTGCGGACGCTCGACTATTTCCTGCGTGACTTCCGGACCGGCGACCAGCACCGCATCGACCCTGAATTGCTGGATATCCTTTCGAGTCTGTCGGCGGTGACCGGCAGCAAGGCACCGTTCCAGGTCATATCCGCGTACCGCTCTCCGCACACGAACGCTATGCTGCGTGAGCGGGGCAGGGGTGTGGCTAGGTCAAGCCTGCACCTGGAAGGGCGCGCGATGGACATCCGCCTCGCCGACGTGCCCCTGGCAGACCTCCGGGATGCCGCCTTGAGCCTCAAGGCAGGCGGCGTCGGCTATTACCCCGGACCGGAGTTCGTACACGTCGATACCGGGCGCGTTCGCACTTGGTAGGTCGAGTCGGCCGCCGGTGTGCTGCGCCCGGCGGCATGGGCTCGGAACGGCAATAGCCTAGAACGGTAACAGCTTCTTCAGCGCGTCGACCCCTTCCTTCACCGGGTCGACCGGCCTAGTAGCCGTACCGCTTTCCTGCTCGGGCGCACCGACGCCGGCGCACCGCGCCCGGGCTGCATCATGTCGCCCATTCCGACAATAGTCATACTCTCGGACTTCACCCGCACCTTGGCGGTCCACGTCGGCTCCCAGTTCTGCTTTGCGTCGGCCGGCCGTGGCGGGTAGGCGAGATTCAGTTCCTCGCCGTAGGCAATCATCCGCAACATGGTCCCCTCGGAGCCTTCGAAGATGCCTTTCGGGATCGCGCAGGTCTGCGTGCTCGCCGGCAGGATCACCTTCTCGCCGATCAGCTTGCGCACGAAGTCGTTGGGCAGATAGCTCATGAGGCCGAAGCCGGAGTCCTGCACCTCGCTCGACGTCCAGATGATCATCTCGCCGTTTGCCGAGCGGTGGCCGAGCGCCATGAGGAAATAGCCGGTCGCGGTGGGAATCGCCTGCCATTGGAGCTGGATCGATTCCGCGGGCGAGCCCTGCGTCACGAGTTGCACCGGCGCCATGAAATCCTGCTGCTGGCCGATCCTGAACTTGATGTCCGGGGTGTAGTTGCCGTGCACGAGGTGATCGCCCTGCAGCGATCCGCCGGCGGGCACCGGTCGGCTGTCCTTCTCGTTCGGCCAGACCGCACGACCCGGCCCCCACGGTCCTCGATCCGGTGCGCTGCGCCCCTTCATCGTCTGACCGAACTGTACCAGCGACATCTTCTCGGTATCGGCGACCTTGGGTTGCCCTGGGCGGACGGTGTCGCCGCAGCCCCAGTAGAACAGCATGCGTGCCTTCGGCTTCTCGATCTTGCCCGGCGTTCCGTCTTCCTCCGAGGGAGTGGGCTTCGCCGTCGCAGGCAGGACCAAAGGCAAGGTCGGGCCCAGGTTGAGAGCGGCCGGGATGTCGTGAGTCGACTCGGGCGAGGCAGGTTTCGCGTTGCGGGAATAGAGCCAGAGTTCGAGGGACTGCTGCGGACCGCCGGCCATTCCCATCATAGAGCCGACGAAGCCGCCGAGTCCGCCGGACATGCCGGGAATACTGGAGTTGTTGGTGGCGACGTCGACCCAGTACTGCGCCTGCGGTGCCTTGGTGTCGGCAATGGCGGTGAGGGGAAGTACGGAGGCGACGGCAACGGCAATGCGGGACTTCACGAACGACATCGGAATGGGCTCCTCGAAGATCGGCGAAATTGCCGGATGACTACGGCAGAGTCGAAGTCTACCGGAGCAAACCGGGTGGTCGAGGGTGGTGGCTCATGGGCGGCAGGAGGAGCGCGGGCCCGAACGGGAGAACCGCAGCACCGATGCTGCGAACAGGCAGCAGGCGGCTGTTTCCGGTTTCGGGAGTCTGCGATCGCCTTCGACGGCGCTGCCGCGAGCATGCACCCTTTGCAATGTGCATCAACGAGGCCAGTCGCGTGCTCGCGACCTTGTGTGCGCCGTCCTCGGCGAGCGAATGACTAGCGCATCAGTGCGGCGAGTCGTGTCGCCCCGAGCAGTCCGTCGGCTACGTCGTCACTCCCAGCAAGCAGTGCGCGATACGTTCGCAGATCCTCCTGATCCATCGCGAACGGGACGGCGTGCTCGTAAAGCGCCTGGGGCTGGGCGCCGAGCACCAGCACGGTGCCGAGCCCGGCATAGAGGTAGCGGTTGCCGAACGCCTCCCGCAACGCGACGAACGTGGGCTCGCCGGTGCAATGACCGGGTGCGATGTACGCCACCTTCCAGGTGTCGTGCAACGCGCTCGTGACCTTCGCGATGGCATCGTCCTGCGCGACCACCAGATGGAATCCGCCGGCGATCATGTGCACGCGTTTGTTGCCGCTCGCGGTCGTGGCGGCCTCCACGATGTTGAGAATCCCCGGATGCGAGCATCCGACCACGAGCACGAGCCCCTCGGGCGTGTTGACGGCGAGCGAGAGCTCCTTCAGTTCCTTCGTGCCGGGCACGTCGGAGACCAGGGCAATCAGCCAGATGCCCGGTGCGACCTCGGTCGTCTTGTCGATCAACTCGAAATTGCCGCCGGGCCAGGCGGTGCCGAACACCATGGTCTGGGGCGGTGCGCCGTCGTAATAGCGTTGATCCGCCGGCAGCGAATCGGCCTTGCGGTAGAAACTGCTCGGCAGCGATGAGCCATAGACACCGAACGGTTCCTTGGGCGCGTAGATCTTCACTTTCGGATTCGTCGGCGAGCAAATGGGTGAGGCCCCCCATGTGATCGCTATGGCGGTGGGACATGACGACGAAATCGAGCTTCGTCAGGTCCACGCCCTTGGCCTTGACGTTCTGAGCGAAGATCTCCGGGTTATCGCCGGTGTCGAAGAGGATGCGCTTGCCATTCACTTCGACGAGGGCGGCATAGCCCCAGTCCTGCTTCGTGCCCGCGCTCTTGCCGAAGGCATCGTAGAGGACAGTGATGCGAGGCTTCGCCGCGGCGGTGGGCTGGGCCTCGGTGGTCTGGGCCATGGGAGCACAGCCGTTGAGCAGCAGTGCCAGCAAAGGTGCGAGAAGGCCCGACACGCCGAACCAGGTCAGGGGTTTCATGTTGTCTTCCTCCGTGTTGTAGCTTCTGGTCTTTCTGACTTACCGGTACCGCAAGGCGCAGTCTGCGCCCCCCCCCGAGGGCGATTTCAAGCGGGATCCGCTACTTCTTGTACCCGACGTAGTAAATGCCGATGACCTTGCCGGACGCGTCCTTGATCGGCTCATAGCCGGTGATGTACGGCACGCCCAAGATGGTCACCTCCCCGTAGAAGGACTTCGCCCTTGTTGATATTGACGATCGCCTTACCTTTGGGATCCAGGATGGTCCCGGTCGCCCGTCCGCTGCCGTCCGGCTTTGGTACGTTCGTGGAGACGCGGACGTATTCGTCGCCGGTCTTTGCGAACAGCGTGGCGGTCCCTCCGTTCTCTTTCACGACCGCATCGACGACATCGAAATTGTTGTTGATCTTGGTCTTGCCAAAATACAGGGCGGTGGCGTCCTTGCCGGAAACGGCCTCCATTCCTTCCACCTTGGGCGCCCCCAGTTTCGCCGTCGCGGCCTTCAAGTCGGTCATCGATTTCTGTACCTTCGGGTCGGCCTGTGCGTTGGCGATGCTCGGCATCAGCATCGGCGCCGCGATGCCCCACACCAAGAGAGAAACCCAGACCCACGCGTGACGTTTATGGCTCGCTTTAGTTTTAGTGATCATGAGAATCTCCTTTCATCGATCTGCTGTTCGATGCGACCGCCCAGGTCGTCGGGACCCGCTGGGTCCCGCCAGCCCGGGTGCCTCCTGGCGAGGCCAGGATGCCCCAGCTCGCCGCTTCCGTGAAACGGGTGTTGTCTCCGTTTGCTACGATCTCCACGAGTCCACTCATGCGAGCCGGGTCCTTCCGATCGCGGTGATATACCAAGGCGATGTAGCTTCCACGTCGGATCCCGAGCGTTGTCCTGCTCCTCCCAACCGATCAGTCTGGCGGCAGCTCGGTTACAGGCGGGTTACAGATTGGGAATATTTCTGGCGGCGGGGCGCCGCGTACGAAAAGCTACGAGAGGAGCTCCCGCAGCATCTCTTCGCTCGCGGGGGAGACGGCGATTGCGAGGCTGATGGACAGCGTCCTGCGCAGGCGACGGTAGACGGAAACCCCTTCAGCGCGGCGCCCGAGATGTGCATAGCAGCGCATGAGGCCCTGGTAGAACTCCTCCGCCAGTTCTTCGCTTTCGACCGCGCGTTGGTAGCAGCCGATCGCTTGTTCCCACCCACCGGCGTCTTCGTGCAATCGTCCAAGCTCGGCACTGTGGCGGAGGAATGCACTGCGCAAGCGCTCGCGCATTGCGAGCGACCACGGCTCGTCGGTGTCGCCGGGGAGAAAGATGCCGCGATAGAGCGCAACGGCGTATTCGAGGGGTGCCCGACGTTTCGCTTGCGGCGCGGCTGCGGCTTCGTGCAGCAAACGCTGGAACGCCCAGACATCCACCCAGCAGGTACGGGCATCGAGGCTCACACGCCCATCGCAAACGGTCACTCCGTCCCTTGTCCCGAGCAGGCGTCTCAGGCGGTACAGGTTTACCGCGAGGACGTCGTGCGCGGCGTCCCCTTGCTCGTCCGGCCACAGGGCATCGATCAACCGGTGGCTGGAGACATCGCGGCCGCCCAGAGCGATCAGGGCCTTCAACAGCGTGATTGGCCTCTTCGGCGTCTTGTGCGAGAAGCAGAGCGGTATGCCGTCCCGGACTAACGAGAAGCGCCCGAACGCATAGATCTCGACGTGGCATCCGTCACGCCGTCGTGAGTCGTCCGCGCTGCCCCGCCATGCGGGGTCTCGGTCTGTGCGAAGAACCTCCCTCAGATCTTCGTTCATGACGCGCGGTCGGCTTCCCTGGTCTGGTTTGATTTGGCGCGAGACATGCGCCGGCGGGATAAGCCGGGACCACGTGTTCCCTCCCATGCTGTCATTGTAGGACAGGCGCAGAGCGAAAGCTTGGCGTACTTGAAATCGGGAGCGCGCATTGATTCCATGCGATACCTCGTGGGCCGCGGAATGTGAAACGGGATCCGATCTGTCTGCGAAATATTCGCGGCTCTTGCGGCTCGTCGTTTGAACGAAGGGCAGCGCGCGGTGTACCGTCGCGGTTCAATCGCATTCAGGGGAGTCGATGATGCTGATGGAAGCCGACCGATCGGTACTGCTGATCGTCGACGTACAGGAGCGGCTCCTGCCCGCCATTTACGAGGGCGCTCAGGTACTGGCGCATTGCCTCTGGCTCGTTCGCCTCGCGCAGCGTTTGCAGGTTCCGGTGGTGGTGTCGGAGCACTATCCGCGCGGGCTTGACCGAAGCGTATCGGCCGTGCGCGAGCTCTTGCCGGAAAATGCTTTCGTCGAGAAGGTTTTCTTCTCCTGCATGGCGGCAGGCGCGCTGCAACCACTGCCGATGTTCGAGAGACAGCAGTGGATCGTCGCCGGAACCGAAGCACACGTGTGCGTGCAGCAGACGGTGCTCGATCTGCGCGCCGCGGAAAAGTCGGTGTTCGTGGTCGCGGAGGCGGTCGGTTCGCGTCGACCGTTCGATCGCGAGCTCGCGCTTGCCCGCATGGCGCGCAATGGCGCGGAGGTCGTCTCGCGGGAGATGGTCGCGTTCGAGTGGCTGAAGCGCGGCGGCACGGACATCTTTCGCGAGGTCAACCGCGACTTCATCCGCTGACCCGTTTCATGCCAGGCAGGTTTCGCGTCTGCGGGCGAGGAGGGTGTGCGAGGCGCAGTGCAACGGTTGACCGGGAGGAACAAACCCGAAATACTCGCGCATGAAGCGGGATGTCCAATTCCGCCACGCTTGCTCATCAAGAAACTCGAAACAAAATTCCCGCAATCAAGGGTTGCACCCGCAGCCTGCTCTGCCAACAACTGACCCCAAGGGAGATCTCATGGCAAAAATTACGAAGGTCATCGGCCGCCAGATTCTGGACTCGCGCGGCAACCCGACCGTGGAAGTCGACGTCGTCCTCGATGACGGTTTCGTCGCCCGCGCCGCGGTGCCGAGCGGTGCGTCGACCGGCGAGTACGAGGCCTGCGAACTGCGCGACGGCGACAAGAAGAAGTATCTGGGCAAGGGCGTCACCCAGGCCGTTGCCAACGTGAACACGAAGATCGCCAAGCGGCTCAAGGGCAAGGATCCGCTCGATCAGCGCGACCTCGACGAGGCAATGATCGACCTCGACGGCACGCCGAACAAGAGCAACCTCGGCGCCAACGCGATCCTCGGCGCGTCGATGGGCATCTGCGTGGCGGGCGCCTACGACTCCGGTATGCCGGTGTGGAAATACGTTGGCAAGCTGCACAAGAACAAGAACTTCGTGCTGCCGACGCCGATGGCCAACATCATCAATGGCGGCAAGCACGCCGACAACATGATCGACTTCCAGGAATTCATGGTGATGCCAGTGGGGGCGCCATCCTACTCGGAGGGGCTGCGCTGGATCACCGAGGTGTTCCACACGCTGAAGGCCATCCTGAAGAAAGCGAAGAAGGCGACCTCGGTCGGCGACGAGGGTGGTTTCGCGCCCGACCTCACCAACGATGAGGCCTTGGAGGTGGTGATGGAGGCGATCACGGGTGCGGGTTATAAGCCTGGATCGCAGCTCGCGATCGCGCTCGACTGCGCCTCTTCGGAGCTGTTCGACGAGGGGCAGCGCAAGGGTTACAAATTCTGGAAGTCCGACCCGGACAAGCTCTACACCGCGGATGACATGATTGCCAAGTACACCGAGTGGTGCAAGAAGTACCCCATCGTCTCCATCGAGGACGGGCTCGACCAGAACGACTGGGAGGGCTACGTCAAGTTCACCAAGGCGATCGGCAAGAAAGTGCAGATCGTTGGCGACGATTTCTTCGTCACCAACACAGAGCGCCTGAAGGAGGGCATCGACATGGGTGCGGCCAATGCGATCCTCATCAAGGTCAACCAGATCGGCACCGTGACCGAAACGCTCGACTGCATCAAGATGGCGCAGAAGGCAGGCTACGGCGTCATCTCCTCGCACCGTTCGGGCGAGACGGAAGATTCCTTCATCTCCGACCTCGCGGTGGGCACCGGCGCCGGCCAGATCAAGACCGGCAGCCTTTCGCGCACCGACCGCGTCGCCAAGTACAACCAGCTGCTCCGGATCGAGGAGCAACTCGGGAAGAAGGCGAAGTACCAGGGCAAGATTCGCTGAGGCAGTGCCGCGGGAGCGCTGTCAGCGATGCGGCTGACGGCGCTTTCGCGGGCGAGCGAAGACTTCGGTCGCACTGTAGCGGGGCGGATGGATACGACCGAATCGAGGGCTAAGCTTTCACCGCCGGCGCCTTCAGGGCGATCGGCCCGCCCGGTCCGCAGCGGCCTCGGTGCTGCTGCTGCCCGCTGCTCCGGGATCCGGCTCCGGCGCCTTCTCGTACACGTGGCCGACGCGCTTGTGGCACTTGATGCAGTTGACGGTCTCGGCATTCATGAGATCGGCATGGACCATCTTCGTCATCTGGCTGTAGTCTCCGCCGAACGCCTTCAGATCGTGACACTGCTGGCACGAGGTTGAACGCCCCTCCGTGAACCAGCGCTCCACCTGCTGCGACAGCCGCGGGCGTTCCTGCTCCCACTGCTCGCGCGTATCGATCGTGCCACGCGCCTCCGTGAAGATGTCGCGCAGGCCGATCCTCATCTTGTGCGCGACGAGTTCCAGGTACTCGAGCGATGCGGGATGCCGGTTGCGGTAGGGCAGGTGACAGTCGGCGCAGCCCGCGCGCAGGCCGAGTGAGTTGCTGTAGTGCACGCTGCGCTGATGGGACTCGGTTGCCCATTGCATCGAATGGCAGGCGGTCGTGCAGAACTCCTCGGTGCTCGAAAGGCGCACCGCCTCGGTCACCCCGATGAGGCTCGCGGTGCCGATGAGCGCGCCTAGCGCGAGCAGGCCGACGACAGGCAGCCATTTGCGGCGGCGTTGGCCTGACGGCGGTGTCACGGCCGGATCTTGTCGATCACGACCTTGAGATCGGTGCCGCCGACCTTGACTGGGCCGAGCGAGCCTTCCAGGTCGCCGCTCTTGGGGGTGGCCTCGCCGCTTTTCGAGACGCGCGCCTGCACCACGACCTGCGGGTGACGCGAGAGGGTCATGCCTGGCGCCATCGACATCGAATCGTCGAGAGTGAACTTCGCCGGCAAGTCTCGGACCTTGAGTTTCTGGATGGCGAGCGGCATCGGCGGGCCTTGCGTCGCGCGCGCGTAGACGAAAAGCGTATCGTCCGGCGCCGTCTTCGCCGCGAGCTCGGGTGTGATCGTCACGACACCCGCCAGCCGGCCACCGCTGCCAGCGGCCGGTGCAGGCGCCGCTGGCTGCGCAGCGAGCCCGCCGCGTGTACGCGCCTCGTCGATGCTTGCCTGGATCGCACGCGCGCCCTCCGAATCCGGCGGCACGCCCTTGAGCAGACGTTCCCAACGCTTGACTGCATCCGCGAAATCACCGCGCTCGTAGGCGGCCGTCCCGGCGAGCGCCAACGCCTTGCCGTGATCGGGGTCGATCGACAGCGCCTTTTCCAGCAGCTGCAGCGGCTCGCCTTCCAAGCGCTGACCGGCCGCCATCGCCAGCACGTCGGCATAGTCGGCGAGTAGATCCGGATCGTTGCCCTTCAGCTCCACGGCGCGGCGCAGGGCGGTAGCCGCTTCGGAGTGGCGGCCAAGCGCTGCATAGGAACGGCCGAGCAGGACCCAGCCCTCGAGGTTGTCCGGTTCGCTCGCGAGGCGCGTGGCAAGCTGTGCGAGCATCTCGTCCACCTGCTCTCGCGTGAACTGCTGGCCGCGGTGCGCTGCCGCGGCGCTGACGGCCGCGGGATCAAGGGCGCGCGGCGTGCCGACCTGCATGTAGATGAGCACCGCCGCAATCGGCAGCAGTGCTGCAAGCGCAAGGGCGGGGGCGATCCCGGACCTGCCGGCCGCCGGGTGCGCGTCGCCGCCCGGCTGCACGTCCTCCAGCATGCGGCGCGCAAGTTCATCGCGGTCCTTGTGCCACTGCTCGGGCGAGAGCGTGCCGAGATCGAGGTCGCGGTCGAGCTCGCGGTTCTGTTCGCGATAGATGGCGAGATTGGCAGCACGTCTGTCGGTTGTGTCGGCAGCGCGCGATCGCCGCAGTAAAGGCGGCAAGGCGAAGGCCAGCGCAAGCACGACGAGTCCGGCGCAAATGGCGACGAACGCGGTCAAGGGGTCTTCCGCGCGTTGTCCGGGTCGAGGAGGGCAGCGGCAAGGCGCTGCTCGTCGACGTTGAGCGGTGGCGGCGCGGTGCGCGCAGCGCGGCGGCCCATCAGCACGAACCACACCGCGACGCCAAGGGCAAGCAGCGCGAAGGGCCCGACCCAGAGCAGGAAGGTACTTGCCTTGACCGGCGGGCGATAGAGCACGAAGTCACCGTAGCGCGAGACGAGAAACTCCGTGATCTCGCCATCGCTCCTGCCGGCCTTCATCATTTCGCGTATCTCGCGCCGCAGATCGTCGGCGAGATCGGCGCGCGAGTCTGCCAGCGTCTCGTTCTGACAGACGAGGCAGCGCAGCTCTTTCGACAAGGTGTGCAGTCGCGCTTCGAGCGCCGGGTCCTCCGCCGCCGGAGGGGCCTCAAGCGCAAGCGCGCCGCAGCATGCGAGCAGCATCAGCGCGAGCAGGAACAGTGTCCGCATCACGCCGAAAGCTTTTTCACGAGGGGGAGGATGTTCTGCTGCCACGCCTCGCGCGTGAGCGGGCCGATCTGCTTGTAGCGGATGACGCCGTCGCGATCGATCAGGAACGTCTCCGGCACGCCATATACGCCGAAGTCGATGCCGGTGCGTCCTACCGCGTCGACCACGCTCAACTGATAGGGGTTGCCGAACTGTCCCAGCCACGCCAGTGCATTCTCGCGCTGGTCCTTGTAGTTGAGTCCGACGATGGGCACGCTCCCCTGCTTCGCGATTTCCATCAGGAAGGGATGCTCCTCACGACACGACACGCACCACGAGGCCCACACGTTGAGCAGCCACACCTTGCCTTTCATGTCGCCGACACTGAAACGCTGCTCGGGCACGTGCAGTTGTGTGAGATCGAAGGCGGGCGCCGGCTTGTCGATGAGGGGCGAGGGCACTTCCGAAGGCCTGAGCCCCAAGCCGACGAAGAGGAAGCCGACGACGACCACGAAGATCGCCAGCGGAATGACGAAGCGGGTCACGGTCGCTGGGTCCCGGGGACGAGACCGGCATCCCTCGGCTCGGTCGGTGTTGCAGGCTGCTCCTGCGGCTTCGTTCTCGTCGAGAGGCGGTAGCGGCGGTCGCTGACGGCGAGCAATCCGCCGAGCGCCATCAGAATGCAGCCACCCCAGATCCAGTCCACGAGCGGCTTGTAGTAGACGCGCACGATCCAGGCGTCCGGACCGATTGGCTCACCGAGCGAAACGTACAGGTCACGCAGGATGCCAGTGTCGATCGCGGCCTCGGTCATCGTCATGCCGGAGGCTTCGTAGGCGCGCTTCTCGGGGCGCATGACTTCCACTACGCGTTCGCCGGCGAGCACCGTCACCGTGCCACGTGCCGCGCGATAGTTCGGTCCCGCGCGCTCGTCGACGCCGTCGAAGCGGAAGGTGTAGCCCCCTGTGCTCGTCGTGGTGCCCGGCGCCATCTTCACGTCGCGTTCGGTCTCGAAACCGCCGACGACGGTCACGCCGAGAATGAAGACAGCAACACCTAGATGGGCGAGGTGCATGCCCCAGGTGCTGCGCGAGTGCCTCGACAGCCTGCGCCAGAGGCTCTGCCCGCCCGCCACCTGCGCGCCACCCGTCAAGGAGACGAGCACCGCCGCAATCACCCAGAAGGCGAGCAGGAATCCGAGCGCGATGAGTGGCGTCCAGGTGCCCATCACGAGCGGCAGCGCGACTGCTGCCGCCACGCCGGTGGCGAACGCCCAGCGCAGGCGCACGGCGATCTCTGGCAGGCGCGCCTGCTTCCAGCGCGCGAGCGGGCCGATGCCCATGAGAAACACCGCGGGCGCCATCAGCGGGACGAACACCGCATTGAAGTAGGGCGGGCCTACCGACAGCTTGCCGAGACCGAGCGCGTCGATCACCAGCGGATAGAGGGTGCCGAGCAGCACGGTGCCGGCAGCAACCACCAGCAGCACGTTGTTGGCGAGCAGCATGGATTCCCGCGATACCAGCGCGAAGCTGCCGCCGAGCCCGACCTTCGGCGCGCGCCATGCATAGAGCGCGAGCGAGCCGCCGATCACGATCGAGAGGAAGACGAGAATGAAGATGCCGCGCTTCGGATCGGTGGCGAATGCATGCACCGACGTGAGCACACCGGAGCGGACGAGGAAGGTGCCGAGCAGGGAGAGCGAGAAGGCGGCGATGGCGAGCAGCACGGTCCAGCTCTTGAAGCTGCCGCGCTTCTCCGTCGCCGCCAGCGAGTGGATGAGTGCGGTGCCTACCAGCCACGGCATGAAGGACGCGTTCTCGACCGGATCCCAGAACCACCAGCCGCCCCAGCCGAGCTCGTAATACGCCCACCAACTGCCGAGCATGATGCCAAGCGTGAGAAACATCCAGGCTACCGTGGTCCACGGTCGCGACCAGCGTGCCCAGGTGGCATCCAGGCGACCGGAGAGCAGCGCCGAAATGGCGAATGCAAAGGCGACCGAAAAGCCGACGTAGCCCATGTACAGCATCGGCGGATGCACCACCATGCCCGGGTCCTGCAGCAGCGGATTCAGGTCGCGACCGTCCGCCGCTGCCGGCAGGAGCCGCTCGAACGGGTTCGAGGTGAGCAGCATGAAGAGCAGGAAGCCGACACTGACCAGCCCCATCACGGCGAGCACGCGCGCGACCATGTCGAGCGGCAGACGGCGGCTGAAGACGGTCACCGCCACCGACCATATCGTCAGCATCAGCGTCCACAGCAGGAGCGAGCCCTCGTGCGAGCCCCAGGTGGCGGCAAAGCGGTAGGGCAGCGGCAGCCGGGAGTTTGAATGGCTGGCGACGTTGAGCACCGAGAAATCATTGTTCACGAACGACCATGCGAGACAGCCGAAGGCAGCCGCAACGAAGACGAACTGCCCCTGCGCAAGCGGCCGCGCCGCCGCCATCCAGGCATCGACGCCGCGGGCAGCGCCAGCAAGCGGCAGCGTGCCCTGGGCGAGCGCGAGCAGCAGCGCGAGGATCAGCGCGAACTGACCGATCTCTGGGACCATGTGACCTCCTGGTACTCCTCTATTGCGTGACCAGCGTCTTCTGCGCTCTCTGCGCTTGCTCCACGGCGTGCGCGGCCTCTGGCGGCATGTAGTTCTCGTCGTGCTTGGCGAGCACTTCGCTGGCGGTGAATTCGCCGGTGGCGCCGAGTTTACCCTGCGCGACCACACCTTTGCCCTCCTTGAAGAGGTCGGGCAGGATTCCCTTGTAGACGACCGGGATCGTCTGTGCGGTATCGGTCACGCGAAAGTGTACGGTCAGTCCGTCGGCTTCGCGCCGCAGGCTGCCGCTCTCTACCATGCCGCCGATGCGAAACGTCCGTCCGACGGGTGCTTCCTTCGCGACGATCTGCGTCGGCGTGAAGAAGAACACGAGATTCGAGCGAAACGCGTTGAGAACGAGCGCCGTGGCGATTGCGAGCGCACCGACGCCGGCGGCGATCAGCGCGAATCGCTTATGCCTGGGTTTCATGGGTGCTGCGTCCTGAAAGGTGTCGCGTCAGACCAATGCGGCGGGCGATCGTTCGCCGCCGGCGCCTGAGCCACAGGACCTCCGCGCCGAGCAGCATGAGAGTGACAAGGTAGGTGCCCCAGACGTAGTAACCGTATCCTCCCATCGCGAGAAACGCGTCAAGGCTGCCCCAGTTCATCGCGCATCCCGCGCGGGCTCGGCCGCACCGTGTGCTTTCGGACAGG
Organism: uncultured beta proteobacterium; assembly: GCA_963719715.1. Classification (GTDB taxonomy): domain Bacteria; phylum Pseudomonadota; class Gammaproteobacteria; order Burkholderiales; family JAEUMW01; genus JAEUMW01. Next base: position 14,922 of record CAVRDD010000039.1, read on the forward strand.
CGGATACGGCGCTCATGCCTGACTCCCCGCAAGCTGCTGCGCCACCCATGCCGAGCCGCGTTCCCGCTCCAGCATGATCGCCCGCGCCCGCGTGAGGATCACCGCGATGGCGTAGAACCAGCACGCGAACGCCATCACCAGCATGCCTGCGAGCATCACGCTCGCCATCGACGGCGCGCGGTTAAGGCTGACCGAGGCGCCCTGATGCAGCGTGTTCCACCACTGCACCGAGAAATAGATGATCGGCACGTTGATCGCACCGACGATCGCGAGCACCGCGCCAGCACGATCGGCGCGCCGCGGGTCTTCGATCGAGGCCTGCAGCGCGATGAAACCCACGTAGAGGAAAAGCAGAATCAACTCTGAAGTCAGGCGGGCATCCCAGACCCAGTAGGTTCCCCATGTCGGTCGCCCCCACAGGGCGCCGCTCCAGAGTGAGATGAAGGTGAAAAGCGCACCCGTTGGCGCGATGGCCTGCGCCATCATGCCCGACAGTCGTGTGTTGAAGACGAGTCCGAACGCGGCGTAGCCCGCCATGAGCAGGTACAGGAACATCGACATCCACGCTGCGGGCACATGGATGAAGATGATCCGGTAGGCCTCCCCCTGCTGAAAGTCGGTAGGCGCCACGAAGAAGGCGAGGTAGAGGCCGACCGCGAAGAGAATGGCGGAGCCGGTTGCGAACCATGGCACGAGCCGGCCCGCGAGACCGTAAAAGGCGGCGGGAGAGGAGTATTTGAACCAGTTGATGAAGCTCTGCGACATGAGCGACCCCGTCGTATGGCGGGCGTCATTCTACGGAGATTCTGAGCGCCGTGGCGGCGGCGAGCGGGCCGACCACCAGCGACAACATCAGGAAAGCGGCGAGCAGCGACAAGTGTCCTTCCGGACCGACGCCCGACTGCGCGGCCTCGACTGCTCCGGCGCCGAAGATGATCACCGGCACGTACAGTGGCAACACGAGGAGCGCGATGAGCACGCCGCCGCCACGTAGTCCCAGGGTGAGCGCCGCGCCGATGGCACCAATGGAAGACAGCACCGGCGTGCCGATCAGGAGCGACAGCATCAGCACCAGCAGCGGCGCTCCGGTGAGGTCGTACTGGATGCCCAGCACCGGCGCGATCAGGACCAGCGGCAACCCCGAGACCAGCCAGTGCGCGATGATCTTGCCGAGCACCAGCAGGGAGAGCGGCTGCGGCGCGATGAGCAATTGTTCGAGCGATCCATCGGCATGGTCCGCCGCGAAAAGCCGACCGAGCGACAGCATCGAGGCCAGCAGGGCTGCGACCCAGAGGACGCCGGCTGCGAGCGGGCGCAGCTTCTCCATTTCCGGGCCGACGCCCAAGGGAAAGAGACTGACGACGATCACGAAGAAGACGACGGTGGTGAGGACGTCGGTGCGCTGGCGCAGCGCCAGCGCGAGGTCGCGACGGATGATCCAGCCGAGCGCCGAGCCCATGCGCGCGCAGGCTCAGTGACCGAGGACGAGCCGCCGGACCGGCGCAGCAATATCGCCCAGCGGCTGGTGCGTGGTGAGCACCGCCATTCCCCCACTGACCAGATGCTCAGCGAGCAGCGATTCGACGCTGGCGGTGGCGATCTGGTCGAGTCCCGCGAACGGTTCGTCCATCACCCACAGCGGCCGTTTCGCAACCGGCAGTCGTGCGAGTGCCGCGCGACGCTTCTGACCCTGCGACAGCCAGCGGATGGGAAAGTCCTCCCTCCCGGCGAGGCCGAGCCGCTGCAGTGCGGCGAGCGCCGCGTCGTGGTCGAGCGGAATGCCGGCCACACCCGCCCAGATGCGCAGATTCTCGACCGCCGACAGGTCGTCCTTCAGGCCGTTCTGGTGCCCGACATAAGCAAGCGCGGAGAAGTAGTCGTCGCCGAGCGCGCGCGCGCCCGATCCATTCCAGAGGATCTCGCCGGCTTCTGCGTCGAGCAGGCCGCAGACGATGCGCAGGAGGCTCGTCTTGCCGCTCCCGTTCGCGCCGGTGACGACCAAGGCTTCGCCCGCGGACAGCGTGAATGACACATCGGAGAAGATCAGCCTTTCGCCACGCATGCAGGCGAGATTTGCGGAGGCGAGCACGGTTGGTTGAAAAAAGGCGATAGTTTATCGACATTTGCCCGAAATCGGGGACAGGTGCGTTTGACCCTGCGCGGCCATTCCGCTAGAGTCCGGCCGGTATTTGCTGCTCGGCCACCGGTAAGGGGGAATCGAAAATCGTGCGTGCGTCCAAACACATTTGCGCAGTCGGTCTGGCCTGTACGCTCTTTGCGGCGGTGCCGGCGCTTGCTGCCGATGGCAACTTCCAGGCAGGGAAACAGAAGGATTCCATGTGCCAGGGCTGTCACGGCATTCCGGATTACCGGACGGCATTCCCCAGCGTCTATTCAGTGCCGAAGATCGGTGGACAGCACGCCGCCTACATCGTCAAGGCGCTGCAGGCGTACAAGAGCGGTGAGCGTGCGCACCCAAGCATGCGGGCGATTGCCGCCAGCCTGTCCGACCAGGACATGGCCGATCTGGCAGCCTTCTATTCGTCACCGGCCGGCGCCGCTGCGGCCAGCGCCTCAGCGAAGTAGGGGAGATCGTTCCATGGTGAGATCCGTACTCGTGCTCGTCGGCCTGTCGATCGTTGCGGCACCCGCAGTCGCAGGCAACGTCGAAGCGGGCAAGCAGAAGTCCACCGTCTGTGCGGCCTGTCACGGTGCCGACGGCAACAGCACCGTGCCCGACTTTCCGCGCCTGGCGGGGCAGCAGCCTGACTACCTGGCAAAGGCCCTCACGGACTACAAGACCGGTGCCCGCAAGAACGCCATCATGGCGCCGCAAGCAGCCAATCTTTCGGGACAGGATATTGCCGACTTGGCTGCGTTCTTCTCCGCGCAGAGCGGCCTCTTCGTGAAGAAGGCCGGTCGCACGGAGTAGTTGCCTTGCGAGGGCCGTCCCCGCGCCTGCGGATAACAACGGCCCCGCTGTCACACCTGCCGTTTCACCCCCCGACGAGTTCGAACTCAACGCTGACGTTATTGCGCGTCGCGTGCGAGTAGGGGCATATCTTCTCGTGCGCTTCCTTCGCGAGCGCTTCCAGATCGCTCTGCGACAGGCTCTTGTCCTCGACGTGCATCTTGACGGCGAGACCGAAGCCACCCGCATCGCGCGGACCGATTGTCACTGCGCAGGTGACGGACGCGCCCGTGGCGTCCTTCTTGTGCTGTTTCGCGACGAAGTCCAGCGCGCCGCCGAAGCACGCCGCATAGCCTGCGGCAAAGAGATGTTCAGGGGTGGCCGTTCCCGGCTTGCCGGGACCGCCCATGGCCTTCGGCACGGACAGGTCGGCGCTGACCGAACCGTCGCTGGCTTCCGTGTGTCCGTTGCGGCCGCCGGTTGCCGTTGCGGTGGCCGTGAAGACAGGTTTGATGGTGTCCATGGTCATTGCTCCCGAGTAGCGATGAGGGTGAGCGATGCCGCCGCTTGCGGGCGACGGCTTCCGGTGTGCGTTCGAATTGTGCTGCCCGCGAGGTTCCGGATCAATGCGCGCGTGCGTTCTCGATCGCGAGCGCCATCCGACGACGCTGTGCCATTCCGAACTTATCGTGCCAGCGAGTTCTCCATCCTGAGGGTGACTGCCATCGAAACACTCGATCGAGGGGAAAACAATCTTGGAATATTTGCTGGCCGAAGTGAAGGATCTGAATCTCGGTGCCTGGGGCAGCTACGGCATCACCGCACTTCGTGTGCTCCTGATTGCGGTGATTGCCTGGGCGCTCATCGGCGTTCTGCAGCGCCTGATCCGGGCGTTTCGGGAGCAACTTGCTGCACGCATGGATGATCTCGAGGCGAAGAAACGTGCCGAGACTTTGGGCCGGGTAGGGCGCTATGTCGTGGCGGTCGTCGTGAGCCTCATCGCCGGCACTTTGATCCTCGCCGAGCTGGGAATCTCGGTGGCGCCCATCCTCGGCGCCGCAGGTGTGGTGGGCATCGCGGTCGGTTTCGGCGCGCAGAGTCTGGTGAAGGACTACTTCACGGGCTTCTTCATACTTCTCGAGAATCAGATCCGCCAGGGCGACGTCGTGGAGATCGCCGGCATCGGCGGCGCCGTCGAAGAGATCACGCTGCGCTTCGTGAGACTGCGCGACTACGAAGGCAGCGTGCATTACGTACCGAACAGCATGATCACAACGGTCACCAACAAGGGCCGCGACTTTGCCTATGCGGTGATCGACGTGAGCATCGCCTATCGAGAGGGCATCGACGAGGCGGTGGCAGAGATGCGTGCAGTTGCCGCGGCGATGCGTACCGACCCGGCGTACCGGTCGAAGATCATCGACGACCTGGAGGTGGCAGGGGTCGAGACGTGGGCCGATTCAGCGGTCGTGATCAGGTCGCGCATCAAGGTCATGCCGCTGCAGCAGTGGAGCGTTCGACGCGAATATCTGTGGCGTCTGAAGAAAGCATTCGACGTCCGCAGCATCGAAATCCCGTATCCGCACCTCACGGTCTACGCGGGGGCGGCAAGGGACGGCTCAGCCGCCCCGTTCCGCATCGAATCGCGATCGTCGCAGGCACCCCAGACTTGACGGAGCGGGCCGGTCCGCAGACTGCAAGACCGGCTCGCGTCGCCTCAATGCGCCGCGTGCTGCTTCTTCAGCGTAGGTGCGAGGAGGCGGTCTGTGGCAGCGACGGCGAGCGCAGACAGCAGAAACGTGATGTGGATGCCGACCTGCGAATAGATCACGTGGGGTGACAACTGCTCGGCGTTGATGAACGTCTTCAGCAGATGGATCGACGAGATGCCGATGATGGCGGTGGCGAGTTTCACTTTCAGCACCGCCGCGTTGACGTGCGACAGCCACTCCGGCTGATCGGGGTGTCCCTCGAGGTAGAGACGCGAGACGAAGGTCTCGTAGCCACCGACGATCACCATGATGAGCAGGTTCGCGATCATCACCACGTCGATCAGGCCCAGCACCACCAGCATGATCTGCGTCTCGTTGATGACGTCGCGCTCGGCGGCGATGTGCAGGAGATGGACGAGTTCCTTCCAGAACTGCCAGACGTAGACGCCTTGGGCGACGATCAGGCCGAGATAGAGCGGAACCTGAAGCCAGCGGCTAGCGAAGATAAGTGCCGGAATCGGGCGGAGCTTGAGATGCGTTTGGTTCATCGTTTGCGCTGCGTGGTGGGACGGACGGGACGCGGATTTTAGCATTGCGCCCAGGCAGCGATGCTATCTCGCCGCCTCACCCCGGTCTCGAGCCGCCGCGCTTCTGCTCGATGCAGCGCAGATAGGCCGCACCATCGGGTGCCGTGGCGCTGCGCTGCGCGTTCCAGATGGTCTCTCCCAGGCATTCCAGCACGGCATGCCGGGCCTCGTGCTCGTCACCGAAGCGCTCGACGAGCGCGCGATAGGCCGCCGCGATACCCGGCGGCTGGTCGATGGAAAGTTGCTCCTCTATCGCGAGATGAAGCGATAGGTGCAGAAAGGGATTCAAGCCGCCGTGGTCGGGTCCGAAATCGCGATCGAGATTGCGCTCGCGGTTTGCGAGCAGCGGCTGGTACTCCGGGTGCAGCAGAATTACCGCAAGCGCGGTTGTTTCCAGTCCTTCAAGGGAGGCGCCGGCGCAGTGCTTGGCCCATGTATCGAAGAAGAATCGGCGAGCCTGGTCGCGGGAGACGGAGAACATGAGTGATGTGAAGTTTGAAAGACACGAAGAGGGCGTGTGAGGTTTTTCGCTTGCCTGCGCCTCACAGCTTCGCAGTTGACCCTTTCACGCCGCACCCGTTCCGGTCTTGTGCGGATATTCGCACAGGTCGCCGATCGGGCACGTCGCGCACTCCGGTTTGCGCGCCTTGCACACGTAGCGTCCGTGCAGGATGAGCCAGTGGTGCGCATCCCTGCGGAACTGGGGCGGGGTGAGACGCACCAGCCTGTCTTCGACCTCGCGCACGGTTTTCCCGGGCGCGAGTCCGGTACGATTGGCGACGCGGAAGATGTGGGTATCGACCGCGATCGTTGGCTGCCCGAAGGCCGTATTGAGAATGACGTTGGCGGTTTTTCGACCGACGCCGGGCAGCTTCTCCAAGGCCTCGCGGTTGTCGGGAACCGCGCCACCATGCCGTTCCAGCAGCGCACGGCAGGTATCGAGAATGTGCTTTACCTTGGTCCGGTAGAGGCCAATCCGCTTCACATGGCGCTCCAGTTCATCCGCGCCGAGAGCGATGAGAGACTCGGGTGTGCGCGCTACCGGAAACAGCTCCGCGGTCGCGAGATTGACGCTCTTGTCGGTGGCCTGCGCCGACAGGATCACCGCGACCAGAAGCTCGAACGGTGTCGCGTAGGTGAGTTCGGTGCTTGGATGCTCGTTTGCCGCCTGGAGCCGGGCGAAAATCTCGGCGCGCCTGGCCGCGTTCACGGGCGCAGCGAGTCCGCTGGCCCTGGGGGCTGCGCTTGCGCCGCAACGGCAGCCTTGGCCAGGGCGCGTTCGATCGCTGCTTGCACCGCACCCTGCTTCAGGATCGATTGCATGACCCGACGGCGCCATCGCCGGTGATGCCGCCGGTTCCTGCCGATGCAGGCGGGCGAGATGCAGGCGGTGGCGTTCACGCGCGGCGTCGGCGACAGAACGCCGAACGATGTCGTCCTCAGTGTCGCCGTCAGCGAGCGGGACGAGTTCGATGCAGTCGACCGGGCAGGGCGGCAGGCACAACTCGCAGCCGGTGCAGTACGCGGCGATGACGGTGTGCAGATGCTTGGGCGCGCCGAGAATCGCGTCGACCGGACAGGCCGGCAGACACAGCGCACAGCCGATGCACTGGCCCTCGTCGATGACCGCAACGGCTGGCCGCGTTGGCGGGCCGCAGTCCGCATTGAGGGGTTTGATCGTCACCTCGAGCAAGCCGCGCAAGACGCTCGATTCCGCGCTCACCTCCGGGGGGACAGCGGTCGATATCCGCCTCTCCCGCCGCCATCGCTGCGGCGTAAGGGCGGCAGCCGGCGAAACCGCAGCGGCGGCATTGGGTCTGGGGCAGCACGGCATCGATCCGGTCTTCCAGCACGGCTGTCGCTGTGGCTGAGCGCACGCTAGAAGCCGAGGTCATCCGGTGGCGTCCAGGTGAGGCCGAGATCTTCCGCGAGCGGGCGACACGTGATGCGCCCGGCATGCAGGTTCAGACCGTCGCGCAGGCCCGCGTCGTCGCGTGTGGCCGCGGCGATCCCTTTCGATGCCAGGGCTTCGACGTACGGAAGCGTGACTTCGCTCAGCGCCAGCGTCGAGGTGCGGGCGGTCGCCGCCGGCATGTTGGTTACGCAGTAGTGGACCACGCCTTCGTCGATGTAGGTTGGGTCGGTATGTGTGGTTGGACGTGAGGTTTCAGACATACCACCCTGATCTATAGAGACATCTACCAAGGCTGCTCCGGGCGTCATGGTTCCGACCACAGCGCGGGAGAGCAGCCGAGGTGCGCGCTTTGCCGGCAGCAGGACCGCTCCCACGACAAGGTCAGCGGTCCGCACGCTATCGGCAATCGCGTGCGGCGTCGCGTGCAGCGTCTTCAGGCGCGCGCCGAAGACTTCTTCGAGGTGGCGCAGCCGAGCTGGCGAACTATCGAGGAGGGTGACGTCAGCGCCGACACCCACCGCGATGCGCGCCGCGTTGGCGCCGACCGTGCCGCCACCGATGATGACCACGCTGGCCGGGGCACGCCCGGCACGCCGGACAACAGCACGCCACGGCCTCCCGAGGCTAGGGTCAGTGCGGTGGCACCGACCTGTATCGAAGACGGCCGGCGACCTGCGACATGGGAACGAGCAGCGGCAGTTCGCCGTCGGCGGTCACCGTTTCGTAGGCGATGCACGTCGCACCCGAGGCCGAGAGGGCGTGGCGAGCACCGGGTCGGCGGCCAGAGTGGAGGTAGCAGAAGAGAGTCGATCCGGCGCGGATGAGCGCCAGTTCCTGACGCTGTGGTTCCTTCACCTTGACGATGAGGTCTGCGTTGTAAGCATCTGCGGCGGAGAGCGACTATGTCGGCACCGCTCGCACGATACGCCTCGTCGGTGAAGCCTATCGCTGCTCCCGCACCGGTCTCCACCCGCACCCGGTGACCGGCGGCGACCAGGTGCGCTGCACCGGCCGGGGTGACGCCGACCCGGTACTCGTGATCCTTGATCTCCTTGGGCACACCGATCTGCAACTCGATTTCCTCCCGATGAAGTTTGCGCGAACGCAAGCGGTGACTTAAACTCTTGTAACACATCATAATACGTTGCAAGAGTATGAATAAATAGTGATAAACGTCAGCAGAGACGCTGCCGACCACTGGGCGAGTCTGCTGGTGGCAAAGACTCGGCGCGCGTCGAAACGCTACGAGGCGGCTCGACAGACGACGCATGACATCATTCCACCGTCGGACGCGGCGGAGGCCGAGCCTTGCGGTGGTCGTCCGACTCTGGGCACGCGAACTGCTCAAGATCACCCCCGAATCGTCATTCGGGGGCAAGTTCGATGTTCTCTTCGGCGTACTACAGGTCAGCGCCACCCTGGCTCCAGGACTGGCTGCTCTCTGCACGTGCACTCGGCCGCAAAATGGCGCGCGAGAGGGGTTGCGTTTCATCGCGTCCGGGCCGAGCTTCGACGGATCGCAGACACTGGACTCGCGCAGGAGCCGGTCACCGAGCAGGCGCATCGCCTGACCCGCGTGATCCGCCATGCAGCCCGCCACGTGCCCTACTACGCGACCGCTTCCGGACGCTCGGGCTCGACGTGCAGAGGATGGAGTTTCCGCGCGATCTTCATCGTGTGCCGTTGCTGACCAAGGCCGAGGTGCGCGCGGCCGGCCGACGGCTGGTCGCCGACGACGCCGGCAAGCCCATGATTTCCGGCGAGCACCAGCGGCACCACGGGCAGTCCGGTGTGGTTCCATCAGGATCTCAACGCCGTCACGCGCGAGCACGCATTCATCTGGCGGCATCTGGAGTGGGCGGGGCTGCGCCCGGGCGACCGGCGCGCGTGGCTGCGCGGCGAGCCCATCGTGCCCGCTGACCGATCTCGAGCCGCCGTACTGGCGGCGCAACTACGCCGACAACATGCTGATGCTGTCGTCGCTGCACCTGTCGCACCGCAACGCGCCGCTCTACCTCGACGCGCTGGCGAAGTTCGATCCGGTGGTGCTCCAGGCGTATCCGTCCTCGGTCAGCTTTCTCGCAGCATGGATGATGGACCACGGCAAGCGCTACGCGGGACGTTCGCTGAAGACTGTCGTCACGTCGTCGGAAATGTTCGATTCCCGGCAGCGCGAGCAGGTCGCCACGGCGTTCGGCTGCAAGGTGATGGACTGGTACGGGTTGGCCGAGCGGGTCGCGGCCATCGGGATGTGCGAGCACGGCCGCTACCACCTGATGACGGACTACGGCTACGTCGAATTCATTCCGACCGACTTCGAGGGACTGGTCGAGCCGGTCGGCACCGGCTTCAACAACCGGGCGATGCCGTTGCTGCGCTATCGCTGCGGCGACCTCGTGCGCCTCGCACCCGCCGGCACCGAGACCTGCGAATGCGGTCGTCACGGTCCCATCGTCGCGGAGATCATCGGCCGCTCCGACGACTTCATCAAGATGCCCGACGGGCGCCGCATGGCGGCATGTCTGGCCGGCAACATGTTCCGGGGAGTGCCGGGGATCCTCGAAGGGCAGATCCAGCAGGATCGCCTCGACACGCTCACGATTCGCGTCGTGCCCTCGGACGATTACACGGAAGCCTCCGAACAGGCGCTGCTGACCAATGCCCAGGCGCGTCTCGGCGGCGGCCTGGCGTGCCGGGTGGTGGTGGTCGACGAGATCGCTCGCACGCCCCGCGGCAAGTTCAAGTCCGTGATCTGTTCGGTCTGACGCCGGTCACGGCGCCCGAGGAATGCTCAGGCGTCCCGCGCCAACTGCGGCGTCGACCACCTCGCGCACGAGCGTCGGGTCCGCGGTAGACGAGGCCGGTGTAGAGCTGAACGAGGCTCGCACCGGCCTCGAGTTTTTCCAGCGCATCCTGCCCGCGAAAGAATGCCGCCCACGCCGATCACGGGCAGCCTGCCGACCGAGGGCCTCGCACAGTCGCCGCAGTACGCTGGTCGCAGCGCTCGCGCAGCGGCGCACCGCTCAGGCCGCCGGCTTCCTTTGCCATGCGGTGAGCCCTCGACGCCTTCCCGCGACGAGGGTGGTGTTGGTGGCGATCGCCCCGTCCATCCCGTGTTTCAGCAGCAGCGTCGCAACTGCGTCCACCTGGTCGGGCGAGAGATCCGGCGCGATCTTCACCGCGATCGGGACATGGCGCCCGTGGGCGGTCGCGAGACGCTGCTGTTCCGACTTGAGCACTTCGAGCAGCCGTTCGAGCTCTTCCGCATTCTGCAGACTTCGCAGCCGGGCGTGTTCGGCGACGAGATGTTCACGGCGATATAGCTCGCGTGCGCATAGGCGCCGCGCAGACCCGCAAGATAGTCCTCGTGGGCGCGCTCTATGGGCGTGTCGAAATTCTTGCCGATGTTTATCCCGAGCACGCCCTTGAAGCGGGCACGCTCGACGTTTCTGAGCAGCCCCTCCAGGCCGACGTTATTGAACCCGAGACGATTGATGATCGCTTCGTGCTCGGGAAGGCGAAATACGCGCGGCGGCGGATTGCCCGGCTGCGGGCGCGGGGTGACGGTGCCGATTTCGATGAACCCGAAGCCGAGCGCCGACATGAGGTCGATGTACGCGCCGTTCTTGTCGAAACCGGCTGACAGGCCCACCGGATTCGGGAAATCGATCCCCATCACGCGTCGTGGGGCGCTCGGCGGCAACGGCGCCAGCCATCGCGTGAGTCCGACGGCGCGGCTGCATGCGAGGGCGTCAAGCGCGACGTGCTGCGCTTTCTCCGGCTCAAGTCTGAAGAGGATGTGGCGGATCGTCGAATACAGCATGTCGGTTTTTCTGTCTGCGGCCTGCGTGCTCGGTTCCGAGCCAGCCGCCTTTACCCGGGGAAGCTTAGCGGCTTCTCCAGGTGAAGATGGCGCTTGCCGCGTAGTTCCAGACGGTGCCGACGAGGGCACCGGCGATGCCGGCGAGCCACCATTTGTAGTGCTCGTGGAAGACGAAGCTCGCGACGCCGACGTTGGCGACGACACCGACGCTGCAGATGGCGTAGAAAGAAAAAAGGCCGGTCAGAAACTTGAAGCCCCGCCGCCGGCGGTCGCGGTACGTGAGAAGGTTGTTGAGCCAGTAGTTGCTCGTCATTGCCACCAGCGTGGCGATGGTCTGCGCGAGACTGAAGTTGATCCGACCCACCTCGTAGAGCAGTCCGAGCGTGCCCAGGTGGACGGCGACCCCGGTGAGCCCTACCAGCGAGAACATGATGAAGCGCGCCGGCAGGATGTGGCCGAAGCGCTTGTCGGCGATGAGCATCAGATACTCCCACATCACCGCGGAGTCGAGCTTGCTCTGCCCGGCCAGTCGGTTGCGGAAGGTGTAGGAGAACTCGGCGAAGCGCAGCGGCGTCGGGCTGGAGGCGAACAGGTCGAGCAGGATCTTGTAGCCCTCGCCGGACAAGTTGCGCAAGTTCCACCACGACCTCTGCCGTGCCATCAGGCGAGTCGTCGTCGACAAAGACGACTTCCCACGGGATGCCCTGGAGGGCCGTTTCCAGCCGCGCCGTCAGCTCGCCGACGTTGTCCTTTTCGTTGAATGTCGGCGCGACTACCGAAAGTTCGATCACTGAGGAGGTCCGCGGGGGTGGGCAAAGGTGCGCTTGGCGCGCCTCAAGCGCCTTTCTCGCGCAGCAGCAGGAACTTGCCGTACTGGCCTATGGCGTCGAGGCGCTCCCGCATGGAAGCGGGGAGGGTCTGCATCTGGTCGCGGTGTGCGACGTAGAAGTCGCGCGGACTATCCATGAGATACGGTTCCGCTTCGTTGGGTCCCCAGGCGCGCGTGAGCCTTCCCAGCGTGTAGAACTCGCCCGAGGGCGGTGCCGGCCACAGATAGACCAGGCGCTCTGCGCTGCTTGCGCGAAGCGCGAGATAGCGCTCGATCAGTGCCTTCTGCGAATTCTCCTGCCCGACTCTCGGAATCACCAGGAGCAGGATCAGCAGCATGACCCCCGGCGTGGCGAGGCCCGTCCAGGCCAGACTTCGTGCGCGCTGCGAGGCGGCACGACTGGTTTCAGCGGACGGGCCACCCCACGCCTCTGCCACGAGCAAAGCGAAGGCGGGCAGACTCGTGATGACATAGGTGAACATGATGTTGCCGGCGAGCGTGAAGAAGATCGGGGAGGAGAGCGCCCACAGCCAGAGGTAGGCACGCCAGCCATCGGCGTCCGGGCGATTCTGAAGCATGTCGCCCCTGCCGCGTCGCTGCTGCCACAGCAGCCAGGGCAGCACGAGTGACCAGGGCAGGGTATCGGCCAGCGCAAAGAGCCAGATCGTGCCGCGCATCTGGGTGTGCGGGGTGCCGTAGAGGTCGCCGCGCCAGGTGCTGTCGGTGAATCGCTTCCAGTGTTCGCCGACGAGAAAATATTCGACAAAGCCTGGCGTTCGCGCTTCTGCCGCGATGTACCAAGGCACGCCGAGGAGCAGCGCCAGGCATATCCCGCCGACCCATGGCAGACGCTTCCACAGTGCCCGCCAGGATCCGCTCCAGACGACCCAGCCCGCGATCGGGGCGAGCGTCAAGACCGTCGCCACCGGCCCTTTGGCGACGAGCCCGAGGCCGAGTCCGGCGAAAAAGACGTAACCCCACAGACGCCCGCGCCGGCCCTCGGTCGTCAGTGCGTTCCAGAACCCGACCATCGACAGGGTCGTGGTGAGCGCGAGCGTCATGTCGGTCATCACGGCACCCGCCGCGATGAAGAAGAGCGGGGTCGTACAAAGCACCAGCGTCGCGCGCAGCGCGCAGTCGCGACCGCTGCGTCGGGCGGCGAACAAGTAGGTGAGCCAGGCAACGAGGGCGGCGACGAGGAACTGCGGCAGGCGCGCGGCGAACTCGTTGACACCGAAGGCCGCGAACGATGCGCCGGTGAACCAGAAGGACAGCGGCGGTTTGGCCCAGAACGGCACGCCGTACTGGACCTGGGGCGTGATCCAGTCGCCGGTTTCGAGCATCTTGCGCGCGACCTCCGCGTAGCGTGACTCGGTGTTGTCCATCAGCGGATACGCACCGAGTGTGGCCAGGCGCATCAGCGCCATCGCGAAGATGAGGGCGACGAGCCGGAAGCGTTCGCCGCGGCGCGCGCTGCCGACGACCCCGGCCGCCGTCCCGACGGTCGCCGTTGCGGCGGACTCAGGCACGAACAGCGGTTACAGCGATTGCGGAGGACGGACGACGCAAGTGCGCGTCAACAACCGTATCGCGAGACGTCGTGATTGGCGGCATGCGGGCAGCGGTGCGGTCAGGGCAGCGGCAGCAGCTGCCAGCGATCGTCGATCAGTCCCTCCATCGGCCGAAAGTTGATCTTGTAGACCATCTTCCGGCTTTGGGCAATCCAGTAGCCGAGGTAGAGATAGGGGAGGCCGAGCTTGCGGCAGAGTTCCACCTGCCACATGACGTTGTAGGTGCCGTAACTCGCGCCCTCGACGGAAGGATCGAAGAATGTGTAGACCGACGAGATGCCGTCCTGCAGCCGATCGAGGATGCTGACCATGCGCAGGACGCCGTTCTCCCGGAATTCCACCAGGTTCGATGTCACATTGCTCTGCAGTAGGAAGTGCCGGTATTGCTCACGACTGTCCTGGTCCATGCCGCCGCCGCTGTGGCGGCGTGACTGGTAGCGCAGGTACAGCGCCGTAGTGCTCGGGACTGTACCGAAGCTCGAGGATCTGCGAGCTGATGCCGTCGTGGCGTCGCCAGGCACGGCGCTGGGCCCGGGTCGGCTGGTATTCCTGGGTCAGGATGCGTACCGGGACGCAGGCGCGGCAATGGTCGCAGTAGGGGCGGTAGGTGAACGCGCCGCTGCGCCGGAAGCCCGCGCGCACCAGTTCCGAATACACTGCCGTGTCGATCAGGTGGCTGGGCGTTGCGACCTGTGACCGCGCCATCTTCTCCGGCAGATAGCTGCACGGGTAGGGCGCAGTCGCATAGAACTGCAGCATCGACAGGGGAAAATCACCCAGATGCGTCATCGGTCAGCTGCCAAGGGCCCGGGCCATCCGGATAGTTTAGCAATTCTCGCAAGCAGCTCGTAAAGTTTGGCCGCGAAATCTCCCGTCCGCCGAGGCTCGCGAGATGAGCCGTCTGCATTTGGCAGTCGATCATGCCGAAGCCGAGCCGCCGTAGTTGTCGCACCAGGTGCACGAAGGCGATCTTGGACGCGTCCGTGACGCGTGTGAACATAGATTCGCCGTAGAAAGCGCGGCCGATCGCCACGCCGTAGAGCCCGCCGACCAGTTCACCGGCGATCCACGTTTCCACCGAATGCGCGTAGCCGGCGGTGTGCAGCCGGGTGTAGGCGTCTATCATCGGCGCGCTGATCCAGGTCCCCGACTGGCCTTGCCGCGGCGCGGCGCAGGCCGCCATGACGGAGGCGAAGGCGCTGTCGGCGCGAACCTCGAAGTCGCGTCGCCGCAGCCGCTTCGCCAGTGAGCGGGACACCCGCAGTTCGTCCGGGAACAGGACCATGCGCGGGTGCGGGCTCCACCAGAGTATGGGTTCGCCCTCGCTGAACCAGGGAAAGATGCCGCGGCGGTAGGCGTCGAGCAGGCGCGGCAGTGACAGGTCAGCGCCGGCGGCGAGCAGGCCGTTCGGATGGTCGAGTGCCGAGTGGAGAGGCGGAAAGGGGTCGCCGGGGCGCAGCCAGGGGATCAAGAGCGTGTGCTTCGCGGGGCAAAACGGGCAATCTTTTGATCAAGGTCAAGATTGCCCATGAAACGACAAGGTAGTATTTTCCCACGTCACAGCATACACGGCGCGCACTGCCGTGGTAACTTCGGCCCCTCAACCGCCGCTTCGAGTGTTGAGGTTAATCCCTGAAGATCGGAGAAATTAGATGAAGAAAACCCTAATCGCGAGCCTTGTCGCCGCCGGCTTGGCTTCGGCTTTCGGAGCGCAGGCTGCCGACGAAAACGTTAGCCCGTGGCTCCTGCGACTGCGCGCCGTCAACATCGACCCGCAGTCGAGCTCCACCGCAGGCGGCGCTGCGAGCCTACCGGAAGACGCGATCAGCGTGCAGAACCGGTGGGCTCCGGAACTCGATGTCAGCTACTTTTTCACGAAGGCTATTGCCCTCGAACTGATCCTGACCTATCCGCAAAGCCAGCCGGTGTCGCTCAACGTGCCGGGGCTCTACAGCGGCGGTATCGGGAATGTGAAGCACCTGCCACCGACCCTGCTGGTGCAGTATCACTTCAACTGGGAAGGCAATCCGTTCAAGCCCTATGTCGGTGCCGGCATCAACTTCACCTGGTTCACCGAGAGCAACCTGAGCGTGCCTTACGTGATTCCGGGCGGGCTGCCGCTCAGCGTTTCCAGCACCAGCTGGGGCCCGGCACTACAGGTTGGCGCGGACTACAAGCTGAACGAGCACTGGTATCTGAACGCCGACTTCAAGTACATCTGGATCGACACCAAGGTCACCAGCAGCATCCCGGCGGGGCCGGCGCTCGTAAGCAGCAAGCTCGACATCAATCCCATGGTGTATGGCGTGGGTGTGGGATACCGGTTCTGATCCAGAGACGCCAAAGAGCGCACAGCAGAGAAAAAGGCAGCGTTACGCTGCCTTTTTTGTTCCACTCGATACGAAGAGGGGTCGTATCGGCAGGCCGCTTTGCGTTAGCATTGGCTCATGAAAATGGAAGCCGCAATCACGGCGCAATCCATTGCGGGCGAACTGCCCGAGCGCATGCCGGAGAACGCCAGCTGTTTCCATTGCGGCCTGCCGGTGCCGGCGGGCTCGTCGTATAGCGCACGCGTCGACGACGTTGCACGGCAGATGTGCTGCCTCGGCTGCGCGGCCGTCGCCGAGGCCATCGTTGCCCAGGGACTGACGGGTTACTACCGCCATCGCACGGCACTGCCGCTGCGCGGAGCCGAGGCGGTGCCTGCTTTCCTCGAAGAACTGCAGCTTTACGACGATCCTGCCGTCCAGCAGAGTTTCGTGCGCGAGGCGGCGCCGCACGTGCGCGAGGCTGCCCTCATTCTCGAGGGCATCGTGTGCGCCGCCTGTGTCTGGCTGAACGAGCAGCATATCGGGCGGCTGCCCGGGGTCGACTCGGTGGCGATCAACTATGCGACGCGGCGTGCGTACGTGCGCTGGGACGAGCGTCGTCTCAAGCTGTCGGACATTCTCAAGGCGGTGACTGACATCGGCTACACCGCGCATCCTTTCGATACTGCGCGGTTCGATGAACTTGCCCGGCGCGAGCGCAAGACCGCGCTCTGGCGCCTCTTCGTCGCCGGCTTGGGGATGATGCAGGTGATGATGTACGCCTATCCGGCGTACGTCGCCGATGGCGACATGAGCCCTGACATCGAGAGCCTTATGCGCTGGGCGAGTCTGATTCTGACCACACCCGTGGTCTTCTACTCGGCGGCACCCTTCTTCGCGGCGGCATGGCGCGACCTCAAGCAGCGCCGCGTCGGCATGGACGTGCCGGTCGCCCTCGGTGTGGCGGTCGCATTCACAGCGAGCGTGTTTGCCACGCTGCGCGGTGGCGGCGAGGTCTACTTCGACTCGATCACGATGTTTGTCTTCCTGCTCCTCGGCGGGCGCTTTCTCGAGATGAGCGCACGCGCCAGGGCCGGGCGCGCGGCAGAGGAACTGCTCAAGCTGATGCCGGCGTTTGCCGAGCGTCTCACGGATTTCCCGAGAACGCGTGCAGCCGAACGCATTGCGGTCTCGATGCTCAAGCCCGGCGATTACGTGCTGGTGAAGCCGGGGGACTCGATCCCCGCCGACGGCGAGATTCTCGAAGGCAGCACGGAAGTGGACGATTCGCTGCTCACCGGTGAGAGTCGACCGATCCTCAAGGTGCGCGGCACTCAGATCACCGGCGGTGCGGTGAACGTGACGAGCCCGGTGCTGATGCGGGTGACCCGCGTCGGCGCGGAGACCGTCGTTGCCGGCATCCTGCGTTTGCTGGATCGGGCCGCGAGCGACAAGCCGGCATTGGCGCAACTCGCGGACCGGGCGGCGCGCGTGTTCGTCGCGGCGCTGCTGCTGGTCGCTGCTGCCACCGCGGTTGCGTGGACGATGATCGATCCGGCACGGGCGCTCTGGGTCACCGTCTCGGTGCTCGTCGTAAGCTGTCCCTGTGCGCTCTCGCTGGCAACGCCGGCTGCGCTGACGGCAGCCACCGGCGCGCTGACACGGCTCGGCGTGGTGGTGACGCGAGGGCATGCGCTCGAAACGCTGTCGCGTGCGACGCACGTGATCTTCGACAAGACCGGCACGCTGACGCACGGCCGACTCGAACTGGCAGGTGCCGAGATCCTCGGCGCTGCAACGGAGCGCGACGCGCTGCGTCTTGCCGCTGCGCTCGAACGCGGCTCCGAGCATCCGCTTGCCAATGCCATACTGCGGGCCGCGGAGCTCGCAGGGGCCGGCGCTGCAACAGCGTGCGACGTGCAGAATCAGCCAGGAGCGGGGGTCGAGGCAACGGTGGATGGCCAGCGGCTGCGCCTGGGCACACCGGACTTCGTTGCGGCGCTGGCGGGGCCGTTGCCCGCTTCCCTTGCAGAAGATGGTGCGACCCTGGTTGGTCTGGGCGATGGCAGCGGATGGCTCGCGCTCTTCCGGCTGACCGATACGGTACGACCCGGCGCTCGCGCCCTGGTTGAATCGCTCACGAAATCCGGCCGCAGCGTGGTGCTGCTGTCGGGTGACCGCGCGGCCGCCGCGCGTCAGGTTGCCGCCAGCGTGGGCATCCACGAGGTGGTGGCGGAAGTCGCGCCGGCGCGCAAGCTCGAATACGTGCAAGCACTGCAGGCGCGCGGCGCGGTCGTCGCGATGATCGGTGACGGCGTGAACGACGCGCCGGTGCTCGGTGGGGCAGCGGTGTCCATCGCCATGGGTGGTGGCACGCCGGTAGCGCAGGGGACGAGCGACATGATCCTGCTCTCGAACCGTCTCGAACATCTTGCCATGGCCTTCGACATTGCTGGCCGGACGCGGCGCATCATTCGCGAGAATCTGCTGTGGGCGGCGGTGTACAACCTGGTGGCATTGCCGCTAGCCATCGCCGGTTACGTGACGCCGTGGATGGCGGGCATCGGCATGTCGGCAAGTTCGCTCGCCGTGGTGCTGAACGCTCTCCGCCTCGCGCGGCTGGAGCGGGGCGAGGCGTCCCGCGCGGAGCGGCGCGCCGGCATGGCGTGCGCGCCTCTCGCATCGCGGGCAGGCTAGCGCATGGAGATCCTCTATCTGCTCATCCCGCTCTCGCTGACACTGGTCTTCGCGATCGCGGCGGTATTCTGGTACGCATTGAAGAGCGGGCAATTCGATGACCTCGAAGGGCCCGCCCATCGCATCCTGATGGACGACGACAGCCCCGGCGCGACCGGCGGTTGTCCCCCTGGAGGGCGCCTTGATCTGGATCAAAAATAGGTCATCACCATTACCGTAGTATGGGCACCGGGTCGCGTCCACCCCAGGCTGTCTGGCGCCCTGGAAGCAGAAAATTCTTCAGAACGTTAAGGAGACGTGGAACATGAGTTCGCAGGCGACTACCTACAACTACACCGTGGTCCGGCAATTTGCCATCATGACCGTCGTGTGGGGGATCGTCGGCATGCTGGTCGGTGTCATCATCGCCGCCCAGCTGATCTGGCCGGACCTCACCTACGGCATTCCCTGGCTGTCCTACGGGCGCTTGCGGCCGTTGCACACGAACGCGGTGATCTTCGCCTTCGGCGGGTCAGCGCTCTTTGCCACGTCGTACTACGTGGTCCAGCGGACGTGCCACGCCCGGCTCTTCTGTGACAAGCTCGCCGCCTTCACCTTCTGGGGCTGGATGGCGGTCATCCTGCTCGCCGTGTTCACGTTGCCGCAGGGGATCACGTCATCGAAGGAGTACGCCGAGCTCGAGTGGCCGATCGACATCCTCATCGCCGTGGTGTGGGTGGCCTACGCAGTCGTGTTCTTCGGCACCATCCTCAAGCGCCGCACGCCGCACATCTACGTCGCGAACTGGTTCTTCGGCGGCTACATCCTGACGATCGCGTTGCTGCACATCGTGAACAGTGCCGAGCTGCCAATCGCGCTGACGAGCTGGAAGTCCTATTCGGCTTATGCGGGCTCGCAGGACGCGATGGTGCAGTGGTGGTACGGGCATAACGCCGTCGGCTTCTTCTTGACGGCGGGTTTCCTCGGCATGATGTACTACTTCGTGCCGAAGCAGGCCGGCCGTCCCGTTTACTCCTACCGACTCTCGGTGGTGCATTTCTGGGCCCTGATCTTCACCTACATGTGGGCCGGGCCGCACCATCTGCACTACACCGCGCTGCCCGACTGGACGCAGTCGCTCGGCATGGTTTTCTCGCTGATCCTGCTGGCGCCCTCCTGGGGCGGCATGATCAACGGGATCATGACCCTCTCAGGGGCGTGGTACAAACTGCGCACCGATCCGATCCTAAAGTTTCTCATCGTGTCGCTGTCGTTCTACGGCATGTCGACATTTGAGGGACCGATGATGGCGGTCAAGACGGTCAACGCGCTGTCGCACTACACCGAATGGACCATCGGCCACGTGCATTCCGGAGCGCTCGGCTGGGTCGCGATGATCTCGATCGGCAGCATGTACTACCTGATCCCGCGCCTCTTCGGTCGCACCGAAATGTACAGCGTCAAGTTGATCACGCTGCACTTCTGGGTCGCCACCATCGGTGTCGTGCTGTACATCGCCGCGATGTGGATCGCGGGTGTGACGCAGGGTCTCATGTGGCGTGCGGTGAACCCGGACGGGACGCTCACCTACAGCTTCGTGGAAGCGGTGAAGGCGATGTATCCCTTCTACGGCATCCGCCTGCTGGGTGGGGCAATGTTCTTCTCCGGCATGCTGATCATGGCCTACAACGTGGTGAAGACGGTGGCCGGTCACAAGGCGGTCGACGCACCGATTCCGGCCGTTGTCGGCGCCCACGCCTGAACCAGGGAGCGAAGAAAAATGGCTGGGACTTTTCACGATAGGATAGAACGCAACACCGGAATCATGATCGTGCTGATCGTCCTGACGGTCGCCGTCGGCGGTCTGGTCGAGATCGTGCCGTTGTTCTTTCAGAAATCGCAGATCGAGCCGGTGGCGGGTTTGAAGCCGTATACGCCAGTCCAGCTCGCCGGGCGCGATGTGTACATTCGAGAGGGATGCTATGTCTGCCATTCGCAGATGGTGCGACCCTTCCGTGCGGAGACGGAGCGCTACGGGCATTTCTCGGTGGCCGGCGAATCGGTGTACGACCATCCATTCCAATGGGGCAGCAAGCGCACCGGGCCGGACCTCGCACGTGTGGGCGGGCGCTACTCTGACGAGTGGCACCGCGTCCACTTGCATCAGCCGCGCGACGTGGTTCCTGAATCCAACATGCCGGGCTATCCGTGGTTGCAGCAGACGGTGCTCGACGGCAAGGACATGCCGCTCAAGCTGAAGGCTCTGCGCACCCTGGGCGTGCCGTATACGGACGAGGACATCGCAGGTGCGGCGGCGGCTGTCGCCGGCAAGACCGAGATCGAGGCCCTCATCGCCTACTTGCAGGTGCTCGGCACCTCGCTCAAGTCCGCGAGGTAAGCGATGGACATCAACGACATCCGGTCTGTCCTGACGGTGATCATGTTCGTCACCTTCCTCGGCATCGTCTTCTGGGCGTACAGCGGCAGGCGCAAGCGCGAATTCGACGAGGCGGCGCAGCTGCCCTTCGACGAGGACGAGTCGATGGTTGCCGGCAAGTCTCGGAATACCTCAAGAGAACACGGAGCATAGGAGAAAAATGAGCGAGTTCACGAGTGGGTTCTGGAGCCCCTTCATCACCATCATCACGCTCGCGAGCGTGATCGGATGCGCCATCTTCCTGAAGTTGGTGGGGGGCGGCAAGAAGCGGGTCACGGGCGAACAGCTCACGACAACCGGCCACGCCTGGGACGAGGATCTGCAGGAATGGAACAACCCGCTGCCGATGTGGTGGACCTACCTCTTCTACATCACAGTCGTGTTCAGCCTCGTCTACCTTCTGCTTTACCCCGGGCTCGGCTCGTTCCCGGGGCTGCTCGGCTGGACCTCGGAAGGTCAGTATGAGCGGGAGCGGGAACTCGCGGCGAAGGAATTCGATCCCATCTATGAAAAGTTTGCGAAGATGGAAATTCCTGCACTGGCCGCGAATCCGGAGGCGCGTGAGATGGGGCAGCGGCTGTTCCTGACCTATTGCTATCAGTGTCACGGTTCGGACGGCCGCGGCGCCAAGGGCTTTCCCAATCTCACGGATAACGACTGGCTCTACGGTGGCACGCCGGAGGCGATTCAGACGTCCATCCTGGGTGGTCGGAATGGCGTCATGCCACCGATGATCGACGCCATCGGCGGGCCGGACGGGGTGAAGGCGGTTGCCAACTACGTGCGTCAGATCTCGGGTCAGAAGCCTTACGACGAGGTGCTCGCTGCCGAAGGCAAGGAGAAGTTCGCGGTCTGTGCCGCCTGCCATGGACCCGACGGCAAAGGAAATCCTGCCATCGGTGCGCCGAACCTGACAGACAACATCTGGCTGTACGGCGGCTCGCTCGCGACAATCTCGGAGACCATCACCAAGGGTCGCAACAATCAGATGCCGGCGTGGAAGGATCTGCTCGGGGAAGCAAAAGTGCACATTCTTGCCGCCTATGTCTACTCGCTTTCGCACGAGAAGAAGTAGTTGGCGGATCACTTGATAGGTGGGCAGGCCGACACGGCCTGCCCACCAAGAGGTCGAAATTGAGTAGCCCACTACCCAGAGCGCCCGCGCCGGGCGTCGAGCCGAACAGCGCCGAGGCCGACCTCTTCGAGGTTCGCAAGACCATTTACCCGCGCGCGGTGCACGGTATCTTCGCGAAGTGGCGCTGGGGGCTGGTCATCTTCACGCAGGTGATCTTCTACGGGCTGCCGTGGCTCATGTGGAACGGACGGCAGGCGGTGCTCTTCGACCTGGGCGCCCGCCGTTTCTATATTTTCGATCTGGTGCTGTGGCCGCAGGACTTCATTTTCCTGACCGGCATCCTCATCATCTCCGCCCTGTCGCTCTTTCTGTTCACCGCGGTTGCCGGGCGCCTGTGGTGCGGTTATGCGTGCCCACAGACCGTGTATACCGAGCTTTTCATGTGGATCGAGCGCCATGTCGAGGGCGACCGCAACAAGCGGATGAAACTCGACCGCGAGCCTTGGGGCGCGCGCAAGCTCGGCATCAAGTCGGCCAAGCACGGAATCTGGATCGCCGTCGCCCTGTGGACGGGCATCACCTTCGTCGGCTATTTCACGCCGATCCGCACATTGCTCGGCGAGTTCTTCAGCTTCAATCTCGGGCCCTGGGAAACCTTCTGGGTGCTGTTCTACGGCTTTGCGACCTACGGCAACGCCGGCTGGATGCGCGAGCAGGTGTGCAAGTACATGTGTCCGTACGCGCGCTTCCAGGGGGTCATGTTCGATCCGGATACGCTGATCATCACCTACGATCCACAGCGCGGCGAGCCGCGCGGCTCGCGGGCGAAGAGCGTGGATCATCGAGCCAAAGGACTTGGCGACTGCGTCGACTGTGAGATCTGCGTGCAGGTCTGTCCGACCGGCATCGACATCCGTAAGGGACTGCAGTACGAATGTATTGCCTGCGGGGCGTGCATCGACGGCTGCGATCAGGTGATGGACAAGATGGGCTATCCGCGCGGCCTGATCCGTTACTCCACCGAGAACGCGATGCAGGGCAAGTACGCGGAGGAGCCCACCGCGGCGGGCAAGGTCAGCTCGCACCTGCTGCGCCCCCGGGTACTGGTCTACACAGGGATTCTCGCGACCGTGATTGTGGCGATGGCGGTCACGCTTGCCATGCGCGTTCCGGTCAAGCTGAACGTGCTCAAGGATCGGGCCAACCTGGTTCGCGAAACCAGTGACGGCTGGATGGAGAACGTCTACCGTCTGCAGATCATGAACACCGCCGAGACAGCGCACCAATTTACGATGTCCGTGCAGGGCCTGCCGGATGTGCGGCTCGTGGCTGATACGCCGGTGGTGAGCGTGCCCGGCGCCTCTTCGCTCATCGTGCCCATCAGCGTGCAGGTGGATCCGAATGCCGTTGCTGCCGGTACGCATCGCATCGACTTCGAGGTGCGCGCGGTGGACAACGATCGGCTCAACGCCAGCGCCAACTCCACCTTCTATCTGCGTACCCAATGAGACAGTCCGCCGCAGTTTCCCGCGCGTGGTATCGAGAGCCGTGGCCCTGGTTGCTGGCCGCAGGCCCGCTCACGGTCGTCGTTGCCAGCGCCATCACGGTCTGGTTGGCCGTCAAGAGCGACGATGGACTGGTGGCGGACGACTACTACAAGCAGGGACTCGCGATCAATCAGGTGATCCGTCGCGAGCACGCGGCTGCCGAACTGGGTCTGCGCGCCAACGTCCTGTGGAACTTCGATAATCAGCGGGTCCGGGTGTACCTTCGCGGCGATGCGGCGGACGCGCTGCCCGATGTAATCCAGTTGCGCGTGCTGCACCCGACCCGGGCAGGGTCAGACCAATTGGTGACACTCCGGGAGAACGGCGCGGGCATCTACGATGGCGCGCTCACCCCGCTGCGCAGCGGTCGCTGGCTGCTGAGCCTGGAAGACGCGCCGCAGACCTGGCGCCTGATGGGCGAGATGTTCGTGCCGCGCGATGCGGAAGTGACCCTGGTGCCGCAGCCCCAGTAAGTTGCACTCACCGGTCGGGAGGGACTGGAAATGGCCTGGAAAGAGTTGTTCGGAAGCGCGGTTGGGCTGGCAAGCCTGCTGACGATTGTGGGCGTTATCGTCATCGGCTACGGCTTCTATCGCTTCATCAGCAAACGGATCGAAGAAGAGGGCAAGTGAGCAGCGCCGCACCTTCCGGACGAGGAGATGACACCATGGGGCGCCGTCTGATCTGGGTATTGTGGCCCGCCTTCATCGTCGGCGGGGTGATGACAATGATCTTCTTCGCCTTGGTGGACCCGGAGGATATCGGCCTTTTCGGGCGCTCCTTCGGACTGGACCGGACCGCGGTCTACTCGCTTGGATTTTTCCTGTTCTGGGCGTTTGCGGCCGGGTCGAGCGCGCTTACGTGCTTTCTGCAGCGCTCGCCCTTCGAGGTCAACCGTTGCCCGCTGCCGTCGGACGAGCGTCCGACCATCGGCTGTCCCAAGCGCGAAGGGACCGATGACTGTACTGGTTGAGCGGGTGTTCCGATTGACGCTCGCACTCGGCCTTGCTGCCGGCAACGCAGCGGCGTGGGCGCAACAAGGGGAGTTGACCCGCGGGGAGGCGCTGTACGCCAACCACTGCATCGCCTGCCACACGTGCAAGGCACACACGCGGCGCGATCCCAGCGTGCAGAACCTCTCTGAACTTGCACAACAGGTCGACCGCTGGCAGGCCAATCAGAAACTCGGCTGGACGGTCGAGGACCGCGCTGCCGTCGTCGACTATCTCAACCGTACCTTCTATAAGTTCTGAGCACCAGCTTGCCTAGCTGCGCTGACAGCGGTGCTGCTGGCCGATCACCGCCTTGAGGCCGGCCGCGTCCCTGAACTCGATGTACTTGTTCTGGACGCTGATGAGTTTTTCGTCCTGAAACTTCGAAAACACGCGACTCACGGTTTCGAGCTTGAGCCCGAGATAGCTGCCAATCTCTTCGCGCGTCATGCGCAGGTGGAAGGACGTACCGGAATAACCACGCACGATGTAGCGCTGAGACAGATTCAGCAGGAACGCGGCAAGGCGCTCTTCCGCCTTCATGCTTCCAAGAAGCAGCATCACACCGTGGTCGCGCACGATCTCGCGGCTCAGGATCTTGTGCAGATGTCGCTGCAGGATCGGCACGGCACGCGAGAATTCCTCCAGCGTCTCGAACGGAATCTCGCAGATATCGCTGTCTTCGAGCGCAACCGCATCGCAGGTATGGATATCGGTGCTGATCGCATCCATACCCACGAACTCGCCCATCATGTGAAAGCCGGTGACCTGCTCGCGACCGTCGTCGTGCAGCACGTAGCTCTTGAGGAAACCGCTGCGAACGGCGAAGAGTGAGCGGAACGGCGCACCTGCGCGATAAAGGTACTCGCCGCGGCGCAGGTAGCGGTGATGCTCGACGAGGTCGTCTAGTCTGTCGACTTCGGACGGATCAAGGCCGATCGGCAGGCACAACTCGTGAAGGCTGCACGCCGAACAGACACTCTTGAGTTGTGCGATGTCGATCTGCTTCAGGATCGTCCTTGAGGCCATGATCGAAGGGTTTCCCGTAATACTCTAACTATGGCATGTTCCTTGACCTAGATCAAACGGCCTCGGGGGATGCACTGGCATAGTGAGTCGCAGGAAGTCATGCACTCTTACTGCCAGCACATGCTCTCATTGAGGAACGTCGTGGCAAGCTTGGATCGATCCTCGGGTCTCGAAGTTGACCTTGATCTCATCCGTCGCCTCGACCGCAAAGGTCCACGCTACACGTCGTATCCAACGGCCGACCGCTTCGTCGAGGCCTTCGATGCCGATGCATATCGCATATGGGCGACGCAGCGGAATGTCGGCCCCATCAGGCGCCCGCTGTCGATCTACGTGCACGTTCCTTTCTGCAACACGCTGTGCTTCTACTGTGGCTGCAACAAGATCGTCACCAAGGATGCGACGAAGGCCGCGAAGTATCTGCAGTATCTCTTCAGCGAACTGCGGATGCAGAGCGCGCTCTTTCGCGACGAGCCGCGCGTCGAGCAGTTGCACTGGGGTGGAGGTACGCCGACTTATCTTTCGCATGAGCAGATGCATGCGCTCATGCAGTGCACGCGCGACAGCTTCGATCTCGCAGCGGATGGTGAGTACTCGATCGAGATCGATCCGCGCAAGGTTGGCGAAGACACGATCGCATTCCTGCGCTCCCTGGGTTTCAACCGCCTGAGTCTCGGTGTGCAGGACTTCGAGCCGGAAGTGCAACGGGCGGTCAACCGCATCCAGAGCGAGAAAGAAACGGAGCGCGTCGTGAACGCGGCGCGGCTTGAGGGATTCCGCTCGGTGAGCTTGGATCTCATCTACGGACTGCCGAAGCAGACCGTCATGAGCTTCAACCGTACGCTGGAAAAGGTGCTCAGGCTGTGTCCGGATCGCATCGCGGTCTACAACTACGCGCACCTGCCGGTACTTTTCAAACCACAGCGGCGCATCCGCGAAGAGGATCTGCCGCTGCCGGAAACCAAGCTGCAGATCCTGGGCCTTGCCATCCGCCGTCTCACCGACGCCGGCTACGTCTACATCGGCATGGATCATTTCGCGCGCCCCGACGACGAGCTCACGATCGCGCAGATACAAGGGCGGCTGCACCGCAATTTTCAGGGTTACTCGACGCATGCCGACTGCGACCTCGTCGCGCTCGGCGTCTCCGCCATCGGCAAGGTCGGGCCGACGTACAGCCAGAACCATCGCACGCTCGAGGATTACTACGATGCCCTCGATCGGGACGAACTGCCGATCATGCGTGGCATCGAGCTCTCGGCAGATGATCTGGCGCGGCGCGCGATCATCCAGTCGTTGATGTGCCACTTCGAGCTTTCCACCGAGTCGATCGAGATCGCCTATCTGCTCGACTTCGAGAGCTATTTCCGTCAGGAACTGGAGGACCTCAAGCTCTATGAGGCTGAGGGGCTCATCGACATCGAACGCGGCTGGCTTGGGGTGACGCCGAAGGGGCGGCTTCTCATACGCAACATTTGCATGGTCTTCGACCGTTATCTACGGGCTGGCGAGGACCGCGCGCGCTATTCAAAAGTGATATAAAAGGGCGGCAGCTCAGGGAAAGGAATGGGGCCGCCTTTGGGTGGCCCCTACCTTTTGTGGCACCCTGTTTCACGACGGCGCCGCTTTCAGCAGACGATCTCCTGCTGGCAGAATTTGCGCAGGTTCACTCACCGTTCCGGTTCTCCTCGGGCGCTGGCGCGCTTGGTCGCCACCGGGTCAGTTTGTGTTCGTACTTGGCGAAGATCGCTTCCAACAGTTCGCCGCCGATGGTGCCAGGAGCGGCGAGTCCATTGCACAGCTTCACGAAACGACGACGATCCACGATCACCTCCTTCGGCTCGCGAATGCCGTCACATCCAGCACCGCGCTTTCTTCGGTTCAAACGCGGTCCATGAAATCCGAGAGGTGCGCGAGCCAGCGTGCACGAAGCCGCATGGCGGACGGCTTTACGCTGATCGAACTCGCCGTCGTGCTGGTCATCCTCGGGCTTCTCGTCGGCGCCGTTATCAAAGGTCAGGAACTCATCGCCGGTGCGCGGGTGCACAATCTCATCGCGCTGCAGACGGGAATCAAGGCAGCCTTCTTCGGGTTTCAGGATCGCTATCGGGCGCTGCCCGGGGATTATCGCGCTGCCACTCAGAACATCCTCGGCGCTGGCGGGGATGGCAACGGCAATGGCCGCGTCGAGGCGAGCGGCGCGCCCCTGGAGACACTCCTGGTCTGGGATCACCTTTCCAAAAGCGGCATGTTGAACTACGCCTTCAGCGCGGCGAGTGCCGCGTCGCATTCGTCCGCGACGACCCCGGAGAATGCCTACGGCGGCTTTCTCGATCTGGCCTACGACAACGCCTATCTCGATCCTGGCGTGGCGCCGAGCCGGCACAACCTCAAGACCGGTGGCCAACTTCCGGTGGCGATGCTGGCGGAGGTGGACCGCAAGATCGACGACGGCAGTGCCGCGAGCGGCGTTTTTCGGGCCACTTCAGCCTTCGGCGCGGGCGGTGTCGGGAACTGCTGGAACGAGGCGGGGCGCTGGGCGGACGCCAGCGGCTTTGCGAACTGCGCTGGGGCCGAGATCTTCTGAAAACCGTGGCGGGTCACCTGACCCGGAGCGAAGAAGTCCACGCCAAGTCACGCGCGCACGCCGTCGATCGCGCGCTGCATGCCGTTCGGATGCCGCCCGCGGGCGGAGAGCGGCGGCGGGCTACCGGACCACGCCCGCCCGTCCCGGATCAGGCGTGCTCGGGATAGCGTGCGTCAAAGGGATAGGCGATGAAATCTTCGCCCTGCTTACGCCAGTTGGCGAGCCACTCCTCGGTGACTTGCTGTCCTTCCTCGCGCAGCTTCGCGTAGTGAGCCGCGCTGCGGTCGAACTTGGAAGTGTGGCAGAGCTCCCATGCCGATTTGGAAGTCATCTTGATCGTCCGCACCTTGACGATCTTGCGGCTGTTGAGGGGCGGATGCTGATTTCCGAACTGCTCGATCCAGCGGTTGATGGTGAGGATGTGATCGAGCTCCTGGTTGAGCGCGAGGTTACCGGCGAGATCATTCTCTCGATCGCGGATCAGGTCGAGCCCGATGTCCACGGTCGGATAGGCGAACTCCTGCGGATTGATGCGCACGACCCAGATCTCGTCGGGCTTGTCGTTCTTGTTCTCCGCATCGAGCAGATCACGCACCGGTGGGTTCTGCGAATAAAGGCCATCCCAGTAATAGCCTTTGCGAGTAACGGTCTGGCCCGGTTGGCAGGTCGGAAAGACCGTGTCCGGAATCACCTGTGCTGGGAGAACCTCCGGCAGGGTTCCGGATGCCGCCACACCCTCCAGCGAGAGTGAGCGACGCATGCGCCAGCGGGTGGTTTCGTACTGCTGGATCTTTTCGCCTTCGGGGTGCAGTCCCATGCGTTCCAGGGTCTTGTCCGAATCGAAGAGTTCGAAGTTTCCGCTCAACACCTCGATCGCGCCGACCATGACGCGGCGATTTGCCTTCACCACACCCGGCCAGTCGATGGCATCGAAATGCGGGCACACCGCCTTCAGCAGC
The DNA here is from genome assembly GCA_963719715.1 of uncultured beta proteobacterium. Classification (GTDB taxonomy): domain Bacteria; phylum Pseudomonadota; class Gammaproteobacteria; order Burkholderiales; family JAEUMW01; genus JAEUMW01. The sequence continues at coordinate 43,881 of CAVRDD010000039.1, forward strand.
TCGGGGAAGTGCAGGTATTCCGGGCGCACGCCCATCATCGAAAGGCCGGCCAGGCCGAGCCTGCCATACGGACCATAGGGATTGGACGACGCCATGGGCATGCCCTTCGCCGTCCACTGCATGAGGCTGCTGACCATCTGGTTGTGGCTGACTTCCACCGGAGTGGCCGCCGCGAACGTCGTCCACAGGGAGTCGAGACGCTCCATCGCCTTGTCGAGGGTGCCGCATTCGGCATCGGCGGTGTTCGGCACCAGGCCGTACCAGGTGGCGATTGCGCACAGCGCCCCAGCCGAGGTCCCGCTGAGGGCAACGATGTCGAACTTGTCCCCCCTGTTGTCAGCGGCGTCCCAGACCTGCTTCGTGCGCAGGATCTGGTTGAGCACCCCCCAGGTGAAGGCGGCATGTGTGCCGCCTCCCTGGCAGGCGATCGCGATTTTTTTCGTGGTCATGCGAGTTTCTCCAATTTGATCGTGTAGGGCTCCCGCTGGCTGCGGTCCTACCACTGCTGTTCGCCGAGCCAGCGGGCAATCTCGCCCGCGGCTCTCTCCCAGTGCATGTCGAGCATGATCGTATGCCCGGCCCGGGGAATCTCGACGACCTTTGCGTTCCAGCGGATGCCGGTGAAGCAGAGCAGGCTGGCCGCGAAGACGGCGTCGAGTTCGCCGCCGAGCACCAGCGCGGGAATGCGCGGCAGTCGGCGCGGGGCACGCAGGCCGAGCAGCGTGAGTTCGGTCACGGCGCGTTTCGATTCGGGCTGGAAGTGGACCTGATAGCGCACCAGCTCTTCCGGCGTCATGTCCGGTGAGTAATAGATGTCGCGCATCAGCCGCAGAGTTTTCGCGGTGTATCGCCCCTCGGTTGCGTGCGTGACCTCGGAAAAAAAAGACGGCTCGGTGAGGGCAAGCTTCATCGCTGACGCGAGCGTGCCCATGGCGGGGACCGGCGACATCAGCACGGCTGCCCGCGCGGGCGCGTGTTCCACCACGCGCTCGACGATCGCGGTGCCCATCGAGTGGCCGATGAGGATAGGCGGCGCGCCAAGCGCAGCCGCGGTCTGCGCCACGTCTGCGGCGTAGTCGTCGAGCCCGAAGCTGTTCAGCCGGTCGTGCCCTTCGCTCGCGCCGTGACCGGACAGATCCAGAGCGTGACAGTCGAAACCGCGGCGGCTGAAGTAGGGCAGGAAATGCTCGTCCCAGCAGCTCGCACTGACGTAACCGCCATGGACGAAAAGCAGCGGTGGGTAGTGCGATGCGCCAGCGGCGCCTCGGTACAGGGTGTGCAGCTTGCGCGGTGTCATGCGGCTCCGAGTTTCATTATGGCCTGTGAAGAGGCCTAATCACCTGCCGATTCTGCCATGTCTTCGGCGCGACATTCGCCCGAGGACCCGCAACTGTTCGGCAAGATCGCGCAGTGCCGTGCGCAGGCCTTCCTCGAGCACCGGATGGTAGAACGGCATCGACAGCGCCTGCTGCACGGTCATGCGCTGCTGGACTGCCCAGGCCAGAAGGTGCGCCATGTGCTCCATGCCCGGTCCGAACATCTCCGCCCCGAGCAGCGTGCACGTTGCGGTGTCGGCGTAGATCCGCACCAGACCGCGATTGCGGGCGGCCACGCGCGCCCGTCCCTGATCTTCGAAGGACACCTGGCCTATGGCGTGCCCCGCGGGCAGTTCCGAATGGCGGCGGCCGACCAGCGCCATCTGCGGATCGGTGAAGGCAATCGCGAGCGGCGTGCGGCGCTCGTGCGCCACCACGTCCGGCCAGCGCATGGCATTTTCGCCGGCGATGCGGCCTTCGTCTGCCGCCTCGTGCAGCAGCGGCTGATTGCCGTCGACGTCGCCCGCGAAGAAGATCGGCGCGCTCGCCGCACTGGGCGGTCTGCGGGTGGACCTCTGGCAGCACCCTTCTCGTCCAGCGGCAGGCCAGTTGCTTCCAGCGCGAGCCCGGCGATGCTGGGCCGCCGTCCGGCAGCGACCAGCACCTGCGCGAAGCGCTCTGTGTGTTCCACGCCTCGCGCGTCGCGCCAGCGCAGCAGGATATCCCCGTTCGCCAGGCTCCGGGTCGAGCATCTTCGACGCCAAGTCGCAGGTCGAGCTCGGCGCCCAGTTCGCGCTCGGCGATCGCGCTTGACCTCGGGGTCGGTGAACGTGCCGACTTCCGTAAACGGGTTGAAGAACGCCACGCGCACGCCGAGGCGCTGGAGCGCCTGACCGAGTTCGAGCGCGATGACGCCGGTGCCGATGACCGCAAGACTCTCGGGCAGCTCGGTGAGCTCGAACACGTCGTCGCTCACGAGGACACGGTCGCGGATCGCTGCGAACGGCGGTGGCACGAATGGCTGGCTGCCGGCGGCGACGATGACGGTTCTCGCCTCGACGCGGACACGGTCGTCGACCGCGAGCGTGGTCGGACCGAGGAACCGTGCATGACCGCGCAGACGCTGAGCTTCCGGGATCGCCTCCGTGCCCTCGACCATGAAACCGACGAAGCGGTCGCGCTCGCGCCGCAGCCGTGTCATCACTGCTGCGCCGTCGACCGCGCGCCCACCGATCGCCCGAACGCCGAAGATCGGGGCCGTGTCGATGGCGTGGGCCGCCTCCGCCGCCGCGATCAGAAGCTTCGACGGCATGCAGCCGACGCGGGCGCAGGTGGTGCCGTACGGGCCGTGCTCGATCAAGAGCGGACGCCCGCCGCGCTTCTCGACCTCGCGGCGCGCGTTGAGACCAGCGGTGCCCGCACCGATGATCGCCACGTCGGCGATTAGCGTGTCCATCAGCGCCGGTCTTGGGCGGCCTCAGGCATTTGGCATCTCGATCTTCACCTCCAGCACTTCCAGGTTGTCCTGGCGCTCGAGCGAGACGCGGATGTCGCGCCGGTCGATATGGACGTATTTCGAGACGACGTCGACGAGTTCGCGCTGCAGCGCCGGCAGCCAGTCCGCAGCAGCACCGCGGCCGGTACGCTCGTGCGCCAGAATGATCTGCAGGCGCTCCTTCGCGATCGTCGCCGTCTTCTTCTTCTCTCCAAGAAAGAATGACAGGAAGGACATGCGGCGCTCCTTCAACGGGTGCCGAACAGCCGTTTGAACAGGCCCGGCTTATGGTAGTCGGTAAAGCGCAGGGCGATGTCCTGCCCGAGAAAGCGCGAAATGACGTCCTTGTATGCCTCGGCGACATCCGTGCCGGCCAGATGCACGGCCGGCAGGCCCTGGTTCGACGCCTGCAGCACGGATTCCGACTCGGGAATGACGCCGATCAGCTTGATGCGCAGGATCTCCTGGATATCGTCGAGCGACAGCATCTCGCCGCCGACCACCCGCTTCGGGTTGTAGCGCGTGATGAGCAGGTGCTCCTTGATGGGTTCTGCGCCGTCGATCGCGCGCTTCGTTTTCGAGGCGAGGATGCCGAGGATGCGATCCGAGTCGCGCACCGAGGAGACCTCGGGATTGGTCACCACCAGCGCCTCGTCGGCGTAATGCATCGCGAGCAGGGCGCCGGTCTCGATGCCCGCCGGCGAATCGCAGATGATGTAGTCGAATTCCATAGCCTGGAGACCCTTGAGCACCGCTTCCGACGCCCGCCTGCGTGAGCGCGTCCTTGTCGCGCGTCTGCGAGGCCGGCAGCACGTACAGGTTCTCGCACGTTCTTGTCGCGAATCAGGGCCTGATTGAGGGAGGCTTCCTCGTGGATGACGTTGATGAGGTCGTACACCACGCGACGCTCGCAGCCCATGATGAGATCGAGGTTGCGCAGGCCGACGTCGAAATCGATCACGGCCGTCTTGTAGCCGCGCAGTGCAAGACCGGCGGAGAAACTCGCCGCGGTAGTGGTCTTGCCGACACCGCCCTTGCCGGACGTGATGACGACGATGCGTGCGGTCTTCGTGGGTGTGGCGGTGGCGGTTTCGGTCACAGGGGCAGTGGTTTCCGCTGCGGAAGCGACGGTTTCCGGTGCGGGAACAGGGGAGTCAGGTGCTGCAATCGGGTCGGTTGATTCATGGGTATTCGAGTGTTGAGGACACCGCGTCAAGTGATCGGGTCAGCGCAGGTCGAGCGCTTCGACGATCAGCCGTTCACCGTCGAGCCGCACCTGCGCCGCCTTGCCCTGGAGATTGTCCGGCAGGTCGGTTTCGACCGTGCGATAGAAGCCCGGCAATGGAGTCAAGCTCCGGCTCCATGCAGGTGCAGAAGATTCGGGCGTCCGGTCGCCGTGGACGCCCGCGAGCGCACGGCCGCGCAGTGGCGCGTAGACGTGAATGTTGCCGCCGGCAATGATCTCGGCGCCGTGGCTCACCAAGTCGAGCAGGATCAGATCACCGTCGGCGTGATACGCTGACCGGATCGCAGCGGCTTGTCGACGATATCGTCGTGTCGCACGGGTGGGATCTCAGGCGCGCGGCTCGGGCCGTTCGGTGATCGTCCGCGCGGGGGCTCCGGTACCGCCGGCGGCGGTCGGCGCAGTCCCGGTCCGGAAACACCGTCAAACCGCTGGCGCCGACCCATTCCTGCTGGGATCGAGCGCGACGACGCCGATCGGACGCAGGCGCAGCGACTGGAGCAGCGTCGCCAGTTCCGGCAGCGGTACCTGGCGTCGGGCGGCAGCGGCGCACGTCGACCACCACCGCGTCGTTGGCGAAGAAGTCGGGCATCGCGCCGTAGCGCGCGTCAGCTCCTCGCGCAGCACCTCGATCTCGGCGGTCTTGACGATGAGGTGCAAGGCGTCGACTGAGCCGTTCTTCAGTTCGAACGTGGAGGCGTCCTTCGGGGGCATGACGGCTGCAGCGAAAAATCGCGAGATTGTACCCCAGAGCGCGCCTCCGCGAGAGTGGTTTTCGTGGCCCTTCGAATCAAAGGCGTATCGCCGCCAAAAGCTCAGTCGGCCTTTGCGCTTTTTTCTTAAGATAAAGGAAGAAGGTGAGCGCGGCGATCATGAGGCCGAGCACGGCGCCGAACTTGAGCAGGTCGCGCTCGCCGTCCCACGCCACTGCCTCGCGCAGAAAGAGTACGGCGAGTACTGCGATCACGATGCTGACCAGGTTCGCCTTGAGATCCTCCAGGTCATGAACCTCGAGCCAGCGCGGCAGCGGCAGCTGATCGTCTATGAAGAGGGCGTAGAGGCCGAGGCTGATGATGTAGACCGCGATCGCGATCAGGAATACGTCGACGGCCTCGATCAGCCCGACGGCGATGACCTTTGCGCCCTGGGACGAAATCTCTCCCTCGCCGACGATCCGCACCACCGCTTGCGCGACGACGAGCGCCTCGTAGACGAGAAGCACGACCGAGGAGACGAAGGTGCCGGCGACGGCAATGAGGACGATGTAGCGACTGGAGGCCAGCACACGACGCAGCATTTTTGGAATCTCCCACGGGATCGCAACGGCGGCGGGATATTAGCACGCAGCGCGCGCCACTCCGGCGGCGTACGTGCGACCTAAGTCACAGACCGCCTAGAATCGCGGGCCTAGAATCGCAGGTATCAAGTGACCATGAGCATTGTGGAGATCCAGTCATGACATCGAGTCGAAGCGGGGCGCGCGGCGTCGCGTGGTCGTGGTCGGCGGCGTCGCCGGCGGCATGTCGGCAGCCGCGCGTTTGCGGCGCCTCGACGAGCACGCGGAAATCCTGGTGCTGGAACGGGACGACTATGTCTCGTTCGCCAACTGCGGCTTGCCGTATCACATCGGTGGCGAGATCGAGCAGCGTGATGCGCTGCTTCTGCAGACAGCCGCAGAGCCTCGCGGATTCGCTCGCGCTCGAAGTTCGCACCGGGCACGAGGTGGTGGCGATCGACCGCGTGGGCGCGCGCGTGCGCGTCGTCGAGCGCGCGACCGGTCGCAGCTATGAAGAGCGCTACGAACGGCTGGTGCTCGCCACCGGTGCGGCGCCGCTCAAGCCGCCGTTGCCGGGCATCGACCATCCGCGCATCTTCGCGCTGCGCTCGATTCCCGACATGGATGCGATCAAGGCGGTGGTGGATGGCGGCGCGCGCAGCGCCGTGGTCGTGGGCGGCGGTTACATCGGATTGGAGATCGCCGAGGCGTTCCGTAATCGCGGCCTCGAAGTGACGCTGGTCGAGGCGGCGGAGCACGTGATGGCAGTGCTCGATGCAGAGATGTCGCGCGAGGTGGAGGACCACCTCGAAGCCAAGGGCGTGCGACTGCACCTGGCGACGAGCGCGCGCGGCTTTGCCGCGTCGGGCGGGGGCGCGGTTGCCGTCGATCTGGGCAGTGCCGGCAGCGTTGTCGCGCCGATCTCGTCGTCGTTGCGGTTGGCGTGCGTCCCGAGTCGTCGCTCGCGCGCTCTGCCGGACTCGAAGTGACCGAGCGCGGCGCGGTGATCGTGGACGAGCACCAGCGCACTTCCGACCCTGCGATCTACGCGGTCGGCGATGCGGTCGCGGTGCGCGATACCGTCACCGGCGAGCGGGTGGTCGTTCCCCTGGCTGGCCCCGCCAACCGCCAGGGCCGCATCGCGGCGGACCACATCGTGCGCGGAGCAGGGCGCAGCGCGCGCTACACCTCGACGCAGGGCACCGGGGTGGTGAAGATCTTCGACATGACGGCGGCGATGACTGGTGCCGTCGGAGACGACGCTGCGCCGAATCGGCCGAGCTTACCGCAAGGTGTATCTCCATCCGAGCGGACACGCGACGCTACTATCCGGGCACCGCGCCGATGCATCTCAAGATGCTGTTCGATCCCGAGGATGGGCGTGTGCTGGGCGCGCAGGCCGCCGGCTGGGACGGCGTGGACAAGCGCATCGACGTGCTGGCCGTGGCGATCCGTGCGGGCTTCACCGTCGAGGACTTGGAAGAGCTCGAACTCGCCTACGCGCCGCCCTACGGGTCGGCCAAGGATCCGGTCAACATGGCCGGCTTCCAGGCGGCCAATGTGCTGCGCGGTGACTTGCAGGCTCTGGTACGCGGAAGAGTGGGCATCGCTGCCCGCCAACGCCGTCGTGCTCGACGTGCGCTCGCCGGCGGAGCACGAACGCTGGAGCCTGCCCGGATCGACGCTCGTTCCGCTCAAGCAGTTGCGCAAACGCTTGGTCGAGCTGCCGAAGGACCGCCCAATCTACGTTTACTGCCGCTCCGGCTTCCGTTCCTATCTCGCCTACCGGCTGCTCGTGCAGGAAGGATTCGACGTGCTTACGCTGAGCGGCGGCGAGCTCACCTTCCGCGCCGTTCACCGTGGCAATCCGAAGGGAGCGCGGTCTGCGCCGGTCGTCACCTATGCGGAAGACGAGACTGCGTTGATGTAGAACGCACAGAGGAACCTCCGCTTCACTGCCGGAAGACGTCCCGCGGCTTCTGCAGCACGATGCGGTAGAGCGCCAGATTGCCCAGCGCGAAGCCGAACTCGGAACCCTGCAGGTAGTCGACGTAGTGCCGGTAGACCTCTTCTCCGTGCAGCGCGATCGCGGGCTCGCGATTCTGCTTGAGCTTGTTCTTCCACAGCTTGCAGGTGTGCTGGTAATCCGGTGCGTGATTGACCACGTGCTCGACTTTGAGCAAGTCTTCGGCAGCGATGATGATTTCCTGCAGCCGCGGCAGCTCCGAGCCTGGAAAGACGATGCTCGACATGCGGGATGTCTGCTCGCGTTTTCTTTCGTCCACGCAGCCATGCGCGATGGTCTGCAGCGAGAGCCGGCCCGGGAACACGAGCCACGACGCGCATTTCTCGAAGAAGCTGCGGTAGGCAGCGATCTTTTCCGCGGACGTCATGCCGGGGCGGGCGAAATGCTCGAAGGCGCCGACGGAGATGATCGCATCGTAAAGCGCCTCGGGTGTGTGGTCCTGCCACGCTTCCAGGCGGACCTCGGCGCCGGCCATGTTCCTCTCGCGGATGCCTTGCGCCTGCGCTTCGCTCAGGGTCAGCCCGACCGCGCGCTTGACACCATGCACCTGCGTGAGCTGGTGGAGCATCGCACCCCAGCCACAGCCGATGTCGAGAACAGTGCCCTTGCCTCCCGCCTTTGCACATTCGATGTGATAGGTGAGCTTCCGCAGTTGCGCGCGGGCCAGGTCGTCGTCCTGCTTTTCCCCTTCCCACAGGGCGCACGAGTAGTTCATGCCGTCGTCCAGCCACAGACGATAGAAGCCGTTGCCCACGTCGTAATGGCGCTGAATGTCGGCAGCCGAGGCGCCCGCGTTGGTACTCGTTTCGTGATTGTCGTCAGCCATGTCAATGCGATTTCGGCAGGTTGATTATCACCGTTGACACTCAATGCTACCTCGCGTGTGCTACCGCGACGAGGGCCTGATAAAAGAATTTATCTGCTATTCCCTCGACGGTTTCTATAATGAAGTGGTGCCCGCGTGGCTAGTGGTAGCTCTAATGGCCGATGGCAGGTCGAGGAGAGCAGGGATAGTGTTTGTACGCACGCGGAAGTTACGCGCGTCGCAGCGCAGAGCTCAGGACTCTACCATGACGCACATCCGTCGGGAGGAAGGATCATGAACATATTGTTTCGCATAACCCGCTTGGCATTGGTTGCGTCGGTTGTCTTTCTGTCAGGGTTGGCCCACGCGGTCGATGTGTGGACGGTCGGGGTCGACAACACCCGCCAAGGTTGGAACAAGTTCGAAACGGTTCTGACACCTGCGAATGTTCCCAATCTCAGGAAGATTCGCGAATTTCTTGTCGACGAAAAAATCGACGTGTCGCCGCTCGTCGTGGGCAACAAACTCTATGTGTTCACGATGAAGAACACGGCCTATGTCTTCGACGTCAACACGGGCGCCGAGCTCGCCAAACGCCAGCTCGCCGCGCCGTTCGACCCGGCCGACATCGCCAACCCACAGGGGCAAATGGGCATGGATCTCCACAACATCTACCGCAACTGGGGAATTACGTCGACGCCAGTGATCGACGTGGCAACGAACACCATCTATGCGACGACGTTCGGAAGACCAACTGCCGGCAGTAACAACCAAGAGCGTAACAACCTGCTCTGGATACTCGACGCGAACACCCTCGCCGACAAGAAGCCGCCGGTGCTCATTGCTGGAAATGCCGACAACGGCGGCGGCGCGATCGCGAACGGCTTCACGGTGCCGTACCAGAAGATGCGGGCGGGCTTGGGGTTATTGACCGACGCTGGGGGGAACAAGGCAGTAGTGGTGTCGTTCTCGATCAATGGCGAGAACCCGAACGGTCCCGGGCACGGGTTTGTCGTCGCATATGACGTGCGCGGCCTCGATCGCGAGGCCGGTTTCACGCCGACGCCAGCGATCTGGAACGTCACGCCGGGAGGCGGCGCAGGCGGGGTGTGGATGTCCGGCTCCGGGCCCGCCATCGACGGTAACGATATCTACCTCGCTACGGGCAACGGAATGGACCCTGGAAGGAAGACGGATCGTCCGCGTAACTTCGCCGAGAGCTTCGTCAAGCTTCGTTATACGGCCGGCGTCGCCAACGTAAAGAATGGCAAGCCGAAAGCTCGATGTTACCGACTTACTGGGGTGCGTTCAGCGATTCGTCGTCAGCAACAGACCCGTGACCTGGACAGCAGGGATCAGGACCTCGGCTCTGCCGGCGTCTTCGTGATCCCCGGAACGAGGCAACCTCGTCGGAGGCGGCAAGGACGGCATTCTCTACAACCTGAACAAGGACAACCTCGGGAAAAATACGTGGGATCCCCAGTTCAATCTGCCCTTTGTCGCTACGTACTTGCCCAATGCACCGAACGGCAATGCCGGCCTGCCGACGACGACGCCGCCCGATCCGAACTGGCCGATCGTCAAACTCGATCGCAATCTTCCCGCGCAAACGCCCGACGGGAAGAGCCATCACATTCACGGAACCCCCGTGTACATGGAACTGGCGACGCAGGGGATCGTGTATCTCTGGGGCGAAAATGAGCGGCTGAAAGCCTACAACTTCGACTTTGCCACGAAACGCATTACCGGCGTTCCGCGGCGAAGGGACGCAGTTCGCGTCGGGCAACATGGCCACCCCGGCGGCATGCCAGGCGGACGCCTCGTCGTCTCCTCCAATGGCACGGCCGCAAACACGGGCGTCGTCTGGGGAGTGTACCCAACGCAGGGGGATGCGAACGCCAACGTCGTTGCACGGCGCGCTCGTCGCGTACGACGCGACGGCGGTCATCAACGGCACCCAGCTGAAGCAGCTTTTTCACAGCGACGCGAACGGTCGCCAACAACATGGGGAACTTTGCCAAGTACTCCACGCCGGTGGTCGCGAACGGCAAGGTCTATGTCGGCACGTTCAGCAACAAGGTGGTCCAGTACGGCGTGTGCAATGGGGCGGGCGCGTGCTGAAGGGGCTTCGAATCAGGTCGCCGCGCGGTTCGACCCCAGCGTCTTCGAGTCTGAGTTTCCTGGAGATCCCGATGAGATACATCGTAGTGGTTACGACCGTTCTGTTTGCCGCCTGCAGCACCGCGCCAACCGAGAAGACGGCCGCGCCGGCAGTGCCGCCGGCACCGACTCCGGCGCAGGCTGCGGCACCCGCGCAGCCAGCGGTGTCCGCGCAGCCAGCGGTGTCCGCGCAGACAACACAGGCGGCGGCCGAGGCCGCACCGCCGCCGGGTGGCTTGAGCGACCTGGAGTCGATGATCTTCGCGTGTCCCAAGGCCGGATTGAACGCCGCCGCGCGCGAGGCCGCCAAAGCCCAGGCGCAGGGACGGTACAGATTTTCGTACTTCAAGGTCATCAGCGACTCTCACCATTCCCTTTACGAGGTCCATTTCACGAGCAACGACCACGATGATCCGGACTTGAAGTATTGCGTGTCCGTTTACTGTCAACAGGGTTGGGATCCGAAAAACACGAAGATATCGGTGAATCTCATGAGCGATGGAGCCGTTCCGGACAAGACAAGCGCGGCGCACGGCGCTCACTGTGCGGTCGAGGCGCCGGTGCCTGCGAAACAGCCTGCGAAACCACGATCGAAGAAGCACCAATGAGCGCCATCAGAACCCGCTGACGAAACCCTCGTTCCAACAGAGCCCATCATGATGCAGACAGGTGCGCTCGTTTATGGGGCTCCGGTGCGGCACTCTCGACTTTGACGCTGGGACTGCCGCGCACGACGCGGCAGTTTCCCCAGATCCGCGACTTTTGCCGCGCTCGCCCGCGTGCTGAAGACCGCGCTGGACCTGGTCCAGCGCGAACTCATCGCCAGCGTCTGAACCGGCAGAACGAACGGGCGGGCCGGCTTGGTCATCGTCGCCGGAGGCCGGGCGGCCCCGGCCGCCGACGACACGGTTCAGAAAGCCAGACTCCAATTGACGTACAGGGTGCCGACGCGGTCGAGCTGATAGCCGTTCACGTCCGTGTACACAGGTTGCAGCCACTCGATGCTGAAGCGGTTGCCGCGCAGCGCGCCTTCCTCCACCACGCCGTTGAGACCGAAGCCGATGTCGAGAAAATTGCCACCGTAGTTGGCCTGACGGTCGGGCGGGCTGCTGTGGTTGTGCGGGCCGTTGTAGTGCCCCTCGATGTCGCCCTGGCTCATGTACAGCATGCGCAGCGACCCCGACAGCCAGTTGAGCAGGCGGTAGCTGCCCCAACCCGTGGCCTGGAAGACATCGCCGAAGCGGAATCCGGCCTCGTTCTCGCCTTCCATCCGAATCACCCCGAGCAACTGCCCACCCCAGGCCCAGCGCCCCGCACGGCCGGTGTACGTGAGGCTCGGCACGAAATCCCAGGTGCCGCTGCCCAGCTGCATCATGTAGTGCGTGTAGGTGCCGTCCGCATTCTTCTGAGTGACCGAGCCGGTGGGCGCGCTGAACGTGATGCCGACGTGCGCATGGTTGATATCGTCCTGGTAGAGACGCACCAACCCCGACAGCAAGGTGTCGCCGAAGCCGTCGGTGCTGTGTGAGTGCGATCCCCCAGCCCCGTGACCGCCATGGTCGTCCATGTCCATGCCCGGCGGCATCGGCAGCGATTGCATGGTCATGTCCATGCTGACGTATTGGGGCATCACCATCAGCGTGAGCCAGTCGGTCGGCGCGTACATGATGTCCAGCATCTGCATGTACATGTTCATGCTGGTCGCCTTCATCGAGTAGCCGGCGGCGGCGAGGCCGATGTCGCTGACGGTGCTGGTGCCGCTCAGCGTGTCGCCGGCCTGGCGGCTGTACATGAAGCGGTAGCCGACCATGAACTCGCCGGACTTGTGCATGTGGTCGTACATCACGCCGGCAGGGGCGTGTGAAGCCGGGTCGAGCAGCGTTGGACTGCTTGGATCGTCGTCGGAGAGCGCCGGCGATGCGGCTGTGCCAAGGGTGCAGGACAGCGCTGTGGTGGCGAACGCGCGTCGCGCGGCGCGAAGGTCGAGCTGAGACATGTCGTTTTCCATTCCTTCCAGGGCTTGCGGCTACGGGCGCCGCAGAGCGTGGCTATGGATGACCGACCGAGGCCGACGCGTCAGACTGTTCAGGTCGGCGGAAGGGCTCGAAATCGGTGATGTGAGACGACGTACGGCGACACCGACGGGTGTCGCGGTGCGTCCGGACTGCGGACTTTCCGGTCAGGCAGAAGTGGGAGGTGCGCGGGCGCGCGGGAGCGCGGGTGGTTCGGGGTCGCGTGGGCGGTCGGCCGGCTGGGCAGATTCGAGCACCGCGCCTTCCTCAGGTACGAGGAAGGCGACCAGGCTCGGCGCCAGCGCGTAAGCGGAGGCGCTGCCGGAGCAGACGGGGCAGGGGAGCGGCCGGTGCGGCGGCGCAGGATCCTGCTTGCCCGGTCCGCCCGAGGCGACGCCGTCAGGCAGTGCGGCGACGTTGCCGCGGCACAGCTGAAGATCGTACGGGAACGCGGCGGCGACGCGCAGCCCGCTCGCCCCGTAGGGCAGGGCGTCGGCCATCATGACGGCGTGGTGGCGGACGAGCGCCAACGCGTGCAGCAGCACGCCCACGATCGCGATGATTCCCGCCCTTCGGCTGATTCTCACACCGAGTCCTCATCAAACCTTGCGGCGCGAGGATACCAGAGGCACCGAACGACTGGAGCATCTACCTGCCATCAACCGCGCGGGCCCTGTTGAGCGCGCAGGCGCTGCGGGAATCCACCTTGCCGGGCCCGCCACAAGCCGCGGCTTGGCGCTCACCGGGCGCCATGATAGTGTCGCCGGCGGCTGCTTCCGTTCCCACCGTCATGTTCCTGCACCGTATCGCGATCGCCTGTGTTCTGTGTGTTTGCGCAGCCCTCGTTCACGCCGAGCCACCGCGGGTGGACGCGTTCTCGCCGCAGGGCACGGCCAAGGGCGTACGCCAGGCCTCCGCCCGTTTCTCCGCGCCGATGGTGCCCTTCGGAGAGCCGCGTCTCGCCGATCCATTCGATGTGAGCTGCGGCGTCAAGGGCAGCGGGCGCTGGGTCGACGATCGCAACTGGGTCTATGACTTCGGGCGCGAGTTGCCCGCCGGCCTGCGCTGCACGTTCCGGATGCGGAGTGGCGTGGCCGACGTCGCCGGGCAGGCCGTGGACGCGGCGAACTACGCATTCTCCACCGGCGGCCCGGCAATCGTCGGCTCGGTGCCCTACGCCGGCGTACGCGGCATCGACGAGGCGCAGGCCTTCGTGCTCGCGCTGGACGCCGTCGCCACCGACGAGAGCGTGGACGAACAAGTCTGGTGCGATGTCGCCGGCATCGGCGAGCGCCTCGGCGTGAGGCGCCTGCAGGGCGCGGACCGTGTCACCGTGCTCGAGGCCAACCGCGCGTTCGTCGAGGAGCATCTGCGTCGTTACTATCGACCTGGGGGCCGGTCTTACCGCAAGGCGGACTGGTCCACTGTGCTGCAGGCGCCCGCCCTGCCGCTTGCCGTGGTGCAGTGCCAGCGGCCGCTGCCGAACGATGCTCAGGTGCGCCTGGTGTGGGGAAAAGGTGTGGCCGCCGCGAGCGGCATTGCGACCGCACGCGATCAGACGCTGGCCTATCAGACGCGCCCCGCCTTTCGCGCGCGGCTGACCTGCACGCGGGCGAGCCGCAAGGCGCAGTGCATCCCGGTGTTGCCGATCGCACTCACGTTCAATGCGCCGGTGCCGCGCGAGGCCGCAGAGAAGATCGTGTTGCGCGGTGCCGACGATGCCAGCCGAGCGCCGACAGTGGAGGAGAACGCGCGCTTCGTGCAGCGGGTCGCCTTCGACGGTCCGTTTCCCGAGCAGGCGAGCTTCCGCATCGAGTTGCCACCGGACCTGCGCGACGATGCCGGTCGCGTGCTCGTCAACGCCGCGACCTTTCCGCTGACGGTGAAGACGGACGAGAATCCGCCGCTCGCGAAGTTCGCTGCCCGCTTCGGCATCGTGGAGGCAGGTGCCGGCGCGGCATTGCCGGTGACGGTGCGCAACGTCGCCACGGCCAATGCGGGAGGGGCGCAGGCAATCGACGCTCGCGTGCTGCGGGTCGATGCCGGTTCGGCCGCCGTGGTGGCCGAGTGGCTGCGCAAACTGAACACGCTCGAGCGCAGCGGAGTGGCGCTACGACCCGAAGACGCGCAGCAACGTGCCGTTGCGACGGGTGGGCGAGCAGTCCATCTTCGGTGCGACCGACAAGCCGTCGCGTCTTCAGGTGCCGATGAGCGCCAGCGCCGCAAAGGACACGGAGGTCGTCGGCATTCCGCTGAAGCGCCCGGGCTTCTATGTCGTCGAGCTCGCGAGCCCGCGGCTCGGCGCGGCATTGCTCGGCAGGTCGCGGCCGTACTACGCACAGGCGGTGGCGCTGGTGACCAATCTCGCCGTGCACCTGAAACTCGGGCGCGAGTCGTCGCTGGTCTGGGTCACCCGGCTCGATCGTGGAGTCCCGGTGGCAGGCGCGGAGGTGACGATCGCCGACTGCAAGGGGCGCCGTCATTTTCATGGCACCACCGATGCCGATGGCCTGCTGCGTGTCGCGCAGCCGCTGCCGCCGCGCGACACGCTGCCTGACTGCACCGCGCCCGGCGACCGGCAGTATTTGGTGACGGCGCAACTCGGCGACGATACCGGCTTCGTGCTCTCGAGCTGGAACGAAGGCATCACGCCGTGGCGCTTCAATCTCGAGACCGGCGCATGGGACGGCCCCTACATCGCGACCACGGTGTTCGACCGGACGCTGCTCCGCGCCGGGGAAACGGTGCACATGAAGCACTTCTTCCGTCGCCATACCGAGCGCGGAATCGAGTACGTGCGCCACGACGCGCTGGTGGACCGCGTCGTGATCCGCCACGTTGGCAGCGACGATCGCTTCGAAGTGCCCGTGCAGTGGGATGACGCACGGCATTGCGACGGCGACCTGGGCGATTCCGCCGGAGGCGAAGCAGGGTACGTACACCGTGTCGGTGCTCGACCGTCTCGACGCTGCCAATGCCAAGGATGCACCGCGCGAGCGTGACGCTGGCAGCTTTCGCGTGGAGTCCTTCCGCGTGCCGACGATGAAGGCGGTGCTGGTGCCGCCGAAGGCAGCACTCGTCCGCGCCCGGCAGGCAACCGTCGATGCACAGTTGAGCTACCTCGCGGGGGGCGCAGCGGCGCTGCTGCCGGTGCGCCTGCGCGGGCTGGTGGAACCGAAGAGCGTTCAGTTTGCCGGTTTCGACGGTTTCAGCATCGCGAACGGAGATGTGAAGCAGGGCGTCGAGGCGCAGGCAGAAGGCTACGGCGAAGAGGAGGAGACGGCGGACGCCGAGCCCCCGCCTGCCGACGGCCAGCGCATGTTACCGGCGCGTGCCTTCACGCTCGACGCGGCGGGCGGCGGACGTTTCACGCTCGACGGCCTGCCGCGGTACGACACGCCGCAGGTGCTGATCGCCGAACTCGAATACCCGGATGCGAATGGCGAGCGCCTCACGGCATCGACGACGATTCCGCTTTGGCCGGCGCGCGTGCTGCCCGGCCTCAAGCTCGACAACTGGGCGGCGGCGCCCGACCGGCTGGTCTTCGACGCACTCGCCGTCGACGTGCACGGCAAACCGGTCGCCGGACAGTCGGTTCGCGTCGATCTGCTCACTCGCAGCTACTTCACGCACCGCAAGCGTCTCATCGGCGGTTTCTACGCGTACGACAGCGTCGTCGACGTGAAGCGCGTCGGCACCGTGTGCGAAGGGAAGACAGACCGCTTCGGACTCCTCCATTGCGAAGTGAAGCCGGACGTCTCCGGCAACGTCGTGCTGCGCGCCGAGTTGAGGGACGACGCTGGCAATGTTGCGTTCGCCAATCGCGATGCCTGGGTGGCGGGCAAGGACGACTGGTGGTTCGACCAGAAGGATGGCGACCGCATGGACGTGCTGCCGGAGCGCAAGCGCTACGAGCCGGGGGAGACGGCGCGGCTGCAGGTGCGCATGCCGTTTCGCGAGGCCACGGCGCTGGTGACAGTGGAGCGCGAAGGCGTGCTCGACGGCTTCGTCACGCGGCTCGACGGGCGCTCGCCGATGGTGGACGTTCCGGTGAAGGGCGCGCACGCGCCGAACGTCTACGTCTCGGTGCTCGCAGTGCGCGGCCGCGTCGGCGACGTGCAGCCGACCGCGATGGTCGACCTCGGCAAGCCGGCGTTCCGGCTCGGCATCGCGCCGCTCGCGGTCGGCTATCAGGCGCATGAGATCAAGGTGGCGGTGCAGCCCGAGCGCGAGGTCTATCGGGTGCGCGACAAGGCGATCGTGACGGTGCGCGCGACTCGCGCCGACGGCGGCACTCTGCCAGCCGGTGCCGAGTTTGCGCTGGCGGCCGTCGACGAAGGTCTGCTCGCGTTGTGGCCTAATCAGAGCTGGCATCTGCTGGATGCCATGATGCGCAAGCGCGGCATCGAGGTGGAAACGGCCACCGCGCAGATGGAAGTGATCGGCAAGCGTCACTTCGGGCGCAAGGCGCTGCCCGCGGGTGGCGGCGGCGGGCGCATGAACGTGCGCGAGCTGTTCGAGACGCTGCTCGTCTGGCGCGAGCGGGTGCGGCTCGACGATCACGGCGAGGCGCGCGTCGAGGTGCCGCTCAACGACTCACTGACGAGCTTTCGCATCGTCGCGATCGCCGACGCCGACGCCGGGCTCTTCGGTACCGGCGAGGCACACATCCGCACCACGCAGGACGTCATGCTGATCTCGGGGCTGGCGCCTCTGGTGCGTGACGGCGATCGGGTAAGCAATCTCCTTACCGTGCGCAACGCGACCGACCAGCCGCTATCGCTCGACGTGGTGCCGCGCGTACGTGCGGTCGATGCGGCGGGTGGTGTGCTCGCCACGCCGCAGCCGAAAACGGAGCGGGTGAGCCTCGCGCCGGGGCAGGCGCGCGAGCTGGTCTGGGAACTTGCGGTGCCCGCGGGGGCGAGTCGCCTGGAGTGGGAGGTGAGTGCCGCAGATCCGCGCGTGGCCGGCGCACGGGATGCGATTCGCATCGCCCAGGAGGTGGCGCCTGCAGTCCCGGTGGCGACCCTGCAGGGGACGGTGGCGCAACTCGATCCCGACTTGCGGCTGCCGGTGGAAGCGCCGCGTGACGCACTGCCCGGCCGCGGCGGCATCGAGCTCGGGCTCGCGCCCCGAATTGCCGGCGATCTGTCGGGAGTGCGCGAGTTCATGAGCGCATTTCCTTACACATGCCTGGAGCAGCGCGCCTCGCAGGCGATTGCGCTGCACGACGCGGCGCGCTGGCAGCAGGTGATGGACGCGCTGCCCGCGCATCTGGATGGCGACGGTCTCGCCCGGTATTTCTCTGGCATGAGCCAGGGCAGCGACGTGCTGACCGCGTATCTGCTGTCGATCGCCCACGAGGCGGGCAGGGCAGTGCCCGATGCGGCGCGAGAACGCATGCTGGACGGGCTGCTGGCTTTCGTTTCCGGGCGACTGCAGCGCCCGTCCGAGATCGGCGCCGCGGACCTCGCGCTGCGCAAGCTCACCGCACTCGACGCGCTGTCGCGCTACCGCAAGAGCCTGTCACCGCGGCTGCTCGACGCCGTCTCCATCGAGCCGAATCTGTGGCCGACGTCGTCGCTGCTCGACTGGATCTCGCTGCTTGGACGCATGGAAGCGATTCCCGAGCGCGAGCGGCGGCTCGCAGAGGCGCGCGGCATCCTGCGTTCGCGGCTGGTCCTGCAGGGGACGCTGCTCGGTCTCTCGGCGGAGCGTCGCGACACACTGTGGTGGCTGATGGTTTCCCCCGACACCAACGCGAACCGCGCCCTTATCGCGATGCTCGACGATCCCGAGGTGCGACCCGATCTCGGGCGCGTGGCGCGCAGCGCACTTTCCCGTCAGCAGCGCGGCCACTGGGACACGACGCCGGCAAACGCCTGGGGCGTGGTGGCGATGGACCGTTTCGCGGCGAGTGTCGAGAGCGGGTCGGTGACGGGTCGCACAAGCGCAGCGCTTGCGGAGGAGACGAAGTCGGTGGATTGGGGCGCAGTGCCTGCAGGGGCGACGCTGACATTTCCTTGGCCGCAGCGCCCTAGCGAGCTTTCCGTCACTCAAAGCGGCAGTGGCAAACCCTGGGCGACGGTGCTTGCACGCGCCGCGGTGCCGCTGCGCGAACCGCTGGCGAGTGGCTATCGCGTCATTCGCACCGTGACGCCGGTGGAACAGAAGGTGGCAGGCGCGTGGAGCCGCGGTGATCTTGTGCGCGTGCGCCTGGAGCTGGAAGCGGATCAGGACATGACCTGGGTGGTGGTGAACGACCCGCTGCCTGCCGGGGCGAGCGCGCTCGGCAGCGGTCTCGGCGGGGAGTCGCGCATCGCTGCCGGCACAGCCGCAAGCGGCGGAAATGTGTCCATCGCATTCACCGAGCGCAGCTTCGGCGCGTTCCGCACCTACTACGACTTCGTGCCGCAAGGGCGCTGGTCGCTCGAATATCTCGTGCGATTCAACAGCGCCGGCCGCTTCGAGCTTGCGCCGACGCGCGTCGAAGCGCTCTACGCACCGGAGATGTTTGCCGCGCTGCCGAACGCGCCGGTAGAGGTGCGGCCGTGACGCGCTGGGGTCTTTGGCTCCTTGTGGTCTTTGCGTGCACCGCTGCCTGCAACTCGGCTGCGGCAGCCGTGCGCAGCTTCGATGAGGTACGCGCAACGTATCCGGTGTCGGAGGGTGTGCTGCTGGACCGCCATGGCGAAGTCATCCAGACCGTGCGGCTCGACGATCGCCGCCGCGTGCTCGACTGGACGCGGCTCGATGAGATATCGTCCGCCCTGCAGCGCGCGGTTGATGCGCGCAGAAGACCGCCGTTTCGAGGATCACGGTGGTGTCGACTGGCTGGCGCTCGCCGCGAGCGCGTGGCAGAACGTGTTCTCTTCGGTGAGGCGCGGCGGCAGCACGCTCACGATGCAGCTCGCGGCGCAGCTCGATCCGGCGCTGCGGCCCGTCACGGGCCGGCGGTCGCTCGCGCAGAAGTGGCGGCAGATGAAAGCGGCATGGGAGATCGAGCGCGCCTGGACGAAGCCGCAGATTCTGGAGGCCTATCTCAATCTCGCGGTGTACCGCGGGGAGCTGACGGGCGTCCGCGCTGCCTCATCCGGTCTCTTCGGCAAAGACCCCGCTGGTCTCGACGCGGCGGAGTCGCAGTTGCTCGCAGTACTGGTGCGTGCGCCGGGGGCACCTGTGGCGGCTGTGACGCAGCGTGCGTGCAGGCTCGGTGACGCACTCGCCACCCGGACATCGTGCGCCGATGTGCAGACACTGGCAGATGCGAGCATCGCTCGCGTGCCGCAGATCTCCGCCGCGGCCAATCTTGCCCCGCACGTCGCGCGGCAGCTGCTTTCGGACAGCGAACGCCGCGTGCCCTCGTCGCTCGACGGCAGATTGCAGCGGATCGCAGTGGCTGAGTTGCAGGACCAGCTCGCACGGCTGGCAAGCGGCAACGTGGCTGACGGTGCGGTGCTCGCAGTCGACAACGCCACGGGTGACGTGCTCGTCTATGTCGGCAACGCGGGTACGCTGTCGAGCGCGCGCTTCGTCGACGGCGTGCGTGCGCCGCGTCAGGCCGGGTCGACCTTGAAGCCCTTCCTCTACGCGCTGGCGATCGAGCAGCGGTTGCTCACGAGTGCGTCCCTGCTCAGCGATTCACCGGTGAACCTGGTGACACCGGCGGGCCTCTACGTGCCGCAGAACTATGACAAGGAGTTCCACGGCACGGTGACGGTGCGCACGGCGCTCGGTGCGTCTCTCAACGTGCCGGCAGTGCGGACACTCATGCTCGTGGGCACCGACGCGTTCGTCTCGCGGCTGCGCGTGCTCGGCTTCGACCGCGTCAACGAGGACGGCGACTTCTACGGCTACTCGCTGGCGCTCGGCTCGGCCGAGGTGAGCCTGTGGCAACTCGTCAATGCGTATCGCACGCTCGGCCGCGGCGGCGTGCAATCCGAACTCACGCTGCGACCGCGCGAGGCGTCGCCCTTGGAAACGTCACGCGTGATGGATCCTGCGACGTCGTGGATCGTCAGTGACATCCTCGCGGATCGCACGTCGCGCAGCCTGACCTTCGGGCTCGAGAATCCGCTTGCAACGCGTTACTGGAGCGCGGTCAAGACCGGCACCAGCAAGGACATGCGCGACAACTGGTGCATCGGCTTTTCGGACCGTTACACCGTCGGTGTGTGGGTCGGCAATTTCGATGGCGAGCCGATGCGGAATGTCTCCGGTGTGAGCGGCGCGGCACCGGTGTGGCTTGCGCGTCATGAACGCCCTGCACGCAAGACGTACCGGAACACGCGAAAGTCGCCCCGCCTGGCCTGGTGTCGGCTCGCGTCGAATTCGCAGCGGGTGTGGAGCCAGCGCGGCAGGAGTGGTTCCTAGTCGGCACCGAGACCGCCGTCATCCGCTCGAAGACCGCTGCGCAGTCGCAGCCGCGCATCGCGTATCCGGCCACCGGGGCCGTGATCGCGCTTGACCCCGACATTCCGGAGGCCCGGCAGCGGGTCGTGTTCCGCATGCAGCCCGCGAACACGGCGTACCGCTGGCGACTGGATGGGCGCTATCTGCCGACTCCCGTTAGCGTTGCGGTGTGGGCGCCGCGAGCGGGGCGACACCAGGTCGCTCTCATCGACTCAACGGGCACCCTGGCGGACAAGGCCGAGTTCGAGGTCCGCGGCTCAGATCGGGCGAGACGACAGTAGCATTCCAGATCTCCCGCCGGTGCGGACGTCGAAGCAGATCCGGAAGATCTCGTCGGCGCGCAGTGTGAGAGTGACGATGCCAACTGAGGCCGGCCCGCGTGCCGCGGCATCGCGGGTTGATGCGCCGCTTCGTGCTGAAGCGACAGGGTGAGGCGCCTTCGCAGCCGGCTGGGTAGCCGAGTGCGAGCGGCGGCGTTCCCTAAGACTGTTCGGCCCTTGCCTTGAGCAAGTCGATGATGCGCTCTGCCGTGTTCTCAATCGAGCTGTAGGTGGCGTCGACGACCGGCCAGCCGCGCTGCGCGCACAGGCGGCGCGCCTCGGTGACTTCTTTCTTGAGCGCGTCGACGTCGACGTAGTCGCTGTCGTGCTGGAGGAGCTTGAGCTCCTTCATCCGAGCGGTGCGCACTGACGCGAGTCGGCTGGGTGCGACGGTGAGCCCGACCACGAGCGGCCCCTTGGCGTTGAGCAGCCCCTCGGGTGCCGGCAGGCCGGGCACCAGCGGCACGTTGGCGGCCTTGATCCCGCGCGAGGCGAGATACATGCAGGTGGGCGTTTTCGTCGCACGCGACACGCCGACGACGATCACGTCGGCGTCGTCGAGGTCATGGCTGTCGACGCCGTCGTCATGGGTCAGGGCGTACTTCATGGCCTCGACGCGACGGTAGTAGTCATCGTCGAACTCGTCGGCGGTGCTGGTGGACGAGTGCACCGGCACGTCGAAGTGACTGGCGAGCTGGGCGATCGTCGGG
The DNA here is from genome assembly GCA_963719715.1 of uncultured beta proteobacterium. Classification (GTDB taxonomy): domain Bacteria; phylum Pseudomonadota; class Gammaproteobacteria; order Burkholderiales; family JAEUMW01; genus JAEUMW01. The sequence goes on from CAVRDD010000039.1 coordinate 65,656, forward strand.
GCGAGCGCGGACTGGCAGGGAATGCGCATGGTGCGTGCAACCCGCTTCGAGCGCCTCGCGCACGTCGGTGTGGGTGATGCTGTGGATGACGTATCCGCGGGAACTGGCGATGGCACCGAGAATCTCCGGGATCTGGCCGAGACGGCGGACCATCTTCCACAGCTTGCGCTCGACCGTGACGTCTTCCAGCTGGGAGACGGCGTTGCGCGCCAGCATCTCCACCAGTTCGCCAGAGGCGTGTGACACGAGATGCAACACGATGGGTTTGCTCACGATCTTCCTCGGGCTCGCGCTAGCGATGATGGCCGCCGTCCAAGCGCAGCACCGTGCCGTTGATCATGACATTGTTGATCACGTGAACGACCAGCATGGCGAACTCCGCCGGATCGCCGAAGCGGTGCGGAAACGGAATCTCGCGCGCGAGATTGGAGTCGAGATTCTTCTCCATTGCGAAGAGCGTGTGCGTGCCGAACAGGCCGGGGGCGATGCCGACGACGCGGATGCCCAGACGACCGAGCTCACGGGCAGCGGGCAGGATCATGCTGACGACGCCGCCCTTGGAGGCGGCATAGGCGGCCTCTCCGCTTTGCCCTTCGTAGGCCGATGCCGAGGCAGTCGACAGGATGATGCCGCGCTCGCCGCCGGCGAGTGGTTCCAACTCCGCCATATCGGCGGCGGCCAGACGCATGACGTTGAAGGTTGAGATGAGATTGACCTCGACCAGCTGGCGGAAATCATCCAGCGGCATCGGCCCGTCCGCACTGACGATGGGCCGAGAATGACCACGGCCGACACAATGCACGATGATGCGCGCGGCGCCGTGCGCTTCACGCGCCTGGGCGAGGGCCTTCTCCGTGGACTCCGAATCCGCGACGTCGCAAGGAATCGCGAGGCCGCCGATCTCGGTGGCGACCTTCCGCACACCCTCGGCGTCGATATCGATGACTGCGACCTTCGCGCCGGCTTCGGCGAGATAGCGCGCGGTCTCCGCACCCAGGCCCGCTGCCGCTCCGGTTACCACTGCTGGGCACGCCCAAAGATCCATGTAAAGCGTCCGGTTGAATGAGCCGCTCTATGACGGGCAGCAAAGGCGATGATTGTGGCGGTTTGTGGGCGCGCCTGCAAACGGTTGCATGCGCTTTGTGCGCGCCAAGCGAAGACCTGTTCTGCCCGCGGTATGCGGGGGGCGCTACGGGAAGATCGGCGGATTCGCCTGCGCGTCGACGTTCGGCTGCGGCGCGAGATCACTCGCCTGCACCACCCAGCCCCCGCCCATTGCCTTGTAGACATTCACCAGGGCTTGGAAAAGGTCGCCCTGGTTGCGGGCGTAATCGAGCTCGGCGGTAAAGAGGCTGCGCTCGGCATCGAGCACCTCGAGAAAGCTCGTGTAGCCGTTGTCGTAGCGCAGGCGGGCAAGCCGCGCATAGCCCTTGAGCGCGGTCACACGTCGCCCCTGCGCGGTGAGCTGCTCGCGCAGCTTGAGCTGGCCCACGAGCGCGTCCTCGGTTTCGCGAAATGCCGTCTGAATTGCCTGCTGGTACTGGTAGAGCGCCTGCTCGCGGCGCGCTTCGGCCTGTGCGACCTGCCCGCGGATCGCGCCTGCGGTAAAGATCGGCACGCTGATACTAGGCCCGAAGTTCCACGTGCGGGCATCGCCGGTGAAGAGCTTGCTCCACTGCGTGCTGAGTGTGCCGGCCTGCCCCGTGAGCGTGATGGTCGGGTAGTAGAGCGCTTTCGCCGCACCGATGTCCGCATTGGCGGCGGCCAGATTCTGCTCCGCCTGCAGGAGATCGGGGCGCTGCTCGAGCAGGTCCGACGGCAGTCCGGCCGGCACCACCGGCAGCGCAAGCTCGTCGAGCGTGCGACCGCGCGGGATTGGCCCCGGGTTTTCCCCGAGCAGCACGGAGATCAGGTTTTCCTGCTGCGCGATCTGGCGTTCGATATCGGGGATGGCGGCGAGCGCCTGCTCGTATTCGGATTGCATCTGGTTGAGCTCGAGCTCGGCGATCACGCCGCCCTTGAAGCGCAGCTCGAAGAGGCGCAGGCTCTCGCCGCGCGAGGCAGCGGTGTGGCGCGAAATCTCCAACTGCTTGTCGAGGTCGCGCAGCGTGATGTACTCGTTGGCGACGGCGGCAACCAGCGCGAGCAGGGTCGCGCGCCGGCCGTCCTCGGTGGCGAGCAGGGTCGCACGCGCGGACTCGGTCTGGCGCTGCAGCTTGCCGAAGAAATCGATCTCCCACGACGCCGTGAGCAACACCTGGTAGTTGTTGAACGTGCGCCTCACGTCTTCCTGCAGTGTCGTGGAGCCGCTGTATCGACTCACCTGCTGGCGCGCGAAGCCGGCGCCGGCGCCGACCTGCGGAAAGAGCTGCGAGCGCGTCACGCCGAGGATGCCGGCGGCTTCCTCGACGCGGGCGGCGGCGATGCGCACGTCCTTGTTCTGGGCGAGCGCCTTGCCGATGAGCTGATTCAGGACCGGATCGTCAAACTGCTGCCACCAACTGGTGTTGACGAGATCCGATGTCTGGCCAGCGTCGTAGCGAAAGGCCGACGGCGTGTCGGTTTCCGGGCGCACGTAGTCCGGACCAACCTTGCAGCCGCCGAGCACGGTCACGACGCAGGCAGCGATCAGAGCCTTGCGCATTTCAGCGGCTGCCTGCGTCCACGCCGGCCGCGATGGGCCGTCGCACAACAGCAAGGAAGAGAAGCCCCCGCATCAGTCTCCCTCGCGCCTGCCGTGGGGTGCCGTGGCGGGCGCACCCCCGCCCGGTGTCCCTTGCGCTGGCGGTGGGTCGGGCGGCTCCGCGCCGCTCAACGGTGCCGCGGGCTTGCGCCCCGTTTTCTCGGAGATCGACTCGATCAGCCAGTAGAACATCGGGATGAAGAAGACCGCGATCACGGTCGCCGCCAGCATCCCGCCGATGACGCCGGTGCCGATGGAATGCCGGCTGTTGGACGCGGCGCCGGTGGCGATCGCGAGCGGCACGCAGCCCAGGATGAAGGCGAAGGAGGTCATCACGATCGGACGCAGCCGCTCGCGCGCGGCCGTGAGCGCCGCATCCAGCGGAGACTTCCCGGCGTCGCGATTGAGCACGGCGAACTCGAAGATCAGGATCGCGTTCTTGGCGGCGAGCGCGATCAGCATCGTGAGGCCTATCTGGAAGTAGATGTTGTTTTCCAGACCGCGCAGCCAGATCGCCATGATCGCGCCGAAGATCGCGAATGGCACCGCCAGCAGCACGCCCGCCGGCAGCGACCATTTCTCGTACTGCGCGGCGAGGATGAGAAACACCATGATGAGTCCGAAGACAAAGACCAGGAACGACGTGCCGCCCGCCTTCTTCTCTTCGAACGACTGGCCGCTCCAGGCGTAGCCGAAGCCTTCCGGCAGCACCTCCTTGGCAGCGGCTTCCATCGCGGCGATACCTTCCCCGGAGCTGTAGCCCGGTGCGACGTCAGCGGTGATCTTGATCGCCGGGAAATTGTTGAAGCGGGTGACGATGTCAGGGCCGGTGATGTAGCGGGTGGTCACCAGCGCCTTCAGCGGCACCATCTTGCCCGCGTCGCTGCGCACGTACAGATTGTCGAGATCGTCCGGCTTGAGACGGAACTCGGGCTCGGCCTGCAGGATCACCTGCCACAGCCGGCTGAACTTGTTGAACTGGCTTACGTACAGCGATCCGAAGAGGATCTGCACGGTGTTGTAGACATCCTGCACCGGGACACCGAGGGTTTCCGCCTTCGCGCGGTCGACGTCGACCAGCATCTGCTGCGAGTTGGCGTTGAACGTGGCGGTGATGCGGGTGAGTTCGGGCATCTGGCGTACCTTGGCGAGGTACTGCTGGAGGATGTCCTGGAACTGCTCGATCGAGGTGTCGCCCTGCGCCTGCAGCCAGAACTCCATGCCCCCCGTGGTGCCCAGACCCGGGATCGACGGCGGATTGATCGGCAGCACGATCGCCTCCTTGATCGATGAGAAGGCCTTCGACGCCGCCGCGATGACGGCCGGTGCCTGCAGGGACGGGTCCTTGCGCTGGTCGAAGTCTTTCAGGCCGACGAAGAACACGCCCGCGTTGTTCTTGGTCTGCGAGTCGAGAATGCTGTAGCCGCTCACCACTACCGTGGCGTCGGTGGCGGCATTCGTCGCGAAGAAATCGGTGATCTTCGTGCCGACCTCCGCCGTGCGCGCGAGGCTTGCGGCATCGGGCAGGATGATCGCGCCGAGCAGATAACCCTGGTCCTCCGGCGGCAGGAAGGAGGTCGGGATTTTCCTGAACAGGCTGACGGTGATGAATATCATGCCCGCGAACAGCAGCAGCGCTACCACCACACGTTTGATGACGAGCGAAACACCCGCCGTGTAGTGATCGGTCAGCCGTGCGAAGCGCCGTTCGAACCAGGCGAAGAAGCCGCGCTTCGGTCCTTCGCCCGGCTTGAGCAGCAGCGCGGCCAGCGCCGGCGACAGGGTGAGCGCGACGATGCCCGAGATCACCACCGAGATCGCGATGGTGATCGCGAACTGCTTGTAGAGCTGCCCGGTGATGCCGCCGAGGAAGGCGACCGGAACGAACACCGCGCACAGCACCAGTACGATGGCGATGACCGGTCCGCCGACCTCGTCCATCGCGCGCTTCGCGGCCGTAACGGGATCGAGATTGTGCTCGTTCATGTTGCGCTCGACGTTCTCGATGACGACGATCGCATCGTCGACCACGATGCCGATGGCGAGCACCATGCCGAAGAGCGTGAGCATGTTGATGGAGAAGCCGAGCGCGATCATGCCGATGAACGTGCCGACGATGGACACCGGCACCGCAAGCACGGGGATGAGCGTGACGCGCAGACTGTGCAGGAACAGGAAGACGACCAGCACCACCAGCACCAGCGCCTCGAAGAAGGTGATCACCACTTCCTTGATGGACGCGCGCGTGAAGTTTGTCGTGTCCAGCGCAACGGCGTAGTCGATGCCCTCGGGGAAGGACTTCTTGAGCTCGACGAGCGTGGCGCGGACTGCCTTCGACACATCGAGCGCGTTGGCGCCTGGCTGCTGGTAGACCGCCATGACCGACGCCGTCTTGCCGTTGAAGGTGCGGCTCGTGGAGTAGTCCTTTTGACCGTATTGCGCGCGCCCGACGTCCTTCAGTCGCACCAGTGCGGCACCGCCGCTTTCCGCACGCAGGATGATGTCGTCGAACTGCGCCGGATCGGTCAGGCGGCCCTGTGTCGTAAGCGTGAATGACTCCTCGACCGGCCGGCCGGTGGGCGGCTGGCCGATGCGGCCGACGGCGAACTGCTGGTTCTGGTTCGTGACCGCCTGCTGCACGTCGGTGGCGGTGATGCCGAGGCTCGCCATGCGGTCGGGCTTGAGCCAGATGCGCATTGCGTAGTCGGGCGTGCCGAAGATGCTCGACTGGTTCGCGCCGGGCACGCGCTTGATCGCATCGAGCACGTAGAGGTTGGCGTAGTTGGAGACGTAGGTCTCGCTGAAGCGGTTGTCGGGGGAGTAGACGGCGACGATCATCATGAACGCCGACGAGCGCTTCTGCACCGAGACGCCCTGCGCCTGCACCGCCGCCGGCAGCTGCGGCAGCGCCAGGTTGACGCGGTTCTGCACGTCCACCTGGGCGAGCGAGGGCACCGTGCCGATCTCGAAGAAGATCGTCAGGTTCATGCTGCCGGTCGACGATGTGGTCGAGTACATGTAGAGCATGTTGTCGGCGCCGTTGACCTGCTGCTCGATGGGCGCGGCGACATTGTTGGCGACCACCTCTGCGCTGGCACCGGGATAGGTCGCGGACACCGTGATGGTGGGCGGCGTGATGTCGGGGTATTGCGCCACGGGCAGGTTCACCATCGCGACCGCGCCTGCGAGCGTGATGATGATGGAGATCACCGCCGCGAAGATCGGGCGATCGATGCAGAAGTGCGAGATCTTCATCGGCCTGACGCGGCGCTAGTTCGACGGTGGTGCGCCGGGGGGCAGCGCCGGATGCACGTCTACCCGTCGCGCCCGTGCGTTGTCGGGACCGCCGAGGAAGTCGACCGGCGCCTTCAGATTCAACTGATGCTCGCCGACGCCTTGTTCGCGCAGCGCGAATTGAACCGCCTTGGCGCGCGCCTGTGCGAGCTCGATATTTTTATCACGGGTTCCCGTCTTGTCTGCGTAACCGGTGATGTGCACCCGCTCATCTGCATTCTGCTTGAGGTGAGTGGCAAGGTCGGCCACCAGAGCGCGCGCGTCCGCAGACAGGACAGCGCTGTCGGGGTCGAAAAAAATATATGCAGGCTGGGGTCCGGAGGCGGCCGGACTGCCCGGGGTGCTGGACGAACTGGGGCCGGGTGATGCCGCACCAGCCCCGGCATCCGGTGCCGCGGGAGGCTGCCCGGCCGGTGCGCTGCGCAGCCGCTCCGTGCCCGGCACAGGCGGCGAGGCCAGCGCCGGCCCCCCCGCAGGCGAGGGGCGGGTGGCCGGAACATGGGTTCCCGCCACTTTCACCGCGGCGCCGTTGGACATGCGGATCGCGCCGTCGACGACGACCCGCTCGCCTGGCTGCAGCCCCTGGAAGATGAACCAGTCGTCGCCGAGCCAGTTGCCGACTTCGATGACCCGCTGCTCGACCTTGTCGTCCTTGCCGATGACCCACACGAAGTGACTCTTGGCGCCCTGCTGCACGGCGCGCTGCGGAACCAGGACGGCGTTCGGCCGCACGGCACCGAGCAGATGCACGCGCACGAACTGCCCGGGGCGCAGGATGGCGGCGGCATTCGCGAACACCGCGCGCACGAGGAAGGTGCCGGTTTCCTTGCTGAAGGACGGATCCGCAAAGCTCACCCGACCACGGCTGGGAAAGACGCTGCCGTTGGCCAGCACCACCTCGACCTCGAAGTTGCGGTTGGGGGGCACCTTGAGCAGGCCGCGCGCGACTTCCTCGCGCAGACGCAGCAACTGGTTTTCCGACACGCTGTAGTTCACCCAGATCGGGTCGAGCTGCGAGACAGTGGTGAGCAGGTTGTTCGATGCGCTCACGTAGGCGCCGTCCTGCACCTTGGCGAACGACGAAAGACCGGTCAGTGGTGAAGTGATGGTGGTGTAGCCGAGATTGAGCTCGGCAGTGCGCACGTTGCCCTTGGCAGACAGCACCTGGGCCTCCGCCGACTGATAGGCGCCGACGGCGTCGTCTAGATCCTTCTTCGAGACTGCGTTCTGCTCGGCGAGCGGGCGGATGCGCGTGAGGTTCGCCTTGGCCGTATCCACTTGCGCCTGACGCTGCGCGAGTTCGCCCTTTGTCTGCTGCAGCGCTGCCTCGAACGGCTTGCGGTCCATCAGGAACATCGGCTGGTTGGTCCGTACGAGTTCGCCCTCGATGTAGACGCGCTTCTCGAGAAAGCCGTCCACGCGGGCGCGGATCTCGACTTCGCGCGAGCTCTGCGTCTGGCCGACGAATTCGAACGGCACCGGCGTGTCGCGCGGCTCGATGGTCACCTCCGTGACCTCGACGGGTGGACGCGCAGCGGATTTCGGCGCCTCCTTGCCACACCCGCCAAGCGCCAGCACAGCGCTGACTGCGACGAGCAGGAACACAAGGAGTGGATGTGAGCGCAGCGAGGAAGAGCGTGCGTAGCGGGGATCGGTCACGAGGTTCTCGGCGATTGCGGTTCGCTGCGGCGCCCGAATGCGCCGTTCGGGCCGATTATATGGGGGAATGAGTGATCGCAGACCCGGCAATGGCGTTGTTGCCACGACCGATCTGCATCCAGCGAGGCGTTGGCGTCAGTCGATGCTTCGTGCTGGGGCAATTCTTACCCTCATGTCCTAACCCCCATCTGCGGTAAATTACGCCGCGGGCTGGTCTTGCATCCGGCATCCCCAATTCGAGAAGACTCTTTGCAGATGGCACGAACCAGGACTCTCAACGACGCCACCACCACCATCGGCTTCGAAGCCAGGCCCCGGGCCGCCGACGCACTGCCAACTATATGGACGCAGCGGAGTACAAGCACGTCGTGCTCGGCCTGATCTTCCTCAAGGACATCTCCGACGCCTTCGAGGCGAAGCATGCCGAACTCGCAGCGCAGAAGGCCGTAGGCGCGGACCCCGAGGAGCCGGACGAGTGCCGCTCGATCTACGGGTGGGAGAGCAACCAGGCCACTTGGGGTTGACAATGACCCGCGTTCAACATGAATAACTACAACCTCAGCCCTGAACAGCTTGCGCGCGAAGTCATCGACGATCTGCTGCGCAAGGCCGGCTGGATCATCCAGGACAACGCCGCCTTCAACCGCAACGCGGGCGAAGGGGTGGCCGTGCGCGAGTTCGTCCTGCCCAACGGTCCCTGCGACTACCTGCTATTTGTAGGCGGCAAGGCGGCTGGCGTCATTGAAGCCAAGAAGGCGGGCGTTACCTTGAGCGGTGTCGCGGAGCAGGCTCACAAGTACATGGTCAATCTCCCCAGCCATCTCGCGCGCTGGGCCGACACGCTCGTCTTCGACTACGAGTCCACCGGCGAGGAGACTTACTTCCGCGATACGCGCGACCCAAAGCCACGCTCGCGCCGCGTCTTCGCCTTCCACCAGCCGCAGACGCTGCACCGCTGGCTGAAGGAAGCCGACACCCTGCGCGGCCGGCTCCAGCACCTGCCGTCGCTGGACACTGCCGGCCTGCGCGACTGCCAGATCGACGCCGTCACCGGCCTGGAGGCCTCGCTTGCCAAGGATCAGCCCCGCTCGCTGATCCAGATGGCCACCGGCGCCGGCAAGACCTTCACTGCCTGCACCTTCAGCTGGCGACTGCTCAAGCACGCCAACGCGCGCGCGCATCCTGTTCCTGGTGGACCGCAACAACCTCGGCGACCAGACGCTGAAGGAGTACCAGAACTACGAGCCGCCCGGCTCGGGCCGCAAGTTCGTGCAGACCTACATCGTCCAGCACCTGCACGGCAACCGCATCGACCCCGACGCCAAGGTCGTCATCACCACCATCCAGCGCCTTTACGCCATGCTGCGCGGCGAAGAACTGGACGAATCCAACGAGGAAGCCTCGGCCTTCGAGACCTGGAGCACCGACGACGGCGAGCTGCGGCCGGTGGCCTACAACCCGGCCATCCCCATCGAGACCTTCGACCTGATCGTCACCGACGAGTGCCACCGTTCGATCTACGGGCTGTGGCGGCAGGTGCTGGAGTATTTCGACGCGCACTTGATCGGCCTCACCGCCACGCCATCGGCGCACACCCTGGGCTTTTTCTTCAACAACCTCGTCGCCGAGTATCCCTACGAACAGTCGGTGGTGGACGGCGTCAACGTCGGCTTCGAGGTCTTCCGCATCAAGACCCGGGTCAGCGACAAGGGCGGCGCCGTGGACGCCAGCTACGTCGTCCCCGTGCGCGACCGCCGCACCCGCGCCATCCGCTACAAGCAGCTCGACGCCGACCTGCCGTACACCAAGCAGGAGCTGGACAACTCGGTCACCGTGCCGAACCAGATCCGCGCCGTGCTGCAGTGCTACAAGGACCGGCTCTTCACCGAGCTCTTCCCCGGCCGCAGCGGCCAGTGGGTGCCCAAGACCCTGATCTTCGCCAAGGACGACAACCACGCCGAAGAGATCGTCACACTGGCGCGGCAGGTCTTCGGCCAGGGCAACGACTTCGCCAAGAAGATCACCTACCAGACCAGCGAGAAGCCCCACCCGAAAAAGTGGACACCAACATTTGAGGTTTTTACGATGGCGAATGGAGGTGTCAGATGCAAAGAATTCCGAAGCGGCGGTAGACGGCTGAGTTCCGGGCCGAGGCCGTGAAGTTGGTGCTGGAACAGAAGGTGGGTCTGGCCGAGGTGGCGCGGCGTCTGGACCTGCCGGCCAAGAGCCTGGCGAACTGGGTGGGTGCAGCGCGCGCGGGTAAGCGCATGGACGAGCACCGGGTGCAGCCGGTGACGGATCTGGAAGCGGAGAACAGCCGGCTACGCGCCGAGTGCGCACGGCTCAAAATGGAGCGTGAGATTCTCCGAAAGGCGGCGGCGTACTTCGCGAAGGATGCGCTGTGAAGTACGCGTTCATCGACGCGCATCGAGCGCGGTATCCGGTGCCGGCAATGTGTGCGCAGCTCGGGGTTTCACGCAGCGGCTATCACGCCTGGCGAGGTCGTGGGCCCTCGGCGCGGGAATGCGAGAACACGCGGCTGCTGGCGCACATCCGGGCCATCCATGCGGCGAGCCACGGCAGCTACGGCAGCAGGATTTGACCGGTGCAGGAGAAGGCTGGAAGCACTGGACGTCAGTCGACAATCCAGGTCCGCTACTGATGAAAGATGACCAAGGCCCACGAGTGGCGCTCGGGCTACACCCTCAGCTGGTCACGGGGGCCGCCAGAACGTGAGCGGTCCGCCCTCAGGCGGATTCCCCCGGGGCTGCCGCGCAAACCGTTGCGGGGCGCGAACGCGGGAGGAAGTGCCGCAACGCTGGCGTGGTGAGCACCGTGCTGAAGAGGGCCATGATCACCAGGATGGTGAACATGGTCTGCGATATTACGCCAAGCTGGAAACCGACGTTGATCACCACCAGTTCCATCAGCGCGCGCGTGTTCATCATGAAGCCGAGTACTGACGATTCGGCGTGGTTGAACCCGGAAAATCTGGCGGCCAGGTAAGCGGCGCCGAGCTTGCTCACTGTCGCGAGCAGCACCGTGGCGACGCACCATCCCCAGCTCGCGAGCGAGTCCAGCGAACCGATGGAAGTGAGCAGTCCGGTAGACGTAAAGAAGATCGGCAGGAAGAACACGTTGACAAAATCGCCAATGCGCTCGCGCCAGGCGCGGACGAATTCGGTCTCGTCGAACAGCACCACGCCCATCATGAATCCGCCGAAGATGGCGAAGATGCCGATGCCGTAGGTGATCATGGCGGCCGTGAAGATCACCGCCAGCATGAGTCCGAGCAGGTCCGGCGGCAATCGTCCCCGGCGCGGCGGCATCGCGCGCACCGCGCGCTTAAGCAGCGGCCGCACCAGCCACGCCGAAGCGCAGACAAAGACAGCCACCGCACCGACGCGGGCGGCGAACAGCGGCGCATCCCATTGCGAGGCCGCCAGCGCCGTGACGAGCGCCAGCAGCAGCCAGCCGATGACATCGTTGATGGCCGCGGCGCTGATCGCGATCACGCCCAGCGGCGCACGCGTCAGGTCGAATTCGAGCATGATGCGCCCGAGGATGGGCAAGGCGGTGATCGAGAACGCCGTTGCGACGAAGAGCGCGGAGTTGAGGCGATCGGCCTGCGGTGAGAGCGCTGGTGCCGCAACAAAACCCAACGCGAGGCCGAGTGCAAATGGCGCCACCAGGCACGACAGCGACACCGACAGCACCGCCTTGCGATTCAAACGCTGCGCCAGATGCTTGAAGTCGAACTCCAGGCCGATCTGGAACATGAGCAGCACCAACCCCAGGCTCGACAGGATCTGCAGGGGTTCCGGGGACGCTGAGCGGAAGACGAAGGCGAAGGACTGCGGCGCCAGCAATCCGAACAGCGATGGCCCGAGCAGAATGCCCATGACAATTTCGCCCACCGCAGGCGATTGGCCGACCCGGCGTGCCAGGATTCCACCCACGCGGCCTGCCAGTACGATGATGGTCAGTTCGAGAAGCGTCGCGAACAACAACGATTCCTGGCGTTGTAACGCCGTGCTGGCAACAGTGGCAAGCGCATCGGTCACGCGATGCCGCCGCTCACGGCAATGATCTGGCCGGTGATGTATCCGGCATCCTCGGAACTCAGGAACTGCACCAGCGCTGCGACCTCATCGGGGGTGCCGGCGCGCTGCATGGGCACGAGCTGTGCGATGCGCGCGGCATCGAAGGCAGGCGCGCTCATCGCCGTGTCGATGATGCCCGGTGCCACCGCGTTCACCGTGATGCTGCGGCTTGCCAGCTCCTGCGCCAGCGCCTTCGTCGCTGAATTGAGCGCACCCTTGGCTGCGGCGTAATTGACCTGGCCACGATTGCCGACCAGCGCGGTCACCGACGAACAGTTGATGATGCGGCCCCAGCGCGTACGGATCATCGGCAGCAGCAGCGCCTGGGTGACGTGATAGAAGCCGTGCAGGGATACGTCGATCACCGAGTGCCATTGCTGATCGCTCATGCCCGCAAGTACTGCATCGGCGTGGATGCCGGCATTGTTCACGAGGATCTGCACGGCGCCGGATTCGAGCACTGCGTCGAGACTTGCTCTTACGGTCGCCGCGTCGGTGACATCGAAGCAAAGTATCTGTGCGCTGCCGCCGCGGGCAACGATGTCCTGCACGATTGCCGCGGCAGATTCGGGTTTGCTGTTGGCGTGCACGTACACGTGATGGCCGTCAGCGGCCAGGCGGCGGCAGATCGCGGCGCCGATGCCACCGCTTGCGCCGGTGACCAGCGCGCGCCGGGAAGCGGGAGATGCCATGATGACTAGTGTGAGCCCTAGATAGCTGACTGAGTGGATTGCATCACGTCGAGCACTACGGCGACACGGCCCGACAACAGCATCCGCTCGCCGCTGCGCAGGTCGAACTCGTAGAGAATGGTGGCGGCATCTGCGCTGACGCAGCGGCTGCATACCAGTAGATCGCCGGGCAGCTCGTCCAGCCTGTCCACCAGCAGGCGCACGCCGCGCACCGAGGCCAGATATCCAGGTCGCGTCGCAGCGCCGGAGAGCAGCGCGCCGTGAACGGCGGTGGACTGTGCCGCATATTCGATGCCGCACACCGCGGGCAGGCATGCGCGCGAGCGCAGTGGATTGGCCGGTTGAAGGTGCGTGCGCGTCCGGCAGGTGATGCTGTGCGCATCCCAGTCGATGACCTCATCCAACAGGCACATGTCGCCCTGATGTGGAATGCGGCTGGCGATCCACGTGCGGTCCTGTTTCATGGGTCGATCGTCACGGCCAGATGTCGCGGCGCCAGGTAAGGCAGGATCACCGCGCCTTCGCCCACGCCCGCCAGCCGTTCGAGCAGCGGCAGAGCGCGCGCTGCCGGAATGTTCTCGCGCAGCGCGTCGAGCGACGCTGCATGCATGCGGCTCGGCGTCGCCTCCCGCAGTTCAACGCCGATGCGCATGCCATGCGCGTCGGCGCCATCCGGCACCAGCAGGAGGGCGACACCGAACGCATCCGCGATGGGACGCTTCTCGTGCAGCGGCGGCGGGTACGGCGTGTCATAGCTCACCAGCAGCACCGGCTCGGTGCAGCTTGCACATTGCACGACGGCTTCGAGCAGGCCGGCAGCGAAGCTCGCATCGTATGCGCACAGCACGTTGCTGGCGCGCATGGCCCCGGTGGCGATGCTCCAGTATCCGGCCGCCGCGTTGTGCACGGAATTGTGAAAGTGCGTGGGCGAGACTTCGCGCCCCGGGCCGGCGAGCGACTCGCAGAGTTCGTGGCAGACCTGCGGATCGGCGCCGGAAGAGCAAAACACGCTGAGCAGTTGCGCCGGGTCGGCGTGCGCCGCCTGCACGGCTTCGAGTGCGCAGGCGAGCGCTAGCTTGACCGAGGCCGTGGTGCGCCGGCGTTCCGCCGGCGGCAGCAGTTGCAGCGCCGGCAATTCCGTTCGCGCGGGTGTGTAGTCGACCTCTCCGCGCAGCACCGCAGTGCACTGCGGCCAGCTGCTCAAGCCCGGTCCGCACGCACCGATGCCACGCACCCGCGCGCGAATCATGGGGCCCGTCCGAAGATGAGACTGCAATTGGCGCCGCCGAAGCCGAAGGAATTGCTAAGCACGTGCCGCAGCGGTCTTTCGAGGTGGCGGGTTGCATAGGCAAGCTGCAATGCCGGCTCGATCTGCTGTACGTTGAGGCCGGCCGGAACGATGCCCGCTTCCAGCGCGATCAGGCTGATCACCCCTTCGAGCGCGCCGGCAGCGCCGAGCGTATGGCCGGTTGCGGCCTTGGTGGAACTGCAGGGCGTCGCGGTGTCGAACAGGGCATTGACGGCCTTGCTTTCGGCCTTGTCGTTGCCGGGCGTACCGGTGCCATGCAGATTTATGTAGTCGATGCGCTCTGACGCCAGCCCCGCGGCGTCCAGCGCCGCCTGCATGGCGAGCTGCGCCCCCAGGCCGTCCGGGTGTGGCGAGGACATGTGGTGTGCGTCGCTGCTTTCGCCGGCGCCGAGCAGTGCCAGATTGGCGCGCTCGTCCGGCGGCTGCCTTTCGAGCAGAACGAAGGCGGCTGCCTCGCCGATGGACAGCCCGTCGCGCGCTGCATCGAAAGGTCGGCACGGCTGTGTGGACGTGAGCTGCAGCGAGTGGAAGCCATACAGCGTGGTCAGGCAGAGCGAATCCACACCGCCCACCAGCGCGGCATCGATCAGCCCGCACTCCAGCATGCGTGCGGCCTGCGCGAACACCTTGGCGCTGGACGCGCAGGCGCAGGAGACGGCAGCCGCGGGCCCGGCCAACCCCAGATATTGTCGGGTGAAATCCACCACCGAGAAGGAGTTGTGCGTCGTCGCGTAGAGGAAGTCCGCCGGCAGCGCGCCGTCGGTGTTGCGCCGGCGGTAGGCCAGCTCGGTCTGCAGAATGCCGGAGGTGCTGGTGCCGATGAACACGCCGATGCGCTCAGCACCGTGGCGCTCGATGCAGGCATGAACAGCAGCTTCCAGACCATCCTGACGCAACCCTAACAAAGCCAGCCGGTTGTTGCGGCACTCGAAGGCGGCTAGGGCCCGCGGGAGTGAAACTTCATCTACCCCCGCGACCTCGCCCACGTAGGTGTCCAGATCGACCCTGTCGAAGCGGCAGGGCGCCAATCCCGAGCGCTCGGCCAGCAGCGCTGCGCGTGTCGCGGCCAATCCAGCGCCGAGGCAGCTCACCGCCGTGTAGTGGGTCACGCACACCGGGATCATGCCGCGCGCGCAACCAGCAAGGTGTTGGAGAACGAGCTGCCGCTGCTGCGCTCCAGGGCGCGCGCCTCAAATCCGCAGCGGTGCAGCAACTGCAGCCAGTCGGCTGCGCTGCGGCAGGAAAACCTGGGCAGACGTCCGTCGCGAACGAGATCATTCATGCGGTCGATCCACCGCGCCAGATGATAGGAGAATGTAGAGCCGGCATTAGCGATGCGCAGGATCAATACGCCACCCGCGGGCAGACAGCCGCGAATGCGCTCGAACAGCTCTTGCTGCTCAGCGTAGTCGATGAAGTGCAGAACGTCGAAAATCGCCACGGCATCGGCGCCGCTCAAGTCGGCGGCGCGCATGTCCAGCACCCGGAAATCTGCGTGCTCGCCGAGCGCGGCGCGTGCGCGTCGGATGCTTGCTGCGCGTAGGTCGACCCCGCGCGTGCGCTCAAAGCTGGGAGGCTCCGGCCAGTCTGCGGGCCAAGGTCCCTCGACCCGCTGCACCTGCGCGGCCAGAAGCCATGCGCTGAGCAGCCCCTGGCCGCAGCCCAGGTCGACCAAGTCGCGGCAGCCGCGCAGCGCTCCCGACAGCAGCACGTCCGTGAACAGCGGGTCGGATGTCAGCTTGAAATGCGCGAAATGCGAGGCGAAGCGGTCGGCCTTGTGGAAATACCCGCTGGCGCGTGCGCACATGCGTGCGCGGGCGACCTCGGCGGTGGCATCCAGCTGTGCTGCGCTCATGTGGCGGATTGCGAGAGCGTCACCGGACGCAGGTCGGCGCGGCGAATATCTGCCATCAGTCGCGGCAGCACCTCAAGCGCCACCGGTGCGCCGGCGGACGTGTGCGCGCTACGTCCATCGTGCAGCAGGAGAATGTCTCCGGCTGCGAGTCCGCGCGCGAGCAAGCGATGCACCCGGGGCACATCGCCGCTGCGGGTGTCGAAGCCGCGCCGCGTCCAGCTGGCAAGCTGGAGATCGAGCCTGGCGAGCACGTAATCGAGGAACGGATTGCGCAGGCCCGCGGGCGCGCGGAAGAATCGCGGCGCGCTGCCGGTGGTCTGCGCGATGGAGTCCTGTGCCATGCGGATCTCGCGTTCCATGCGACGCGGGCCGAGCAGGGGAAAATACCAGCGGTGATGTTGGCTGTGATTCTCGATGCGGTGCCCACGCCGGCAGATCTCGCGCGCAAGCCGCGGCTCTGCTAGCACCTTCGCGCCCACGCAGAAGAACGACACGCGCACATCGAGCGCATCGAGCAGGTCCAGCAGGCGCGGGGTGACGTCGGCATCGGGGCCGTCGTCGACCGTGATGGCGATCTCGCGGCGCGCCGCAGCGTGAGCCGGCAATTGCACCCAGTTCGGGCCCAGCAGACGGCTGCGCGGCATCAATCCGGCGGCGCCGAGAACGGCGTGATTCGCGGCCACCGCCCCGAGTGCCCACGGCCAGCTCCAGGGCTGGCTCGCCGCCAGCACGACCGCCCCGGTGTGCAGCAGCGCGGAGGCCGAAATCGATGGCGCGGGCCGCCAGCTCGTGGTCATGAGCGCCGCTCCCGGCCACCCCACAACAGGGCGGAGCAGACCAGCGCCAGCAACGCGCCGGGCGCGACGGTCTCACCCAGCGCGGCGAGCACCGGCACGTCCGCCAGTGCCAGCGTGCCGAAGGCGATCACCGTCGTCATGTTGGCGATCAGCAGCGAGGCCAGAGTGGCGGGCGAATCCATGCGAACGAAGAACAGGGCGTAATTGGAGCCGATGGCGACGACCAACAACATGCCCACCAAGTGCAGAATCGTCAACTGCTTACCGGCCAGCACGAGCAGCGCCGTAATTGTTGTGACCGCGATCAGCAGCGGCGCGAGGACCTGCAGCAGGCGGCGCACGCTGCGCAAGGTCACGGCAAGCAGCAGGCAGATGCCGACGAGCCCGAGCGCCGACAGTCGCAACGCTTCGTGTAGATATTCCCCATACAGATCATCCGATGCCTGCTTCAAATCCAGGACCGCCAGGCCGCTGACCGGATGCTGCTCGAAAGCGCTGCGCACGGCTCGAATATCCAGCGCCTGGAGAGCCGGCGCGTGCAAGGGAAGCAGGACCCGAAATTCTCCCTTCGAACGGCTGGTGAGGGAGTCGACCGCGCTGGCGAATGAAGTGCCGTCGAGCGAGGCGCGCGTCAGGGGCGCGGCCTGCCGGGCCGCTTCGACGTCGCGGAAGAACGGTTCGATCCGGTCTGCGCGCAGCGGCAGTCCTTCGAGGGCGGCGCTCGCTCGCTCGCGTAGTTCTGCGGGCGCGGGAAGCGCGGCGCGGCGTGCCTGCTGCGCGGCCAGGCTGGGCAGGAACAGCGCGGGGCTGTCGTAGCCGGCGATGGTGGCGGATTCCTGCAGCGCATCCAGCACCTGGGCCGCCTGCTCGGCGGACTGCAGCGCGGCTTCCTGCGTAGCGGCCGAGATCGCCACCAGCGCGCCCGCCTCGGCGGCCCCGAGTTCGGCGCGCAATTGCGCGTCGATGCGTTGTGCGCTCAGCGGCACCGGACTCAATGCCACCAGTTCGCTGTTCCAGAACGAGCCGCGATGTGCGGCCAGCGTGATGAGCGCAGCCGCGAACATCGCCGCGGCGACCCGCCCGCCGGTGCGCTGGGGCGGCAGGTGGGCGCCGACCCAGGTGCCAAGCGGGGTCAGATCGCGCACCGCGAAGTGCCGCGGCAGCAGGTCCGGCAGCACGAAGCGCGTGAACAAGCCGGCGCACAGGAGCCCGGCGACGGAGTACAGGCCGAGCTGGGCGAGTCCGGGAAACCCCGATGGCAGGAGCGAAGCGAAACCGATGACGGAGGTGAAGAGCCCCAGCCGGATCGTCGGCCATTGCTGGCGACGCCAGCCGTCGGGATCGACGCCACCGCTGCGCGACTGCACGAAGAGATAGATCGAATAATCCACGGCTTCGCCGATGAGCGTCGCACCGAATCCCAGCGTGACGCCGTGCACTGTGCCGAATCCCAGCACGACGGCGGCGATGCCGGCGAGCGCACCGCACAGCACGGGAGCCAATCCGAGTGCGAGCGCCGTGAACGAGCGGTAGGTGGCGTAGAGCAGGGCGAATATCGCCAGCGCGCTGAACAGCGCCAGCCGCTTGGCCGTGTGCTCGATGCCGTCGCGTGCGGCAGCGGCGAAGACGCCGGGTCCGGAAACCGTCAGGTGCAGCCCAGGTCGGCCTGTGCGTCGAACACGCGGCGTACCTGAGCGATGGCGCTCGCCTGTGCGTCGGTGTCAGAGCCGACGGCGGTGGTTTGCGCGAGCAGCAGTGCGCGTTCGCCTGAGGGCGAGACCCAGACGCCGTGATCCCGGCGCGGTTGTGGCTGACGCTGCAGCCGCCCGGCGATCGCCAGCACCTCGCCGGTGGGGTCGGCCGGCAGCAGGGGTTTGAGCAGGGCGCCGGCGGGCGAGGTGGCTACGTCGATCGAATCTGCCATGGCTGCGCTCAGTCCTGCGACTTCGAAGCGCGCGGTGTTCACTGCAGGGCTGAGCACATAGCGGTGCTCGAACAGGAAGCGCTGGTCGGCGGCGGCGTCGACCAGCGTGCCATTGTCGATGCGCGTGAAAGCGGGGCTCGCACGCAGTGTCTGCGCGAGCGACTGCGAGGCGCGTGCGCGCGCCTGTGCTTCGCCGCCGTCGATGGCGATGAGCAGCACCCGCGACAGCGGTCCGTCGCGCAGCTGGTCCACCAGCAACGCCTGCTGTCGCGTGGCATGCCGCGGCAGGAAAGCCGACAGATCGGTGCTGTAGTGACCACGTATCACGACATACGCCGCGCAGGCCAGCAGGGCCGCCGCCGCGACCACCCGCCAGCGGGCGCAAACGCTCATGGAGCCGGCGGCCCGATCGACAGCTCGGAGCGGTCGCCATCGTCCTCGAAGGTGTCCATGCGGTCGAGCTGGCCTCTGCGGCCGCGCATCTCGATCTGGCGGACGCCCCCGGCTTCCGGCGGCTTGAGTGGCGCGAGGCGCAGCGTCCAGTGTTCGAGGCTGCCGGACAGGTCGAGGGTGAAATGCTGCTCGAGCGCCGCGCGATCACCTGCCAGCGTGGCGCGGATGCTGTCGATGAAGGGTGCCGCCTGCGGGAAATCCTTCAGTTCCACCACCTGCCTGCGCTGGCCCTGTTCCACTGTGAGTACATCGCCGCGCGCCGAGAGGGTCATCGGGCGTGGCTTGAGCGTGCGCTTGACGAGGAGATCGGGCGGCTCGTTGATGAGCTCACCCGAGGATTCCGCCGGCGCGTCGAGCACCGCAGCGTAGTGCCTCTCGGTGAAGCTCACGCGCCCATGCGACGTGCGCTTGAGTTCCAGCATCAGCGCGTCGATCGCGTCCGCTGCATGGGCGGCGGCCATACCGAGACCGATGCCGGCGAGCGCAACGCGCACGCTAGCTGTCAGGCGCCTGCTTCGGCCAGAAATGGAAGAAGTTGAACCAGTCATAGGGATCGAGGCGGCAGTACTTTTCCAGCAGGCCGACATAACGGTCGACGGCCGCTGCAACGCAGGCATCCCGCTCGGCGCGCGAAACCGAGGAAAAGTCTGCCACAGCTTCGAACACGAGGTGATAGCGATTGCCACCCCGATACAGGCCGGCCATGAAGATGACCGGCCGCCGCAGGATGGCGGCAGCGCGCATCGGGCCGAGCGGAAAATCCGCGGGCTCGCCAAGAAAGGGCACGCGGCGTACCGGCTCCGCGCCCAGGGTGCGGTCGGCGAGAAGGCCGACGAAGGCCCCCTCGTCCAGCCGTTGGCCGATGCGCAACATCGAGCTCATCTCGCCCAGCGCCACGATTTCCGGCGGGGATGCGGGGCAGATGGCCGCCAGCGCAGCGTTGAGTCGGCGCGCATTTTCCTGGTACATGGCCATCACCACCGACAGGCCCGCGCGGTGCCGCCCGAGCGCTCGCATGACCTCGAAGCTGCCCAGATGAGCGCCGATCAGGAAGGCGCCCCGCCCGGCCTCTATCGCCTCGTGCAGCAACGGTTCGCCATCGATCGAGAGGTCGAATTCCTCGAGTCGATTGTTGAGCAGAAACACCCGGTCGTGAATGGTGGTGGCGAAGTACAGCACCTGCCGGAAGCAGTCGCGCGCGGTCGGAGGGCGGCCGAGCGCGCGGCGCAGATATCTGATCGAACTTTCGCGCGCGCGCGGCGTGAACAGGAAGAAATAGAGCGCGATGCCGTACAGGATGATGTGGGTTGGGCGGCGTCCGCAGCGCAGCGAGAGCGAGCCCATCACGCGCATTAGCCAACTGCTGCCGCGCTCGCGGCTGCGTGTCCACGCGGCGTTCGCTGGCTTCACGCGGGAGCGAAGGTGCCATTGGCCACGACCGCGGCCTCCGCGCGAATGACCCACTTCACTGTGCCGCCCGCCGCGGCTTCGTGTTCTATGCGCAATGCATCACCGGGCCGCACCACCCGCAGGAATTTGGCAGAGCGGATTTGCCAGCGTTCGGGCGTGTAGCAACGCGAGGCGGTGACGCAGTGCATCGCCTCATCCAGCAGCACGACGCCGGGCAGGATGGGGTTGCCGGGAAAGTGACCGGCGTACGCGGGATGCTCCGCGGCAATCCGCAGTTCGGATACTGTTTTCACGGCCGCGGTCTAGGCGCTGCCCTGCCGTTCGAGCAGGGCGCGCGCGAATGCCTGCAGCGCTCCCTGCGGCAGTTTGCCGGTGGCGTTGCGCGGCAGTTGTTCGACGAAGAGCAGGGGACGTGGCAGGAACACGGCATCGATGCGCGAGCGCAGCGCCTGGAGAATGGTCGGCGCATCCAGCGATGGCGCCACCACCAGCGCGCCCAGCCGACTCACGCCCACCTCCGATGGCGGTGATTCACGCAGGAAAAAGGCCCCATCCAATACGCCGTCGATGGCGTTGAGCTGATGGTTCAGATAGCCGAAGGAACCGCGCTTGCCGGCGATGTTGACGAGGTCGGTGTTGCGGCCGTGGAGCAGGAAATGATGCTCGCCGAGTGGTTCGAGAATGTCGTTGAGGGCGGTGTGCGAGTCGACATGGCCGCCCTCGGCGAAGGCTTGCCCGCCCTCGAGTTGCAGGCGAACGCCAGGCCACAGGTGCCAGCGGGTGTCGCCGGTGGGTCGCCGCGAAGCGATCTGACCGGTCTCGGTGGCGCCGTAGATTTCCATGAGGGGCGCGTGGAACGCCTCCTCTGCCTGTCTTGCCAATGTGTCCGACAGCGGTGCCGTCGCGCATACGCACAGGTCAATCGGCGGCAGCGCCACTTCGGCGTGCAGCAGCGCGCGCAGGTGTATGGGTGTCGTGACCAGCACGCGCGGACGTGGCAGCTGCGCCAGCGCTGTCGAGATGTCTGCTGGATAGAACGGCCGTTCCGCGCAGAGCGCAGCGCCGCTGGCAAGCGGCATCAGCACGGTGGTCTCGAAGCCGTACATGTGTTGTGGCGGCACCGTGCCGAGGATGGCGGGCAGGCGCGAGCGACTGATGCGGAGCCGTTGTGCCTCGATGCTCACCGACTGCAGCAGATTGCCCCAGGTCTTGGTGTGCGGGACCGGTGCGCCGGTGGAGCCGGAGGTGAAGACGATGGCGGCGACGCCGGCGGGGTCGACCTGCGGCACTTGCCAGGCACCTCGGGCAAGGCGCTGATCCGCGGGATAGACCAGCCTGGGCAGGTCGATGGCACAGGCCGGATCGTCGGTGAGACAGTGCGCGTCGGGCGCGAACTCGCGCAGCCAGCGGATCACCTCAGGCGTGTGGGTGGAGGGCAGCAGACTTACCTTGCCCGCCATCTGCGCGGCGCACAGTCCCGCCGCGAAGCGGTAGCGGTCGGTGCACGCGTTGAGCAGATGCCGTCCCGGCGGCAGCAGCGCCGCCAGCCGCCGAACCTCGGCGAGGAAGCGTCCGGCGGTGATCGGCTTGCCCTGCCGATAGGCAATCGGGGACAGTTCAAACGCGTGGCCGATCAGCGGGACAGGTGTGTCGAATCCCACTGCGGTGGCACGGCTCATGAAAGGATCAGCGACGGGCAGCGTACAGGCGCAAGGCGTCGAGCAGGCCGGCGTGCGTGGTACGCGGCAGGACCAGATGCCGTAGCGCGTACTCGCCGACGAACATCGCGGCAACCAGAGGCAGGGCCCACAGGTTGGTGAACGTCGCCCACACCCGAGGCGGTGCGTCGAAGAAAAGCAGCACGCCGGTGAAACCCATGGCGGCGAAGAACAGGCTCCAGGCGACGGTGACCCGCCGCGTGTAACGTTCCTCGGCGGGCGTCAGCGGCCCGTGCAAGCGGTCAGCCAACGCGGTGCACAGCGGCACGCGCCCCGCGCGCAGTGTGCGCGCGAACATGACGAAGAGCAGTCCCCACAGGGAGAACTGCTGGGTGAGCAGGAGCAGCGGAGAGTTGCGCTCCAGCGCGTGCCACGCCAGCCACGTCGCCGCGACACCGGTGGCGAGCGCGGCGGCGGCGCCAGGCAGTCCGCGCGTGCGCCACGCCAGCCCGATCAGCACCACGAGTATCGGGGCAAGCGCCAGGGCAGTGGTGAGGGCGTGCAGGGAATGCGTCGTGCCGAAGTAGCACAGCAGGTCATAGGCGAAAGCACCTGCGGCCACCAGCAGAACGCTTGAACCGATGCGTTTCATTTGCTCCGATGCGCAGTGATGTAGTCGCAGAGCGCCTGCAGGGACGCAAATATGTTGAGGTTGTCGCTGTTGTTGGCGCGCAGTTGCACGCCATAGCGCTTGGACACCACCAGGGCGAGCTCGAGAATGTCGATGGAATCCAGACCCAGCCCCTCACCATACAGGGGAGCTTGCGGATCGATATCATCGGCGCTGATTTCCAGATTGAGCGCCTCGACGAGAAGCCCGGCGACTTCCCGCACCAACGCAGAATCGGCGCACGGCGCAGGTGATTCCATGGACGATGCGTGCTCTGACATTAGACCAATATACTATAGGCTCCGAGTCCTGTTCCACAGGCGCGCCAGAAGCACGGGCAGGCGCAGCAGGAAGCCTGCTAGCAGGCGGATGTGCATCCACGTCAACATGGCATTGTCGCGCAGGTAGTTGAAATGCGATACGCCCCCCTGTTCGGGGCGCAGGTAGCGGACAGTGGTGGGGATGTTCAGCGGAGGCACGCCGCGCCACACCATGCGCACCACCGCCTCCGCGTCGAAGTCGAAGCGCCGCATCCAGCGGTTCGACTGCATGATCGAGACCAGGGGCGCGATGGGATAGACCCTGAACCCGAAGAGCGAGTCGTGCACGCCGTTCCACAACGTTTCCAGGTTGACCCAGAAGTTGGAGATGCGCCGACCACCGACGCGCAGCCGCGGCGCGGCTGCGTCGAACACCGGTTCACCGAGAATCATGCTGTCCGGATGCGTCTGCGAGGCCGCCATGAAGTCACCGATGCGCTCGGCCGGATGCTGGCCATCGGCATCCATGGTGAGGGCGTGAGTGAATCCCGCCGCCTGTGCACGCTCGAGGCCCGCGAGCACGGCGGCACCCTTGCCGGCATTCACCGGCTGCACCAGAACCGTGAGACCGGCGTCCTGCTGCGCCATGCGCATGAGTTCGTCCGTGCTGCCGTCGGTGCTGCCATCGACGACGACCCACACCGGAGACCAGCGGGCACGGGCGCCGCGCACAGTATCGAAGACCAGCGGTCCGGGGTTGTAGCAGGGGATCAGAACCAGGTGGGTCCTGCTGGCCTTGCTCACGCGTCCGGTGCCGTGGCGAGTCCTGACGGGGCCGGAGCGCAGCGTTCGAGCCAGCGGTTCTGGGGCGCACTGGCGAGTTCCGCGGCGAAGTACTGCTGCAGTTCGGCGACCAGCGTGGCGGCGTCCTCCGGCGGGTCGAACCGCTTGCCCAGCCGCACGCGGTAGGTGATCGGCAGGGTGGGGCGCCGAAACAGCGACCAGCCCTTGCCCAAGTACGGAGAGTCCGTCTCCACCAGCAGCGTCTGCACGGGAACTCGCGCGTGCTTGGCAATCACTCCGATGCCCGACTTCAGCGGATTGATGGGGGGGCGTTGCGTACGGGTGCCTTCGGGGAACAACAGCAGCACGCTGCCGTTGTGCAGTTGCTGTACCGCCTCCCTGATCATCTGGCGGGGCGAATCGTTGCCGATGTAGCGCGCCAGGCGTGCAGCGGCGCCGAGAAACGGGTTGCGCATCAGCGCGGATTTCATCACGCAGGCGATGTTCGGGTGGCGCGTGAGAATCAGCAGGGCGTCGATGAGCTGCGGATGATTGGGCGCGAGGATCAGCGCCGGCCCGTGGCGCAGCGCGTCGATGGCTTCGATGTCGAGCTTGTAGGCGCCCATGGCTCGCAGCGTGAACACGTAAGAGGCGTAGCATAACTGGATGGCGCGGCGTCCGACGCGGGTGCCCTGCGGCGCCGGAAGAACGAGATTGAGCGGCAACGCCAGCAGGTTCCAGCTGAGACTGATGATCCCCAGGATCGTGAGTGAGGAATACAGGGTCAGGTACCCGATCAGGATTTTCCACGCCTGTCGCATGGGTGAGCCCGCTTCCATACCCGTCGCTCCCGAACCTAGGTGTCCGTCGACTTGCCGAACGACTCGATTTCCACCAGCAGATCCTCCCGGCACACGTCGGCTTCAAGATAGACCACGGGGGTAGCCGGCTTCAACCAGCGCGCCAGCTCTGCGGCTATGGCGGGCTGGTCGGTCCGGTGGCGCACGTAGACCTTGTACTTAAATCCGTCCACGGCAAAGCAGCCGCGGTGATCACGCCGGGTGGCCTCTTCCAGCAGGGCCACGATGTTGGTCATGGTCTCGCGCGTCTGTGCGGTCACGTCGCCGTAGTGCACGGTCTCGTGGCCGACGATGCTGGCGGTGCCCGACACGAAGAGATCAGCCCCAGCTGGCGTGGAGAGAATACAGGCGCGCGAAAACAGCGGACTGTGCTCTCCGTACTGCCTGGGATAGCGGTAGGCACTGATCTGGCGCGGATTCTCGATCATCAGCGGGACGTCGCGGGCGGCCAGAAAGTAGACCGACACCGGAGAGCCGCTGCAGGAGCCCAGCGCGCTGGCGGCAGGGATGTTGCCGCGTGCGCTCGCACCGGCCTGCGTGAACGCCAGTTGACGCGCCGCGTTGAAATGACGGTAGCGCTCCTCGCCGTCGCTCTCGGCGTTGATGTCCGGCAGGTAGTTCCAGACGCGGACCAGATGCGGGTGACCGCTGCGATCGAGCACGGAGAAGATGTCACGATAGGCTAGTTCCGTGGCGCGCCGCAGTGCGGCGGCCGGGGAATCGCCGCCGTCGCGCGGCACG
The DNA here is from genome assembly GCA_963719715.1 of uncultured beta proteobacterium. Classification (GTDB taxonomy): domain Bacteria; phylum Pseudomonadota; class Gammaproteobacteria; order Burkholderiales; family JAEUMW01; genus JAEUMW01. The sequence goes on from CAVRDD010000039.1 coordinate 90,807, forward strand.
GCATTTTCCTCGATGCGCACGCAGCCGAACAGCAACTGCTCGCACTGACGGTAGCGCACTCCCCCGCAGCTGCTTGCCCCGGCATCGGGTGCCGTGCTGGCACCCTCCACGCGCCACACTTCACACAGGCCCGGATCGCTCGCGAGCGGCGGCGTCATGCTTGCCGTGACCGACCCCTCGATCCGATCCAGCCGCGGCGGGCTCGCGAAACCCACCACGCCGAGTACGCCCTGCCACCAGCCCGACGATTGCCGGGAGAGCTGATCGAGCGGCAGATAGTCGACCAGGAGCGCAGCCGTTCTGCTCATCCGGTGGCCCCGATGCTCAGAGATCGACCGGACGGATGTTGAAGGCGCGGCGCCGCAAGGCGCGCAATGACCGCCGCGGGTGAGCCGCGCAGCCGAGGTAGTAGAGGATTTTGAAGGCGCGCAGGCTGGCCCAGATGGGGGTGCGTCCGAAAATGTCGCCCGCGAGCACCGACAGCAGCGCCTCCTTCATGCGCAGCACATTGCGCGGCCCGAGGAAGAGTTCGCGCATGGTTGGATTGGTCACCCGGTAGATGAACCAGGAAAACTGCTTCGGGCCGTGCCGCATCAGGCGGTCGTAGCGGCGCAGCGCGGCGCGGGCTTCACCCGGGGCGTCGAGGATGCGATCCAGGGTGATGGCCGCCTGCAGACCGGAATTCATCGCCAGCATCACGCCCGAGGAAAACACCGGATCGATGAAGGCGTAGGCGTCGCCGGCGATGAGGTAGTTGGGGCCGTGACTGCGCAGCGATGAGTAAGCATAGTTGCCGGTCGCTTCGACCGGCGAGACGCGTTGCGCATGGCGCAGGCGTGCGGCGAGAGGCGGACAGAGCGCGATCGTATTGCTGAAGAAATCGTCGACCGGCACCTTGCGCGACTTCAGATAGTAGGGCCACACCACCGCGCCCACGCTGGTCACGCCATCGCGCAGCGGAATGAACCAGAACCATCCGTGCTCGAACCAGTAGATGCTGATATTGCCCTCGCGCTTGCCGCAATTGCGCTCCGCACCGGAGAAGTGAGCGTAGAGCGCCGAGCTGTCATGACGCCGGTTGCGGCGCTTGAGGTTGAAATGCTTGCTCAAGAGAGTGTCACGGCCAGAGGCATCGACAACGTGGCGCGCCTGCCAGGACTGCTGGTGGCCATCCTCGTGTTCGGCGTGGACCCGTACCCCGGCACCGCCCTCGAGGAACTCGACGTCGCGCATGCGGCAGCCCTCGATGGCTTGGGCGCCTCGGGCGGCTGCATTGCGGAAGAGGATCTCGTCGAATTCCGAGCGGCGTACCTGATAGGCAAAGGGTTGCGACTTGTCCCAGGTATCGGCGAACTCGAAGGCCTGTTGGCGGCTGTCGGTGGGGGAGATGAATTCAGCGCCCCACTTCAGCATGCCGATGTCGCGCACGCTCTCGGCCACACCCAGGTGTGCCAGGATCGGCAGGTTGGCCGGCAGGAGGGATTCGCCGATGTGAAAGCGCGGATGGCGGCATTTTTCCAGCAGCACCACGCGCCGCCCGCGGGTGGCCAGTTCCGTCGCCGCAGTCGAGCCGGCCGGACCCCCGCCGATGACCACCACGTCGACGATGTCCGGAGAGCCGCCGGTCGCGGAGTTGACATTTTCACTCATGATGGGAGCTTGCATGATCGCGCAAGTGTAGCCGCTTTGGCGGCTCCGGGCATGTCCCGGGCCTCTGCCTGGGCGCCGGCCCGGCCCGGCGACAGGTTCGGCATCCTCCAGGCGAATGGCATGCAGCCCGCTTGGACAGAGTTTCGCCCGCAGTGGCGACAGGCCTGCGCGGACTCGGACACGTGGCTTGCTTATGAACAGTGCAGTGCGCACAATGCGCTTCCACCTTTCACCCGCGTGATGAACACGTTTTTGGATTCGGACGCCGCCTTCATGCGTGAAGCCTTGGCGCTTGCAGCGGAGGGAGAGATGCGCGGCGAAGTGCCGGTCGGGGCCCTGTTGGTGCGCGACGGTGAGGTCATCGGGCGCGGTTTCAACCAGCCGATCGGCTCCGCCGACCCGACGGCGCACGCCGAGGTCGCGGCGCTGCGGGCCGCCGCGGCGCACCTCCGCAACTATCGGCTCACCGACTGCACGCTGTATGTCACCCTGGAGCCGTGCGCGATGTGCGCAGGCGCGATCCAGCATGCGCGCATCGAACGGCTCGTGTTTGGCGCCGGCGATCCCAAGACCGGCGCCTGCGGCAGCGTGATCGACCTTTTCTCGAACGAACGCCTGAATCACCACACGCACGTCGTGGGCGGTGTGCTGGCCGCAGAATGTGGTGCGCTGCTCAGGCGCTTCTTTGCTGCGAGGCGGGCGCTCGCCTGACCGGTCCGATGGCGACGATCAGAATCGACGTTCCCTCGCAGACGCTCGAACTGCGCGACGAGCGCGGTGAGGTGCTGCGGCGCTATTTTGTCTCCACCGGCGCGCGCGGTGTCGGCGAGCGAAATGGAAGCTATTGCACGCCGCGTGGGCGCCACGTGATCCGCGCCAGGATCGGCGCCGGCGCGCCGCCAGGTGCGGTCTTCGTGCAGCGTCGCCAGACCGGCGAGGTGTACAGCCCCGAACTCGGCGCGCGCTTTCCCGGCCGCGACTGGATCCTCACGCGCATTCTCTGGCTCTCGGGTTGCGAGCCCGGGTTCAATCGATTGGGTGATGTGGATACCATGCGCCGCTTCATCTATATTCATGGCACGCCGGATGAAACCCCTCTCGGCGAGCCCGGATCGAAAGGCTGCGTGCGCATGCGCAACTGCGATCTCATCGATCTCTTCGAGCGTGTCACGGTGGGCACTCCGGTCGAAATTATCGCACCGCGCGCATCGACTGCAGTACCGGAGCAAGCGACAGAAAGCGCAGCAGGATCGGCCTGATCGGGCCTTGAGGGCATCCGGCCGGCAGAACAAGCAGAGTGTCACCCGGGGCATTCGCGCAGGCGGATCGCCCTGTTCCTCAACACTCAAACCATTGGAGGCAGACAAATGCGGCTCAAGGACAAGGTTTCAATCATCACCGGCGCGGCCAACGGCATTGGCAAGGCCACTGCGCTCAAGTTCGGTCAGGAAGGCGCCAGGGTCGTCGTCTGCGATCTCAAGCAGAGCGAGATCGATGCCGTGGTAGCCGAGATCAAGGGCGCCGGCGGGCAGGCAATGGGCGCCGTCGTGAATGTCACCAAGGACGCCGACGTCAAGGCCGCAGTCGATGCCGTGCTGGCGGCGTGGGGGCGGGTCGACGTGCTGGTGAACAACGCCGGCATCACCATGGACTCGACCATGAAGAAGATGACGGAGGAACAGTGGGACCGCGTCATCGACATCAACCTCAAGGGCGTTTGGCGCTGCACGAAGGCGGTCGTGGACACCATGCTCGCGCAGAACTCCGGCGTCATCCTTACCACGTCTTCGGTGGTGGGAATCTACGGCAACTTCGGCCAGACCAACTACGCGGCGACCAAGTTCGGCGTGATCGGCATGACCAAGACCTGGGCCAAGGAACTCGGCAAGAACAACATCCGCGCCGTGGCTGTCTGCCCGGGCTTCATCGGCACCGAAATGGTCCGTGCGATGCCGGAAGAGGTCATCAAGAAGATAGAGTCCGGCATCCCGATGCGCCGGCTGGGCAAACCCGAGGAGATCGCCAACACCTTCGCCTTCCTTGCCTCGGACGAGGCGGGCTACATCACCGGAGTCGCCATCGAGGCCTCCGGCGGCGTCGTGCTCTGATCGGCGCTGATTCCTCACCCGCGGGCCGGACTCACGTCCGGCCTTTTTGTTTCTAGGTGAGGAAGGCGCGAATGCGCGCGGTGTCCGGTCGCTCGATCACTCCGCGTTCGGTGATCGAGAAGATAGGGTTCGGCATCCCGCTGCGCAGGCTGGGAAGCCCGAGGAGATCGCCAACACCTTCGCCTTCCTCGCCTCGGACGAGGCGGGCTACATCAATTGAACCTAGTGTAGTGCTTGCGAATTGTCTGAACCGTTTATGTTTGCGTATGTCATATTCGTATCTTGTCCACGGAGCGAATGATGAATCGCGGAACGCCGATCAGTCTGACCGATGAGCAACGCGCCGAACTGGAGCGTCGGGTGAGATCGCAAACGCTGGACGTGCGGGCGGTGCGGCGGGCGCGCATCGTGTTGCTGGCGGCCGATGGGCTGGGCAATCGCCAGATTGGCCGTGAGCTGGGCATCGGTCGGATCCAGGCGGGCTGCTGGCGGGATCGGTTTGCCGCGGCGGCTCTGGCGGCCATTGAAGGCGATCTGCCGCGCAGCGGACGCAGGCCGCGCATCGATGCGGCCGAGATTGTGCGTCGCACGACTCAGACCACGCCCCAGGCAGCGACGCATTGGAGCACACGCAAGCTCGCCGCGGAGCTGGGCATCTCGGACACCACGGTGCTCAAGGTGTGGCGTGCCAACGGACTCAAGCCGCACTTGGTCGAGACCTTCAAGGTCTCGCGCGATCCGAAGTTCGTCGAGAAGCTGGAGAATATCGTCGGGCTGTACATGTCGCCGCCCGAGCATGCCCTGGTGCTGTGCTGCGACGAGAAGAGCCAGGTGCAGGCGCTGGATCGCACCCAACCGGGGCTGCCGCTGAAGAAGGGCCGGGCGGCCACCCTGACCCATGACTACAAGCGACATGGCACGACCACCCTGTTCGCGGCCATGAGCACCCTGGATGGTTCGGTGATCTCGCGCTGTGCCCAACGCCACCGCCACACCGAGTGGCTGGAGTTCCTGCGCCAGATCAACCGCGACACGCCCAAGGACAAAGACCTCCATCTCATCTGCGACAACTACGCCACCCACAAGCATCCCAACGTTCAGGCGTGGCTGGAAAAGCATCCGCGCTTCCATGTCCACTTCACGCCCACCTCGGCCTCGTGGCTGAACATGGTCGAGCGCTTCTTCCGAAGCCTCTCCACCGATCGCTTGCAGCGCGGCGTGTTCAGGAGCGTCCCGGAACTCATCGCCGCCATCGAGCAATACATCGCCCTGCATAACCAGAATCCCAAACCCTTCGTCTGGACCGCCAAGGCCAATGACATCCTACAGAAGGTCATTCGTGCCAATCGACAGCTCGGTTCGAAGAAAAACGAAGCACTACACTAGATTCGGCAGTTGGCTCGTCGAACGCGACGTATGCGATTGATCGGCGAGCCATATCGGACGACAACGGAATCACCCAAATGGAACTGCTCCGCAGACTCGGCAATCGGCCGGAAACCCGCGCCAGTGCTTGCTCGCAGCCTGTCAGGGGGATCGTCAACTGCCGGATTTAGGTTGAATAGTCTCCCCAGCACGCGGATCGACCATGCCCGGCGCTTGCTCCCCTGCTGCACTGGAGCGTCCGCTAATCGAACGTCTCATCCCCGTTCGGCTCGTAGTGCGGCACGCGGTTCATCTGGTGCCGCAACTGGGACAGTTCGAAATACATCCGACGCCGGGCGCGGCTTTGATTGCCGAGCGGGCGATGCTCGGCGATGCAGTGCCACGGATTGTAGGAAAGGCGCCGCGCGAACGCGATCTGCGCTGGTGAATCGAACTTCTGCTTCGGAATGCGCAAGGTCGCCACCGAGACGCGGGGCGACAGACGCTCCGGCCACAGCACGGCGTTGTTCTCGATCGGCATGAGATAAGGATCGGTCTGCAGTTGCAGGCGAATGTCGAGCTCGACATCACCCTGATCGAGCGCGGCGACCATAGCCTGCCGCAGGTAGTCATCGGGCGGTCGCAGGGGCAAGCGCGGGATCGGCGTTTTCCTGTTGGACTTCGGCCACACCGAATACTGCATCGCCTGCCCCTCTCCGAGCAGATAAGGCACGCAGCTGAAGTACGGCGCCTCGAACGGACTGCTCTGGGTCTTGATCCACAGCCCCTGCATGATGAAGTCCAGGAGATGCGAGCGCCGAAAATTCACGAAGTGGTAGATCGATGCGTTCTTCAGGCTCCAGCTCTGCAAATGAGCGTTCGCGTATGTGTCCGGTGTCACGAAGGTGGGCGTGGACACGCCGAACATGTCCTGCGTGAACTTCTCCTCGTCCATCAACTTCTGCGCCCGGAACACCCATCAGCTTGATGCTGATGCTCATGAAGCCCACGTCGTCGATGTCCGGCGTCACGTAGGGTCCGGGTCCCGGAGAAGCGCACCCACGCGCGATAGGTCTTCGGCTGCGCGTAGATGCCGTGCCGGAACTGCGGAGGCAGACCGTCGTGGACGATGAACTCCGCACGCACGATGCCGTGGGTTTTGGTGTTGCCGCCGCGCTCGAATCCGCCCGGTTTCCAGAGCCCGCGCATCTGCGCCCGGAAGGTATCGATGATCGATTGGAGCGAAGCGTCTTCGTCCGGCTGCTCCCGCTCCTCCGCGATCTTCAGCCCTTCGTTCGGGCGACGCCAGTTGATCAGCGCCGTGGTCAGGCGCGCGATTGGGTCGCGCAGCACCGCGTCGAAAGTCGGCCGAAGCCACGGATCGATGCGCCGCTCGCAGCTGCAACAGACGCAGCGGAGGTATCGCTGATCCAGTTCAGGAGTGCCGAGGCGGTGCTGGCAGGCGGCACCGGGCGGCTCGTCATCGAACCCAACACGTTCCTTTGCATCGCGATCCCTTTGCAACCTTTCAGCGCGCGTTGCGAGGTAACGCAAGGCGCGAATACCGGGCAGGAAGAAGTAGGCGCCGCCGACGACGGTGACGAACTGGGGCAGGCCGCTCAGCCGGCGATCCGGACCATCGGACTGCGGAATCGAGAAACCGTCGGCGGGAAAGCCCCCGGAGTCTGGCAATCCGGTGTGCCGAGCAGTGGATCGCTCTCGCCCGTCAATCCAGCAAATTTGGTCCCGACCAGCCACGCGCTTTGCACGAACTCGAACTGGCGCTTGATATTGGCTGCCAGGCAGATGAAATGGACCCCGGATTCCATGCCGGGCGACAGATTGCGCTGTCGACACTGCCGCTTCCGCGCCGTACTTTCGTCCGCGTCGAAGCAGCCGATGAAAGCGCGTGGAGGCGACGAGATCCTGTTCGAGCGCGGCGGCATCGAAGCCCAGCATGCGCCACAGCCGCGAGAAGATGCCGCGCTCCCCGGGCGGCAGATCCGCATTGCGCGGATTGGCGCGTCGGATGTGAGCGCCCAGCGGGCAGCGCAGACCCTGTGGATCGTGCTGATAGGTGAATTGGTTCAGTTTCGATTTTTGCGTCGACTTGCCGCCCGCACATGATTCGCTCAACGGTTCGAGCGATTCACCCTTCTTGTTTCGGCCGACCATCTTTTCCGCGAAGCGATCGCGCAAGTCCGCATTGCCTTCCGCCTGCCCGTCCAGTTCGCGCCAGAAGCCCTGCACGTCCTGCCGCAACTGGCGCATCACGAGGTAGCTGCCGTTACGCCCGAGATCCGCCTGCTCCGGTGCGTCCTCCGCCCTCGGCAGCAGCCCGTTCAGGTCGTGCTGTGGCGCGAGCAGCGGACGCGGCGTGTACAGTCCGTATTCGTTCGGATAGCCGAGCAAAAACTCACCGAGGCAACTGTCGTTGCGATAATCGAGCTCATCCTTGTCGCGCACCGGACGCTCGCGCTTCCAGTCGAGGTCCGGTTGGGAAATCCCGTCGGCAAATCCGAACGGCTCTTCTTCGAGCTTTTCAGCGGATGTGGGCAAGCGCTCGATGCGCGCAAAGCCAGCCGCGCATTGCGCATCGATTTCCCGTTCCAGATCCGCGAGTCGTCCCGGCCGCGCGTAGAGCAGCACGGCCACATGCGGCAAGCGCTCACTGGTGCCCCATTGCCAGCGGCTTGGATCGTTCGCGCCGACGTCCCCCAGGCGGCGCGCGCGCGCGGCGTCACTCGTCATGCCTGCGAAGAACTCCGCAGAGAACTCCATGCACACGTCCGCGGCGACATCCAACGCACGCAGCCCTTCGCTCGTGAACGCGACGTGCAGCGCGGTGTCCGGCAATGGATCGGTCGAGACCGCGCTCGTGACCGGCGCCTGTGCCAGCCAGGCGCGTGCGGCGGCTGGGTCCCTTACACGCAGCAGCAGAAAGCAGGCTTCCGTCAGGTGCCGGTAACCGAATCGCACCAAACCCTGAACGTCGTCCAGCTCCACCGGCCGCGCTTTGCTCGGGGTCGCGTTCATAGCAGCCGCAACCACGCAAGAGCCTCTGCATCGCTTACGTTGACACGCTCCAGCCCTTCTCTCACCCGCTGGTTGCGCTTGAGGTCGACCAGCGCCAGCCCCGGGTAGGCCTTGTACCAGACCTGTGTGGGCAACTGATGGCGTCGCTGGTAATTCTTGAACTTGTTTTCGATGCGAGCCCCGCGCGCGACCAGCCAGCGCGTGCGCGGCCAGCCGACACCGTGGCTGAAGGAGAGGTTCAGGCCCCACGCCACCTTGTTGATGAAGTCATCCATGTAGGCCTCGTGGCCGCCGTCGTAGTTGCTGGTGAAGACGAGCCGACGCTTGTCGTCGATAAAAGCCCAGAATGCGAAGTGAATCGTCTGCACGCGCGCGAGAAAGCCGCGCGTGAACACATGACGGGCTGCGTAGTCGATCACTGTCAGGAGCCCCGTCACCAGCCAGCGGCGAAACAAACCCGGCTTGGCCGAGCCGATCGCCGTGTACTGATTGGAAGTTTCGCGATCTTCCAGCACTTGCAGTTCCAGCAGCACCGCAGGGTCGAGCGGTGGGTAGATCTCCGCATCGCTATCCTCTTTTGTGCGCAGGAGATAGATCAGGAGGGGTGAGAGGACGATCAGAAACGGCGTCAGCGCAAGACCCACCAGCGGAATCGTCACGAGATGCAGCAACTTCGCGATCTGCCAGCGCAGCGGCGTCGGATCACGGGGTGTAAGGCCAAGCCTTCCCGCACTCACTTCGAGGTCGACGAAATCGATCAGCTCGCGCCTCACCTGCTGCGCCTGCGCGCCTGACGTGAGCAGCGTGCGCGGCACCTTCGCGGCGAGCGCGCGGCGCAGCGCGCTTTCCTCCTTGATCTGTCGTACCGTGCGCCCGACCCAGTTGATGTAGTTGGCGGCAATGGGACGTTGATGCGCGCGCATCCACCCAAGCAGATCGCCATTCGTATCGAAACCTTCGCAGTGAGTGAATATCCGGCGCAAGCCGTTGTCGGCACGCCGCGCCAGGTCAGCGATGCACTCGTCTGCGGAACCGTCGCAGCTTCCGATGAACGCGAGATAGACAGGCAGGTTCGGACGCTCCACACCGTACGCTTCGACGTCACCAAGCGTAGGATCGTCCAGCTCGGCCAGCCGCGCAAAATGCAGGCGCTCGAATTGGCCGAACGGGAGAATCGCGTTCGCCGGGTCGGCGGTACCGGGCGCCGAGTTCATCGCCTCCAGCAATTCCCGCAGGCTGCGCTCGCGGTCCGGTGCGATCGCAGCCAGCACCATGAACTGGGATTGCGGCGTCACGGCGTCGGCCTCGTCATGAACCTGCCGGAAGACACGGTCGCAGGTTCTCGTAACCACGAATGAGCAATTCGTCCACGGTGGGTACGCGTCCCGTCTCCGCCCGCAGCAGTTCACCCGCGGTATCCCTCAGCGATGCGATCACTCCCGGATCGGGCCCGTCCCCGCGACCCGCCGCAGCGAGGTGCACCGCGAACGCCGGAGGCATCGGCGTCTTCTCCCGCGCGCTGACGTTCGACTGCCACATGCTCACGCGCACGAAGATGCGTGGCGCACACGTGGCCAGCGCTGCGCTGACCCGCCCCGCGTCCCCATGCAGAAAATTGGGCGGCGCATGCTCAGGCGTCTGATGACAGGGAACGCAGTGCCGCCGGAACACCGAGGCAACAGGCACATCGCTCACGTCGGGCACCGCGTCCGTATCCGCTTCCACCGGCGGAACATCGCGCCTTTGGCAGCAGCCACCGGGAAGAGGAATCCCCAGTTGCGCGAAAAGCGGAGCCATGATGTTCGCGCGGCCGGATGCACGGCGCGCGAGGGGAGCGTCCTCTCCGTTCCCGGACTCAAGTGTCGTGATCGCATCGCGCAGCGATCCGAAATCATCGACCACCGTCACCAGTCCCTCTCCCTTGCCGTTGGCGTTCCACCGCATCTGAATGCTTTCAATCGCACGGCCGTCCTGCAGCCTTGCCCGCTGCCCGCGGCTCGTCGGCGTGACGGATAGCGTTTCTTCGTTCGTGCCCCGTTTGATGCGCGCCGCAGCCACGGCGAGGTGCAGGATCGGCTCATCGCCGGGCAGCGCGAGCGATGCCACTTCCCCCGATTGCACGCGGCCTGCGCGCACCACCACGCGGCCGTTGAGCGAAGCACCGGGAGCGTCTCCCCCTGTGCGGCACTGGAAGCGCAGTTCGCTCTCCCCGCGGCGGATTTCGCACTGCGCAGCGAACCGCTCGCGTGAAGCCGCCTTGGCGGAGGATGCGAGCGTCGCGTCGACTGCGCGTACATCGGCGTCCGCGATCTGCTGGGCGAACGCGACGACGAAACGCCGAGCGAGGGAGGGATCAGTGGATGGCCAGGTTGCAAGCGGCGCGCGCGGCGCCAGCGGCTCGAGCCCGGCCGGCACACTTGCCATCGCGAGTCCCGTCGCGCCCGGAAGGAACGACAAGGGATCGCGATTGGGAATCTCCGGATTCGGGATGGCGAGCCCGCCCGGCCACTGTGCGTCGGCGTTCCGCGCGAGCGTCGCTACCACCCGCTCGCGGAACTCATCGCTGGCCGCAAACCCGCGCTCGCTGCTCAGGCGATACTGCCAGGCGGCCAACAGCGCCGCACCCCGGCAGCGTGTGCCTTCGGGTTCGCTCGCTCCGCAGCCCTCGCGCCACAGCAGATTGCCCACGGACAGCAGGTTGGCACGATGGATCGCGTCATCGATCGCGTTCGGCACTTCCACACCGCGGCGCGCCGGAATGCCGTAGAACGACGGCTGGACACCCGCCAGGAGCGCCGCGACGCGCGGATTCGCATTGGTCTCGTCCCACTGCTGGCGCGAGAAGAGTGGAGCGTGATTCTGATGACAGGCAACGCACACGGATCGGTCGGCATAGACGATGCGCGGCGCGCCGCCGGGCCGGTAATCCTTCACCAGTTGGAATTCGAAGCGTGCGGCCGTCTCGTTGTAGCTGATGACCTCGATGAGGTTCGACTTTTCCTGATACCCGAGGTAGAGCCGATCCTTGAGCAACATGCCCGCTCGACTTTTCGAGCCGCCTTCGCGATCGACCGCGACCACCACGCGTGGATAGCGGAAGAAGTCCGGCGAGGCAGCGGTGCGCTGGAGCGAGCGGCCGAGGGGAATGAGCACCTGCCGGGTGCATGGCGGATCAGGTGGTACGCAGCCAGCCCGCGTTTCGATGCGCTCGACGAGGGCCTCAAACGGAAATGGAATCTCGTGCTTCACTCCGATCGACCCCGAGCTTGTGACGACCAGATCGAACAGCGAACGACCCACCGGTGGCAGCGTCGACCCCGGCTCTCGCGGATCGACCACCCACCGCGGTGCGGCGGCCGTCACACCGTCATTCGCAGCGAAGGCCGCAGACCAAGCCGCGGCGCCCTGGGTATCCATCGGTTCGTCCAAAAGCTCTCCGACCATCCAGCCAGCGAGCACCGCGAGCAGCGCGGCGCATGCGGTGGAAACCTTCATGAAATCGCCCAAGCACCGGTTGCCGCCGATCCCATGCGACCGTCTGCGCGAATCACTTCGCCGCTGCTGCCACCTTGCGGTTCTGGGTCCCTGTCCAGCAGTCCTCCTTCACTTCACCCGTCGCAAGGAACGCGACCCCATCGCGGTCGGCAATCTGCTTGTTGTACAGCGTGAAGTTGAGGAGGAACACCTTGCCGATGTACGCCCGTCCGAGATAGAAGCCGGGACGCACCATGCGGATCTCGTCGCGCACCTGCAGTCCGTTGCGGCCCGCGAGGAAGTCCGGTCGCTGGCGGTAACCCGGAATCTCGTCAGTGAAGAAGTAATCGATGATGATCGACTCCCGTCGCGAATCGAGCAGGCTCTGCCCACAGTAAAGGCGTGCAGGAAACATGAGCCAGGCGTCCTTCCCGTTCACCGTGATCTTCGCGATGCTCGCAAGATCGCCCTCGATCAGCGGCTTGAGCAGGCTCGTGTCCTCGATCCGATTGCGCAGCAGCCGGTCATCGCGATAGAACACCTTCCCCTTCCACAGTGCCGCACCGAGCATTTCGAGCTTGATCGACTTGAGCTCGACGGCGAGGCCCGGCAACCCGCCCACGATCTCGGACAAACGCCGGTCACCGCTCTGCCCTTTCGGAAAAAACAGTCCGCCCTCGAAAGGTCCATCGGGAATCGGCCCCGGCGTAAGCCGCGCGTAGATCTGGTCGACCTGCTCCTGATCGTAGCTCTTCAGATTCGCCGGCGTGAGCTTCTCGAGGTCCGCGGGCATGAGCGCAAATTCGTGCTCCACCTGGGCGAAGTCGGGCTTCGCGCGATAGGCCTCGCCGTACTTCGCGAACTGGATGTCCGGAGGAGTGCTCCGATCGCAACCGGCCATCAGCGATGCCGCGAGAACGGTCGCGCTGGCCAGGATGGTCCTTTTCCGATTTTCCATGGCAGCACCCTCTAGAGCGTCGCAAGGAAGGCGATCAACGCCTTCTTGTCGGCTTCGGGCAGGTCGGTGCCGAAGCGGTGACCGAAGTTCTCGATGTCGGCCGTGCACGAGCTGTACGCCTCGACGATCTTGGGATGCTTGCGCGCCGTCTCGATGAGCTTCGACGGATCTCTCACCATCTCGACTCCGATCGTTTGCAGCTGCGCTGCCATTTCTTTGCCCTCTTTCTCGCCGAGCTGCTTCACCAGCCTCGTTTCCAGCTTGTCAGGCTTGCGCCGCGCGAGCACGAGATCGTCGATGAATGCCTTGTGCTGGAAGTTGCCGAGTGCGCCGGCGCTTGTGCCCTTGGGAATAACGACCGTGAAGCCGTGCAGCCGCTTTTCGGTGCCGTCTTCCACCACGCGCAGTTCGAACGGCAACGGCACATCCACATCGAACTTGGTGATCTTTGGAATGCGCTTCTCCTCCGGCGTGAGCAATTCTTGCGCAGAGGCGACGAACAGCTTGTAGCGCCCCTCCACGCTCGGATCGTATGGCCAGCACCCCGGCGCATTGGCCATCAGCTGCTTCGTCTGCGGATCGACGTAGGACGAACGATAGAAGAAATTCGCACTGTTCTGCGGCTTGCCGCAGATCTCCGGTCCCATCGCGTTGTTGTGCATGAACGGCGCATGGGCCCATGCAGACAGGAGCGAGATGTTGCGATAGTAGCTGCGCCCGCCGTCGTCCGGGTCCTTCACGTTGGGATCGGGCGGTCGCGCGCGCAAGGTCTCGGAACCGTATTCCTGCCACACGTGATTGGCCATATGGTTGGAGTGGAGCGCGCGGCAGCGGAAAGTGCCGACTTCAGAAACCAGCGTTGCGTGGTCGTTCCCCATGAAGTCCGCGCGCAATCCCGTCGCGGGATCGATCACCCGATAATCGCGGTTCGCAAAAGGCCCCCCTTTGTCTTCAGGAATGCTCGAGTGACAGCGTGCGCAGTTTGCCGCGAATACTTCCCGCCCGTGGGACACGGCACCCGTGCCGAACTGCTTCTCCAGATCGGCAACGAGATTCTCATAGGCATAGGTCGCGGCCGGATCCTTCGCCTTGCGTTCGTTCGCGCGCGCCACCTCGAGATCGGTCGCGTTGTTCTCGTGCGAGAGGAAGAAGTCGAGGATACTCTGGAGGCGATCCTCGATCGCGCGGAAGTTCGGGCAGTCGCGGCGGCATTGGCCGATGTCGAACGGTGTCTGGCCGAAGTTGCGTGCCTGTGGATCGAGCTGGCGCAGGTCGGTCAGGTGATTGACCCAGCACTGCTCGGAGCATGAGCCAATGTTGAAGTAAACGCGCTGGATCGCCTCCAGGACACCGATCGAATCCTCGCCACCTTTCAAGATATGGTGGACGGTTTCGGTCTTGGTCCTCCGCTGCCAGCATTTGCCGTCGCGCTCGGGTTCGCACCAGCAGGCGGTTTCCGGCTCGCTTTTCTCGCACGATGCGACCTTGCGCCACTTGTTGACGACTTCCCCTTCGAAGGTCGGCCGTTGCGCAATATTGATGATCGCATTCATGGTCCCCGGATTGTTCACCTGGTCGGTCGGTATCGCTGACGTATCCGAAGAACCTGGGCGCGCGTGTGCGAACACCTGATACTCGAGACTCTCGGCGGGCATGCCGGAAATGAGAATCTCAGAGACGCGCGAATATTGATTGCCGACCGCGCCCTTGAGGTTGGACCATTCCGGATGCGCCGGATCCTTCGGCGGGTTGAGAGGATCGAACGCGATGTGACACGATCCGCAGGCCGTGCCGATGAGGAACGGCGGCTCGATCGAGCCATCGGCGAGATGGCTCACGCGGGAATCACTCGATGTGGAGTCACTCGCAAGGCGCTTGCGGAAACCGTCCCAACTCGCGAGGCTGTCATTCACCCGCAGCCATCGTTCCTTGTCGAAGCGTGGATTCGGAAACTTGCGGAAACCAAGGGCGCCAGTCGACGTTCCGAATGCGAGATCACAGGAAGACTGTCGCTGATCCTTCGCCTTGTGGTGCACGTCGGTAGCGTTCGCCGAAGCGTCCTTGAAATCGCACGCCGGATCCCGGTACCCGTGCTTGCCGACAAACAGCAGCAGCTGCTCATCGCCAGGACAGTAGTCGAAGCCGTACGTTTCCTCGAGGGCTTTCGCCGGACAGCCCTCGCTGCCGGGAGTGCAACAACCGGGATCGTTGATGATGCCCCAAGCCGCGAAGCGGTCGCCGCGCTCTTTCGAGTTGAGCACCCGATACCAGTCGATGAGCACACCAACCCGCTGCTGGAATGTGTAGGTATGGAAGCGACTGTTGCCCGCCGTTGCCTTGTACCAGATCTCACGGCCCGCGCGCGCGGAGGGACTCAAGCCCGCCTCGCCGGCGTAGAAGCCTGGATTGTCGACCACGGGCGCGTCTGCCGGCGTCGCATTCGACGGCTGCGCGGCGCCATCGGTGGCTACACTCTGGGCAGGCGCGGCACCGGCGGATGCCAACGGGTTCCAAGTGTATTGGGTCCACAGCAACCCGCCCAAGACTGCGATCGCAACCGCGAAGACGGCACGCATTCTCATGGCCTGTTCCCCCATGCTGAGCGGCGCGCGGGCGCCGGGTGGTTCTGCTCGGCAACTTCTGGAGAAGCCGCGTCGGCAGCAGACCCAGTCTATGACGCTGCGGCGAAAACGCAAAGTGAGTATTACCCGACTCGGGAATCGATGGCCGATCGGCGAGCGTGCTACAGGCTGCCGAGGCCCACGTACTTGATCTCGATGTACTCCTCGATCCCGTGGCTCGACCCTTCGCGCCCGACGCACGATTGCTTCGTGTCCCCGAACGGTGCCACTTCGTTAGAAATGCCGCCGGTATTGACTCCGACATCCCGAAGTCGAGCGCTTCGGCGACGCGGAAGACGCGGCCGACGTCGCGGCTGTAGAAGCAGGGGGCGAGCCCCGATCGCGTGTCGTTGGCGAGCCGGACCGCCTCTTCCTCGGTATCAAAGCAGATAAGCGGCGCCACCGGACCGAACGTCTCCTCGCGCATGACGCACATGACCGGCGTGCGCACGTCGGGATTGCCGGTGAGCGCACGACCGATCTCGACACACCGCCGGGAAAGACTGCGCGGCCGGCCAGCGGCGCAAGCGCGCGCCGTGAGCGGTGTCTGCTTCGCAGGCTTCACCACCATCGTGCAACCTGCTGCGTGCGCTGCACCGGCCTTGCGCGTGATCATTTGCGGCGGGAAATTCCAGCGTGTGATGGCGGCGCACACACCGACCGGCTGCTTCAGCACAAGCATGCGTTTGCCACGCAGGATCACGGGCAGCGTCTCCCCGAAGACGCGTTTCGCATGCTCGGCGAACCACTCGATGAAGAATGCGGCGCAGCACAACCGCGCGGTCCTTCGCCGTGCGCGAGCGCCAGTCGGGCCGGGTGGCCGATGCCGCAGAGATCGCCCGCTGCGCATCGCCGCCGCCCAAGGCGGGACCGGTAGCAAACTGCTCGCCGCTGGCGGGATCGAGAACAGGCAGCGTCGCACCCCCCGCGGCGTCGATCCACTAACCGCCGAGATAGGCTTGGTTGTGCAACAGGGAGGGATCTTCGAACTGGATTACTGGCGCGCCCCGTGTTTCCATTGCGCTTCGGATTAATCACCGGCGTCGCCATCGAGGCCTCCGGCGGCGTTGTGCTCTGATCGGCGCTGTTTCTTCACCCGCGGGCCGGACTCGAGTCGGGCCTTTTTGTTTCTAGCTTCGTTTCTAGACCAGGAAGGCGCGAATGCGCGCGGCGTCCGGTCGCTCGATCACCCCGCGCTCGGTGATGATGGCTGTCACCAGCGCGGCGGGCGTCACATCGAAGGCGGGGTTGCGCACAGTGATCCGTTCCGGCGCCCAGCGCACGTCGCGGAATCCGGTGACCTCGGCTGCCGGTCGCTCCTCGATCGGGATCCCTGCACCGCTGGCCACTGCACAGTCGAGCGTCGACAGCGGGCAGGCGACGTAGAACGGAATGCCGTGCCGCTGGGCGAGCACCGCCAGCGGATAGGTGCCGATCTTGTTGGCGACGTCGCCATTGGCGGCGACCCGATCGGTGCCCACGATCACCGCGTCGACCTCTCCGCGGCTCATGAGATGTCCGGCGGCGACGTCCGCGATCAAGGTCGCGGGGATGCCGTCCTCGAGCAACTCCCAGGCTGTGAGCCGCGCGCCCTGCAGAAACGGGCGCGTCTCGTCGACGAAGACGCTCACGCGCTTGCCGGATTCCACGGCCGATCGGATCACGCCGAGCGCGGTGCCATGCCCTGCGGTGGCGAGCGCGCCGGCGTTGCAATGTGTGAGCACCCGCGCGCCGTCTTTGATGAGCGCGGCACCGAGTGCACCGAGCGCGCGATTGGCCGCGATGTCCTCGTCGCGGATCGCGTGTGCCTCGATGAGCAATGCGGTCGCGATTGCGGTGGGAGCACTGGCAGGCGCGGGATCGAGGCAGCGGCGCATGCGTGCGACAGCCCAGGAGAGATTGACCGCAGTCGGACGGCTCGCAGCGAGCAACCCGGCCGCATCCCGCATTTGCGCCAGGAAGTCGTCCGGCGCGAGGTGCTGCAGTCGGACCGCCTCGACCGCGACGCCGTAAGCGGCTGCACAGCCGATCGCCGGCGCGCCGCGCACGACCATGTCACGGATCGCGTCCGCTGTCTCCGCCGCCGAGGTGCAGCGCACATAGGCAAAAGCCAGCGGCAGCGCACGCTGATCGATCAGTTCCAGCGCATTGTCGCGCCAGCGAAGGGTCTCTATCTTGAGTGCCATGGCCGCGAACTCAGCCGACCATGTGGACGGTGGTGCACGCGCGCTCGATGCGGCCCCCCACCGGCGACTCGGCGAGCACGGGAGCGCTCTGCTCGGCGACATGCGCTTCCTTCTCGGCGCAGAGGAGCAGATCGAGTCCGCCGAAAGTGAGCAGCGCCGCGTCGAGGAAGGCGTCCCACGCTGCCTCTGTGTTGTCCGCCAGCGGGAAGGTTCGCAGCGCGTCGCCCGCCTCGTTGCCGGGCAGTTTCCCGGGGCCCGCGAGGGCGAGGGCGCAGCCTTCGCGCAGCAGCTGCTCGACCCGTCGCGGCGCAGCCTTCAGGGCAGCGGCCGTCACCGCGGCCACCTGACCGAGCAGCGGCCGATCTGTCCTGACGTGCGCGCGTTCGCGCGCCTCGAAGCCGCCGTATTCGACCTCTGCGCGTGCCATGAGCGGCGCCGGCGCGGCGCGGTAGCGGTCGTGCGCGTGTGCACGCACCATGATCTCCATGTCGTGGCGGAAGATCTCCGCTGCGATGTCGGCGTGCGCCGCGCTGACTCCGAGGGCGCAGACGCCGATCTCCGCGAGGACCGCGATGCGTGGGCTGGGATCGACGGCCGCGGCTGCCTGCGGGGGAAGCGACGCGCACAGGTATTCGCGGTAGCGCGTGACGAAGCGCGAAACGTCAGCGTCGAGCAGCGGCACGCGGCGTCCGAAGATCGCGTGCTGTGGCGTCGCCGGTCCTTCTGCGCAGAATTGGTCGAGATCGTCGCGGCCGGCAAAATGACGGGCGAACGGATCACGCATCACCCACATCACGAGCGGAAAGCCCGCCGCCCGCGAGATCGAGGCGCGCAATCGCGCGGCGGCGAGGCGATCGAACGGCGGCGCGGTCGCGCTCGCGGCTGGCAGGGTCCACGCGCCGCGCGCGTCTAGGTACGACTCCGCCATCGTCGCCAGACGGACCATGTTCTCGTAGGATGCGCGCGCGTCGTCGGCGAATGCGACCGCCCCGTGGAACTGCAGGACGAGGCCGATCGTCCTGTCGCTGGCGCATCGGCGGTAGGCCTCGGCGCAGGCACGTGCGAGATCGAAGCCCGAGTGGTGATAGGCAACGGTGGGCGCGAGATCGCCGTAGAGATCCGCCAGAATGCGCTCTCCGTTCTCGGTGTTGGCGACGGCGAGGACGGCATCCGCGTGGGTGTGTTCGACGAAGCGCGCGGGGAGCGTCGCGTGCATGAGCGTCTCCACAGAGGGTTTGGGTGCCGGGCGGCGCACGATCAGCGCATCAAGCCGGGCATGCATCTCTGCCATGTCGAGCGCGACACCTTCGAGCAGCGCTTGCGTCCTGTGCAGGTCGAGGGCCGTGAAATCGGCGGGCGTCACCTTCGCCAGATCGCTGCCGCTGCCTTTCACGAACAGCACCCCGTCGGGGGCGATGGTCGCGTCGCGCAGTTTCACCGACGTGTTGCCGCCGCCGTACAGCACGAGTTCCGGGTCCGCCCCGAGCAGGCGCGAGGTGTAGCAGCGCAGCGCCAGATCGTCCGCGCAGCGGGCGGCTTCAGCAGTGTCCCAACGACTCTTCAAGCGATCCTCTCTTGCGGAGCGCAGCGCAAATTATACTGCCCGGATGCCGCCTCATCTCCCTGCCCATGAGCGCTGATTGCTCGATCCGGCTCGCCTCCTGGCGCGAAGCGAAGTCCGCCGCCGCGCGGGTGCGGGAAGCGGTCTTCATGCGTGAGCAGGGGGTGACCGCAGACCTCGAATGGGACGAGCATGATGCCGCTGCCCTGCACGTCGTCGCGGCAGATCCAAGCGGCGAAGCGATTGGCACGGCGCGTCTGCTGGAAGACGGCCACATCGGTCGCATGGCCGTGCTTGCTCCATGGCGCGGTCGCGGCGTCGGGTCGACGATGCTGCAGCGGCTCCTCGTCGCAGCGCGCGAACGCGGGCTGCACACCGTGCATCTCAACGCGCAGGTCCATGCGGTCGCCTTCTACGTGTGGCACGGCTTCGAGGCCCACGGACCCGAATTTCTCGACGCGGGCATTCCGCACATCGCCATGCGCCGTCAGCTCGTCGCGAACTCGTAGACGACGTCGTTCGAAGTGCCTGTTGCATGATCGAAGCTGCGCTCGACGAAGGTGACGTTACCGCTGCGGTCGACCAACAGCACCGTGGAGGATCGCGTGCCATAGTCCGGCGAGGCGATGAACACAGGTGACAGACAGCGCTCCCAAGCGAGGCTCACTCCAGTGCTTGGCAATTCGTGATCCGGCGCTTGCGTCCGGTCGGCGAGCAGCGCCAGCGTCCCGTCCAGCAGGGCGTCACGGTCGTGTTCGAGGAGGAGGCCAAGAGCCGCTTTGGCGCGCTCCACCTTCGGCCATGGCACATCCAGGAGCGCGTTGCTGAGCCCGTGGACGCCGGTCGCCACGGATTCCGGAGCGCCGTCCCGGTTCGAGAAACAGTGCAGGGCACGACGGCCGTCACCGACGAGCAGATTGAAGCCTTCGTAGCGTCCACGTTCCGCTGCGACGCCGTCGAGGTATGCGTCGGGCGGGTGATCCGCTGTCAGGAACTCGGAGACCAGCAGACCGCGGGAGCGCGCATCGGCCCGCGGCGCAGTCCCCTGCCGGAAATTGGTAAGGCTTGCGATGCGCGAGGAGCGCGTGATCCCGAGCCAGGTGCCGCCGCTCTTCAGATCGCGTCCGGCGAGCAGATCCGGGCGTTCCGGCCAGAATGCTGCCGACCGTGTCGGTCGATCCAGGAATTCGTCGCGGTTTGCCCCGAGCACCAGCAGGAACTCGGGGTGCGCGTGCCAGGCGAAGACGATCAGGCACATTCCGGCGGCACCGTGAAGCACTCGACGTGACGTGCGCTACCGGGCTGCAGCACGTCGAGCAGTCGATGCCGCTCCACCGCCGCCGCCAGCGCCCGCTCGAAACCGACCGAGTCGGTGATGCCCTCGTACACTTCCATCCAGAGCTCGGGCTCCTCCCGCTTCACGAGCAGTCGCGGCGGGACAGCCATGGCTGCGGCGAGCTCTGTCTGGGCGGCGCGCACGCGTTCGCGGGTTCCCGCATCCGCACCCGACTGGACACGGTAATAGACGTAGTAGGCGAGCCCGGACACGCCGCGCCGCGACGGTCAGGGCACCGGGTAGGGCAGAGCTGCCAGGGCGAGCGCCGGTCCGTCCAGCGCGCCGAGGTGGATCGGCTGCGCGGCTGCGCTTGCGATCTGGATTACCGCGAGCAGATCGAAGCCCCCGCCGGGCGCAGGTGCCGCGTTAACCACCATGCCGCTCGCCTGGCCTCCGAGATCGTCGCTGTAGAGATCCGCGCCGGGGACCGGGGCCGGCCCGTCGGCGACGTGCGCGAGATAGGTCCTGCGCTTGAGCTTGCCGAGATAGTGGGTGCGCGCCACGATCTCCTGTCCGGGATAGCAGCCCTTCTGGAAGCTCACGCCGCCGATGAGGTCGAAGTTGACCATCTGGGGCACGAACAGCTCCTGGGTGGCCGCGGTGATGACCGGGACACCCGCCTGGATCGCCAGCCAGTCCCACGCCGGAGCGCCGACCGGGCGGGCGCTGGCGGCGAGCGCCTGCCACAGGCGACGCCCCGTGTCCGGCGCCGCCACGATCTCGAAGCGCTCGCCCGGCAGGCGCACGGTGATGAGATCTTCACCCTGCACCACGTCCAGCGCCGCTGCCGGTGCGTGCCCGACGACCGCCGCCACCAGCGCTGCCGCACCAATGCCCGACACACCGATCCGAACCCGGCTCGCGGCTTCGTCGGTGAGCGCGACCTTGGAGCGCAGGACGAACATCGAGAGTCGCTTTCGAACCGGCTCGACGAGTTCTCCCGGCAGTTGCAGATGGACGGCGGCGGCCGTCCGATAGATGAGGAAACTCGCGAGCATTCGTCCCTTCGGCGTGTTGTAGCTGCCGTACTGGGCGCGCTCCAGGCTCAACTGCCGGATGTCGCTGGAGAGCTGTCCCTGGAGGAAAGTGTCGGTGTCGGCGCCGGTTACGCTGATGGTGCCGAAGTGGGAGAGGTCGCAGACGACGAGGCCGTCACGTGCGGCCAAGCATTCGCCTGCGGGATCGCCGAAGTGTTGCACGCGTCCATCGCCAAGCGTGGCGCCGTTACTCGCAAGCCAGGCCGCGAGCGAAATGTCGGAGGTCGATGTGTTGTCCATGTCGAGGATTGTAAGCGTGAAACGATGATCTTCGATGTCGGTGTGGTTCTTGTTAGTGGCTGTAGCATGCTGCTTCATCACGCCCTGTTCACGTTCGTAGCGTTGTCGCGCGCTCGCTCATGAGACCCGCCGCACCTGCTGTGCTGCGCATCGCGCTGGGTCCGTCGCGTCGTCTCGCCGTGGCGCTGATCGCAGCGCATCTGCTGGCGGCCGCGGGCGCAGTGGCGAGTCGTCTACCTGGCGCCGTTACTGTGGCGATGCTTTTCGCGCTGGCGGTGAGCCTTGCGTACGCGCTGAGACGACACGCGTGGCGGGCGAGTGCCCGATCGCTCGTGCATCTCGAACTTTCCGAGAATCTCGACCTGGCAGTGGCAGATCGCAGAGGACGCCGCCGCGCCGGGAGCGTGCTCGGTTCCAGCTTCGTTGCTCCCTGGCTCGTCGTGATCCACTTCAAGGCGGAAGGCAATCGCCTCCTGCGCACGGTTGTCGTGCCGCCGGATGCGACGGACGCCGAGAGCCATCGTGCATTGCGGGTGTGGCTGCGCTGGCGGCGTGCGGATGCCGCGCAGGACGTGTGAAGCGTGTCAGACCGCTTCGACGCCGAGCGCGATTCGAGGCTCGTCTCGGCGCAGCAACGTATCGACGGCGCTGGGCGCGGTCTTCGGATAGTCGAGACTGTAGTGCAGGCCGCGGCTTTCGCGCCGGGCCAGCGCACAGCGCACGATAAGGGCAGCGGTCTGCACGAGATTGCGCAGTTCGAGCAGGTCACTGCTTACGCGGAAGTTCGAGTAGTACTCGTAGATCTCTTCCTGCAGCAGGTGGATGCGGTGCTGCGCGCGTTGCAGGCGTTTGTTGGTCCGCACGATGCCGACGTAGTCCCACATGAAGCGTCGCAGTTCGTCCCAGTTGTGCGCGATGACGACCTCTTCGTCGGGATCGGTGACGCGACTTTCGTCCCAGTCGGGCAGGCCGTGCAGCGACGGCTGACCCTGCGTGAGGACGTACTCAGCGGTTGCTCGCCCGAACACGAGGCACTCGAGCAGGCTGTTGCTCGCCAGTCGATTTGCACCGTGCAGGCCGGTGCAGGCAGTTTCGCCGATCGCGTACAGACCGGACAGGTCGGTGCGGCCGTGAGTGTCGGTGACGATTCCGCCGCACGTGTAGTGTGCCGCCGGCACCACCGGAATCGGCTCGCGCGTGATGTCGATGCCGAGCTCCAGGCAACGGGCGTAAATGGTAGGGAAGTGGCACTTCAGGAAATCCGCGCTCTTGTGGCTGATGTCCAGATGCACACAGTCGAGCCCGCGCTTCTTCATCTCGAAGTCGATCGCGCGCGCCACGATGTCGCGCGGAGCGAGTTCTGCACGAGGATCGTGCTCGGGCATGAAGCGCGTGCCATCGGGCAGCTTGAGCAGCCCGCCTTCGCCGCGCACCGCTTCCGAAATGAGGAACGATTTTGCGTGCGGGTGATACAGGCAGGTTGGATGAAACTGGATAAATTCCATGTTCGCGATGCGGCAGCCCGCACGCCAACCCATCGCAACACCATCCCCACTCGCCGTGTCGGGATTGGTCGTGTACAGGTACACCTTGCCCGCGCCACCGGCGGCGAGCACGGTGTGTCGCGCAGCGATGGTGACGACGTGGTCCGCCTTGCGATCGAGCACGTATAGTCCGAGGCAGCGCGGCTCATTGAGACCGATTCTGCTCGACGTGACGAGATCGATCGCAGTGTGGTGTTCGAGCAGCGTCACATTCGAGTGGGCCTTGACCTTGCCTTCCAGCGTGGTCTGCACCGCGGCGCCGGTCGCGTCCGCAGCGTGGATCACGCGGCGGTAGCTGTGCCCGCCTTCACGCGTGAGGTGAAAGCCGCTGTCGCTGTCGGCGTCGCGCGTGAACGGAACACCTTGGTCGACGAGCCACTGGATTGCTTCACGGCTGTGCTCGACGACGAAGCGCGTCACCGGCTCGTCGCAGAGGCCGGCGCCGGCAGTGAGCGTGTCCTGGATGTGTGCTTCGGGAGAATCTTCCTTGGCCAGTACGGCAGCGATGCCGCCCTGTGCCCAGTCGCTCGCGCCCTCGCGCAGCTGACCTTTGGTGACGATGCATACCGTCATGCGGTCGGCGAGATGGAGCGCAACTGTGAGTCCGGCGAGACCGCTGCCGACCACGACCGCATCGAACTGGCGGGGCTGCCGCGGAGGCGATTCCATGGCAAAGGATCATACCCGAATTTCCTGCTCGGTTTTAAGGGTTTGATCTACGTCAAGTACGCAGGGAATTTCGCACGAACGGTCGTGAACTCTTTGCGTCGACGTGCAGTCTCTGTGTTTGTCACGCGTGCGCGCTTTTTGATAATCCAGTTCTGAAGGTTATACTTCCCGGCCTTTAACGCGACCCAAGGTCGCGTTCTCAGCCAAAAAATCCTTCAGGAACGGAGTTGATGGGTGATCGCGAGATCGACCAGCAGTTGGTCGAACGCGCCCAGCGTGGTGACAAGAAAGCGTTCGAGCTGCTCGTAATCAAATACCAGCGCAAGCTCGCGCGGCTATTGTCCCGGTTCATCCGCGATGCGGGTGAAATTGAGGACGTTACTCAGGAGGCGTTCATCAAGGCGTACCGGGCCTTGCCCTCATTCCGTGGTGACAGCGCTTTTTACACATGGCTGTACCGGATCGGAATAAACACGGCCAAGAACTATCTGGTCGCGATGGGCAGGCGGGCACCGACCTCCACGGAGTTCGACAGTGAAGATGCGGAAACCTTCGAGGATGGTGATCAGTTGCGGGACGTCAATACGCCCGAGGCTGAACTTCTGAGCAAGGAAATCGCTCAGACGGTGAACGACACCATGCAGCAGTTGCCCGAGGAGTTGCGAACGGCAATCACGCTCCGCGAGATTGAGGGGCTCAGCTACGAAGACATCGCGGCTTCCATGAATTGTCCCATCGGCACCGTCAGATCCCGCATCTTCCGTGCGCGCGAGGCAATCGCAGAAAAACTACGCCCCCTGTTGGGGACGACAAGAGACAAAAGGTGGTGATCATGGAACGAGTCTCGGCACTCATGGATGGCGAAGTCGAAGCGGCGGATACAGATCGCGCAATGGATCGCGTGATCAAGGACGAAGAAGCCCGACACAAGTGGGAGACTTATCACCTGATCAGCGATGCCTTTCGCGACCAGTATTTGCTCTCGGGCGACTTCGTTGCGAAAGTCAGTGCCCGTCTCGCGGACGAGCCGACCGTTTTGGCGCCGGCGCGAAGGCGTCGCGGTCCGATCGAACGGATACGCGCACACGCTTTGTCGGTTGCAGCGTCTGTCGCCGCGGTCGCGGTGGTCGGCTGGCTCGCGTTCGGACACAACCCGATGGCGCCGGATACAGCGCCTGTCAGCTTCGTGTCGTTGCCGCAGCCGGAAGGCATGAAAGCGGTGGCGCTGGGTGGCGGCGAGCGCGATGTGCGCCCCTACCTGTTTGCGCATCAGGAATATTCTCCGGCAACGCAGATTCAGGGCGTGGCACCTTACGTCCGTACCGTGGCCGAGGTGGCGCGCGACGGGTCTAAATGAAGTCTGCTGTCACTCTCGTGGTGGGCCTGATTCTCGGCTCGTCACTTGCGTTCGCAGAAGTGCCCGCGGCCGACTCCGGCGTCGTGTGGTTGCAGAAGGTCGCGAACGCCGCGCGCACGCTGAACTACACGGGAACATTCGTCTATCAGTACGGTGACGAGGTCGAGACCTCGCGCATCTGGCACTACCTGGACGGCACACGCGAACTCGAAAAACTCGAAGTCCTCGACGGTCCGGCGCGGGAAGTCATTCGCACCGACGACGAAGTCCAGTGCATCTATCCCGACATCAAGACCGTCCGCGTCAACAAGCGTCGCTCGAAGCCATTCCCCGCGCTGTTACCACAGCAACTCGCGTCCTTGACTGACTTCTATACGGTACGTGTGGGCGAGCACGAGCGCGTGGCAGGTCGGGACGCGCAACTGCTGCTGCTGGAGCCGAAGGACGGACTGCGCTACGGACACAAGTTCTGGGCGGACAGCGAGACAGGGCTTCTGCTCAAGGCGCGCATGCTCAACGAACGCAAGGAGATGGTCGAGCAGTTTGCGTTCACGCAGGTGTCGATCGGCGGCGAGCTTGACAGGGAAGCCCTCAAGCCCAAGTACGACGGGCAGGGCCCGGGATGGCAGCGCGATGCGTCCGGCATGGCGGAAGGTGGATCCACCGATTCGGGCTGGGTGGTCGGCGCCTACCCGGCAGGTTTCCAGAAGATCATGGAAACCATGCGCAAGCTGCCAGGTCGGCCGGCGCCGGTCGCGCACATCGTTTACTCGGACGGGCTGGCTGCCATCTCCGTGTTCATCGAGCCGCTAGGTGACGGAACGCGACCCGTCCAGGGTGTTTCGCATCAGGGTGCCGTCAATATCTACAGCCGTCCGCTCGAGGAATACATGATCACCGTGCTGGGCGAGGCGCCGAGCGCGACGGTGGTGCAGATGGGACGGTCGGTCTCTGCGAAGTAATATCCGCCGCGTGCAGCCGGCCGAACTCGCCGTCGCTGCTGCGGTTTCTTCCCCCGAATGCAGGCTTTCGCGGCTTTGCCGCGCATCGAACGCGGACCGCGATATAGTTCGCGTCCGCTCGTACCTCAAGGAACGAACAGCATGAAACGACTGCTTGCCGTCTGGCTCTGTCTGCTGCCGCTGGTGGCGGCGGCCCAGCTTCCCGACTTTACCGACCTCGTCGACAAGCAGGGGCCGGCGGTCGTGAACGTCAGCACGACGCAGACGGCGAAGAGCATGCCGGGGATGCCGAACATTCCCGAAGACGATCCGATGTTCGAGTTCTTCAAGCGCTTCATGCCGCCGAACATGCCGCGCGCGAGCAGCAGACACGCTCCCAGGGATCGGGATTCTTCATCAGCGGCGACGGCTACATTCTTACCAATGCTCACGTGGTCGACGGTGCCGAGGAGATCACGGTCAGGCTCAACGACAAGCGCGAGTTGAAGGCGAAGGTCATCGGTTTCGACAAGCGTACCGACGTCGCGCTGATCAAGATCGACGCGCAGACTGCCGAAGGTGACCATGGGCGATCCGAACAAGCTGCGCGTGGGCGAGTGGGTGGTCGCCATCGGCTCGCCATTCGGTTTCGAAAATTCCGTCACGGCCGGCATCGTGAGCGCCAAGGGCCGCTCGCTGCCGCAGGAGAATTTCGTTCCGTTCATCCAGACCGACGTCGCCATCAACCCGGGCAACTCCGGTGGGCCGCTCTTCAACCTGCAGGGCGAGGTGGTCGGCATCAACTCGCAGATCTACAGCCGCACCGGCGGCTACATGGGGGTTGCCTTCGCCATTCCGATCGATGTGGCGATGGACATTGCCAATCAGCTCGAAGACGTCGGGCAAGGTGACGCGCGGTCGCATCGGCGTCGTGATCCAGGAGGTCACGAAGGAACTCGCCGAGTCCTTCGGCATGGACAAGCCGCAGGGCGCGCTGGTGAACTCGGTCGAGAAGGGCGGGCCTGCGGACAAGGCGGGCATCGAGGCCTCGCGACGTCATCCTCAAATTCGACGGCAAGCCGGTGACAAGTTCGGCGGATCTGCCGCGCCTCGTCGGCGCTACCCGCCCCGGCACGAAGGCCACCGTTCAGGTCTGGCGCAAAGGGCAGACCAAGGATCTCACCGTCGTCGTCGCCGAACTGCAGGATGAGAAGCTGCGCGCAGAAGCCCGGCAAGAAGGCGATTCCCGAATCGTCTAAGCGCCACGGCATGAGCCTGTCGGACCTGACGGCGGAGCAGCGCAAGGAACTCGGCGTCAGCGGGCGGTGTCTTCGTCGAGGACGCCCAGGGTCCGGCCGCCAAGGCGGGTGTGCGTCAGGGTGATGTCATCCTTTCGCTCGGCAGCCAGGAGGTGAAATCCGTCGAGCAGTTCAACCAGATCGTCGACCAGATGGAGAAGGGCCGGACCGTGGCGCTGCTGGTCCGTCGCGCTGACTCGCAGATCTTCATCACGCTCAAGCTCAATGGCGGATGAGGCGCCGCCGCACCTCACGGTGCTCGCGCGCGGCTACTGCCATCTTTGCGACGAGATGATCGACGCCCTGCGTGCGCTGCAGGGCGGGGCACGGCTTTGCGTTCGAGGTGTGCGACGTCGACGACGATCCTGCCCTGGAAGCGCGCTTTGGCGAGCGGGTTCCGGTGCTTCTCGCAGGTGACGAGGAGCTCTGCCATTACCGGCTCGATCCTGCCGCGGTGAGTGCCTGGCTCGCGAAATTCCGCTAGAATCGCGGCCTTCGCAGCGACCGGGCGCGTCTCCGACGCGCCTGTTTGCGAGCCTGCCCGTCCCCATGCAGCACATCCGCAATTTCTCCATCATCGCTCACATCGATCACGGCAAGTCGACGCTCGCCGACCGCATCATCCAGCTCTGCGGCGGTCTGTCCGACCGCGAGATGGAGGCGCAGGTGCTGGATTCGATGGATCTCGAGCGCGAGCGCGGCATCACCATCAAGGCCCAGACCGTCGCGCTCAGCTACACGGCGCAGGACGGGCAGATGTACCAGCTCAACCTGATCGACACGCCCGGCCACGTCGATTTCTCCTACGAAGTGTCGCGCTCGCTTGCCGCGTGCGAGGGCGCGCTGCTGGTGGTCGACGCCTCGCAGGGCGTGGAAGCGCAGACGGTGGCGAATTGCTACACGGCGATCGAGCAGGGCGTCGAGGTGGTGCCGGTCCTCAACAAGATCGATCTGCCCGCGGCAGAGCCGGAGCGCGTCATCGAGGAGATCGAGGACATCATCGGCATACCGGCAGCGGATGCCGTGCGCTGCAGCGCCAAGACCGGCGAGGGCGTGCCGGACATCCTCGAGGCGGTCATCGCGCGCATCCCGGCGCCGCGCGGGCAGGTGGACGCTGCGCTGAAGGCGCTCATCATCGACTCCTGGTTCGACAACTACGTCGGCGTGGTGATGCTCGTGCGCGTGGTCGACGGTGTGCTGCATCCGAAGGACCGGATCCTGCTGATGTCGAACCGGGCGTACGTACCTGTGCGAGCAGGTGGGCGTGTTCACGCCGAAGGCGCAGACGCGCGAGCAACTCGCGGCGGGCGAGGTGGGCTTCGTCATCGCAGGCATCAAGGAACTCAAGGCAGCAAAGGTCGGCGACACGGTCACGCTTGGTCGATCGACCCGCCGCGGGAGCGCTGCCGGGCTTCAAGGAGATCAAGCCGCAGGTCTTTGCCGGCCTCTATCCGGTGGAGTCGAACCAGTACGAGGCGCTGCGCGACGCGCTCGAGAAACTGCATCTCAACGATGCCTCGCTGCGGTACGAGCCGGAAACGAGCCAGGCACTGGGCTTCGGCTTCCGCTGCGGCTTCCTCGGCCTGCTGCACATGGAGATCGTGCAGGAGCGGCTCGAGCGCGAGTACGACATGGACCTCATCACCACGGCGCCGACCGTGGTCTACGAGGTGGTGTTGCGCGACGGGACCGTGCACGAGATCGAGAACCCGTCGAAGATGCCCGATCCTGCGAAGATCGAGGAGATCCGCGAGCCGATCATCACCACCTCGATCATCGTGCCGCAGGACTATGTCGGTCCGGTGATCACGCTCTGCAACCAGAAGCGCGGCGTGCAGAAGGATCTTCACTACATCGGCCGACAGGTGGTGCTGACCTACGAGCTGCCGCTGAACGAGGTGGTGATGGATTTCTTCGACAAGCTCAAGTCGGTGTCGCGCGGCTATGCTTCGCTCGACTACGACTTCAAGGAATACCGGGCCTCGGACCTGGTGAAGCTCGATATCCTCATCAACACCGACAAGGTGGACGCGCTGTCGCTGATCGTGCACCGCGGCAACGCCCAGTATCGCGGTCGCGAGCTTGCCGCCAAGATGCGCGAACTGATCCCGCGGCAGATGTTCGACGTCGCCGTGCAGGCGGCGATCGGTTCCCACATCATTGCCCGCGAGAACGTGAAGGCGATGCGCAAGAACGTGCTGGCGAAGTGCTACGGCGGCGACATCACGCGCAAGCGCAAGCTGCTCGAGAAGCAGAAGGCGGGCAAGAAGCGCATGAAGCAGGTGGGCAACGTCGAGATTCCGCAGGAGGCCTTCCTCGCGATCCTCAAGGTCGAAGGCAAGTAGCGGCGTTCCCCGCCATCTCCGTCCAACGAAAACGGTCCATCGATGAATTTTGCGCTCGTCATGTTCTTGCTGCTCATCGTCACGGGCGGTGTCTGGCTGCTCGACGTCCTGCTCCTCAGGAGGCGTCGCGAGGCGGACCGCAAGGAGCCGTGGTGGATCGAGTACGCGAAGAGCTTTTTCCCGGTCATCCTGATCGTGTTCCTGCTGCGTTCGTTCCTGGTCGAACCGTTCAAGATCCCGTCGGGCTCGATGATTCCGACGCTGCTCGTCGGCGATTTCATCCTCGTCAACAAGTTCACCTACGGCATCCGCCTGCCTGTCATCAATCTAAAGGTGGCGGACGTGAACGAGCCCAGGCGCGGCGAGGTGATGGTGTTCCGTTACCCCGAGGATCCGTCGCTCGATTACATCAAGCGCGTGGTCGGGCGTGCCTGGCGATCAGGTCGAATATCGCAACAAGCGCCTGTGCGTTGAACGGCGAGCCGGTGCCCACCAAGGCGGATGGCGTGTATTCCTACGTCGAGGGCAGCCTCGCCCTGCGTGACCGCGGACCGCTATCTCGAAGAATCTCGGCGGCCACGACCACAGCATCATCGTCAATCCGCAACGTGCCGCCGGTGCAGCTGGCGGGGGTGCGGCAGTTCGCCTACCGCGAAGCTTGCGTCTACAATGACGACGGCTTTCGCTGCAAGGTGCCCGCGGGCCACTTCTTCATGATGGGCGACAACCGCGATTCGAGCAGCGACAGTCGCTACTGGGGTTTCGTGCCGGAGCGCAACATCGTCGGCAAGGCGTTCGTCATCTGGTGGAACTTCGACGACTTGTCGCGCATCGGCCGCAGGATCAACTAGGAGGCAGCATGCGCAATCGACGGCGGCAGCAGGGAATCGGTTTCATCGGACTCTCCTTCGTGGTGATTGTCGTGGGGGCAGTTGTGCTGCTCGGCTTCAGGCTGCTGCCCGCCTATCTCCAGTTCCTGACGGTGAAGACTGCCCTGAAGGAAGTCGCCGGCAATCCCGAACTCAAGAGCGCCGGCGTGGCCGAGATCCGCAGCGCGTTCGACAAGCGCGCCATCGTGAACGACATCAAGGTGATCGGCAGCCAGGATCTCGATATCGAGAAGGACGGCGACGGCGGCTTCACCGTGTCTGCCAATTATTCCCAGCAGATTCCGCTTTTCCAGAACGTGAGCGCGTGCATCGATTTCTCGACCACGAGTTCCACGAGCGGGAAGTAGCAAGGTGGGCGCGACGCCACTAGCGTCAGATGGACATCTCAGTCACCGAGCGCGGCATCGGCTATCGCTTTCGTGAGCCCGGGCTGCTGCGCCAGGCGCTCACCCATCGCAGCCTCGGTGCGGGCAATAACGAACGTCTCGAGTTCCTTGGCGATGGCGTGCTCAACTGCGTCGTCGCGGCGCTCCTCTACGAACGGTACCCCCAATTGAGCGAGGGTGAACTCTCCCGC
This sequence comes from uncultured beta proteobacterium, assembly GCA_963719715.1. Classification (GTDB taxonomy): domain Bacteria; phylum Pseudomonadota; class Gammaproteobacteria; order Burkholderiales; family JAEUMW01; genus JAEUMW01. The sequence continues at coordinate 122,000 of CAVRDD010000039.1, forward strand.
ACGCGGGCAAGCCTCGTCAATCAGGAGAGCCTGTTCCAGGTGGCGCAGTCCCTGGGACTCGGTGATGCACTGCAGCTGGGTGAGGGAGAATTGAAGAGCGGCGGGGCGCGTCGTCCGTCGATTCTGGCCGATGCGCTCGAAGCGGTGATCGGTGCGGTATTTGTCGACGGCCAGTTCGAGGCGGCGCGCAAGGTGGTGGTGGGATGCTTCTCCCCGCTCATGGCCGGGATCGATCCGCGCACGCAGGGGAAGGATCCGAAGACGCAGTTGCAGGAATATCTGCAGGGACGTCGCTTGCCGCTGCCCCGTTACTCGGTGGTCGCGACCACGGGCGAAGCGCACGACCAGCGCTTCGAAGTCGAGTGCGTGATCGAGGATCTCGGCGTTCGCTGCCGCGGCGAAGGGACCAGCCGGCGCGCTGCCGAACAGGGCGCGGCACGCGCCGCCTACGCACGCGCCACGGGCCGCGAATGACCGAGCCAGCCGAGCACCGCAGCGGCTTCGTCGCCATCGTCGGCCGGCCCAATGTGGGCAAGTCGACACTGCTGAACGGCCTCGTCGGGACGAAGATCAGCATCACCTCGAAGAAGGCGCAGACGACGCGGCATCGCATCACCGGCATCGTCACCCGTCCCGGCGATCAGTTCGTGTTCGTCGACACGCCCGGCTTCCAGACCCGGCACTCCAACGCGCTCAACCGCGCGATGAACCGCGCCGTGACGGACAGCCTGATCGATGTCGATCTCGTCCTTTTCGTGATCGAGGCGGGGCGTTTCGACGCGCGCGACCAAGCGGTGCTGGCGCTGATTCCCAGCGCGCAGCCGGTATTGCTGGTGATCAACAAGATCGACCGGCTTGCCGACAAGGGTGCGCTCCTGCCCTTCATCGAACGCGTCGCGCTCTCTCGCGGCTTCGTCGAGATCGTGCCCGTGAGCGCCGAGCGCGGCACGCAGCTTGGCCATTTGTTGGACACGGTGGCACAGTATCTCCCCTTGGCGCCGCCGCTCTTTCCAGCGGACGAGATCACCGATCGGAGCGAGCGGTTCCTGGCCGCCGAGCTCATCCGCGAGAAGGCGTTCCGTCTGCTCGGAGAGGAAGTTCCCTACGGTGTGGGCGTGGTGATCGACAAGTACGAGGAGGAAGGCCGGCTGCGGCGGATCCATGCCTCCATCGTCGTCGATCGGCCGAGCCACAAGGGGATCCTGATCGGGGCCGGTGGCGAAAAGATGAAGGCGATCGCAACGCAGGCGCGCAAGGACATGGAGCAGCTGTTCGATGCGCGCGTCTTCCTCGAGGTCTGGGTCAAGGTCAAGGGGGGCTGGGCCGACGACGAGCGAGAACTCGGCTTCATGGGTTACGCATGAGCGCGCAAAGGAGCGCGACAACCCGCTCGGAGGGAGCGCGCGCAGCGCGAGGGAGCCGCATGATCATCGCCGCACACGGCCGTCCTCGCAGGAGAGACGCTCGCAGCGCGAGGAACCGCTGCTGGTGAGCGGTCGCGAGGTCGGTCGGCACGACGGTGAGCCCGCATTCATCCTGCACCGGTATCCTTGGAAGGAAACGAGTCTCGTGCTGGAAGCGTTCTCGCAGGCAATGGGGCCGCGTTGGCTTCGTTGCGCGCGGAGCGCGGCGGCCGGCCAGCCTCGTGCGCGGCGTCCTGCGGGCGTTCGAGCCGCTCGAGCTGTCGTGGTTCGGTCGCTCGGAGCTGCGCACCCTGCACGCCGCCGAGCGGGTCGGCGGTTTTCCGTTCCTGCGCGGCACGGCACTGATGTGCGGCTTCTACCTGAACGAGCTGATCCTGCGCCTGGTGCCGCGGGACGATCCTCACGAGCAGCTCTATCTCGCCTACGAGTCGACGCTGCGCCGGCTGGCGACAGGCGAGCCGAGGCCGAGCCTGCGCTGCGTGGCTTCGAGAAGTATCTGCTTGCAGGAGCTCGGCTACGCGCTGCCGCTCGCGGTGGAGGCCGATACCGGGAGCGCCGGTCGAGCCGGGCGCTCGCTACCACTACGAGATCGAGCGCGGACCGGTGCGCGCCGCAGCGGTCGGCGCGAGTGAAAACCGGCTAGAATTGCGCGGCAAGACGCTTCTCGACCTGGTCGCCGACGACTACTCCGACCCGCTCACGCTGCAGCAGAGCAAGCTCCTCATGCGCATGCTGATCACCCACTACCTCGGCGACCGCCCGCTCTACAGCCGCCAGCTTTTGCGCGACCTGCAGCAGCTATGATCGAGCTCGGCGTCAACATCGATCACGTCGCCACGCTGCGCGAGGCGCGGCGCACCTACGAGCCCGACCCGGTGTGGGCAGCGGTGGAGGCGCACCTCGGCGGTGCCGACGGCATCACCGTGCATCTGCGTGAGGATCGCCGCCACATCCAGGACGAGGACGTGCGGCGGCTGCGCGAGCTCACCCACATCAAGCTCAATCTCGAGATGGCCGCGACCGACGAGATGGTCGGAATCGCGTGTCGCGTGCGGCCGGAGATGGCGATGCTGGTGCCGGAAGGACGGCACGAGATCACGACCGAAGGCGGGCTCGACATCGTGTCCCAGGAAGGCCGCCTGAAGGATGCGGTGGCGAAGCTCAAGGACGCCGGCATCGTGGTGAGCGTGTTCATCGATGCTGATCTCGCCCAGGTCGAGGCCGCGCATCGCGTCGGCGCCGCGGTGTGCGAGATCCACACCGGACCTTATGCCCACGTGTTTCACTCGCAGGGGCGGGACGCGGAGAGTCCGGGCGTGGTCGCCGAACTCAGCCAATCTGCGCGCGGCGGGCGAGGCGATTCGCGCGCTCGGCATGCGCTTCAACGCTGGCCATGCGCTTACCTACTTCAACGTCGAGCCGGTGGCGCAACTGCCGGGCGTGCGCGAACTGCACATCGGTCATGCGATCGTGAGTCGCGCCGTGTTCATCGGCATGCGCGAGGCGGTGCGCGAAATGAAGGCGCTCATGCGCTCGGCTCGTCGCGGCTGAGCGCGTCTTCCACATGATACCGCGCGTGCAGCCCCTCGGACCGCTGATGCTGGATGTCGGCGGCACTGCGCTCACCGACGCCGATCGCGCGCGTCTTACGCATCCGCTGTGCGGCGGCGTCATCATCTTCGCCCGCAACTACGAGTCGCCGGAGCAGGTCGCCGCGCTCACGGCGCAGATTCACGCTCTACGCACGCCGCCGCTCCTGGTCGCGGTCGATCAGGAAGGCGGACGCGTGCAGCGCTTTCGCGAAGGGTTTACGCCGATCCCGCCGATGCGCGCGCTCGGCTTGCTGCATGACGAGCATCCGCATCAGGCGACGCGTCTTGCGGAAAGCATCGGACGCGTGATCGGCGAGGAACTACGCGCGTGCGGCGTCGATTTCAGTTTCACGCCGGTGCTCGACGTGGATCACGGCCCGAGCACGGTCATCGGCAACCGTGCCTTCCACGCCGACCCGGCGGTCGATCACGGCGCTCGCACGGGCGCTGATGCGCGGTCTGCAGGCAGGCCGGCGTGGCGGCGGTTGGCAAGCACTTTCCCGGTCACGGCTTCATTGCCGCCGACTCTCACAGCGAAGTGCCGGTGGACGAGCGCAGCTTCGAGGAGATCGAAGCCTGCGACCTGCAAGCCGTTTGCACGTCTGGTCGACTGACGGGCTCGCGGCGATCATGCCTGCCCACGTCATCTATCCGAAGCGTGGACGACCGCCGGCGGGGTTTTCGGTGGTCTGGCTCAAACAGGTGCTGCGCGAGCGGCTGGGCTTCGACGGCGCCGTCTTCAGCGATGATCTCGGCATGGCAGGGGCGGCGGTGGCGGGCGGCGTGGTGGAGCGTGTGCGCAAGGCGCTCGAGGCCGGCTGCGACATGGCTCTCATGTGCAACAGTCCGGAGGCCGCGGACGAGGTGCTCGCGAGTCTGCGCTGGGGTACCGTCCGCCGGTGTCGCTCGCGCGGCTCGCGCGGATGCATGGACGCGGTGCCGCGCACAGCCTGGTACAGCTGCGGGAAGATCCCGACTACGCCCGCGCGGTGCACGACATCGGCAGCATCGCGGTCGAGGCGGGCGAGCTCGCACTGACCGGCGCTTGCGCGCAGAGCGGTGGAACAGCACTCGGCATAGACCACCATCCCACCAGCACGGGCACGGTGTAAGTCCGCAACTCGGCTGGGCGCTGCTGCTTACCTTCGGCTTCGCGCTGGTCGAGCTCGCCGGAGGACTCTGGTCCGGATCGCTCGCCCTCGTGAGCGACGCCGGACACATGTTTCTCGATTCCTTCGCGCTGGCGCTCGCGCTCTTCGCGAGCTGGATCGCGCGCCGTCCGGTGAGCGCGCGTCACTCCTACGGCCTAGTGCGAGCCGAGGTCATCGCCGCGGCTGTGAATGGCCTCACGATGCTTATCGTGATCGTTTTCATCGTGGTCGAAGCGATCGAGCGCCTGCGCGATCCGGTCGCCGGTGGCCGGGGCGAAGTGTGATGGTGATCGCGTTCCTGGGGCTCCTCGTGAACATCGTCGCTGCTGCCGTCATCAGCCGCGGGGAGCGCACGCTGAACGTGCGCGCGGCCCTCGTCCACGTGATCGGCGACCTCCTCGGATCGATCGCGGCGCTGATCGCGGGCGCGGTGATCTACTTCACCGGCTGGATGCCGGTCGACCCGATCCTTTCGCTCGCGATCGCGGTGCTGATTCTCGTCTCGACGCTGAGCCTGCTGCGCGACGCCTTGCACCTGCTGATGGAAGGCGTACCGGCAGAGATCGAGCTCGATCGCGGTGGCGCGCACACTGTTGACGCTGCCCGGCGTACGCAGTGTGCACGATCTGCACGTCTGGACCATCGCGTCAGGGAAGGTGGCGCTGACCGCGCACCTGGACGTGACCGATCTGAAGGACTGGCCGCACCTGCTGGAGCACGCGCGCCGGCTGCTGCACGAGCAATTCGATATCGATCACGTCACCCTGCAGCCGGAGCCGGTGGACGGCATCCGCGCGCCCTACCGGCCCGCAATCACCATCGTTCCCAAAGACTGAGGGCGGCGGGTCTACCGCGTCAGGCGCGTTCGACGTACTCGCCCGAGTCGGTGTTGACCTTGATCTTCTCGCCCTCGCCAACGAAGGGCGGAACCATCACGGTGAGCCCGGTTTCGGTCTTGGCCGGCTTGTAGCTGCCGGTTGCGGTGGCGCCCTTCAGGGTGGGCTCGGTCTCGGTGATGGTGAGCACCACGGTTGCCCGGAAGCTGAACACCGATCGGACGCTCGTTGTGGAAGTTGACCTGCACGTCGGTGTTCGGCAGCAGATACTCCTTCTGGCCTTCGAGGAATTCGGCCGATAGCTGCAGTTGCTCGAAGCTCTCCTTGTCCATGAAGATGTAGTTGTCGCCGTCGTGGTACAGGTACTCCATGTCCCGCGCCTCGACGAAGGCGCGCTCGATCTTCTCGTCGGTGCGGAAGCGCTGGTTCACCTTGGTGCCAGCCTCGATGTCCTTCATCTCGACCTGCATGTAGGCGCCGCCGCGGCCGCCTACATGGACGTGGTAGCTCTTGAGCACGCGCCACACCCGCTTGTCCCATTCGAGCAGGTTGCCGGCGCGGATTTCCGTTGCGTTGACTTTGGCCATGACAGAAGTGCCGTGAAAAAAGGCGCTATTCTACCCGAATGAACGATCCCGACGGCGGGTTGCATGCTGCGTTCGACCCGCACTGTGCGCGCTGTGGGCGGCTTGCCCAGGCACGAGCCGAGATTCAGCGACAACACGTGGAATATCACTGCCGGCCGGTGCCCGCCTTCGGCGATCCGCATCCGCGCCTGCTCGTCGTCGGCCTCGCACCCGGACTGCACGGCGCCAACCGGACCGGCCGCCCCTTTACCGGCGATCACGCCGGCCTGCTGCTTTATCGAACGCTGCACCGCTTCGGTTTCGCCAGCGCACCTGAATCCATCGGCGAGGCGGACGGCCTGAGATTGATCGACTGTCGCATCACGAATGCCGTCAAGTGCTGGCCGCCGCAGAACAAGCCGCTGCCGGCGGAGGTGGCGAACTGCAATGGCTTTCTGCGTGCGGAGCTCACGAGCCTCGGTGACGGTGCGGCGATTCTCGCGCTCGGTGCAATCGCGCATGGTGCGGTGCTGCGGGCTTTCGAACTGAAGCCTGCTGCCTGCGCTTTCGCGCACGGGGCGCGGCATGCACTGGCGCAAGGCCTGACCCTGCACGATAGCTATCACTGCAGTCGCTATAATACGCAGACGAAGCGGCTGACCCCCGAGATGTTCGAGCGGGTCGTGGGCCGCGTCGCTGCCGAGTTGGGAGTCACTTGATGCCATACGTACATGTTCGGGTCGCGGGGACACTCACCCGTGAGCAGAAGGCGAAGATCGCCGACGAAATCACCCAGACCCTGGCGCGCGTGGCGAACAAGCCGCCTTCCTATACCTACGTGACCATCGAGGAAGTGAAGCTCGAGAACTGGGCCGTCGCCGGCGAACTCCTCGACGGAAACGGCTGACTGGCCGGCCGCTGATTGCTCAACACCACCGAACTCGTCGGGCAACTCCCCCACCTTCCTGGCGTCTACCGCATGCTGAATACCGCAGGCGACGTCATTTACGTCGGCAAGGCGCTCGACCTCCGCAAGCGGGTGGCCTCGTACTTCACGCGGCAGGTGGGGACGTCGCCGCGCATCGAGCGGATGGTGACGCAGGTTGCCGCCATCGAGACCACCGTCACGCGCTCCGAAGCGGAGGCGTTGCTGCTCGAAAACAACCTTATCAAGGCGCTCAATCCGCGCTACAACATCCTTTTTCGCGACGACAAGTCCTATCCCTACCTGATGGTGACGGGAGGCGCATTTCCGAGGCTTGCCTTCCACCGCGGCGGCCTCGACAAGCAGCACCGCTATTTCGGGCCCTTTCCGAACGCCTGGGCGGTACGCGCGAGCATTCAACTGCTGCAGAAGGTGTTCCGTCTGCGCACCTGCGAGGACACGGTATTCGCCAATCGGTCACGGCCGTGCCTGCTGCACCAGATCCAGCGCTGCACGGCGCCCTGTGTGAAGCTCGTGAGTGAAGCCAGCTACCGCGAGGACGTGCGCAATGCCGAGCTCTTTCTGTCCGGGAAGGAGGACGAGGTCATCACGCGTCTGATCGAGCGCATGGAAACGGCGGCAGCACAGCAGCACTACGAAGAGGCGGCGGTCTGTCGGGATCAGGTGCAGGCGCTGCGCCGCGTGCGTGAGAAGCAGTTCGTCGCGAGCAACCCGCGGCTGGATGCCGACGTGATCGCCTGCGTGGACGGCGGTGGCATGCTGTGCGTGAATCTGGTCATGATTCGAGGCGGCATGCATCTCGGTGATCGCACGTTCTTTCCCAGCAACGCAGAGGCGTACGATGCGGCTGGCGCGCTGGAGGCGTTCGTCTCCCAGCACTACTTGGATCGCACGGCGCCACCGCTCGTTCTGGTGAGTGCACCGATTGCCGCCGCGCCGCTCGAGCAACTGCTCGCCGAGCAAGCCGGACGCAGAGTGGAAATCATCTCGAACACGATCGGCGAGCGCAGGGTGTGGCTCGCCATGGCGCAGGAGAATGCGCGTGTTGCCTTGGCGCAGCGGCAAGGCGCGCGGGCGAGTCAGGAAAACCGGCTCGCTGCGCTTCAGCAGGCGCTGGGTTTGCCCGAGACGCCGAGCCGTATCGAGTGCTTCGACGTGAGCCATAGCATGGGCGAGGCGACGGTCGCGTCGTGCGTCGTCTACAACGGACTCGGCATGGAGAAAAGCGATTACCGTCGCTACAACATTGCGGGAGTGACGGCGGGGGACGACTACGGTGCCATGCGACAGGTGCTGGAACGGCGCTACCGCAGGATCGTCGCGGGTGACGGGAAGATGCCGGACCTGGTTCTCATCGACGGTGGCAAAGGGCAGGTTTCAGTTGCACGGCAGGTCATGGAAGAACTGGGTCTCGGGGCAGTCCCCCTCGTCGGTGTAGCCAAAGGGGAGGAACGCAGGCCCGGGATGGAGACGCTTATCTTCGCCGATGATCGCATTCCCGTTAACCTCAATCAGGATCATCCGGGCCTGCATCTGATTCAGCAGATTCGCGACGAGGCACATCGTTTCGCTATCGAGGGTCACCGCGCGCGCCGCAGCAAGGCGCGCACGCGCTCCAGCCTGGAGGGCATCAGCGGGATCGGTGCGGCGCGGCGCCAGCGTCTGCTCTCGCGCTTCGGCGGGGTGCGCGGCCTGATTGCCGCGAGTGTCGACGAGATCAGCGAGGTGAAGGGCATCAGCAGGCACTTGGCTGAGCGCATCTACCGGGAACTGCATTGAACGTTTTTCACACGACGGTCGCCGTTGCGTTGCGATTGATGGGTGCATGCGCAGAGCGCGAAGCAGGTGATAGGGAGGCGGACTCGCGTGCCCTATAACATTCCCAACCTGCTGACGTGGTTTCGGATACTTCTGATTCCGCTGGTCGTCGCAGTCTATTACGTTCCGGCCGCGTGGCTCTCGTATCAGGACCGGAACGTGGCAGCTGCCGGCATGTTTGCCGTAGCGGCGATCACCGACTGGCTCGACGGCTATCTCGCACGGTCACTCAACCAGACGTCGGCATTCGGCGCGTTCCTGGACCCGGTCGCCGACAAGCTGATGGTGGCAGCCGCGCTGACCGTGCTGGTGCAATTGGGGCGCGTTGATGCCTTCATCGCCTTTGTCATCATCGGACGCGAGATCACCATTTCGGCGCTGCGGGAGTGGATGGCGAAGATCGGGAAGAGCAAGAACGTCGCGGTCTCGTTCCTGGGAAAGGTCAAGACCGTCTCGCAGATGGTCGCGATCCTCCTCCTGCTTTACGAGGACTCGTTGTTCGGTGTGATCGACGGGCTCGAGATCGGTCGCTTCCTGATCTACGTGGCGGCCGTGCTCACGGTCTGGTCTATGTTCTACTATCTGCGTCTGGCGCTGCCCCACGTGCGCGGCAGCGATCAGGCGCTGCCTTGACATCGGTTTCCTCCGCCATATAATGCGGGGTCTTCGCGCGGGAATAGCTCAGTTGGTAGAGCGCAACCTTGCCAAGGTTGAGGTCGCGAGTTCGAGACTCGTTTCCCGCTCCAAACGATCTTGAGGGAAAGCGCCATGCTTTCCCTTTTTTCGTCTCAAAGCGAAATTCTTCGCGCGGCGGGGTGGCAGAGTGGTTATGCAGCGGCCTGCAAAGCCGTGGACGCCGGTTCGATTCCGACCCCCGCCTCCAGATAATCAGCGAATCATGCGCTAGGCGTCGCCTCGGGTGGCGTCCCTCGCCGCGGCGGTCCGTCGCGTACGAGGCCTCTGTCCACGGGACCATGGTGCAGCAGGTAACAGCTGAATGGGTCACGCTGTTCCCGCTGGACCGGGACTGCCTGCAAGCTGCCGTGCTGTTCGAGCAGTGCCGCAAAATAACGATGCACGATGCGCTCGACACCCGCGGGCAATTCCTGTTCGAGCGCGTCCCGAAAGTGCACCAAAGTCTCGTCCTCAGTACGTATACATTCGTCCCGGACGCTGACGTCGTCGCGCCTGCGCATGGCGTCGTGCAGTGCTAACCAGTCGGGATTTCCGGCAAGCTTGCGGATGCGTTGGTCGTCGCGCCTCGGACTGCCGACCATCGACAGGCTGTGCGCCGCTCCACCACAGACCAACGCATGCGTCGCCAGTGTCGCACTCAGGGCGGTGTTTCGCGTCGCGTGCGCGCACACTGCGAATGCTGTCTCGGCGTCGCGGCTGATACTGACCAGGTCGTCTAGCACTTCTTCGATGGTCGACTGCACGATCATCCCGTTTCTCCTGCATCGCCGCTCTGTCAAGAGCAGGTCGATGTATCAAGATAGCGAACGTCGATCGGTAGCGATTGGTTTGCGGCCCGCCGCCACCGATCGGGTCTACAGCGGTGGACTGCGACGTCCGAGGACGAAAAAGATCACCGCTGCGATCAATCCCACGACGAACAGAATCCAGGCAATGTTGACTGCTGTGCCCGCGATGCCGCTGAAGCCCAGCAACGCCGCTACCAGTGCAACGATCAGAAACGTCACGGCCCATGAGAACATGTCTGTCTCCTTGTGTTAGCTGTCGCCGCGCGAGCGGCAAATAACTCCCTCCAGATCCCTTCACGAAAATGCCTATTGCGTTTTTTCCGGTGACGCTGCCTTGTCCATCTGCTTCGTTGGCGGGTGGGTGGGCTTGCCGCCAGCAGCGCCACGCTCGGGAATACCGGTCTTCTCCACCGACGATGCGTCGTCCATCTGCTTCGTCGCTGGAAGTGCCTTCTCCTTCGCCTTGGCCGCCTCGCCAGACGCGGGCGGGTGATCCTTGACGTCCTGCCTCTTCATCTGGGCAAAGGCCGGCAGACTCAACGTCGCAAACAGCATCGGAACAGCGATCAGGGTGCGCAATCTGTATCGGTTCATGTCGTCTCCTCCTTTCTCGTGTGCCGCTGAGCTGTAGCGGAGCTACGCTGACGACTCTCGTGCAAACTCTGGGCCGGTGCTGTAACCAGTTGTAGAAGAAGGAGTTGCGAGGCTCTACGAGGGTGGCGCCGATGCATGATTTGCCGGTGTGTGAATTTCTTACCGTGCCTCTTCTGCCATGGCCACCGAGCCCCAGGGCACTCTCTCCGAAAGTCGAGTCGCGCCTCCTCGATACGCAGTGCGTCACCGGTGAGGCAAGACTCAGTGCGCGGTGGCGCGTTCTTGATGGCCACAATGACCGATGGAAGGAAAAGTTTTCCTTTCTTCTGAACGAATCCGTCGCAACCCATTGATTCGCAGAACTCCGTCAAGGGCACAGCGATTGCGAAAAGAGAGCGGGCGCAGCCCCTATAGCGAGCGCATGCAGCAGGCGATATGCGTCCTGCCCCACTTACTCTCATCTCAAGGAGTTCATCATGCGAATGATCCTGCTGTGGGTGTTGGGTGTCCCCTTCAGTGTTCTGCTGCTTCTCAAGCTGTTCGGTGTGCTCTGACCAAGCCACTTCGCGGCGGTGAATGAGTGCTTTTCTTCCGAACTCGCGAAAAGCGGATTTCTGATCCCGATGGGATTGCATTGCCGGCGTGTCGGGAAACAGGAAGATAGGCGAACGGGCAACGCGCCGCGAGTATGCTGGCGCGTCAGGAAACTGGGATGCGCGGGCGAGCATGTCGCCCGTGTGCTTGCGTGGGGCCATGATCTGATATGCGTTACGCTGCTCTGGCGATCGATTACGATGGCACGCTTGCCACGGCGGGACGCGTGGCACCGGAAACGCTGCTGGCACTGGAACGACTCGTTGAAAGCGGCCGTAAAGCCATTCTGGTGACCGGGCGTGAACTGGACGAGTTGATCGCCGTGTTTCCGGAGATCGACGTGTTCGATCGAGTCGTTGCGGAGAACGGCGCGGTCGTCTACACGCCGCAGACCCAAGCGCGTCGAACGTTGGGCGACCCGCCATCGTCCGCGCTCTTGCAAGAGCTCGCGCTGCGCGGCGTAGAACCGATCTCGGTGGGGCGCTCGATCGTGGCGACCGTGCACCCGCACGAGACGGTAGTTCTGGAAGCCATACGGGACCTGGGGCTTGAGCTCAGCGTGGTGTTCAACAAAGGTGCCGTCATGATCCTGCCTACATCGATGAACAAGGCGAGCGGTCTCGCAGCCGCGCTCGTCGATCTCGGGCTCTCACCGCGCAACGTGGTGGCGATTGGTGACGCCGAAAACGATCATGCGATGCTGCGCTTCGCCGAGTTCGGCGTGGCAGTCGCGAATGCGTTACCAGCGCTCAAGGCCGAAGCCGACCGCGTAAGTTCGTATGAGAACGGGCGGGCCGTGACCGAACTTGCTGACGATCTGGTGGGTCACGATCTCCGCGAGACGCCGCCGCGCGTAATGCGTCGAGAGATTGTGCTCGGTCGCTGCACGGATGGAAGTGAGCTGCGTATTCCGCCGGCCGGGGTCAACGTGTTGGTCGCGGGTCATGACCAGCGCGCCAGCACCACGCTGGCGACCGGGCTGCTCAAGCGCATACAGGCGAATGGCTATCAGTTCTGCGCTCTCGGTGTTGCCGAGGAATGCGCGGCGACGATCCCGGAAGCCATCGTGCTAGGCGCCGACGCACGAAGCTGCGTCGCCGACGTGATCGCGGCGCTGCAGAAGCCTGCCGCCAGCGTCATCGTCGACTTGGGCAGGGTACAAGGAGACCGCCGTCAGCGCCTGATTGCGGACCTCTTAGACGGGCTGAAGAAGATGCGCTCGTACGTCGGTCGTCCGCACTGGATCATCGTGGAAGGGGCCGAGCGGCTTTCAGATGGTGAAGACGCAGCGCCCGAGCCGAGAGTTCCTGAGCGTAGCGGCGTGATTTACCTTGCTGCCGACATCGAGTGGATTGACAGGCGTGTGCTCGAAGGCATCGACCTCGTTGTGGCGCTCGAAGCGGACGCTCGCCGAACTCTGGCAAGTGTCGCTGCGGCATGGAAAGTTGCGCCGCCGCAAATGGTCGCTCAGTCATCGAACGGAAGCGAGGCCGTCGTCTTGCGTCGCGATGCGCCGGAATTGCTTATGGGAATGCATATAGTGCCATGAGCGCGCACCCGCTCGGGTGCATGAGTCCGCTGTTCCTTTCCTCCGGAGTTGTACATGAACACATCGACCAAGAAGGGCAGCGAAAAGGGCAGGGCGCGTAAGAGCAAGCGCTCAAACAATGGCCGCGGCTGCCGGATACTTGCAATCGACATCGGCGGCACGAGTATCAAGATGCTGGTGAGTGGCGAACATGAACCGCTAAAGGTTCCTTCGGGCAAGAGCATGACGCCTGGAAAGCTGGTCGACAAGGTTATGGAAGCGACTCGACGCTGGCAGTTCGACGCGATATCGATTGGCTACCCCGGGCTGGTCGGTGCGGACGGTCCGCACTCTGAACCCGGCAATCTGGGCCCCGGGTGGGTGGGTTTCGACTTCGCGGCTGCGTTCGGCAAGCCGGTAAAGATACTCAACGATGCCGCAATGCAGGCGGTGGGAAGCTACGCCGGGCGACGCATGCTTTTCCTGGGCCTCGGTACCGGCCTGGGCTCGACGCTCATCACCGAGAACGTCATCGTTCCACTCGAGCTTGGTGAACTTCCATATGGCTCCGGTGAACGGCTTGGCGCGATGGTCGGTCGTCGCGGACTCAAGCGCATTGGCAAGCGCGAATGGCGGCGCGTGGTGACGGATATGGTGGACTCATTCCTGCGGGCGTTCGTCGCCGACTACGTGGTTCTGGGTGGGGGCAACGCGAAACTGCTCAAGGAACTGCCCAGCGGTGCGCGTCTGGGCCACAATCTCACCGCGTTTCGCGGCGGCTTCCGACTCTGGCATTTGGCTGATATACGAACCCTCGATCCCGAGGGGGAGGCACCAGCGAAGACTGCGACAATCAATTGGCGAGTCGTGTGATCACGACCGCGAGAGGTTCGAGACTGCGGCCATATCCCATATCAATAGCACTGCGAGTCAACCCCGTGTGTCGCGATGCCTTCGGGCTACATGACGTGTCCACGGTTCCGAGAGAGGCAGCGGATGCCGGAAGCGTAGGTCGCGATCCGGCTCCGCTGTGTGTATTTCATCGGGACTCTTTTACCCTCAATATCCGACCGCGCCGCTCGGCGTCCAGGCCCGCGGTCGCGCGCAGATCGGTATCGACCAAGCCTGCGTCCAGGTCACGCTTCGCCCTGATCGTAACGGCGCGTGGATATGTACGGTTCGCAGAATCGGTCGACTCGTCGCGTTCGTGCGGCAATACGTAGCCCTGGCGATCGGCGCCAACCGAAACATCCTTGGTTCCACGTCGCCCAGCCTTGCGATACGCGCGGGTCAGAAAGAAGTTGTTCTTGCTCATTGGTGATTGCTCCTGCGTGAAGTGGCACTCGACCACGGGAAGAACATCGCTCACCCCCAGTAGTACGGGCGAGCCCGAAAATAGGTGTGCACTTCTCTCGCCCAGTCGGCGTCCGCCATCGAAGGCCAATGGGTTTTGTCGAAAGTTGGTGCCTGCGCTAGTTGATCTCTTGAAACGTCGAGTACGAAGCAGTCGCTTTCCGGATTGGGCACCAGCGCCCCCCAAGGTACGGCGAGCAGCCTGTCGCCGATGTCGAAGCAACCGTCGGTGGTCAACACTGCGTAAGCGATTCGGCCACCTGGGACGTCGAGAATGATCCTTTCAACTCGACCCAGTCTTTCGCCCGCACGGTTGAGTACCGCGTCGCCCTTGAGCGTGTCAGCGGCCGCGACGTACGGCGCCATCGCTCCCGAGTCGCGGATGTCACCGGTCGCGTTGGGGTCAATGTTCTTGAGACTATCGTGCTGCGAGTCAGTCACGCGACTCTCCTCGGTTGGTGTGGCGCCGCTGCGCTGGACGGGTACGTCGCCAAATTGTCTCGTACCCTCATCCGTCGTTCGCGATTGGGAGCGACGTCGGACCGATCGGGACTGCTTCCCGCCACTGTCCTGCTTATTCGCCGTCGCCCAAGTACGCCGTTTGGCGTCTTCGGACGACGGACCGCTACGTTCGCAGCGCCCCTTGATGTAATGCGCGCGGACTTGTCACCCTGCAACATAGGGACGTGTCCTCTTGGGAGAAAAAAGTGATGACATTTCCGTGGCACGTTGGAACTCGTTGCTTCGGTGAGCGCCGCGTACTGACGATGACAGCGAAAGTATTCGCAAACCGCGTGCCCTGAGTCGGGTACCAGGGCGATTGCCTTGGTTATGCGTTTTCGCTGTGCGGGGGGAGGTGGTTCTACCGTGTAAGAGAGGTAAAACCTTCCATCGAGAGCAAGTCTTGCCGGCGTCGGGCCACGGCACGAGGTCCTGTTGTGCATCAGACGCTCGCGGTCCGGCGCGAGGACAAAGACTGACTGTTGCAGATTGAGGAATGCACGTTTGCCGGAGACCCTTATCAGGGGTTCTGTCGGGCAAGTCCCGAGGTTTGTTCGTCAGAGCACGCCAGAGCGGTGCAGCGACTTCCTTCGCATCGCTATCACGTGCGCGAAGTGTGCTCGAGAACAAGATGCGCGTACGTCAACAGATCAGACGACGTTACTTAACGCACGCCTCGTGCGGCGGCCGCCTGGCGGTGTATTCTCCGAACCGAACTCTTCGGCCCGGGTGGTGAAATTGGTAGACACAGCGGACTTAAAATTCGCCGCTTCGTAGCGAGGCTTACCGGTTCAAGTCCGGTCCCGGGCACCAAATACCCTTCCAAGCACGTCCAAGATAGTCTAACTCCCCTAGAGTGCTCAGTACGTTAGGCCAGTAATCAGTCCGTCTTAGTCCGTAACTGTCCATTTCTATCTACCCTGAATGCGGGGTAGATTGCGGGGTATGTAGGCGACCGCCGTCATGGCGCCTTGAATCTACCCCAAGCGAGATGGACATGCTGACAGACGTGAAGCTGCGCACCGCGAAGCCTAGCGAGAGGGCTTACAGGCTCTTTGATGGTAAGCGTTCAGCCGTACCGTCTGTACTGACGTGTTGAGCCGGTGCAGTCTTGGTGCTTTCTTGAAGGCGCCGGCGATGGCGAAGCGACAAGGACCCGGGTACTGGCGACGGCATCTTGAGGCCTGGCATCGGAGTGAGCTGACGCAGGCTGCATACTGCGCGGCGCACGGATTGAGCAGCAAGTCGTTTTATCGCTGGCTACGCAGGCAGAAGGAGGAGGAGGCTGCGCAGGGGAACTCGTCGCTGACCCTGGTGCCGGTGAGCGTTGGCGCCCCGGCAACGGGCAGCGTCGTGCGGCTTCACAGTCCGGGCGGCTGGAGAATCGAGTTGCCGGCTCAGAGCGTTACCTGGCTGACCGAGTTGTTGCGGCAGCTGCCATGACTCCGCCACCGACTCAGGTCTGGTTGGTCGTCGAGGCGATCGACATGCGAGCTGGGATTGATGGTCTGTCCCTGCGCATACAAACCACGCTGGGCTGCAGTCCGTGTGATGGCAGTGCCTATGCGTTTCGCAACCGTCGACGCAACCGGCTCAAGCTGCTGGTCTGGGATGGCACCGGCGTGTGGTTGTGTCAGCGGCGGCTGCATCGCGGTCACTTCAGCTGGCCCAGTGCCGACACTGCGGTGTGTACCCTGACGCTGGCTCAATGGCAATGGCTTGTTAGCGGCGTGGATTGGGCGCGTCTGGACGCTGCGGCGCCGGCGCACTGGCGGGTGTAAGGAATATGCCGGAAGCAGGCACAGAAAGCTTGAACAAATATCGCTGAAAGGCCCTATTCACAGGACATTGAGCCACCCTGCGATCGGATATAATTCTGGCATGGATTTGCATGCTGAACTGGTCCGATTGAAGGCCGCTCCAGAACTCCCGGAATGGATCGTCGGCACCGTTCAGAGCCTCATCGATCAGGCACACGAAGAGGCGCTCCAAGCCCTCGCAGAAGCGAGGCGACTGGCAGAACAAATCACCCGCCGCCGCACACCAAGATTCAGGCCCTCACGCTGGAGTTGGCGCACCTGCGCCGGATGCGCTTTGGCGCGAGCAGCGAGGCGCTCTCGGCCGAGCAGCGCGACCTGTTCCAGGAAACCCTGGCCAGCGATCTGGCTGCGGCCCAAGCCGAACTGGCCAAGAAACAGGCCGAGGCCGCAGCAACAACCGAGCCTCAGGCGCCACGAGCAGCGCGTTCGCGTGCGGGTCGTCGTCAGCCGCTGCCCGAGCACCTGCCGCGCATCGAACACCGGCATGAACCGGACTCGTGCACGCTGCGCAACGTGCGGCCAGGATCTGGTCAAGATCGGCGAGGACATGAGCGAACAGCTCGATGTGGAGCCGGCGCGCTTCTTCGTGCATCGGTCACATCCGCCCGCAGTACGCCTGCCGTAGCTGCGAGACGGTGTCGGCGGCGCCGATCCCGCCCGCTGTGATCGATGGCGGCCTGGCGGCGGTGGGCTTGTATGTCTGGGTGATCATCGGCAAGTATCTGGATCATCTGCCGCTGTATCGTCTGGAACAGATTGCCCAGCGCCAGGAGGTCGCGCTTTCCCGCTCGACGCTGGCCGAATGGGTGGGGCGCATCGGGGTGGCCCTGCAGCCGCTGGCCGATCGGCTGGCGCTGTGGCTGCGTCAGTGCAGCGTGCTACACGCTGACGAAAGCCCGGTGCGCCAGCTCGATCCCGGAGCGGGCAAGACGAAGCGCGCCTATCTGTGGGCCTATCGCACCAACGGCCTGCACACCGGGCCGCCGATCGTCGTCTTCGACTATCAAACCAGTCGGGCGGGTGCCCATGCCCGGGAGTTCCTGCACGGCTGGCACGGTCACCTGATGGTCGATGACTATGGGGGCTACAAGGCGCTGTTCGCCGCCGACATCGTCGAGCTCGGATGTCTGGCTCACGCGCGCCGCAAGTTCTTCGAGCTCAATGCCGCGCAGCCCAACCCGATTGCCCAGGAGGCGCTCGAGCGCATCGGCGCGTTGTACGCCATTGAAGCCGAAGGGCGCGATGACCCTGTCCCGGTTTCACGTACATCAGATTGTTGGTAACTTTCTGATGAAGGGAGGGCGAGATGGGGACGAAGGAATCGGTTGCGAATCGGCGGTACACGGAGGAGTTCAAGACCGAGGCGGTCAGGCTGGCATTGTCGACGGGTGGCAATGCGGCGGCGAAGCGGCTGGGGATTCCGCAGTCGACGATGACGAACTGGGTTCGGCAGCGTCGCGAAGGTACGCCGGTCCCGGTCGCGGGCGCAGCAGTGCCGGTCAAGCGATCGGTCTCGGAGTTGGAGGCCGAGAATGCGCGGCTTCGGCGCGAGCTGGCCAGTGCCAAGCTGGATCTGGAAATCGTAAAAAAAGCGGCGGCGTATTTCGCGAAGGAGTCGCGGTGAGATACGCCTGGATCGAGCAGCATCGCGACGACTATGCGGCGAGCCGGATGTGCCGATTGCTGGCAGTGTCGCGCACGGGGTATCTGCAATGGCGGTGTCGTCCGCCGAGCACCCGGGCGCAGGCCAATGCGCGGCTGGATGCACAGGTAGCGGCGATGCACGCGGCGAGCCGCGGCAGCTATGGGCGTGCGCGCATCGTTCGCGGGTTGCGCGAGCAGGGCTTGCGGGTTGGTCCGGAGCGGGTCCGCCGCAGCCTGCGACGGCAAGCGCTGCGACCGGTCTACAAGCGCCCCTACCGGGTGACGACGGATTCCAACCACCGTAAGCCGGTGGCGCCGAACGTTCTCGATCGCCGGTTCGATGGCTGGAACCTCAATCGCGCCTGGGTCGCCGACGTCACCTATCTCAGCACGGCCGAGGGCTGGCTCTATCTGGCGGTTGTGATGGATCTGGCCAGCCGCCGGATCGTCGGCTGGTCGATGAGCGACCGGCTGCACGCCGAGCTGGTCTGCCAGGCGCTGCAAATGGCCTACTGGCGTCGCAAACCGGCGCCGGGACTGATCATGCATTCCGACCGCGGCAGCCAATACGCGAGTGATCGCTACCGAAGGCTGATCAAGGATTTCCGGATGCTGCAATCGATGAGCCGCAAGGCCAACTGCTGGGACAATTCCCCGATGGAGAGCTTCTTCAAGACGCTGAAAGTCGAACGCGTCTATCAACTCTGCTACCAAACCCGCGCCCAGGCTCGGCTCGACGTCGTTGACTGGATCGAAGGCTTCTACAATCATCGGCGCCTGCATTCGTCGATCGGGTTTCGGACCCCGGCACACTTGGAATCCAGCCTCATGGCTGCGTAGCCTGGTGTACGTCAGATCGAGGCAAGGTCATCGCCCTGGGCAATTGGATGTTCGTGGGTTCCGAGCGTGCGGGAAAGCG
>CAVRDD010000040.1:0-26773 GCA_963719715.1 uncultured beta proteobacterium
CTGACTTCGTTGGTTGGTCTGCTGAAGGACATGGGCCGCGCGGAGGTGGAGGCGTTTCTGACCCACTTGGCCGTGGTCGGCAAGGTGGCGGCGTCCACCCAGAATCAGGCCAAGTCCGCAATTCTGTTCTTGTATCGGGAAGTGCTCGGCATCGAGCTGCCCTGGCTCGACAACGTTGAGCAGGCCAAGTCGCCGAAGCGACTGCCAGTCGTGCTTACCGTCGACGAAGTCCGCGCAGTGCTCGACCGCACGGCGGGTACGCCCGGCCTCATGCTGCGGCTGATGTACGGCACGGGGATGCGGGTGATGGAATGCGCCCGCTTGCGCGTGAAGGACGTGGATTTCGGGCGCCGGGAGATCCTGATCCGGGAGGGCAAGGGCTTCAAGGACAGGGTGACAATGCTGCCCGGAAGCCTGGCCGTTGCGCTTCAGGAACAGATTGCGGGTTCGGCAGCTTCACGGCCGCGTCCCGCGCGCGCCGCGCAAGAAAACAAAAGGGCGGCTGGCGCCGCCCTTGTCACGAAGCAAATCTTCCTAAACGCTGAAACTCTCGCCGCAGCCGCAGCTCGCCTTGACGTTGGGATTGTTGAACTTGAAGACGGCATTCAGGCCCTCGCGCGCGTAGTCGAGTTCCATCCCGTCGAGCGCTGGGAGGCTCTTCGGGTCGACCAGCAAGGTCACGCCGTGGCTCTCGAACCGGAGGTCCGACGCCTCCGCCGTATCGGCATAGTCGACCTTGTACGCGAACCCGGAGCAGCCGACGGTTTTCACGCCCAGACGCAGTCCGATGCCCTTGCCGCGCTTGGCGAGCGAATCCGCGACGTGGGTGGCTGCGCGTTCTGTCAGTGTGATGGTCATGATTGAAAATCCGATTTCTGAATGATGAAAGTTAACATGTTACCCGATGCCGTCTCGCCGCTTACGCCGTGAGCGCCGTCAGGTTGCGCAGCCGTTCGACTACGCTTAGAAGTGCGCCGAGGAAACCTTCGACGTCGGCGGCGGTGTTCGGTTCGCCCAGGCTGACGCGCACCGCGCCGCGTGCAAGGTCGGACGTCACGCCCATCGCGAGCAGCGTCGCACTCGGCTCGGGGTTGGCGCTGGAGCACGCTGCGCCGCTTGCCACGGCGTAACCGGCGCGATCGAGTTCGACCACCAGCGTTTCGCCCTCGATGCCGGGCAGTGCGAAATAGCTGGTGTTGGACAGCCGCTCGGCGTGCGCGCCGAAGACGACCGCGCCCAGCGCCTGCACGCCGGCTTCGAGCTGTCCCGCAGCAAGCGCAGTCGCTCAGGCAGGTCACGTAGCCGCGCCACGGCAAGCTCGCAGGCCGCGCCGAAGCCGACGATGGCCGGGACGTTCAGCGTGCCGGAGCGCATCCCGCGCTCGTGGCCGCCGCCGAGCAGGACCGGTTCGATCTGCAAGCGCTTGTTCACCACCAGCGCGCCTGCGCCTTTCGGGCCGTAAATCTTGTGAGCGGAAAGCGTCAGCGCATCGACGCCGAGGCGCGAGAAATCCACCGGCACTTTACCGACTGCCTGGACCGCGTCAGTGTGGGTCAACGCGCCGCGCGAGCGCGCCAGCGTGGCGGCACCGGCGACGTCCTGCAGCGCGCCGGTCTCATTGTTCGCGAGCATCACGGAGACGATCCCGGTGGGCTTCGTGAGCACATCTTCCAGATCGGCCAGCGCCACGCGGCCGGTGGCGTCCACGGCGATGCGGTGCACGCTCCAGCCGCGGCGGGCGAGTGCGGCTGCGGGTCGCGCCACGCACGGGTGTTCGATTGCGCTGACGGCGATCTGGCTCGGCTTCAGGCAGGCGGCAGCGCCCTGAACGAAGAGGTTGTTGGCTTCAGTGCCGCCGCTGGTGAAGATGACCTGGGAGGGTTGCACCGACACCGCCTGCGCGACCTGCTCGCGGGCCCGGTCCACCGCGCGCAGTGCGACGGTGCCAAAGCCGTGACGGCTTGCTGCGTTGCCGTAGTGCTGCCGCAGAAACGGCAGCATCGCCTCGAACACCGGCTCGGCGATCGGCGTGGTTGCGTTGTAGTCGAGGTAGACCGCGGCTCACCGTGGGTTTCGGGTCACGCCGGCAGGCCGGGTGTCGCGTGCTCGATCTCGGCTTCCAGCCCGTTCGCGGCGCTGGAGGAAGACGATCTGACCGTTGCCGTCGCCGCGGGCGAGGTCGTCGAGACTGACCGAGTGCAGGTAGTCGAAGATGACGTTGTTCAGGTTTTCCCACAGGTCGTGGGTGAGGCACTTCTGGTCGTCCTTGCAGTTCTGCAGGCCGTGACACCGGGTGGCGTCGATCGGCTCGTCCACCGCCAGGATGATGTCCGCGACGCGTGATCTGGGGCAGGGCCTTCGCCAGGCGGTAACCGCCGCCGGGACCGCGCACGCTCGACACCAGCCCGTGGCGGCGCAGCCTGCCGAAAAGCTGCTCAAGGTAGGAGAGCGAGATCTGCTGTCGCTCCGAGATGTCCGCCAAGGTAATGGGGCCGTTACTGTTGCGCATGGCCAGATCCATCATCGCCGTCACCGCAAACCGCCCCTTGGTCGTCAAGCGCATTTTCTGCCTCCAGGTGGAGTCGAGACGAAACAGTTCGGCCCGGTCAATATTGCGACGGAACTGCTCGACTTTAGATTACCAGACAAGTTAGTCAACGATTCGATTGAGGTAGTTCGCATCGAACTTGTCGGCCGTGGCCTTTTCGTCCTCCACCGGGACGCCGAGGCGCTTCAACTGGGCGAGGATGTACTCGATGCGGTGGTCGGTCTCGACCGTATGGTCGAGCATCTGGTGCACCGCTTTCACCATCGGGTCGTTCATGTCGCCGCTCACGGCATAGGCCGGGAAGCCCAGTTGTCGGCCTGCTCCGGGCCTTGCCCTCGTCCACGATGCGGGCCGGGATGCCACGGCGGTGGCGCCGCGGCACTCCTTGACACCCGATCGAGCCGATCTTGCGCCGTCGCCGATCAGAATCGGCCCGATCTTGGCACCGGCCGACGATCCGTTGCCAGGTCGGTGGCGGCCTGTTCCACGATGCCGCCAAGGTGACCCGTGGTAGACGTGCAGTCGTCGCCGATCTCGCGTCTCGCCGATGACGACGCCATGCCGTGATCGATGAAGAAGCGCGGCCGATCGGGCCCGGGTGATTTCGATCCGTCAGCCGCGCGATGTGGAGACGAAGCGCGCGCACTTGAGCCCATCCGCCAGATCCGGCTCGACAGCCGGTGATAGCAGCGTGAAACCGATACAGGTAGCTCCAGGCGCTGCGAGCGGCCGGGTCCGTCGAGACGACGGCGATCTCTTCCTTGATGCGCTCCAGCATGGTGCGGCAAGGATTGACGGCGAATTTTAGTCGCCTGCCCTGCCCCTGTATCGCCTTCAGCAGCCCGCGCAGCAGCGACACTTCTTCCTTTTCCGAGGCGCGCGCGGGTGAAGAGGCGGCGCATCCGCTGCGTCAGCCGCCGCGGCGTGCGTGGATCGAGGAAGCCGGTCTCGCGCATCACCTCGTCCAGGTGCACGTGGAAGGCTTCCACTTCCTCGAAGGTCGCCGGTTCGTGTACCTCAGGCGCGTGCAGGGTGCCGGCACCGGCCGCCACGCGCAGCTCGTAGGTCATGATCTGCACGGCGGCGGCGAGGTTGAGCGACGAATAGTCGGGGTTCGCCGGGATGTGCACGATGCGCTGGCAGAGGTTCACCTGCTCGCGCGTGAGTCCGCTCGCCTCGCGGCCGAAGACGAGCGCCACGTCGCCCGATTGCGGCCTCGGCGAGCAGCAGCGGCGCGGCCTCGCGCGGCGCCAGCGCGGGTTGACCGAGGTCGCGGCTGCGGGCAGTGAGTGCGGCGGCAAACACCGTACCGTGCAACGCGTCTTCGAGGCTCGCACAGACCTGCGCGCTGTTCGAGCACGTCGCGCGCGTTCGCCGCGCGGGCATCGGCTTCGGGATCGGGAAAGTGGCGCGGCGCGACGAGGTAGAGCCGCGTCAGAGCCCATCGTCTTCAGCGCTCGCGCGGCGGCGCCGATGTTGCCCGGATGCGTCGTGTCGCAGAGGACGACACGGACCCGATCGAGCAGCCGGTGCGCCGCTCATAATAGAATCTGCGCTTTCCAATCCGGCCGTCCCCGCCAAGTCCATGCACCCGATGCTCAATATCGCGGTGAAAGCCGCGCGCCGCGCTGGCGCCCTGATCAACCGCGCGAGCGGCGATCTCGACCGCATTACGGTGCAGGACAAGACCTGCAATGACTTCGTCACGGAGGTCGATCGCGCGGCGGAAGCCGCGATCATCGAAGTGCTGCACGACGCCTATCCGAAGCACGCGATTCTAGCAGAGGAGAGCGGCCGAGCACCGGAACGTCGGACTACGTCTGGATCATCGATCCCCTCGATGGCACCACCAACTTCCTGCACGGCCTGCCGCAGTATTCCGGTGTCGATCGCGCTCGCCGAGCGCGGCGTGCTCTCGCAGGCGGTCGTCTACGATCCGTCGCGCAACGAGCTCTTACACGGCGAGCCGCGGCGCTGGCGCGTATCTCAACGACCGTCGCCTGCGCGTGACCCGCCGCACGCGCCTCAAGGGATCGCTTGTCGGCACGGGTTTCCCGTATCGCGAGTTCTCCCATCTCGACACCTATATGGCGATCTTCCGCGATCTGGTGACGATCACGGCAGGGTTGCGTCGGCCCGGCTCGGCCGCGCTCGACCTCGCCTACGTGGCGGCCGGGTCGCTACGACGGCTTCTTCGAGATCGGACTCAAGCCGTGGGACATCGCGGCCGGCGCACTGCTGATCACGGAGGCGGGCGGTCTCGTCGGCGACCTCGAGGGCGAGAACCGCCATCTCGAATCCGGGCACGTGCTCGCCGGCAACCCGAAGGTCTTCGGGCAGCTCGTGCAGACGATCGCGCCGCATCTCACGCCCGCGTTGCGCACGCAGCCGACCCCCCGGAAATCCGCTGCACGCCGCCTGACCGGTGAGCCGCCGCGCACCATGACGCGGCAGCACGTCCTGGCCAGGGACGCCGGGCGGCAGCAGCGCGCGGCGCGCCGGCGCCCGCCGGCGACGCCGGGCACACCCCGATGATGCAGCAGTACCTGCGCCTCAAGGCGCAGCACCCGGACATGCTGCTGTTCTATCGCATGGGCGACTTCTACGAGCTGTTCTACGACGATGCCGAGCGCGCGTCGCGGCTGCTCGACATCACGCTCACCGACGCGCGGCGCGTCGGCGGGCCAGCCGATCCCGATGGCAGGCGTGCCGTTTCACGCGGTCGAGCAATATCTGGCCAGGCTCGTGCGGCTGGGCGAGTCGGTCGCGATCTGCGAGCAGATCGGCGATCCGGCGACGGCGAAGGGGCCGGTCGAGCGCAAGGTCGTGCGCATCGTCACGCCCGGCACGCTCACCGACGCCGGCACTGCTCGACGAAAAGCGCGACAGCCTGCTCGCCGCGCTGGCGACTGGCGCGATCGGCGTGGTGGGCATCGCATGCGCTCAATCTCGCCTCGGGCGCGCTCAAGGTACGGGAGGTGGCGAAACGCCGATCTCGCCGCCGAACTGGAGCGCTTGCAGCCGGCGGAGATCCTGTCGCGGAAGGCATTGCGCTGCCGTCGGCACGGTGACGCGCACCACCGTCAAGACGCTGCCACCGTGGCATTTCGACCTGAGCAGCGCGCTGCACGTCGCTTGCCGAGCAGTTCGGCACGCGCGACCTCGCCGGCTTCGGCATCGCGGAGATCGGGCCCGCGAGTCGGCGCCGCTGGCGCGCTGCTCGACTATGCACGCTTCGACGCAGGGCACGGCGCTCGTCCACGTGACCGGCATCGAGATGGAAGGCGAATCGGCGTACATCCACCTCGACGCGTCGACGCGCCGCAATCTGGAGCTCACCGAGACCCTGCGCGGCGAGCGTGCGCCGACACTGCTCTCGCTGCTCGACACCTGCGCGACGAGCATGGGCAGCCGTCTGCTGCGACCATGCGCTGCACCATCCGCTGCGCGATCGCGTGCAGTTGTCGCGAACGCCTGGATGCGGTCGCCACGCTGGTCGGAGAGGGCGGCACGGGGTCGTTCGTGCCGCTGCGTGCGCAGCTTGCGCGAAGCTGCGATGTCGAACGCATCACCGCGCGCATCGCGCTCAAGTCGGCACGCCCGCGCGACCTGGCGGCGCTGCGCGACACGCTCGCCGCGTTGCCGGCACTCGCCGGGAGCTTGGACGCGCTCAGCGCGACTGCCCTCGCGCGCCTGCGACAAGCGGTGTCGCCGCAGGCAGAGTTGCACGCGCGACTCGTGGCGTCGATTGCCGCCGAGCCATCGGCACAGGTGCGGGACGGCGGCGTCATCGGCGAGCGGCTTCGACCGCGAGCTCGACGAGTTGCGCGCCATCGCAGCAGAACTGCGGCGATTTCCTGCTCGACCTGGAGGCGCGCGAGCGCGCGCGCACCGGCATCGCCAATCTGAAGGTCGAGTTCAATCGCGTGCACGGCTTCTATATCGAGGTCACACACGCCAATGCGCAGCGCGTGCCGGACGACTACCGCAGGCGCCAGACGCTGAAGAACGCCGAGCGCTACATCACGCCCGAACTCAAGGCCTTCGAGGACAAGGCGCTGTCCGCGCAAGAGCGCGCACTCGCCCGCGAAAAGCTCCTGTACGAGCAACTGCTCGAAGAACTCGCGGCGCACGTTCCCACACTGCAGACGCTCGCGCGTGGTCTTGCCGAACTCGATCTCGTTGCGACTTTCGCCGAGCGCGCCGTGACACTCGATCTGCGCGCGCCGGTATTCACCGATCAGCCGGTGATAGAGATCGAGGGCGGCCGCCATCCGGTGGTGGAGCAGCAGGTCGAGGCGTTCATCGCCAACGACACGCGACTCCATCCCGGCCGCCGCCTGTTGCTCATCACCGGGCCGAACATGGGGGGCAAGTCGACCTATATGCGGCAGGTGGCGCTGATCGCGCTGCTCGCGCACTGCGGTGCGTTCGTTCCTGCGCGGCGAGCGCAACTCGGACCGATCGATCGCATCTTCACGCGCATCGGCGCCGCCGACGATCTCGCTGGCGGGCGCTCGACCTTCATGGTGGAGATGACGGAATCCGCGAACATCCTCCATCACGCGACCGAGCAGAGCCTCGTGCTGATGGATGAGATCGGCCGCGGCACCTCGACCTTCGACGGGCTCGCGCTGGCGTGGGCGATCGCGCGTCAGCTACTCGATCGCAACCGCGCGTTCACGCTTTTCGCCACGCACTATTTCCAGCTGACGCAGCTGGTCGAGGAATATCGCCAGGCCGCGAACGTGCACCTCGACGCGATCGAGCACAAGGACTCGATCGTCTTTCTGCACAGTGTGGAAGAAGGACCGGCGTCGCAGAGCTATGGCATTCAGGTGGCGCAGCTCGCGGGCATTCCCGGTGCCGTGATTCGCAGCGCGCGGCGCTACCTGTCGAAGCTGGAGGAGGAGAGCGCGGCGCGCCATCCACAGGGCGATCTCTTCAGCGCGGCGTCACAGGTGCCGGCCGAGGCGCCGGCCCATCCCGTGGTCGAGCGTCTGCGCGATCTCGATCCCGATCAGCTGACGCCTCGCGATGCGCTCGATCTGCTCTACCGGCTCAAGCAGGAGGCCGAATGACGCGATGCCGCGGTGCTTGGGCGCCGCGCACCCGTGGACGCGGAAGATTGTGCGGCTGTGCTCGGATGAGCGCGGCGCGCAACTCAGTGATGATGATGGCCGCCAGGCCCGTGCGCGTGCTTGTGATGGATCTCGTCGCTGGTGGCCGGGCGCACCGAGGCGACGGTGCACGAAAAGACGAGACTGCGCCCCGCCAGGGGATGGTTCCCATCGACGACGACCTTCTCGTCGGTGATGTCGGTGATGGTGAAGATTTGCGCGGCGTCGTCCTTTCCCTCCGCGCGCCCCTCGAACTGCATGCCGACCTTGAGGTCCTTCGGAAAACGGTCACGCGGTTCCAGCCGCACCAGCGTCTCGTCGTAGTCGCCGAACGCATCGTCGGGCTCGAGGTGAACCTCGACTTTTTCTCCCTCGACGTGGCCGGCGAGCGACTCTTCCACAAGCAAGAACATGCCGCCGTAGCCGCCGTGAAGATAGGAGATCGGCCCGCTCGAGCGTTCGATCACTTCACCCGCGGTGTCGAAAAGTTCGTAGCTGAGCGAGACGACGGTGTTCGAGGCGATGCGCATCTCGGGTCTCCGTGGGCACGCCGCAACGGCGCGCCCGATGGCGTTGAAAGGGATAGCAGCCGGCGGTCAGAGCGGCTTTTTCAGCAGCGCCAGAATTTCCGCTGCGTGGCCGCGCGCGTTCACGCCGTACATCGCATGCTGCAGCACGCCTTGCCGATCAATCACGAAGGTCGAGCGCAATATGCCGATGCGCTTGCGGCCGTCGGACTCTTTCTCGACCAGCACGTCGTAGGCGCCGCACACTTCGCCCTCGGTGTCGGCGAGCAGACGCACACTGAGGCCGTGCTTGTCACGGAAGCTGCCGTGGCTCACGCAGTCGTCTCTGCTCACGCCGAGGACGACGGTTGCGAGCTTCTCGAACTCGTCCTGCAGATCGCTGAAGTCGATCGATTCGATGGTGCAACCCGGCGTATCGTCCTTCGGGTAGAAGTACAGCACCACGTTGCGCTCGCCGCGAAAGCTCGCGAGGCTCACGGTCTCGAGATCCGCGTCAGGCAGATCGAAGGTGGGTGCTGCTGTACCAACCTGAAGCATCGTGCGCTCCGGGATAAGATTCGGCGGATTCTAACGCATTTCCCCGACGTGCAAGCGGCTCGCCGGCGCTGCCACCGCAGCGCTGCCCTCGCATAGTCACCCACCATGTCGAGCACGTTGCTGGGAGGTCTTTCGCGCCGCGAGTTCCTGCGCGACTATTGGCACAAGCAGCCGCTGCTGGTGCGCGGTGCAGTGCCGGGGTTTGCAGGTCTCATCGACGGTCGTGATCTGCTGGCGGCAGCATGTCGCGAAGACGTGCAGTCGCGCCTCATCCTGCGCAGGGGCAGGCGCTGGGAAGTTCGCTCGGGGCCTTTTCGCCGCCGTGAGCTCGAAGCACTTCCGCCGCGCAACTGGACGCTGCTCGTGCAGGAACTGAATCATCTGCTGCCGGCTGCAGACCGCCTCATGCGCGAGTTCTCCTTCGTTCCACTGGCGCGCCTCGACGACGTCATGGTGAGTCTTGCGCCGGCAGGAGGGGGAGTGGGGCCGCACTTCGATTCTTACGACGTCTTCCTTCTGCAGGGCAGCGGTCGTCGGCGCTGGCGCGTGAGCGCGCAGCGCGACCTGGAACTGGAAGCGGCCGCGCCGCTCAAGATTCTCCGCAACTTCGTGCCGGAAGATGAGTGGGTGCTGGAACCGGGTGACATGCTTTATCTGCCGCCCAGCTACGCGCACGACGGCGTCGCGGTCGATGCCTGCACGACTTACTCGATCGGTTTTCGCGCACCGGCGGCGCAGGAAATCGGCCAGGCGTTTCTCGATCACCTGCACGACACCCTGGCGCTTTCCGGCCGCTATGCGGATCCGCATCTCACCCTGCAGCGCGAGCCGGCAGCGATCGGTGTGCCGATGACGGAGCAGATCGCCGCGATGCTCGATGGCATTCGCTGGACGCATCGCGATGTCGCACGCTTTCTCGGTGTCTACCTGACGGAGCCGAAGCCTCACGTCTTCTTTTCTCCGCCGCAGGTGCCGCTCGCGCGCTCCCGCTTTCTGCAGCGCGCGGCGCGCGCAGGGCTCGTCCTCGCGCTGAAGAGCCGCATGCTTTTCGATCGCGACGGCGTCTATCTGAACGGGGAGATGTGTCGGCCACAGGGCGCGGCAGCCGCCGTTCTGCGGCGGTTCGCAAACACTGGCGCCATCCCTGCGGGGGCGGATTTCGGCGCAGAAGTTGCTGGCTTGCTCTACGACTGGTATCGCGCCGGCTATATCGAGTTGGCGCGCGATGCAGCAGACGAGAAGGACAGACGAGCGTGAACGACGACGCAACAGCCCGGCATACACGACTGCAAGGCACCGCCGATTTCGACGCCGCGCTCGACACCGTGATCGCACGCGCCACGCGCCGCCTGCGCGTGTTCGACCGCGCGCTGGACCGCCGCTTCGACAACGCGCACCGGCACGAACTCATCCGCAATTTCCTTCTCGCGGATGGCGCCAACCGGCTTGAGATCGTGCTGCACCAGGTCGACAACATCGTGCGCGACTGCCCGCGACTGCGTGAACCTGATGCGCAGCCGCAGCGGCGTGATCAGCATCCACCAGACGCTTCCCGATGCCCACGGCGTGTACGATCCCTTCACGGTGGCAGACGAGCGCCACTTCGTGCATCGCTTCCATTACGAAGACTCGCGCAGCGTGCTCGGGCTGGATGATCCGCACGGCGCGCAGCAGTTCGTCGAGCGCTTCGAAGAGATCCTTTCCGCCTCCTGTCCGGCAGTTCCCGCGACCTCCCTCGGCCTCTGAGGTCCGCGCAAAACGCGGAGAAATTAGGGCTTGGATCGCGGAAATGCACCATGCTACTATGCCAGCGACCGTATCAGCCGTAGTGTCATTTGTGGCTCGACGCGGAACCTTCTCCAATACTCGCTAGGATAGACTATGAAACGTTCGCTCTTCATTGCAGCTGCATTGGCTATCGCACTCGGCGCGTGCGGAAAGAAAGAAGAACCCGCACCGGCTGCGCCCGCTGCAGCATCGAAGTCTTCTGAAGCCGCGAAGGAAGCCGTCGAGAAGTCCAAGGAAGCCGCTTCCGCTGCCGGCACGGCTGCTTCTGCCGCAGCTGGCGAAGCGAAGGACGCGGCTGCCGCAGCAGTAGACAAGGCCAAGGCGGCCGAGAAGAAGTAAGTCGCCGCACCGACCCGCAAAGGCCGACCGCAAGGTCGGCTTTTTCTTTTGGCGCTCTTTGACCGAACCCGCGTCAGTCGATCTGACGCCAGTCGAAGCCGTCGTCCTGGTCAGCAACGCCGATCGCGGCCGGGTCCCAGCCGATCGCCGCCGACAGTGCGGCGCGCGCGAGTTCAACCTGGTTGTTCTGGCGGCTGAGGTGTGCCACCACCAGGTACTGCAGCCGGCCTGTGTCGAGACGGGCGAGCAGATCTGCCGCGGCACGGTTCGCAAGATGCCCCAGGCGCCCCGCGATGCGGTGCTTCACCACAGGTGGGTAGCTGCCGCGGCTCAGCATGAGCTCGTCGTGGTTGCATTCGAGCACCAGCGCTTCCAGTCCCGACAGCATCGATTCGATGTGCGCGGTCGACACGCCGACGTCGGTCAGCACACCGAGGCGGCGGTCGCCATCGCCGAACACATATTGCACGGGTTCGCGTGCGTCGTGCGGCACCGGGAACGGAAACACCTCGATATCGCCAATCGCGAACGGTGTGTGACTGTCGATCTCGACCGCGGCGAAGTCGGCGGCGCCGAAGGCCGCGCCGGCGGCGACGCGAGTACCGAAGGTGAGATAAACCGGAATCCGGTGGCGGCGGGCGAAGCGTGCGACGCCACCGATGTGGTCGTCATGCTCGTGGGTGACCACGATGGCAGTGACGCAGTCAGCCGCGATGCCCAGCCGGGCAAGGCGGCGCCTGGCATCGTCAACGCCGAAGCCGCAGTCGAGCAGGATGCGCGTGTTCCCGGCTTCGACCAGCAGCGCATTGCCGCGGCTGCCGCTGCCGAGGGACGCGAACCGCAAGCGGGAGCCTGCAGCCAAGGTTGCTAGCCGCGGCGACGAGGTGCTACTTCAGCTGCTCGTAGAGCAGGGCGACGATCTTGCTCGCCGCTTCGGAGCGCTCGGCGCGGCCGTCCTTTCCGAGCACCCTGACCGTGCTCCCGCTGGTGTCGCCGGCGACCTCGACACGGTACTGTGCGGCATTCGGGATCTTCTCGTCGCCGCCCCAGAACTTGAGCTTGGAGAGCAGCCCGGGCGAGGACTTCGGCTTCTTCCGCCGGGTCGACGTAGCGCACGAAGTACACGCCCTGCGAGCGGTCGCGGTCTTCCACCGTGAAGCCGACGCGATCGAGCGCGAGCCCGACACGACGCCACGCGCGGTCGACGTCGTCGTCGAGTTCCAGCTGCGAAATGCCGTCCGCGCCGCGCACGAGCTTCGCGCGCTCTTCCTGCGGCGCCGCCGCCACCTCGGTCTTCGCCTTGGTCTCCTGCACGCCCAGCTTCACCATCAGCCGGCGCAGCATCTCGGCCTCGAGATTGGGATCGGCGGGGCGCGGTTGCCACACCGTGCGCTCCTTGCCTTCCTCGACGAAGATCTCGTACATCCCGCGGTGACTGATGAAGATGTCGGTCGTGCCGGGGTCGCTGCCCAGCTCGAGCCGCGTGCGGAACTTGTCGCGTTCGGGCGTGGAGTACATCCCGTCCATGAATTTGCCGAGGATCGAGCGCACGCCGTCCTGCGGAATCTTGGCGCGGTCCTCGGCCCAGTCCGTTTCCATGGTCCCGGCGGTTGGGTTTTCCTGGGCGATGACGAAACCGTTTTCCTGCCAGAAGTCCTTCACCGTTACCCACAGCTGCGCGGGATCGCCGCGCGCCACGATCCAGCGCTGCGTGCCGGAGCGCTCGATGCGCACGTTCTCGCCGGCGGGCAGCACACCTTCGGCTGCGGGCGTGGTGGCGGCTGTGGCTGCCGCGATCGCGCGCGTAGTCGGAATAAGTCGCGGTGCCGCCCGGGTTCACGTCCGGCACGACGTAACGCTCATCGACGTTCGGCTGCGTGAGATCCGGCGGCACTTCGAGCGGGCGCGTCTTGTTGGCCGACTTGTAGTCGATCTTCTTGCCCTCGAAGAGCGTGGTCTTGCAGCCGGACAGGCCGAGGGCCGCGGCAACTGCCACGATCACCGCGGTGCGTAGCGCTTTCATGGTTGACCTCATCCTAGGCGACGTCGATGCCGGCCTGCCGCATCGCTTCCGCGACCACGGGCTGCGCAGCCGGCGAGAGCGGCACGAGCGGCAGCCGGATACCGTTGCGGATGCGCTCCATGCGATAGAGCGCCCACTTGGCCGGGATCGGATTGGCCTCGACGAAAAGATTGCGATGCAGGCCGAACAGACGCAGGTTGATGCGCCGCGCCTCTTCGAAATTGCCCGCCAGCGCGGCGGCGCACATGTCGTGCATCAGCCGTGGCGCCACGTTGGCGGTGACGGAGATCACACCGTGCCCGCCCATCATCAGGAACGGCAGCGCGGTGGCGTCGTCGCCGGTGTAGAGCGCGAAGCCCTTGGGCGCGCGCGCGACGAGATCGGTGGCGCGTGCGAGATCGGCCGTCGCGTCCTTGATGCCGCAGATGCCCGGCACTTCGGCGAGTCGCAGCGCTGTGTCGTTCGCCATGTCGCAGACGGTGCGTCCCGGCACGTTGTAGAGGATGACCGGCAGGTCCACCGCCTCGGCGATCGCCTTGAAGTGGCGGTACAGCCCTTCCTGCGTCGGCTTGTTGTAATAGGGGACGACCGACAGGCTCATGACCGCGCCGGCGTCCTTCGCGCAGACGGAAAGCTCGATCGCCTCGCTGGTGGAGTTGGCGCCGGTACCGGCGATGATGGGGATGCGTCCTGCCGCATGCTCCACGGCCACGCGGAGCACGAGGCAATGCTCGTCGAAATCCAGCGTGGCTGATTCGCCCGTGGTGCCAACGACGATGAGGCCGCTGGTTTTCTGTTCCACGTGCCAGTCGATGAGCGCACGAAACGCGTCGAGGTCGAGGCTACCGTCCTCGTGCATGGGGGTGACAATTGCCACCAGACTGCCTGTGAGCATGGGACCCTGCTTTCAAAAAAATGCGCTAGTTTACCGGAAGCCCCGCGCTACGCCCAAGGTTCCCTAAGTGGCTTGAAACCCGAGTAGAGCACGCGGGTTTGAGCGGACGGCGAAGTCATGTTTGCCAGCGACGGCGCAGATCCTCTGCACCATCGCAGGCTTGGGCGAATCAACGCACAGATCCTCGAAGGCGATGACGGCAAGCCGTCCGCGCACCACGTCCAGCAGTTCGCCCGGTCGCAGCAGGAAGTCGGGATTTGACGGTCTGCCGAAGTGCTCGTTGCCGACGGCGAAGGTTTCGTACAGCAGCACGCCCGCCACGTCGAGCGCGTCAAGCAGTCGGGGCAGCAGCGGGCGCCACAGGTAGTTCGTGACGACGACGGCGTCGAAGCGGGCATCCGCATACGGCCACGGACCCTGCTCGATGTCGGCAATGCGCGCGGTCACGTTGGGCACGCCTGCGAGCGAGGCGATGGCCTGCGCATCGCGATCCACCGCCGAGACGCGCAAGCCTAGACGCGCGAGATGGCGGGCATGGCGGCCCCAACCGCAGGCGAGATCGAGCACCGTGCCACCGTGCGGGATCAGCGGCGCGAAGCGCTCGATCCAGGCCGATGGGGTGTCGCCGCGATGATCAGCGGGATGGGAAGGCATCAGCGGAGCTTACCATCGCGCCTGCGCTCTAGCCCGTGGGCGCGGTTGCGGCGGGACCGGCAGCGCGTACAATCCGCACCATGCGCCGTCGTCTCTTTCGTCTGCTTGCCGCGCTTCTGATCGCCATCCTGCCGTCGCAGTCGATTGCTGCGTCGCGCATGATCTCGTGCGCAGACTCGGCGCCGATCGCGAGCGCAGCCCCAATGGCTCCGTGCCACGAATCTGCCGCGGCGGCACCGGACCACGATGCGAAAGGCGCCGCCTCGAAAGCGTGCAGCGGCTGCGCGCAATGCCAAGCCTGCAGCGCGAGCGCGCTGCCCATGAACGCAGAGAGCGCGCTATCGGTTTTCTCGCTGCGGCCTGTTTTCGCGGCGCCGCCAGCCATTGCAGGCGTTGTGCTCGAACGTCTCGACCGTCCCCCCGTCCGCTAGTCCCGATTCCCCTGAAGTCACGACCCGCACGGGCACGCTGAAGCGACGCGACGCCCGCGCGGCTCTTCGATACGACGTCACGTCGTCGCGTGCCCGCAAGGTTGTCACGGGCACCGCGATCTGGGTGGAACGAGATGACGATCCCACGTTTCATTGCACTGTCCTTGATTCTCGCAGCAGCTGGAATGCCAGCCACGCTGGCCGCGCAGGCAGGATTTGCGGCCACGCCGGCACTGCCCGCGGATAACCCGCCGCCGACCCCGCTCTCAATGTTGGTCGAAGAGGCGGTGCGGGCGAACCCCGAGGTGCGCGCGGCCCGCCGCGAAATCGATGCGGCCGAGCAGCGCGTGGCTCCCGCCGGCGCCCTGAACGATCCGATGCTTGAGGTCGGGGTGCTCAACCTGCCGGTGAACACCTTCAACTTCCGCCAGGAAGACATGACGATGAAGATGATCGGCCTCGGGCAGCGCCTGCCATATCCCGGCAAGCGGCGGCTGCGGGAGGAGGTGGCGGAGGCGGACGCCGACGCGAGCCGGCAGCGCTCCCGCGAAACCGTCAACCGAACCGTCCGCAACGTGCGCGTGGCGTACTACGGCCTTGCGCTGAACGCGACCGCAACGCGGCTCACGCTGCACAATCGGGACACGCTCGAGCAACTGGTGCGCGTCGCGCAGGCGCAGTACGCGGTCGGCCAAGGCAGTCAGGCGGACGTGCTGAAGGGCGAGTTGCAGCGCTCGCGCATGACGGAGGAACTCATCCGGCTCGCCCGCGAGCAGAAGGAGGTCGCAGGCGAGCTAGACGCCGCGCTCGGCCGCCCGCCCGGCCATCATGCTGTTGTACCGGAGCCGCTCACGCTTGCGGGCATGTCGCTGCCTGCCGCGGGCGGCGAGCACGATGCAATCGCCGCGCAGCCGCAGCTGCTCGGGCTGCAGACCCGGATCGCCCGCAGCCAGAAGGTGCTCGCCCTGGCGGAGAAGGATTACTACCCAGACTTCGACTTCAAGTTTGCCTACGGGCAGCGCGACCGCGCGCAGGACGGCGCGTACCGCTCGGACATGGTGCTGTTCACCGTTGCCATCAACCTGCCGCTGTGGCGCAGCACCCGGCTCGGTCCGCAGGTGGCGGAGGCCGAGGCGATGCGCGAGCAGGCGCTCGACCTCTTTGAGGCGCAGCGCAACGACCTCCTCATGCAGCTCCATCACCAGACCGCGCTGGCAGAGGAGCGTCTCGCATCGGCGCGCCTGTACGAGTCGACGATCCTGCCGCAGGCGCGGCTCGCGGTGGAAGCGTCGCTTGCGGCGTATCGCGTGAACCGCCTCGATTTCCGTGACGTGCTCGACAGCCAGATGACGGTGTTCAGTGCCGAGATCTCCTATGCCACGGCGGTCGCGGGGTACAACCAGGCGCTGGCGCAGATCGAACTGCTGACCGGGGCGCAGGTGGAGCGCGAGGTTGCCCAGAGTTCAGGGGAGGGACGACCATGAACCGGCTGGCACTCGGAATCGCCGCCTTGGCGGTGGCGGCAGCACTCGCGGGGGGGTACTGGTGGGGCAGCCGCAGCCACGGTGAGACCGCACCTGTGCCGAAGGCGGAGGCGGTGCAGCCGGAGCGGCGCGTCGTCTACTACCGCAATCCTATGGGCCTGCCGGACACCTCGCCGGTGCCCAAGAAGGACTCGATGGGGATGGACTACGTCCCCGTCTTTGAGGGCGAGGCACCCGCCGACAAGTCATTGCAGATCACCCCGGAGCGCGTGCAGAAGCTCGGCGTGCGGACCGAAGTGGCGGCGCTGCGGGAGCTCTCGCAGGGTGTTCGTGCGGTCGGCACGCTGGAGGTCGACGAGCGCCGCGTGCATGTGCTCACCGCGCGCTTCGAGGGCTACGTCGAGCGCCTCTTCGTGAACGCAACCGGGCAGAGCGTGACGCTGGGTCAGCCGGTGGCGGCGGTCTACAGTCCGGAGCTGGTGGCCGCACAGCGCGAGTATCTGGTGGCGCGCGAGGGGGTGAGCGCGCTCAAGGATGCCGACGCAGGCACGCGCATGCGCATGCAGGAACTCGCTGCGGCGAGCCTCGCGCGGCTGCGTTACTGGCAGGTCTCCGCGGCCGAGAGTGCCGAATTGCAGCGTGACGGGCGCGTGCGCGACACGCTGACGTTGCGTGCACCGGCAAGCGGCGTGGTGCTGGAAAAGATAGTGGTGGACGGCGCCCGCTTCATGCCGGGCGAAGCGCTGCTCAAGATCGCTGACCTCTCCACGCTGTGGCTCATCGCCGACGTGTTCGAGCAGGACCTGCGCCTCGTGCGGCCCGGGCAGAGCGCGACGATTCGCGTCAATGCCTGGCCCGAGCGCGTCTTCGAGGGCCGCGTCGCTTTCGTCTATCCGACGCTCGACGCCAAGACTCGAACAGTGCGGGTGCGCGTCGAGCTCGCCAATCCCGATGGACTGCTCAAGCCAGCGATGTACGCGAGTGTGGAGTTTGGCGCCGCGGCAGGCGCTGCCAAGGTGCTGACGGTGCCGGCTTCGAGCGTCATCCGCAGCGGCGCGCGCGAGGTGGTGCTGGTTCAGGTCGGGGAAGGTCGCTTCGAAGCGCGACCGGTTTCGCTCGGTGTGCAGGGTGACGAGTACGTCGAGGTGCGCGAGGGGGTGAGCGCGGGAGAGCGGGTCGTGGTGAGCGCGAATTTCCTCATCGACGCCGAGAGCAATCTGCGCGCGGCGCTCTCGAGCTTCGCGCCGCCAGCGGCCGCGACGCCGAGTTCAGCGCCAATGGATGCCGCAACACCTGCGGGCGGCGCCCACCACGACCACGGGGGACACTGACATGCTGGCCCGCGTGATTGCATGGTCGGCCCGTAATGTGGTTCTCGTCCTGCTCGCCACCGCGCTGACAGTTGCCGCCGGCCTCTACGCGCTGGCGAAGACGCCGCTCGATGCGCTGCCCGATCTTTCCGACGTGCAGGTGATCGTCTACACGCCGTTTCCCGGTCAGGCGCCGCAGGTGGTGGAGGACCAGGTCACCTATCCGTTGACCACCGCGCTGCTCTCGGTGCCGCGCTCCAAGGTCGTGCGCGGTTTCTCGTTCTTCGGCGCCTCTTTCGTCTACGTGATCTTCGAGGATGGCACCGACATCTACTGGGCGCGCTCGCGCGTGCTCGAATACCTGAACGTGGCGGCGGCACGACTGCCTGGCGGTGTGACGCCCACGTTGGGGCCGGATGCAACCGGCGTTGGCTGGGTGTACCAGTATGCGGTGCTGGGCGCGAACCGCACGCTTGCGGAGTTGCGCACCCTGCAGGACTGGTTCATCCGCTACCAGCTCGCCAAGGTGCACGGGGTTGCCGAGGTGGCGAGCGTCGGCGGCTTCGTGCAGCAGTATCAGGTGATCGTGGACCCGCGCAAGCTGCAGGCGTATGGCATACCGCTGGAGCGGGTGGGGGCGGTCATCCGCGACAGCAACCGCGACGTTGGCGGGCGCGTGGTCGAGCTGGCGGAAACCGAATACATGGTGCGCGGGAAGGGCTATCTGCGCGGAGTCGATGACATCGCCAATCTCGTGCTGCGCGCCGACGGCGGCCGGCCGGTGCGCATCCGCGAGGTCGCGCGCGTCGAGATCGGGCCCGATGAGCGCCGTGGCGTGACCGAGCTCAACGGCGAGGGCGAGGTGGTGTCGGGCATCGCGATGGCGCGCTACGGCGAGAACGCGCTGGACGTGATCGACGGCGTCAAGCAGCGCATCGCGGAGATCGGCAGCGGCCTGCCCGAGGGTGTGAAGATCGAGACCGTGTACGACCGCTCCGAGCTTATTTCCCGGGCAATCGGCACACTCACCCGCACGCTGCTCGAAGAGAGTCTCATCGTCGCCCTCGTGTGCGTCGTCTTCCTGTTCCACGTGCGTAGTGCGCTGGTGGCGATCATCATGCTGCCGGTCGGCGTGCTCATCGCCTTCATCGCCATGCGCGCGCTCGACGTCACCTCGAATATCATGAGCCTGGGCGGCATCGCGATCGCCATCGGCGCCATGGTGGACGCGGCGATCGTGATGATCGAGAACGCGCACAAACATATCGAGCGCGATCCCGAGGCGCCGCGTGCGCAGTTGATCGTGGACGCGTGCAGGGAAGTCGGTCCGGCGCTCTTTTTCAGCCTGCTGGTGATCACCGTCTCGTTCCTGCCGGTGTTTGCGCTGGAGGCGCAGGAAGGACGCCTCTTCAAGCCGCTGGCGTACACCAAGACCTTCGCCATGGCGGGTGCGGCGCTGCTGTCGGTGACGCTGGTGCCGGCGCTCATGGTGCTGTTCGTGCGCGGGCGCATCGTGCCGGAGGCGAAGAACCCGCTCAACCGCTTCCTCATCTGGTGCTACCGGCCGCTCATTGCCGGCGTGCTGCGTGCGAAGAGCCTGACCGTCCTCGCCGCTGTTGTCGTGATCGCCGTCTCCTGGATTCCCCTGAGCCGCATCGGCACCGAGTTCATGCCGACGCTCAACGAGGGGACACTCTTCTACATGCCGACGACGCTGCCGGGATTGTCGGTGACCAAGGCGGCGGAACTGCTCCAGGTGCAGAACCGCATCATCAAGAGTTTCCCGGAAGTGGCTTCCGTCTACGGCAAGGCGGGGCGCGCGGACACGGCGACCGATCCGGCACCGCTCGAGATGTTCGAGACGGTCATCAATCTGAAGCAGGAAGCGGACTGGCGACCCGGCA
The DNA here is from genome assembly GCA_963719715.1 of uncultured beta proteobacterium. Taxonomy (GTDB): domain Bacteria; phylum Pseudomonadota; class Gammaproteobacteria; order Burkholderiales; family JAEUMW01; genus JAEUMW01. The sequence goes on from CAVRDD010000040.1 coordinate 19,561, forward strand.
TGAGCGTCGACGCGCTGATCGCCGAGATGGACGCCGCGCTGCAGCTTCCCGGCATCGCCAACTCGTGGACGATGCCGATCAGGGCGCGCATCGACATGCTCTCGACCGGCATCCGCACGCCCGTCGGCGTCAAGGTTTTCGGAGCCGATCTGGCTGAACTGGAGCGGCTCGCGCGCGAGATCGAGGCGGTGGTAAGACAGGTGCCGGGCACCACCAGCGCCTACGCCGAGCGCATCACCGGCGGCGCCTATCTCAACATCGAGCCCGAGCGCGCGGCGCTCGCCCGCTACGGTCTCACGGTGGGCGCGCTGCAGGACGTGATCGCGACCGCACTCGGCGGCGAGACGGTGACGACGACGGTGGAGGGGCGCGAACGCTTCGGCGTCATCGTGCGCTATCCGCGTGATCTGCGCGGCGACCCGCAGGCGATTGCGCGTGAGGTGCTGGTGCCGACCGAAGATGGCGGCATGATCCCGCTGGGGCAGGTCGCGCGCGTGTCGCTCGATCGTGGTCCGCCGGCGATTCGCACCGAGAACGCGCTGCTTGCCGCTTACATATTCGTCGACATCCGAGGCCGCGACATCGGCGGTTATGTTGCGGAAGCGCGGCGCGCGGTGGCGGCGCAGGTGAAGTTCCCGCCGGGCTACTACGCGAGCTGGAGCGGCCAGTTCGAGTATCTGGAGCGAGCGCGAGAGCGGATGCGGGTCGTGGTGCCGTTGACACTCGCCATCATCTTCCTGCTGCTCTACGTGAACTTCGGCCGTCTGACCGAGGCGCTGATCGTCATGCTGTCGCTGCCGTTCGCGCTGGTCGGCGGGCTCTGGTTCATGTATCTCCTCGGCTACAACGCGAGCGTTGCGGTGGCCATCGGCTTCATCGCTCTGGCGGGGGTGGCGGCCGAGACCGGCGTGGTGATGATCCTCTACCTCGACCATGCACTCGCGCGGATCCGCGGGGCGCGCGAGGTGAGCGGGCAGCCGCTGACGGTCGACGACATCCGCGCTGCCGTGATGGAGGGTGCGGTGGAGCGCGTGCGGCCGAAAATGATGACGGTGGTCGCGATCATGGCCGGGCTGCTGCCGATCATGTGGAGCACGGGCGCGGGGTCGGAGGTGATGCGTCGCATAGCCGCGCCGATGATCGGCGGCATGGTTTCCTCCACCGTCCTCACGCTCATCGTGATTCCGGCGATCTACGCGCTGGTGAAGGGCGCCGGGCTGCGTCACCACGGCGCGCCAGTGGGCTACAATGCCGCGTCCCGCGACGCACCCGGACCCGCCCGATGAACCTGCATCGCCTGCTTGAGGAACGCGAAGCTGCCGGCAGACCGATCCGGGTGGCGCTGATCGGCGCCGGCAAGTTCGGCTCGATGTTCCTCGCTCAGGCGCCGCGTACCCCCGGGCTGCACGTGGCCGGCATCGCGGACCTCGATCGGACGCGCGCCCAGGCGGCGCTCGCTCGCGTCGACTGGGCGCACGAGGCGTGGGCGGCGCGGTCGATCGACGAGGCGATCCGGCACCGCACCACCTTCGTGACCGACGATGCCATGGCGCTCATCGTGGCGGACGGCATCGAGGTCGTGATCGATGCCACCGGCGCGCCTGCCGCGGGCATCCACCATGCGCTCGCCTGCTGCGCGCACGGCAAGCACATCGTGATGGTGAACGTCGAGGCCGACGCACTGGCCGGGCCGCTGCTTGCTCGCCGCGCGGCGCAGGCGGGCGTGGCCTATTCGCTCGCCTACGGCGATCAGCCGGCGCTCATCTGCGAGCTTGTCGACTGGGCGCGCACGGCCGGCTTCGAGGTGGTCGCGGCAGGGAAGGGCACCAAGTATCTGCCCGCCTATCACGCGTCCACGCCCGATACGGTGTGGGCGCATTACGGCTTCACGCACGAGGCGGTGGCAGGCGGGGACTTCAACCCACGCATGTTCAATTCCTTCCTCGACGGCACGAAGTCGGCGATCGAGATGGCGGCGGTGGCGAATGCGACCGGCCTCACGCCGGCGCCCGACGGGCTCGCGTTTCCACCGTGCGGGGTGGACGACCTGCCGCGGGTGTTGCGGCCGCAGTCGGCGGGCGGCAGCCTGCACCATGCGGGTCAGGTCGAGGTCGTCTCCAGCATCGAACGCGATGGCCGTCCGGTGTTCCGCGATCTGCGCTGGGGCGTGTACGTGAGCTTCGCAGCCGGGAGCGAATATGCGCGGCGCTGCTTCAAGGAGTACGGACTCGTCACCGACGACGGTGGTGACTACGCCGCGATGTTCAAGCCCTACCATCTCATTGGCCTTGAACTCGGTGTGAGCGTTGCATCCGTGGCGCTGCGCGGCGAAGCCACCGGATGCGCGACCGGCTTTCGCGCCGACGTCATCGCCACCGCGAAGCGCGATCTCAGGTCGGGGGAAGTGCTCGACGGTGAAGGCGGCTACTCGGTCTACGGCAAGCTCGTACCGGCAGCCGACTCACTCGCGCGCGGCGCGCTGCCGCTCGGGCTGGCGCACGGCGTCAGGCTGCGCTATCCGGTGGCGCGCAACGCGCCGGTGCGCTGGATCGACGTCGAGATCGCCGAGAACGATGCGGTTCGCTTCCGCCGTGAGATGGAAGCCACATTCGCCTGAGTATCTTTTCAAGCCACAGCAGAGGGGACCATGGCAGCACAGATCCTGTTCAAGGCCGGCGAGGCCACCGTCTTCGCCAAGGAAGGGCAGTACACCGACGCGATGCCGGAAATCCTGATCGGCGACGTGAGCGGCCCGGTCGGCCAGGCGTTCGCGAACATGATGGCGCAAAGCGCCGGTCACACGTGCATGTTCGCCGTGCGCGCGTGCAACTACATGGTGCGTCCGCCGACGATGCTCGCGACCAAGGTCACCATCAAGGATTCCGCCTATATCAACCTCATGGGCAGCGTGGTGCAGGCCGCCACCGCCGATGCGATCGTCGATTGTGTCGCCGAGGGCATCATCCCGAAGGACCAGGTCAACAAGCTCTGCATCATCTCGCTGGTGTGGATCGATCCGCGCGCGCCCAAGGATCCCAACCTCGACACCGACGATATGTACCGGACCAATTACGAGGCCACCAAGCTTGCCGTGAAGCGTGCGCTCAACGACGAACCCAGCATCGATGAGCTTATCCGCACGCGCGAGAGCGTCAAGCACGACATGCTGGATCCGGCCACGGGCAAGTGGATGCTGTAGCGAAACACAGTCGGGAGAAGCGCGATGGCGCTCAATGCATACCTCAAGGTGACGGGTGAAGAGCAGGGTGACATCAAGGGTTCGGCGACGGTCAAGGGTCGCGAGGGACGTATCGTCGTCATCGCCTGCAGCCACGACATCGACAGCGTGCGCGACCCGGAGAGCGGTCTCGCCACCGGGCGGCGCCGACACACACCGCTGATCCTCACCAAGGAGCTCGACCGCAGTTCGGTGCCGCTGCGCCAGGCGCTGGTGGCGAACGAAACGCTGACATTCTGGGAGCTCCAGTTCTGGCGTGCCATGACGCGCGGGACAGAGAAGCAGCATTTCACGATCCGGCTCCTCAACGCTCGCGTCGACAGCCTGAGCATCGAGCTCGCCAACACCCGCAACCCCGAGACGTCCAAGCTGCCCGAGATGGAGCGGGTTGCCTTCAGCTACGAAAAGATCGAATGGATCTGGACCGACGGGCTGGTGGCCGAGGACGCGTGGAGCACGCGAGCGGAATAGGGCGCGCTCCAAAGCTGCGGGCAGCGCGCGACGGATGGATTTCCTGCCGTCGATCTACTATCCTTCACGACCTGCGACAAGCGAAGCGCTCGAGTTTGCATCCAAGAGCACCGCGACTTGGCGCGCAGAAGAAACATGGGGAGGATCCAGTCCGCGCTCTCATCGACGCGCCCATTGCCGGGATATCCGCGTTTTGCGGTTCCTCGCGAGGGCGGACGTTGGGCGTGGGCTGTCCTGTTTTCTCCTCCCTGATGGCTCGGTTGTCGGGCTCGAGTGGTACCGCAAGGCTCGACGGTTGAGATTTGACACCGACGCGAAGCGATGACGAGACCGCCGGCAGGCATTCGGCCGGCATGAAACAAACCATCAGAGAGGAAAGAAATGAACCCCACCGATCAAATCGGCTCAGCCTTGGGCAGTTGGACCGACGCGCAGAAGCGTCTCTGGGAAGGCTGGATGAGCGTCTACAACAAGGCGACGGAGTTGGACGTCGCGACCCCGGAGTCGGCCAACTCGCTGAAAGGGAGCACCGAAGCGATCGGAAAGGGCACCAGCGAAGCCGCGCGTGATCTGCTGGACAAGATGCTGAGCGGCCAGAACGCCGTGTCGCAGGCGACGGACTTCTTCATGAAGGCATGGAAAGTCGTGGCTCCGAGTTTCGAGGCGGGACAGGACTGGCGAGGCGACCTCCAGAACTTCTCGAATCAGTGGAGCGGGCAGATGGCGACGGTGGTCGAACGCAGTTCTGGCATGGCGACGGACCTCACCGACCTGACGAAATCGCTGGGGAAAGACTGGATGCCCGCCCTTCTCCCCTGGCTGGCATTTATCGGGCAGTCGAGTGCGGTGGGTCACGTCGGCGAAGCGACCCTCGGCGGATCAGCCAACCTCACCCGGCTCCTCGCCATGGAATCCGAGCTCTTTCCCTTCCTGTCCGGTCTGGCCGAAATGCCACGGGCGGGTCTGACCCGCGAGAAAAACGCCAAGCTGCTGCGGCTGATGGACGCCGTGGTCGACGTGCGTCGGACGAACCTCAAGTTCCAGGCTGCGATGGCGCAGGGCATGACCAAGGCGGTCGAGGCCACCATCGATCGGCTCGCTCAACTCAAGGCCAAAGGCGAGAAGATCGCTTCGGTCCGCGAGCTGATGAAGCTCTGGTTCACTTCGGCGGACGGGACTTTGTCGCACGTCTTCAACTCCCCCGAGTTCCTGGCCATCCAGGACGAGATGACGACAGCGAACAACGAGTATCGGATCAGGCAGCGTGCGATGCTCGAAGACATCTACCAGAAACTCGACATTCCCACCCGCTCGGAAATCGACGATGCGTACAAGATCATCCACGATCTGAAGGGGGAGGTGCGTGCGTTGAAGAAGGCGCTGAACGTACCTGTGAGCAAGGCAGTCGCGAAGTCCGCGAAAGCGCCCGGGCGGGCGGGCGGGCGAGGGCACGCCAAGCAAGGTTGAACCGCAGCGCCTGCGCGAAGGTCGCATCGTCGATCGAGTATCCACAATACGAGTCTAGGAGAAGTTCGCCATGTCATTTCCGATTCAAATCCAAGCGAGTGACGTCGCTCGCGAGATCAAGGATATCAACAGCAAGCTGACCAAGGGAATCGAGAACCTCAATCGCTTGAAGGATACGGACGTCGATATCGGCAGCACGCCGAAGGACGTGATCTTCGAGCTGGATCGCCTCAAGGTGTACCACTATCATCCGCTCGTTGAGCCAAGCAAGATCATGAAGACGCCCTTGCTGATCACCCCGCCGCTCATCAATGGCTACGAGGTTGCGGATCTGCAGCCCGACCGGTCACTGGTACGCAATCTCCTGAACGAAGGCATCGATGTCTACCTCACCAACTGGGGCTATCCGAAGCCGGCGGACAAGTACCTGACGGTCGATGATTATGTCGAGGGCTACATCGACGACTGCGTCGACGTCGTGCTTGATCATCACGGGGTGGACAAACTCACGATGTTCGGGATCTGCCAGGGTGGCACGCTCAGCACCTGCTACGCGTGCCTGCACCCGGACAAGATCGCGAATCTTGTCTTGACGGTATCGCCCATCGACTTTCACGCGTATCAGTGGACCAAGGAGCAACCCCATGTCGGACTCATGTTCAACATGGCGTCCGGGGTGAACGTCGATACCATGGTCGAGGCGGTAGGCAACGTTCCGGCCGACCAGCTGAACGTTTCGTTCCTGATGGCTGCGCCGTTCAATCTGGCGGTGGGGAAGTACACCGACCTGATCGACTCCCTCGATGACAAGAAGGCGCTGCTCAACTTCCTGCGCATGGAGAAGTGGCTGTTCGGCGGACCGGCGGCCGCCGGCGAGGCCTACCGTCAATTCATCAAGGAGTTTCTCCACGGCAACAAGTTGGTCAAAGGCGAGCTCGAACTCGGTGGACGCAAGGTCGACATGAAGAATCTCACCATGCCGATCCTCAGCATTTACGCTGAACGTGACCATCTCGTGCCGCCTGCGTGCACGGTTGCGATGAAAAAGTACATCGAGAACGACGACTACACCGAGCTTGCCATCAAGACCGGGCATATCGGCATCTACACCGGCGGCGCTTCGCAGAAGATCCTGGCGCCTGCCGTCGGGAAGTGGCTGCACGACCACGGCGCCTGAGGTCGCAGGAAACCGCCAGCAGAACGAAACCGGCTTTGGGGTCTTGCCCCGGCGCCGGTTCGTGGGCGATTCTAGTCTTTCGCGTGTCCTGTGAGGGTCGCGCGTTTCAGTGCAGCGCGGCAGCCATCAGGCGTCGGTACTTGTTGACCAGTTCGCCTTCGTTGCCCAGCAGATTGAACACCTGCAGCATCGTCCTGCGACCGGCATCGTTCTCGAAGCTGCGACCGCGGCGGATGATCTCCAGCAACTGAGGTCGGATGCAAATCGTAGAGTCCAACGGGTTAAGCGGCCATTTGAATTGCATAGTACTGCTGACAGAAAGCGGCGGGTGACAGATGGCCAAGCCGTGCCTGCTTTCGGATGCGGTTGTAGAAGATCTCGATGTACTCCGTAATCTCGCGTTTTGCCTGTTCGCGGGTAGCGAAGCGTCGTTGATGTATCAGTTCCGTCTTCAGGCAGCCCCAGCAGCTTTCCATCGGGGCATTATCCCAGCAGTTGCCTTTGCGACTCATTGACGCCTGCATGCCGAATTCCCGGAGCAGTTTCTGGTAAGCATGCGCGCAGTATTGACTGCCGCGGTCCGAGTGGTGGATTAGCCCTTTCCCAGGACGTTTCGTGGCCACTGCCCCGAACAGCGCCTGCATCACCTGAGGTAGGCTGAAAAAAATGGAGTTCGACGATTCGTAGAATTGGACGAACGGAGGACGCAGATGGAACGGATGCCGAAGGGGGTATACACGCTGGAATTTCGGGCGGAAGCGGTAAAGCTGGTGGAGTCGGAAGGGTTATCAATTGATCAGGCAGCAAAGCGCTTGTCAGTGCCGAAGAGCAGCCTGAGCAACTGGGTCAGGGCAGCGCGG
>CAVRDD010000041.1:0-8432 GCA_963719715.1 uncultured beta proteobacterium
GCATATGTTGCAGCAAGCCAAACTCCGGCCGGAATGAGGATTGCCAGCAGGATGACCGTTAGGCAGCCACTCCTCCCCGTTTGTGACGCAGTTGGCTGCGTCCGCGTGGATGTTGCTGAGTACGCGCCAGCTGAAGCTGTCGACGATCGTCCACTTTGGGCCGGCGCTCTGACCGTAAGTGGCGTTTCCGGTGGGGGTTGCTGGTTGCGCCATTTCTTGTGGCACACGTTACAGAAAAGGCGACGGGTCCCCTTATCCCACGCTGCAACGGTGCGCCTGGAATGAGCGAAATGCCCGCCGCAGCCTGCGCAGACATAGTTCAGATTGTCGGGACCGGAAGGTCTAGATCTGCGGATGTTCGATCGTGCACTCGCAGAACGCTTTCGGACGAGGGCGACCACCACAAGTAGCAGGAGGATCACTCCCACGATACCGGCGATCAACCAGAGGTCGAGGCTCACGAGATGCCTAACGTGCCAAGTTGACCGGCCCCGACGGCGAGACCGAAGCGTCGCCGTTCGGGGTCCGGTTGAACACGAGATTGGCCTTCGGGGGCATTGTCGTCTCCGACGCGAACGTTCATCGAATCAGACTAAAGGCGGCGACCGCGGCGCACAGGGCGAATGCCACGAACCACCGGGAAAGTTCTATCACTCAATCACTTCGTCCGCGCGCTGCAGCAGCGATTGCGGGATGGTGATGCCGAGCGCCTTTGCGGTCTTCAGGTTGATCACCAGCTCGAACTTGGTGGGCTGCTCCACCGGAATATCGCCGGGCCTGGCGCCCTTGAGAATCTTGTCAACGAAGCTGGCTGCCCTGCGCCAATGCCACGCGTCAGATGAAAGATAGGACATCAATCCGCCCGCGACGACAAATTGGCGGCCGCCGAAAACCGACGGCACCTGCGTACGAAGCGCCTGCTCGATGATGCGGGCATGGTGCCGCCCGAACATTGGGTCGCCCAGGACGACCAATGCGCCACCTTTGGCGCGCGTGATAGCCCCGTCCAATTCACCTTCCCCCGTGACGTCGATGCGATCGAGTTGCAGGCCCAGCGTCTTCGCGCGTGACGACATCGCCTCAAAGAAGAACCCGTTGGCGGAGTTGGCGCTGTTCATCAGCACGCTCACCCTCTTGAGCGCCGGCACGGCGGCCGACAGCAGTTCCAGTTGTTTAGCAAGAACCTCTTCGCCCGCCGCCGAAGTGCCGGTCAGATCCCCGCCCGGCACGGCCAGGCTGGCCACGAATCCCGCCCCCTTCGGGTCTCCGGCTAAGACCATGACAATGGGCACGCCGGGAGCAGCGTCACGCGCCGAGCGGATGGTGATCGTGCCGGGCGCAATGATCAGCGCCACCGGCAGCGCCTTGAGTTCGGCGGCGAGTTCACGCTGGCGCTGCGGATTCGGACCTGCCCAGCGGGTTTCGATCACGAGATTCGTTCCTTCGACCCAGCCCAGATTGCGCAAACCCATACGCAGAGCCTCCAAAGCGATCAGCTGCGCAGCTATCGGCTCGGTCCACGGAACAAGCAATCCAATCCTGAAGACCTTGCCCGCCGGCTGGGCGCGAACCGCGAGCGGCTCGAGCAGGCATGTGCCCGTGACGAAGTGCACGAATGTACGCCGTTCCATCACTGATCACCGCGGGGGCCGACGACGCTCGATGAACGTTGTAACGTCGCGCTCGCAGCGCCTCTTCTCAAAATAGGTCAACGCCACGGATCGCCCTCAAATAAGTGACGCCCAACGTGATAGGTAACCGGCGCGCGAGAAGCGGGCGAAGCCCCTCCGAGGCGCGTCCGCGTTGACCGCAGGACTAGCCGGCCGTTGCTTGACGCTACGACGTTTGGAGCTCTTCGCGCAGTACCTTGCGCAAGACGCCCACCGTGACTGGCTCATCATCGCTCGCGCGACCCTTCGATCGTGCCAACAGAGCTCGCAAGGCTGCGTTGATCATGGTTTGGTAGCCAATTCCCTTCGCCTCTGCCTCAACCCGAAAGTGCTCAATGATGTCGTCGTCCAGCATCATCGTAATTCGGGTCTTTCCTGGCGAGACAATGACCGGACCTCGCTTGCCTTTGGAAAAGTCGTATTGCTTACGCATGGTATTGGGCCGCTTCACCACGGCTAGCTTTGCGCGCTGAGATCAATCGGACACGATCCTCGCGCGGCGTATGAACAACTACCAAGATTCGCCCAAGCGCGTCCATTCCCAGAGTGACGAAGCGTTGCTCGTCCTCCGCATCGGGATCCTCAATTGTCACCGCATAGGGATCACGAAGGGCTTGCTCGGCGTGGGCGAAGCTGACCTTGTGCTTGGCGAGATTCGTCCGAGCTTTGGCGGGATCGAATTCGATCTGCACCAGACGATTATGCATAACGTATGCATATTGTCAAGGGCGCCGCGGCTGAGGCCGGCTAACGTGCGAGCTCTGCGGCGCACCGCTTACGGCGCGTCCGCTGGAGCGCTGGGTTGGGCATCGCCTACGCCGCGACAGTGGCGCGAACTGCCCACGCCCGAGCAGTCAACGAGATTGACCCGTTGGCTTCGGCTGGCATACGAGTTCGTATATGGTCCCGTAGACGCGTCCTCGCTGGCTCATCGAGCGACATAGCGTAGGCGGGGGCCGGCCCTTGGCCGCCGAGGAAGGGCTGCCAATAGTCATCGAAATCCGCAAACGACGTCGGTATGTCGAAGGCCTTCACCTCGATTTCTTCCAGGGTGGCGCTGGCGAAGAGCTTCTCCAGCCCTTCTGGGCGGCAAAGCGGGAACCGGACGCCTTCGTCCAGCTTCGCGGCGTCCGACTCGAGCTCGACCGCAGCATCCCAGAAGAACCGCATGAGCTCCATCCTTCCGGCGTAATCCCAAACGTATGCTGCGATCGTGCCTCCCTTTCGCGTCACTCGCGCCATCTCAAGGAGCGCGGCGGGCGGATCCGGAACGAAGTTCAGGACCAATCCCGAGACGACGACATCGACCGACGCATCACCAAGCGCGATCGCCGTCGCGCTGCCTTGGTGAAGCGCCGCCCGGTCGTTGAGATTCTCCTTCGCGGTCCTGAGAAATCCCTCCGAAGGCTCAACGCCGACGATCGAGGAGGGGAAGCAGCGATCCACGATCGCCGCACAAAGCGCCCCTGTGCCACATCCCACGTCGAGCCACCTCCGGCCGGCCGGAATGTTCAACCACGAGAGAAACAGGGGCGCGACCTGGCGGCTCCACCGACCGACATACCGCTCGTACGGACTCCCGCGCTCCCAGGTGTCGGAGACATGTATCTGGTCCATAGTCAGACCCTTCTACGCATCGTGCGATGCCCAACGTTTGAGTTCACCCGCCTGCGTAAGCTGGCGGAGCCAGCCGTAGCAGGTCGGGTGCAACGAAGGGTTAGCCCGCACTCTAGACAACCTTGCCTCCGAAGGCTTCCCGACCGGCGGCGGCCGGAGCATAGCCAATGTGCACTCGCTCAGATGGGTAGGCGAGCCAGGCCGCGACCGCCTGTGTGACTGCATCTACTTGGGCTTGAAGCTCTGCGCCTTGCGGAGGCCTGGCTTGAAGCACCGTGACAAACACAGGAAGCGCCTCAGCGGGAAGTGGTGTGTCGTTCTCCGCATAGCAATTGGCTGGCAAGAAGCGAAGGCGTACCCATGTGTGCCCGGGCGGACTCTCGAAGGCGCGGCCCAAAGCGCTGGCCAATGCAGCGATGGAAAGCTGCGGTGCTGGCTCCGCTGTTGTGGAGACGATCTCAACGTCAACGATTGGCACGTGCGGGCTAGACAGAATGGTTTCCTGGGTCATGCGGGCGGCCTGCCTCCTCGGTATCGTGGATTACGTGGCGAGCCACGCAGGGCCACACGTTGAACACGAGGGTATCAACCGAGTAGAGGAGGCAGACCATGGACAAGTCTAGCAAGGCCTTTGTTGGAATGGATGTGCACAAGGAGTCAATCGACTGGGCGGTCGCGGAGCTCGATGGCGAGGTACGCTCGGTCGGCCGCACGGGTGGGGACTTGGCGGCGGTCGCGCGCACGGTGCGCAAGCTGGTGGCGAGTGGCAAGACCTTGGTCTTCGTTTATGAAGCCGGCCCCTGCGGCTTTGTCATTCATCGCTGGTTGAAGGCCCACGGCCACGAAAGTTGGGTGGTGTCGCCGTCGCTGACGCCGAAGAAGCCCGGCGAGCGCATCAAGACCGACACGCGCGACGCGGTGAAGCTCGCGCGCCTGGCCCGGGCGGGAGAGCTGACGGCGATCTACGTGCCCGAGGCGGCCGACGAGGCGCTGCGCGATCTGGTGCGCGCGCGCGAGGATGCGGTGGCGATGCAGCGCCAGGCGCGCCACCGGCTGCAGGCGCTGCTGCTGCGCAACGACATCCGATACGTCGGCAAGACGGCGTGGACGCCGGCCCATCAGCGTTGGATCGCCCGATTGAAGCTGCCACACGCGACGCAGCAGATCGCCTTCGAGGAATACGTGCAGGCGGTACAGGAGGCCACGACGCGGATCGCCCGACTCGCCGCTGCGATTCAGGCGGCGGTCAGCACCTGGCGCTGGCAGCCGGTGGTGGCGGCACTGCAGGCGATGCGTGGGATGCAACTCATCCATGCGGTACGCATCGTGGCCGAACTGGGTGATCTCACCCGCTTTGGCACGCCGCGCGCCATGATGGGGTTCCTGGGTCTGGTGCCCACCGAGCATTCCTCCGGCTCGAAACGCGCTCAAGGGGCGATCACCAAGGCCGGTAACAGTTCGGCGCGCCGCGCCATGGTCGAGGCCGCGTGGGCCTACCAGCACCCGGCGCGGATCACGCCCATCATTGCTCGCCGCCAGGGCGGGGTGCCCAAGAGCGTACTCGACATCGCCTGGAAGGCACAGTTGCGCTTGTGTGCACGCTTTCGCAAGCTCGCCGTCCGCGGCGTGAATCGCAACAAGCTCGTCGTCGCCGTGGCGCGCGAGCTCGCCGGCTTCGTGTGGGCCATCGGGCAGCAGGTCAGACCGGTCTGATGGCATCGATCACCCGCAACGACAAATCCTCGAAGGAGACCAACACTCCGCAAATTCCGAACAGCACGATAGGCGACGCGGTGCGCTCGCGGTTGGAGAATCCTCGGCAAACGTTATTGGATCGGATCAACCCCGACACCCCAGAGCCTAGAGCGAGGCAGCTCCATGACGCAGAACAGTCTTGTGCTAACCAACGCACGCATATCAGCTTGATCGACCGTCGTCATAGATGAGCCCGCCGCGTCCCCTATCGCGCTCCCTCTCGCATTACCGCGATGCTGAAAGAGCAGAACCTCGATCGCCTCCGTTGACACAGGAAACCATATCAACGTGTCAGGTAACCGGCGCGCGAGAGGCGGGCGTAGGCCCGCCGAGGCGCGTCCGTGTTGACCGAGAGGCGGGCGTAGGCCCGCCGAGGCGCGTCCGTGTTGACCGAATGGAAAGGACTTCCCCTACTCGCCACGGCAGCGGAATGCCACGATTGAGTTTCCACGTTCAATCCGGGAGAGGGGAAGTCATGGGCGAGATTACTACCGTCGGGCTGGATCTGGCAAAGCGGGTGGTGTCGGTGTGCGGCGAGGATGCATCCGGGCGCGTGGTGATGCGGCGCACGTTTCGGCGGGAGGCGGTGCTCGCCTGGTTCGTGCAGCGGCCGGCGTGCGTGGTTGGGATGGAGGCCTGCGCGAGCGCGCACTGGTTCGCGCGCGAGCTGGAGGCGCTCGGGCACCGGCCGCGGATCATCGCGCCGGAGTTCGTACGGCCGTTCCGCTTGTCGGGGAAGAACGACGCGAACGACGCGGCGGCGATCTGCGCGGCGGTGCGCCAGCCGCAGTTGCGCTTCGTCACCGTGAAGAGTGCCGACCAGCAAGCGCGCCTGGTGGTGCATCGGCTGCGGCAGGGCTGGCAGGAGGAGCGCACCGCGGGCTTGAATCGCCTGCGCGGGCTGCTGGCCGAGTTCGGCCGGGTCTACCCGAAAAGCGCCGCGGCCGCGCTGGCGGGTGCACGCTCGGCCCTGGCCGACGAGACCCTGCCGCCGGCGCTGCGCCGAAGCGTGGCGCGGCAACTCGAGCACCTGCGCGAGCTCGACGCCCACCTGGCCGAGTGCGACCGCGAGATCGCCCAGCAGGCCCGCGACGACCCGCGCGCGGTGCGTGTCGCCCGCTTGAGCGGCGTCGGCGCGCTCACCGCCAGCGCGATCGCCGCTACCGTCGCCGACGCGAGCCAGTTCCGCTGCGGGCGGCAGTTCGCCGCCTGGCTCGGCCTCACGCCGCGCCAGTACTCGACCGGCGGCAAGGCGCGCCTCGGGCGCATCACCCGTCGCGGCGACAGCTACCTTCGAGGATTGCTCGTGCAGGGCGCGCGCTCGGCCCTGCAGGCCGCCATGCGCATGGCACCCGAGCGACGCTCCCGGCTGGCCGCCTGGATGGTCGCCACGCACCTGCGCATCGGGTACCACAAGACCCTGATCGCGATCGCCAACAAACACGCTCGCCTGATCTGGGTCCTGCTGACCCGCGACGAGCCGTTGCACGTGCACGCTGCAGCGAACTGATCGTACGCACCTTCCGCCGACTGCGAGGATCCCTGCTTTAGACGATGGTCAGACCGACGCTGCGCGCACCTGGCTAACCTGGCGGCCGCACCACGGGGCCGATGACCGAATGAGGGCGCAGCGAGCGGTTTCCAGCATGGCCCGGGTGGAACCCTTCACCCAACACGGCCGGATACAGAGTTGCAGTCTGTCCTTCGTCGACGCGATCACACTTGCATTTTCGGGGAAGTCCATACAGCAGGGTTAGGCGACATTCGACCTACCGCTTTGCAGAGGAGGCCTTCTCCCAGCCCGCAATCACACGCTCAAACCGCGCCATCAATTGCTCCTGAGTAGAAAGTAGTGCATCCATTCGCTTTAGCTGTTCTTCGGACTTGTCCATCGATGCAGCCGATCGAGCCTGCTGTTCATCGAAGCTTTTCCAAGCCTGTACCTGCCGCTTCAATTCTTCATCGCTTGAGGGTGACGTGGATGAGGCAGACCACGGAGCACGGTAGATAGCCGCATAAACGGCCCAAAACGCAAGAGAGTAGAGAAGCCCGCGACCGAAGAGCGCCAGCGCGCGACGAATCGGCGCCGAGCGCGGGTCATCCAAATGCGGAGGCGGAACGTCTGCCATGTCGTCTCCTCTGTGTCGCCTAGACAGAATGGTTTCCTGGGCATGCCGGCGGCCTGCCTCCTCGGTATCGTGGATTACGTGGCGAGCCACGCAGGGCCACACGTTGAACACGAGGGTATCAACCGAGTAGAGGAGGCAGACCATGGACAAGTCTAGCAAGGCCTTTGTTGGAATGGATGTGCATAAGGAGTCGATCGACTGGGCGGTCGCGGAGCTCGATGGCGAGGTACGCTCGGTCGGCCGCACGGGTGGGGACTTGGCGGCGGTCGCGCGCACGGTGCGCAAGCTGGTGGCAAGTGGCAAGACCTTGGTCTTCATTTATGAAGCCGGCCCCTGCGGCTTTGTCATTCATCGCTGGTTGAAGTTCCACGGCCACGAAAGTTGGGTGGTGTCGCCGTCGCTGACGCCGAAGAAGCCCGGCGAGCGCATCAAGACCGACACGCGCGACGCGATGAAGCTCGCGCGCCTGGCCCGGGCGGGAGAGCTGACGGCGATCTACGTGCCCGAGGCGGCCGACGAGGCGCTGCGCGATCTGGTGCGCGCGCGCGAGGATGCGGTGGCGATGCAGCGCCAGGCGCGCCACCGGCTGCAGGCGCTGCTGCTGCGCAACGACATCCGATACGTCGGCAAGACGGCGTGGACGCCGGCCCATCAGCGTTGGATCGCCCGCTTGAAGCTGCCACACGCGACGCAGCAGATCGCCTTCGAGGCGACTTTAAAAGAAGTCTTTTGCTTTTTGCTTTGTCTTTAACCAAATATACATGGGGTATATGTGAAGCGAACATAAAGGAGGGTTTTAATTCCTGCCGGTATGGGTTTAAATGAAGCAGGGGAAATTAGCTGAGACAGAGAGCGGAACATATGCCCCGGAGCGCGCAGTCAGCGAGCAAAAGGTTCTTTGCACGGCGATGCAACAAAAAAGCCCGCTGGGTTTTAACCCAGCGGGCCTGATAAACGCAATATACCTGGTAAAAAAAGTCCTACAGGTCGCAGACCTTCTCAGGGATGCCGAAGAACTCCTCCATAAGCACCCGCAGTCCATCTCAAGGTGCCCCGACTCCCCGGCCTCTTTCTCGGTGAACTTCGCGCTCCCCCTCTGCGAGGCGAACGCGCTGCCCGTGCACATGGCGAAAGGCACCGGGTCGGAAGTGTGGGTCTTGAGGGCAAGGGGCGTGGGGTGGTCGGGTAGCACCAGCACCCTGTAATCACCGAACTTCTCCAGCCCTTCGAGCACTGGCCCAGTCTCGATGGCCTGACCCTT
>CAVRDD010000042.1:0-39022 GCA_963719715.1 uncultured beta proteobacterium
TCAAGCCGCGTTCCTGGGATTTCATCTGCGCGCACACGCCGATTCCCGCTGATGATCCGGTTCTGCTGCGCGCGGCCAAGTACTGGTATTACTGGAATCTTGAGGCAGAGAAGGTCGCCGCGTGGCGCTACCGCATCGACGCTTTTCCGGAGGTCTTCGAAGAATTCTGCGCGCGCCTGCGCGTGACCCCCGACCGCAGCGTCCTCGCGCAGGTGGACCCGGACGTCAACACGCGCCGACGGGGCAGGGCCTTTCACCTGTACGAGGAACTGTGTGAACGGCTGCGTCTGGACATGAGCGCTTTCCTCAAGCGTCGTCTTGCTGCGGCGGCGCGGACTGAAGGTCCCGCAGTCCCTTCCTGGGAGGCACTGCACGCGCTCGACCCCGCGCTGACTCAGAGCATCCGGTGCAAGGCTAGAGAGTATGGATACGACCTCTAGCGACCCGTCGACGGCTCAGGTGATTGGCGGCGCTGCGCGACGGGCGCTGCGGGTGCTGATCGTCGTCGAGAACATGAGCTACACGTACGACACGCGTGTCCAGAAGTCGCCAGAACGCTGGAGCGCGTCGGTCATCGCGTCACCGTCATCTGTCCGCGCTATCCCGGTGATCCGTCGAAAGCGTCGTACGGGGGCATCACCGTTTTCTTCTACCCGGTGCCGCGACTGCCGCGCGGGGCCGTCGGGCACGCCCTCGAGTATGCCTACAGCTTTGCCGCTGTTTTGCTCATGTCCTGTGCTACATTCGTGACGACGCGCTTCGACGCCATCCACATCTGCAACCCCACCCGACATATTCTTCCCGGTGGGCGGGCTCTACCGCCTGCTCGGCCGGCGCTTCGTGTTCGATCAGCACGATCTCTGTCCGGAGCTCTCGCAGGTGCGCTACGGCGGACGGCGCTGGCTCTATCGAATGGCGCTGGTGCTGGAGCGTCTGACCTATCGGGCTGCCGATCATGTGCTGGTGACGAGCGAAAGCGGTCGCCAGTGCGCGATCACGCGCGGCGGCGTGCGCGCGGAGCGCCTGACCCTTGTCCTCAACGGCCCCGATCTCACACGGTTGCCCCATGCAATCTCGGATAAAGAAGCGTGCGACATCGTCGAGGTGGGATACGTTGGCGACATGAACCCGCAGGACGGAATCGACAATCTGCTGCAGGCAGCGGCCTACATCCGCTGGACGCAGCGGCGCCGCGACGTGCGCTTCGTGCTGGTGGGCGACGGCAGTGCCTACCCTGCATTGCGGGAGCTGGCGGCGAGCTTGAAACTCGGCGACAGCGTTGAATTCACCGGACGGCTCGCGCCGCGGGAGGCCATGCAGCGCCTCGCCGCGAGCGATCTGTGCGTGATACCCGACCCGAAGAACGAATTCACCGATTCCTGCGTCATGGTGAAGTCGCTCGAATACATGGCGCTCGGCAAGCCGATCGTTGCCTTCGATCTGAGGGAAACGCGGACGATCTGTGGCGAAGCCGCGCTCTACGCGCCGGAAAGCGATAGCCAGGGGCTGGCGCATCACATCCTGCTGCTTGCGGGCGACCCGGCCTTGCGGCGGCGCCTCGGTGAGATCGGGCGCCACAAGATCGAGACCGAGCTTGCATGGACCTACTGTGAGCGGGCACTGCTGCGCGCCTACGAGGACGTCAGCTGCGATGAGGCCTGACACGAGCAGTTTGCGACTGGCAGAGCGCGCCACCTGATGCAGCGACCCGTTTTCGTCCTTGGCATCTCCGGCGCGACCTGGGCGGTCATCGACGGTTTGCTGGCGCAGGGGCTGCTGCCGAATCTGCAACGGCTGCAGGACCAGGGATGCCGGGCGACATTGCTGTCGGTGCGCGTGCCTGGGGACGAGCACTACCGTCCGCAGGTTGCCTGGGCGACGATGGCAACCGGTTGCAGTCCCCAGCGCCACGGCATCACGCGCTACTATCACACGGCCGACGACCTGCGCGAACCCAGCCTCTGGCAGATGTTCGAGCGCCACGGCGAACGCGTCGGCGTCTATGGGTGGCCGCTGGACTGGCCGCCGACCGAGACAAACGGCTTTGTCGTCCCGTCGCACTGGGCGCGCGATGCGCGGACGTGGCCGCCGGAGCTCTGCGCCATCAAGGCGCTCGACCGCGAGCAGCAGGACACCGAGCGCGAGCACGGGCGACGCTTCTCAGCTGCGCGGTCGCTGCGCATGGCGGGTACGCTCGCGCGCTACGGCGTGAGACTGCCGACCATGGCATTTCTCGCGCGCACGGTTGTGCGGGCGGCAGCGACGGGTGACCCCGAGCAGCGCGCGCTACTGCTTCGTCACGCCAAGATTGAACTCTCCGCCGACATCTTTTCCCACCTGTGCGCCCGTTATCGTCCGGGCTTTCGCAGCTTTCACACGTTTCTCGTCGATTTCGTGTGCCATCGCTACTGGCGCTATTTCGAGCCGCAGCACTTTCCTGCGATCGACACGCGTGTGCTGGCGCGCTTCGGCAACGCCGTCGCCAACGCCTATGTGCACACCGATCGAATACTCGGTCGGCTGCTCGCCACGTTGCCGCCGCACGCGGTCGTGGCGGTCGTCTCCGAGCACGGCATGGCGGCAGAGCCGGTGTCGGCCGAACTTGGAGGCTGGCGCTACCTGATCCGCGGGTCCCGGCTCGTCGAACTCGTCGGCCTCGAAGAGGACATCGTTGCGTGCCCGGTGGCGCGTTGGCTAGCGCTGCGCGCACGGGCAGGTGCCCTTCCCGCGCAGACCGCCGAGCGCGTGCGCGGGATCGTCGTTGCGGAGACTGGCTTGCCCCTGTTTCAGGTGTACCAGCACGGCGCCGACGAGGTGGTGGTGAAGTTCAATCTGGAGGCGAGCGTAGCGCGTTATCGAACGGGGGACCTGGAGTCGCTCACCGTCAGCTTCGGGCAACGCCGCGTTCTTTTCTCCGACATCAGCCGTCGGCTCGGGCGGGCGCGTTCGTCGATGCACGACGAGCGCGGCATCCTGGTCTTGCACGGCAGCGGCATTCGGCGGGGTGTCCGCCTGCCCGACGCACGCCTGGTCGATTTCGCGCCTACCTTGCTAAAGGCGGCCGGCCTGCCGCTGCCGGCCGGGCTGGACGGCACCGCGCTGGAGGTGTTCGAACAGACGATGGCAGCGCGCAGCGCGTGCGCGGCTGCCTGACAGACACCCCTGACATGCGCCGCGCGCTTGCGTTGCGGTGTGTTCTGACTCCGTGCGAGCCCTCCGGCAAAGACTTATGATGCGCGCTGCGGGACCAGCGTCCGGGGAGCACGCACATGTCAAAGCGCACGGTAAGCAGCAAGTCGGGTCGGGCCAGGACCGGATCGAAAGCGACTGCGACGAAGCCGGCGGTGCGTCCGCGCGCCAAGGCAAAGCCCGTGGCCAAGACGACCGCCACGAAGGCCACCGCCAGCAAGGCCACCGCCAGTAAGGCCAGGAAGTCAGGTCAGAGCGCACAGTCACGCCACGCGCGCGGGACCACTGCACCCACGGTCGCGACTGCTGCACCCACACGCAAGCGGGTTGCGCGTTCTCAATCGCGCGCCATGGCGCAGCCACTCGCCGCCGCGGGCGAGGGGAGCGGCAGCAAAGGCGTCCCGGTACACGTCATCACCGTTGCTGATTTGAGCAGCGGTAACCCGGGCAGCAGTCCGGGGAGCGCCGAGTTCGCGTACCGCATTCTGGCCGAGGGCGACTCGTGGTTCACCCTCGGCGGCATCCCATCTTCGAACCTGCTCTACGAGATGCGGCTGCCGCAGGCGGGCATCGTCTGCAACATCGCCTATCCCGGTGACACGCTAAAGCACATCGCCGAACTCGCCGACAACGACGACTTGCGCAAGCTGTTGACCGACCGCTTCGGGTACCGTTGGCATGCGATCCTGCTCTCGGCAGGTGGCAATGACCTGGTGGATCGCGCGCCCCTGCTGCTGCGCAATCCGGGAAACGGCAGCGGCGATCCGCGCGACTATCTCGTGAGCGAACAGATCGAACGCCTGGTCCTCGACATTCAAAGCGGCTTGCGCACGATCGTCGGCTTGCGCGACGGGCCGGCCAGCGTAAATCATGACGTGCCTATCGTCGTGCACGGCTACGACTACCCCACTGCGCGCAATGCACCCGCGCGCTTCCTCGCGGTTCCACTGCTCGGACCCTGGCTGTGCCGCGCGTACGACGCGCTGGCGATCGGGGCGGACGTGCACGTCCCGATCACGGATTTTCTCGTCAACGTGCTCGCGGAAGGCATCAAGGTCATGGCGGTCGGGTCCGCTGCAGCCTTGCCGCACCTGCATTTCGTCGAGACGAGGAACGCACTGCAGCGGGCCGAGGCAACGAGCGCCGGCACCAGCGGCGACTGGCTGAACGAGATCCATCCCAGCCACACTGGCTACCGCAAGATCGCGGATCGGATCAGCGCGACGCTGGCGGTCCTGCTCGGTGGCTGATGCCGCTTCGATCTCGAAGCACTTCGCCTCCGGGTTGGCAAGCCGGAACCTCGATGGTAGTGGCAACGGCAATCCGTCTTGTTGTCCAATGCAATGTCGGTTCGTGCAGATGCCCTTTGCGCGTCACCGCTGGAAGGTGCACAACGCTTGAAGCCAGAGGAAGGAGGTCAAGACATGACAGCACAAGCTGCATTCACGACAGAGGAATGGACACTTCTCAGAACTGTTCCTGCGCTCGTCACCGCAGGTGTTTCCGCGGCCGACCCCGGTGGTTTGATTGGGGCCGTGAAGGAGGCATCGGCCGGGATGATGGGAATGCTCGACTCCCTCAAGGGGAGTCAACTCGAACTCATGGGCGCGCTGCTTGCCGACAGGAGTCGACCCGAGACGCCGGATCCGCGGGCCATGCTCGGTGAAGGCAGCCGTGAACAGCAAATGGCCAATTTCAAGACTGTCCTCATGGAAAGGATACGAGAGGCAGGTGACTTGGTGAGCAGCAAGGCCACGCCAGAGGAGGGGCAGGCGTACAAACAGATGCTCATGAGCGTCGCTGAGCGGACAGCCAACGCGGCCAAAGAGGGGGGATTTCTGTTCTTTGGCGGCGAGCGGGTCAGCGCTGCAGAGCAGACCTTTCTTGGCGAGGTCAGGAGCATTCTGCAACTCGCCTGATCTGTGGCGCGCGCCCGCACCGCGGCGCGCAAATGGGAAAGGGGCCGGTCTTTCCAGACCGGCCCCTTGCTTTGCTGCGAGCGTGCTGTATGCGCTGTATGCGGCTGACGGCTACGCCATCGCCTTGACCGCGGCCGAGAGCCTGCTCTTATGGCGGGAGGCCTTGTTCTTGTGCACGATCTTCTTGTCAGCCACTGAATCGATGATGCCCATCGATTCAGTGAAGACCGCCTTGGCAGCAGTCTTGTCGCCAGCCTGGATCGCCTTGCGCACCTTCTTGATCGCGGTGCGAAGGCGGGTGCGCAGCGACGCATTGTGCGTGTTGCGCCCCACTGCCTGACGCGCGCGCTTCTTCGCTTGGGCGGAATTCGCCATGTATTAACCTCGAAGCCTGAATTCTGGAAAGCCGGGAATGCTAGACGGATCGCTTGCGATTTGCAAGCCGCCATGGGCCCGCGATCGGCTAAGATAGCGCCCCATGAATTTGCTCAAGGCCCTTGCGACCGTGAGCTCGATGACGTTCGTGTCGCGGGTTCTGGGGTTCGTGCGCGATGCGATCATTGCCCGTGTATTCGGGGCCGGGCTCTATACCGACGCCTTCTTCGTGGCGTTTCGCATTCCCAATCTGCTGCGCCGGCTGTTCGCGGAAGGGGCGTTCTCGCAGGCTTTCGTGCCGGTGCTGGCGGAGTACAAGACCCGCCGCGGCGACGAGCAGACGAGAGTGCTGGTCGATCACGTCGCCGGGTTGCTCTTCGCAGCACTTGCGATCGTCTCCCTTGCCGGTGTTCTGGCGGCGCCCGTCATCGTCTGGGTGAGTGCGCCAGGCTTCCACGCCAGCGCGGACAAGTTCGACGTCACCGTGTCGCTCCTGCGCGTGACGTTTCCCTACATCCTGTTCATCTCGCTGACCGCGCTGGCGGGCGGCGTCCTCAACACTTACAGCCGGTTTTCGGTGCCGGCGTTCACGCCGACGCTGCTCAACGTAAGCTTCATCGCTTTCGCACTCTTTGCGGCACCGTACTTCGATCCACCGATCATGGCGCTCGCCTGGGCCGTCGTGGTGGGCGGCGTGCTGCAGCTTGCCTTCCAGGTGCCGTTTCTCGCGAAACTGCGGATGCTGCCGCGTTTCTCGCTGGGCCGGCGGGACGAAGGCGTGTGGCGTATCACGCGCCTCATGGGCCCGGCGCTGTTCGGCGTCTCCGTCAGCCAGATTTCCCTGCTGGTGAATACGATCTTCGCGTCCTTTCTGGTGAATGGCAGCGTGTCGTGGCTGTATTACGCCGACCGGCTGATGGAATTTCCGGCCGGAATGCTCGGCGCGGCACTCGGCACCATCCTCCTGCCCAGCCTCTCCAAGACCCACGCCAACGCTGACGGCGCGGAGTTCTCGAAGCTCCTCGACTGGGGCTTGCGGCTCACGCTATTGCTCGCCGTGCCCGCCGCAGTCGCGCTTGCAATCCTTGCCGTGCCGCTGATCGCAACCCTTTTTCAGTACGGAAAGTTCGACGCGAACGATGTCCTGATGACGCGACAGGCGCTCGTCGCCTACAGCTTCGGACTCATAGGGATGATTCTCGTGAAGGTGCTGGCGCCGGGCTTCTACGCGCGGCAGGACATGAAGACGCCGGTCAGGATCGGCATCATCACGCTCGCCATGACGCAGCTATTGAATCTCGCCTTCGTGTTTCCGCTGCGGCATGCAGGGCTGGCGCTGTCGATCGGTCTCGCCGCCTGTTTCAATGCGGCGATGCTCTACCGCGCGCTGCGCAAGCGTGACTTCTACGCCCCACAGGCCGGCTGGCGACGCTTCGGCCTGCAACTCGGCGCGGCCGTGCTGCTGCTCGTCGTCGCGCTGTGGCTGGCTGCGGGCGATACCGCGTGGTGGCTCGCCGCCTCGGGCGGAGAGCGCGGTGCGAAGCTCGCGTGGGTGGTCGCGCTGGGGGTGAGCGTCTATTTCGCGGCGCTCTGGGCAGGTGGCATGCGCCCGCGGCATTTCTCCAAGCGCGCTGTGTAGAGCCTGTTAATCGTCTGCGGGTCTGCGGTGCGGTCAGCCGCGGGCCATCGCCTCGTCGACGACCTTGTGGGTGAGGGCCGGCGCGAACATCTCGATGAAGCCGTACATGTAACCGCGCAGGTAGGTGTTCTTGCGGATACCCATGTGCGTCGTGCTCGATTCGAAGAGATGGCTCGCGTCGATGGCGCGCAATTGCCGGTCGCGGTCGGCGTTGAACGCCATGGAGGCGACGATGCCGATGCCGAGCCCGAGCTCGACGTAAGTCTTGATCACGTCGGCGTCGATGGCGGTGAGCGTCACGTTGGGCGCGAGGCCGCGCGTTTCGAAGGCCTCGTTGATCTTCGAGCGGCCGGTGAAGGCGAAATCGTAGGTGATGATCGGGTAGCGGGCGATCGCCTCCAGGGTGAGCGGCTTCACCTTGAGCAGGGGATGCGCGGGCGGCACCACGACGCAGCGGTTCCAGTCGTAGCAAGGCAGCATCACGAGCTCGGAGAAGAGCTCGATCGCCTCGGTGGCGATCGCCAGGTCGGCCTCGCCAGAACTCGCCAGCTCGGCGATCTGCATCGGGCTGCCCTGGCGCAGGCTCAGACGCACGCCGGGATAACGGTCGGTAAAGCGCTTGACCACCGGCGGCAGGGCATAGCGCGCCTGGGTGTGGGTGGTCGCGATCGTGAGCGAGCCGACCTGCTCGCTGGTGAATTCCTGGGCGACGTTCTTGAGATTGGTGGCGTCGCGCAGCATGCGCTCGGCGACACGGATGATGTCGCGGCCGGGTGATGTGATCGCAACGAAGCGCTTGCCGTGGCGCACGAAGATATCGATCCCGAGCTCGTCCTCCAGCAGGCGAATCTGCTTGCTGACCCCAGGCTGGGAGGTGTGGAGCTTCTCGGCCGCTGCCGACAGGTTGAGCCCCTGACGGGCTACCTCGCAGATGTAACGCAGTTGCTGCAGCTTCATTCCAAAATACCGTTTCGCTATAAATAATGACGCAAATATTCTTAAGACAGAAATGATCGCGCTGGTAGCATCGCAGGTCAAAATTGGGGTGGGGGCGTGGTTTGCGCTGAATTGGCGCTGCCGGTCCCGGCTCCAGCCTGAAACCTTTTGGGGTGGCGGCCCGCTGCCCCGGCCTTGGAGAATCATTGCATGTCTTTGCCGGAGAATCTTGCCAACGTCGAGGAGATCGACCAATTCGGCGCAGCAGTCGCGAGCTTCATCGGCGGCGGCATCGACCCCGACAAGTTCACCGCGGTGCGCCTGCAGATGGGTGTGTACGGGCAGCGGCAGGAAGGCGTTCACATGCTCCGCGTCAAGGTTCCCGGGGGACGCCTGTCGGCCCGGCAACTGCGTGGCGCCGCCGACGTCGTCGAACGCTTCTCGCAGAAGGGTTTGGCGCACATCACGACGCGCCAGGATCTACAGATCTATTATGTTCCGCTCGCGGACGCACCGGCGGCCCTGGGCACGCTCGCGTCCTTCGGGCTGACGACACGCGAGGCTTGCGGCAACACCATTCGCAACATCACGGCCTGCCCGCTCGCGGGTGTCTGTCCGAAAGAGCACGTCGACGTCACGCGCTTCGTCGATGGTGCGGTCGGGCACTTCCTGCGCAATCCGCTGAACCAGCAGATGCCGCGCAAGTTCAAGATCAGCTTCTCCGGGTGCGAGGCCGACTGTGCGCAGGGCCTTCTGCACGACCTCGCCGTGGTGGCCGTGCGCGATGGCGATCGCTTCGGCTTCAAGGTGCTTGCCGGCGGCGGTCTGGGGCACAAGCCGCACGAGGCGATCGTGGTCGAGCCGTTCGTCGAGGAGCGCGAACTCCTGATGGTGATGGAGGCACTCGTCGCTCTTCATAACCGTTACTCGGACCGCGTCAAACGGGCCAAGGCGCGCATCAAGTTCCTGGTCGACCGCTTCGGGCCCGAGGGCTTCATCGAGAAGTACCGCGAAGAGCTCGCGCACACGCGGGCAGGGCTGGCCGACCGGCCGTACACCACCGGCGAATGGAAGCGGGGCGCCGACAGCGAGGCGCCGGGGCCGGGTGCGCCGCGCGGCGTCTTCCCCCAGAAGCAGGTGGATCTCGTCGTCGTCCCCATCGCGGTACCGCTCGGCGATCTGAGTTCGCTGCAGTTGCGCGGCCTCGCCGATCTGCTGGACGAGTGGAAGCTGCCCGAGCTGCGCACCACGCAGGACCAGAACATGATGCTGCCGAATGTCGCGGTGGGGGATGTCGATGCGGTGCAGGGTGCGATCCGCGCGATCGGCTTTGATCTTCCACGCGCCGGTGACAATGTCGTCGCGTGCCCGGGCACCTCGACCTGCCGCCTCGGCATCACGTCGTCCACGATCCTGGCGCCGAAGCTTAACGGTGGCAGGAGCGACCTGCGCATCCGTGTCTCCGGCTGTCATAACGGCTGCGCGCAGCCGGAAACCGGCGACATCGGCATCTACGGCGAAGGCAAGCGACTGCACGGCAAGCTGGTGCCGCATTATCAGACCTACTTCGGTGGCAGTGGTGTCGGCGGTGGCCGGCTCGGCATCAAGGGGCCGTCGGTGCCGACGCAGCGCGCCGAAGCCGCGATCGGACATGTGCAGCATGCCTATGCGGACGACGGCGCGGAAGGTGAGTCCTTCGGCGACTGGGTGCATCGCAAGGGGCAGCAGTATGTACGCGACCTGCTGGCGGAGTTCACCCAGGTCCAGGCGCACGAGGTACCTGAGCTCGCGCGCGATCACGGCAACACGGCGGACTTCCGCGTGCTGCAACTGGGTGGCGGTGAGTGCGCGGGCGCGAGCCAGGTGACGGCCGGCGCGAATTTCTTCGAAGCGGCGCACGAGCGCGGCTATCGGGATGCGCTCTTCTTCCAGCGCAAGTACGCGGAAGCCGTGAAGTGCGGCGAGATCATCGCGCGCAGCGTCGGTCTCGCGCTGGTGCAGATCATCGGCGGTCAGAAGATCGACGACCTCAAGGCGCTGGCGGACGAGATCTCCCAGCGGTTGCCGGGGCGGGGCGACCTGACTGCGCCACTGATCAGCTTTGCAGAGGTGGCGGCGTTGCCGGAGGAGGCGCTGAACGAGGGCGCCGTGGCACCGAGCTTCCGGGCGCTCGACGGCTGGACGCTGGCGGTGGCCGAGTACTGCGTGCAGCGTGAACCGACTCTCGACATTGGCAGCGCGCTGCCGAAATCCGGTGCCGCGCGGGTCGCGGCGAAGACGCCCGTCGCGCGAGCAGCCTAAATGGGGGAGCAAATGAATCTGGAAGAAAAAGTCCACAGCGCAGCAACCGCGCTCGAACGGATCGCGCGTGACTACCAGCCGGTGGCGTTCGCCAACAGCTTTGGCGCCGAGGATGTCGTCGTCACCGACCTCATTGCACGCCATGCGCCGGGCATCGAAATCTTCACGCTCGACACCGGACGTTTGCCCGAGGCTACGCACGTTCTCATGCGCGAGCTGGCGGATCGCTACGAACTGCCGATCCGCGTCTACTATCCCGACGGGGCACAGCTTGAGGCTTACACCGCCGCGCATGGTGCGAACGCGTTCTTCGACAGCGTCGACTTGCGCAAGGAATGCTGTGGCGTGCGCAAGGTGCGCGTGCTGCGGCGGGCGCTCGCCGGCAAGCGCGCCTGGGTCACCGGATTGCGCCGCGAGCAAAGTCCGACTCGGGCAGCGATCGCCGACAGCGAGTTCGACCAGGAGCACGGGCTGCAGAAGTTCAACCCCTTGTGCGACTGGACGAGCAAGGAGGTCTGGGCCTACATCCGCGAGCGCGACCTTCCCTGCAACGCGCTGCACGATCAGGGCTACACGAGCATCGGCTGCGCGCCCTGCACGCGCGCCATCACGGTTGGCGAGGACGAACGCGCCGGCCGCTGGTGGTGGGAAGATCCCGAGAGCAAGGAGTGCGGTCTGCACATCCGGAAACTGGCGACGGCACGGTTGCAGCCCTTGGTCGCTGTGCCGGTCAAACCCACGGAAATCGACGAGGTAACCTCATGAAAGTGGACGCGGTCGATGTTCTGGAAAGGCCCGCCCCTGCGGCACGACGGCAGGCACCGCGGGCGGCGTTGAGCCATCTCGATGTGCTCGAAAGCGAGGCGATCCACATCCTGCGTGAAGTCGCGGCCGAGTGCCGCAATCCGGCGCTGCTCTTCTCCGGCGGCAAGGATTCTGTCGTGCTGCTGCGCATTGCCGAGAAGGCTTTCCGCCCGGGGCGTTTTCCGTTTCCGCTGCTGCACATCGACACCGGACACAACTTTCCCGAGGTGATCGAGTTTCGCGACCGGCGTGCAGCCGAACTGGGTGAGCGTCTGGTCGTGCGTTCGGTCGAGGATTCGATGCGCAGCGGCCGCGTGGTTCTGAAGCGTCCTGACGAGAGCCGCAACGTTCATCAGTCGGTGACGCTGCTTGATGCGATCGCGGAATTCGAGTTCGATGCGTGCATCGGCGGGGCGCGGCGCGATGAGGAGAAAGCGCGAGCGAAGGAGCGCATCTTCTCGTTCCGCGACGAGTTTGGTCAGTGGGACCCGAAGAACCAGCGGCCGGAATTGTGGAGTCTCTACAACACGCGAGTCCATGCCGGCGAGAACATGCGCGTGTTTCCCATCAGCAACTGGACCGAACTCGATGTCTGGCAGTACATCGCCCGCGAGCGGCTGGCCATACCTAACATCTACTACGCTCATCAGCGCGAGGTGATTCGTCGCGGCGTGCAAATCGCGCCGGTGACGTCGATCACGCCGCCGCGTGCGGGGGAAGTGACCGAGACCCTGTCGGTCCGCTTCCGCACCGTTGGCGACATCACCTGCACCTGCCCGGTGGAATCGACGGCGGCCACACTCTTCGACATCATCGCCGAGACGGCAGTCACGCGGATCACGGAGCGCGGCGCCACGCGCATGGACGATCAGACGTCGGATGCATCGATGGAGTTGCGGAAGAAGGAAGGCTACTTCTGATGTCGGCTATCGAGTCCATCTCGTTTCGCGCGAGCGAGCTTCTGCGCTTCATCACCGCAGGCAGCGTCGACGACGGCAAGAGCACCCTGATCGGGCGGCTGCTGCACGACTCGAAAGCCATCTTCGAAGACCAGTTGCACGCCATCCAGAAGACCACCGAGCGTCGCGGTGCGACCGGCGTGGATCTCGCACTCCTGACCGACGGCCTGCAGGCCGAGCGTGAGCAGGGCATCACCATCGACGTCGCCTACCGCTACTTTGCGACGCCGGGGCGCAAGTTCATCATCGCCGACACGCCGGGTCACGAACAGTACACCCGCAATATGGTGACCGGCGCCTCCACCGCCAATCTCGCCGTCATCCTGATCGACGCGCGCAAGGGCGTGCTGACGCAGTCCAGACGGCACGCGTTTCTCGCCAGCTTGGTCGGCATCCCGCATCTGGTGGTGGCGGTGAACAAGATGGATCTGGTCGACTGGTCGCGCGAAGTCTTCGAACGCATCCGCGGCGAGTTCTCCGCCTTCGCCGCAGGGCTCGGGCTGCGCGACATCACCTTCATCCCGATGTCGGCGCTGCAGGGCGATATGGTTGTGGAGCGCGGCGACAGACTCGATTGGTATCGCGGGTCGACGCTGATGGATCACCTCGAGGGCATCGAGATCGCTCACGACATCAACGAGAGTGACTTCCGCTTTCCTGTGCAGTGGGTGTGCCGGCCGCAGGACGAAGCATTTCACGATTTCCGCGGCTACGCCGGTCGCATCGAGTCCGGCTCGATCCAGATCGGAGACGAGGTGACGGTATTGCCGTCCGGCCTCACCGGCAGCATCGCGGAAATCGTCACGGTGGATGGACAACTCGCCAGCGCGGTGGCACCGCAGTCCGTGCAACTCACGCTCGATGCGCCGATCGATGTCTCCCGCGGCGACATGATCGTGAAGTCCGACGATCTGCCGCGCGTGGCACGGACATTCGCTGCTCGCATCTGCTGGTTCGATGCGCAGGCTCTCGATCTTTCGCGCAAGTATCTCGTCAAGCACACGACGCGTACGGTCAAGGCTCTCGTGGCCGGGATCGATTACCAGGTCGACGTCAACACCCTCGCGCAGCATCCGGCGACGAGCCTTCGCTTCAACGAGATCGGGCGCGTTACCATCAAGACGCTGCAGCCGCTCTTCGTCGACGACTACAAGACGAACCGGGCGACGGGCAGCTTCATCCTCATCGACGAGACCACCAACAACACCGTCGCCGCCGGGATGATCGAGGGCGAGGGCTGATGGGCAAGGTGTATCTCGTCGGCGCGGGCCCCGGCGCGCCGGATCTGATCACGCTGCGTGCCGCGCGCCTGCTGGAGCAGGCGGACATCGTCTTCCACGACGCGCTGGTGCACCCGGAGACGGTGGCCCTCGCCCGCAACGCGGAGATCATCGAAGTGGGCAAGCGCTGCGGCAAGCGCTCGACTGCGCAACGGTTCATCAACAAACGCCTGGTCGATGCGTCGCGCAAGCATGATGTCGTCGTGCGTCTCAAGGGCGGCGATCCGATGCTCTTCGGCCGTGCACAGGAAGAGATCGGTGCGCTGCAGGCGGCAGGCGTCGACTTCGAGGTCGTGCCGGGCGTCACCGCTGCACTCGCAGCGAGCGCAGCAATCGGTGTTTCGCTCACGCGGCGCGGCGTTGCACGCACGGTGACGGTCGCCACCCCCCGCGTTGGCTCGGACGAGGCGGAGAGTGACTGGGCGCCGGCCGTGATCGGCGCCGACACCTCCGTGCTGTACATGGGGATCGGGCAGGCGGCCGAGATCACCTCTTGCCTGCTCAAGCGCGGCATGCGGCCTTCCACGCCTGTTCGGGTGGTGGAGAACGCTTCGCTGCCGGGCATGCGCGAATACCAGATGACCCTGGTGGAACTGCACCGCGTGGCGGAGCACGGGATCACCGGCCCCGCGCTGATCATGCTGGGCGAAGTATTCGCAACTGCGGGCGCGACCACCTTGCACGACGCGCTTCCGCAGCGCGCCCGCATGGCCTAGACCCGGCCCGGACTCGCCTTTCATTTTTTCGCCGTTGTTTTTTCCTGGGCGTCCTGCCCGCGGCGGCGCACGCAGTTTATCTGTGTAATAAGCATAAAGAAATAGCTTCATATTCTTTGAGGTTCTATTCTACCGCGGCTATATTTGTGCGGACTGCGCAGGCCGGTAGTGCTGGCTGGCGTGCCTATCTGCCCAAACAGAATCGTCAGGAGATCTCATGAAAATAAAGAATATGTTGCTGCTCGGCGCGGCGCTTGCGTTGCCGCTGCCGGCGCTGGCGCTGGCGGAAACCACTATCCTGAACGTGTCGTACGATCCCACACGCGAGTTGTACCAGGAATTCAATACAGCGTTTGCCAAGCACTGGAAGGCGAAGGGTGGCGAACAGGTGACCATTCGCTCGTCGCACGGCGGTTCCGGCAAGCAGGCGCGTGCCGTCATCGACGGTCTCGAGGCTGACGTCGTCACGCTCGCGCTCGCCTACGACATCGACGAGATCGCAGCCAGAGCAAAGCTGCTGCCGGCTGACTGGCAGAAGCGCCTGCCCCACAACAGTTCCCCCTACACCTCCACGATCGTGTTCCTGGTGCGCAAGGGCAATCCCAAGCACATTAAGGACTGGGACGATCTGGTCAAGCCGGGTGTCGCCGTGATCACCCCCAACCCGAAGACGTCGGGTGGCGCGCGCTGGAATTTTCTTGCCGCCTGGGGGTATGCGCTCAAGAAGTACGGCAGCGAGGACAAGGCCAGGGAATTTGTCGCGGCGCTCTTCAAGAACGTGCCGGTGCTCGACTCGGGTGCACGGGGCGCCACGACCACCTTCACCGAGCGCGGCATCGGCGATGTCTTCATCTCTTGGGAAAACGAGGCGTTTCTGGCGGTGAAGGAACTCGGTCCGGAGAAGTTCGAGATCGTCGTGCCTTCGCTCAGCATTCTCGCCGAGCCGCCAGTGGCACTCGTCGACAAGATCGTGGACAAGCATGGCACGCGCGCGGTTGCCGAGGCCTATTTGCAGCATCTGTACTCCGAGGAAGGGCAGGAGATCGCCGGGAGAAATTTCTATCGCCCGCGTGAGCCGAAAGTGGCGGCCAAGTATGCGAGCGTGTTCCCCAAAATCAATCTCTTCACCATCGACGAGGGATTCGGTGGCTGGCAGAAGGCCCAGAAGACGTTCTTTGCGGATGGCGGGGTCTTCGATCAGATCTATCAGGCGAAGTGATATTTTCCTGGGCCAGGCTGAGGGCAAAGTGGCAACGGTGAATCACGCCGGGCGCATCACTGAGTACGTCGCTGCCTTGCCTGGGCAGGTCGATCTCGGCGCGCCCGTGTATCGGACCGATGACGGACGCGTCGCAGGGCGCTTCCTCAAAGCCTGCGTGGCGAGCGTGTTTCAGCCGATCGTGGACTTGCGCCGCCAGCGCGTCGTCGGACATCAGGGCTTGTTGCGTGTGGAAGCGTCAGGCGATTCGCCGCTCGCGCCCTGGAGCCTGTTCGCGCTGGCGGCAACCGATGCCACGCTGCGGCACCTGGACCGGCTGTGCCGTACGCTGCACACCTTGAACTACTTCGCCCACGTCGACGCGAGCCAATGTCTGTTCCTGAACATCGAGCAGCGCCTGCTCGCCAGCGTTCCGAACGACCACGGCCAGGTGTTCGAAGGCATTCTCGCGAAACTTGGCCTTTGCCCGGGCCGCGTCGTCATCGTGTTTCCGCGCAGTGCGGTCACGCAGCCGGAATTGCTGGCGAGAGCGGCGCGCAACTATCGTGCACGCGACTACAGGGTCATGGTGCCGGTCAGCAATTGGGACGAGCGAATGCTCGGGTTGTTTGCAGAGGCTCAAGTGGATCTGGTCCGAGTGGACGTCATGCCGGGGACCGAGGCCGAGCGGCTTTCCGCGCTCGCGTTGGCACTGGGCGAACACGGCGTCTCTCTGGTGGCGGGTAGGGTGGAATCACCAGACTTGCTGAGAAGCGTCATCGACGCCAGCGTCGATCTTGCACAGGGCTTCGTTCTCGGTGCGCCGGCATCGCTCCCCGCGCGCCAACCGTGTCAGTTTCCGGGCGAGTACTCGGGCCGGGCGCGAAAGAATGGGAGTTTGTCGATTAACTGAGGGCGTCCTGCGGATGCCACGTTAGAGTGGGGCGCGAGCCTCCGACCTCGAACGCGAACGGCGCCGCCGGGCGCGCGGTCGAAGCTTGTCAACCCACAGACTTGAAGGGAGAACAATCATGCCAGGTTGGTACGAAGACAATTCGCATTCGATCGGTCACACGCCGCTTGTCCGTTTGAACCGCGTCACCGATGGTGCTCCGGTCACGTTGCTTGCCAAGATCGAGGGACGAAATCCCGCCTATTCGGTGAAGTGCCGTATCGGCGCAGCGATGATCTGGGACGCAGAACGTCGCGGCCTGCTCGGCCCGGGCAAGGAAATCGTGGAGCCCACCAGCGGCAACACCGGCATCGCGCTCGCCTTCGTTGCGGCAGCGCGCGGCACCCCGCTCACGCTGACGATGCCCGAGACCATGAGCATCGAGCGGCGCAAGCTGCTGATTGCATACGGTGCGAAGCTGGTGCTGACGGAAGGCTCACGCGGCATGAGCGGCGCGATTGCGCGCGCCGAGGAGATTGCAGCCTCGGATCCCGAGCGTTACGTGTTGCTGCAGCAGTTCAAGAATCCCGCCAATGCGGCAATCCATGAACAGACGACAGGGCCGGAAATCTGGGACGACACCGATGGCGCCGTCGACATCTTCGTTTCGGGGGTCGGCACCGGCGGCACGATCACCGGTGTTTCGCGCTACATCAAGCAGACCCGCGGCAAGCCGATCGTCTCGGTGGCGGTCGAGCCGGCGGCAAGCCCGGTGCTGACACAGCGCCGCGCGGGCGAGCCGCTCAAGCCCGCTCCGCACAAGATTCAGGGCATCGGTGCGGGCTTCGTGCCCGAGGTGCTGGATCTGTCGCTGGTCGATGAGGTGCAGCAGGTCACCAACGAGGAAGCCGTCCACTATGCGCGACGTCTCGCGCGCGAGGAGGGGATCCTCTCCGGCATTTCCTGCGGTGCGGCCGTCGCTGCAGCGGTGCGCGTGGCGCAGCGTCCCGAGAATGAGGGGAAGACCATCGTCGTCATTCTGCCCGACTCGGGCGAGCGCTACCTGAGCACGGTGCTCTTCGATGGCGTGTTCGACGCCACCGGCCTCGAGGTCAACGCGTGACTGCGCACAGGCGGAGAAAGCAGGCATGAGCGAACTGCAAAGCGGTCGCTGGAACATCGACGGGATCGTCTCCGATCTGCGCGATCTGCGGGTGCGATCGCTGGAGAGCCGACAGCGGCGCGACCGTCCTCCCAGGCTGCCGTCCCGCAGGATATTGGTCGGCATCGTGGACGGACTCGCCGCCGCCATGTTCCCGCATCGTCTGGGGCTGCCCGGGGTTGGCTTCGAGGGCATCGACTACTACGTTGGCCACACGCTCGACGCGGCGCTGCGCGGACTGCACGAGCAGGTGAGCCGCGAGCTTCAGTTCGCCTCCGGTGAGGAGCTCATCGGCAGCGCCGACCGCGAGCGTGCGGTGGAGATCACGCGCGAGTTCGCGTCCACGCTGCCTCGCGTGCGAGCGCTGCTCGACACCGACATCATCGCCGCGTACGAGGGCGACCCGGCGGCGCGCAGCGTCGATGAAGTGCTGGTCTGCTATCCGGGCATCACGGCCGTCACGCATCATCGCCTTGCGCACGAGTTGAGCCGCCTCGGCGTGCCATTGGTCGCACGCATGATCTCGGAGATCGCGCATTCCGACACCGGCATCGACATCCACCCCGGCGCCAGCATCGCAGAGAGCTTCTTCATCGACCACGGCACCGGCGTGGTGATCGGCGAGACCACGGTGATCGGGCGGCATGTGCGCCTGTATCAGGCGGTGACCTTGGGCGCCAAGCGTTTCGAGGTCGGCGACGATGGCACGCTGGTGAAGGGCGCGGCGCGTCACCCGATCGTCGAGGACGACGTTGTCATCTACGCCGGCGCCACCATCCTTGGCCGCGTCACCATCGGTCGCGGGTCCACCATCGGTGGCAACGTCTGGCTGACCCGCAGCGTTCCACCCAACAGCAACATCACGCAGGCGCAGGTGCGCAACGAATTGTTCGACGGCGGCGCCGGCATCTGATTTAGCTCGCTGCCGACCCGGCAGCTTCAGGTCTTCATACAACCAACTATTTTCTTATTGGGGGGTAACTCATGCCAGAAGCACAGGTTCAACTCGCACTTGGCGATGCGGCAGCACGGCAGCTCGCCAACGCCACCAAGACCGTTCCACAACTTGTCACCATTTCGCCTCGATGGCTGGTTCATCTGCTGCCCTGGGTCGGGGTGGAGGCCGGCATCTATCGACTCAACAAGGTGAAGGACGCGTCTCGCGTGCTGACCGCGTGCTCGCAGCGTGACGAGCGGGACTTGCCGGAGACCTTCGTCGACTACGAAGAAAATCCGCGCGAATACTTCCTGAGTGCGGTGACGACCGTGGTCGACGTGCACACAAGGGTATCCGATCTCTACAGCAGCCCCCACGACCAGATCCAGCAGCAGTTGCGCCTTGCCATCGAGACCATCAAGGAGCGGCAGGAAGACGAGCTCATCAACAACAAGGAATATGGCCTGCTGAACAGCATCGCGCCGGAGCAGCGCGTGAAGCCGCTCACCGGCGCGCCGACGCCGGACGATCTCGACGAGCTGCTGACCCGCGTGTGGAAGGAGCCGGCGTTCTTTCTCGCGCATCCCCTGACCATCGCCGCCTTCGGACGCGAATGTACACGGCGCGGTGTGCCGCCTCCCACCGTCAGTCTGTTCGGCTCGCCCTTTCTCACGTGGCGCGGCGTGCCGCTCGTTCCCACCAACAAGCTCGCGATCAAGGGCGGCAAGTCGAACATTCTTCTGCTGCGCACCGGTGAGCAGCGCCAGGGCGTGGTCGGGCTCTTCCAGCCGGGCTTGCCTGGGGAGCAGGGCCTGGGCCTCTCCGTCAAGTTCATGGGGATCAGCCGCAAGGCAATCGCTTCCTACCTGGTCTCGCTCTACTGTTCGCTGGCCGCGCTCACCGAAGACGCGATTGCCGTGCTGGAAGGTGTCGAAGTTGGCAAGTATCACGATTACAAGCATGACTACCGCAAGTAAGCCCGGCGCTGCTGGAGTACACGTGCCGACGCCGGGGCTCGAAAGCGTGCCGGCCGAGGCGGCGAGCCTTCCTGACGCGGCGACGCTGGCGCGGCTAGCCAACGCACTCTTCACGGCGTTGCCAGGTGCTGCGGACGTCCCCGCGGCGCCAGCTGCAGTTCCCACGCTTGCGCCGGGATCCGCGGGTGTTCCGGGCGGCGCGCCACTGTCCGCGGCGCCGGCCGAGCCCGCTGTGCAACTCGCGCCCGCGGCAGCTGCAGGAGTCACCGGGCGCAGTCCGCACAGTCTCGTAACGCCGCCGGTACCTGCTGATGCGGAGACCGGCTTTTATTTCCTGAGGGCGGGAGAGCCGAGTTCCCCGCGCACGCTGCCGGCGCTGAATCTTGCGCCGGCCGGGTTCGACTCGGGACTCGGCGCAACACCGCCAGCGAGCGCCACCGCCTTGCATCCGCGGTCGGTGGCGGAGCTTTCAGCACCGCCTGGGCTGCGGCTGGGTTCGACTGCGCCTGCCACACCCGGTATCGAGGTCGGTGCAATGCCGATTGCCGGCGCCATACCGCCGGCATCAGCCTTCGAGTTGCCGAGCGAGGCAGTGCTGTCGAGCCTGCCGGGTGCGCTGGCGGGAGCAACAGGCAACACGCCGCAGCTTGGCGTTGCGGTGCCGGTTCAAACCCCGGCGAGTGCGCCGTTCTACTTTCTCTACGGCACTCGGTCGAGCCCGCCGCGCACCGAGACGCTGCTGCAGCTTCGGCCACGCGACGTCGATCTGGAGCCGATTCCGGATCTCGGGCTCGGTCCCGCGTTGCGGCAGATTGAAGACAGCGGTGGACTTTCCCCGGCCGAGGCGGCGGTATTCGCGCGGCCCAGACCGGAGACGCCCCAGGGCGTCACCGGGGGCGCTCCCGCCACGTCCGCGGGCGAGGCGTCCAGTGCCCCGCTGTATGTAATCAACGAGGCACGTTCTGCGGGTGGGCTCTCGCGAGTGCCGACGGGGCAGACCGCCCGTGGTGCCACCGACGAGCCGTCGCTGGCGTCGGCACACCCGGGGTTCGACGTGAACGCGGTGCGGCGTGATTTTCCGATCCTCTCCGAACGCGTGCACGGCCGTCCCTTGATCTGGCTCGACAATGCCGCTACCACGCAGAAGCCGCGCGCCGTCATCGACCGTCTCGCGTACTTCTACGAGCACGAGAACTCGAACATCCATCGCGCTGCGCACGAGCTTGCCGCGCGTGCGACCGATGCCTATGAAGGGGCGCGCGACAAGGTCGCACGCTTTCTCCATGCCGCCTCGAGCGACGAAATCGTCTTCGTGCGCGGCACCACCGAGGGCATCAATCTGGTGGCGCAGTCGTGGGGACGCAGGCACGTCGGTGCGGGCGACGAGATCGTCATCACCTGGCTCGAGCATCACGCCAACATCGTTCCGTGGCAGCAACTGTGCGCCGAGAAAGGCGCGCGCCTGCGCGTCGCGCCGGTGGACGACGACGGCCAGGTGCTGCTCGACGAATACGAGAAGCTGCTCGGCCCGCGTACCAGACTGGTTGCCTTCTCGCAGGTGTCAAACGCGCTTGGCACCGTCACGCCGGCGCGCGAAATGGTAGAGATCGCGCATCGCTACGGCGCGCGCGTGCTGGTGGATGGTGCCCAGTCTGTCTCGCACATGCGCGCCGATGTGCAGGCGCTCGACTGCGATTGGTTCGTCTTCTCCGGTCACAAGATATTCGGGCCGACCGGCATCGGTGTCGTCTACGGCAAGGGCGACCTGCTCAATGCGACGCCGCCGTGGCAGGGCGGCGGCAACATGATTCAGGACGTGACCTTCGAGAAGACGATCTATCAACCAGCGCCGGCGCGCTTCGAGGCCGGCACCGGCAACATCGCCGATGCCGTTGGCCTGGGTGCTGCACTCGATTACGTGGAGCGCATCGGCATCGAGAACGTGGGTCGATACGAGCACGACCTGCTCGTCTACGCCACGCGCGGGCTCTTGGCCATTGCCGGCCTGCGCATCATCGGCACGGCGCGCGAGAAGGCCGGCGTCATCTCCTTCGTGCTCGACGGCTTCCGCAGCGAGGATGTCGGCGCCGGGCTCAATCGCGAGGGGATTGCCGTGCGTTCCGGCCATCACTGCGCGCAACCCATTCTGCGACGCTTCGGCCTGGAGACCACGGTTCGGCCTTCGCTGGCGTTCTACAACACCTGCGAGGAGGTCGATGCGCTGGTCGCGGCTGTGCGCAGAATCAAGACGGGACATCTGCCGCATTGATCCAGACGTCGGCGGCGCGGGCGCAGCGCGCTGCCGATCAAACCACAGAGGAGGTAAACACCATGTCAGTTGCAGCAAGCCCAGTCCACAAGGCCGACGCGCAGAGTGTGCTCAAGCGTGCGCGTACGCGAACGAATGCCTCGGAGAACTTCGCGGGAACACTGAGTCCGCAAGAGGCCTTCATGCTCTTCGATGCAGGCGAAGCCGTGCTGGTGGATGTGCGCACCGAGGAGGAACTCGCTTTCGTCGGGCGCGTCCCGCAGGCGCTTCACGTTGCCTGGGCGACGTGGCCGGGCATGAGAGCGAATCGGGATTTCGTTTCGGATCTGGAGGACGAAGTCGCCGACAAGGCGGTGCCCGTGCTGTTCCTTTGCCGCAGCGGGCAGCGCTCGGCCGCCGCAGCGGTCGCGGCGACAGCTGCGGGGTACGAGCAGGCGTTCAACATCTCCGAGGGCTTCGAAGGCGACCTCGATGAGACCCGGCATCGCGGCGGCTCCGGCGGCTGGCGCTTTCACGGATTACCGTGGGAGCAAAGCTGATCGGCACCACCGCAACAAACAAGGCCGCCCGCGGGCGGCCTTGTGCTTTTTGCAGCAACGGCTTCGTGCCCGTCAGAACGCCTTGTCGCTGCCGAAGGTCACGCGATACAGCCGGCGGTGCTGTGTGCCGTAATCGGCCACACCGTAGTGCTGGGTCGAGCGGTTGTCCCAGATTGCCACCGTGTTCTTCTCCCAGCGCAGACGGGCGTGGAACTCTGAGCGCTGGAAGCGCGCGAAAAGAAAAGCGAGTAGCGCGTCGCTTTCCTGACGTGACAGCCCGCGGATGCGATCGGTGAAGTTCGGGCTCACGTAGACGATCTTCCTGCCGGTGAGCGGATGCGTGCGCACGACGGGGTGAACGACCGGCGGGTGATCGCTGCGCGCCTTCAGATAGCGCGCGGCACCGTCTGGCAGACCGGCGAAGTACGGCGGCCAGCCGCTGTGCTCGAAGCTGTGAGTGGCTTCGAGCTCATCGAGATAGCTCTGCAGCGAGCGCGGCAGCGAGTCGTAGACTGCCGTGGCGCTCGCCCAAAGAGTATCGCCACCGGACGCTGGAACCACGTCGGCATAGAGCACGGTGCCGGTTGGCGGATTCGCGACGAAGGTGATGTCCGTGTGCCACTGATCGGTGCCGTAGCGATTGTGGTCCGTCTTCAATTCGAGCACTTCGATCACGCGGTGATCGTCGTGGCGCGGGAAGAATGCCTTTGCCTTGTCCGGGTCACCGAAAACGTGGGACACGGCGATGAGCTGTTCCGGCGTAAGCACCTGCCCGCGGAAGAACAGCACCTGGAACTCGGCAAGCGCCTTGCGCAGGTCGGCGCGCACGCCTTCGTCGGCGATGCGCGTCAGATCGAAATCCTGCACGACGCCGCCGATGTTCGGCGTATAGGGTTCGATGACGAGGTGTTTGTAGCCGGGAACTGCGCTTTCGAGCGTGGACATGAAGCCTCCAGGATCAGGTCACGATGTCTGCGACCTTGTATGAGGAAAAAAGGGCGCGCGGTTTCCCGCGCGCCAACCCGTCAGCGCCCACACCAGGATAGGAGGAGAGTGAGGAAGCATGGGTGCATCCCTACCGGGACAACTAGACAGGAAGCTTTCAGTTGAGCTTGGCGATGGAGACCTCGGTGGATTTCACCAGCGCCACCACCTCCGATCCGACCTCCAGGCCAAGATCGCGGACGGACCGCGTCGTGATCACGGAGGTGACGATGCCAAGCGGCGTTTCGACATCGACTTCCGAGACGACGTCGCCCTTGACGATTTCCTTGATGCGGCCCTTGAACTGATTGCGTACGTTGATGGCTTCGATCGACATGACTTTCTCCTTGCGTTGGTTGGAACTTTCACGATTCCTTAGAGCGCCCAGCGACATCGCTCGAGTGCGATTACCGTCTCGTCGCGATGCGCTGGGCTGTTGTCACCGGGGTGATGCTGCAGCACGCGCCGCAGCACGCGGTCTTCGATCGCGGCGAAGGCGGCGCTGCCGCGCACGCGCGGTCGCCGCAGCCGGACCGCCTCGTCCAGCGTGATGCGGCCTCCTTCGATGAGGACGACGCGGTCGGCGAGTGCGATCGCCTCCGCCACGTCGTGAGTGACGAGCAGCGCTGTGAAGCGGCGTTGCAGCCACAGCTCCTCGATAAGCTGCTGCATCTCGATGCGCGTCAGCGCATCGAGGGCACCGAGCGGTTCGTCGAACAGCATCAGGCGCGGCTCGTGGACCAGCGCGCGGGCGAGGGCGACGCGCTGCCGCTGCCCACCGGAGAGCACGGCCGGCCAGTCCGCCTTGCGCTCGGCGAGCCCGACCTGTTCCAGCAGATCGAGCGCGTGCCGTGCGCCCGAGCGCGGCAGACCGAGCATGACGTTGTCGAGCACGCGCTTCCACGGCAGCAGGCGTGAATCCTGAAACATGATGCGCGTGTCGGCGTGAAGCGAAGTCTGCAGGGCGCCGTCGACCGTGACAGTGCCGACGTCACTCGACTCCAACCCCGCGACCAGTCGCAGCAACGTGCTCTTGCCGCAACCGCTGCGGCCGACGATGGCGACGAATTCACCCGGACGCAGGTGCAGATCGAGGCTGGACAGCACGTGGCGCCCGGCGTAGCTCTTGTCGAGCCCGCTCGCCGTGAGTTCGACGCCGCGCGGCGGCGCCTCGCTGCGTGCGATCGACTGCACGACGGCGTGTTCGATGGGGGTGATCTGCATCGCAGTCTCCAATGATCAGGGCGCCGGCTGGTAACCCGGATGCCAGCGCAGCCAGTAACTCTCCAGACCTTTCGCCAACAGATCGGCGAGCTTCCCGAGCAGGGCATAGAGCAGAATCCCCAGCACGACGACATCGGTCTGGAGAAACTCGCGCGCGTTCATGGTCATGTAACCGATGCCGGCAGTTGCCGAGATCGTTTCCGCGACGATCAGGATCACCCACATCAAACCGAGGGAGAACCGCACGCCCACCAGGATCGAGGGCAGCGCGCCCGGCAGAATGACCTCGCGGTAGAGCGACCAGCCGGACAGGCCGTAACTGCGCCCCATCTCGATCAGGCCTTTGTCGACGGAGCGGATGCCGTGAAAGGTGTTGATGTAGACCGGGAAGAAGACGCCAAGGGCGACCAGGAAGAGCTTCGCCTCCTCCTCGATGCCGAACCACAGGATCACCAGCGGAATCAGCGCCAGCGGCGGAATGTTGCGAATCATCTGGATGGTGCTGTCGAGCAGCGTTTCGGCCTGTGTGAACGAGCCGGTGAGCAGACCCAGCACGAGCGCGACACCGCCGCCGAGGACGAAGCCGACGAGTGCGCGGCACGTGCTGACCCAGACGTGGGCCCACAGCTCGCCGGACCACGCGAGCGTGACTGCAGCCTTTGCGACGTCCCATGGAGCGGGCAGGATTCGCGTCGAGAGCCAGCCGAGCTGTGCCGCGGCCTGCCACAGGGTCAGCAGCAAAACCGGTACGACCCACGGGGCGATGCGCTTCCAGATGACCGGGTGAAGTTTGAGCGAAAATGCCATGCGGGAGGCCTCGAGTGTCACGAGTACGACGACAAGCTAGCGGCGCAGCCTCGCACTTGTCACTTGAGGGCCTCCTGCGCGACCTTGGCGCGCGCGCCGTCCCATACCGCGTCGCGGACCTTGATCTTCTTCGGAATCAGCTTGAGCTCGTAGAAGGTATCGGCGACCTTCTGCTGGTCGGCAGCACGCTTCGCGGTGGCTTACGCCGTAGGCGTACCGGCGCGCCGCGACCTCCGTGGTGGCGATGTCGAGACCGATCTGCGGCGCGAGCAGTGCTGCGACGTCCTTCGGATTGTTCTTGCCCCACTCGTCGACCTTGGCGAGCTCTTCGACGGCAATGTTGACGATCTCCGGATGCTTTTCGGCGTATGACCGGGAGGCGAGGTAGAACTGGTAGTTGTTGACCGCTCCGCGACCGTCGGCGAGGATGCGCGCGCCGAGCTGGGTTTCCCCGGCGGCCAGGTACGGATCCCAGACCGCCCACGCATCGACGCTGCCGCGTTCGAATGCGGCCCGTGCATCGGCAGGGACGAGATAGACGGGCTGGATGTCGGAGTACTTGAGGCCTGCGTTCTCGAGCACCTTCACCACGAAGTAATTCACGTTCGAGCCCTTGGCGAACGCGATTTTCTTGCCCTTGAGGTCGGCAACCGTCTTCAGCGGTGAACCCTTGGGCACGAGGATGCCTTCTGCTGCCGGAGCCGCGGGCTCGTTGGCGACGTACACGAGATCCGCGCCTGCGGCCTGTGCAAAGACCGGTGGCGCTTCGCCGACCGTGCCAAGATCGATGGACCCGATGTTGATGGCTTCGAGCAGCGGCGGGCCGAACGGAAACTCGGTCCACTTCACCTTGACTCCAAGCGGAGCCAGGCGCTGTTCGAGCGTTCCCTTGGCTTTCAGGATCACCAGCGTGCCGTACTTCTGATAGCCGAGGCGCAGTTCTTTCGTGCCGGTGGGCTCCGCGGCGGCGCCGCGCAGCGGGGTCGCGGCCAGCACGGCCGCCGCCAGAACGCCCAGGACTGAACGGCGCTTGATCGAGACGATTCGAGTCATTGATGAACTCCCAACAAATAAGTGAGGTAGTCGCGCCGGTTGAGCGGCGGACACGGTGACATTGCTTCCGGATTTGTGATCTGCCCGCAACGGGATGCGGACGCAGGCCCGCACCCGGTTTTCAGGCGA
Organism: uncultured beta proteobacterium; assembly: GCA_963719715.1. Classification (GTDB taxonomy): domain Bacteria; phylum Pseudomonadota; class Gammaproteobacteria; order Burkholderiales; family JAEUMW01; genus JAEUMW01. The sequence continues at coordinate 26,290 of CAVRDD010000042.1, forward strand.
AGCTGACCGCGCTGGTCAGTCCCAACATCGCACCAGCTCGGGATCGAGCGGGTCGACGGGAAAGAAGGCTTCTGCAGCCGGATAGGGGGTGGGCAGGAGACCGTGCGGGCGCGTGCTGTTCACCAGGTGACGCACGCCTTCGTCGATCCGGGAGGCGACATCGGCATCCAGTTGCAGCCCTGTTTCAGGCGTCCAGGACACCTGTTGGTCCAGTGTGTGGATGCTGCCCAGCACATAGCGGGCATGCAACGCCGCCAGCACCGGCTGCAATGAGAAGTCGACGGCGAGCGCCTGATCGGTTGCGCCGGCCGTTGCGATCGCGAGCACGGCCTTCCCCTTCAGCCCAGCCTGCGGCAACAGATCGAGGAATGTCTTGAGCAGCCCGCTGTACGAGGATTTGTAGACGGGCGTGACGATGACGATCGCAGACGCGCTTGCTACCCGCGCGAGTGCCGCCTGCAGGCCGCGGTGCCGGCGGTCGAGTCGCAGCAGCGCCTCGGCAGGCAGCTCCCGCAGATCCAGTTCACCGGCTTCGACGCCCCAGCTGTCGAACCTCGTCGTGACGAACTCCGCGATGCGACGCGCACGCGAGTTGGCGGCGGGACTTCCCGCTATCGTGAGCGCTGTCATGGCGCGACCTGGCGACGGCTGGATCGGGCGCGCAGGCGCTGTGGCGCGCGCTGCCCTTCGGAAGAAGCGACCTTCGCCCGCGGGCGGCGCCGGGAGAGCGGGGTGTGCAATAGTGCGTGTTCCATTTCGACTTGCCTCGTGATGACTTTCCAAAGCTGCGAGGCCAGTCTAGGTGGATCTATATATTCGTAAAAGTACCGTGTTTTGTTAATGTTTATGTCCGTAACGAATAAAGTGGACGTGAGCGGGGGCGAGCGGGGATGCACTGTCGCCGCGCAGCCGCCGCGACCTGTCTGGCGCATGGGGCGGTTCAGGGAAATCCGTGATGCTGGCGAACGCGAGGCCGGTGTCCGGCAGTTGCCGGCGGAGTTGTCGCGCGGGCGATCAGAAGACCAGCGTGCTCCACTCGGGATCGAGTACGCGGCCGAGGAATGCTGCCGCACCGACGATGCCCTGAGCTTCCGGCATGAGCGTCGAGCGATCCACTGCGTGGGCGTCGAGCGCATCGCTGCACGCGAAGAACTGCGAGCCGAAGTCGTGGGCGTTACGCATGTGCTGGTAGACACTCATCTCGCGCCCGACACCGCCGTACAGCTTTTCCGCGACACCGTTGACCAGCAGCAGGACCGACCTGCTCGAAAAGTGGACCTCGACTTCCGCATCCATCGCCGCCGCCGCTGCCGCGTGGAAGAAGGGCGTCACGCAAAGGTGCGGCAGGGCAGGGTCGGTCGCCCAGAGCAGGATGGCAAGACGCGTTCTCACGGCGGCGGTGCTTCCCCGAATGTTTCCGCGAGCAGGTTCATGTAAGCCTCGACCGCCGCCGGAATCCCTTCTCCGGTAATGAGATCACACACGTCACTGTGCCACGCGTTCGGTCGCATGCGCACCAGCCAGCCTTCGCCGTAGGGATCGGTGTTGATCAAGCCGGGGTCTGTCCGCGCCCGGGTGTTCGTCTCGACGATGGTCCCGCCGACGGGCGAGCGCACTGCGCGGATCACCTTCGACATCTCCAGCAGACCCAACGAGCGCTCGCATTCAACCTGCGTATCCACGGCTTTCGGCATGAACTCGATGAACTCGCCCGAGATGTGCGCGCCGAGCGGGGTGATGCCGATGGTGACGATGCCATCAGAATCCAGGCGCGCCCAAGTGTCGTGATTCAGCAGGTAGAAGAGATCGTCCGGAAAGTCGAAACCGTGGATCGTCGCCACGCGGGTTCACCTGTACGACGGACGCGCCGCGGTCACGGCGCGCCGCTCCGCTGCTCCGTCTCGCCCCAGGAGTACCGTCCGTGCTGCAGTTGTATGGCGGAAGAGAATGGGAGTCGAACCCACCCGGGAGCGCATAGCGCCCCCAACCGGGTTTGAAGCCCGGCCGCCCCACCAGGGACGATTCTCTTCCTGAGTGTCATATACATCGACCGGGTACGGGCGCCGCCGCCGGAGCGAAGTCGATCGTGGCGAGACTGTCCGCGCGCACGACGTGGCGGTCTCGCACGCGCCGGGTAAAGCCCACGCGGTCGAAGAATTCGAGGACCTGGATCGCGCGCTTTCGGCCGAGTGCCGTGCGGTCGCGAAAAAGCGCAGCTCGCACCTCGCCCTCGCGCTCCTGCAGGTCATTCGCCAGAGCGGCGAGGTCGCGAATCGCGAGCGGATGATAGAACAGATCGCGAACGACCTGATACGCCTGACCGCGCTTGGAGGCACGGATCAGCGCCGTGCGCACCGGCGCTTCCGGCTGCGCGCAGGACTTCGCGAGGTCGCGCACCCAGGGCGGATCGAAGGGCGTATCGAGCAGGCGCGGCAGCAGCGATTCAAGCAGCGCACTTTCAGTAGCCGAGGGTGCATCGTCGTGGCCCGTGAGATGCAGCCACGGCCCACTGCGGCGGATTCGCTCCTGCACCAGAAGATCGGCGACGAGCGCGCGGTAGAGCGCGTTGTCGAGCTTCGGAAATGCCATCCGCTTCAGACGCGCGCTGTCGGGACCGAGTTCGTCGGGGTGGGCACGATGAAATACCGCGAGGTGTTCCTCCGCCCGCAGCTGCAGCGCGCGCCAGTGATCTTCGGCGATCGCGTAGTCGATTCCCTCGCCGCCGCTCACGCGACGGGCGTGCAGCCCGTGCATGATGGTGGCGACATCGCGGACATTGCAGGCGGTCGCGAAACGCCTGAGGTCGACGCCGAACGGCTCGCAGGCAATGAGGGCTGCCAGCCGCGATGCGCTGGTAGCGGATTCAAGTGCCCGCAGCACCGCCAGGCGCTGGGGTGAGCGGCGGTAGCGCGCCGGCGCGAACGGATCCAGCACGCAGCCGCCGCCGACGGTGCGCATCGCGGCTGCGTCGCGAATGATGAAGCGGTCGCCGCAGCAGGCAGCGATCGGTGCCTGCAGGACGATCTGCACCAATGGCCCGGACACCCGTCGGCGCTGGTCGCGTTCGCGGCCGCCTTGAGCGTTGTCTTCGAGCGCGACGAGCCGCCCTGTCGCGCGCGCCGCACCCAGGTGGACGTGAAAGGTGACGCCCGAACGCAGCGTCTTCGGTTCGTCTTTGAGCAGATCGAGTCGCGCATCGAAGCGATCGGTGCCCAGCGCGATCGACGGCGCGACGACCCAGTCACCGCGGCCGACATCTTGATGGCCGACGCCGACGAGGTTCAGGGCACAGCGTTCGCCCGCCGATGCGCGCTCGCTTGCCCGGTTCTGTGCGTGAATGGAACGAACGCGCACCGCGACGCCGCGCGGGGCGAGCGCGAGATGTGCGCCGACCGCGATCTCACCAGAGTGGACCGAGCCGGTGACGACCGTGCCGATTCCGGGCATCGAAAACGAACGGTCGACGGCGAGCCGGAAATGCCCGTCGTCGGCCAGGCGACGATGCGCCTGCGCACGTTCTTCCAGGAAGCGGCGCAGCGTGTCGATGCCCGTGCCGGAGCGCGCAGACAGCGCGAAGAGCGGGGCGTCTGCTAGCGGGGTGCCGGCGACCAGTGTGCGGATTTCGCGCTCGACGGCGGCAATGCGATCGGCATCGACGGTGTCGATCTTGGTGAGCGCCACCGCACCGGCCGCAACGTCGAGCAGGCGCAGGATGTCGAGATGCTCCCGCGTCTGCGGCATGACCCCGTCGTCAGCCGCCACCACCAGCAGGGCAAAGTCGATCCCGGTGGCGCCGGCGAGCATCGTGTGAACGAACTTCTCGTGCCCTGGGACATCGACGAAGCCGAGCATGTCTCCGTTGGCCAGCGGCGCGTAGGCATAGCCCAGTTCGATCGAGATGCCGCGCGCCTTTTCCTCGGGTAGCCGGTCGGTGTCCACACCGGTGAGCGCACGCACGAGCGTGGTCTTGCCGTGGTCGATGTGTCCGGCAGTTCCGATGATCACGCGCTTGCCCCGCGGGAGATCACGCGGAATCCAGCCGGCGCAGGGGCGATTTCAGACGCTGCGCAGCGCTGCCCTGCGCGGACGAGGCCTGTTCGACGGAGCGAGCGGTTAGCCCCCTGCGCTGGCGTCGCAACTCGATCTTCGCGGCGCGCCGTTTGCGCAGCCAGACCCAGAGACCGGTCGAGATGAGGATCAGCGGCGCCAGACCGGTGACACACATCGCGACCATGCCCGGCGCGCCGAAGGCCGTGCCACTGTGCAGGGGAAACAGCCAGTGCATGAAGGATTCGCCCGCGGTTCGCGAGTGGATGCTGCGTTCGAAGAGAAAATCGCCCGTGGTGGGATCGACCCACACCAGGGTGTCGCCGAGCCGATGCACATCCTGCGGCCCGCGCAGGTAGAAGAGATAACCGCCGGGCATGCGCGTCGGAATGTGGATCTCGCTGATCGTGAGCTCCGGATGAGTGCCTTGCACACCGGCGACGAGCTCTGCGAACGACGGCCAGGTCGCGGACGCGTTCTCGCGCCAGGGCACCACCGGGAACGGTGCGACTTTCGAGAACACGCTCACGATATCGCGCGCGTAGTTGAGGTAGACGAGCGTGCATCCGGTCAGCGTCGCGAGCAGCAGCAGCGTGCACATCACCGATCCGAGCGAGCGGTGAATGTCGAAGATCACGCGCGTCGCGCCGGAGCGCAGCTTCACGCTGACGAGCCGCTTCCAGCCGCTGCGCTGGCGCGGCCACGCGGCGTACAGGCCGGTGACGGCAGAGGCCAGCAACAGGAAGCCGGCGATGCCGACGAGGTTGGAGCCCGTGTTGCCGAGCAGGACGTTGCGATGAAAGTCGTAGAGAGTCTTCATCAGGTACGGTCGCGCCAGTCCCCGCGCCAAGGCATCCCGCGTGCCGAGCAATTCGCCGCTTACCGGATTGAATGTCGCTTCCACGCGCGCCGGCGCAATCCGCAGTCGCGGGCCGACCTGGACGATCGCCCGATAGACGTCCTCGCGCGAGACGGGAAGCGTCAGGCGCTCGATGCGGGTGTAGCCGAATTCCTGCGTCGCCCCGGCGTGGATGGCTGCCGGGGGCAGCCACGGGCCGGGCAGGGTGTTGCGCAGCAGCTGCGGATTCAGCCAGGCGTCGATTGGCCCTTCGTAGACGAGCAGGCTGCCGGTGATGCCGACGAGTGCGAACCAGACGCCGAGACCGACACCGAGCCAGCGATGGACCCGGACCCAGAACCGTCTGCGCGCCGGCCCCGGCATGTACGCTCACAGCTGGGACAACTGTTCGACGAAGAGCGCCTCGTCTTCCAGGCAGCGCAGATCGAACAGCAGGCAACCGTCCGCGATGCGGCCGATGACCGGAACTGGGAGTCGGCGAAAGCGTGTCGCGAGCTGGCTGAGGGCGGTGCCACCGCCGCGCCTGCCGGCGCTGTCCGGCGCGATCGCCAGGGCGGCGCTGGGCAGACGGTCGACTGGCAGCGAACCGCTGCCGATCTGGCTCGATGCTTCCTGCGTCGTCACTTGCCAGGCATCGCCCAGCGCGCTCCCCAATATCGGCTGTAGTCTTTCGGCAAGTTCAGCGATCTCCTTCTGCGGCCGGGTCAGGAGCCGCAGCGTCGGCAGCCGGCTGGCGACCCGGTCCGGATCGCGGTACAGGTGCAGCGTCGCTTCCAGTGCGGCGAGCGTGATCTGGAGACGCGCAGCGCGCGCTTGAGCGGATGCTCTTGATGCGCTGAACGTCGCCGTGCGTCCCACGATCAGCCCCGACTGTGGGCCGCCGAGCAGCTTGTCGCCGCTGAAGGTGACGATGTCGGCACCGGCTGCCAGGATGTCGCGCACCACCGGCTCCTTCGGCAGGCCGTAGCGCGAGAGATCGATGAGACTGCCGCTGCCGAGGTCGACGGCCATTGGCAGGCCGGCATCATGGGCGATGCGCGCGACCGCGTCCTCGCCGACGCTGGCGGTGAAACCGGTGACCGCGTAGTTGCTGGTGTGCACCTTCATCAGCAACGCGGTGTCGCCGTCGATGGCATTTGAGTAGTCGCGCGCGTGGGTGCGATTGGTGGTGCCGATCTCCACCAGCGTGGCGCCAGCGGCAGCCATGACGTCGGGCATGCGGAAGGCGCCGCCGATTTCCACCAGTTCGCCGCGCGAGACGATCACCTTCCGGTCCGCCGCGAGCGCTGCAATCGTGAGCAGCACTGCCGCCGCATTGTTGTTGACGATGGTCGCCGCCTCGGCGCCGGTCAGCTCGCAAAGCACTGCCTCGATCAGCTGATCGCGATCGCCGCGCTCACCGCTTTCGAGATCGAACTCCAGGTTGCAGGGCTGGCACATCGCCATGGCGACATGCTCGACTGCGCTGACAGGAAGCTGAGCGCGCCCGAGGTTGGTGTGCAGGACGGTGCCGGTGAGGTTGAAGACGCGCTGCAGGCGGGGGCGCAGGCGCTGCGCCAGCCGTTCGTGCAGGAGAGCGTGCACGTCGGGTTCAATCTCGCCGTCGGCACGGCCAGTGAGTGCGGCTTCTCGCAACTCGGCAAGAACCTCTCGCACGCCCCGCACCACCTCGCTGCGGCCATGGAGCTCGGTCAAGGCGACCATGGCCGGCTGCTGCATTACACGGTCCACCGAGGGCAGCCGCAGCGGCATGGTGGCTCCGCTACGCATCCTGCGTCGTGTTGTCTTCGCCGTGAATGAACAGCAAATTCACTCCGCTTGCCGCCTTGCCGGTTTCCGATACCAGAAGATCGAGGGCGACCGAGGCAAGGTGATCGGCCACCGGCTCCACCCGGGGATCCTTCTCCTGATAGAAGATCTTGAGATAGCTGTTGCACTCGTCGCAGCACTCCGCCTTGATCGCGGGCGAGCCGCCTTCGAGCTCGAAGTAGTGGATGCCCTTGGTCGTGCTGCAACTCGGACATTTCACCCGCACCATGTGCCACTCCGCGGCGCATAGGGAACAGTGCAGGAAGCGGTAGCCACCATCTGCGCCGCCGATGCGCACGACGCTCGCCACCGGCAGCGATCCGCAGCAGGGGCATACGTTCGGAACGTCGATGCGGCCGAAGCAATCCTTGCCGAGCGTGGTCAGCAGGTGCGTCCAGTACACCTGAAGCGTAGCACCGATGAAAGGTGCGGCTGCGCGATCGAGGCCGTCGCCGACATTCGCGAGCAGCCGGCTTGCATGCGCTTCGAAGAAGGCGCCCGGGCGCGCCTCAAGCCCGACGAGCACCGCGCGCAGTTCGCCTTCGGCGTCAGCGGCCAGCGCGCGCAGCAAGCGGCGCAGCAGGTCGTGCCAGAGCGGATCACGCCGCAGGGTCTGGGCGTTGAGCGGCGGCATGCCGTGCTCACGGCAGCGCGCCAGGTGCTCCTGCGTCGGCAGCGGGAAGGGCGGAGCATCGGCCAGGAACGTCTGCTGCAGGTCCGCCACCCTGGCCATGAGTTCGAGATAGCCACCGAGGGTGCTGGTGGCGGCGAGCTGGCGCAGGCGCGCCGCCCGGTCGGAGAACACGCAGCTGCGGTCCGGCAATCGCAGGAACGGGATCTCGCCGGCCGACTGAACGGCGATCTCCTCCGGTGACAACGTCCTTTGCTGCATGGTGTTCCTCGTGCCCGACGGGCAACATGAAGACCGGCCTGCCTGCGCCGCGAACGGCTATCGCCGCGTGACCTCGCGATACCAGCCCGGATGGTGCACGCGCGCCCACTTCGCGGAGACCCACCCGGTTGTCATGCCGCCGATGGAACCCTTGACCCAGATCGCGGCGTAGATGTGCACGATCACGGCGATGATCGCCACCGTTGCTGCCAGCGAATGCAGGAGCGCGCCCAGCCGCACCACGCTAATGGGAAAATACCCCGCGAACCAGGGCCGCCAGAACAGGAAGCCGGTGACGAACAGCACGATCATGCAGGTGACGAGCGTCCAGAACAGGAGCTTCTGCGCCGCGTTGTACTTCCCGACTTCGGGGTAGTCGGCATCGCGGTTGTCGATCACGTCGCCGATCATGCGCAGCCACTTGCGGTCGTTCTGGTTGATCGTGTTGTGGTGCCAGAAGCGCAGCATCATCGTCAGGAACGCCACGAAGGTGACAACGCCGAAGAAGGGATGCAGCATGCGCGTCCACGGACCCCCCCCGAACAGACCGGTGAGCCAGCTGGTTGCGGGATGAAACAAGGCAAGCCCGGACAGGCCCGACAGGATGAACAGGATCGCGACGATCCAGTGATTGATGCGCTCTGAATCGGTGTAGCGCCGAATCATTCCGTTCATGTCAGCGGGCCTCCTTTTCGTTGTCTTCGGCGGCGTGTGGGCGTCCACGTCGTAGCGGCCGACCTTGATGTAGTGGAAGAAGCCTGCGAGCGCGGTCATGCCCATCGCGAGCAGGGCGAAGGGTTTGAAGCCGCGCCACAGACCGACCGTCGGACTGATCGATGGATCGTTCGGCAGTCCGTGATAGATCTCCGGCCGGTCCGCGTGCTGCAGCACGTACATCACGTGCGTGCCGCCGACCCCCGGCGGATCGTAGAGGCCGGCGTTCTGGAAGCCGCGCTCCTTGAGATCGACGATGCGTTCCTGGCCATGCTCGATCATGTCCTCCTTGCTGCCGAAGGTGATCGCGCCGGTCGGGCAGGTCTTGACGCAGGCCGGTTCCAGCCCGACCGACACGCGATCGGAGCACAGCGTGCACTTGTAGGCCTTATTGTCCTTCTGCGAGATGCGGGGTACGTCGAACGGGCAGCCCGCCACGCAGTAGCCGCAGCCGATGCAGTTCTCCTGCACGAAGTCGACGATGCCGTTCGAGTACTGCACGATGGCGCCGGGCGACGGACATGCCTTGAGGCAGCCCGGATCGGCGCAGTGCATGCAGCCATCCTTGCGGATGAGCCACTCCAGCCGGTTACTCTCGGTGTTCTCGTACTCGGTGAAGCGCATCACCGTCCACGAGTTCTCCGTGAGATTGGGCGGATTGTCGTAGACGCCGACGTTGACCCCGATCTCGTCGCGGATGTCGTTCCATTCCATGCACGCGACCTGGCAAGCCTTGCAGCCGATGCACTTGGAGACGTCGATGAGCTTGGCGACCTCGGTCTGGCGACGCACCGAGGGTGAGGAGGTGGTGGTCGCCGACCGCCGCTTGATGTCCAACGATTGTAGCGATGCCATGGCCGCCCCCTTACGCTTTCTCGATGTTCACGGTGAACGCCTTGTACTCGGGCGTTTGCGTATTCGCGTCGCCCACGAAGGGTGTCAGGGTGTTCGCGAGGTAACCCATTTTCGCCACACCCTTGAAGCCCCAGTGGATCGGGATGCCCACGTGATGCACTTTGACACCGCCGCAATCGAGCGGCTTGATACGCTTGGTCACGACTGCCACCGCAACGATTTCGCCGCGGTTCGAGCGCACCTTCACCTTGTCGCCGGCCTTGACGCCTTTCTCCTTTGCCAGCTCCTCGCCGATCTCCACGAACTGCTGCGGCTGGATGATGGCGCACGCCTCCACGTGCTTGGTCCAGTAGTGGAAGTGCTCGGTGAGGCGGTAGGTCGTCGCCGCGTACGGGAAGTCCTTCGAACTACCGAAGGCTTCCAGATCACCCTTGAACACGCGCGCCGCCGGATTGGCGAACGCCTTCGGATTCTTCAGGGTTCATCAGGTTCACCGTCACCGGCGACTCGAACGGCTCGTAGTGCTCCGGCAGCGGGCCGTCGGCCAGGCCGGTCGGTGCGAACAGGCGCGCCACGCCTTCCGCGTTCATGATGAATGGTCCGACGTGCTGGTCCGGTGCTGCGGTCGGTGGCATGTCGGGTATGTCTGACCCGCCCCACTTGTCTCCGGTCCAGAGCAGGAGCTTGTGCTTGGGGTTCCACGGCTTGCCCGAGACATCGGCGGATGCGCGGTTGTAGAGGACGCGCCGGTTGGCTGGCCACGCCCATGCCCAGCCCAGCGTTTGGCCGATGCCGTAGGGATCGCTGTTGTCGCGCCGCGCCATCTGGTTGCCGGCCTGGGTCCAGCAGCCGGCGAAGATCCAGCAGCCGCAGGCGGTCGAGCCGTCGTCGCGCAACAAGGCGAAGCCGGGCACCTGCTCGCCCGCCTTCAAGAGAACCTTTGTTGCGTCCTTGGGATCGGTCAGATCGGTGAGCGCGCGCCCGTTGTACTCCCGTGCCAGCTCTTCCGCCGAGGGCAAGGTGCGGGATCTTGTAGGCCCACTCGAGATTCATGATCGGATCGGGAAACGCTCCACCCTCCTTGGCGTAGAGTGCGCGCAGGCGAGTGAACAACTGCGGCCATGATCTCCGGGTCGCCCAACGCTTCGCCCGGCGGTTCGGCGCCTTGCCAGTGCCACTGGAGCCAACGGCCGGAATTGACGATCGAACCCTGCTCCTCGGCGAAGCAGGTGGTCGGCAAGCGGAAAACCTCGGTCTGAATCGTCGCCGTGTCGACGTCGTTGTAAGGGCCGAAGTTCTTCCAGAACTCCGAAGTCTCGGTCGCCAGTGGGTCCATGGTGACCAGGAACTTGAGCTTCGACAGTCCGCGGATGAGCTTGGCCTTGTTCGGGAACGAGGCGAGCGGGTTGAAGCCCTGGCAGATGTAGCCGTTGATCTTGCCCTGGCCCATCAACTCGAACGCCTGCAGCACGTCGTACTGCTTGTCGAGCTTGGGCAGATACTCGAAGGCCCAGTTGTTCTCCTTCGTCGCCGCCTTGCCGTACCACGCCTTCATCAGGCTGACCTGGAACTTCGGGAAGTTCTGCCAGTAGCTCACCTGGTTCGGGCGCAGGGGTTTTTGCGTGCGCACGGCGAGGTACTTCTCGTAGTCCTGCTCCTTCTCTCCCGGCAAGGTCATGTAGCCCGGCAGGAGATTGCTCAGCAGGCCGAGATCGGTGAGACCCTGGATGTTCGAGTGGCCGCGCAGCGCATTCATGCCGCCTCCCGGCAGGCCGATGTTGCCGAGCAGAAGCTGCATCATCGCGCCGGTGCGGATCATCTGCGTACCCTGCGAATGCTGCGTCCAGCCGAGCGCGTACATGATGGTCATGACGCGATTCGGCGCGGCGGTCGACGAGATGTATTCGCACACCTTGAGGAACTGATCCTTCGGCGTGCCGCAGATCTGCGTCACCATCTCCGGCGTGTACCGGGAGTAGTGCGTCTTCAGGATCTGATAGACGCAGCGCGGATGCTGCATCGTTTCGTCGACCTTGGCGTAGCCGTCCGTGTCGAACTCGTACGTCCCAGGAACTCGGGTCGTAGCGGCGCTTCGTCTCGTCGTAGCCGGAGAAGATGCCGTCCATCCATCTCGAATTTCTCGTTGACGATGAAACTCGCGTTGGTGTAGTGCCTTGACGTACTCGTGCTGGATCTTGTCGTTGCTGATCAGGTAGTTGATCACGCCGCCCAGGAACGCGATGTCGGTGCCGACGCGAATCGGGGCGTAGTAATCCGACATGGCTGCCGAGCGCGTGAAGCGCGGATCGACCACCACCAGCTTTGCCTTGTTGTGGGCCTTCGCTTCCGTGACCCACTTGAAACCGCACGGGTGTGCTTCGGCGGCGTTGCCGCCCATGATCAGGACCAGGTCGGCATTCTTGATGTCAACCCAGTGGTTGGTCATTGCACCGCGGCCAAACGTCGGGGCGAGACTCGCCACCGTCGGGCCGTGTCAGACACGCGCTTGGTTGTCGAATACGAGCATCCCCAGGCGTGCGCACCACCTTGTGCGTGATGTAGCCCGATTCGTTGCAGGAAGCGGACGCGGCGAGCATCCCGGTGGTCAGCCAGCGATTGACGGTCAGGCCGTCGGCATTCTTGGCGACGAAGTTCGCGTCGCGATCGGCCTTCATCAACTTGGCGATGCGATCGAACGCATCGTCCCAGGAGATGCGCTTCCACTCGTTGCTGCCTGGCGCACGATACTCCGGGTACTTGAGGCGGCTCTCGCTGTGCACGAAGTCCAGCAGGCCAGCGCCCTTCGGACAGAGTGTGCCGCGATTCACCGGATGATCCGGATCGCCCTCGATGTGGATGATTTCAGCCTTGGCGTTCTTCGCATTGTCGCCGAGGCTGTACATCAGGATGCCGCAGCCTACCGAACAGTAGGGACAGGTGTTGCGCGTCTCGGTGGTGCGTGCGAGCTTGAAGCTGCGGGCTTCGGCCAGCACCGGCTGCGGGCGAGAAGCCGAGCATGGCGAGGCTCGAACTGCCGACTCCGGCCGCGCAGACTTTAAAGAACTGCCGACGGTTGATGTCCAAAGTAACCCCCTCCTTATTATGTATTGCCTCCCTGTGTAACGCCTCGTCGTCGAGACTACGCGTGCTGCACGCGCCGACGTTCGAGCGTCATTCTGTGTGTCGAAAATATAGACGGAGTGCGCAGCGCCAGCAACAGGCATCGTGCGCAATGCGGCGCGAACGCAGCGAAATTTCCCGCCGCGGCGCACAGTTGCCCGACGAGCGGTCGGTGGGAGTGCCGCTGAGCGTGCTCTCCCCTGAACCGGTACCCCGCGCGCGCTGCGGGAAGCCACGGGAGTCTTGCGGCCTTTTGAGGTCCGAAAGCGACCCGTCGAAGGGCCGCAGGTTCGGAATAACGACTGTCCAAACTGTTATTTGAGGCCCCACAGGCTTTTCGGCATGATGCAGCGCAATGAAACTCCCTGCGGCGTCTCGGGCGATGTGCCGCGCGGAATCCAATAAGGCGACGGCTGTCCGGTTCACCGCTGGACATG
>CAVRDD010000043.1:0-36872 GCA_963719715.1 uncultured beta proteobacterium
ATGCGCACACAGCGCTCGTAGTAGGCGGCACCGTCGGCGGTGACGCTCACGCGGCGCGTCGTGCGGTTGAGGAGCTTCGTCCGCAGATGCGCCTCCAGACCCTGCAGCAGGGTGGTCACCGAAGCCTTGGGCAGGCGCAGCACGTCGGCCGCGCGTGTGAAGCTGCCCGCATCCACCACCTGCACGAACACCTGCATTGCCTGTAGACGATCCAACTCCTCCTCCCTGCCCAAAATCAACCATTCTCTTCCACGAGCGAGCCTTTACCAAGAACGCGGTCCAGTGCTTGGCGGCAGTGTGAGGCGAAAGCGTCAGGGGCAGGCACTCCCAACGCACGACTGTCGTAGCTGATCGAGGCTGAGGCGAGGGAAGGGAAACGAGTGTCAGTTCAGCTGATGGTCCGTGCGGCCCTCGAAGTAAACGCTTGCACGAGGTCGGGATAGCTCGCGAGGTACTGCAGGCCGTCGAAGCTGACGGAGCGGTCCTCGAACAGGCCGGCTTGCGCGCAATGATCTCGTACCGATTGTCAAGCGGTTGTCCGGAGTTACCCACCGCCCCGCGCGCCTGTGCGTGGCATGCGCCCCGCGCGCGGGGCCCTGGATAACTCCTATGCCGTGCCCTCGAGGTGGCGGCATCGAGTTCGTCTGATCTCCAAGGGCACTGTGAACGACTCGGCGACGATCTGTTTGCCTTGCGCCACCGTAATGGGCCGCCCGTCGCGATCGCGCAGCACATAGGCTTGTCCGGTCTTGAGCACGCGGTAGATGCGATTGACCAGCCGAGTGGCCACGGCGCACAGGGCCTGCTTGTGGTGATGTCCCTTGGTGACCATCAGGCGCCAGTAGACCGCCGCCAGGTCCGGGTCGATCTTGCGGGCCGTGTCGGCGGCGACGTACAGGGCGCGCTTGATGCGGTCGTTGCCGCTCTTGGTGATGCGCTGGCCGGGCCGGTCGATGCCGGCCGAGGAATTCTTGGTGGGGAACAGTCCGCAGAAGCCACGCACATGGCGTTCATTGCGGAAGCGATCGACCCGTGCCAGGACACCGACCAGCAGCGGTGCGAGGGTCGGGCCGATGCCGGGGATCGAACGTAGCGCGTTGGAGGGGTGCTGGCGCTGGTAGAGGACTTCGATCTGCTGCTCCAGAGCGGTGATGTTGCGATCGAGCAGCCTGAGCAACTCGACCTCCTGACGTACTTCGAATTGCAACGACTGGAAGTCCACCCGATCGCCGTGCAGGGCGAGGGTTGCCCGCGCGCGCTGTCCTTCAGCGCCTGGGCGAGATTCTCGACGAAAGGGCCGCTGTGCGGATGGTTGCCCGAGGCGTTCTGGCCGATGAAACGGATCAAGGTCGCGTGCCGGGTCTTGAGCACACGATGCGGGTCGAAGAACTCGGCCAGAATCGCCAGCGTCAGGCGCGTCGTCGTATCGGGCAGGATCGGCTCCAGCGCAGGACAGGCCCAGCGGATCAGGTCCAGGAGACGCCGGCGCGATGAGCAAATCTGTTCCTGATAGCGGTGACGTTGCTTGGTCAGCCGCTGCAGCGCGTGCTGGTCTGGGCCCGGCACGTGTACCGGGTCGAGCACGCGCCCACCGAAGTTCGGTAGGGCTCCCAATACATGGGCGTCGGCCAGATCGGTCTTGGCATGCTCGCTCAGGTACTGACGCAGCGCCTTGACCCGCTGTCCCTTCACCCGAATGACATCGACACCAGCGCGCTGCAACCAGCTGGCCACTGGGAACCATGCCATTCCGGTCGGCTCCATGATCGCCTGGATCGGCACGCCCTGTGGCACATCTCGGGTGACCGCAGCAACGAAGCCACGCAGATCGTCCGCGTTGAGCCGGAAGCGGATCGGCTTGCCCATCGGCACGCCGTCATCGAAGATCTGCGCCACTTGCACAGCGCTGATCGCCAGGTCGATCCCTACAGTGCGTCGAAGCATGCTCTTCTCCTTGACGTGGGCGGGCTCGATGCTGGGCAGCACTGCCAGGTATTTGATCCGTGGCCGCGCTTTGCGCCACTATCTCGTTACTCTTGCCTGCGCCAGCTCGGCCACGCCACCCTTGGCTTTCACATCGTCGGGACGAACTCGCGAGGCTCTCCCACGTTCTTGATGGGCGGCGCGACCGATGCCCGCAGGCGAGAGTACCCGAGCCGGGTCCGGCCGGGATCGATGCGTCATGGCAGGGATCGCCTCGGCCCTTATTCTCTTGCCCCTCGGCGTCAGCCACGGGGCTGACCCGCGATCACTTCGTCAAGGCATCCTCCGCCATTCGACCCTTATCGACTTGCCACTCGGCATCAACCCCGTGGCGCTATGGATACCTGCGCCTTGCCCACCGTGGCGTTGTCGCCGAAGGCTTTGATCAGGTCGCCATAGCTCGCGATGTATTCGAGCCCGTCGAAGTTGGACAGGTCGAAGTGTGAATTCGGCGTGCGCCCCTCCGCCCATCCGTAGTTCTTGTAGTGCGAGAGCGGGTCGATGTTCGCGTTCGCCACATCCCGATTGCTCTCCAAGTACCAGATTGGATCGAACTTGGAGCGGTCCGACACATCGAGCGTCAAGCCGATGAAACTTAGCGTCTCCACATTTGAGACGGTATCGGTGCCCTCTGGCCCGGTCATGGTGAACTGGTTGGGACCGGATTCCGAGAAGTGAGCATCCCGCACGTACTCGTTGAACTGCACGGCATCCCGCCCTGCACCGCCGTCGATAGTGTCGTTGCCCCCAAGTGGGATGATCAGGTCATTGCCACCGAGACCAGAAAGCACGTTATCCACCACGTAATTCCCAATGATGGCGTTCGGCGGATCGTTCCCCGTGCCATGTCCCGCAGTGCCGAGCAGGGTAAGGTTTTCGAGGTTGGCGGGCAGCGTGTAGTCAATCGCGGACCGAACCTCATCATTGCCCTGCCCCGAGGACTCCTTGACTACATCTTTGATGTTGTCGATGTAGTACACGTCGTCTCCAATTCCGCCCGACATGGTGTCTGCGCCGGACTTACCGTCGAGAATGTCATTTCCACCACCCTCTGACGGGTTGTGGGCCACCGAAATGGGATCGCCGGGATTCCATGCAATCTCCCCTTGGCATCGGAGAACTGCAGCACTTCGTTGCCGACCGTGAAGTCGGTTCCATCGTTGCCGTTCGCGGCATTGTTGTCGGTCAGTTTGAAGCCGCCACCGAGCGCGCCGACCGTGAAGCTGTAATCCGACAGCGGACCGGAGAAGATTGCGGTGTCGGTACCCGCGCCCCCGATCAGCAGGTCATTTCCGCCGAGCCCGGACAGGATGTCATTGCCGGCGAGCCCGGAAATGAAGTCGTCCGCGGACGTCCCGTTCAGGGTGTTGTTACCCGATGTCCCGATGATCTTTGCCATGATTTACCCCTTTCTGGTTCTAGTTCTGGTTCACGCTTACAAGTTACCTGCGCTGGCGAGCCAGCTACGGTAGACCCTGGCGCAACGTGATTCAGGACTACCGAATTGGCCGCCACCCGCGCTCCGTCGCCGATCCGGACAGGGCCAAGGATGACTGCGCCCGCTCCGATCACGACGCCGGCTCCGATCTTCGCGTGGCGGTCGTGGGACTCCCATGAACGTGCACCTACGACGACACCCGGCATGAGGATCGTGTGCGCACCGATGACCGCGGTCTCGCCGATAACCACTCCGGTCGCGTGAGGAATGCGCACGGTGGGGTGTATGCGGGCACGCGGATCTATGTCCGAGCTGGTGAGCACCGTCGAGCACCAATAGATCACCCGCGCCAACGGGCGCAGTGGCGTGCCGATCAGCCTGTGGGCTGCAAGATGGAGACGAACAGCGACTCGCAACACGAACTCCTCCCGGTTGCTCTGCACCAGCCTTGAGTTCTACGACGACCGCAGGGCGCCTCACCGGCGCTAGAGCATGCGGTGGTCAATCGATTAGACTGGCGCGCGCCTGCCCATATGTCATGCAGTGTTCACCGCTCGCGATTCGCGGTCACCCACTGTCATCAGAGGCTTGAGAAGGACACGTGCGCATGCGCCGACCTGGTCCTTCTGCGACCAGGAAGGCTGTCGTGTGCGCTCCTCCCTTTATCCACCATGGCCAGCGCCGCCACGGTGATCTATAGGAATGTTATCGCCATTGTCATGCAAGTTGACGAGCCTTCCATCGGCTTTAATCCGTTCCGGCGCACGATGCTGTCCGCGCGCTCCTGGGTTCGAGGCTTCGAGAAAATGTCGACTGTCCAACTCTCTTGGAATTGGGAGAAGCCCGGAAGGTCTTTGCGCCGAATCAGGTCCTCACGCGACTGTGTTGCCCGAGCGCAAGTCCACCTCTCTCGTCGCGATCCGTCGTCAAACACCGTCCTGACCAGCCATCCGGATGGACTGAACGAGGGCGTTCGCGCTCGCGCCCCCTTGGTCTGCCTGGTGGCGCCAAGGTGCGCCGTCGCCGCGGTCCGATCGAGGTTGGAGGCATGTGTTGATTGTTCGTAAATGTGAACATAAAATTCATAAAATGTATCTTTATCACGAAAAGACGAACGACTATCCTGCACCCTCGACAATGTGTCGACCCTTCGAAACGGGAGCAGATCATGTTGAACAAGGCCATCGTGGCCGCTTTTCTCGCAACCAGCGCGGCAGCATTCGGGGTCGCGGCGGCGCAGCCGGAGCCCCCTCGGTGCGAAGCCACCCAGCCGGCGCCGGAGCGCGCGCGGGCGCCTGCCGGAAGACCGCTCGGCACCGTGGACGTGTCGCCGCGGGAAGGCTGCGAGCGTCCGCGCACCGTTCGCTCCTGAGCCAACAGGGCTCCCGATGCAGTCCCGCCGGCGCTCACCCGCCGCTCACTCCAAGCAGGCCGTGACGGTCTCGGAGCACGGGTTCAGCAGCCAGGACCGCGTTCTTCGCGTCCGCGTTTACGCGCCCGCCGGCGAAGACGCGCCAGGCGCGCTGGTGATGCTCTACCACGGTGGCGGTTTTGTGCGCGGCGGGCTTGATGTGATCGCCACGACTGCGGCAGCCATGGCCACCCGCCTCCGACTGCGGGTCGCCACGCCCGAATACACGCTCGCCACGGCGCACCCGTTTCCAGCCGCCGCAGAGGACGCGTATGCCGCCCTGTCGTGGGCAGGCAGCGTGGCCCGGCGGCTCGGCTGGGATGCGAAGCGTATCGCGGTGGCGGGCGAAGAGGCGGGCGGCAATCTGGCGGCCGCCACGGCGATGATGGCACGCGATCGCGGCACGCCCGCGCTGGCCGCGCAGATCCTCGTCGGCCCGATGCTCGACCCGAGCCTTAGCTCGCCTTCCATGCAGCGCTTCGTCGCGAGCGCAACCCATACCCCTGGCGTGTGCGGCGCGTGTTATCGCGCGTACCTGCCGAATGCCGCGGACCGTCTGCACCCCTACGCCGCACCGGCATCGTCGACGCGGCTCGCCGGTCTTGCTCCGGCGCTGATCGTCACCTGTGACGGCGATCCCCTGCGCGACGAGGCCGAGCAGTACGGCGCGAAACTCATCGCGGCCGGCGTGACGACCCAGGTCTCGCGTCTGCCGAACATCGAAACCGTCACACACTGTTGGACCGACGCCGCGTGGGCCGTGATCGACGGTTTTCTGCGCCCGCGGCTCGCGAGCCCAGGAAGCGGATTCCCTTCATGACCGATACCCGTCATCCATGTTCAAGCGTAATGCCCATATTGTCCGTGCACTGCAGGCGATCGTCGTTGCCTTGCCGTTGGCGCTCGCTGCATGCAGCAAGCCGCCGGAAGCTCATCCGCACCAGCCACCCGGGCCGCCGCCGGTGAGTGTCGCGCCTGCGCTGGAGAAGCAGATCGTCGAGACCGACGAGTTCCCGGGCCGTATCGAGGCGATCGACCAGGTCGAGGTGCGCGCACGCATCACCGGCTACATCCTGTCGGTGCACTTCAAGTCCGGCGCCGAGGTGAAGAAGGGCGATCTCCTGTTCCTGATCGACCCGCGGCCTTTCGAGGCGGCGGTCGCGCAGGCGCAGGCTTCACTCGTGAACACGCGCGCCCAGCTTGACCTCGCGCGCACGGTGCTCGCAAGAAACGAGGCATTGCTCGCCGAACGCGCGACCTCGAAGCGCGAGTACGACGAAGCCGCTGCCGCGGTGCGCAGTCTCGATGCGCAGTTGCGGGCGAATCAGGCAGTGCTCGACACCGCACGCCTCAACCTCTCGTACACGCGTGTGACCGCACCGGTGTCCGGCCGCGTCGGCAAGGCCGAGATTACGCCCGGCAATCTCGTGCAGGGAGAGGTGCCGAACTCGCCGCTGCTCACCACAGTCGTCTCCACGAACCCGATCTATGCCTCTTTCGAGGTCGACGAGGGCGCGTTCCTCAAGTACATCGGCAAGAGTCGCGGCGGCGCGCTGCCGGTGGAGGTCGGGCTCTCCGACGAGGCCGGCTTCCCGCACGAGGGGAAACTCGAATTCGTCGACAACCGCGTCGATCCGCAGAGCGGCACGGTGCGCATGCGTGCGGTGCTCGACAACAAGTCGGGGCGGTTCACACCGGGACTGTTCGCGCGCGTCAGGCTCGGCAATGCGGCGCAGCCGCGCACCACTGTGCTGGTGGCGGATCGCGCAATCGGCACCGACCAGAGCAAGCGCTTCGTGCTGGTCGTCAACGTCGATAACAAGGCCGAGTATCGCGAGGTGAAGATCGGCCGCATGATCGACGGCTTGCGCGTGATCGAGTCAGGGCTCAAGCCGGGCGAGGTCATCGTGGTGAACGGGCTCCAGCGCGTGCGGCCGGGCGTACCGGTCACGCCCGAGCAGGTGCCGATGGACGCACCCCCGGGCAACGGTCATCCAAGCGCACCTCCTGCCGGCGCGGCGGGCTGACGCGATGAACGTCTCGCGCTTCTTCATCGACCGCCCGATCTTCGCGGGCGTGCTCTCGGTGCTCATCTTCCTCGCCGGGTTGATCGCGATTTTCAAGCTGCCGGTGAGCGAATACCCGGATGTCGTGCCGCCTTCGGTCGTGGTGCGCGCAACCTTCCCGGGCGCCAATCCGCAAAGTCATCGCCGAGACCGTCGCCGCGCCGCTCGAAGAGCAGATCAACGGCGTCGAGAACATGCTCTACATGGAGTCGCAGGCAACCACCGACGGCGTTCTGCAGCTCACGGTCACGTTCAAGATCGGCACCAACGTCGACCTTGCCGAGACGCAGGTGCAGAACCGCGTGCAGCGCGCGCTGCCGCGGCTGCCGGAAGAGGTGCGGCAGATCGGCGTGCTCACGCAGAAGAGCTCGCCCGACTTCGCGATGGTGGTGCACATCCTGTCGCCCGACGAGCGCTACGACGAGCTCTACCTGCGCAACTACGCGGTGCTCAACATCAAGGACAACCTGCAGCGCATTCCCGGCATGGGCCAGGTGCAGGTGTTCGGCGCCGGCGACTATGCGATGCGCGTGTGGCTCGATCCGCAGAAGCTGGCGAGCCGCAACCTCACGGCCAGCGACGTGGTGCGCGCGCTGCGCGAGCAGAACAAGCAGGTCGCAGCCGGGGTCGTCGGTGCACCGCCGGCGGCCGAAGAACACCGACTTCCAGCTCTCGGTGAACACGCAGGGCCGCCTCGTCACCGAGGAGGAGTTCGGCGAGGTGATCGTCGCCGACCTCGCCCGACGGCGGCGTGCTGCGCACTCAGCGACGTCGCCCGCATCGAGCTCGGCGCCGGCGAATACGCGCTGCGCTCGCTGCTCAACAACAAGCCGGCGGTCGCCATCGCGATCTTCCAGGCGCCGGGCTCGAACGCGATCCAGCTCTCGAACGAGGTGCGCCGCGCGATGGCGGAGATGAAGCCGCGACTTCCCGGCCGGGCGTTGCCTACGACATCGTCTACGACCCGACGCGCTTCGTGCAGAAGTCGATCAAGGCGGTGATCGAGACGCTGCTCGAGGCGATCCTGCTGGTCGTCATCGTGGTGATCGTGTTCCTGCAGACGTGGCGCGCGTCGATCATTCCGCTGGTCGCGGTGCCGGTGTCGATCGTCGGCACCTTCGCGTTCATGCTGCTGCTCGGCTTCTCGATCAACACGCTCACGCTGTTCGGCCTCGTGCTCGCGATCGGCATCGTCGTCGACGACGCGATCGTCGTGGTGGAGAACGTCGAGCGCAACATCGAGCTCGGACACGACGCCGCACGACCGCGACCGTACCGCGCGATGCGCGAGGTGAGCGGGCCGATCATCGCGATCGCGCTCGCGCTGTGCGCGGTGTTCGTGCCGATCGCCTTCGTGTCGGGCTTGACCGGCCAGTTCTACCGGCAGTTCGCGCTCACCATCGCCATCTCGACCGTGATCTCGGCGTTCAACTCGCTGACGCTGTCGCCGGCGCTCGCCGCGCTGCTGCTGCGCCCGCACGACGCGCCAAAGGACTGGCTGACGCGCGCGATGGACCGCGTGCTCGGCTGGTTCTTCCGCTGGTTCAACCGCACCTTCAAGGCGCAGTGCGACGCGATACCAGGGCGCGGTCGCGCGCGTGCTGCGACCGCAAGACGATCGCGCTCGTCGTCTACGCGGTGCTGCTCGGCGCTCACGTGGTTCGCGTTCCAGCGCGGTGCCGCAGGGCTTCGTGCCGGTGCAGGACAAGCAGTACCTCGTCGGCTTCGCGCAGCTGCCCGGACGGCGCCTCGCTCGACCGCACCGAGGCGCGTGATCCGGCGCATGTCGCGAGATCGCCATGAAGACGCCGGGCGTGAAGGACGCGGTCGCCTTCCCGGGCCTTTCGATCGCGGGCTTCACCAACGCGCCCAACGCGGGCATCGTGTTCTTCGGTCTCGACGAGTTCGAGAACCGCACGTCGCCGGAGCTCTCGGGCGGTGCCATCGCCGGGGCGATCAATCAGCGCGCTCGGCGGCATCGAGGACGCGTTCATCGCTCGTGTTCCCGCCGCCGCCGGTCAACGGGCTCGGCACGATCGGCGGCTTCAAGCTGCAGATCGAGGACCGCGGCGGGCTCGGCGACGAGGCGCTGTACAAGGCGATGAAGGCGATGCAGGCGAAGGCATGGCAGACACCCGAGCTCGCTGGCGTGCTTCTCGAGCTTCCAGATCAACGTGCCGCAGCTCTTCGCCGATGTCGACCGCGCCAAGGCGAAGCGCATGGGCGTCGCGCTCACCGACGTCTTCGACACCATGCAGATCAACCTCGGCTCGCTCTACGTCAACGACTTCAACCGGTTCGGCCGCACCTACCGCGTGGTCGTGCAGGCCGACGCACCGTTCCGCTCGCGCGCCGAGGACATCGCGCAGCTGAAGACGCGCAACAGCAAGGGCGAGATGGTGCCGCTCGGCTCGGTGCTGCGCGTCGATGCCGAGCTTCGGTCCCGACCGCGCGATCCGCTACAACGCGTTCCCGTCCGCCGACCTGAACGGCGCCGCCGCACCGGGCTTCAGCTCGGGGCAGGCGCAGGCCGCGATCGAGCGCATCGCGCGCGAGACGCTGCCGCGCGGCATGACGTTCGAGTGGACCGAGCTCACCTACCAGGAGATTCTCGCCGGCAACACCGCGGTGCTCGTCTTCCCGCTGTGCGTGCTGCTCGTGTTCCTCGTGCTCTCGGCGCAGTACGAGAGCCTCAAGCTGCCGCTCGCCATCATCCTGATCGTGCCGATGTGCCTGCTCTTCGCGATCGGCGGGCGTGATCCTGACGCGGGGGCGACAACAACATCTTCACGCAGATCGCGCTCTTCGTGCTGATGGGCCTCGCGTGCAAGAACGCGATCCTGATCGTCGAGTTCGCGCGCGAGCTGGAGATGAAGGAGTCGGCGCACGACCCGGTGCGCGCCGCGCTCGAAGCGTGCCGCATGCGGCTGCGGCCGATCCTGATGACCTCGTTCGCGTTCATCATGGGCGTCGTGCCGCTCGTTCTGTCCACCGGCGCCGGCGCCGAGATGCGTCACGCCATGGGCATCGCCGTGTTCTGCGGGCATGCTCGGCGTCACGTTCTTCGGCCTCTTCCTGACGCCGGTGTTCTACGTGCTGCTGCACCGCAAGCAAAAGCGTCGTGCGCGGGCAGGGACTCCGAAGAGGGCGGCCCCGGATGCGGGAGCTGCGCGATGAAAATGCGATTTACATGGATGGGTGTGGCGGTGCTGATCGCGGGGTGCTCGCTTGCGCCCGAGTTGAAGCAGCCGGAAATGGACGTGCCCGCGAGCTTCAAGGAGCTGCCACTGGCGGAGCGGGGCGCCTGGAAGCCGGCGCAGCCGTCCGAAGCGCTTCCGCGCGGACAGTGGTGGAAGGCGTTCAACGACCCAGTGCTCGACCGTCTGGAAGAGGACGCGATCGCTGCGAACCAGAACCTGCAGGCAGCCGCCGCGCGTGTCGCCCAGGGGCGGGCGCTGGTCGGCGTGGCGAAGGCCGAGCGCATTCCGCAGGTGAGCGCGGGATTCGGGCCGGCGCGCATCCAGCCCACGGGCGTTTCGCTCGGCCTGCCGCCGGGCACCGACGTGGATCCCTACACGGCGTGGCGCGCGCTGCTCACGGTGAGCTACGAAGTGGATCTCTTCGGGCGTGTGTCGGACACGATCAACGCCACTCGCAGCGACTACGAGTCGCAGCGTCGCGACCTTCCGCTCGGTTACACTCGCCCTGCAGGCGGACGTCGCGCAGACCTACTTCGCCCTGCGCGCCAACGACGAAGAGCTGCGCATCCTGCGGGAGACCGTGAAGTGGCGAGATGAGAGCGTGCACCTTCTGCAGCGGCGCTTCGATCTCGGCGACATCAGCGAGCTCGATCTCGCCCGCGCCAAGACCGAGGAAGCCAATGCGCGCACCCAGGCCATCGGACTGGAGCGTCGCCGCGGCGAGCTCGAGCATGCGCTGGCGGTGTTCGTCGGCAAGCCGCCCGAGGCGCTCGAGATCGAGGTGGCACCGATCGCCAACGAGCTGCCGGCGATACCGCCCGGGCTGCCTTCCGAGCTGCTCGAGCGGCGGCCCGACATAGCGGCGGCGACCCGGCAGATGGCGGCGGCCAATTCACGCATCGGTGTGGCCAAGGCCGCGTTCTTCCCGGTGCTCAAACTGACCGCGGCGGGCGGTTACGAATCGGCGGACCTCGCGGATCTCTTCAACTGGTCGAGCCGCACGTGGCTGCTCGGCCCGCTCATCGGCACCATTCTGAGCGCGCCCATCATCGATGGCGGGCGCAACCGCGCCAACCTGGAGCGCGCCGAAGCTGGGCTGCAGGAGTCGGTTGCAGTGTACCGTCAGCAGGTACTGGTCGCTTTCGCCGAAGTGGAAGACAACCTGATCGCGCTGCGCACCCTGGACGGGCAGGCGCAATCGACACGGGACGTCGTCACCTCCGCCGCGCGCGCCCAGCGCATCGCGCAGGTCCGCTACAAGGCCGGGGCGACGGCTATCTCGATGTCATCGAGGCGGAGCGCACGCTGCTCGTTGTGCAGCGGCTCGAGGTGCAGATCCGCGGTTCGCGCGCGAACTCGACCGTCGCGCTCATCCGCGCCCTGGGCGGCGGATGGGATGCGCCCACCACGATGTCAGATAGCGGGCAGGCCCAGCAGTAACCGACTCGATCCCGCGACCGTGCCGGGATGTCGAGGCATGGCGTGCGGACGGTGCTGCACATGGCTTCCAGTTGTTCTCTGACCTGCCCATAGCCCGGCTCGCCACGCCTCACAGCCTTTCTTGGCGGCCCTGTTTGGGGAGCGTGCGCGCGAGCACCGCGCAGAATGTAGATTCCTGAGATCTTCGCGGCGCTGGACGACTACGACCAGCTGTGGGGTGAGACTCGGCGGCATTGCCGTTGGAATGTCCTGTTCCTCCAGCTTCCCGGAAGGTGCGAACGCCTGCGCGTTATCGACCAGCGCGTCGGCGAGATGCTTCTGCAACTGGGCGGCGCCGACCTCGGTTTCCTCCCGCCGGCGGAAGCCGGTGATGCCGTCGGCTGTTCGGTCCAAGAGTACTGCCTTGGGGTCGACCGGCAAGCTGCCACGAATGGTGAGGCCGCTTCCCGGGTGTCCTCGCCGGCTTCTGATATTTCTCAAGAGGCACTTGAACACAAATCCGCCGTTGACCACGGCAAGCGACGGGAAGACAATCCCGGAAGTGCCAATGGAATGTCTACCCCCGCAGGAGAATAACCATGACATATCGAAGCATCGGCCTGGTGACGATTGCCGCGTTGACCTTGGTGGTGGGCTGCGGGTCGATGCCGGGCAGCAAGACGGCCGACAGCGGCGGCACGTCCGCCACTGCCGCCGCGCCGGCATCCACCTCGGCGCCGGCCTCGAAGATCGGGCCGGGGATGAACGAACGCGGCGAGGTGATCGACCCGACGAAGGTCGAAGCCGGCCACGGACAGAGGGTCAAGGGCATCAACGACTGGGAAGGTGAGATCACCGGCAAACCGGCGCCGGGCAGCAAGTTCACGGAACTCAAGATCGGCATGAGCTTCGGTCAGGTGCAGGGCATCCTCGGCGTCCCGTCGGATCAGGGTTCCTACATTACCGGCAAGGCCTTTATTCCGTTCTTCTTTGGCTCCGATCGATACCGCCACGAAGCCGTCTACAAGGGGCAGGGCCGGCTGATCTTCGCCGGCTCGGCGGGATTCGACATGAATTCCCACCTCATCTGGATCATCAACAGCGCCAACGAGACCGGCGTGCGCTGACCGGTAGCGTCCAAGCTTCCGTTGCGGATGTCCGGACTGGACGAGGCATCGGCCGGTGAGCGGGATCGATGCGCCCGGGGTGAAGCAGGCACTTCGCGATCACTCGCCGCTTGCGTGAAGCGAGACCCTCGAGCATAGAGTTCTCGGCTTCACCGTAACGCTCCCGCCTTCCGAAGAGATTGACGCATCACGAGGGTTTCCTTCTCGCGTGCGTTGCCCTGGGTTGTGACGTTCCCGCTTTACCCCCGCGCCTGACGCCGGGGCGCTGCGGCGCCCCACCTGCCCGCGCAAAGCCCTCGCTGGCACGAGATTTCCGCCGGGAATACACTCGCCAACGCGATGCTGCACTCGCCGCGCGCATACCAGAGGGAGGGCGAAAGTGACTGTCACGGTCGAATATGCGCGTCTAGCCGACGCCAAGAAGAAAAGGATTCCGTGGAAGAAATGGGGGCCGTACCTGAGCGAGCGGCAGTGGGGCACAGTGCGCGAGGACTAGCCGTGGCGGCAACGCCTGGAGCTACTTCAGCCACGACCAGGCGCGTTCCCGGGCGTACCACTGGGGCGAGGACGGACTTGCCGGTTTGTCCGACGACAAGCAGCACCTCTGCTTCGCGCTCGCCCTCTGGAACGGCGAGGACGCGATCATCAAGGAGCGCGTCTTCGGGCTCACCAATGCCGAGGGCAATCACGGCGAGGATGTGAAGGAGTACTACTTCTACCTCGACACCACGCCGACGCACTCGTACATGAAGTATCTGTACAAGTACCCGCAGGCGGCGTTTCCCTACGATGCGCTGGTGGTAACCAACCACGATCGCAGTCGCGACGAAATGGAGTATGAACTGCTCGATACCGGCGTCTTGACCAGGACCGCTACTTCGACGTCTTCGTCGAGTACGCGAAGGCCGCGCCCGACGACATCCTGATCAACATCTCGATCGCGAATCGCGGTTCAGCCGCCGCATCCCTGCAGGTGCTGCCCACACTGTGGTTCCGCAACACGTGGACATGGTGGCATGGTACGCCGCGGCCGGAGCTCAGGAACAGTGGGCGGGGTGCCGACGGTCGTCGCTTCGCACGCGATGCTGGGCGAGTTCCAGCTTTACTGCGACGGCGCGCCGACGCTTCTCTTCACCGAGAACGAAACCAACAGCCAACGGCTTTTCGCGACCGAGAATGCCACCGCCTACGTCAAGGACGGCATCAACGACTATGTCGTCCGCGGCCGTCAGGAAGCCGTGAACCTGGCGCAGACAGGCACCAAGGCCGCGGCGCACTACACCATCACGGTCGGCGCCGGCGAAACCACCGTGCTGCGCTTGCGGCTGGTCGGCGGATCACCGTCGGCGAAGCGTGTCTTCGGGACGGCGTTCGAGGAAGTCCTGCAGGCGCGGCGCGGCGCGGCGAGGCCGATGCGTTCTATCAGTCAATCACCCCGCCTTCATGCAGCGAGGACGAGGCGCGGGTCATTCGCCAGGGACTGTCCGGCATGCTGTGGTCCAAGCAGTACTACTTCTTCGATGCCGACAACGAGCACGAGGCGCATCCGCTGCTCGGCCAGACGCGCATGGTGCGCAATCGGGAGTGGTACCACATGGTCAACGACGACGTGATCGCGATGCCGGACAAGTGGGGGTACCCGTGGTACGCCGCGTGGGATCTCGCCTTCCACAGCATCGCGCTGGCGGCGGTCGACGGTGAGTTCGCACGCGAGCAACTCGATCTCATGCTGCGCGAGATCTATATGCATCCGAGCTGCCAGATTCCCGCCTACGAATGGAACTTCGGCGACGTCAACCCGCCGGTGCACGCGTGGGCGACCCTTTTCCTGCACCGGTTCGCACCGGGAGGCGACGAGGCGGCGGACCGGACCTTCCTCAAACAGTCGTTCCTCAAGCTCGCGATCAACTTCCAGTGGTGGGTCAACCGCAAGGACCGCAACGGTCTCAACGTGTTCGAAGGCGGCTTTCTCGGGCTCGACAACATCGGCGTCTTCGACCGCAGCTCACCGTTGCCCACCGGCGGGTATCTCGACCAAGCGGATGGCACAGCGTGGATGGCATTTTTCTGCCAGAACATGTTGGAGCTGTCGGTCGAACTTGCCGCGGAGGACCCGAGTTACACGGACATCTGCACCAAGTTCTCGAGGCACTTTCTCTGGATTGCCGCGGGCATGAACCGCACCGGCGCCTCCGGCATGTGGGACGAGGAGGACGGTTTCTACTACGATGTCCTGCGACTGCCAGACGGCAGCGCGCAGCGACTCAAAGTGCGTTCGATGGTCGGGCTGCTGCCGCTGTGCGCGACGACAGTGATCGAGGAATCGCAGCGAGCCCGCGTGCCGCAGGTGGTCGAGGCTTGGCACAAGCGCCTGCAGCGCACGCCCGAGATCATCGAGAGCGTGCACCCGATCGGGCCGCAGCACCGCGGCGTGGCGGACCGCAGCCTGCTCGCGCTGGTGAATCCGGATCGCCTGCGCCGGATTCTCGCCCGCATGCTGGACGAGAACGAGTTCCTGAGCCCGTTCGGCTTGCGCGCGCTGTCCCGTGCCCATCTCGATCACCCCTACGTGTTCATGGTGAACGGGATGGAATACCGCGTGGGTTACCTGCCGGCGGAGTCCGACTCCGGCATGTTCGGCGGCAACTCGAACTGGCGCGGGCCGATCTGGGTGCCGGTGAACGTGCTGATCATCCGCGCGCTGCTGCAGTACTACCTGTACTACGGCGACGACCTCAAGGTCGAATGTCCCACCGGATCCGGCCGCCTGATGAATCTCTTCGAGGTCGGCCGGGAGATCGCGTCCCGGCTCGCGCGTATCTTCCTGCGCGACGAAACCGGCCGGCGCGTAGCGTTCGGTAGCGCGGCGAAGTTCCAGAACGACCCGCACTGGCGCGACCACCTGCTTTTCTACGAATACTTCCACGGTGAGAGCGGCGCCGGTCTGGGCGCGAGCCATCAAACCGGCTGGACCGGGCTGGTCGCGCGTCTGATTCAGCTCTTCGGATCGCTCGATGGAGCGGCGTACCTCGCGGGAGGAGAGGCAACTCGTTGCGGGACGCGCTGAACCAGGAGCGCGCTTCCACTCCGACACGGACGACTCGCGCCCGCAAGAAGACCAGCGGCGGGTGACATTGCCGGGCAAGGTTGCCGTCCGCTGTCGGCAATCCGCGCCCGGGCGTGCCTCGGCCGATCGGGTCTGACGCGGGGGCGCGCGGTCTCGTCGCGCGTCTTGACTGCGGCAGGGCTAACCCACACAATAACAATCATTCTCATTCGCGATCCCCGATGCCGGGCATCGCGATGTTCCGTTGAGCCGCGTGCGGTGGAAGCTCCGCCTCCGGTATCGAGTGACCCGCGAGGAACCCTTAGTGCTGCAGTCCGCGTCCCTTCCATGCGCGATGTCGACTCCCCCTCAGCGCCGCAGCGAGAAGGCCGTCGCCTTCACGGTTGTTGCGCTTGCCCACGCCGTCGTCATTGGGGCGCTGCTCACTTATCAGCCGTTTCGCGAAGCCCTCATCGCCGCGGCACCGATCATGGTGAGTCTGATCGCGGCACCGAAGGCACCCGAGGTCATGGCTCCCGTGACGGAGCCACCGAAACCGCTGCCGGTTGCCAAGCCGCGACCGCAGCCCGTGCGCAGGCCGATTGAACGTCCGCTGATTGCGGCTGCGCCGGCTGACGCGGGTGCAACGTTCGTCGTGCCGAGCCCGACTCCCGAGCCACCCCCGCCGCCGGAAGCAGCGCCGCGCGCCGCCGAGCCTGGGCCGCCCCCGCCAGTCATACCGCCCAATTTCAACGCCGACTACCTGATGAACCCGGCACCATCTTATCCGCCGATCGCGCGGCGCATGGGCGAACAGGGGCGCGTCATCCTGCGCGTGCTGGTAGCGGCGGACGGGATGCCGGAGCGGGTCGAACTCAGGAAGTCCAGCGGCTCTTCGCGACTCGATGAATCTGCGCTCACCACGGTGCGAACCTGGAAGTTCCTGCCGGCGCGGCAGGGCGACCGTCCCGTCGCGGCGTGGGTGCTCGTCCCCATTTCCTTCTCTTTGCAGGGTTGATCAATGGAACCTATCCAAGGCCTGGGCCTCGCCCACTTCCTCGCGCAGACCGACGTCGTCGGCAAGACGCTGCTCGTGATCCTGGTGGCGATGTCGATGGCGACCTGGTATCTGATCGTCGTCAAGAGCCTGCAGATATTCGCGGCGAGCCGGCGCACCGGACGCTTTCTGGCGACGTTCTGGAACGCGCCGTCGCTGCAGGCCGTCGAACGCCATCTCGAGTCGCGGCCCCCGGACGAAGCGTTCTCGCGCCTGACCTACCACGCCATCGCCGCGTCGAAGCATCACACCCGTCACGGCACGCTAGGGCTCGCTGCGGAGGGTGGCTGGTCCGAGTTCCTGACGCGGGCGATGCGCCGGGTCATCGACGAGGAGACGGCGCGGCTCGAATCCGGACTCGCCGTGCTGGCCTCGGTCGGCAGTACGGCACCCTTCGTGGGGCTGTTCGGCACGGTGTGGGGCGTCTACCACGCGCTTGTCACCATCGGCATGAGCGGCCAGGGCACACTCGACAAGGTGGCCGGGCCGGTCGGTGAAGCGCTCATCATGACGGCGCTCGGCCTCGCGGTGGCGATTCCGGCGGTGCTCGCGTACAACGCCTTCGTGCGTCGCAACCGTCTGGTGCTGGCAAGACTCGACGCATTCGCGCACGACCTTTTCGCCTTCCTCACCACCGGCTGCCACGTCGCCGAGGTGCGGCCCGCCATAGCCGGAGCCGGCCTGCAGCGTGCGGCCGGGGGAGCGGCCTGACGATGGCATTCGGCAGCTTCGAAGCCGGCGCCGGCCGGTCCGCGACGATGGCGGAGATCAACATGATCCCGCTCATCGATGTCATGCTGGTGTTGCTCGTCATCTTCATCATCACTGCGCCGCTGCTCACGCACGCGGTGAAGCTCGACCTGCCGAAGGCTGCGAACACACCGAACATCACTCGACCCGACAACATTCAGCTTGCCATCGATGGCGAGAGCAGGATTCACTGGAACGGCGAGGTGGTGGATCGCGCGGGTCTGCGTGACCGACTTGCGGCCGCTGCGCGCATGGACCCGCAACCCGAAGTGCATCTGCGCGCCGACCGCACGACTCCGTACGAGGCGGTGGCGCAGACGCTGTCCGACTCGGCCGGCGCGGGACTCACGCGGATCGGCTTCGTGACCGATCCGACGGAGGCGGCTGCAGCGCCTTGAGCGGGGCAGGGTCTGATCCGCGGAGCGACGCGTAGGAAAGAACGGCTGCGATCGCCGCCCTTTAAGCTGTGGGAGCGGACGCGCTGCTTCGAAGCGATCTGTTCGGAAGGAAGGGGGATTCTGCAGTCCCTGCGGTCGCTCAATGCGACACTTCCATTGATATCCCCGCGAACTCGTCACACTCCCGCCAGCGCATCCACGGAGTTCCCGTCCTTCCGAACTGGATATCCGGCGGCCTCAAGATATTCGAATGGGTTGTGCGCACTGAACACGCGGATTTCCGGGTGCTTGGCGGTGAGACTGCGCAGCCTCGCCTGATTGTGCAGCCGCTCGCGGCGACGCGTTTGCACAAGCGCCTGGAATAAACCCACCAGCGGGGCACATTGCCGGAGTTCGCCGTGCACCTCTCGTGGGTCGAAGTATGCATCGCCGGCATGCAGCAGCCAGCCGCGCGCATCCTGCACGGCGATGCCGCAGTGCCCCAGCGTATGCCCGAACAGCGGAACCAGCAGAATGTCCGGCAGCAGTCCGCGCAGTGAGCGGATCGCCTCGAAACCCATCCATGGTTCGCCTGCTTCGGAATATGTCTCGAACTTTGGGTTGTGGGCCCACATCACCGGCAGGTAGCGGTGCTTGGCCTTGAAGGAACGGCGCTCGGTCGCCGCCTTCAACTCAGCCGCGTGTAGGTGCACCGTCGCGTGCGGAAAATCTGACAGACCACCGACGTGGTCCAGGTCCATGTGAGTCATCACGATGTGGCGCACGTCCTCCGGCCTGAATCCCATCGCGCGGATCTGATTCACGGCGGCGTAGCCGACATCCCGCTTCGGGTTCGCATAGACGTAGGTGAACATCAGTCCCAACCGGCGCGCGGGGTTTATCAGATCGCAGACGCCGAGCCCGGTGTCGACCAGAACCAGGCCGCTGGCCGGCGTTTCGATCAGCAGGCAGTGGCAGGCCAGTTGCCGGCCGTGGATGGAGAGGCGCTGGATGCACGCGCAGTTCAGGTGGTGGATGCGGTATCCCGTCGAACCGGTTTCCGTTGCTGTGACCATCGGCGCCTCCAGATTGAACCTAAAAACCTCAGTTAGGCGATTCCGTTTGCATGGTTGTCGAGAAGACGATGCGCGGGAGGCGGTCCGACCCCGGCGAGGAGGCCTTTGAGATGCTCGCACACGAGATGCCAAACGGTGGACGGATCCAACGGCTTGGCAGCACGAACCACCCAGCCCTGAAGCATGGCAGACACACGCATCAGCGCTGCCCGCGCCTTCTCGAAATGAGCGTGCAAACCGGTCAGCGTGATTGTCGTTTGCCCGGCGTGCTCCGTGCGCTGCCCCACCGACGACATCAACCACGGCCGGCGGGTGATGGCCTCGCGGCGGGCTTGCGGATGGGCCAGGCGAACGAACAGGCTCCACCAGTTGTAGATGAGCGCGACGGCGCGGGCCGAGAGTTGGCAGCGATGCAGGTCGTGGGTGGTGAATCCGCCCCAGCCCCACTGGTTCTTCAACTCATCAAAGGCGTTCTCGGCGTCGGCCCGATCCCGATAGAGCTGGCCCAGCGCAAGGATTTCGTGGTCGAGATTGGTGACCAGCACGGCGTACTCATAGCCGGTCACGCGCTTGCCGCCCTTGCGGTGGGCCTCGACGAAACCGAGCAGCCCCTGAGCGTTGTCTTGCGCTGCCAGCAACACCTCGCCCGTGAGCGCACGGCGCAAGACGATCACGCGCCGCTCGGTCGGCCATCCGGCCAGTCGCAGACGACCGTCCTTGCCTTCCCAGCCCTGACCGGCATTGTTCCAGCCAGCATCCCAGAACACGCGCTCGATGTGGCGCTTGACGTTCTTCGACAGCCGCAGCTTGAATAGACAAGGCTGCTGCTGGACTTCACCCGAAAAAGTGGACACCAACATTTGAGGTTTTTACGATGGCGAATGGAGGTGTCAGATGCAAAGAATTCCGAAGCGGCGGTAGACGGCTGAGTTCCGGGCCGAGGCCGTGAAGTTGGTGCTGGAACAGAAGGTGGGTCTGGCCGAGGTGGCGCGGCGTCTGGACCTGCCGGCCAAGAGCCTGGCGAACTGGGTGGGTGCAGCGCGCGCGGGTAAGCGCTTGGACGAGCACCGGGTGCAGCCGGTGACGGATCTGGAAGCGGAGAACAGCCGGCTGCGCGCCGAGTGCGCACGGCTCAAAATGGAGCGTGAGATTCTCCGAAAGGCGGCGGCGTACTTCGCGAAGGATGCGCTGTGAAGTACGCGTTCATCGACGCGCATCGAGCGCGGTATCCGGTGCCGGCAATGTGTGCGCAGCTCGGGGTTTCACGCAGCGGCTATCACGCCTGGCGAGGTCGTGGGCCCTCGGCGCGGGAATGCGAGAACACGCGGCTGCTGGCGCACATCCGGGCCATCCATGCGGCGAGCCACGGCAGCTACGGCAGCCCGCGGGTGCATCGGGAGATGGGCACGCAGGGTCAGCGGGTAAGCCTCAATCGGGTGCGCCGGCTGATGAAGCAAAACGACATCGCCGCGCGGCACAAGCGGAAGTTTCGCGCCACCACGGATTCGCGCCACAGCCTGCCGGTAGCGCCGAACCGGCTCCAGCAGAACTTCGTTGCCGAGCGGCCCAACCAGGTGTGGCTCGCCGACGTGAGCTACGTGTGGACCGACGAAGGATGGTTGTATCTTGCCTGCGTGCTCGACCTGTACTCGCGCGCGATCGTCGGCTGGGCGATGAGCGAGCGCAACGACCGGCATCTTGCGATCGCGGCCCTGGCAATGGCCTACTTCCGGCGGCGCCCGGCGCGGGGCCTCGTTCATCACAGCGACCGCGGCTCCCCTTATTGCAGCCACGACTACCAGAACCGGCTCACGCAGTACGGCATGGTCTGCTCGATGAGCCGCAAGGGCGACTGCTACGACAATGCGCCGATGGAGAGCTGGTTCAAGAGCATGAAGGTGGAACGAGTGAACCTGCGCCGCTACGCGACGCGCACGCAAGCGCGCAGCGACATCTTTTCGTACGTGGAGACGTTCTATAACCCGTGCCGCCTTCATTCATCGCTCGGTTACGTGTCGCCGCGCGAATTCGAGCGCCGCTTCGCGGCGAGGCAGGCTGCATGAGGATGGTCCGAGTTTCCCACCGCCGGGCGCCTTCGCGTGCGTCGAAAGCGCCGCCCGCGCCCGCCCGTGGAAAACTCTACGTCCTTGGTGTTGGCGTCCACTAAATCGGGGTAAGTTCACCTTCCGCCATCAGCATTCCTATCAGCCCAGTCAACAGCAGCAGGGCAAGAAGCAGGGCAAGCCGGAGCTGAGACCTGTTGCTCATGCCTGAGCGCCAGCCATTGCCGTGGAGCGGCGCCTCGATGTCCGGCGCCGGGTGCACCAGAGCCATGCGCCGTTGCCGACGATGAACATCGTCAGCCAGGTGCAGGCGAACCACAGCAACTGCAGCGGCAGACCGCCGTAGTCACCGAAGTGCAGCGGTTCGGAGAGCATGATGAGCTTCAGGTACCAAGGCGCGGGGCGAATGTCGGTGACCTTGCCGGTCGCTGCTTCGATCATCACGATCTCGAAGAGCTTGTCGTCGTAGCCGCTCTTGCCGTAGAGAAGTGCCGTGTAATGCCGATCACCGGACAGTTCCGTGCCGGGAAAGGTGATGAAGCGCAGTTCGCGGTGAGGCAGCGCTTGCTGTGCGGTGGCGATGATGGCATCGATGGAGACCGGGACGGATGCAGCCGCCTCGGTGGCTGGAGGACTTTTCGCCACCATCTCCTTGAGTTCGGTATTGGCCCAGACCTGGATTGCGATGCTGGCGAGCGCGAGGAAAACGCCCGTCAGCGACACCGCAAATGCCCACCCCAGCACCACGACCCCGATCAGGTTGTGCAGGTCGAGTTGCCTGAGCCGCGAGCCGGGCCGCCCGCGCACTACGCCGAAGGCGATGCGCTTCACTTACGGCGGATAGACGACGAGCCCCGACAGCAGCGAGAGCAGCACCAGGAGCGCGATGACTCCGCCGAAGAGTTGGCCTGGCAGGTCGAGAAACCAGTTCGCGTGCAGCGTGAACATGAAACCGGTCAGCGTCTTGCTGAAATCGATCGATTTCAGATATTCGCCGGTGTAGGCATTGAAGAACGATGGGTGCACCTCGTCGAATTTCATGGCGCCGACAGGGCCCATGCCAAAGGCAACGCGCTCCGGCGCGTCGGCATCCCAGAAGACGTACATCACCTTGCGGTCCGGCGATTTGGACTGTGCCACAGCCAGCATCGGCGCCAGCGCCGCAGGCGTCGCGCCAGCCGGAACAGTCACGTCCGGCAGCGTCCCGAGCAGCCCCTCGATCTCTTCATGAAAGATGAGAATGGTTCCGGTGACGCAGAGGATGAAGAAGAATGGCGTGGCGATCAGAATCGTCGAATCGTCCAGCGGTGCAGCCAGACGTTGAAGCGAAACCAGCGTGATGTGCGAGCGGTGACGTCGCGGTCTGACCTTTCGGCGCTTGAATCCATTGCGTTCTCCATGGCGTGTTCGCGGCTAATCCGGCCGCCAGCGACGGCGAAGAGGCGCCAAAAGACTCGGCCGCGATCGGGTCGAGGCGGAGCCGCGGTTATGGGCGCGTACAGGAACGGCGAGCTTGTTTCATCACTTGGATCCTGCGGCGGCAGCGGCGACGTTCACGCGCGGCCGGCGTCGGCGCGAGCGCAGGTAAAGAATGAGCCCTGTCGTGGCGAGCAGGGCCGGCAGCAATCCGGTGATGAAAGTGACGATGCGTCCGATTGCGCCCCACCAGCTGCCTTCGTGCAGCACGCGCTGCAGCGTGAGGAAGCGATCGCCTCGGGTGCGGGTGGCGCGGTCAGTGCGCTGCAGGACCGTGCCCGAACGCGGATCGACATACACCGCGGTGGCCGGGCGCGCGCCGGTGTCGTCGGCTTCGCGCAGCATGATGCGATACACGCCACGCGGACCTGCCGGAAGCTGAACACCGATGACGGCTGCGCCGGTGTAGTGGGCGAGGGCAGTGCTCACCGCGTCGTCCGCGGAGATGGAGCGCCCCGAACCCTCAGGCGCCTGAATGCCGCGAGGCGACGGCGAGAGCGGACTGAACCAGGTGACGGCGGCGCGCCCGGCATCGGTGAACGACAGGAACATGCCGGTGAAGGAGACCAGCGCGAGCGCAATGGCACCGTAGAAGCCGAAGGTGTAGTGCAGGTTGCGCGAGGCGCCTAATCCCTTGCGGAAGCCGAGCGCCTTGCGCCACTGACGGCGCGGCGGCCACCAGAGATAGATGCCGGAGAGCGACGAGATCAGCATTGCGACGCCGACGAAGCCGACGATCTCGCGGCCGCTGTACTCGCGCAGCATCAGGTTCTCATGAAAGCTGTGCATCCAGCCGATGAAGTCCACCCCCTTGGTCACGTCCAGCACGCGGCCGGTCGGTGCGTCGAGATAGACGCGCAGGAAGCCGCTCGAATTCGCAGGACGGGCGAAGACCATGATCGGTCCGTCCTCGCCGTCCGGCAACCGGATGCCGGTGGGCTTCGCGCGTCCTTCGAGCGCCTCGGCCGCTCGCTCGGCGTAATCGGCGAAGGGCAGTGCGACATTCGATCCGGTGATCTGGTAGCGCGCCGGATGCAGCCATTCGTCGATCTCGTGATCGACGACGAGAATGCTGCCGGAGAGACCGACGACGATGCCGATCATGCCGAGTGTCAGGCCGAGCCAGAGGTGGACCTGAAA
Organism: uncultured beta proteobacterium; assembly: GCA_963719715.1. Classification (GTDB taxonomy): domain Bacteria; phylum Pseudomonadota; class Gammaproteobacteria; order Burkholderiales; family JAEUMW01; genus JAEUMW01. The sequence continues at coordinate 23,630 of CAVRDD010000043.1, forward strand.
CCAGATCGTGCGCTGCGAGATGCGTTTGTGCGATGCCATGAGGATGCGTCCCGTATCAGGTGTCTGCCCACATGCGCAGCAGGTTGTGATAACAGCCGGTGAGCGACACCAGGGCGTCGTGGCCGCCTGCGTCCTGCGACAGGCTCACGATCGCCATGTCGAGATCGAACAGCAGCGTTCGCTGCGTGTCGTCGCGCACCAGGCTCTGAATCCAGAAGAAGGAGGCGAGCCGCGAGCCGCGCGTGACGGGCGTTACGCGATGCAGGCTGGTGGACGGATAGAGCACAAGGTCGCCCGCCGGCAGCTTGACGGTCTGCGAGCCATAAGTGTCCTCGATCATCAGTTCGCCGCCGTCGTATTCCTCCGGCGCCGACAGAAAAAGCGTCGCCGAAAGATCGGTGCGGATCTTGATGCCGGTGCCCGGCAGCAGGCGGATGGCGCCGTCCACGTGGCTGCCGAAGGCCATGCCGCCCACGCTGTCGTAGCGATTGAACATCGGCGGATAGACGTGGCTCGGTAGTGCAGCGCTGATGAAAAGGGGATTGCGCTCCAGCGCAGCGAGGATGGGATCGCCAAGCTCGCGCGCGATCGGCGTGTTCTCGGCGATTTGCAGGTTGTGCTTCACCTGCGCGCCCTGATGCCCGGCGGTCGCGCGGCCGTCGACCCACGCAGCGCCGGCCGCATCAAGCTTTGTTCGCATTGATGCGACCTGCTCCGCAGAAAGGACGTTGGGAACGCGAACGAGCATGGAGCGCTTTCTCCTTGATCAGAAGCGGTAGGTAAACGTGAGCAGAGCCTGCGTGTTCGTGCCCGGCACCGAGCGGCCGCCCTGCGACGCGATCAGGTTGTCGTAGTTGAGCTTGTTGAACAGGTTGAACACGTTCAGCCGCACGTCGTACGCCGGCTGGATGTAGGCAACCATGGCGTCCACGCGCACGTAGTCGCCGACTTTCACCGTGTTGGTGTTGTTGGCGAAGCGGCCCGACATGGTGGTCATGCCGCCACCGACCTGCCATTCCGGCGTGATGTTGTAGGTGGTCCACAGCGACGTGCTGTTGCGCGGCGTGTTGAGCGGCACGTTGCCCTTCGTATTTTCGAACGCCGAGCCCTCGGTGATTTCGGCATCGAGATAGGTGTAGCCCGCAAGCACCTGCCAGTTGCGCGTTATGCGACCGGCTGCCGTCGCCTCGAAGCCGTTCACGCGTACTTCGCCCGTCAATTCGTAGACGCCCGTCGATATCTGCGAGCGCGCGTTCTTCTTTTTTGTCTGGAACAGGGCAGAGGTGAGCAGCAGGTTCCCGTCCATCACTGCCCACTTGCCGCCGGCCTCGATCGACTGGTTCTCCTCGGGATGGAGGTTCTGCGTCCCGTTGACGACGGTCAGCGTCTCGACCGAAGGATTGAAGGAGGTGCCATAGCTCACGTAGTAGGTCTGCAGTGAGCTCGGTTCGTACATGAGGCCCGCGCGCACGCTCAGGAAATCGACGCTCTGGTCTGTCCGGCGCGGCAGATTGACAGTGTTGTTCAGCGTCGCGTCGTAGTAGTCCCAGCGCAGACCGGCGACCATTTTCCAGTTCGGCGTCAATGTGATCGTGTCGTTCACATACGGCGCGACGGTTGTCGCGCGTGCATTCGCGTAGTTGCCGCGAACAGTAATCGTGTTGCCCGCCTGCTGCAGCGGGCTCTGCAGCCACACCACTGGCAGGTTCGGCCGCGCGTAAGCTTGGTTCTCGTAATCGTCGTAGCCGAGTTCCAGCCCCGCGAGCAGCTGATGGCCGATCGAGCCGGTGTAGAAATTGGAGATCAGGTCGGTCTGGTTGTAGACAGAGTGATCGAAGATGCTGCGGTCGTGGCCGGCGATCTGCACGAAGAGCTGGTTGAGGGGCGTGGCGGTGAGGTTGCCGTTCACGGTGCCGTTCGGAATGGGAACGAAGACGCCGCGTGCGTTGCGCGTTCCGACCGTACCTGGCCCTGATTCCCGCGCGTCGATGTTGTACTGGCTGTACTGGGTCTGGTTCTGCAGCGTGATTTCGGGCGTCAGTTTGTGCACCACGCGCGCGCGCACCTCACCCACGTCCTGCGTGGTGCGGTCGTTGGTGAGGCCGTAGAAGTTGCCGCGGTTCACGTCGGCCGGCTGCCCGTTCACCGGAGGCAGGCCGTAGTCCGGCATGTCGTTGTTGTGCAGGAGCATCGCCGACAGGATCACGTCGGTGGGCGTGCCGATGCCGAAGCGAACCGACGGCGCGATGCCGTAGTTCTCGTTCTTCATCACGTCCCGCGACGAATTGACGTCCTGCCCCATGAGAGAGACGCGGAATGCGGAGGTCTCGGACATCGGCTGGTTGATGTCCGCCGTGACACGGACCATCGGCAGCGTGCCGACACCCAGCGTGACGGAGTTGCTCGGCGTCAGCGTCGGCACCTTGCTCACCTGGTTGATCACGCCGCCGGTCGAACCGCGCCCGAAGAGCATCGACGACGGTCCCTTCAGCACTTCCACGGCTTCTAGGGAGAACACGTCCCGGTAGTACTGGCCGCGATCGCGAATGCCATCCAGATAGAGGTCGGTGCGCGCCGTGAATCCGCGCAGATTGATGTTGTTGCCGATCACGCCACCTTCCGCGCCGCCGAAGGTGATGCCGGGAACGTTCCGTCAGCGCATCCTGCAGCGAGGTGGCCCCCTGCGCGTCCATCACCGCGCGGTTGATGACGGTGACCGACTGCGGAATGTCCATGACCGGTGTCGGCGTCTTGCCGCCGATCGTCGATACCGTCGGCACGTAGTCATCGTTCTGCGTGCGCTCGCGCACCTTCACCTCGGGCAGCGTTTGTTCCCCGGACTGGGAGGATGGCTGCGGCGCGGACTGGGCCGGTGTCTCTTCGCCAAAAGCAGCATCGGGCACGCCTGCGAGACCCGTCAGTGCGGCGAAGCCCAGGGGCAGCAGGGTCCTGCGCCGTAGGGAGCGCACTGACGGGTCCATTGCCGTGGCTGGGCCGTCGGCGTCCACCGGCTGGCGGGCACGGCGGGACAGGTCTCCAAATGCCTTCAGTCCGGCGGCGATGGGGCGCGGGGCGAGTCGTTGATTCAAGGTTGTTCTCCCTCAGGGCAGGTGTGAGTGACTTGCTGGCGACCTGGCGGAGGGCTGGGTGGCTTGCGGTGTGACTTCCGGTCGGACGCGCCGGGGAAAAACAGAATGTCGGCAGTGACGCTGCACGATGCGCCATCGCCGGAGCGATGCGCTTGCGGCGCAGGTATGGGCAAGGGATCGCGCTGGAGCGTGCCGATGGAGGTGTCATGGGGCGGCGACCACCAGCGGTCGCCCGCTCACCGGATGCGGGATCACCATCGCGCGCACCGAGAAGGCGAAGGAAACCAGTGCCTCCGACAGCACTTCGTCGGGCACGCCGTCTGCCACGACCCGCCCCTGCTTCAGCAGCAGCACCCGATCGGCGTACTGCGCCGCCAGATTGAGATCGTGCAGCACCGCCAGCACGCCGACACGGTGCTCATGCGCGAACCCGCGAGCGAGCCTGAGGGCGAGGTGCTGATGCGCTAGATCAAGGCTCGCTGTCGGCTCGTCGAGCAGCAGGAAGCGGGCGTCTGGCGTAGCGCCGACGAGCTGCGCCAGTGCACGTGCGAGCTGCACACGGGCGCGCTCGCCGCCTGACAGCGTGGTGACGAGGCGAGACTCTAGATGCGCAGCATCGACGCGGGCGAGCATGTCGCGCGTAGCCGCGACATCGGCTGCGCCGGGGGCGCCGTGCGTCCACGGGTAGCGTCCCAGCAGCACGATTTCGAGCGCCGAGTAGCCGAAGGCGACACGGCTGTCCTGCGGGAGTACGGCGCAGCGACGAGCAAGCGCCGCCGGGGAGAACTGCGTCAGAGGTGTGACGTCCAGGGTGAGCGTACCGGCGTGCGGTGCCAGTTCACCGGCGAGAAGCTTGAGCAGCGTGGACTTGCCCGCCCCGTTCTCGCCGAGCACGGCGACCACTTCGCCGGGTGCGACCGCTACGCTGACGTGGTCGACCAGCGCGCGATGGCCTGCCGTGAAGACGAGATCGTGCGCCGCCAGCATCAGACCCCCCACAGGCGCCGCTGCCGGAGCAGCAGCACCAAAAAGAACGGTGCGCCGATGAAGGCCGTGAGCACGCCGATCGGCAGTTCGGCGGGCGCTACCGCAGTGCGCGCAACGACATCCGCCGCCGTCATGAGGGACGCACCCGCGAGCGCGCACGCGGGCAGCAGCAAGCGATGCGCCGGACCACACACGATGCGCACAATGTGCGGCGCCACCAGGGCGACGAAGCCGATGATGCCGCAGAACGCGGTGACGGTTCCCACGGCGAGTGCGGCGGCAATCATGCCGGTACGCTTCAGCCGTTCGACATCTACGCCGAGATGGCGGGCCTCGGCTTCGCCGAGAGCGAGCGCATCGAGCGGGCGGGCGAGCCGCAGCCCGACTGCCGTCGCCGCTCCGCCGAGAAACGCGAGCGCACCCAGGGTGGGCCAGGTCGCGCCCGACAATGTTCCAAGCTGCCAGAACGTGATGTTGCGCAGTTGCTCGTCGCTCGCGACGTAGGTCGCCAGTCCGATGCCGGCTCCGGCAAGCGCACTGATGGCGATCCCGGCAAGCAGCATCACGGCAACCGAAGTGGCGCCGTGCAGACACGCGAGTCGCTGCACCAGCCACGCCGCCAGGAGCGCCCCGGCGAAAGCCGCGAGCGGCAGCGAGAACGGGCCGAGCAGCGTACTCAGGCCCGGCAGCAGGCGCGTGCTGAGCACGATCGTCCAGGCGGCGGCAAGCGCGGCGCCGCCGGAGATGCCGATGAGTGCCGGGTCTGCCAGCGGATTGCGGAAGAGCCCCTGCAGCACCGCGCCGCCGACCGCGAGCGCCGCATCGGCGAGCATCGCGAAGAGAACGCGCGGCAGCCGGATCTGCATGAGCACGGCCGTCGCCTGCGGGTCGTTCGCAAGCGCATCGCCGAACCCTGCTTTCGCGGCCGGGATCGCCAGTACGTCGGCCGCAGGAATATGGAAGGCACCGGCTGCTGCTGCCAGCACAGCGGTCACCAGCAACAAGACAGCGAGCGAGGCGAGCACGGGCGCGGCAGGCAGGCGGCCTGAACCGCCGCGAGCGCTACCACCGTGATCGAGTACGGTTGCCATCACCGCAGCGCTATCGCCAAGTGGCGCACCGCAGCCGGCAGGCGCGGCCCGAAGCCGAGCAGGTAAAGCGCATCCATCGCCACCACACGGTCCGCCTTGCCGGCGGGAGTCAGGTCGAGACCCGAGCGGGCGGTGAGATTGGACACGCCACCGAGGTTGGCAAGACCTTCGCGGGTGACGAGGATCACGTCAGGCGCAGCTGCAGCCGCGGATTCGGGCGTGAGCGGCTTGTATCCCTGCACGCCGGCAAGCGGGCACCGCCTTGAGCACGTCACGCAGATCACGGGCGAGACGGGTTACGCCGTCGCCCACCCGGCTTGCCAGCAGTTCGGCCTCGGAGACGCCGAGCAGATCGGCGGCATCGCGCTGGCGGATCGGTTGCTGCGCCCGCAGCGCATGCCAGGCGGTACGCAGACTCACACCCGTGGTGAAGGTGATACGTTGTTGCATCCATGTCCTTGTCCTCGGTCAATGCAGCGGCCCGTGCGCCGGTGCCTGTGCGGCGCCCCACCATTCGCTGCGCATGCCGGCGCAGACTTCGCGGATGGTGGCGTCGGCGCCGGGATGGTCGGCAACGCAGTCGAGATGCGCGGCCACGCACGCGGCGATGCGCTTGCAGCCCGTGCGCTGATACGCGGTCATAAGATAGAGCAGGGCCGCGAGCAGAGTCTCGACACGGCTGGCGTGGGCGGTACGATCCATGTTGCCTCCTTGCTAGAACTCCACTTTCAGGGCGATGGCGGCGTTGCGCCCGGGCGACGTGTAACGGTCGATCGATCCCGCCGGCGGACTGCCCGGCGCCGCCGTGTTGGGCCCGATGCCGGTGCGGTACACGTCTGCCCAAAGCCAGTACTTCTTGTCGAAGAGATTGAACAGTCCGGCCGTCACCGTCAGGTTCCGGAACGGATTCCAGTAGCACGTCAGGTCGACGATCGCGAACCCCGGCGTCTGGAAAAGCGGCGGCTGTGTCATGCGGGAACTGTCGATGTCATTCTTCTGGGCGACGGCGGTCAGCGTCGTGGCGAAACCGTACAGCGCACCGGGGTCGTCGTAGCGGACGGCGGCCACGCCCTTCAGCGGATTGATGGTGTTGATCGGCTGAAACAGGTCGAGATCCTCGCCGTCGGCCCAGGCGGCGCTGGCGCTCGCCGTCCAGCCGCGGGCGAAGGTGTAGTCGCCGCGCGCCTCGATGCCCCATATCTGCACATGCACGCGATTGATCGACTGGAGCGTGGTGCCGAAGCCCGGCACGCAGCGCGGATCGCCGGGGCAACTCAGGGCGACGGAGGAGTCGATGAAGTCCTTGTAGCGGTTGTAGAAAACCGCGGTGGAAAAGCGCGCGGCGCCGTAGTCCCCGCGCAGACCGACCTCGACGCCGGTGCTCTTCTCCGAGTTGAGGTTCGGGTTGGGAATGATGGCGTAGGACTGGACGACGTTGCGGAACGCGCCGTTGACATCGTCGTAGGGTGGCGCGCGAAAGCCGGTGGCCAGATTGGCATAGCCCGAGGTCTGCGGCGTGAAGCGCCAGATGGCGCCGAGCTTCGGCGAGAAGGCGGAGTCGCTGAAGTCGGTTGCGCGCACGCCGCGCGGGCTGTTGGCGACGTACAGCAGATCGGGCTGCACCGTGAGGCGATAATCGTCGTAGCGCAGCGCCGGAATCACGTCCAGCCGCCCATCGAGGAGGGCGATCTCGTCCTGCACGAAGATGCCGATGCGCTGCTGCGTGCTAGGCGGAAAATCGCGCACGGGCAGCGTTTCGCCGGCCAGTGTCTTGGAGATCGTGCCGCGCGAGGTGTTGACGATGCTCGCATCGCGCAGCGCCTCGGTGTCGGTCCAGTTGGCGTCGACGCCGTACAGGATGCGGTTCGCGCTGCTGCCCAGAGTGACCCGGGACTCGGCCGTCACCGTGCCGCCGTAGATCGACTGGTCGAAGGTGAAGCAGCCGCGGAATCCAGCAGGTGTTGACGCCACCGGTGACGCCCGAGCAGCCGGTGGTGGTGCGGCTGCGCGTCTCCGTCGAGGATTCGTTGGTGTTGCTCGACTGCCAGTAGAACGTCGCCTTCACTGCGGCGAGCCAGCCCCCGAGTGGGTCGACGTATTTGTAATCGAAGGCAGCACGCTGGCGGCGGTAGCTGTCGTCACCGGAGATCGACGTGGTGCGCGGCGTCGCGTAGTTGAGGCTCAGCACGTTCGTCGACACATCGTTCGTGAACTGCTCGTAGGTGAGGCGGAACAGGTGGTCCGTCGACGGATTCGCGACGAGTTTGAAGAGCCCGTTCTTGAGCGTCGAACTCTGCGGGTTGGCAACAGTGCGCAGCGGAGAGATCGAGTCGTTCGTACCCTGTGTGGCAACCTCGCTCGCGCCCTGCACCGCCGGATCCTTCGTGAGATAGGTGACGACGCCGCCCAGCGCATCAGAGCCGTAGAGGCTGGATGACGGTCCGCGCAGGATCTCCACGCGGTTCAAGGAATCGAGGTCGACGAAATTGCGCGGAACCGTATTGAATGGCCCGATGCTGAAGCGGTAATGGTCGGGCAAGCGCACACCGTCGACCTGGATCACGACGCGGTTCTCTGTGAGGCCGCGAATGTTGAACCCGGTGGCACCGAAGCGGTCAGGATCGTTCGGTGCCGATATGCCGGGTTCGTAGCGGATGAGGTCTCGGATGTCGCGCACCAGTTCGCGTTCCATCTCCGCGGAATCAATTGTCGTGACCGTCGCCGGAACGTCGTCCACGGCGCGCTCGGTACGCGTGGCGGTCACCGATACCTCGCGCATTCGCGGCTCGGACGGCGATTCGACCTCCTCGGCGTCCGCAAGCGACGGCAGGGCGCTCAGCGCGGCGGCCGTCGCCACCAGCGTGTTCCTTCCCAAAAGCGGCTCCCCTCGAAGAAGTAGGCTCGCTGGCGCGGGACAGGTCCGTTGCTGGCTGGCGTTGGTTCTTTTCTGATGTCGCGCGAACCCAGGCTGCGCGTTGAAATCCGATCGGTTCGCGCTTTCAGGCGGTCAGAATGAGCTTGCCGTTCTGCGTGATGCGCAGCCGATATTCACGGCCACGATGCTCGATGACGACTTCGCCACGTGTTCCGAGCAGTTCTGCGGAGGACACGCGACGCAGGGGGTCCTGGTCGCTGCGACTCGACACAGGGAACTCTTCGGTGGCGCGCTGATGTTCCGATCTCATGCCGAGAATAATAAGCATTCGCATTTGTGCCCGTCAAGGGCTTTTCGGACCCGGTGTGGCCGCTTGCAGAAAGGGAGCGGGGCGCGGGGCAGCAGCGCAGGAACGTATCAGGGGGTCCGACGGGGATGGCCCTCCCAGTTTGCGCACGGCACGCGAGCATGGCCCACAACGCCGTGGGCGATCCGGTTGAACCTAGAAACCGCAGTTAGGCGATTCCGTTTGCATGGTTGTCGAGAAGACGATGCGCGGGAGGCGGTCCGACCCCGGCGAGGAGGCCTTTGAGATGCTCGCACACGAGATGCCAAACGGTGGACGGATCCAACGGCTTGGCAGCAGCGCGGAACGTACTCAGGGGGTCCGACGGGGATGGCCCTCCCAGTTTGCGCACGGCACGCGAGCATGGCCCACAACGCCGTGGGCGATCCGGTTGAACCTAAAAACCGCAGTTGGACGAAGCCGCTACGCGGAGGAAACCCCGGTGCTGTGGATGTGTTGAAGTCAAGATGCCGCCTCGCCCCTCATCCGAGGGATATTCATGACAAACGCGAGGTTACCGCAAGATGGAAGACGTGTCCGCAGTTGCTGCTACGATTTTCGACAAGAGCTACCAGTTGCATCTGAAGCACCTGAAGCTCAAGGGTTTGCAGCCAAAGACGATTGAGGCGTACTCCCGCGCCATCCGCCGGGTCGGAGATTATTTCGATCATCAGATCGACCATCTGACCGAGGCCGACCTGATGGATTATTTCACCGACCTGCGCGAGACGCACTCCTGGAGTTCGGTCAAGCTCGATCTCTACGGGCTCAAGTTTTATCACGAGCACGTCCTGAAGAAGCCCTGGGTGGCTCCCGGTCTGATCAAGCCGCCGCGGTCACAGCGCATACCGGACATCGTTACCGTTGACGAGGCTGAGCGGATTTTTCTGGCAACGCAGGTACTCAGTTACCGCGTCTTCTTCTTCACCCTCTACAGTCTCGGCCTTCGCCTGGGCGAAGGTCTGCGGCTGACGGTCGCCGACATCGATGGGGCGCGCGAGCGTGTGCATATCCGCGATGCCAAGGGCAACAAGGATCGCTTGGTGCCGCTGCCGACGGCCACCTACCAACTCTTGCGCAGCTTCTGGAAACGCCACCGCAATCGCGTTCTGCTGTTTCCCAATCGCCACGGCGGCTTACCGGGAGCGCGTACCGCCAAGACACCGCTCGATCGCGGCGGCGTTCAGAAAGCACTGCGGGCGGTAGTCGAATCCTGCGGTCTAAAAAAAACAGGGTCTTCACGGAATCGTGTGGGTGATTTTGGGGGGTCAACAAGGCTGAAAGCCGTATGGATACTGGGTTTTCGGCGTTCCGCGTAATGCTTGGATTTGGCATCATGTTTCGATGGCCAAGTCAGCGAAGCGAAAGCGGCGGTTGTGGGATGCATACGCCTTCCCGGGATTTCGTCCGCTCCCCACGGTGCGCGGTGTGTTCGGTGATCCGAAAACGCGCGTCATCACCCTCAAACGGCGCTCAAAAAAACGCTCTGCGGCTGCTGCGGACAAGTGCATTGGGGCTGGTACGACCGACGCACGCGCCGGGTTCGCGATCTGTCCAGTGGCGACGCACGCATCCTGCTGGAACTCGAGGTGCGTCGTGTTGCGTGCAAGCGCTGCGGGCACGTGAAGCGCGAGCGGCTGGAGTTCCTGGCGGACAACCCCTCGTACACCAAGCGCTTTGCCTACTACGTGGGGCGGCGCTGCCGGCAGGCCACGATCAAGGACATTGCCCAGGAACTGGGGCTTCACTGGGAGACGGTCAAGACCCTGGAGATGCAGTACATGCGGGCGCAATTGGCGCGTGCGGGCACGCCCGGACCCAAGGCGATCGGTATCGACGAGATCTCGATCCGCAAGGGCCACACCTACCGCATCGTGGTGAGCGATCTGATTCGAGGGCGGCCGATCTGGTTCGGGGGCGAGGACCGCTCCGAGGCGAGCATGGCGCTGTTCTACGACTGGCTGGGCCCGAACAAGACCCGCGGCATTGGCCTGGCGGTGATGGACATGTGGAAACCGTTTCGCAACGTCACCGCGGCACGTGCGCCGCAGGCGGCGATCCTGTTCGACAAGTTCCACATCATGCGCCACCTCGGCGAAGCGCTGGACAAGGTGCGCAAGGCCGAGTACGCGCGCCTTTCGGGGCGCGATCGGCGCTTCATCAAGGGCCAGAAGTACACGCTGCTCTCGCGTCGGGAGAACCTCAGCCTGGAAGGCAGGAAGTCGCTCAAGGTGTTGCTGGCGGCCAACAAGCGTCTGAACACCGCGTACTTGCTCAAGGAATGTTGCTGCGCATTGAAAATTGACCCCTTTTCGAGGGTTGTGCGCGCTGAAAATTGACCCCGGTGATTAACCTGCCTGCTCGAAATTTGAGCGGGAAAAAGGAGATGATCACCATGAACATGATGGGCAAGATTCGGCGGTTGCATTATCGGGGTGGGTTGTCGATCAAGGAGATCTGCCGCCGCACCGGGTTGGCGAGGAACACCGTTCGATACTGGCTCAGGGCGGGCGAAGGGGTTGAGCCGAGGTACGAGCGGAAGGGGCGCGAGACGACGATCCTGACGCCGTATGAGGATCGCCTGAAGCAATGGCTCGAAGCCGACGCGAGGCGAGCGAAGCGAGACCGACGCACGGCGCTGGCGTTGTTCGGGCAGTTGCGAGCGCTGGGTTTCACCGGCAGCTACGCTCGGGTCAGCGAGTACGTCCGGCGCTGGCGGCGGGACGGTGCCAAGGCGCCGCAGGCGGCGTACATCCCGCTGAAGTTTGAATTCGGCGAAGCTTTCCAGTTCGACTGGAGCGAGGAGTCGTTGGTCATCGGCGGCTTTCACCGCAAGCTGCTGGTCGCTCACACCAAGCTCTGCGCCAGCCGTGCCTTTCTGCTCACGGCCTATCCGACACAAAGCCACGAGATGCTCTTTGACGCCCACACGCGGGCGTTCCGGGTCTTCGGGGGTATACCGAAGCGCGGCATCTACGACAACATGAAGACCGCGGTGGACAAGGTCGGCGTCGGTAAGCGGCGGATCGTCAACACGCGCTTTGCCGCTATGGCCTCTCATTACCTGTTCGATGCCGACTTCTGCAACGTTGCCTCCGGCTGGGAGAAAGGCGTCGTCGAGAAGAACGTGCAGGACAGTCGGCGGCGGATCTGGCAAGACGCCGCCAATTTGCGCTTCGGCAGCTTCGCAGAACTCAACGTCTGGCTCGAATCGCGCTGCCAGGCACTGTGGTCGGAACTGCCGTACCCCGAGGTCGAGCATTTGAGCGTCGCCGATGCCCTGACCATGGAGCGCGACACCCTGATGCCGATGGTGGCGAGCTTCGACGGTTACGTGGAGACGATCGTCAGCGTCTCGAGTACCTGCCTCGTCAGCATCGAACGTAACAAGTACTCGGTGCCGTGCGCCTTTGCCAATCAGAAGCTAAGCGTGCGCCTTTATCCGGACCGGGTCGAAGCGCATGACGAGAACGGCGTCGTTGCGGTCCATGAGCGCAGCTTCGAGCGTGGCGAGGTCCGCTACGACTGGCAGCACTACATTCCGCTGGTCGAGCGTAAGCCCGGGGCCTTGAGGAACGGTGCGCCGTTCGACGGCATGCCGGAAGCCCTGCTACGCCTGCGGGCGAGCGTGCTCAGGCGCCCCGGTGGCGATCGCCTGATGGCGGACATCCTGGCGTGTATCCCGAAGCACTGCCTGGAGAGCGTCCTGGTGGCGGCAGAACTGATCGTCGAATCCGGCAACACCAGTGCCGAACACATCAAGAACATACTGTCTCGGCTCAAGGAAGCACCACCGCCAGATACCGTCGAGACCGCCCTGACGATCGAGGAGGCGCCGCGCGCTGATGCCGGCCGCTACGACCGCCTGCATGTGGAGGTGGACCATGCGTGAGGTCGTTGCCGAACTCAAGTCGCTGCGTCTGCACGGCATGGCGCAGCGTTACGAGGAACTGCTATCCGAGCCCGGTTCCGGCATTCAGAGTGCCGGCTGGCTGGTCCAGTGCCTGCTCGACGCTGAGGTCACCGACCGACACGTGCGCTCGATTCGTTACCAGATGGGCGCGGCCAAGTTCCCGGTGCATCGGGACCTGGCCGGTTTCGACTTCGGCAAATCGCGAGTCGACGAGAAACTGATCGGGCAGCTGGCCACGGCTGAGTTCACCGATGCGGCGGCCAACGTCGTCTTCATCGGCGGCACCGGGACCGGCAAGACGCATCTAGCGACCGCGCTTGGCGTCAAGGCGATCACTCAGCACGGCAAGCGGGTGCGCTTCTTCTCGACCGTCGATCTGGTCAATAGCCTGGAGTTGGAGAAGGCGGCCGGCAGACAGGGTCGGCTCGCCTACAGTCTGATGCACGTCGACTTGGTCGTCCTCGACGAACTGGGCTATCTGCCGTTCAGCCAAGCCGGCGGGGCGTTGCTGTTCCACCTGCTCTCGAAGCTCTATGAGCGCACCAGCGTGATCATCACGACAAACCTTACCTTCGCTGAGTGGCCGGCGGTCTTTGGCGACGCCAAGTTGACGACGGCGCTGCTCGATCGTCTGACGCACCACTGCCACATCGTCGAGACGGGCAACGAGTCGTTCCGCTTCCGGCAGAGCAGCCAGACGGCGAAAGCAAGGGTTAAGGCACGCGAACAAAGCAAGCGCGCCCAGGAGGCAGACGCCACGATCGCGCCGAAGGAGGTCGAACCGGAACCCTTCTGACCGACACCCGTGCAGTGAAAATCGCTTCTGGACTACTCTCACCGCACCCCTATCGGCTACACTTATCCACAGTCGTTCAATGACGAACGACTACACCCCCGGGGTCAAAATTCATCGCACACGGGGGGTCAAAATTCAACGCGCGC
>CAVRDD010000044.1:0-60259 GCA_963719715.1 uncultured beta proteobacterium
GTGGCGAAGCTCAACATCGACGAGAACCAGGCCACGCCGCCGCGCTTCGGCATACGCGGGATTCCGACGCTGATGTTGTTCAAGAACGGCAACGTCGAAGCAACCAAGGTGGGTGCGCTGTCGAAGTCGCAGCTTTCCGCCTTCATTGACAGCAACCTCTGAACTCTTTAGGTTAGATCACTGCTGTTCTCCGACGCCACCGTGTTCGCGGTGGCGAAGCCAGTCCCAGGTCAGTAGCGGACGCCTCGCTGAATTACCCCCGACTCCTGGTTGTTTTTTTCCCCTCTCGCCACGCGCGCGCCCTCCTCATGCATCTGTCCGATCTTAAGAATCTCCACGTCACCGAGCTCGTGGAGATGGCTATCGCCAACGAAATCGAAGGCGCAAATCGTCTGCGCAAGCAGGATCTGATCTTCGCCCTGCTCAAGAATCAGGCAAAACGCGGCGAAAGCATCTACGGCGAAGGCACGCTCGAGGTGCTGCCGGACGGCTTCGGCTTCCTGCGCTCGCCCGATACGTCGTATCTGGCGGGACCGGACGATATCTACGTCAGCCCGTCGCAGATCCGCCGTTTCAATCTGCACACCGGCGACTCGGTCGAGGGCGAAATCCGCACGCCGAAGGACGGCGAGCGCTACTTCGCGCTGGTGAAGGTGGACAAGGTCAACCACGAGCCGCCGGAGAACTCGAAGCACAAGATCCTGTTCGAGAACCTGACGCCGCTGCACCCGACGCAGCCGCTCCTGCTTGAGCGCGACATCAAGGCCGAGGAGAACATCACCGGCCGCATCATCGACATCATCGCGCCGATCGGCAAGGGTCAGCGCGGACTCATCGTGTCGCCGCCGAAGGCGGGCAAGACGGTGCTCATGCAGCACATCGCCCACAGCATCACCGCGAATCATCCGGATGTCATCCTCATCGTGCTGCTCATCGACGAGCGGCCCGAGGAAGTGACGGAGATGACGCGCACGGTGAAGGGCGAGGTGGTGGCGTCGACCTTCGACGAACCCGCCACGCGCCACGTGCAGGTCGCCGAGATGGTGATCGAGAAGGCGAAACGCCTGGTCGAGCACAAGAAGGACGTGGTGATCCTGCTCGATTCGATCACGCGTCTGGCGCGCGCCTACAACACCGTCGTGCCCGCTTCCGGCAAGGTGCTCACCGGCGGCGTGGACTCGAACGCGCTGCAGCGACCGAAGCGCTTCTTCGGCGCAGCGCGCAACATCGAGGAAGGCGGGTCGCTCACGATCCTGGCCACCGCGCTCATCGACACCGGTTCGCGCATGGATGACGTCATCTACGAGGAATTCAAGGGCACCGGCAACATGGAGATCCACCTCGACCGACGCATGGCGGAGAAGCGTATCTATCCGTCGATCAACGTCAACCGTTCCGGCACGCGACGCGAAGAGCTGCTGATCAAGCAGGAAATCCTGCAGAAGATCTGGGTGCTGCGGAAGCTGCTCTATCCGATGGACGACCTCGAGGCGATGGAGTTTCTGCTCGACAAGATCAAGGCAACGAAGGGCAACGCGGACTTTTTCGATTCGATGCGCAGAGGGTAGGATCGGGCCTCGAGGTCGGCCGGCCGCGCCCGCACCGGGCCTGCGGCGACCGCGGCGCGCGCATCCCGCAATCACTTTTGTGGAGAGAATAAAGAATGCCGAACCAAACCGCCAGGAAGATACCCGCCACCCTCATCGCCGGTGACGGCATCGGGCCGGAGATCATGCATGCCACCGTGCGCGTGCTCAAAGCGCTCGACGCCCCGTTCGAGTGGGAAGAAGCGACGGGCGGCATGGCGGCGGTCGCGAGCCAGGGCGATCCCCTGCCGAAAGAAACGATGGAAAGCATCCATCGCACGCGGCTCGCCTTGAAGGGCCCGCTGACCACTCCCGTCGGCGGCGGCTACCGGTCGGTCAACGTGCGGCTGCGCGAGGAGTTCGAGCTCTACGCCAACCTGCGTCCGGTGCGCACCATCGTCCCCGGTGGCCGTTACGAGGATATCGACATCGTGCTCGTGCGCGAGAACACGGAAGGCTTCTACGTCGGCTTCGAGCACTTCATCCCGATCAAGGGCGATCCGCATGCGGTGGCGATCGGCTCCGGCGTTAACACGCGTGAAGGCTGCCGCCGGGTCGCTGAGTTCGCGTTCGACCATGCGGTGAAGAACGGCCGCAAGAACGTGACCTGCGTGCACAAGGCGAACATCCTGAAGGCGCTTACCGGCCTCTTCGTGGAAGAGGTGCGCGAGTGCTTCAAGAAGTACGAGGGCCGCATCACGCTCGACGACCGCATCATCGACGCCTGCGCCATGCAACTCGTTCTCGACCCGACCAAGTTCGACGTGATTCTCACCACGAACCTGTTCGGTGACATTCTCTCCGACCTGATCGCCGGACTCGTTGGCGGGCTGGGGCTCGCCCCCGGCGGCAACATCGGCACCGAAGCAGCCATCTTCGAGGCGGTGCACGGCTCGGCTCCCGGACATTGCGGGCAAGGGAGTCGCCAACCCCACCGCGCTGCTGCTGGCGGCGGCGATGATGCTCGACTACGTCGGCGAATCCGGGAAGGCCCAGATCCTCCGCGATGCCATCGATCGCGTCATCCAGGACGACAATGTGCGTACCCGCGATCTCGGCGGCACTGCGTCGACGCTGGAGTACACCGACGCGCTGATGCGCCGCATGGAAACGCTCAAGCCAGCGAAGGCCTGAGACATGTCTTGCATCAAGGGCGGTTTTTCCGGATAATCTTCCGCCTTTCGCGGCGCCGGGACTTATATCTTGACCCGGACCGGTGTAAGCAGGAGCATGCGATGAAAGAGAAAATTCACCCGAAGTACGAAGAGATTACTGTCACCTGCAGTTGCGGCAGCACGTTCAAGACGCGCTCGACCATCGGGCGCCCGCTGCACGTGGAAGTGTGTTCGGCTTGCCACCCCTTCTACACCGGCAAGCAGAAGATCATGGACACGGCCGGGCGCGTCGAGAAATTCCGGCAACGCTATGCCCGGGGGGCGGCGAAACCCGCTGCTTGAGCAGCCTGGGCAGGCAGCCTCGACAGAGGCTGCCTGCCCCGTGCCGCATGAGCAAAGGCAGCGTGAAGCTGCCTTTTTGTTTTCAGACGGCTCGGATCGATCGAGATGGGTTTGACTGGAGCAATGAACATGGACGCGAGCGCACAGCCCGAGGCCCTCAAGGTGTTGCGCACCGACCGCTGGGACCGCGTGGCGCCAGACGAAGCGGGTGCTGATACGGTCGAGGCCCTCGAACGCGGCGAGATTCTGTACTTTCCTCACCTGCCGTTCCAGTTTTCGGCAGATGAAGCACCGCTGCTTTCACCGGCCACCTCGGACGGCAAGTCGAAGAACGTCGTGTTCGACATCCGCAACGACAGTCTGCACGGCAGCGCGCTCGCAGGACCGGCGCGCGAGACGCTGCACGCGATGATGCGCAGGTATGCGCAGAGCACCACGCAGCTCATCAAGAACATGCTTCCCGGTTACGCGACTGATCTCGACATCGCGCGCACCAGCTTTCGTCCGGTCCGTGTCGAGGGTCGCCCGAGTTCCTACAAGAAAGACGACACCCGGCTACATGTCGATGCGTTCTCGTCGTCGCCCAATCAGGGACGGCGGATCCTGCGCATCTTCAGCAACGTCAACCCCGAGGGCGAGCCCCGCCGTTGGGAGGTGGGCGAGCCGTTCGAGACGTTCGCACCGAAGTTCATCGATCGCATCGGCGTGCCGAGTGCGCTCTCGGGTGCCCTGCTCGAACATCTGCGGGTAACCCGCGGCCGCCGCACGCCCTACGATCACGTCATGCTGCAGCTGCACGACCGCGGCAAAGCCGACACGGCGTATCAGAAAGCCGCGCCGAAGACCGCCATCGCGTTTCCGCCCGGCACCACATGGATCGTCTATACCGACCGCGTGATGCACGCCGCGCTCGGCGGCCAGCATCTGCTGGAGCAGACCTTCCACCTGCCGGTTGCGGCCATGCGTCATCCGGAGCACTCCCCGCTGCGGATCCTCGAACGTCTCTATCAGCGCCCGCTGGTCTAGACGAGGGACATCAGCGCCTCGCGTGAGCACCGCTCTGTCACGCACCGATCCATCTGCCGGTTCGACGCCCGTCAGGCGTCGTTTCCACATTCGGATTTCGGCCACGACGACCGCGGTCCTGCTCGCCATCGCCTGGATCCTGCCAGGGCTGGTGGGCCACGAGCCGTGGAAGCCGGACGAAGCTGCCACCGTCGGTATCGTCAACAATCTGGTCAGAGGCCACGGCACCTGGGTCGTGCCGGAGCTTGCCGGCGAAGTCGCGCTCGATACTCCGCCGCTGGTGCACTGGGTCGCTGCCGGCTTCGTCAAGCTCTTCGCACGGCTGCTCCCGGCGCACGACGCCGCCCGCCTGGCGAGCGGTGTCTTCCTGGCGCTCACGTTGTCGTTCACCGCGCTCACGGCGCGCGAACTGTACGGACGCGCATACGCCGGCATCGCGGCGATCGGGCTGCTCGGCTGCGTTGGCTGGCTCGTGCGGGCGCACCAGCTGATTCCGGACGGGCCGCTGCTCACCGGCATCGCTGTCGCGCTCTACGGGCTCGCGGCGGCACCGCGCAGACCGCTCCTCGGCGGTGCCGCCTTCGGCACCGGGATCGGCATCGCATTCCTCGCCCGTGGCCTCTTCGCGCCCGTCGTCCTGCTGGTGACCGCGCTGGTCCTGGCAATGGTGAATCGGCACTGGCGACAATCGCGACTGCTGGCGGCGCTCGGCCTTGCCTGTCTCGCTGCCGCGCCTTGGCTCGCCATCTGGCCCGTCGCCCTCTTCCGTGAGTCGCCTGCGCTATTCCACCAGTGGCTCGCCGAGGACGCCGTTGGCGCACTTTTCTTGAGCGGACCCTATCGGCCCGCGCTCGTCTGGCGTGAATACCTGGTGCTGCTGCCCTGGTTTGCGTGGCCGGTGTTACCGCTGGCGCTGTGGACGCTCTGGCACGGCCGCCGCGGTCTCGGCCGGCCCGAACTGCAGCTGCCACTGGTCGCGCTCATCGCGATGCTCGCGCTGCTCGGCCTGGCGTCGAAGGCGAACGACGTGTACGCGCTGCCTCTGCTCCTCCCGCTCACCCTGCTCGCGGTGGCGTCACTGGACAGCCTCAGGCGCGGCGCGATCAGCGCGCTGGACTGGTTCGGCATCATGACCTTCGGCCTCATTGCGATCCTGCTCTGGATCGCCTGGCTGGCGCTGCTGACCGGCTGGCCGTCCGGCATCGCGCGCCAGCTCGCGGCGTTTCAGCCGGGCTTCAGCGGACGTTTCCACGGGCTGCCCTTTATCATCGCGGCCGCGTGCACATTCCTGTGGGCGGCGCTGGTAGCGCGGACGATGCCGACGACGCGCCGGGCGCTCGTCAACTGGGGCGGCGGCATCACCCTCATGTGGATACTCGCGTCGACCCTGTGGCTGCCATATGTGGACGCCGGGAAGGGCTACAAGAGCATGGTGCAGGAACTGAAGGAGTCCCTGCCGGCGAGCAGCCACTGCATATCGAGTATCGGTGTCGGCGACTCGCAGCGGGCGATGCTCGAGTACTACGCCGGCATCGTCACCTACCGCGAGGAACTGCCGCAGCCGAAGCGGGAATGCGAGCTGCTGCTCACGCAGGGCACCACCCAGCAGCAGCCCGCTGTCGGCAACGGCTGGAAGAAAATCTGGGAAGGCGCGCGGCCGGGCGACACCAAGGAACGATTCCGGCTTTACCGGCGCACCCAGACCAGGAAGTCCTAGGACCTGTTCACACTAGTCCCCGCAGCGTGCCGCATTCCCAGCCGATTGGCATTTTCGACTCCGGTGTCGGCGGTCTCACCGTACTGCGCGAGATCGTGCGGCAGCTTCCGCACGAGGACACGCTCTACTTCGCCGACCAGGCGCACGTGCCCTATGGCCCGCGGCCGCAGGAACAGATTCGTCACTTCTGCGACACGATCACCCGTTTCCTGATCGAGCGCGGGTGCAAGGCGGTGGTGGTCGCGTGCAACACCGCATCCGCGGCGGCACTCAAGCACCTGCGCGAGACCTTTCCCGCCCTCCCGTCGATCGGCATGGAACCGGCAGTAAAACCGGCAGCCCTCACCACGAAAAGCGGTGTCGTCGGCATCATGGCAACGCCGGCGACCTTCCAGGGCAGGCTCTTTCAAGCCACTGCCGGGCGCTACGCCAGCGGGGTCAGGCTCGTGAACCAGGTGTGCGACGGACTTGCTGACCGCGTCGAGGCGGGGGACATCAACAGCGAAGAAACCGCGGTGCTGCTGCGCAAGTACATGCAACCGATTCTGGACGCTGGCGCGGACACGATCGTGCTCGCATGTACGCACTACCCGTTTCTGCTCGAGCCGATCCGGCGCATGGCGGGCGCCGACGTGAACGTCATCGACCCGGCGCCGGCGATCGCGCGCCATCTGCATCGGGTGCTGGAGCAGCAGGGTTTGCTCGCCGCTGCGGGACATGCCGGACGCCGCACCTTCTACACGACCGGGGCAGCCGCGCCGTATCAGCGCGCACTGGAGAAGCTGTCCGGTGCGCAGAGTCCTGTACACTTGGCGCAGTGGTACGGCGAGCACATGCTCGTCGATCACGGCGCGAGAAACTAGCGCACGATGGTGTTGAGCTCGAAGACCGGCTGCAGGATCGCGAGCACGATGACGAGCACGACGGCCCCCATCGCGAGAATGAGCACCGGCTCGAGCAGCGACATGAGCACGCCGACACGGCGCTCCAGGTCGCGCGCCTGCTGCGTGGCGGTGCGCTCCAGCATCTCTGCAAGCTGGCCGCTAGCTTCTCCACTCGCGATCATGTGCACCATCAACGGCGGAAAAAGCTGACTCGCACCGAGCGCGCGTGCCAGTGTCGATCCCTGCTCCACGCGTTGGCCGGCCGCGGCAAGCGCTGATCGCATCGGCAGGTTCGACACCGTGCCTTCGCCTGCGCGCAGCGCGGTGATGAGCGGCACGCGGCTCGCGACGAGGATGGCAAGCGTGCTCGCGAGTCGCGCCGAATTCAGGCTGCGATGCAGTGCGCCGATCACGGGCAATCGCAACTCGAATCGGTGCCAGCGCGAGCGCACTGCCGGCACGCGCAGCGCAGAACGCAGCGCTACGGCGGCGGCGGCAAGTCCCCCCAGCAGATAGATACCGAAGCTGCGCACGAACGACGACACGGCGATGAGCACACGCGTCAGGAGCGGCAGCGCCTGATGGCTGTTTTCGAAGACGCGCACCACCTGCGGCACGACGAACACGAGCAGGCCGCTCACGACCGCAATCGCAACCAGCGTGACCAGCGCAGGATAAACAAAAGCAAGCTGTACCTTGCCGCGCAGCGCAGCGCTGTCCTCCGTGTAGTCCGCCAGCCGCAGCAGGACATCTGGCAGCCGGCCCGCCCGCTCGCCGGCCTCGACGAGCGTGCGATACAGATCAGGGAAGGTCGACGGATGGCGGGCGAGCGCCCGTCCGAGTGGTTGCCCGGCCAATACGTCGCCGCGCACTGCCGCAAGAAGCTGCCGTTCGCGCTGCGTTTCAGATTGCTCGATCAGTGCGTTCAGCGTCTGCTCGATCGTGAGCCCGGCACCCAGGAGAGTCGCCAGTTGCCGGGTAACGAGCGCGAGCGCCGCGGCGCCGAGTGCGCGGCGTCCTAAGCCAGCGACGCTTTGCGCCGTGCCTTCAGCAATCGCCTCCACCGCCAGCGGTATCAGCCCCTTCTCGCGCAGTTGCACACGCGCCTGACGCGCACTGTCGGATTCAAGCACCCCGCGCTTGACGCGTCCGTCTGCGGCGAGCGCTTCGTAGTTGAACGCGGACACGGTGCTCCTAGCTCTCGTCCTCGACGCTGGCGCGCGTCACCCGCAGCACCTCGTCGAGCGTGGTTTCGCCCGCTGCGACCCAGCGCATGCCATCCGCACGCAGGTTGCCGCCGTACTGGCGGGCGTTGTGGTCGCGCAGTTGCTGCTCGGAGGCACCGCTGCGAATGAGCTCCGCGCACTCCCGATCGACGATCACCATCTCGTAGATCCCGGTGCGCCCGCGATATCCCGTCCCCTTGCAGGCGTGACAACCGGGCGCCTCGTGCAGCACGCCGCCGTGCAGGTCCCACGGCCGTTCTGCGCGCCGCAAGGTGTTCGGGGGCACGGCACGCCGGCATTGCGGACACAGGCGGCGCACGAGCCGCTGCGCCATGACGCCGAGCAGCGACGAGGAAAGCAGGAACGGCTCGATGCCCATGTCGATCAGTCGCGTGACCGCGCCTACCGCATCGTTGGTGTGCAGCGTCGCCAGCACGAGGTGACCGGTCAGGCTCGCCTGCACCGCAATGCGCGCGGTCTCCAAGTCGCGAATCTCGCCGATCATCACAACATCCGGATCCTGCCGCAGGATCGCACGCAGCGCGCGTGCGAAGGTCATGTCGATGCCAGCGTTGACCTGCGTCTGGCCGACGCCGTCGAGGTCGTACTCGATCGGATCCTCGACCGTCATGATGTTGAGGCGGTCCGCGTCGAGCCGCGACAGCGCCGCGTACAGCGTGGTCGTCTTGCCTGACCCGGTGGGACCGGTCACCAGCACGATGCCGTGCGCCTGCCGCACGAGTTCGTCCATGCGATTGCGCGTCTGCTCGCTCATGCCGAGCGCCGTGAAGTCGAGAACGCCCGCCTGCTTGTCGAGAAGACGCAACACCACGCGCTCGCCGTGACCGGTTGGCAGCGTCGACACGCGCACGTCGACCGGCCGCCCGGCAATGCGCAGCGTGATGCGGCCGTCCTGCGGCAGGCGTTTCTCGGCAATGTCGAGTTGCGCCATCACTTTGACGCGCGACACCAGCGCCGCGTGCAGCGCCCGTGGCGGCTCCAGCACTTCGCGCAGCGTGCCATCGATGCGAAACCGAACCAGCGAACGTCCCTCGAAAGCTTCGATGTGAATGTCCGAGGCCCGGTCACGCAGCGCTTGGGTCAGCAGCGTGTTGAGGAAGCGGATGACCGGCGCATCGTCTTCGGTCTCCAGAAGATCGGTGACGACGGGCAGGCCGTCGACGAGGCTCTTGAGATCGCCTGCACCCTCGATGTCGCCGATGAGGCTGGCGGCGCCCGATTCGTCGCGCGTGTAGGCTTGCGCCAAGCGCACCGCGAATGTCTCGGCAGCGAGGACGATCGGCCGCAGCGGACGCCCGAGCGCACGCCGCACCTCGCCGAGCGTTGCCGTCGTGACCTCCGCACGAACCCAGATCTCGGCACCGCCGTCCAGTGCCCGCGCGGCGATGACGCCGTTCTCGCGGGCAAAGTGATACGGCAGCCGGCGCACGAACTCGGGGTCTACCTCGTACCCGGCAGCCTGACGTGTACCCATTTCAGGCGGCTCGGATGGAATAGCTTCCGCCGTCCCTTGCGAGAGCTGGGACGCAACACCAGACACTTCCGCGCTGTCTTCCATTTTCTGTGCCCGCCCGGGCAGCACGCCCATCGTTGAACCGAGTGCGTCGGACATCGGCACTTACTCTGCTGCCGGCGGGGAAGCGGCGCTTCCGCGCAGATCGACGAGCGCCGGCACCGGCGCGGTGACTCTGCCGCCGTCCCCGGGCAGCGGTGGCAGTTGCGGCGTCGGCATCTCCGGCAGCAGCGGGCTCGGCGGCAGGCGCTGGGCACCCTGAATATCGCGAATGTACTCGTAGCGCTCGCCGGTGATGTGGGCGGCGGCGGCGGAGTCGCGAATCACCAGCGGACGCAGGAATACCATCAGATTGGTCTTGTCGCGCTGCCGCGTCGTGTACCGGAAGAGCCAGCCCACGACCGGGATGCTGCCCAGCACGGGCACCGACTGCACGGTCGAGTTCACGTCGTCGGAAATGAGCCCTCCGAGCACGATGATCTGGCCGTCGTCCACCACCACCTGGGACTCGAGCGCGCGCTTGTTGAGGATGATGCCGTTGGCGTTGTTCTCGTCGCGGATACTCGACACCTCCTGATAGATGCCGAGCTTCACCGCACCCGCTTCTGCCACCTGCGGACGCACGCGCAGCGCAACGCCGATGTCCTGGCGGGTAAAGGTCTGAAACGGGTTCGTCACACCGGACCCGGCACCGGTCAGCGTGAAGCTGCCGGTGGTGATGGGAATGTTCTGGCCGACGATGATGCGCGCCTCCTCGTTGTCGAGTGTGACCAGATTCGGGGTCGACAGGATGTTGGCCTGGGAATCTGCTTCGAGTGCACGGGCAAGCACGTGCAGGTCGAATATCTGTTTGCCGGCGATGGTCAGCGGACCGCTCACGACGCCCAGGCTCAGGCCTTGGGCAAGCCCCGGCAGCGACTGGCTGACGTCGTTGATGCCGCGGCCGAGTCCATTGGTGAAGTTGGTGCCGCCGACCACATTCGTGCCCGAGCGCTGGAGCCCGCTCAGGTCCTGCCACTGGATACCGAACTCTGCTGCCTTCGTCGAAGCGACTTCGACAATCAGCGCTTCAACATAGATCTGCGCACGGCGCGCGTCGAGCTTGTCGATCACCGAGCGCAGGGCGTTGTAGACGGGATCGGGTGCCACAATGACGAGCGAGTTTTGTTCGGGATAGGCCTGAATCGTGACTCCCCCGGGCGTGCCGCCTCCCGAGATTGGCGGCAAGGTCGCGAGCTGCCCGTTCGCCACCCCGCTCATCGCCGCCTGTGGCTGCTGCTGCGTTCCAGTCTGGTTCGCCGCCGTCTGCGCCTGCGCCCCACCCAGCGCCTGTCCGAACTGGCTGCTGGTCTGGCTTTGTGCCGTACCGGACTGACTCGGCATGCCGGAGAGCAGCGCGCGCAGCGTGTCCGCCAAACGCGTTGCGTCGGCATTGCGCAAATAGACCACGTGGATGTTGCCGAGTTGGCTCGACGGCGAGTCGAGCGTCGCTGCAAGCGATCGGATGCGTGAGGCCAGCGTCGGGTTGTCCGCCCGCACCAGGATGGAATTGGTGCGCGGGTCGACCGCAAGCGCCACGCGTGAGGGCGTGCCCTGCGCTGCCGCGGTGGTTGCCGCGTCCGGCACGAGGCGCTGAACGATCTGCATGAAGTCGGCCGCGGCGGCGTGCTTCAGCTGAATGGCGATGATGTCGCCGCCCACTGGCCGGTCCACCTCGGCGATGACCCGCCGGATGCGCTCCAGGTTCTCGGCGTAGTCGGTGATGATGAGCGCATTGGCGGCCGGCGCCGCGTTGACCACGTTGTTCGGCGACATCAAGGGACGCAGCACCGGCACCATCTGCTGTGCGCGCTCGTTCTCGAGGACGAACACCTCGGTCACGATCCTGTCGCCGGCGCCACGCTGGCGCCCCACCGGACCGCCGAAGAACTTTGCATCCGCCTCGGGCACGATGCGCGCAACGCCGGATTCGCTGTCCACAGCCGTGAAGCCCTGCGCGCGGATGGCAGAGAGCATGATGTTCCACACGAGGCTGCGCGGCACCGCCTTCGGCGTGATGATGGTCACGCTGCCGGTAACGCGCGGATCGATCAGAACGTCGCGACCGGTGATCTCTGCGGCCGCCTTGATCACCGCCTGTAGATCGGCGTTCACGAAGTTGAGTGTGACCGACTTGTCGTCGTTCGTTGCCGCGGAGTGTGCGGACGCCGAATCACCGGCGGCGTGCGTCACACCGACCGTGCCGAAGACTAGACTCATTGCCGTCACGAGTGCGATGAATCTCGTGCGAAGCGAAGCAGGCTTGGTGCAGTACATGGTCACGCGGCGGGAATGAGGGGGTCGGGCGCAGCGCTGGACTGCGGCATGGGCGGTGCGAGCGGCTGTTCGGACGCGGGCTCGGTCCCTGCGGTCGAGGCCCCAGCTTCGACCTGTGCGGGTTGCGGAGGAATGTGCGTGGACCGCTTGCCACCCGCATGCGAGCTGTCTTTCCCCCGCGACGAGTCGCTCCTGACAGGCTCGAGTTCGACGCGCTGGGCAACACCGCCGCGACTGACGACAATATGGGTCGGATGTACGCCTTCCAGCCTTACCCCAGGGCGAAGCTCGGCACCGAGCATTACAAGCTCGTCCTCTTCGCCACCGCTGTTCACGATCGCCACCACCGGACCGCCGTTGCCTGCCAGCACGCCCTTCAGCTTGAACTCCAGCGGTGCGCTGTCTGCGCTCGGGCCGCTCGCGGGTGCTTCGCCGAACAGGGGCACTGCCGCAGCCTGTGCGACCGCTGCTTCGAGATCGACCGCCGGGGGCGGTGGCGCAATAGCCGAGGGCGGTGGCGTCGCCGCGGCCTCCCGCAACCAGTGGAAAGCGACGACGATGCCAAACGCGACGACGACGAGCCAGGCCCCGACCCTCGGCAGCCGCGGACTGCGCAGATACGCCGGCGCATTCATTGCGCGGCTCCCCGTGCTTTCAGCACCAGCGATTCGACCGTGACTGTCCCCGGCGTTGGTCCGGCGCGCAGTTGCACGGATTCGACGGTGACTGCGCTGGCCGCTAGCGCGCCGGTCCAGCGGATGAATGCGTCATACGGGACGGGGCCCAGCACGACCTGGAAGCGGCCGCCGGTGACTTCCGTGACCGACTTGAGGTGCCCGCGCATTCCGGCCTCGACCGCGGCCGACTCGATCGTCTGGCGGGGCTGCTCGCCGGCGGGTGCGATGCGCGCCTGCGCGCGCAGCCGCCGCGCCTCTGTGGCATCGGCGGTGAACTGCGTTGCCTGCGCGCGCAGGCGCGGAAGGTATTCGCGCAGACGTGCCTGCTGAATGCGCCATGGCTCCCAGACAAAACCGTAGAGCAGCAGCGCGGTGATCGCGACTGCGCCGAGCCCGAGCGCAGCGCGCTCTCGCGGGGTCCGTGCCTGCCAGGCGGAGGGGAGCGACGCGCTCATCATCCTTCGGCCTGCACGAACAAGGTCAGCGCATCGGCGGATGGCTGGTCGGCGGACCGCTCCACGCGCACCCGGTAGCCAGGCACCAGCAACTGCTTCTCGACCGTGGCCTGCGTCGCACCCGCCGGCAGCGTGACCTTCAGTTCCAGTGCGCCGCGTTCGTAGCGGAGTCCCTCAGTCCGCACACCGCTTGTCCCCACCACGGGTGCCACGGCTGCCAGCAGCGGGGCAAAATCCGTCGTGTCCGGCGCACCCGCCTCCCGCCGCAACCTGGCAAGACCGCGCTGCATCTGCAGTGGCGCGTCGACCACCACTTGGGCATCCGGGAAGATCTCGCGGAACTGCTTCTCCATCTGCGTCGCCAGGGTGTTCCGTTCCGCGGAGAGCCGCCACCCCTGACCGACGGTGAGGAGCGTATGCAGAACGAGAATCCCCGCGGCGGTGACCCCTGCCAGCTTGACCGAACGCGAAAGTCCGACCGCAGTACGGCCGCGAAGCGCGAAGCCGCGCAGCAGGTCGGTCGCGTGCAGTCCACGGGGATCGAGCAGTTCCGGCCGCCAATCTCCTCCGCTGCGCACCGGAAGCTGCAACACACGGCTCCAAAGATCCAGATCGGGGGGATCGCGGTCCGGCGCACTGAACACCATGACATCTTCCGGCGCCTCGCCACTGCGGCGGTGCGTGCCTCGTGCAAGCCGCAGCGCAAGCGGCACGTCGGCGTCGTGCGCGCCGAGGTCGAGCGCGATGATCTCGTCCGTGTCGAGGCGCGCGAATCCGCCGGCAGCCGAACGGACTACGATCCACTTGCGCGTCGCCTCCTGCGACGCGAGTCGCACCGCAAGCTCGGTCTCCGTGATGACGGTTGTGGGCCGCAGGGACCGTGTTGCGAGTGCATCGAGCGCAGCCGCCAACCATGCCTTGTCGCACACCATCACCAGACTCTCGCCGCCCGCCACGTGATCCACCAGCACGGCATGGACATCTTCCGGCGCGGCCGCCACATGCTCCTCGACGGCCAGCGGCAACAGCCTGGCGAGGCGCGCCGGACGCAGATCGGGCAAGGTCACACGCACGAAGTGCACTGCGCCCGCCGGAACCACGGCGATGATGGTGCTTGCGGGCGCGATGTCAGAGAGCCGGGCGATGCCCGCTTCGCAGTCGCTTCCAGAGCGACGGGCGTAGTGAAACTGCGGTTCGACCGCATCGTCGGAAGGCCAACCCTCGGGCAGATGCAGTTGAAGCACGGCGCGTTCGCTGGCGTACGACATCGTCAACCGAAGTCCTGCGTGATCGCCAGCAATGCCGGCCCCTCGCGCCCCACCAGCGCGTGGTATCCGCTGTTGACCCGGCCAGCGCGCACGCTTCCGCGCACGATGAAGTAATCGCTGCGCACGTCGAGCAACTCGCCCGCGACATGCGCTGCGGTTGCCGGCAGCCGCCGTGCGAAGTCGATGCTCGAACCATACGGTTCCTTGTCGCGCGCCGCGACGATCGCCTTCGCCGTGGCAAGCGACACCTCCGGCAGCAGCGCGGCGAGCATTTCCGCGCTCGCCGAGTTCACGTTGACCCTGGTCCGGCCGGGCAGCGCCGTGAGGTACGGTTCCAGGCGGCGCAGATGATCGGCGGTGAAGCCTTTCACCAGCAGCAGTTCGCCGACCTCTGCAACCTCGCGGTTGGCGGTACGGTACGGCGGCTCGCGACCCGCGTAGTAGGCGTCTTCGGCCCCGCCCGGAGCGGTCACCTCGTCGTCGCCGTCGACCCAGTCGAGCACGGCGTCCGCCAGCGTCTCCGGCAGTCCGAGCTTCGCGAGCAGCCGCTTGAACGCCGCGAGGTCTACTTCGCTCGGACCGTTGCGGTCCGCGAGGTTGTTCACATTGAACTTCGCCTGCTCGTCCGTCATGGAAGCGGTCACCGTGGCCCCGCCGACAGCGAGGGCCGGGATCCCTCTTGCCCAGGCTTCGCCGCGATGGTCTACCCGGGGGTCATCCTGCGCGATGAGAAGGGTCGCGGCCTTCGCGGCCACCTGGACGAGTTGCCGGGCCTGGCGCGCGTCTGCGATGTTCTCTACCTGCCGCGTGGCAAGCGTGCCCTGCCAGGCGAGGAAGACTCCGATGCTGGCGACGGTCGCGGCGATCAGGATCGCGGAGATCGCAGCAAACCCTGCCGATCGCGAGCGCGTCGTCATGAGCGCCCTCCGGCCGGCAGCGGAACGAGCCGCTGGATGCGCTCGCCGCCGGCAAGCTGGATGGAAACTTCGACCCCGCTCGGCAGCACCGCGTCAGCCGAACCCGTCGCGGCGGCGTGCAGCGTCCTGCCGTCTGCCGCCGTCTCCGCGAGAGCCGGCCAGCGCCCCCGCCAGTTTCCGCCGCCATCGCGATAGCGCAGACTCATGGCCGACACACCCTTCAGCACCACCGCCACGGTCGGCTGACTGCGCGCTGTTTGATCCGGTGCCGGCCAAGCCAGACGCTCGATGACACCGTCACGCACACGATAGGCGATCCGCCGCGGCGGCGCCGCGACACCCGAAGCATCGAGGCCGCCTGTTCGGGTGAAACTCACCAGTGGCTGATCTGGCTGTGCAGTGGCCTCGAGTCCCAGCAGCGCCGGCAGCTTCTGATCCAATGGGCCGCGTGTGGGTCGCGCCGCGGCCGCTTCGAAGTCGCGCTCGATCCAGGCGATCGCGCGCGCAATATCGCGCCAGCGGCGATATTCGTCCGTCACGCGCTGGCGCGTCGTGAGCACAGTGTCGAGCACGCGATAGCCGGCTGCCGCGATGATGCCGAAGATCGCGATCGCGATGAGCATCTCGACGAGGGTGAAACCGGCAGCGCGGTCAGGGTGTGCGCATCGCATAACCGACGACTCGTGCCAGGACATGACTCGCCGCGTCCTCCCGCAGCACCTCGACTTCCACGCGACGGTTGTAGGGCGCTTCGGCGGCCGAGACCCGCTCCTGCCAGCGGAAGGCGATCCCCCCCTGGACTGCGCTGCCGGCGTTTTCGCCGGGTTGTGCAACCCGGCCGAGCTGGTACTCCGCAAGACGGTTTTCCGCAACCCATCCGGCAAGCAGGCGTTCGCGGAAGTCGAGTGCGGTGTCGGTGGCCACGGCGCACGCATGCACCGCCGCTGTAAGCGCCACCCCGAAGATCGCGAGCGCGACGAGGACTTCCACCAGCGTAAATCCGCGCTCAAATGCCATCGCCGAAGAACACGTACGTGCTTGCACCGACCTCGACAGCCGCGCGCTCGCTACCGGCGGCGAGGACCACACGCACCGGCCCCGACAGCGCAGATGGCGACAGGACAACCAAGGCACCGGCCACGACCTTCATTCCCGCGACCTCGACAGCGACCAGCCGCACCGCCGGCGGCAGCTGCCAGGATCGAAAGAGACTGTCGTCGAGGGGCTCCCAGCTGCCGTCGGCGCCGCGACGCAGATACTGATAACCCTCGGCGGCGCCGCGCCAGGCGAGAGCCGCACCGGTCAGGACCGCTTCGTCCTGCGCCTGCTCCAGGCCCGCGGCGAGACGCGCTGCTTCCTCGCGCAGCATCTCGCGGTCATCCGTGCGAAGGTTGACCGCAACGACGCCGACGGAGACGCCGACAAGGAGCAGGACGATCAGGACTTCGATCAGCGTGAAGCCACGCGACGACGCTGCACTACGGTGAGGGTAGAGGCTTGCCATGACGGCCAGGCGACATGCCGCTAGTTGTAGATGTCGACGTTGACTCCGTCGCCGCCCGATTGGCCATCGGCGGCCAGGCTGAAAACATCGATCTCGCCGCGCAGCCCCGGGTTCAGGTACTGGTAATCCCGCCCCCAGGGATCCTTGGGGGCACGGTCGAGGTAACCGCCACGCTTCCAGTTGGTTGGCACCGGCGCACTGGTCGGCGCCGCCACCAATGCCTGTAGGCCCTGCTCCGTGGTCGGGTAGAGCGAGTTGTCGAGCCGGTAGAGCTTCAATGCCTGGACAATCCCGGCGATGTCCGCACGGGCCGCTACGACACGCGCCTCGTCCGGGCGGCTCATGATCTTCGGCACGACGATGGCAGCGAGGACGGCCAGGATGACGACCACGACCATGACTTCGATGAGCGTGAAGCCGCGTGTACTGGGCAAGGTGTTGGGATGTGACATACGCTGGCGATTGAACCCCGAAAATTTTCTGAGCTGCGTTGGGATGACCGACCAAGCTTCGCAGCGTATCCCGCCGCGAATGCGTGAAGTCATCGTGCCTCGTGGGTGTCGTGAAAAACCGACGAACGGCTCAAAGCAGGATCCATACCCCTGTGCGGCCACCGCCAGCGCGGCCGCACAGTTGTCGTGGGGACGCTAGGGGCTGCGCAGCCCCTCGTCGAGGGTGCGGATAACGGGATAGAGAAGATAGGACATGACCGTGCGATCGCCGAAGACCACCTCGGCGGTCAATGTCATGCCGGGCAGGAATCGAATGTCCGCAGGCACGCCTTCGAGTTTCTTGTCCTCCAGCGTGGCACGGGCAAGGTAGAACGCTTCGCGGCCGGAGTCCTGCTCTTCTGCTCCGCCCTGGGGTCGGACGAACGAATCTTCGCTCACGGTGCGAACCCGCCCCTTGATGACGCCGTACTGCTGGAACGGAAACGCGTCGAGCTTGATGCGGGCAGGATCGCCTGCACGCAGATAGCTGATGTAGCGGGCATCGATCTGCACCTCGGCCTCAAGCGGCGCATCGAGCGGAACCAGGGTCAATAGCGGTTCGGCTTCCTTCAGCACCGACCCGATCGAGCGCTTCGCGATCTCCTGCACGACCCCGTCGGCAGGTGCCGTTACGATGGTCAGCTCGGTCTTCCGCTCGGCCTTCTTGAGCTGGTCGGCCGCGGCGTCGCGGTCGCGCTTCACGACCACCAGTTCCTCCATCACCTTCTCGCGCCAGTCCTGGCCGAAGGCCGCGCGATCCGCCTCCAGCTTGGCAACCTCGCGCGCGAGCTGGCCTGAAGTGTTCAGCAGCTGCTCAAGATCGCGCTCGGTCTGCAGACGGTCGCGCTGTGTTTCGAGGACCTTGAGCTTGGGAACGTAGTTACCCTCGCGCAGCGATTCGTGCATGCGCTGGATCTCGAGCGTCTTCTGCAGCCGCTCGCGCAGCACCGCCTCCTCGCGCTTGTTGCCGGAGATCGCCGCCTTCAGGCGCTTGATGTTCTCTTCGAGCGAAATTAGCCGCGACTCGAGATTTGCCCGCCGCTCCTGGAAGATCCGCGACTGCAGCAGCTCCTCGGAGTTGGCCGGCGTACCGGCGGGTGCCTTGGCGCCGGCGAGTTCCGCCTCGAGCCGCCTCGTCTGCGCGTCGAGGCTCGCATGCCGCACCGTCAGTTGCGAGAGATCGGAGCTTGCAAAGGTCGGGTCGAAGGTGGCGAGCCGCGTGCCCTTCTTCACGACTTGGCCGACCTGCACGTCGATCGTGCGGATCATTGACGGCTCGAGCGGCTGCACGACGATGGTCGGGGTGGTCGTGATCAGTTTGCCGCGGCCGACCACGATGCGATCGACCTTGGCAAACGACGCCCAGGTCGCCGCCGTCAACAGCAACCCGACCAGCACGTAAAGGGTCGTGCGCGCCTGCCACGGCATCTGCTCCCTCTCGATCGCCTCCGCGTCGGACAGGAAGCCGCCGTGGTCAGCTGCGCTCAAGGGATCGTTGGCCATCTGCGCTTCAGCGTCGCGTTAGAGATGCTTCGTCTGCTGATTCCACAGACGCTGATAGATCTCGCAGCGCCGCACCAGATCCTGATGCGGACCAATGTCGGCGATGCGCCCCTGATCGAGCACGACGATTCCGATCGCACTGCACGAGGGTCGTCAGGCGGTGGGAGACGATCAGGACCGTGCGGCCCGCGCGGATGCGGCCCAGCTGCGTTAGAAAGATGGCCTCGCTCTCCGGATCGAGGGCACTCGTCGCCTCGTCGAGGAGGAGGAAACGCGGCTGTGTGAGCAAGGCGCGTGCGATGGCGAGGCGCTGCTTCTGGCCACCGGAGAAGTTCTCAGCATTTTCCTCGATCGTAGTGTCGAAGCCCTGCGGCAGACGCTCGATGAACTCGTGCGCCCCTGCGATCTGTGCGGCTGCGATGACTTCCTCCATCGAGGCCCACGGCTTGGTGGCCGCGATGTTCTCCCGTATTGAGCCGCGGAAGAGAAAGCTGTCCTGCAGGACCGCGCCGATGTTGCGACGCAGGTGAGGCAGATCGATCTCACGAATGTCGACGCCGTCGAAGCGGATGACCCCCTGTTGCACGGGATAGAGGCCCTGCATGAGGCGCGTCAGCGTCGTCTTGCCCGACCCGCTCTTGCCGACGATGCCGATGAGCGAACCTGCGGGAATACGCAGCGACACATTGTCGACCACCGGATTGCCGCCGGGCGCATAGCGGAAGCTGACACGGTCGAGTTCGAGGTTGCCGGTCAAGCGCGGAGTGAGACCCGATGTGCGCCGCTGCTCCGGCGGGTGGTTCATCACCGTCCCCAGCATGCGCACGGAGAGCGCTGTTTCCTGATACTCCTGAACCAGCGATACGATCTGCACGAGTGGGGTGATCACGCGCCCCGAGAGCATCTGGAAAGCGATCAGCGCGCCGATCGTGAGCTGATGATCGAAAACGGACTGAGCGCCGAAGGCGATGATCGCAACGACCATGGCCTTCTCGAGGAAACCGGTGGCCGCCTGCGCGGAAATACCGATCTTCCCGACCCGGAAGTGCGTGCGGATCGCGGCCGCAGTCCGATCGTCCCACTTGCGGCGCTGAATCGGCTCGATGGCGAGCGTCTTCACCGTCCGCATGCCGTGAATGGCTTCGACCAGCATCGCCTGCTTTTCGGCTTCAGCGTTGTACAGCTCCAGCAGTCGCCGCCGGAACGGACCGATCATGGAGGCCACGATTGCCGCAATCGCTGCCGCAAAGACGAACACGATCGCGGTGAGCCGGGGGCTGTAGAAAAGGAGCACCGGCACGACGACAAGTAGCGCGCAGGCATCGAGCAGCGTCAGGAAGAGCCGTCCCGTCAGGAACTGCCGGATCTTCTCCGCCTGCTGCATGTGGCGCACCACCACGCCCGCGGAACATCTCTCGAAGTAATCGATCGGCAGCGCAAGCAGGTGGCTGAAGGTCCGAGTCGCGAGGCGAAGATCGATCTTATTGGAGGCGTAGAGAAGCAGATACTGGCGGACGAAACCGAAAACGGACTCGAACAGCAGAGCAAGCGTCACCCCCACCGTGAGAACGTAAAGCGTCGAGGTGCTCTCGTGCGCGACCACCTTGTCGATGACGAGTTGAAAGAAGATCGGCACCGCGAGCGCGACGATATACAGAGCGACGGTGCCCACCGCCACATCGCGAAACGCATGTCCCTGAAGCAGCAGTTCCGGGACGAACCAGCGCAATCCGAAGGGCTGGTGCGGATCGCTCAGCCGGTACTCGCGCTGCACGAAGATAACTTCTCCCGTCCAGCGCTCCTGAAATCGCTCACCCTCGAGCATCAACACACCCGACTGGCTCGCGAGCGGATCGAAAATCGCCACGCGCACCCCTTCCGGGGTCTGATGGATGCCGGCAACGACCACGCTGTTTTCATTGTCGAGGCGGGCGATGACCGGATAGGCGCGGTCCAATGCGACGATGCGCTCGAAGGAAAGCCGCTCCCTTCGCGCTCGCAGCCCAAGCTTCTGCGCGATCGAGACCAACTGTGTAGAGGAAGGCTCGCTGCTAGAGAGTCCGTGTTCGAGAACGAGCTTGTCCCGAGAGGTCGAAATGCCGAAATGCGCGGCGACCGCCACGAGACACCGCAGCGCCGTGTGGCCCTCGGTTTCGGCGCCATCGGCGCCCAGCGCCTCGCCTGAGTCTCCGACTCGCTTCCCGCCTGGGCCCGGAATAACCTTGGCGTCCAGGCGCTCGGTCTCTTCGGCACCTACGCGCATGCTTGGATCAAAACGGGGGTGGACACGCGGCGTTATGCAATACAGCAGTTGCAGGATGGGAAGGAGAACAATTCAGCGAGCCAGCAGAACTGCCGGATATGGCAACGGCACAGCGACGGACGCAAGAAAGGGGCGTGTATCGGAGGAAGGGGTGCGCATGCGTGCGCGGTGCCGGCAAGGCCCGCTCGTCAGGATCGGCCCGCGGGAAAATTTGGAGACCCGGCGACTGGCTTCGCGCCCTCCTTTCCGGAAGATGCGTCGAGACGGCGTACGACGCCACCCTGTACGAGTTCCCGGCCCACCCGGTCGACCAGGTCTCGGGCATTCATGAAACCCTCGATTGTCATAATGACACGCTGACGGTGCACCGGCTTGGGGTTGCCATCGGCATCCTTTTCCGAAGGCGAAGCCGAAAACATGTCAATGCGGACGGTCGGCCCGGTGACAGTTATCTCGCTGATGCCATCTATGAATACTTCGCTGTGCATGACCCAACTCCCTGTGTACGAAGCCCGCCATCGCTGAACGACCACGCGCTGAACGGAGATTGATCTCCGCTTGCAAATAGTCTACGCTCAAACATGTTAAATCGTTAGGTTTCGCTCGTTGTCGCCGTCCCGACCGAAGGGTCATTGAGGCGCCATAAAACCAGAATCAAAAGAGATTGGATTTCGTTCTGCGCCGAGATCTTACGGCGGTTTACTTGAACACTTACGGAGATCGTAATTGCTCAAGACGTGGCGACTGCGGGCACTCTTATACCGTCCGGGTGTGGCATCCGCTGCCGGCGGATGCTGGTTGAGTCCACACGCCCGGCGTCTCAATCCCTCCTTGCAGGACTCTTGGCGCCGCCTTCGGGGCGGCGGCACGCCTTCGGCCGGGTAAGCCGAGGGAGCGGATAATGTGTTGTGCGTCGCACCGTACCGTTTGCGATACGGGCTCTGCCAAAGCGGGATGAAGGGGAGACACAGCATGAAAGACAAGTATCCGACGAAAAAGGGCGCATCCGGAGACACGTCCACAGCCTTGTTGGAGGAGCGCACGCGCTATGCCAGGGACGTCGCAGCCACTGGCGACCCTGTCGATCTTCGGACGTTCCTCGACGCTCGAAGCGCTTTGCTCGGTCTGGACGCAACGATCGCGGAGGCGTCCCGGACGCACGATAGGAACCGCAGCTGGTTGCCTCACTATGGCTACAGGCGCGGTGTTCAACAAGACGGTGGAACCGCCACGTCGAATTCCTCAACGGCGCCCACCGAGGGGGTTGCCTCCAGCCTTGTCAGCGCCCTCGGCGCATCTGTGACAGACACAGACACGGCAACCGCGCCCCCTACCTTAGCAAATGAGAGCAGTGCAGCGTCGGGGGCCTTCATTACGGGTACTGCCGAGACCGCTGCCCTCCCTGCGGAGGGCCCAACCTTGGCACCGGTCGAGGCCGAAAGCGCGGTGGGTGGCGGACCGGGCATCGCAACCTCCCTCGAAACCGCCTATTCGGACTCGACGACGCTCCAGGCCGACGGGATCCAGGCGCGGCCCTGGACGCCCAGCGGCAAACGCGAGCGGCGCGCGAGGAGTTGGTCGGCTCGCCCCGGGCCGACCGGATCGTAGGCGGGCCGGGGAAGAACGAGATCGACGGCCGTGAGGGCAATGACGAGCTGGTCGGTGGAGCCAGTGACGACATCTTCGTCGGGGGCGATGGCGACGACGTGCTGGATGGCGGATCGGGAGCCGATATTGCCCGGTACCGCGGTTCCGTTCTCGAATACGACATCACCCGACTTTCTTCCACACAGTTTCGGGTCAAGCATACCCGAGCCCGGCCAGGCCAGAACGACGGCAACGATCTCGTTCGTAACGTCAAGCGGCTCGATTTCAAGGACCGCCAGGTCTTTCTCGATGGATCCAACAACGCGCCCATCGCCCAGCCGGACGAGGGTCTGTCGACCGTCGATGGCAAGTCCCTGACGATTCCCTTCGCGCGCCTGCTCGGCAACGACATCGATTTCGACGGCGACCGGCTGAGCATCACGGGGGTCAAGGGATCGCCAGCGCAGAGCGTCAAGATCGTCGGCAATGCGGTGGTCTTCACCCCGCCCGTGGGTGTTCAGTGGGCGCTGGCGGATTTCTCTTCCTATGAGACCTCCTTCTTCTACACCGTCTCCGACGGGAAGGGAGGCACGGCGTCGGCGGCGGCCACCGTAACGATCAACCGCCCAAGCAATCTCCGTGGACTGCCGACCGGACCCGCGACGCTCGAGGTGGAGGGAGCCGGTGGCCCAGGCGACCCCCCCGGGCAGGTCTTCACGAAGGCGTCGGGACTACCCGTGACCGGCACGGACTACGACGATCTCATCCAGGTTCCGAGCTCGGGCGCCATGACAGGCGGCAGCGACAACACGGTCAATGGTGGACTTGGCGTCGATGAGCTGGTCTTCACGAACACGGGGACCGCGCAGACGCTTACGCTCGGCAGTACGCTCACCAATGTCGAGCAGGTGGCGATCGGAACCGTGGTGATCGGAAGTGGAACGAACCCCGTCGTCGACACCATCAGCGGCACGACAGCTAACAATGTCAATGCAGGCGACTGTCGGCTATGGCCTTCTTATCACAGGCAATTCAGGTACCAACACCATCACCGGGCACTGCCTTTGGCGACCAGATCGACGGCGGGGCCGGCGCCGACCGGATGACCGGCGGGGCGGGAACGACACGTATTTTGTGGACAACACGGGCGACGTCGTGACCGAGTCTTCGAGTACCGGGGGCACGGACACGGTCTGAGGCGAGCGTGAACTTCACGCTGGGCAGCAACGTCGAGAACCTTGTTCTCACCGGCCTCGGCAATATCAACGGCACCGGCAACTCGCTCGCCAACACGCTCACCGGCAACACCGGCAACAACACGCTGAACGGCGGCACCGGCAACGACACCATGAGCGGCGGTCTGGGCGACGACACCTATGTCGTGAACGTTGCCACCGATGTGGTGACGGAGCTCGTCGATCAGAGGAACCGACACGGTCAAACGCGAGCGTCGACGCTACACGCTCGGCGTGAACGTCGAGAACCTGCTGCTCACCGGCACAGGCAACATCAGCGGCACGGGCAACACCCTCAACAACACGCTCACCGGCAACTCGGGCAACAACACGCTCAATGGCGGCCTGGGCGACGACACGCTGATCGGCGGATTGGGCAATGACACTTATGTGGTGGACAGCGTAGCGGACGTCGTCACGGAAGCCGCAGGTGCAGGCACCACGGATACCGTCCAGGCTAGCGTGAGCTATACGCTCGGCGCGAACGTCGAGCGACTGACGCTCACCGGAACCGGCAACATCGACGGCACGGGTAACGATCTCGCGAACACTCTCACGGGTAACGCCGGCAACAACGTCCTCGACGGCGGGACCGGCGCCGATACGATGACTGGGGGTGCGGGGAACGACACCTACGTGGTCGACAGCACGACCGACGTGGTGACCGAGTCTTCGGGCGGTGGAACCGACACCGTCCGGGCAAGCATCGCCTACACGCTCGGCAGCAACGTCGAGAATCTGGTGCTCACCGGCACCGGCAACATCAGCGGCACCGGCAACACCCTCGCCAACACCCTGACCGGCAACGCCGGCAATAACGCGCTCTCCGGCGGCACCGGCGCCGACACGATGATCGGCGGTGCAGGCGACGACACCTATACCGCCGACAACACGGGAGACATCGTCACCGAGAATGCCGGCGAAGGCACGGATACGGTAAGCGCCAGCGTGACCTACACGCTCGCGGCGAACGTCGAGAATCTCCTGCTGACAGGAACGAGCGCTCTCGCAGGCACCGGCAACGCCCTCAACAACGCCATCAGCGGCAATTCTGGGAACAACACGCTCAGTGGAGGCGACGGCACCGACACACTCCAGGGCGGAGCCGGAAACGACACCCTCGATGGTGGGCTCGGTACCGACACCGCGATCTATTCGGGACCGCGCGCCAACTACAACGTGGTGGCTGGCACCGGTGGCAGCTTCACCGTCGCCGATCTGCGCACCGGCGCCCCGGACGGCACGGACACGATACAGAACATCGAGTTGCTGCAGTTTTCCGACATCACGGTGCCGCCCGGTGGAGGCTCCAACCAGCCGCCGGTCGCGAACAACGACAGCGGCACCGACTTGATCACGCCTCTCAATACGCCGTTGACGATCGCGGCCTCGCGGCTCCTTGCAAACGACACGGATGTCGACAACCTGCAGTCCGCACTCACCGTCGCCAACGTCGGCAGCGCCACCAACGGCACGGTCAACTTCGACGGTACGAACATCGTCTTCACCCCGACGACGGGTTACACCGGCGCCGCGAGCTTCACTTACACCGCGAGCGACGGACAGGCGAGCAGCAATTCCGCGACGGTTTCGCTTACGGTCGGAACCCCTTCGGCCAACAAGATCGTCCTCGAGAACCAGAAGCCGGGTAATCCGAAGAGCGAGTGGGACGTCACCAGTTACGACTCCGAGCATCGAGGGGTACGCTGCCCAGTTCAGCGTCAACCTCGGGCGAAGACGTCCAGTTCAAGGTCGAGTACGGCCGCCAGCAGCTACCGGATCGACATCTATCGGCTCGGGTATTACAACGGCGACGGCGCACGCAAGGTCGCGACCGATCGCGTACTTTGCCGGTCCAGCACAGCCGAATCCGGTGACGGATTCTTCCACCGGGCTCGTCGATGCGGGCAACTGGAACGTCTCCGCGACAGTTGGACAGTGCCTGCCGATGCCGTCTCCGGGGTCTACATCGCCAAGCTGGTGCGCACTGACGGGACATCCGGCGCCAACCACATCCCGTTCGTCGTCCGCGACGACAACGGCAGCTCGGACGTTCTGTTCCAGACCGTCGGACACGACCTGGCAGGCTTACAACAGCTGGGGCGGCAACAGTCTCTACTCCGGGTCGCCGGCAGGGCGCGCCTACAAGGTCAGCTACAACCGACCGATCCAACACCCGCTTCGGCAGCGCAGCCCGGCCAACCAGTAGATTTCCTGTTCGATTCGGAGTACCCGACGATCCGCTTTCTCGAGGCCAACGGATACGACGTCTCCTACTTCTCCGGCATCGACAGCGATCGTCTCGGCGCCGGAGATTCGAGAGCACAAGACCTTTCTTTCCGTCGGTCACGACGAATACTGGTCGGGCCAGCAACGGGCCAACGTCGAGGCGGCGCGGGACGCCGGGGTCAATCTGGCGTTCCTCAGCGGGAACGAGGTGTTCTGGAAGACGCGCTGGGAAAACAGCATCGCAGGCACCTCAACGCCTTACGCACGCTCGTCTCCTACAAGGAAACCCACCGCCAGCGCCATCGATCGATCCCAGCATCGCAGGCCACCGGAACATGGCGGGATCCACGGTTCGAGACCGACGCAGGTCGCCCGGAGAATGCGCTGACCGGCCAGATCTTCATGGTCAACGACGGCAGTGACTCTGGTGCTGCCGAAAGGAAAATCACGGTACCGGCCGAAGACGGCCATCTGCGCTTCTGGCGCAACACTGGTCTCGGCACGACCAGCACGACCCTCGACTCCGACGTCCTTTCCTACGAGTGGGACGAGGAACTCGACAACGGCTCGCGGCCCGCGGGGCTGATCCGGCTTTCTTCGACGACCGATCCGAGCGCCAGCTATCTGCAGGACTACGGCTCGACCTACGGCTACGGCTCCGGCGACCCACAGCCTCACGATGTACCGAGCCGGCAGTGGCGCACTCGTCTTCGGCGCCGGGCACCACGCAATGGGCATGGGGTCTTGGATGCGTACATGACGGTTCGTCGCCCACCGACAACCGCATCCGGCAGGCGACGGTGAATCTGTTCGCCGACATGGGCGTCCAGCCGACGCACGCTCATCTCGGGGCTCACACCCGTCACCGCGTCGACCGATACGACACGCCCAACGTCGACGATCACCTCGCCTACCGGCGGCAGCACCCTGCAGCCGGGGCCGGCCGTCACGATCACTGGCACGGCATCCGATGTCGGGGGACTCGTCGGCGGCGTCGAAGTGTCCACGGATGGCGGCACGACCTGGCGGCGCGCGGATGGACGGTCGAACTGGACCTACAGCTGGACGCCGACTGTCGACGGCAACTTCAACATCAAGAGCCGCGCGGCCGACGACAGCCTCAATCTGGAAACTCCAGGGGCCGGCGTGAACGTCACCGTCGGCTCGGGCGGCGGCGGTTCCGGGACCTTCTCACTGTGGAGCGCTTCGACAACACCCGCGATCGTCACGGACCCGGACAGCTGCCCCCATTGAGCTCGGCGTGAAGTTCGTGCCCAGCCAAGCCGGCCAGATCACCGGCATCCGCTTCTACAAGGGGCCGCAGAACCTCGGCACCCATGTCGGCAATCTGTGGAACTCAACGGGTACGCAACTGCTGGGGACCGCCACCTTCACCAACGAAACTGCGAGCGGCTGGCAGCAGGTCAATTTCGCGAACCCGGTCTACGGTGACCGCGGGGACGACTTACGTCGCGTCCTACTTCGCCCCGCAGGCCAAGTACTCGGTCAACGAAAACTACTTCAACTCCGCCTACACCAACGGCCCGCTGACTGCCCTCGCCACCGGCACCTCCGGGCGGCAATGGCGTCTACCGCTACACCGGCACGAGCGCTTTTCCGAACTCGACCTTCGCCGCCTCGAACTACTGGGTCGACGTCGTGTTCCAGACGGGGCCGGTCAACCAGCCCCCGGTGGCGAACCCCGATCCGGCACCGACCAACGAAGACACGGCCTTGACAGTTGCCCGACCGACTTGACGGCCAACGACACCGATCCGGAGAACGATCCGTTGACGATTACCGGCGTCGGCGGCGCCACCAATGGCAGCCGTCGCGCTCAACGCCGGGCAACGTCGTCTTCACGCCGACCGCGAACTACAACGGCGCCGCCGCGTTCACCTATACGCTCTCGGACGGCAAGGGCGGCACCGCAACCGGCACTGTCAACGTCACCGTCAATCCGGTGAACGATCCGCCGGTCGCGAACAACGACAGCGGCTTTACCACGCCCTTCAATACCGTTCTTTGAACATTCCGCTCTCGACGCTGCTCGGCAACGACACGGATGCGGATCAGACCGACAACATCCGCGATGAGACGCTCACGGTTAATTCAGTGCAGGGAGCGGTCAACGGCAGCGTCACCATCGCCAACGAGACCGGAAACGCGGTGTTCACCCCGAAACCGACTACAGCGGGCCCGCAAGCTTCACCTACACGATCAAGGATCTCAGCAACGCGACCTCGACCGCGACGGTCAGCCTGACGGTCGGTGCCTCGGGCAATCAGCCACCCAACGCCGTGGCGGACTTGGCCACGACCAACGAAGACAGCCCGGTGACGATCAACGTCCTGCAGAACGACACCGATCCGGACGAGCAATCCGCTCACGGTCACGCTTCTCAACCTCACCGGAACGCAGGGCAGCGCGACCATCAACGCTGAACAACACCGTCACCTACAACCCCGGCGGCGGCGTTCCAGTCTCTGAATGCAGGTCAGCAGGCGACGGACACGTTCAGCTACCAAGTGTCCGACGGTCAGGGGGGCGTTTCCACGGCAGCGGTGACCGTCACCGTAACCGGTCTCAACGAGGCGATCCCCAATCCGATCGTCGCGGAAAACCAGAAGGTCGGGAATCCCGCAGAGCGAATGGGGGATCAACGGCCCGACGTCCGCCATCGAAGGCTTCGCCACCGACATCAGCGTCGATCAGGGGCAGACCGTCTCGTTCAAGGTCAATACGGTCGCGTCGTCCTATCACATCGACATCTATCGCATGGGCTATTACGGGGGCGCCGGGGCGCGGAAGGTTGCAACGGTAACGAATACCACGGCAACCCAGCAGCCGGCTCCGCTCACGACACTCCACCGGACTCACCGACGCTGGCAACTGGAGCGTGTCGGCGTCCTGGCAGGTCCCGACCGATGCCGTGTCCGGCGTGTATATCGCGAAGCTCGGTCCGCGACGACGGCACCCTGGGCGAGAACAACATGTACTTCGTGGTCCGCGACGACGACGGGCGCTCCGACACGCTGTTCCAGACTTCCGACAGCACGTGGGAGGCCTACAACCTGTGGGGCGGCGAGGACTTCTACACCGGCACCCCGTCCTCGCCGACCCAGGCGAAGAAGGTGAGCTACAACCGGCCGTTCGGCAGCGCGACGAACTCGGTCAACGTGCCTCTGATGGATGCCGAGTACCCGATGATCCGCTGGATGGAAGCCAACGGGTACAACGTGAGCTACACCACGGATGTCGATACCGCCCGCAGAGGTCAGGAACTGCTCGAACACAAGGCGTTCCTGTCGGTGGGTCACGACGAGTACTGGTCGAACGAGCAAAGGGCGAACGTCGAAGCTGCACGCGATGCCGGCGTCGATCTCGCCTTCTTCAGCGGCAACGAGAGTTACTGGAAGACGCGGTGGGAGAACAGCATCGATGGTTCCGGGACGCCCTTCCGAACGCTCGTCACCTACAAGGAGACTTGGTCGAACGCGAAGATCGATCCGAACTCGCAGTGGACCGGTACATGGCGCGACCCTCGATTCAGTCCGCCGAGCGACGGCGGGCGGCCGGAGAATCAGTTATCCGGCACGATATTCCAGGTCGATTCCTATCGGACGGATGCGATCGAGGTGCCAGCGGCGGACGGCAAGATGCGCTTCTGGCGCAACACCAGTATCGCCAACCTCGCCGCTGGGCAAACCGCGACCTTGACCCCGAACGTCCTCGGCTACGAGTGGGACGAAGATCGAGACAACGGCTTCCGCCCGCAGGGTGCGATCAAGCTCTCCACGACGACACTCGGCGTCTCGCAGTATCTCCTCGACTATGGCAACACCACGGGACCTGGAACCGCCACGCACAACCTGACGCTATACCGCGCCCCGAGCGGTGCGCTTGTCTTCGGTGCAGGCACGACGCGCTGGTCGTGGGGACTGGATAGCAATCACATCAATGAAAGCTCGACCGTCGATCCGCGGATGCAGCAGGCGACGGTCAACCTGTTCGCCGATATGGGCATCCAGCCCGACTCGCTCCAGTCGGGACTGGTGCAGGCGACGGCGTCGACCGATACGGCCGCGCCCGTCTCGTCGATCGCGACGCCGACGGGGGGCACTTCCTTCCCGGTTGGCCAGACCGTGACCATCACCGGAACCGCGTCCGATACCGGCGGTGGTCGGGTCGGCGGCGTCGAGGTCTCGGTCGACAACGGCACGAGCTGGCACCCGGCTTCCGGTCGAGAGAAGCTGGTCCTATTCGTGGCGGCCGACGACGCCCGGATCGACCGTCATCAAGTCGCGAGCGACCGACGACAGCCTCAACACGCAGACTCCGACAGCTGGCGTCACGGTCAACGTGCAGGCGGCGACAGGACCCTGGAGTCTGTTCGGCACCACCGCCGTCCCGACGCTCGTCAACGTGAACGATCCGAACCCGGTCGAGCTCGGCGTCAAGTTCACGTCGGACGTCAACGCGTCGATCACGTCGCTGCGGTTCTACAAGGGCTCTCAGGACACCGGCACCCACGTCGGCAGCATCTGGACGTCGACGGGTACCAAGCTCGCCAGCGCGACTTTCACCAACGAAACGGCGAGCGGCTGGCAGCAGGTCGACTTCGCCACCCCGGTGCCGGTTGCAGGCAGGGCAGACCTACGTCGCCTCCTACCACACGCCGACGGGATTCTATTCGGCGGACGTCGGTTATTTCTCGACTCAAGGCGTCGACGTGGGACCGCTGCACGCACCCGCGAGTCCGCTCGTGTCAGGAGGAAACGGCGTCTATGCGTACGGGGCGAGCGCGTTTCCGACCAACACCTGGAACGCATCGAATTACTGGGTCGACGTCGTCTTGGCCAATACTTGATTGGCTGGAAAACTGGGAGTGCCCGGCAAGCGTGGCCTTAGGCGGGTAGCGCCGAACGAATCAGGGCGCAGGTCGCCGGCAGGTCCGCCGAATGGATCGCAAAGCACGGCACGTGCTCCGCGATGCGGACCACCGCATCGAGCCCGCGATTGGGGTGTGAAAGGGCGTTCAGCGCAGTGAGGTAGAGCCGGGCACCGGCTTCCGCCGGGCCGATGGCGCGCAGTTCGGGTGCAGCGAGATCCGGACGGTACTTCACCAGGAATACCGCTCCCAGCGGCAGCGGCTCCACAATCGTTTCGCTCGGTAGCGAACGGACCGGCACGTGGAGGGTCCGACCCAGGTCGATCGTTTCTGCCGGGAGCGGATAGTCGGGCGGCGGGCTGCTTCAGGCAGAGCGCGTGGGGATACGGAAAGACCTGCACGCATCCAGGTCGACCGGACTCAATTCGTCACTCAGATAGCGGAACCCATGATGGAGCAGCGCCCAAGTCGTGGTCGACTTGCCGCTGCCGGAGTCCGCCGCGAGCAGGCACGCTTTGCCGTTCCATTCGAGCGCCGCGGAATGCAGGAAATAGAGGTCGGATCGCCTCTTCTGCAATTCGACCGTAATGTCCTTCTCCAGCAGAAACAGCAGGTCGTCTGCGTCTGACCAACCAAGGCTCGGTCCACCAGACCGAACGAGAGCGGAACGTTCGGAGTCCCACGCTCGACCGTATAGTCCAGTTCCGAGGGGCCCGAGCCTCGCCACGAGCCATCGACGCGAACTTGGTCGCAATGAGACTACGCAGCGTCGGGTCCGAACACCCGACCCGTACGCGCTGACCAAGGATCGAGAACGAGAGGGAGAGTGGAGGAGAAATACTGCTAAGACCTTC
Source organism: uncultured beta proteobacterium (assembly GCA_963719715.1). GTDB lineage: Bacteria > Pseudomonadota > Gammaproteobacteria > Burkholderiales > JAEUMW01 > JAEUMW01. The sequence goes on from CAVRDD010000044.1 coordinate 31,621, forward strand.
TTAAGCACCCGAAGGCGCCCGACCTGAGACGCCCCCTCAGACGCCTCCCAGAGCGCAGCCACTGGCGAGAGAAACCCCCGCCTAACCCCACGGCGGGCGGCGACGGAATAATTGGGCTTCGGCTTGACGGGTGGCTTTGGCCGCGTCCTTGACGGAACCTGCCTTGACGTAAGCGGGTGCCGCCTGCAACGTCAGGATGGCCGGCGCCACATACGCTGCTTTCTTGACGAATTCCCGCCGTGAACTGCTGTGCTCTTTCTTCATTTGGTTCTTCTCCAACCTGAGCTTACTTCCTCATCCGCAGTCGTGCTTTACCTTTCATTCCGAGCTGCACAAACTGCCCCATCGTCCGCTCCACGTCGGCTCTCGCTTGATCCTGCGCCACCTCGAAATCTTTTGCAAGTACCTCCGCGATCTCGCTCGGGAGAAGCGCCTTCCCGGTACTGTCGCCAGATGAAACTCGCCGTCCTGTTGAGTTGGTGGATCAAATTGGATTCGGTATCCAGCAGAAGAATCTCTCCATCGACCTCCCGCTCCAGAAACCCGTCCACCCGTGTACACAGACTTTTCACACTCCTTCCCACGCTATCGCGTAACCGAGCCCGGTCTCCGCGATCGAGACCCCTTTACTCATAATCTTTGTAGAGCACTCGCAGCGGCCCCGTTAGTCGGTTGAGTCAGGAGATTTCACCGATTGTTTCGAGGTCGGCGTGAATCGCCAACCAGCGCTCCTCCGCAGTCGCCCAGCAATCGCGACAGTTCGTCCAGCCGAGCGGTGATGCTGCGCAGTTCGGCGGCGGCATCACCAGCGTAGAGGGAGGAATCAGCGAGCCTCGCATCAAGCGCGCGCTTCTCGGTTTGCCATTCCTCCATCTGCCCGTTCCAGTTTCTCCACCTCCCTCAGCAAGGGTCGGCGCTGCGACAGCTTCGCTTCACGTAGCGCCGCGGCGCTCTCCGCGCGCCTCCTTCCGCGCCTCCTTCCCGGCGCGCTGGGCGATGTCGGCCGTTGCTGCCGTCCCGCGTCTTGTGTCCAGCCATGCAAGGTAGTCGTCCACGTCTCCGTCGAACTCCATCGCGCTGCCGTCCGCGACCAGTAGGAAGCCGTCGCACACGGTCCGCAGGAGCGCGCGGTCGTGCGACACCAGCACGAGGCTGCCTTCGTATTCCGCCAGCGCCTTTGTCAGCGCGTGGCGCATGTCGAGGTCGAGATGATTCGTCGGTTCGTCGAGCAGGAGCAGATTGGGCCGGCGACGCACCAGCAGCGCGAGCGCGAGGCGTGATTTCTCCCCACCCGAAAACGCTCCGACTCGCGACTCGGCCATGGCACCGCCGAAATTGAAGCCGCCGAGATAGTCGCGCAGTTCCTGCTCGCGGGTGCGCGGCTCCAGGCGCACGAAGTGCTCGAGCGGCGATTCATCGGGTCGCAGTTGTTCGAGCTGGTGTTGCGCGAAATAGCCGATCGCAAGCCCGTTGCCCGCCGTACACCGGCCCGAGAGCGGAGCGAGTTCGCCCGCGAGGAGTTTGACGAGTGTTGACTTGCCTGCGCCGTTGGGACCAAGCAAGCCGAGCCGCGCACCGGGACGCAGCGTCAGATTCACGCCTGCCAGCACCATGCGCTCCGGGTAACCGGCAGACACATCGTCCATCACGAAGAGCGGGTCGGGTGCTTTTGTCCCCGACGCTATCTCGAAATCGAACGGCGCGTCGACGTGGGCGGCCGCAATGCGCTCCATTCTGTCGAGCGCCTTCAGGCGACTTTGCGCTTGACGCGCCTTTGTGGCCTTGGCGCGAAAGCGCTCAACGAAACTTTCAAGATGTTCGATCTCTCGCTGCTGCTTCTCACGCATCGCCTGTTGCGCCGCGAGCTGAGCCGCGCGCTGCGTTTCGAATGACGAATAGTTTCCGGTATAGAGCGTGAGATGCCGAGCATGGATGTGCGCGACATGAGTGACGCATGCATCGAGGAAATCGCGATCGTGCGATACCAGAAGCAGCGTGCCCCGATAGGTTGCGAGCCATCGTTCCAGCCAGACAACGGCATCAAGGTCGAGGTGATTCGTCGGTTCGTCGAGCAGCAGCAGGTCGGCGCGACTCATCAGCGCCTGCGCGAGATTGAGGCGCATACGCCAGCCGCCCGAGAATTCCGAGACGGACCGCGTGAGATCGGCGTCCGCAAAGCCGAGCCCTGAAAGCAGCGCAGCGGCGCGCGCGGGCGCGGCGTACCCAGCGATCTCATGCAAACGGCCGTGCAGCTCCGCGACCCGATGCCCGTCGTGCGATACCTCCGCGGTGGTGATCCCGCGTTCGATCGCGCGCAGTTCGACGTCGCCATCCAGGGCGTAATCGAGCGCAGCCGTCGGCAGGGCAGGAGTTTCTTGCGCGACGGAGGCGATCGTCCATGAGGGCGGAATCTCGCACTCTCCCATGTCCGCGTGCAATTCTCCGCGTAGCAGCGCAAAAAGACTGGACTTGCCGCTGCCGTTGGCGCCCACGAGACCGATCCGCCAGCCGGGATGGATCTGGCAGGTGGCATCCTCGATGAGGCGGCGAGCGCCGCGCGCGAGTGTCAGGTTTCGAAAGTGAATCACGGCTTGAGATGTTCTTGAACGCCGCGCATTCTATCGAACCGCGCGTGCAGTTCGATAGCGCGAATGTAGTGACGACCTGATAGCACGCGCCGCAATCACCAGCGCGCCGGAGTCAGCCAACGGTTTCAGCGAGGTGAAGTTGCGTCGGGTGGTGCAGAAAGAGAAGCGCAGCGGACGCCAGCATGAACCAGATCCAAACGTCTCTCGGGAACCCGAGCAGCGCCAGAACGAGGCCAAGCATCCCGGCCAGGGAGTCCAGCGCCCACACTTGAACCAGGCGCACCCTGAGAATCGGCAGGTCCGCCGCGCGGGCACGTGCCCTGTGCATCGGAAGGTCGGCGGGCGCCCAGTTGCGCCACAAGGTTTGCGCAACGACTGCAGCGCTTGCGGCAACTGCACCACACAGGTATGCCGCGACCCACAGTGTGCGTGCTGCTGCCTCGTCGGGAACGCCGAGAAAGAGCGCCAGCCCGGCGTAAGCAAGTGGACAGAAGAAGTTGGCGCTCCAGAGCATGTCGAGAACGCTTGGGGAACCTGGAGAAGTCGAAGCCGCGGTCGCGGCCTTCTCGGGGTCGAATGGCATCGCTGTCAAATAGCAGCTTTTGTGCCCCGGACTGCTCCCTTCCGGCAGTCGGCGCAGACCGTGGTCCGGGGCAGATGGCTTGTCCATGCCGTGCGTTTTCCTCTGTAAGAGATGGTCTAAAATCCCCTGCGTGCGTTTTTCCTGATCGCCATACTTGATCCATAATTCGCAGAACTTGAGCAAAGTGATTCTCGTACCGCTCGACCATGACCGTCATCCGTCGCAGCTTCAAGATCGGTCCGAATACGCGGCGCAAGCAGCAGAAGGCAGCCACCCGCGAGCGCATCCTGCAGGCAGCGAGAGAACTGTTTGCCGAGCACGGCTATGACGCGACGACGATGCAGAAGATCGCGCATGCAACCGAGCTATCCACTGGTAATGTCTTCGTCCACTTTCCGTCCAAGGCGGATGTGCTCGCGACGCTCATGCACGACGACATTGCTGCGCTGGACGAGATCATGGCCAATGCCATGCCGCTGCGTGGCACGATGCACGCGCGCCTGCTCAAGATGTTCGGATTGTTCCTGGATCAAGCGGTGCCGACGGAGCGGTTGTTGCGGGCGCTGTTGGCCTACTCGTGGAGTTGGGACGAACAATGGGAGCGACGTTTCGAAGGCGGCATTGTGATCCGCCGGCAGCACGTGCGAAGGGTTCTGGAGGACGGCGTGCTCGCGGGCGAGCTTCGCCAGGAAGCAGACTTGGAAACTCTTGGCGTGTGCGTCGTCGGCATCGCCGAGACATTGTTCAAGTCGGCGCGCTTCCATGCCTACGATCGCCGCCGCTTTCTGGAACAAGCGGATCGGGCACTGCAGATCTTGCTCGAGGGAGCCGTCGCAACGGCAACCGGGACAAAGACCGTCGCTCCACTCGCCAGGAAAACGACTCCACGACCAGTCAGACCAAAGCGTGATCCGTCCGGCCCTCGAAAAAACCGGACGTAATGTAGTGGGCCGTTGCCGCCTCCGTGTCGGCGCCGAAGGCGGCCTGCAGGTCCGCATAGTTGGCCAGATACTGCGCAGCGTCGAACAGGTCCGGCGCGCGATGTTCGGCATAGCCTGCGATGACGAAGTGGTTCGCCCCGGCATCGGCATTGGCGCCGAACGCGCTGATGAGATCGCCATAGGACGCAACGTACTGTAGCCCGTCGAAGCTGACGGCGCGGCCTTCGTTCAGCCCGGCCTGGATGTAGTGAACGGCGCCGGCGTCGGCATTGGTCCCAAGCGCGCTGATCAAATCGCCGTAGGAAGCGATGTAATCAAGCCCATCGAACGAACTGTGGCGACCTTCGAATCTTCCCGACTGAATGTAGTGGCTCGCCCCGGCATCGGCATTGGCGCCAAAGGCGCTGATCAAGTCGGAATAGGAAGCGATGTAGTCCAGACCGTCGAAGGTGAGCTTCCGCGCTTCCGCGTACCCGCTGGCAGCGAAGTGATCCAACCCGGCCGCACCGTTGGCGCCGAAGGCGTTCATCAGATCCGGGTAGGAGGCGATGTATTCCCGCGCGCTGTCCATGCCGGCCGCCGGCACGAGCGTGTCCGAGAAGACGAGCGTCTCAATCGCGGTGAGGCGATCTACACCTTCCTCCGCACTCGCGACCACCAGCCGGACTCCATCGCCGAGGACGGTGTAGTTGGCACGCGGTCCAATGTAACTCGCATGGTCGGCTCCGTCACCGCCGTCCAGGAGGTCGTTGCCCGGGGCACCGAAGAGCGCGTCATCTCCTGCCCCCCCAAACAGGTGATTGGCGCCAACATTGCCGGCGAGCACATTCGCCAAGCCGTTCCCGATCCCGTCGATGTCGGCTGTACCAAGAAGGGTGAGATTCTCTACGTTGACCGGCAGCGTGTATGAGATGGCGGCCTCGACCGAGTCAGCCCCGCCGCCTGTGACGATGGACGGGGTCGCCGCGAAGACATCGGGCACGGTGTTGGGCAGTCCTGGCAGGAGATTGGACGCGCTGCTGAGGAAGGCAACGATACTGCCGTCGGAAGAAATGGAAGCGCCGAAACTGTTGTCGTTCGGGTTGAGCCCCGTTACCGCCTCGGACACGCGCGCGATTGCACCGGTGACGAGATCCTTCACAAAGATGTCGGCCGTGGCGCCGTTGTCGCCAAGGACCAGATTCGACGCGGCGCTGCGGAAGACCAGGTAACTCCCGTCAGGCGAGATTTGCGGTGCGTCGCTCGCGTTGTTGCCTTCGAAGCCGTCGGCCGATGTCGATGCGCGCACGATGGCGCCTGTCAGCAGATCCTTCACGAAAATGTCGGAGACTGCGTTGAGATCACCTGGCACGAGATTGGAGGCCGCGCTCTGAAAAGCGACGAAGCGCCCATCTGCAGAGATCGACGGCGCGAAGCTCGAGTCGTTCGCCTGCCGCCCGTCCGCGGCGGTGGACGCCAAGCCGATGGCTCCCGTCGCCAGGTACTTCACGAGAACACCCGTCACCGCGCCGGTGAAACCCGGAAGGAGATCGAACGCATTGCTGCTGAATGCGACCACGCCGCCGTCACCGGAAATGGTCGCATCAGAACTGCCGCCGATTGAGGACACGCCACGGCTGTCGGACGAGGCGACGAGGATGGCACCGGTGTGCAGATCCTTCACGAATATGTCGGTCGCAGCGTTGCGGTCCCCTGCGACGAGATTCGATGCGAGACTGGTGAAGGCAACGAAGTGGCCGTCGGCGGAAATCGCGGCGTCGATACTGCGGTTGTCCGCTTCGACTCCGCGGTCACTGACCGAGGCGCGGACAATCCCCCCCGTCGCCAGGTCCTTTACGAACACGTCTGCGACGACATTGCGATCATCGGGCACGAGGTTGGTGGCAGTGCTGAGGAACGCGACGTAGCGACCGTCCGCCGTGATGGACGGGCCATAGCTCGTATTGTTTCCCTGCAGGCCGTTGACGTCCGTCGACGCGCGCAAGACGGCGCCTGCCTGCAGATCTTTCACGAAGACGTCCTGGACCACGTTCGTCTCGCCGGGCACGAGATTGGAGGCAAGACTCCCAAAAGCCACGAATCTTCCGTTCGCGGAAATGGCGGGATCGAAACTGGTGTCGTTGGACTGAACACCGCTGGCTGCTGCCGACACCCGAACCATCGACAACGGATCCAGGGTCTCGACAACGCGGTCGCCCACGGAGTCGACCCGATAGGTATCGTTGCCAGCGCCACCGCGCATGTAGTCAGCGCCCAAGCCGCCGTCGAGAAGATCGGCGCCGGCTCGCCCCACCAGCGCATCGTCGCCAAACAGGCCGAAGATGAGATCGTCGGCAGGCGTACCGAGCAGGAGATCGTTGCGGGGAGTGCCGATGATCGTCGTCATCTGTCACCTTCGGAGATGTAGGTTCAATCCGGGTAGTTCTCCGGCGACCCCGGTTCCCCGGCTGTCGGGGAATGGAGTATAAGACCCGGATCCAGGAATGAACGGTTCCAGGCGACCGACGGACGGCTGCGGGTCGGTCAGAAAGAGAAGGTCAGGAAGAACGACTCGACGTGTGGACGGTCGCGCGACACTGCGAAGCGGTGCCGCGGATCAACGCTGCGAACAGCAGATAGAGCACGATTGCGTTGCACGCGTGCCACAGGAAGTGGGTGCCGATCGGAAACGCGGCGCAAAGCATCTTGTCGATCGTGCGGAAGACGATCGACACAGTGAAGATGGCTGCGGCAGTCCCGACTTCTCGCGCCGCCGGGTCATGACGCGCGGCGAGCACCGCTACCATGGCGAGCAAGCGTCGCCCCGGCGGGTGCATAGAAGATCGATCCGTTCAGAAAATCCCGCGTGAACGCTATAGTCACGGCGCGGTTCAAGAGATGGAAGAGTGCGAAGAACGCGAACGTCCCCAGCCAGCGCAGTCCCGCCAGCCGTACCAGAAACGAAAGAAGGTAGACGTTGATGAAGAGAAGAATCGGCAGCGTATCTGCAGCCATCGCCCACGGCGTGGCGAACGTGTGCCAAGCCGCACTGCCGACACCGATGGCGAAAAGCAATGCGACAAGCAGCAGCAGATCCCATGCGTTTCGCCAGCCGAGGTCGGGCTGCCTGCGCCAGAGCCGCAACGCCATCAGGGCAGCGACGATGAAGGCGAGGTTGGTGAGGGCGTTGAGCGGCTCGCTCCAGAACCCCGGTGCCGTCCGCTCGCAGTACGTGTCGATGAATCCGCTCATGGGGCCGTGGAACAATCCTCGTCCCGGTTCCTCTCAGTGTTTATGTGAACCCGCCCCGAGATGGTAATGAAACCATGGCAAATTGGCACATCCGAATCAAAGGCACGCCTTGGTGCTGCTGCTGCGGTGACATCGAACCCGAAATCGTCCGCGGCGGTGCGTACTGCCTTGCTCGATGTCTGCTGCGGCCAGGGGTGCAAGGCCGACGCCCTGAGCATCAAGATCGCACTTGCGGAGACGGGCGACGCCGACTGGGACGAGATCGAAATCGTCGCCAGCAAGTGCGAACTCAAGGAAACGCCCGAGGAACCGCACGCGCCCGCGGGGCGACCTCGGGACTTGCCGTGAACTACCGCCGCCTCGGCCGTTGTGGCCTGCAACTGAGCGAACTCTCGTTCGGCTCTTGGGTAACGTACGCAAATCAGGTAGACACGCGAGTTGCGCACGAACTGATGGCTGCCGCCTTCGCTGCCGGCATCAACTTCTTCGACAACGCCGAGGTATACGCCAACGGTCGCAGCGAAGAGATCATGGGCACGGTGTTGAAAACGCTGCGTTGGCCGCGCATGAAGTACGTGGTGTCGACCAAGTTCTACTGGGGTCTGGGCGACGGTCCCGAACGAGAAGAACACGCTCAACCGCAAGTATCTGCTGCACGCCATCGACGGCTCGCTCGCGCGTCTGCAGCTCGACTACGTCGACATCGTCTTCTGTCACCGCGCCGATCCCGCACACGCCCATCGACGAGACCGTCTGGGCGATGCACGACATCATCGCCCGCGGCGGGCGCTCTATTGGGGCACCAGCGAATGGCCGGCCGAAGCGATCCGCAGCCGCCTGGCGAGATCGCCGAGCGCCATCATCTGCACAAACCCGTCACCGAGCAGGCGCAGTACAACCTTTTACATCGCCACGCGCGTGGAGTCGGAGTACGCACCGCTCTACGAGGACATCGGTCTCGGCCTCACGACCTGGAGCCCGCTCGCGTCCGGTCTACTCACCGGCAAGTACCGGCACGGCATCCCTGCCGGCTCGCGCGCAACGCTGTCGAGCTACGCCTTCCTCCGTGACGGCCTCACCGATCCTGTTCGCAACCGCGTCGGTCGACGAGCTCGAAGCGATCGCGCGCGACCTGGGTTGCGACGCTCGCGCCGCTGGCAATCGCGTGGTGCCTGAAGAACGCCCATCGTCAGCAGCGTCATCCTGGGCGCGACCCGATCTTGCGCAGCTCACGGAGAATCTGAAGGCGGTCGAGGTGGTCCCGAAGCTCACGACCGAGGTGACTGCAACGCATCGACTCGAGTCGTCGGCGCGAACACCGACTGACAAGACGGTACTCAATCCGAAGCGAGCCGCTCGCCGTGCTCGCGCGTCGTATGGAAGCCGACCTTCGGCCAGCGCTCCATGGTCACTTGCAGGTTGTACTTGTTGGTGGCGAGAAACACGGGATTGCCGTCCACGTCCGTCGCCATGGCGGCCGCCTGTTCGCGCTCGAAGTTTCGCCGCGTAGCCTCGTCCGGAAACGTCGAGCCAGCGCGCGGTCGAGATGCTGGCCGGATCGTAGATCGCATCGACCTTGTATTCCGTCGCAAGGCGCTGCGCCACGATCTCGAACTGCAGCGGACCCACCGCGCCGAGCAACAGCGAGTTGCCCACGATCGGACTCGAACACCTGGATCGCGCCCTCCTCGCCCAGCTCCTGCAGGCCCTTCTGCAACTGCTTCGCCTTGAAGGGATCACGCGGGCGCGCGACGCGGAATAGGTCCGGTGCAAAGTGCGGAATGCCCTTGAAGGCGAGCGCCTCGCCCTCGCTCAACGTGTCGCCGATCTGCAGCTGTCCGTGGTTGTGAATGCCAAGGATGTCCCCCGCGACCGCCGTCGTCGCTCGCGACGCGCTCGTTCGCCATGAAGGTGAGCGCGTTCGCGAGCTTCATCTCGCGCCCACGTGCGCAGGTGCCGCACCTTCATTCCGGGTTGGTAGCGCCCGGAGCACACGCGAAAGAACGCGATGCGATCGCGATGCTTCGGATCCATGTTCGCCTGGATCTTGAACACGAAACCCGTGAACGGCGCTCTCGTCCGCCACGCACCATGCGGTTGCCGCCGTCGCGCGGCTGCGGCGGTGGCGCCCAATCGAGCAGCGCGCGCAGGATTTCCCGCACGCCAAAGTTGTTGATGCCCGATCCGAAGAACACCGGCGTCTGGCGACCGGCCAGGAACGTCGGCGAGGTCGAACGGGTGGCTCGCGCTGCGAATCAGGTCCACGTCGTGGCGCAGCGCGGCGATCTCGCCGGGGAAGAGCGCATCGAGACGCGGATTGTCGAGCCCTTCGATCACCTCCGTGTCGTCGCGAACGCGCTCTTCGCCTGGCGTGAAGCGCACCACCCGATCACGCTGCAAGTCGAAAACGCCGCGAAAGGTCTTGCCCATGCCGATCGGCCAGCTCACGGGTGCGCAGTCGATCTTGAGCACCGACTCGATCTCTTCCAGCAGTGCGAGCGGCTCGCGCACCTCGCGGTCGAGCTTGTTGACGAAGGTGATGATCGGTGTCGCGCGCAGCCGGCACACGTCGAGCAGCTTGATCGTCTGCGCTTCCACTCCCTTTGCCGCGTCGATCACCATGACCGCTGCGTCCACAGCCGTCAGCACGCGGTAGGTGTCCTCGGAAAAGTCCTCGTGGCCGGGAGTGTCGAGCAGGTTGATCGTGTGACCGTCGTACTCGAACTGCATCACCGAACTGGTGACCGAGATGCCGCGCTGCTTCTCGACCTCCATCCAGTCGGAGGTCGCGTGGCGCGCGCTCTTGCGGGACTTGACGGTACCTGCCATCTGGATCGCGCCGCCAAATAGAAGCAACTTCTCCGTCAACGTCGTCTTGCCGGCATCCGGGTGGGAAATGATGGCAAACGTTCTTCTACGCCTTACCTGCTCTGCGATTGAACCGTCTGCCATCAGAACTTTTCCCCAGTATGTACACAGCTATGTACGCATTCCCGAATGTGCTCATAGCCTTTGCACATCAGCCTCTTCCACGCGCGCCGACCTGGCCGACCCACTATCTCAATTTTAGAGTGTCACCGTCTGATGCTCCTCCTGTGAAGGTCGTCGTGTCTACTCAAACGCGGCGACTCTGGCCCGGCAGAGGTCCAGTGTTCGCGCCGCCATTGCCCTGGCTCCCTCGGCAAGTTCGAGCGCTGCCGGAAGTGTTACGGCTTCGAGCGCGGCGGGAAGCCGTTGCAGGACATCATCGATCGTTTTGTTGGCGTCGCCTGCACGCAGGCCCGCCAGTGTGGCCAGCGCGATGAAGTCCGCGCGCCGGAGCCGCTTGTCTTTGCCGCCGAGCTTCAAGGCCATGCGGTCGTGCTCAAGCCCGGGAAAGACGCGCGTGGTCAGCGCGTCATATACCGGCGCGAGGCGGACTGAAGCGAAGACCGCCTCCCCCTTTCTCGCCGTCTTCAGGAGCGCCATGTTTTTCAGGTGCATGTCGCCGTCGGCGATGAGCCACGCGAAGAGGACGCGTCGCAAGAGGATCAGGAGATCGTCGTCGGGAGCCGAAGACAACGCACGGGTCGCGCGCGCAACGCGCTCGATGGTCCCGGTGTATTTGTCGTGTGGCTCAAGGTCGAGCGCCGAGCACATGTCTTCCATCGCAAGCCATCGAGGGTCGTCGGTTTGCTCCCGGATGTCGAAGCGCTCAACCAGCAAGGCGGGCGGCATGCCGTCGGGCATGCGCACGAGCGCGGCATCCGGTGCGGAAAGACCGACAGCGCGCGCGAGCGACAGGCCGATCCACTCGATGAGCGGCAGTGCCTCGAAACCGCTGGTCCCTGCGGGTTTCAGGATGTGCGTGAAAGATGCCGCCACACTCGGCGAGAGCCTGCCGGTTGCCTCCAGGCTCATCGGGGCCTTGATCTGCACGCCGGACAGGCGTGGCGTATCGGCATTTGTGTAGAGGGCTGCTAGTCGATGCTCGAAGTCACGCTCGATCGTGCTTCTGCCAGGACCTTCGTAGCTGCCCGTGAAGAGGCCATCCTCCGTGAAGGCGGCGAGTTTGTGCGTCAGAAGGTCTGCGGGAAGTGCCGCCAGCTCATCCGCCGTCTTAGCGATGGTGATGTTGGACATATAGCGTTTGCCTGAACGCAGGAGCGCTCGCTCGTCACGGTGGTCCTTCAAGACCGATTCGAGCCATCCTTCTGGCAGCAGCGAGACGATGAAGGGTGGGAGCTTGCCAGGTATGGTCTGACGTATGACAGGCGGCAGGGTCGGGCCGTCCTTGATCGCATTCCAGCGCCACTCGAAGCCATCATGGGAGAGCGTGCCGATGGGAAGGCCGTGCCACGCGACCAAGAGATCGAATGCCGCTTCATTCTTAGTGGCGACAGCACCGGAGCGATGCAACAGGAACTTCTCGGCACCCTCGCCCTCGCGGTACCACTCGTTCTCGCGTGCGAGCGCCCATACGGCATCGCTCGCGGCCTTGGGATCGCCGTACTCCTCGATGAGGCGTGCCGCGAGCGCCTCGCGCATGCCCGAGACGAGGGAGGCCGCGTGTTCGCTGCGCAAGCGGAAGGCCTCTAGGAAGCGTTGCCGCACGGCGGAGACAGAGACACCGAACTCGCCGAGAGTGTCGGCCACGATGGCGCTCGCCACCGAAGGTCTGGGCGGTGCACGGTTCTGGATGATTTCGAGTGCACGGATTCGCGTGCGCTGGACGCGCTGGCCGGTCAGAAACAAGCGCCCATCGGGGGTGGGGCCTAAGAGGACCGCGCTGGCCGCAGACAGATAGGCCTTCGGGTACAGGTACTGACCGATGCGGACCGCATGTGAAAGCACGGTCTGGTCGATGTCATCCTGCGCATCGACGTAGATGCCCCGCATGAGCTGGACGAGCTTCCCCGTTTCAGCCAGATAGTGGCTTCGGGTCTTGTCGATCGTCTCGCCAACGAGATGGAGGGGCATTTGCTCTAACTTTCTCGTGTTTCAGGTACGAGAAAGTTAGCATGGACAGCCCATGGACGCAACAAGAATGGAACTTTTCCGTATTTCAGGTACGGGACAGTTAGACTTTTCCCTTGGCGAGGGGCGGCTACAGGGTTGAGTCATCAGCCTCCGCTTGCTCCCAGAACGTACCCGCAAGCCGACAGAAACTGCCCTTCTCCGCGTACGAAATGAGCCAGGGGATCAGCCTTGCGCGCGCCCTATGGGGAAGCGGCTGAACACAAAAACCTAGAAACCGCGCGACAGGAAAACCTAGAAACGCCCCGGGGCAACTGCTCTCAAGAGCTAGTTAACGCCGTTAATCCGCTCTTGAGAGCCCCCTCCATGCGCCTAACCGGCGACTTTGAACACCTGACGGTCGCGGCCTTTGATCCACGCCGGTTCGGTTCCCCGTCCCGACCACGTAGCGCCACTTTCGGGATCACGGTAAAGCGGCGCGATGTGCGCGCGCCCGCCTGTGTTCTTGCTCGCCCGGACCGCCCCCAGCTCCGCAGGCTTGAAGCCGTACTGCAGCAGCAGCTCTCTCATCGCGCGCAACACGTCGGACCTGTGCTGACGTTCTTGCGCGCGCGCTTGCGCCTCCAGTGAAGCAAGCTCATGCCGCAAGTCAGCGATGCGGCGATCAAGTGCGGGTGCGGGCGCGGCCTGACCCGCCTTGGTGGTTGGGTGGTCCATAGCAATGGCTCCTTTGAAGTCGGTGGGCGGTTGCCCGGTTGAGGAACTTGGGAATGGGTGCTTCGTCAGTGGTCGCGTGGCCTCTCGGGGCCGTCGTGATCGGGAGAGGACGAGGGACGCGGGTCGTTGTCGCGTGCGTGCGATGACGTGTCCTCGCTTTCGCGTGCCGTGCCCTCGCCTTGCTGTGCAGCGCGCCGGAAGGCCGACAAGACATCAGGAACTTCGTTCGGGGAGCGCGTCGCGGCGCGCTCGAACGTCTCGATCACATCAGGGGCAGGCTTTATCGTGCGTGATTCGATGCGCGTGATTTCGGCAAGCGATGGCATGGCATTGCTGCCCCCGCGTTGATGCACCCGCACGGCCTGGCGCTGATCGCGCAGGAACGCAGCCAACTCGCGGCGGTCGAGCTTCTCGAAAGCGGTGCTCTGCCGGGTCAGCTCTTGCATCTGCAAGGTGAGGCGGCGCTCCAGCGCCTGCTCTTTGGTGCGCTGTTCGGACTTCAAACCCTTGATCTGGTCGCCGTAGCGCCCGAGCTGCTTTGCGTCCTCGCGCCGCTGCAGGGCGCGGCGCAGGCTCTCGATCCCGGTCACGCGCCCGAGGAAGCCAGCGAGGCCAGTCGGCCGGTTCTCATAGCGCGTTTGCCGCACAGTGCGCACGGCTTCCAGATAGGCGCGCCGCAGGACAGCGCGCTGCGCGCGATGTTCATCAACAAGCGCGTGACGCTGCGCTTGCTGGCGGTTCGTCAGAAGCCGGATCGTCCGGGTGATATCGGTTCGCCGTTCTCGCTGGCCATGCTGGAGCTGCGCGAGACCATCGGCGCGCTGGTCAGCCTGCAGCTCCCGCGCCAGCAGCGCTTCATGCCGGGCGACGAGCGCTTTCGCCTCTTCGACGGAGGGCAAAGACTTTGGTGGGAAGTCGCGCTCCAGGAACTTCCGGATGTCGGCGGTCCTGACTTCCTTGTCGTCGATCAGTTTGGGCAGCGCGTTCATGCCGCCGTAGATGTCCACAAGGATGTAAGGACGCTTCCCCGTGGCGAGGATGTAGCCCTTCTCGCTTAAGGCCTGCACGAAAGAGCGGGCATCGTCGCTGTGCTGCCAGGCCTGCGTGACCTGCCGAATATGGTCGGCTTTGGAAAGGCCTGTCTGCCGCTGCTGCTCACGCTCGTAGAGAGACTCTTGACTGGCCCCGCGCGACTTGTCGTAGCCGGGCGGCAACTTCAAGCCGTGATCGCGTGCGAAGCTGCGCGTCACTCGCATGAGCTTCTCGTGATCGAACGCGAGGTGAACGGCTTTCTTCTCCAGAGCGTCAACCCGCGACCACACGACATGGCAGTGCTCGCGCCCGTACTTGGTATGAAAGACAACGGCGCGCGGTTGCCCGGTCAAGCCAAGCGCGTCTTCGACCCGTCCGATGTAGTCCGTGTACTGCTCATGCGTGAGCGGTCCTTGACGCGGATCGGGGTTGATGGAAAGGCTATAGAGATACTTCTCGCAGCGCGTGAGCGTGCGCGCCAGCGCCTCCCATTCTTTGAGAGCCCCGTGCAGGTCGGAAGCCACAGCGCCACGAAGCTGATCGAGTGCCGCGATCTCGTTGTCGTACTCGTTGAGCAAGTGGGTGGCGAGGTCCTGCCCGCCGCCACGTTGTGAAGCGAACGGGATCAAGGCACTCTCCCCAGCAAGGCAAGGAGTGCGGCTCTGATTTCGGCGAGTTCAGCGCGCACGTCTTGCAGAAGTGCTGCATGTGCTGAGCTACCCGGTGGAGCCTGACCGAGAAAGTCCGACAGGCGCGCAGCTTGTGAGAGCAACTGCGCTGCCATCTCTTCACGAAGCGCCGATTGGCGTCGCGACCGCGGTGCTGCCGCTCCAAAGATGGCACGGGTAATGAAGCCGCTGGTCGAAAGGCCCGACTCCAGCACCCGCGCGCGGAACTCATCCCGCATCCGCTCAGGGGGACGATATGAGATGGGTGCTCCTCTTTTCTTGCGGGCCATGCGGCACACGGTAGGCGGCCAGCGCGCCTCGTTTCCCCGCAGATTCCTCGCGGGTCCAGCGCGAAGCCCACGTGCTTCAAGACGCTGGTCGATGGGTTTCCAAAGGGAGAGCTGACATCTCCGCTTTGGTCGATGCCGGTGCCGAAACACCGGTCGTGGGTCCAGGGATGCGATTAGTCCCTGGTCAAAGGTTGCAAGGGGCTACGAAGTGCCCTTTGCTCATGGTTCCAAGGAGCACGAAGGCTCCTGGTCGCAATGCAACGGCGATGACGTTGCCCAAGGGGGTCCACGGGGGACAGGAGGTCCCTCTGGCAAGGTGGGCGTGGTACTACCACGCACACCTTTTGTGCTCCCTTGTGCTCCCTTGTGCTCCCTTGTGCTCCCTTGTGCTCCCTTGTGCTCCCTTGTGCTCCCTTGTGCTCCCTTGTGCTCCCTTGTGCTCCCTTGTGCTCCCTTCGGTCGCAGGCACGCAAACCTTACCCTTAGTCTAGGCAGTGACTGGTTAAGGAAGCGTTGTCGGAAGCGGCTTCACCGCTGATTCTCTTCAACGATTGGTAGCACGGCGGGTCGCAGCGGATCAACGAGGATCGCGCGAGGTCAGACACCGTGATCAGCCTTGACGATGTACGCATCAGCAACGACCGATGCGAGGACATCATGGAAGACTTCTTCAAGGACTTTATGAAGGACGTATCGCGTGGAGACAGCACGCGATTTCTTCGCCAACAAAAAGTGCCGCAAGCGCGCTGGATGCCCTTGAAGGAAATTGCCGCCAGCATCGCTTTGTCCTATGACCCCTTGAACCCCGGTGCCAAGGTTTTGATTGGTGCGATGGGCGACAAGCTGCTTGGGCTCGAAGACGACCGCCACATCCTGACCGTCGCAGGGTCACGGTCGGGTAAGTCAGTCGGCCTCATCAGCAATCTTCTCTTCTACAAGGGAAGCGTTCTCGCGACCGATCCCAAAGGTGAACTGGCCGCAATCACTGCCGAACGTCGGGCACGTATGGGTCAGCGCATCTATGTGCTGAACCCGTTCGGCGTGGGTGGTGCGAAAGTGGCTCAGTGGTGCGCCTCATACAACCCGCTTGATGTCCTGACACCTCAAAGCCCGACCTTCCTTGAAGATGCGGCGTTGATTGCAGACTCGATCGTGGTGCAGCAGCCTGACCAGAAGGACCCTCATTGGGACGAGAGCGCCAGAGACTTCATCGAGGGCGTGGACCGACCAATGCTCCATCTCGAATTTCTCATGCCTCCGCAGCCACTGCATGACGTTGTAGGGCAGCGCCAGCGGCGCGCTCGTACCCATTGGCTCGTCGCTGCCTGAGTTGGTGAACAGGTAGCGGCTGCCATTGCTCAAAGCCGTTGCCTCCTTGATCAGGGGGACGATCTCGGGCGTGATCGGGCGCAAGAGCGGTTTGCCGGTCGCGTGTCCGAGCTTGTGGTTGCCGGGTGTCACCGTCCAGACGCTCCGCTCAAAGTCGAAGTGCCCCTTCTCTGCCTGCCGCAGCTCACCGTTGCGGCAGCCGTAGATCAGGCAGAGCTTCAAAAAGAGCTTGTTCTTCGCGGCCATGCGCGAGTGATCAATCGCCCGCCATACGCGCACGATTTCGTCGCCAGAGAGCGTGCGCGAGCCGGGAAGCTTCTTGATTTGCAAGTCTTCCTTGGCGTTGATACCAGCAAGCGCGCTCGTGGCAATCAGCTTACGGCGCAACGCCCACTTGAGCATTTGCTTGGCATTGATCAGGATGCGCTCGGCAATACCGGGTCGGAGCGTCGCGTGCTTCTCCAGAAGGTTCAGCCACTCGTGCAGGCTCACCTCCTCGGCGGGCAGCTTGCCGATCACTGGAAACACGTGCAGCTCGAAGCTGCGCAGGATGTCGTGATGGCCCTTCTGTTCTTCGTGCAGTAGGCCTCGTACCACTGGCGGAAGAGTGACTCGATCGAGTCAGCCTTGATGATGGCCTGCTTCTCAAGAACGCGGACGATCTGTGGGTCGTGCCCCCGCTCGTGGCGCGCGCGTAAGCGCTGTGCTTCTGCGCGCGCCCCTTTGAGCGACATCAGCGGATAGCTGCCGAGGTCGAGCCTCTTGGGCTTCCCGCCAAAGCGGTAACGAAGTTGGAAGGTGATCTTGCCCCTAGGCGTGATGCGCACGCCTAGGCCTTCGCGGTCGCCGCGCGCTCCTTCCCATTGTTGGCCTTGAGCCATGTGTCCGACAACGCCATACGTACCCCCGGTGTATACATAGCGCGAGAGCGGCACGAACCGAGCGGTTTATGTACACGCCTATGTACGCAAACCTGCTGTCTCGACCTGTCTCACCCTGACAGGACTTGACCATGCCCGGGAGACCTCTTTCCTCGCGCAAACCACGTTTAGGGTCAGCCCATGTCGCAGCTTGACCCCGCCTGACTCAGAGGCTGTCGTGGGGGTGGGAAATGATGGCGAAAGTACGCCGGCGCGCCACCTCGCCGGCGAGCGAGGTTTCGATGGAAAGATCGTTCATTGATGTGGGGTTCTGCGGGAGCGGAGTTTTCCGCGGGCCGGCGCTACACTGCCCCGGTCGAAGTGACGTGGGCGCGGCGTGAAGTATAGCGTGCGACGCTGGTCGACGCCGAACTGGCCCATCACAGGGCGTGGGAGATCGGTTACGGCTGCCCTAGCAGCGCGACAATCTGCTCCGCTTCCACCGGTGGGCTGAAGAGATACCCCTGCGCGAAGTTACAGCCTGCGCGGTTGAGAAATGCCATCTGATCGTGCGTCTCGACGCCCTCGGCGACTACCTTGATCTCCAGGCTGCGCGCGAGTGCGATGATCGCCTCAACGATGGCTGCGTCGTCGCTGTCGTCTACGATGTCGCGCACAAATGAGCGGTCGATCTTCAGCACATCGAGCGGAAAGCGCTTGAGGTAGCTCAGGCTCGAGTATCCAGTGCCGAAATCGTCGATGGAGATGCTGATGCCGCGCGACTTTAGCTTATCGAGCGTGGCGATCGCACTTTCTGCGTTCTCCATGACGTCACTTTCCGTGATCTCGATCTCGATGAACTCCGGTGGCACGCCGGTCTCGGACAGGATGCGGTGGATGGTCTCCGCCAGATTGCGTTGACGGAACTGGCACGCGGACAGATTCACCGCGATCGGCAGGTCGATGCCCTTGTCACGCCAGTCGCGAACCTGCATGCAGGCACGACGCAGCACCCACTCGCCAATTGGGACGATAAGGCCAGTCTCCTCCGCGACAGGAATGAAACGCTCGGGAGAAATCGCACCGAGAGCGGGATGCTGCCAGCGCAGCAGCGCTTCGACGCCGATGATCTTGCCGCTGGCAAGATCCACCTTGGGCTGATAGAGCAGACGCAGCTCGTCGCGCTGCTCGGCGACGCGCAGTCCCTGCTCGATGGCGAGTCTCTCCTGGACCTGTACGTTGAGGTCTACGGTGTAGAACTGGTAGTTGTCGCCGCCATTGCGCTTCGCCCTGTACATGGCGGCATCAGCGTTGCGAATCAGCGCTTCGGGGTCCGCGGCATCGTTCGGGAAAAGACTCACCCCAATGCTCGCAGACATGAACACTTCCTGACCCTTGAGCTCCAGCGGCCGCGCGAGACTGGTAAGAATCTTCCGAGCAGCAGCAGCCGCACCCCGCGTGTCACCCAGATTGGGCAGGATCACCATGAATTCGTCGCCACCCAGGCGCGCGACGGTATCACCTTCGCGCATGCTGGACGCCAACCGCCCGGCGGCTTCGCGCAAAAGCTGATCACCCGCCTCGTGACCGAGCGTGTCATTGATCACCTTGAGTCGGTCGAGGTCGATGAAGAGCGCACCTACGAGATGTCCCTCCCGACGCGCCTGACCGAGTGCGATATCGAGCCTGTCCCGCAGCAGTGAACGGTTCGGCAGATCGGTGAGAAAGTCGTGGTGGGCGAGGTGCTCGATTCGTCGCTCGGCTGCCTTGCGCCGGGTGATGTCGCGCGAAGTCAGGACCACACCCCTCACGTGCGGATAATCCAACAGGTTGTTTCCGACCGCCTCCAGCCAGATCCACGACCCGTTCGCGTGCCGGTATCGAAACTCGATCGGCACCGGCTGCGTCTTGCCGTGCACCACGAATTCGAAGGCCTTGCGGACTCGCGCCCTGTCACGCGGATGAATCGACTCGAACGGCGTATGACCGATGAGTGCCCCGGGCGAACGACCGAGCACCCGCGAGGCCGACGGAGCCTCGAACGTCGTAATCCCGTTCGCATCGTGAATCGTGATGATGTCCGCGGAGTTCTGGACGAGCGCCCGGAAACGGGCGTCTGAGTCCTTCGATGCAGGTACCGTACTGCGCGCAACCCGAGCGCGCGATGACCATCCTCTCGCGGCAACAGGCAGGTTCGAAACGGTGCAGGTTATGTCATCCATGGCGCCGTTCATCTACGCAGGAAGCATGCGACGAGACGCCGAACGCGACCGTGCCCGTGAACGCGCCGCTGACAGCGGTCTTCGCGACCCACCCCCGCCCTGGATAGGGTCAGAAGGCAGCGCCTTGTTTGCCGATCCGTCGACGCGAGCGACGAGATTCCGACCGGTGCGCAAGGCGACCTCCGTTTACACACTTATCTTGCGCCAGGTACGCTGCCCAGTTCTTCGTGTAACCTTAGCCAGCAGCGGGTACAGCGCACTGGCAGAACTGCACTCCCCCGCCGCGCTCTCCACCGTAGTACTCCAAAACCACCAGAAAGGCTCCAGCAATCGATCCATGAGGTCACCGGCGATCACCGCTGCCGAGCAGTCCGCGCTGGCGGCGCTCGAGGCACGGCTCGGGCATCTTCACGTGCGGCAGCGACTTGGGCTCGAGCATGATCACGAAGCGCAGGTCTTTCGTCAGGGGACCCACTTTTTCCACCTCGAGAACTGGTACTCGATGCACGGCCTCATTCGCGGCAGTCTGCGTCTGGCCGGCTTGCACGCGCGGGGCCGCCGCAATGCGCTGGCCATTCAGGTCCGCCGCCATGACGCGGTGCTCTCCAATCTGCCGCCCGCGTTCGACGGCTTCACGGTGCTTCAGCTCTCCGATCTGCACATCGACTCCAGCGATGAATTCGTGGAAGCGCTGGTGGCTTGCGTGCCTCCACTCGACTATGACCTGTGCGTACTAACTGGCGACTACAGGACGCGCACCTTCGGGCCCTTCGCGCCGACGCTGGCCGGACTCCGGCGCCTGCGCGACGCAATCAAGAGCGACGCATACGCAGTGCTCGGCAATCACGATACGCTGCGTCTCGTGCCGGGAATGGAAGCGATGGGCTATCGGCTGCTGCTCAACGAGTGGACGAAGCTCTCGGTCGGGGCCGACGCCGTCTACCTGTCCGGCATCGACGATGCGCACTACTATCGGACGGAAAACTTCCACCGTGCGGCGCACGACATTCCGCACGGCGCTGCCTCGATTCTCCTGTCGCATACGCCCGAGGTGTACAGTCACGCCGCGCACGCGAGCTACGACCTCATGCTCTGCGGCCACACGCACGGCGGACAGATCTGCCTCCCCGGGGGCGTGCCGCTGCTCACGGATGCCGACAGTCCCCGCCGCTTCGCGCGTGGCGCCTGGCGCCATCACGGGATGATCGGATATACCTCGGTGGGCGCCGGTACCAGCATCGTGGACGTGCGTCTCAACTGCGCGCCCGAGATCACGCTACACCGACTCTGCCGAGCGCAAACGGCCCCTCAATAGGGCCGGTCGCGGATATTGAGACGGAAAAGCAGCTGAGACAGCAGGCAGGCCAGCGCGACGAATGCGGCGACGAGAACCGCGATCTCGATCGGCGTGAGTCCGAGTTCGCTCCGGAAGATCACCAGCGGCAATAGCGCCTCAGGGATCTGATCGACACCGAATGCTTCGGCGTGCGGCTCCAGCCTCCGGCGACGCTTGAGGAAGCTGGACAGGAGATCGCCGGCAAGCGAGACGGCGGCAAATCCGGCACCGAATATCCAGTCGAAACCCAGCAGCGGCGCTCCCAGAGCGCTGCACCCGACCGACGCGACCACCCCGCGGATCGTCTTCGAATCGCCGAACAGCGGCGCACCGTCGCGCAATAGAATGCCGCCGTCAAGCGGCGCATCGAAGCGCTCGCCGAAGACCTTGGTGGCGATGATCGGCGCCCCGTTGGCGATGCCGAGGAGAGCCATCACCCGCAGCAGTAGCAGATGGTCCATGTTCGAGTTCTTGAAGGATGCATTCTCGCAGAGACGCGCCCGCGTGCCAGCGGGGCAGTGAAAACCCACGCGAGCTGCTTCGACACGACCCGCGGCATGACAAGACGCTCCGACATCGGTCGTGCCCGCTTCGGCGGGATCCGCGGCGCCCGCGCGCAGCGACCCAAAGCGGTAGACTTCATCCCCCGAGCCGGATTCCGCACAGCTACCCGCTGCAGGCTCATCGAGCCGGCGAGAGCCCGGCCAGACTCCACGCGACTGCACCCAAGGAGGCATAACATGTCACTGCGCATCGGCGACACCGCACCCGATTTCGACGCCAACACCACCCAGGGCTCGATTCGCTTCCACGACTGGATCGGCGACACCTGGGCGATCCTCTTCTCACACCCCAAGGACTTCACGCCCGTTTGCACGACCGAACTCGGCTACATGGCGAAGCTCAAGCCGGATTTCGATCGTCGCAACACGAAGCTGATCGGCCTGAGCGTGGACCCCGTGGACAATCACGCGAAGTGGGCCAAGGACATCGAGGAAACCCAGGGACAGGCGCCGAACTTCCCCATGATCGGCGACCCGGACCTCAGCGTCGCGAAGCTCTATGACATGCTTCCCGCCGCCGCGGGCACGACGTCCGAGGGACGCTCCGCCGCCGACAACCTGACCGTGCGATCGGTCTTCATCATCGGCCCGGACAAGAAGATCAAGGCAATGCTGATCTATCCGATGACGAGCGGCCGCAATTTCGACGAGGTCCTGCGCCTGCTCGATTCGATCCAGCTCACGGCAAAGCACAAGGTCGCCACGCCCGTGAACTGGAAGCCCGGAGAAGACGTGATCATCGCCGGGTCGGTCTCGGACGAGGAAGCGAAGCAGCGCTACCCCGAGGGCTGGAAGGCGCCGAGACCGTATCTGCGCATTGTGCCGCAGCCTAAGTAACACCCGGCAGCCTCCCGCAGGGACCGCGCGAGACGCCGGATCCGCGGACGGCGTCTTCGTGCTCACCGCCTGCCGCTGTCGCCGCACGGCATCGCGAACACCTGTAATACCCAATCGCTAAGCTTTCGGGTTCGCGCGGCGCCGCGCGCCGCCACTCAACCTGCCAAGGGAACACCCGATCCAAGGACGTAGAGTTTTCCACGGGCGGGCGCGGGCGGCGCTTTCGACGCACGCGAAGGCGCCCGGCGGTGGGAAACTCGGACCATCCTCATGCAGCCTGCCTCGCCGCGAAGCGGCGCTCGAATTCGCGCGGCGACACGTAACCGAGCGATGAATGAAGGCGGCACGGGTTATAGAACGTCTCCACGTACGAAAAGATGTCGCTGCGCGCTTGCGTGCGCGTCGCGTAGCGGCGCAGGTTCACTCGTTCCACCTTCATGCTCTTGAACCAGCTCTCCATCGGCGCATTGTCGTAGCAGTCGCCCTTGCGGCTCATCGAGCAGACCATGCCGTACTGCGTGAGCCGGTTCTGGTAGTCGTGGCTGCAATAAGGGGAGCCGCGAACGCCCTTCTGTTTGTCAAGTAGCGATCTGGGCTTGGCCGATCTCCCGACTGCGCTGGCTGATTAGAGTAAACACCTCCCTCGCGATGTACCGCTTCAGGCATCGGATGGCCTCGAGCTTGGAATGGCCCTCGGCGATGCGCTTTGCGACATAGGTCTTGGTCCGGGGATCGGTTCGCAGACGACCGATCGCGATGATGTGAAGCGCGCTGTTGGCGGCCCGATCGCCGCCTCGGTTCAGCCGATGTCGCGTGACCTTTCCGGATGAGGCCGGCACGGGACTGACGCCGCACAGTGCTGCGAAGCTCGCCGCGGAATGGAGGCGATCGGAGTTGGCACCGGCCGTCAGCAGCAGTTGAGCTGCGCACTCTTTGCCAATCGAGTTGCGGGCGACCAGCGAAGGAGCCAATTCGTCAACTATCGCGCCGATCATCGCGTCCAGGTCGGCGATCTCGTCGTGCAGCTCCAGGTACCGTCGGCCGAGCGACTTGAGCGTGATCCGATACGCTGAGGCGACGTTGCGGTTCGGATAGACCGGGCCGCCACGCCGCCAAGGTCCTGACCAGTTGCATGCGTGTGAGCTTGCGAAGCGCATCACGCAACTCGTCGGGCGCACAGACGATCGTGTTCTGCATCATCTGCAAGGCCACCTTGCGAGCCGCAACGGCAGTCTTGCGGCAGGCCTTCAGCACCCTCAGTGACTCGATCATCCCGTCGCGGGTCTTGGGGGTGACGGTGCGCTTGCCCGCGAAGGCTGCGTGAGCCGCATTCTGGGCATCCAGATCGTCGTCCTTGCCGCGCTTGCGCCGGTCACTCTTGTCAGGCGCCGTTACTTCCAAAACTTGGACACCGGCGTTCTGCAAATGGCGCAGCAACCCGGCACCGTAGGTGCCCGTCGATTCGATGCCCACCCGCCGTAGTTGACCGAAGGAGCGCATCCAAGCCAGCATCTGCCGGTAGCCCTGCCGGGTGGTTGAGAAGCACCGGCTTCCCAGAACGCGATCGTGCTCATCGACCACGGCAGCGACGTGCAGATCCTTGTGCGTATCAACGCCGCCGACTGACTGCTGACTATCTTCCATTTCGGCCCTCCGGATTCGACGGTGACGTGAGCGGCTTCGCCGAAACCGGATGCCTGGACAAGACAGTAAAGCGACAGGACGTCAGGCCCTTCTAGGGTCACATGCATCGGCGAGGCAAAGCCCCGCTGCAAGGTGTTCCCAGGCGGCCGACAGGTCCGGGGAAGGACACGAATCGTGGTCGGTCGGAGTGCGGGTCAGGCTACCTGGAACACTCGCAGCGCCAGCACCCGATCCGGTCCATCGCTGTGAGGGTCAGGCCGCCCAGGAACGGCTGGCCAAGATATTCTTACTGTCGCTGTGATGAACGAGGCCCCGCGCCGGGCGCCGCCGGAAGTAGGCCATTGCCAGGGCCGCGATCGCAAGATGCCGGTCGTTGCGCTCGCTCATCGCCCAGCCGACGATCGCGCGCGAGTACAGGTCGAGCACGCAGGCAAGATACAACCATCCTTCGTCGGTCCACACGTAGCTCACGTCGGCGAGCCACACCTGGTTGGGCCGCTCGGCAACGAAGTTCTGCTGGAGCCGGTTCGGCGCTACCGGCAGGCTGTGGCGCGAATCCGTGGTGGCGCGAAACGTCCGCTTGTGCCGCGCGGCGATGTCGTTTTGCTTCATCAGCCGGCGCATGTCTGGCGTCAACTACTTTTTCCGGTGACGACAACTAGAATTGCCGCCCATTACACCGCCACCGGTTCGGCGGCGGCGCGTGTTTTCGAGTTTGCTCCGGCGGCCTTGGCGCGGTAACTCTCGACCGCCATCAGGTCGAGCACGACGCTGTGATGCACGACCCGATCGATGGCCGCCAGCGTCGTCATCGGATCCTTGAAGATCCGGTCCCAGTCTGAGAATACGAGGTTGGTTGTGATCGCGACGCTTTTGCGCTCATAGCGTTCGGCGAGCAACGTGAACAGGACCTCCATTTCGTCGCGGTCGTGCTGGACATAGCCAATGTCGTCCAGAATCAGGCACTCGAACCGATCGAGCTTGGCGAGTTCCTGCGGTAGGCGCAGATCGCGTTTGGCGGCCAGCAGCCGCTGTACCAGTGCGCTGGTGGATGCGAACAGCACCGGATGTCCCTGCTCGACCAGCGCATGGCCAAGGGCGCAGACGAGATGATCTCGTACCAATTGTCAAGCGGTTGTCCGGAGTTAACCACCGTTCCGCGTACGGGCGTGGCCGCGCTACGGGCGCGATCCCGTGGATACTCCCTACGCCGTGCTCTCAAGGTGCCGACAGCGAGTGCGTCGGATCTCCACGGGCACCGTGAACAACTCGGCGACGATGTGTTTGCCCTGGGCCACCGTAATCGGGCGTCCCTCGCGATCGCGCAGCACATAGGCCTGTCCGGTCTTGAGTACGCGGTAGATGCGATTGACCAGCCGAGTGGCCACGGCGCACAGGGCCTGCTTGTGGTGATGTCCCTTGGTGACCATCAGGCGCCAGTAGACCGCCGCCAGGTCCGGGTCGATCTTGCGGGCGGTGTCGGCAGCGAGGTACAGGGCGCGCTTGATGCGATCGTTGCCGCTCTTGGTGATGCGCTGGCCGGGCCGGTCGATGCCGGCCGAGGAATTCTTGGTGGGGAACAGTCCGCAGAAGCCACGCACATGGCGTTCATTGCGGAAGCGATCGACCCGTGCCAGGACACCGACCAGCAGCGGTGCGAGGGTCGGGCCGATGCCAGGGATCGAACGTAGCGCGTTGGAGGGGTGCTGGCGCTGGTAGAGGACTTCGATCTGCTGCTCCAGAGCGGTGATGTTGCGATCGAGCAGCCTGACGAACTCGACCTCCTGACGTACCTCGAATTGCAACGACTGGAATGCCACCTGATCGGCGTGCAGGGCAACGATTTCGGGTGCGCTGTCCTTCAGTGCCTGGACGAGCTTGTCCACGAACGGGCCGTTGTGGGGATGGTTGCCCGAGTCGTTCTGGCCGATGAAACGGATCAAGGTGGTGTGCCGGGTCTCGAGACACGATGCGGGTCGAAGACTCGGCCAGGATCGCCAGCGTCAGGCGCGTCGCCGTATTGGGCAGGATCGGCTCCAGCGCAGGACAGGCCCAGCGGAACAGGTCCAGGAGACGCCGGCGCGATCAGCGAATCTGTTCCTGATAGCGGTGACGTTGCTGGTCAGCCGCTGCAGCGCGTGCTGGTCCGGCCCCGCAGGTGTACCGGCTCGACCACGCGCCCACCGAAGTTCGGTAGGGCTCCCAATACATGGGCGTCGGCCAGTCGGTCTTGGCATGTTCGCTCAGGTACTGACGCAGCGCCTTGACCCGCTGCCCCTTCACCCGAATGACATCGACACCAGGCGCTGCAACCAGCTGGCCACTGGGAACCATGCCGTTCCAGTCGGCTCCGTGATCGCCTCGATCGGCACGCCCTGTGGCACATCTCGGGTGATCGCAGCGACGAAGCCACGCAGATCGTCCGCGTTGAGCCGGAAGCGGATCGGCTTGCCCATCGGCACGCCGTCATGAAGATTGCGCCACTTGCACAGCGCTGATCGCCAGGTGGATCCGTTGTGCGTCGAAGCATGCTCTTCTCCTTGACGTCGGCGGGCTCGGTGCTTGGCAGCACTTCCAGGTGTTTGATCCGTGGCCGCGCTTTGCGCTAGTACTCGTATCTTGCCTGCGCCAGCTCGGCCACGCCACCCTTGGCTTTCACATCGTCGGGACAACTGGCGAGGCTCTCCCACGTTCTTGATGGGCGGCGCGACCGATGCCCGCAGGCGAGAGTTCCCGAGCCGGGTCCGGCCGGATCGAAGTCGTCATGGCAGGGATCGACCTCGGCCTTATTTCTTGCCCCTCGGCGTCAGCCACGGGGCTGACCCGCGATCACTTCGTCAAGGCATCCTCCGCCATTCGACCTTTATCGACTTGCCACTCGGCATCAACCCCGTGGCGCTATGGATATCTGGCTCTTCCGGCGCCGGGTCGACCAATGGCGATGACATTGATGGCCTCGGTGAGCAAGTTGCCGTCGCGCAAGCGCTCGATTTGTATCCGGGTGGCCGGAGCGAAGCAATTGAGATCGAGCGCGCGGAACTCCTTCCCCGGCAGCAGACCTTGGTAGCGCAGGCGCGCGACCCGCCGGCGGAATTGGCCGCCTGCTCAGTGCGTGCGAGTTCGAGCAGGAACGCCTCGTGGCTCAGCCCCTCTTTGGCGGCCGGCAGGGCGGTGTTCTCGACCGCGCTCGCCATCGCCCCCAAGTTGAGCCCCCGCAGCAGCGCCAGCAATTCCTCGGGCGGGCCAGCGCTGCTGGCCCCGACGAAGGTGATCAGCGTGTCGTAGTCGCTAAGGTCGATTGTCGTCTTGGCGATCGCCGGCGCCGGGGCGGGCTTGGTTCTGCCGCTGAGTTCGCGCACCGCATCAAAGGTCGGGGTGCGGCCGGCTTCGAGCAGCAACTCGATCGCCAACTCGACTTCGGCTTCCGAGGTGCTAGCCGCCAGGTGCAGCAGCCGCAGGTATTCGGCGTCGTCCTGGTCGGCTTCGCTTCGAGCAGGCTGTCATAGGCGCGGCGGAAGACGGTGGTCGGAACAGTTCCTCGCGGTAGCAGTAGTTCGGCGAACGCGCCCGGCTCGCGTCGAACGACCAGACAGGTGCCGGTAATCGATCTGGTGCCGATTGCGCCCGGACAATCGCGGCAGGCTCAGCACCAGCACCCGGCCGTGATAGAGCTCGAGGGTCTCGGAGCGCACCCGCACCTTGAGGATGGCACCGATCAGACGCGAGGGCACCGAACAGTGATTGAGCAGCACCCGGACCAGGCTGAAAGTGACACCCGAACCGTGAGTTCGCGGGTGAAGTCCAGCGGCGCTGCCGGTAGCGCGCGCAGGCCCGCCCGCTCGACTTCAAACGGCTGGGCGCGAGTGAGATTGCGCTGCCGTACAGCTCCGCGCGAAGCGCTCGTAGGCACTGCGATCGGCAAAGTCGCGGCTGCCACGCACCCGCAGCGCCTGATCGACGGCCTGCTTGAAGCGGAAGTG
Organism: uncultured beta proteobacterium; assembly: GCA_963719715.1. Classification (GTDB taxonomy): domain Bacteria; phylum Pseudomonadota; class Gammaproteobacteria; order Burkholderiales; family JAEUMW01; genus JAEUMW01. The sequence continues at coordinate 59,398 of CAVRDD010000044.1, forward strand.
CGACTGCTCGACATCGCCGTTCTGGTGCGCCGAGCCCGGCGCTGTTGCGCGACGGCTGCATGCCGTAATGGGCCAGAGCGCCTGGTAGCTCTTGGTAATTGGTGCCGGCCCTCACGGTGAAGTTCGCGCACCGCGGCGCTGAGGTTATCGGTACGATGCCACTGTCGAGACGTCGCCGATTTGCCACAGACAGCTCTTCTCCAGCCCCTCGGCCAGCGCCTCGAAAAATCTCCGAGAAGCACATCCGCACCGCCTCGACGTTCGAGTAGGTGAACACCAGGTGATAGACCAGGTGCGGAAACAGCGTGCCGGCAAGGCCACGCCGAGCGCGTTCATCGAGGTGAAGTGGGACTGCGCCATGCGCCCCGGCACGTGCTGCTGCCGGAACATCACCTCCTGCCCCGGTCCGTGGCACCCGCCACGCCTGCACGTGCCGTTGCAACGTGCGCAGTTGCCCTTCCTGGTAACGACCTGGGAACGCCGCGCACAGCAGCGCGAACAACGTCTTCGTCTGCGGCGCGGTCGTCGCGGATCTGGGCCTCGACCCACGACCAGTCGCCCGCGAATGGATTGTCCCGCGTCCGATGCGTGCGCGGCTTCTTCATCTGGCTCGGCAACTTCCCGGGCCTGCTCGTTGTTGCGCGCGGTGCGCTCGCTTACGCCGGCCCGCGCCGCCGCCAACTTCTGACGCGCTCCCTTGCCACGTTCATCCAGCAACGATTTGATGTCTCCGTCTTTCTTCGCCATCTCCCAGGGGAGCGGCATGATAACGAGGGCGCCGAAGCGACCGCCTCAGACCCTCTCAACCGGCAGATGTAATTGTCGCTCACCGGCAAATCTAATTGTCGCTGAACACGGCGAT
>CAVRDD010000045.1:0-44515 GCA_963719715.1 uncultured beta proteobacterium
GCAGTCGCCGGCGACAGGCGTATCCGGCATGCTCCTGTGACTGTCCGAAGCCGCCGTGAACAAGTGCCTACGGCAGCGGCTTTTCGGCGGCGTCTAGCGATAGGCGCACGGGCTCCCAGCCGCCGCCGAGCGCCTTCACGAGTTGCACCGCAGCCGAGTATTGCCGCACCCGTGCATTGAGTTCGGCCTGCTCCGCGGCGAGCGCTGCATTCTGCTGCACCACCACCTCCAGATAGAGGGCGATACCGCCGGCGTAGCGGTTGCGTACCTGGGAGCAGCGCCCGCCGCGCGTGCCCGGCCGCCGCCGCCTGTGCGGCACCCTCGTCGCCGAGCTGCCTCACCGCCGCGAGATTGTCCTCGACCTCGCGGTACGCCTGGATCACCGTCTCGCGGTAGTTCGCTCCACGGGTCTCCGGTGTAGGCAGCGGCGGCCTGCTCGTTCAGGCCAGCGCGGCGACCACCGTCGAACAGCGGCCAGGCGAGCGCGGGGCCCACCGCCCAGAAGCGGTTGGGGGCGCTGATCCAGCCGCCGACCCGGTCGTTCTGGAAGCCGAAGATGCCGCTCAGGCTGAAGCTCGGATAGTAGGCCGCGCGCGCGACACCGACGTCGGCGTTGGCCGCCGCAACGTAGCGCTCGGCCGCGGCGATGTCGGGCCGGCGTTGCAGCAGTTCGGACGGCAGCTCGGCGGGCACCGTCGGCAGCTGCTGCCCTAGCGGCGCCGTCGGCAACGTGAAGTTGCTCCGGCGCTTTTCCGAGCAGCTCACCGCAATCTGGCGTTCTGCAACTGCTCCCGCCGCAGGTTGGCGTCGATGCGCAATGCCCGCGCGGTTTCGAGCTGGGTCAACGCCTGATCGACGTCCGAGCGGCACGCGACACCGCCCTGGTAGCGGCTGTCCGTCAGTTCAACCGCGCGCTGATAGGCTGCCTCGGTCTCTGCCAGCAGCGCGATGTTCGAATCGAGCCCGCGCGGTGGAATCGTATTGGCGAGATTCGCGCTCAGCCCGAGCCTGACCGATTCGTAGTCGTCACCCGCCGCCTCGGCACGGGCCTGCGCCGCCGCGACGCTGTTGCGCACCCGGCCCCAGAGGTCGATCTCGTAGGAGACATTCGCCGCCAGCGGCGCATCGGTGTAGAGGGACGGCGACGTGGGCCACGCAGCGGGCGGTTGTCGGACTGGCGGTTGCGCGTGAGCAGACCGTCGGCGCCGAGGCCGGATCAGCCCGGCGCGTGCGATCTGCGCCAGCGCATTCGACTGCTGGTAGCGCGCGTACGCGGCCTCCAGCGTGAAGCTGGATTGCATGAGATCGTCTTCGAGCGCGTTCAACTGCGGATCGCCGAAGAGCGTCCACCACTGGCCCCTCGCCTGTCGATCCGCAGGCGCCGCGGGCTGCCAGGCAGGGTCGGCACGGTACGCTGTGACTTCGGGTGTGTCGGGCACCTTGTACTCAGGCGCCAGGGAGCATCCCGCGCACGCCAGCGCGAGACCGAGTGCCAGCCGGCGCGCGCGGCGCCTGCTCATCTCTTCTGCGCCGCCGTCGTGACGACGCGCACGCTCTGCTGATCGAAGACCGCGTCGGGCGGATTTCCCGCCACGCGGTCGCTGGCGGCGACCCCGCTCTCGATCTCGACTTCGGTGCCGAAATCGCGGCCGATCACGATCTTCCTGAGCGCGATGCAGTCGTTGTCATCGACGGTGGCGACCTGCGCTCCCTCGCGCGAGAAGATGAGCGTGTTCACCGGCAAGCGCAGTTTGTTCTCGTCTGCCGGCAGCGCAAAGTGCACGCGCGCGTATGAGCCCGGAAAGAGTTCGCCGCTGGCGTTGTCGATGAGCACCTCCACCCGCAAGGTGCGCGTGACAGGATCGATGGCGTCCGACAGGTAGGCGATCGTGCCCTCGAACCGGCGCCCGGGCCGTTCCGTCACCTCGACCGCTGCCAAGCCGCCGCGCCGCATGTTGCGGGCGAATGGTTCCGGCACGTTCACCACTGTGCGCATCTTGTCCACGGCAGCAAGGCGGAAGAGTTCCTTTGCATTGCCGCCGGCGGGCGGCGCGATGAGATCGCCGACCTGGGTATTGCGCGTCGTGATGATGCCGTCGAACGGCGCGACGACGCGCTTGAATCCCTGCAGATCGCGCAGCCGCTGTACGTTGGCGCGCGCTGCCGCGACCAGTGCCTTCTTGGCGGCGGCGTCGCCGACTTTCTCGTCCAGCTCCTGCGGCGTCACCGATTCGCTCCGGCGCAGATCGCGCCAGCGTTTCGCCGTGCTTTCCGCCAGTGCGAAGTTGGCCTCGGCAGTCGCGAGATCGGCCTGCGCCTGCCGCAGTTGCTGATCAACCTCGGGCGTGTCGATCTCGGCGAGCAGTTGTCCCGCCTTCACCCGCGTGCCGATTTCCGTCGTCCAGCGCTTGAGATAGCCGCTGGTGCGGGCATAGATGGGCGTGTCGGTAAAGGCGAGCACGTCTCCCGGCAGAACGAGATTCTCGACCTTCGCGCCCTGCAGCGGCGCTGTGACGGCAACGGTGACCACCGCCTGGGCTTCAGTGGCAGTGCGCAGGGCGGACTGCGCCTTGACGCGAGAGTAGATGCCCGTCGCCGCGACCACGAGCGCGAGCACGGTCACGACGATGAGCGTGACGCGCACCGCGCGCCCAGCCGCGGGCGGTGGCTGTCCGCTATCCAGCGGCGCCGGATCGTGCGTCATGCGCCCGCCTCCACGGCGGCAGCCTTCGCCTGACGCCGTGTGTGGATCAGCGCAAACACCGTCGGCACGAAAAAGAGCGTCGATATGGTTGCCAGCAGCAGGCCGCCGATGACGGCACGCCCCAGCGGCGCGTTCTGTTCGCCGCCCTCCCCCAGTCCGAGCGCCAGCGGCACCATGCCGATGATCATGGCCAGCGCCGTCATCAGCACCGGGCGCAGCCGCACGAACCCCGCCTCCACTGCCGCCTGGACCGCGGTTGCGCCCGCTGCGAGGCGTTCACGCGCGAAGCTCACGATCAGGATGCTGTTGGCTGTGGCGACCCCCATGCACATGATCGCGCCGGTGAGCGCCGGAACACTGAAGGGCGTGTGCGTGATGAACAGCATCCAGACGATGCCCGCCAGCGCCGCCGGCAGCGCGGTGATGATGATGAAGGGATCCGTCCACGACTGGAAATTGACGACGAGCAGCAGGTAGACAAGCACGATCGCCAGCACCAGGCCGCCGAGGAGACCGGTGTAGGAAGACTGGAGCGTCTCGGCCTGTCCGCGCAGCACAACCCGCGAACCGCGCGGCAGTTCCGGCTTCATTTCCTCGATCACCCGCTCGACCTCCGCCGTTACGCCACCCAGATCGCGATCCTGCACCGCGCCGAAGATGTCGACCGTGTTCTGGACGTTGTAGTGCGACACGACACCCATGCCGACGCCGCGCGTGATGCGCGCGACCCCGCCAAGGATCTGCGTGTCGCCGTCGTCGCTGGTGCCGACCGGCAGATTCTGCAGGTCCTGCAGCGCAGCTACACGGTACTCCGGCGCCTGCGTGACGACCTGGTAGCTCACTCCGTTCTTCCGGTTGAGCCAGAAACTCGGCGCGGTCTGGAAACTGCCGGCCAGCGTGATGAGAAGGTTGTTGGCAACGTCGCGTTGCGAAAGCCCCAGCGCGATTGCCCGGCTGCGATCAACCTCGACGCGCAGTTCCGGCTGATTGAACGCCTGCTGGATGCGCATGTCGGCCGTGCCGGGAATGCGGCGAACTTTCTCCAGCAGCTGTGAGGCGAACACGCGATTGGCGTCGAAGTTGTTGCCGACGATCTGGATGTCGATGGGCGCGGGCAGGCCGAAGTTGAGTATCTGGCTCACGATGTCTGCCGGAAGGAAGGCGAAGGTAACGCCAGGGAAGCGCTCGGGCAACTCGGCTCGCAGCATGCGTATGTAGTCCTGCGTCGGACGGTGCTCGGGCGTGAGCGAGATCAGCACATCGGCATCGGCCGACCCAATGGGTGCCGAGTTGCTGTACGAGAGGTTGATGCCGCTGGTCGGCAGACCAACGTTCGCAACGATGTGGTTGATCTCCGCGCCCGGGATGACCCTGCGTATCGCCGTTTCCACCTCGTTCGTGAGCCGCGCCGTTTCCTCCACCCGCGTGCCCGTCGGTGCCCGCAGATGGAGCTTGATCTGGCCCGCATCCACGTCCGGAAAAAAGTCGCGGCCGACCCACGGCAGCAGCAGAAAGGACGCGACAGTGGCGAGCAGAAACACCGCGATGAAGCTCCCACGGATCACGATGGCGCGTGCGAGCAGGTCGCGATAGCGGCTACGCAGGAGATCGAAGCCGCACTCGAACGCGCGCTGAAAGCGTCCCAGGATACCGGTGGCGGGCGCATGTTCGCCCGCGCCCGCATGCGGCCTGAGCAGGTACTTCGCGAGCGTGGGCACCAGGGTGCGCGACAGGATGTAGGAGGCCAGCATCGCGAACACCACCGCCTGCGCCATCGGCACGAAGAGAAAGCGCGCGACGCCTTCGAGAAAGAACATGGGCACGAAGACGATGCAAATGGCAAGTGTGGACACCAGCGCCGGCAAGGCGATCTGCTGCGCACCGTCGAGGATCGCGCTCTCCACCTCCTTGCCCTGCTCGAGATGGTAGTTGATGTTCTCGATGGCGACTGTCGCATCGTCGACGAGGATTCCCACTGCGAGCGCAAGCCCGCCGAGGGTCATGATGTTGATGGTCTCGCCGAGCGCGGAGAGCGTGATGATCGAGGCCAGTACCGAGAGCGGGATCGACAACGCGATGATCAGCGTGCTGCGCCAGCTGCCGAGGAAGAGCAGGATCATGACGCTCGTCAGCACGGCGGCAATCACACCTTCCTTGATCACGCTCTCCACCGCAGCGCTGACAAAAAGCGACTGGTCAGCGAGCAGACTGATGTCGAGCTCCGGCGGCGACTGTTCCTGGATCAGCGGCAGGCGCTCCTTGACCCGGCTGATGATGTCCAGCGTGGAAGCGCTGCCGGTTTTCTGGATCGTCATCAGCGCCGCGCGCGTACCGTCGACGCGGACGATGTTCTGCTGCGGCGGGAAGCCATCGCGGACGTTGGCGACATCGCGCACATAAATGGTGGTGCCGTTGACGGTCTTGATCGGCAGATCGTTGAGCTCGTCCACCAGCGCCGGACTGCCGTTCAGCTTGATCGAATACTGGGTGTCGCCGAGCTTCTGGCTGCCGCTCGGCACGATCACGTTCTGCGCGCCGATCGCGCTCGAGACATCCGCTGCCGTGAGGTGGCGGGATTGCAGCGCAGCGGGGTCGATGTCGACCATGATCTGCCGCGTCTTGCCGCCGTAGGGAAATGGCACCGATGCACCCTGCACGGTCGCGAGCTGGGTGCGGATGAACTGGTTGCCAAGGTCGAACAGTTCCTGTTCCGCCAGCTTGCTGCTGGACAGCGCCAGTTGCAGGATAGGCACACTCGACGCGTTGTAGGAGAGCACGAGCGGTGGCGTCGCGCCGGGCGGAAGCTGGCGCAGCAGCGTTTGCGCGATCGCCGTGACCTGGCTCAAGGCGACGTCGATGTTCGTGCGCGGCTGGAAGAACACCTTGACCACGCCGACACCCGGCAGCGACTGCGACTCGATGTGCTCGATGTCGTTGACGGTGGTGGTCAGCGCGCGTTCGAAGTTCGCGATCATGCGCGTCGCCATCTCGTCGGCAGGAAGCCCGCTGTAACTCCAGACGACGCTCACCACCGGGATGTCGATGGCGGGAAAGATGTCGGTCGGTGTGCGGCGGATGACGAGCGGGCCGAGGATCAGCAACAGCAGCGCCAGCACGATGAACGTATACGGGCGGCGCAGGGCGATCTGGACGATCCACATCTCGGAGCCTCGGAGCCGTCTCTGTCGCGACTGTCAGAAAACCTCGGGGCGTGCAGCCCCGAATGTGCTTGCAGCGCACGGCGCTGGCGGCGCCTGGCGTTGCCTCGTTTTCACGCGGGTGGGCTCCACGCGGTGCCCTCGCGTGTGTGCGCGAGCGGATCGTCTGGGGGATGTGCGGGCATGCTCTCGTTCTGTCCGCACTGTGCGCAACTTGCGAGTCGGCCGCGCGGCGCGTTCCTACTGCGCCGGATCGACCAGCTTGTAGCCGTCGCACCCCACTGCTTCCCGGAACTCGTCGAAGTAAGCTTCGCGGAAGGGATTTGCGCTGCCGCACATGGGGCCGTAGATGCCGACGCGCGAAGGCAGGCTGGTGCGGATGACGTAGGGTGTTGCGGTTGCGTCAAGGTGCTGTACGTCGGTCATCCCGGTGCGGGAGAACACTTTTCGTCCGTTGTACCAGAGGTGAACGTAGCCTTTGCCCTCGCTGGACAGCGAAAAGTTCAATACGAAGTCCGCCCATTTATCCAGCGGCATGGGCGCCGACCAGACCTCCTTCGTGCCGCACAGCGCACACGGCGGCTTGGGATCGGCCAGCGCTGCCATGTTCACCCCGTCGACGACGTTGAGGCGGTAGTAAGCCCGGCCGTCGCGGACGATCGGGCCGATTGTGATAGCGTTGCTGCCCGGCCCCTTGACGCCCTTGTTGACGGGTGCGTGCACCTGAAAGAAGGACCAGACCCCGTCCGGGATGACGGTCGGATTCATGCTGAAGCCCACCCAGTACGACTTGCCGTCGTCCCACGGATAGTTGATGCGGTCGTGCATGATCTCGGCTTCGGCGCGGTAGAGCTGCCCCTGACCCATGACCGCCTTCGGGTCACAGGGCGCCGTGCCGACCTGGGCGCGCAGTGCCCCCGCCCCCTTCCGCCGTACCTCCCGGCTATAGGCAAGCTGGCTGGTCGGTTCGACGAGCGTGCGCAAACCCGACATCCACGACGACCCGCCATACGGATAGGTGGCCTGCCAGCTCGCCGTGATCGGACTCGTCGGTGGCGGGCCGTAGTCGTCGAAAGTCGAGACATGCCTGAGCACCGCCGGCGGCGAGTCGGGTGCGCAGGCGCCGTCGTCGGCCGCCGGCGCGGACGCAGTCCACAGCGCCGAGTACGCCATGCCGAGCAGGCACAGCGCCCGGGTGCGCGATCGAATGGAGTGTGCGTATTGGTCGATCTTCTTCACGGACCGTTGAGCCTCGTGCGAGATGCCGCGACCCCGGAATGAAGCCGCGAGCGTCCAATCATAGAGAAAGTCCCGCTGGACGTGCGGGCAGCGCTGGTTGCAGTGCTCAAAGCAACTCTAGCGGCGTCGCCTGGCGCGGCGGCGGGTAAGCCTGATCAAGCTCGTCCAGATCTTCCTGCGTGAGACGCAGGTCGAGCGCCGCACGATTCTCGCGCACGTGCGCCACGCTGCCGGCCTTCGGAATCGCGAAGACACCGTCTTTCCGCAGCACCCACGCGATCGCCACCTGCGCAGCGCTCACACCATGGCGCACTGCCACCGCCTGCAGCGCAGGATCGCGCAGCATGCGCCCCTGCTCGATCGGCGAGTACGCCATGATGGGTACGCCGTGCGCGATGCAGCCGGGCATGAGATCGAACTCGATGCCGCGACGGGTGAGGTTGTAGAGGACCTGGTTGGTGACGACGGCGTTGCCGCCAGGCGTCGAGCCCAGATCCCGCATGTCCGCGCCGTCGAAATTGCTCACGCCCCAGTAGCGGATCTTGCCCGCCTCGGTGAGCTTCGCGAAGGCGTCGAGCGTCTCCGCGAGCGGCGTCTGCCCGCGCCAGTGCAACAGGTAGAGGTCGAGCCGATCCGCGCCGATCCGCCGCAGACTCGCCTCGCAGGCCGCAATGGTGCGCCGGCGGCTGGCGTTCTGCGGCAGCACCTTGCTCACCAGGAAGACTTCATCGCGGCGCCCGGCGATTGCCTCGCCGACCACTTCCTCGGCCGAGCCGTCGGCATACATCTCGGCGGTGTCGATGAGCGTCATGCCAAGGTCGACGCCGAGCCGCAGCGCCGCGATCTCGTGCTTGCGGCGCGCCGGGTCTTCGGCCATGCGCCAAGTGCCCTGGCCGAGCGCCGGCACGGCCTCGCCCGACGGGAGTCTGACGGTGCGGATGGCGGCTTCGGACATCAAATCGCGAGCGCTAGCTCACCACTTCCGCTGTCACCGGCGCCATGCCCTTCGGACCGATGCCGAGCTTCTTGGCCGCTGCCTGCGAGATGTCGAGGACGCGGTCCGGCTGGGTTGGCCCCCGGTCGTTGATGGTCACGACGGCGCTCTTGCCGTTCTTCTCGTTCGTAATCTTCACCTTCGATCCGAACGGCAACGTCGGGTGCGCGGCGGTGAGGGCCGTCTTGTCGTAGCGTTTGCCGCTCGCGGTCTTGTGGCCGTTGAGGCGATCGCTGTACACGGCGGCAATGCCGGAAAGCCTGTGATCGCCAGCCTGAGCGGTTGCGGTCTTGGCCTCGGCGGCGGGGGCAGGCTGTGCCTGAGCAAGCGCGGCACCTGAGCCGATCAAGAAGACGCTGAAAGTGGCGGCGCGGGAGAAAGAGGTTATCTTCACTCGAATTGCTCCAAAGAGGTTGAGAAATGCCAGAACTCGAATCGACGCCGCGGCGTTCGCAAGACAGTCGCCCGCAGCAGGCGCCCTGGCCGTCCTGTCGCGTCGGTGCGATATTACGTTCTGCGCAGGCTGCCTCCAAGGAGATCGCATCCGAGCTCGAACGAGCCCGCGGCAAACCTCGGCGACCAGTGCGGTAGTCGACGCGGGAACCGCTCGCCACACCTACCCGGCCCCGCCCACCGACGCCAACGGAGGTTCCATGCCCGCCCAGCACACCTACGCCCCGATCATTCCCACCCTGCGCTATCGCGACGCCGCGGCGGCGATCGAATGGCTATGCGCCGCGTTCGGATTCGAGCGCCACCTCGTCGTGCCGGGCGAAGACGGCACCATCGCCCACGCCCAGCTCACCTTCGCAAACGGCATGATCATTCTCGGCTCCGCGCGCGAAGACGAGTTCGGGGAGCTGCAGAAAACGCCGGGCCAGGTCGGCGGCGTCGGCACGCAGAGCCCGTACGTGATCGTTCCCGGCGTAGACACGCACTATGCACGCGCCGTCGCGATGGGCGCCGAGATCGTGATGCCGCTCAAGGACGAGGACTACGGTGCAGCGGCTACTCGTGAACTTCGGCACGTACGACCCATGGGCCGAGCAGTGACTGCGGCACGGGCGGCTGCGCATGCCCTTCTCGACGCTGACGGCGGCGCTGATGGCCGCACTCGCGCTCACCGTCGGCGCCGCTTACCGAGCTTTGCCCGCGGCACGCGAAAAAACGCGGACCGTGTCGATTCCGCGAAGGATCGTTCGACGTAAGTGGAGTGACAGATGGCACAAGACGACACCATGACAACACGGATTCGACCGCCGCGGCCCGCGGCAGCAGACTCACGCAGACCGCAGGCGCACGCGGTCGTCTTGCTGATCGCCACGCGCAAGGGCGCCTGGCTCTATCACGGCGATGCCGCGCGAAGGACATGGCGGGCCGACGGGCCGCACTTCCTCGGCCATATCGTCAGCCATCTCGTGCTCGACCCGCGCGACCGGCGCACGCTGCTGGCGGCAGCGAAGACCGGCCACCTGGGACCGACGGTGTTTCGCTCCGACGATCTCGGCCGCAATTGGAAGGAGGCGGTGCGGCCACCCGCCTTTGCCAAGTCCGAGAACGGCCGCGCCGTCGATCACACCTTCTGGCTGACCCCGGGCCACGCCGCCGAGCCTGGCGTGTGGTACGCCGGGACATCGCCGCAAGGACTCTTCCGATCCGACGACGGCGGCCTCACCTGGGAGCCGTTCTCGCCAATCAACGACGACCCGCACTACCGCAAGTGGATGGGCACCGCGCAGGACGGCACGCCGGACGGGCCTAAGCTGCACTCGATCATCGTCGACCCGCGCGATCCCGCGCACCTTTACTTCGCGATGTCGGGCGGCGGCGTGCACGAATCGCGTGACGGCGGCCGCAGCTTCGCACCCCTAGTGAAAGGGCTCGCGGTGGTCGAGGGCTTCGATGCGGCCGATCTCACGTTCCACGACCCGCATTGCTTGCGGCTATGCCCGAGCAACCCCGACCGCCTCTACCAGCAGAACCATTGCGGCATCTACCGGATCGACCGGCCCGGCGACGAGTGGGTGCGCATCGGCCGGACCATGCCGCAGCAGGTAGGCGACATCGGTTTTCCGCTGGCGGTGCACCCGCGCGACGCCGACACCGCCTGGGTGTTCCCGATGGATGGCTGCGACGTCTGGCCGCGCACCAGCCCGGGCGGCATGCCCTCGGTCTATGGCACGCGAGACGCCGGAACGAGCTGGCAGCGCCTCGATGTTGGCCTGCCGCGTGAGCAGGCATGGTGGACGGTCAAACGCCAAGCGATGACCGCAGATGCGCGCGACCCCGTGGGCCTGTACTTCGGCACCACCAGCGGCGAGCTCTGGACGAGTCGCGACGAAGGCCAGCGCTGGCGCTGCATCGCCCGGCACTTGCCCGAGATCTACGCCGTCGAAGCCGCCGAGACCGCGTAGGGACGTCGCCCGATGAAAGTGGTGATCCCCACCCCGCTTCTCTCCTACACCGAGCGCAGGGAAGTCGAAGCGAGCGGCACCACGCTCGCCGCGGTCCTGGCCGACCTGGACCGGCGCCATCCCGGCATCCGCTTCCGCGTGATCGACGAGCAGGATCGGATCCGACCGCACATCCGCTGCTTCGTCAACGGTACACAGGTGTTCGACCTGGGCCGGCGGCTGGACGCTGACGGCGAGGTCGTGTTCGTGCAGGCGCTGAGCGGCGGCTGAACGATCGATGTGATGCCGCAAGCGGCTGATCGCTTCCGGCGGGTCCCTTGACAGCCTCATGGCGGTGCCGGGATATTAAGAACGGCCCCCTTCGGAGAATTCCGCCATGCCCCATGCGATCGTCTGCAAGCGCCTGTTGATCTCCGGCCGCGTGCAGGGCGTAGCCTACCGCATCACCATGGTGGACGTGGCCGAGCGCTTGGGGGTTCAAGGCTGGGTGCGCAACCGGGCGCAAGGCGACGTGGAAGCCATGGTGGAAGGCGCGCCAGACGCGGTCGAGAGAATCATCGAGTGGGCGCGCCGCGGCCCTTCGCTCGCGATCGTCGAGAATATGCGGATCGAGGACGCGCCCGTGAAACATTTCACGCACTTCGAGACGTTGCCGACCCACCACTGATTCCGTAACCGCTTACTCGAACAGCTCCCGCAGCGCGGCGAGATAAGCCTGGGCGTCGCGCGCCCCTTCCACCGGCGCCCAGGGCGCCTGCTCCGCTATCTCCAGCGGTCGATACGGGCCGGCCTTCGATTCGAAGAACACCGTCTTCGCCTCCAGCGCGAGCACCGTGTGATACGTGCCATGGAGCAGGTTGATGCCGCAGCGCTCGCCGCCCGCGACCAGCACCGCGGTGTCGATCACGCTCCCCGCTTCGTCGAACACCACCGCGCCCAGCCGCCCGCGCACCACCACCAGCGTTTCATCCTTCGCCGCATCCAGATGACGGTGCGGACAGATGTACGAACCGGGCTCGATGGCGTTCAGCAGCCGGTGCGACGCGTCGGTCTCGGAGCGATGGAAGTTGAAGTTCCTGCGCCCGCGTGGGCTCGTCGCGGCGAGCCCGCTCACATGCTCCAGCAACGCAGTGTCGATCCAAGTGTAGTCCGGCATATGAGGTGATGCAACGCAGGTGCAGAGGCAACGGAAGATGGTGCCGCTTGGGCTGACGCGGGGTCAAGTGCGCAATTCGAGGAGACGATCCCTGCCAAATGGGTTTCTTGATCCCGAACAGGGGTCAGTGTTACTTTGGTGGCACCTCGACCCCTCCCGCAGACCGCGAATCCATGGCAACAACGACCCTGAAACTTTCCGAAGAACTCAGAAAGCGCGTGGCCGCGGCGGTCGAGGGCACGGGTCAGAGCGCGCATGCATTCATGGTGGACGCGATCGAGCGGCAGACGCGGCTTGCCGAACAGCGCCGCGCCTTCGTCGCCGATGCCCTGGCGGCGCGCGAGGAGACGCATGGCAGCGGCCTCGCGTATCCCGCGAGCGAAGTCCATCGGTACATGCAGGCGCGGGCGCGCGGAGGGGGAGAGGGCAACGCGCCCGCGCGCGCGCAAGTGGCAGAAATAGTCTACGCCGAGCGGGCCCTCGCCGATCTCGAGCGTGTCTTCGAGTTCCTGGCCGAAACCGACCCGGATGCGACAGCACCTGTCGTCGAGATCATCCAGGACGCCATCGGCATTCTTGAACGGCATCCCCTCATTGGCCGCCCGGCAGAGCACGACCTGCGCGAGCTGATCATCTCCCGCGGCCGTACCGGCTATGTCGCGCTCTACGATTACATCGAGCCTCTCGACACGATCCTGATTTTGGCAGTGCGTCATCAACGCGAGGCAGGCTACGCGGAGAACGGCCAGGAGTCGTAGAGATCGAAGATCATTGAATGTTAGTATGACGAACGTCTACGCTTGTACGTTCGCAATACCGTGGCAATTGCACATCTTCGGGTTGACCCGGACGGCACTCAGAGCCGTCATTCGCTTGAAGATCACCTACGCTCGACAGCAACGCTGGCCAAGGCATTCGCTGCTCCATTCTCATCTCAGGCTTGGGCCGAACTGGCCGGTCTATGGCACGACCTGGGTAAGTATCGACCCGGGTTTCAGCGGTACATCGAACAGGCTGCCGACATGGACGCCCACATCGAATACAAGGTTGCCGGGCGCGAAAAGACGCATTCGGCGGCCGGCGCGCTCTGGGCGGAACGGAGGCTGGTAGAAGCCTGCGGCCCGCGGGGCAAGGTTCTAGCGCGGGTACTGAAGTACATCATCGCCGGTCACCATGCCGGCTTGGACAATTGGGATGATGGTTCCTGCAGGGGCTTCTCCAAGCTGAAAGCTTCCCTTTAATGAGCCAATTCATTGCCCACCAGCGTGCCCGCGATGGCAAGGTCCAGAGCCTCGAAACCCATCTCCAGGAAACAGCCGAATACGCCGGTCATTTTGCCAGCAAGCTGTGCCTAGAAGATCTGGGCACCCTCATTGGGCTTGCTCACGATTTGGGCAAGTACTCGAAACAATTCCAAGATTATCTGGCGTCAGCTCTCGGCCTGCTGGACCCGGATCAGGATAAGGACTATGTCGACGCCAAGAGCTTGAAAGGCAAGGTCGATCACTCGACCGCAGGTGCTCAGTTACTCTGGCGCGAACTGACAAAGCGCGGAGGTTTGGGTGAGATCGTTGGCCAGATTCTCGCCCTCTGCGTTGCCTCGCACCATTCCGGGCTCATCGATTGCCTTTCCGCTGCTGCCGATATGTACGCGGCAGACAGGTTTACCGCTCGCATGGACAAGGACGACTCAAGAGTGCATCTGGCGGAAGTCATCGAGAAGGCTGACAGGACGATACTCGATCGAATTCGCGACGTGACGGCGAAGAGTGAGTTGCTCCACGCCGTCCAACGAGTCTGCAATGAAATCATGCTGGAAGATCAAGTTCCCGGCCTCGACCCGCAGCACAATTCCATTACCCAATTCAAGCTCGGGTTGATGATCCGCTTCCTCTTCAGCTGTCTGATCGACGGCGATCGCATATCCACGGCGGATTTCGAGAACCCCGAGGCCGCGCGCCAACGCCACAATGGCGCCTACCCAAACTGGTTGATATTGGTCGAGCGATTGGAGCGCCACCTGGACAATCTCCCTGTCTCCGGCCGCATCGACGAAATCCGGCGCCACGTCTCCGGGCAATGCCAACAGAAAGGCGAGGCAGGGGCAAGAGGCATTTACTCGCTCACGGTCCCCACGGGTGGGGGCAAGACGCTGGCGAGCTTGCGCTTTGCCCTCCACCACGCCAAGAAACGTGAGTTGGATCGCGTGATCTATGCGATCCCCTTCACGACGATCATCGACCAGAACGCCCAGGAGGTTCGCAAGATCCTTGAACCAGAAGACGAGGGCGTGACTATCGGCAGCGTGTTGCTCGAACACCACTCCAACCTTCTGCCGGAACGGCAGACCTGGAGGAGCAAGATCCTCGCTGAGAACTGGGACGCTCCGGTCATCTACACAACCAACGTCCAGATTCTTGAGACCTTGTTCGGCGCTGGGACTCGCGGTGCACGACGCATGCACCAGTTGGCCAACGCGGTCATCATCTTCGACGAGGTTCAAGCGATTCCGACCAACTGCATCCATTTGTTCTGCAATGCGGTGAACTTCCTGGTGGGTCATTGCGGCTCGACCGTCTTGCTCTGCACTGCGACGCAGCCTTTGCTAAATGCAGTGGATCCAGTCAAGGGGGCGCTCAAGATTCCGGCAGAGAATGAGATCGTCGAGAACGACGACGCGCTTTTCGAGCAGTTGAAGCGCGTGGACATCGCCAACCGGCGCAAGCCAGGCGGCTGGGGCCCAACGGAGATTGCCCAATTGGCACGGGCGGAGACGACTGATGTCGGTAACTGCCTGATCATCGTTAACACCAAGCGGTCCGCGCGAGAGCTCTTCGACCAGATCCGTGTCGATGACGAGGTGCTGGTCCGCCACCTCAGCACGAGCATGTGCCCTGCACATCGTCGGCACGTGCTCGCCGAAGTCAAGAACGCCCTCGCGTCCGGAACCAGAGTGACATGTGTTAGTACGCAGCTCATCGAAGCGGGCGTCGACATTGACTTTGCTTCAGTCATTCGCATCGTCGCGGGTCTGGACTCGATCGCGCAGGCTGCCGGCCGCTGCAATCGAAATGGCCGCCTGACCCTAAACGGGGATGCGATCCGGGGGCGGGTGCACGTCGTGAACTCCGCCGACGAACGAATTGACTTGCTAGCGGACATCCGCGCAGGCCAGCTTAATGCGGATCGGGTGCTCGATGAATACTCCCGAGAGCCGGCGCGCTTCGAAAGCAATATCCTGGGACCGCAGGGCTATGTCAGCCTACTTCAACTACTACTACCACGAGCGCCGCGTGGACATGGACTACCCCCTTACTCCGGGGTTGGTAGGCAGTGAGGACAGCCTGCTCAACCTGCTGTCAATCAACAGCAACGCCGTCCATGAGTTCAAACGAGTCAACGGACGGGACGTCGGTCTCTTCTTCCGCCAATCCTTCATGACCGCGGCGAAGGCGTTCAAGGCCATCGACGCCCCGACGCAGGGAGTAGTGGTTCCCTATGGGGCTCGCGGTGACGAACTGATCAATGAGCTTTGCGCAGCCTTCGATCCGGCTCGCGACTTCGAGCTCTTGAAGGCGGCTCAGCAGTTCACCGTCAATCTCTTCCCCAACGACTTCGAATACCTCTGCAACGAAGGCGCGCTGCTGGAAGTTCAACGCGGTACAGAGATCTTCTACCTCGACAAGCGGTACTACAGCCCCGCGCTCGGGGTCAGCCGAACTCCCATTGACAGGATGGAAACGCTTTATGCCTAGCTCGAGCAAGCGCGAGTTACAGTTCTGTGCGCGTGGGCGCTTCGCCCTGTTCACCGATCCGATTACCCGCATCGGAGGCGAAAAGTGCTCCTATCAGGTGCCGACTTACGAGGCCCTAAAGGGGATAGCGAAGTCGATCTACTGGAAGCCCACGCTCTCGCGAGGGGCACGGATTGAAACAAGTCCCGGTCTGCACAGACCTGGAAGTTGTGGAGGGCATCGCCCCTCGCTCGCGAGGGGCGCGGATTGAAACGCATGCAGGGCAGCGCCCTTGCCGTGACGACCGGCGCATCGCCCCTCGCTCGCGAGGGGCGCGGATTGAAACATGCCGCGCATTGCGCGCCTGCGGCGCGACAAGCCGATCGAGGAAGCAGACGGTCTGGAAGGGTGCGCGCGCTATTACGAGCGGATGCATGAGCGCGTGCCGCGAGCCGAAGCTAGGCCGAGCGAGCGTTGCGCTGCGAATCGACCTGCACTGAAAACAGGCCGGCCAGTCGCCCGCGCAGGTCCTGCTCGTTGCAGAAGGCAAGGTCGTACGTGCTGGTCAGCCCCGCCGCCTGCTCGGCGTCGAGTCCGGCTGCGCAGATGATGAAGTCGTCGCGACCGATGCCGAGCCGCTTGCGCAGGGTGAGGCAGCGGTCGATGTCCTGGCGGAACTCGCCGCTCTTGCACTCGACGCAGAGCGGACGGGTGCCGTCGATGAGGAAGAACACGTCGAGTTCGAACGTCTCGTCGTTTTGCAGCGTGATCACCAGATTGCGCGCGCACGAATAGCGCAGCCCGTGCTGGCGCGCCGATTCGAGCAGGGTCATGAGCACCAGCCACTCCAGCCAGTCGCCGTTGAAGAACTCGCGAATCGCCGGGGCGGTCTGCAGGATGAGCCGCAGGCGCGGCTTCTCGTCCTTGAGGTGCAGACATTTCGCGATGAAGGCGTACTCGAAGAGCTGTCGGCTAAAGCGCGTGATGTGCTCGACCTGCTCGGGCGTCTTGCGTTCGAGGTGGATCGTCGCCTGCGCGAATCCCTTCATCTGGGCGAAGCGGATACGGTCCACCACTTCCTTGAGAACGCCGAAATTCCGCCCGATGGCGACGGCGACCTCGTCGAAGAAACCCGTGGTATCGACGGCGCGCGGATTCGTCCGCACGCGGATCTGCCGGCGCTGGAACCAGTCCCGTACCGGGCCGTGCTGGAGCTCGGTCGACAGCAGGGCCGAGTTGTGCAGATCGAAGGGCTCGGCGGAACCTGCCGCGGGAGCACTGCGCGCGAGCATTCCGCCTGCGCCAGCGGCGCGCAATCGAACCGCCTCGACCTGCAGGGCAAAGAGCTTTTCCAGCGCCTTGCTGACGAAATAAACCGTGTCGTGAGCCTGAACGGACGCCTGACAGCGGGGACAGGTCAGCGTCGTTCCGGCCGCCTCGCGCGGCAGTTCTTCGAGGTGACCACACTTGCTGCAACGGAGGATGGCCATGGCATTGAGGCGACCGTCTGAGAGGAGACGAAGCCATCTGCAATAGCTGTGCCCAAGTCCTGATCGTGCTCGCCATGGAGGCTCCGCGCCCGGTCGCCCCCTGCATGCCGGACGCCGCAAGGTTGACGTGCGGCGCAGAGAGCTAGCAATATCTTGCGCTGCGGTTCCGCTTTTGGACCTCGTGCGCCGGTCTCCAGCCAGAGCCGGCAGCTCGAAAGGGATCGCTTAGCGCGTGCTGCCGATGGTCGCAGAAGGCCAGCGCGTCCTCGATCAAATATCTTCTCTGACACGGCACCATGGATAACAGCACGCTGCCGTTCGCCAACGACCGCGAGCCCGGCGAGAACACCGGCGCCGATGCCGTTGCGTCCGATCCGCTCTGGTACAAGGACGCGGTGATCTATCAGTTGCACGTCAAGGCGTTCTGCGATTCGAACGACGACGGCATCGGGGATTTTCGCGGCCTCGCTTCCAAGCTCGATTACGTGCAGGACCTGGGCGTCAACGCGATCTGGGTGATGCCCTTCTATCCATCCCCGCTGCGCGACGACGGCTACGATGTCGCCGACTACCTGAACGTGCATCCGCACTACGGCACGCGGCAGGATTTCCGCAATTTTCTGCGCGAGGCGCACCGCCGCGGACTGCGCGTGATCACCGAGCTCGTCGTCAATCACACGTCCGACCAGCATCCGTGGTTCCAGGCAGCGCGCCGTGCGCCGCCCGACACGTCGAAGCGCAACTTCTACGTCTGGAGCGAAGACGACCAGAAGTATCGCGACACGCGGATCATCTTCACCGACACCGAGGCGTCCAACTGGACCTGGGACCCGGTCGCGAAGTCGTATTTCTGGCACCGCTTCTTCAGTCATCAGCCCGATCTCAATTTCGACAACCCGAGCGTGATGAAGGCCGTGGTCCGCGCCATGCGTTTCTGGCTCGACATGGGCGTGGACGGCTTCCGCCTGGATGCGATTCCTTACCTGGTGGAGCGCGAAGGCACCAACAACGAGAACCTTCCGGAGACGCACGCGGTCATCAAGCAGATTCGCGCCGCGATCGATGCCAAGTACACCGACCGACTGCTGCTGGCAGAAGCGAACCAGTGGCCCGAGGACGTGCACGACTACTTCGGCGACGGCGACGAATGCCACATGGCCTACCACTTTCCGCTGATGCCGCGCATGTACATGGCGATCGCGCAGGAGGACCGCCATCCGGTGATCGAAATCATGCAGCAGACGCCGGACATTCCGGCGAACTGCCAGTGGGCGATCTTCCTGCGCAATCACGACGAGCTCACGCTCGAAATGGTGACGAGCAAGGAGCGCGACTACATGTACCGCATGTACGCCGCAGATCCGCGCGCGCGCATCAATCTCGGCATCCGCCGGCGGCTGGCGCCGCTGATGGAGAACGACATCGACCGCATCAAGCTGATGAACAGCCTGCTGCTGTCGATGCCTGGCTCGCCGATCATCTACTACGGCGATGAGATCGGCATGGGCGACAACATCTTCCTCGGCGACCGCGACGGTGTGCGCACGCCGATGCAGTGGACGCCCGATCGCAACGCCGGCTTCTCGCGCGCCGACCCGCAGCGCCTCTATCTGCCGCCGATCATGGATCCGGTCTACGGCTACGAGGCGGTGAACGTCGAGGCGCAGTTGCGCGAACCGTCGTCGCTGCTCAACTGGATGAAGCGCATGCTCGCCGTGCGCAAGCAGAGCCAGGCATTCGGCCGCGGCCGCCTTACGTTTCTCAATCCTGGCAACAACAAGGTGCTGGCCTACCTGCGCGAACACGGCAACGAGGCCATTCTGTGCGTCGCCAACGTCGGACGCTCGGCGCAGCCGGTCGAACTCGATCTCAAGCGCTACCGCGGTCGTGTGCCGGTGGAGATGCTCGGCCGCGTGGCGTTTCCGCCGATCGGCGAACTCCCTTACCTGCTCACGCTGCCGGCGCACGCCTTCTACTGGTTTCGGCTGGCCACCGACATCGAAGCGCCCGACTGGCACGAGTCCTTCACGGCGCGCGAAGAGCTGCCGATGATGGTGCTCTTCGACGGCTGGCAGAGCTTCTTCCGCGACCGCGTGGTGCCGTGGCGCATCGGCATGGCGCAGAAGGTGCGCGACCAATTCGAGCTGGAGATTCTCCCGCGCTACATCGAGCAGCGGCGATGGTTCGGGCAGAAAGGCGAAAAGATCAAGCGTGCACAGCTCGTCGACCACGGTCTGCTCGAAAGCGGCAACCAGTCGTGGCTCATCGGACAGTTCGACGTGGAGGCGGGTGCGCAGACCATCCGCTACTTCATTCCGCTGTCGCTTGCGTGGGACGAGACGGAGGAGGTGCGCGTGCGCACCCTCAAGGCGGCGACGGTGGCGAAGGTGCGCCAGCAGGCAAACGTCGGTGTCATGGCCGATGCATTGCCCGATGTCGCGTTTTGCCGTGCGCTGGTAGAAACCATCGGCCAGGGTCGGGAGCTGCAAACCGCGCAGGGCAAGCTGCGCTTCGTGCCGACGCGGGTGTTTCGCGAGATCGCCGGCAGCGACCTGTCCCGGCTCGAACTCGCACGCCCCCAGATGCAAAGCAGCAACACCGTTGTTACGCTCGGCGAGCGACTGTTCGTCAAGGGCTATCGACAGGTGCACAGCGGCATCAATCCCGAACTCGAGATGGGGCGCTTCCTCACCGAGGTCGTGCAGTTTCCAAACTGCGTGCGCGTGGCCGGAGCACTCGAGTATCTCGGTGCCGACGGTGCAACCTCGACGCTGTGTCTGCTGCAGGCGTTCCTCACCAACGAAGGCGACGGCTGGACCCATGCCGTCGACTACCTCGGGCGCTTTCTCGAAGAGCGTGGCGCCCAGCCCTCGACGCCGGATGCTCATGGCGGCTTCCTCGCCCTCATGCAGACGCTCGGCACGCGCACCGCACAACTGCATTGCGCGCTCGCGCGCACGACGGGCGATCCGGCGTTCGACCCGGAGCCGTTTGCCGCGGCCGATCTCGCGGAATGGAAACGGCGCGTGGTTGATGAGGCGGCAGCCACCCTCGCGATGCTCGACCAGCGGCGACGCGATCTGCCTGCCGCCATCCGTGCAGATGCCGAATCGCTGCTGCAGGGGCGCGAGCAACTGATCAAACGCATCGAGGCGTGCGAACCGCCTGCGGGGGCGACGCTGAAGACGCGGCTGCACGGCGACTATCACCTGGGTCAGGTGCTGCTCTCCAACCACGATTTCGTGATCATCGACTTCGAAGGCGAGCCGGCACGTCCGCTGCCCGAGCGCCGCGCCAAGCATTCACCGCTGTGCGACGTGGCGGGCATGCTGCGGTCGTTCAATTACGCACGCTCGGCGGCGCTGCGCCACGCCGCGCAGGGCGGTGGCGACAGCACCGCGCTGGAGCCGCTGGCCGCGCAATGGGAGCGCGAGGTGCGGCAGGCGTTTCTTGTGGCCTACGAAGAGACGGTGCGAACCTCGCCGCTGTATGCCGATTTCAACGCGGCGCGCGAACTGCTCGCGCTGGCGGAGCTGGACAAGGCACTGTACGAGCTGCGCTACGAGCTCGGCAACCGGCCGGAATGGGTGCCGATTCCATTGCGCGGCATTCTCGCGCTCGTGGCTGGCGCCGGCAACGGATAGGAGAATGCCATGGAACAACACGTAGACATGCTGATCGAGCCGGCGCGGGTGTTCCTGCTGCAGATCGCCAATCTGCTGCCGCGTCTCGGCATCGCCGTGGTCGTGCTCGTCGCCGGCTGGCTGCTGGCGCGCGTCGCGCGTTTCGCCGTAACCCGCGGTCTGCGCGCCATCAACTTCAACGTGCTCACCGAGCGCGCCGGGCTCGACGACTTTCTCCACCACGGTGGCGTCGACGTCGATACCGTCGGCATTCTCGGCCTGCTGGTGTACTGGCTGGTGATTCTCGCTGCGCTTTTCATCGGGGCAAGCGGAATCGGGCTCCCCGACGTCACCGATCTCATCGCACGCATCATGCTGTTCGTGCCGAAGGTGATCGTCGCCGTGCTGATACTCTCGCTCGGCGCGTACTTCGCCCGCTTCATCGGCGCGACCATCCTCACTTACTGCAAGAACGCGGGCGTGCGCGACGGCGAACTGCTCAGCCGCCTCGCGCAGTACACGGTGCTCGCCTTCGTCGTCCTCATCGCGCTCGACCATCTCGGCGTCGGCGGAGACATCATCCGCCAGACTTTTCTCATCGTGCTCGGTGGTGTGGTGCTCGCGCTGGCGCTCGCCTTCGGCATCGGCGGACAGCGCTGGGCCGCCGAGTTGCTCGAGCGCTGGTGGCCACCACGCAACGACGGGAAGTGAGTCGGCGCGATGAGCCCACGCGCGCTGGCGCGGTGGTCGCGATGAAACGTCGGCACGCCATGCCTTTCGGCTGCGAACTCCTGTGCGCGGGCGGCGCGCGCTTCCGGCTGTGGGCGCCGGGTGCGCAGGCGGTGACGCTGCGCCTGCAGCGCCACGAAGGCGACCCGCTGGACGCCTTGGCAACGGCGATCGGCGACGGCTGGTTCGAAGTGGAACACCCCGCTGCCCGCGCCGGCGACCGCTACCAGTTCGTCATCGACGATGGTCTCGCGGTCCCCGATCCTGCCGCGCGCTGGAATCCGCAGGACGTTCACGGTGCGAGTGCGATTGTCGACCCGCTCGCCTTCGACTGGCAGGACACAGACTGGCGCGGCCGTCCCTGGCACGAAGTCGTGCTGTACGAACTGCACGTCGGCACGTTCTCACCGGAAGGCACATTCGCTGGTGCCGAGCGGCGGCTGGATCATCTCGTCGATCTTGGCGTCACCGCGATCGAGATCATGCCCGTGGCGGATTTCCCCGGGACGCGCGACTGGGGCTACGACGGCGCGCTGCTGTTCTCGCCGGACGCGGCGTACGGTACCCCCGAGGATCTCAAGCGCCTGGTGCAGGCGGCGCACGAGCGCGGGCTGATGGTGTTCCTCGACGTCGTCTACAACCACTTCGGACCCGAGGGCAACTACCTTTACGTGTACGCAAAGCCGTTCTTCACGGAGCGCCACCACACGCCATGGGGCGGCGCCATCGACTTCGAAGGACCGGCAAGCCGTACGGTGCGCGACTTCTACGTGCACAACGCGCTCTACTGGCTCGACGAGTTCCACATCGACGGACTGCGCCTCGACGCCGTGCATGCCATTTACGATGCTTCGCGTCCTGACATTCTGGTGGAGATTGCCGCCGCAGTGCGCGCCGGCCCGGGCGCCCACCGACACGTACACCTCGTGCTCGAGAACGACGACAACAGCGCGCGCTACCTGTGCCGGAACGCGGACGGCAGCGGCTGCTATGACGCCCAGTGGAACGACGACATCCACCATGCGCTGCATGTCCTGCTCACCGGCGAGCGGGAGGGTTACTACGCCGACTATGCGGACGATCCCCTCGCCCATCTCGGCCGCTGCCTGGCCGAGGGGTTCGCCTATCAGGGCGAGCGCTCGCCCTACCGCGAAGGACAGTTGCGCGGCGAGCCGAGCGCCGACCTGCCGCCGACCGCGTTCGTGAGCTTCCTGCAGAACCACGATCAGATCGGCAACCGCGCGTTTGGCGAACGCCTGACCGCTCTCACACGCCAGGAGCCGCTCGCAGCAGCGCTCGCCGTGGTGCTGCTCGCGCCCTCTCCCCCGCTCCTCTTCATGGGCGAGGAATGGGGCACCACGCAGCCGTTCCTGTTCTTCTGCGATTTCGAGCCCACGCTCGCACCGCAGGTCACCGCCGGCCGCCGCCGCGAGTTCGAGCGCTTTCCGCGCTTTCGCGACGAGGCCGTGCGCGAACAGATCCCCGATCCCGCAGCGGCAGCGACCTTCACCTCGTCGAAGCTCGACTGGGACGAATGCGAGCGGGCGCCAGGCGTGGAGTGGCTCGCGCGCTATCGCGGGTTGCTGTCGCTGCGCCGGACCGAGATCGTCCCGCGGCTTCAGGCCATGCGGGCGGGCGGACGCTGGCGCCGCTTCCAACAGCATGGGCTGGCGGTGGACTGGCAACTCGGCGACGGCAGCCTGCTGCATCTCGTCTGCAACCTGTCGGAGGCGACGATCACGGACGTCACGCCGCCGCGCGGACGTCTCCTCCACACCACCCATTCGTCATCGGTGGCCGGTGTCTGCCCGCCGTGGAGCGTTTTCTGGCTGCTGGAAATACCCGATGGCTGACGAGCGGCTGATCACGCTCGCGCGCCTGCATGGCATCGAGACCACCCTCCCCGATCGCAGCGGCAAAGCGCGGGCGGTATCGGCACGGACGCTCAGGAATGTGCTGTCCACACTCGATGTGCCCGCCGCGAACGACAGCGAGATCGAGCAGGCAATCGCCGATCACGAACTCGGCCAATGGCGCGAAGTGCTGCCACCGGTGCTGGTGCGCCGCGTTTCAGCGCTGCCGGTCACGCTGGAGGTGCGGCTGCCCGCCACGCTCGACGCGAAGCGGCTGCACTGGCGTGTCACGGACGAGGGAGGCGCGCAGGAAGAAGGCTTCTTCCGACCACGCGAACTGAGCTCGCTCGCGACGCACGCCGCGGACGGCACGGCCTTCGTGCTGCGCCCGCTCATGCTGCCGGTGAACCCGGAGCCCGGCTACCACCGCATCGAGATCGCCGACGGCGCCGAACTGCTTGCGCAGACGTCCTTCATCATCTGCCCCGACACTGCCTACCAGCCAGAGGCCATCGCGGGCCGCCGACGCGTGTGGGGACCGGCAGTGCAGCTTGCCACGGTGCGCTCGTCGCGCAACTGGGGCATGGGTGACTTCACCGATCTGCGCGTCCTCATCGGTCAGTGGGGGGCGCGCGGCGCGGGACTGGTCGGTGTCGATGCGCTGCACCTGATGTTGCCCGGTCACGGATCCGGCACGCACACTTGGCGCTCCTCCAGCCGGCTTCACCTCGACGTCCGCTATCTGGACATCGAGCGAATCGAGGATCTGCGCGAGTGCGAGGAAGCGCAGGCGCTCATCCGCAGCGCCGACTTCCAGTCACGGCTTGGGCGCCTGCGGGTGGCCGACCAGGTCGACGCCGACAGCGTCGCGGAGTTGAAGCGAACGGTTCTCGCTCTGCTCTATCGCAGCTTTCGCAGCCGTCATCTCTATCACGGCACGGCACGCGCCGGTGCCTTCCGCGCATACCGCCGCGCGCAGGGCGAGAGTCTCCGCCGTCATGCGCTGTTCGCGGCGCTCCAGGAACACTTCCAGCGCGAATATCCATCGGCGCGTGGGTGGCCAGAGTGGCCGGAGGAATTCCGCGATCCGGGAACGCCCGCGGTGGCGCGCTTCGCCGAGCAGCAGCGCGAACGCATGGAGTTCTTCGAGTACGTGCTATGGCAGGTCGACCTGCAGTGGCGCGCGGCTGGGTGGCGCTGTGAGGAGGCTGGATTGGGGGTGGGGCTTGTCGGCTCCGTGCCCGTGTCGGCGACGAAGGACGGCGCCGAAACCTGGACCGAGCCCGGCTGCTATGTTCTCGGCGCCAGCATCGGCACGCCGCCTGATGCAGTCAACGCCGGCTTCAAGGACGACGCGCTCGCGCCACTGCATCCGCAGCGGCTGCGGGATTCGGCCTATCGCCCATTCATCGCCGCGCTGCGCGCCAACATGCGGGACAACGGCGCGATCTGTCTTCAGCAGGCCGCTGGTCTCGCGCGCCTTTTCTGGATACCTGCGGGCAGCAACGCTGCCCAGGGCGCCTACGTTAGCTATCCGCTGGGCGATCTCCTCGGCATTCTCGCGCTGGAGAGTCAGCGCAACCGTTGCCTCCTAATCGCGGAAGATCTCGATACGCTGCCCGAGAACGCGCGCGACGCTTACGCCAGCAACGGTCTGCTCACGCGCAGGCTGCTGCAGATGGAGCGTGAAGCAGGCGGCGGCTTCGCACCACCCTCCGCGTACCCGCCGCAGAGTCTGGTCGTCGCGAGCGACCGTGCCGGTCCGGCGCTCGCCGACTTCTGGGAGGGGCGCGATCTACAGGCGCCCGCCGCCACGGACGCTGAGCCCGCCACGCACGAATGGCGGCAGGCGGCGATCGTGCAGCGCTCGCAGGACCGCGCCCGACTGCTGCTGGCGCTGGAGCGGGAAGGACTGCTACCGCCCGGAGCGACGCCAAGCCCGCTCTCCCTGCCATCGATGACCGACGCATTCGCACGTGCGCTCGAGGTATATCTCGCGCGCTCGCCGGCGTGTCTCCTGATGGTGAGACTGGAAGACGTGGTATGCGACTCCGTGCCGGCCGCCACTGATGCGCCCGCGCAGGGCCGCAGCAAGCTCGCGCTCGCGCTGGAGGAGTGGCCGCAGGACCCGCGCTTTATCGCGCTCACCGAGGCGCTCGCGCAGGCGCGCGGGCAGGCGCTGTTTCCCTACGCGCGCACTGGAGCAGACGACCGCGTGCGCGCGATCATCCCGCGCGCCACCTATAGACTGCAGCTCCATCGCGACTTCGGCTTCCGCCAAGCGGCGCAACTCGTCCCCTACCTTGCACGACTCGGCGTCAGTCACGTCTACTGTTCGCCCTATCTCAAGGCGCGTCCGGGCAGCCACCACGGCTACGACATCATCGATCACAATTCGCTCAACCCGGAGATCGGCAACCGCGAGGACTTCGACGCGTTCGTCGACGCGCTCAAGTCGAACGGCATGGGCCACATCCTGGACGTCGTGCCGAACCACATGGGCGTGATGGGCGGCGACAACGCCTGGTGGCTGGACGTGCTTGAGAACGGTCACGCTTCCCACTACGCCTCGTTCTTCGACATCGACTGGGATCCGGTGAGCCCTGCGCTCAAGGGCAAGGTGCTGGTGCCGGTGCTGGGCGAACACTACGGGTCGCTGCTCGAACGCGGCGAGATCCAGCTCGCATACGATGCGGCGGCAGGCTCGTTCAGTGTCTATTACTACGAGCACCGCTTCCCGGTCGACCCCTGCCAGTATCCCGTCGTGCTGGAGCGCGCGACGAAGGCCGCGCTCGGTGAGTACGTGGGGAGCGCCGTGCTCGACGAGTTCGCGAGCCTCGTCACGGCGTTCCGCAACCTGCCGGGTCGTGATGAGGTCGAGGCCGACCGGCGCACCGAGCGCAACCGCGACAAGGAAGTCCACAAGCGGCGGCTCGCCAGGGTCGTCGCCGACTGCGCACCGCTCGCCCGCGCCATTGACGCCGCGGTTCGCGGCATCAATGGCAGCGCTGACAGCCCCGCGTCCTTCGACACGCTGCATGGCCTGCTCGAGGCGCAGGCCTACCGGCTCGCGTACTGGCGCGTCGCCTCCGACGAGATCAACTATCGCCGCTTCTTCGACATCAACGACCTCGCGGCGCTGCGCATGGAAGACGAGGTCGTGTTCGACGCGACGCATCACCTTTTGCTCGACCTCGTGGCCGCCGGACAGATCGAGGGCCTGCGCATCGACCACCCGGATGGCCTGTACGATCCGGCCGCGTACTTTCGGCGCCTGCAGGACCGCATCGCCCTAGCATGGGGAGCGAGCGCGACCGAGCCGGCCGGTCGCGAGAGCCTGCCGCTGTACGTCGTTCTGGAGAAGATCACGGCCGGCTACGAGCGACTGCCCGACGCGTGGCGCGTGCACGGCACCACCGGCTACCGTTTCATGAACGTGGTCAACGGTCTCTTCGTGGATGGCGCGGCGCGCGCAAAACTCGACCGCATCTACGAGGCATTCGTCCCTGATACGCCGGCCTTTGAGGAAATCGCCTACCAGTCGCGGCGCGTGATCCTGCGCACGGCACTCGCGAGCGAGCTCACCGTGCTCTCCAACCGACTCGCCCGCCTCGCGCAATCCGATCGCCGTACGCGCGATTTCACGCTCAACACGCTGCGGCAGGCGCTGGTGGAAGTCGTCTCCTGCTTTCCCGTCTATCGCACGTACATCGTCGACAAGCCGTCGGCGGACGACCGTCGCTATCTCGACTGGGCGGTCTCCCGCGCGCGTCGCCGTTCGCGCGCCGCAGATGCGACCATCTTCGACTTCGTGCGCGCGGCCGCGCTCGGCCAGTCCCTGGGCGGCGACCAGACTGCGGAGGCCCTGGCGTTCGCCCGGAAGTTCCAGCAGTTCACCGCACCGGTGACGGCCAAAGGCGTCGAGGACACCTCATTTTACCGCTACCATCGACTCGCATCGCTGAACGAAGTCGGCGGCGATCCCAGTTGCTTCGGCTTCACGGTGTCGGCCTTTCACGGCGCCAGCCAGGACCGCGTTCAGCGCTGGCCACACACGATGCTGGCCACGTCCACGCACGACGCCAAGCGCTCGGAGGACGTGCGCGTGCGCATCGATGTCCTTTCGGAATTGCCGGCGGCATGGCGGCTCGGCCTGCGCCGTTGGGGCCGTCTCAACCGCAGTCGCAAACGCGTGGTGGAGGGCCGCAGCGCGCCCTCACGCAACGACGAGTATCTGCTCTATCAGACGCTGCTCGGGACCTGGCCCCTGGAAGCGCTGACGGAGGACGGACTCGCCACGTTTCGCGAGCGCATGCAGACCTACATGACGAAGGCTGTCCGCGAAGCGAAGGTCGAGAGCAGCTGGGTCAACGTCAACACGGCCTACGAGGCGGCGCTTTCCGGCTTCATCGATGCCCTGCTCGCGAAAAGCGATGGCAATTTGTTCCTGCAGGATTTTCTGCCGTTGCAGCGGCGCATCGCGTGGCTCGGCATGTTGAACAGCCTGTCGCAGACCCTGATCAAGCTGACGAGCCCGGGCGTGCCCGACATCTACCAAGGCAACGAGTTCTGGGACCTGAGCCTGGTCGACCCGGACAACCGCCGGCCGGTGGATTACGAGCAGCGTTCCCTGCTGCTGGCGGAGATGCAGGAGCAACTTGCCGCGGCGAGCGTCGGGGCGGCAACGCAGGTGACTGCAATCATGCGCAACTGGGAGTCGGGTGGTCCGAAGCTGTACCTCATCTGGCAGGCGCTCGAATTGCGCCGCGAGCACCCGCAGGTCTTCGCGCAAGGCGATTACACGCCGCTCGTGGCCGCCGGCGAGCACGCCGACAATGTCGTCGCCTATGCGCGTCGACTCGGCGATAGTGTCGCCATCGTGGTGGCAGGCCGCCTTTTCTCGCGGCTCGTGGCCGATGTCGGCGAGCTTCCGCTCGGATCCGACACCTGGGCTGATACCTGGATCCCCGCGGACATCCTGCCCGCGGGCAGCCGCCCGCTCAACGTGCTGACAGGCCGCAGCGTCGAGGTGCTCGATGGCCGACTGCTTGTCGCCGACGTCTTCTCCGACTTTCCCGGTGCGCTGCTGTTCTGCGAGAACGCATCGGAATGATCGCAAAGGGCATTTCGGCGTGTTTGTCGGCGCGCGTGAGATTGCAGTGAAGCGGACATTGCAGCTCGCGGCGCTCGCAGCATGCGCCCTTGTTATGCTGGCGTCTTCGCCCGCCTTCGCCGGCAAGGATCTCGATGCCGTGCGCAAGCGCGGTGAGCTCATCTGCGGTGTAAGTACCGGCGTCGCGGGGTTCTCGGCGGCCGACAGCCAGGGCCGCTGGTCCGGCCTCGACGTGGACATCTGCCGCGCGCTCGCCGCTGCGGTGCTTAAGGACGCAGCCAAGGTCCGCTTCGCGCCGCTCACATCGCAGCAGCGCTTCACCGCGCTCCAGTCCGGCGAGGTCGACATCCTCTCGCGCAACACCACGTGGACGTCGACGCGCGATGCATCGCTCGGCCTGCACTTCACGGCAGTCGTCTTCTACGACGGCCAGGGCTTCCTGGTGCCGAAGCGCCTGAACGTGAAAAGCGCCAAGGCGTTGAAGGGCGCGACGGTCTGCGTGCAGTCCGGAACCACTACCGAGCGCAACCTGAGCGACTTCTCGCGTGCCAACGGCCTGAATCTCAAGCCGGTGGTGTTCGCGGATTTCGCGGCAACCAACGCTGCCTACTTCGGCGGCCGCTGCCAGGCGTACACGACTGACGCATCGGCGCTGGCGTCGATCCGCAGCAAGGAAGCCCTAAAGCCTGACGATCACGTGATCCTGCCCGAACTCATCTCCAAGGAGCCGATGAGCCCGGCGGTGCGGCGCGGCGATGATGAATACTTCGCCATCGTGAAGTGGATCGTCTTCGCCCTCATCGAGGCCGAAGAACTCGGCATCACGCAGGCCAACGTCGATGCGCAGAAGAAGGACGGCGGCGATCCTGCCGTCGCGCGGCTGCTGGGCAGCGGCACCGAGGACAGCGGCCAGGCGCTCGGCCTGGACCGGGAATGGGCGTATCGCGCGATCAAGGCCGTCGGCAACTACGGCGAAATCTACGAGCGCAACGTCGGCCCGAAGACACCGATCGGGCTGCCGCGAGGATTGAATGCGCTGTGGTCCGAGGGCGGTCTGCTCTACGCACCGCCCATACGCTGACGGCATTCGTGCCGTGACTCCTCGTTCTCGTCCGCGCCGGTACCGGTCGTGGCACGGTCTCGCCGGCCGCAGCCTGCTGTGCCAGACGCTCGCACTCGTCGCCGTATGCCTGACCGTCTGGTGGCTCGCGGACAACACGGTCGTGAATCTACGCGCGCGCGGCATCCAGAGTGGCTTCGACTTCCTGCACGCCACCGCGGGCTTCGACATCGGCGAGAGCCCGATTCCCTTCAGCGCGACAGATTCGTATGCGCGGGCGATAGGCGTCGGCGTTCTCAACACGCTGCGTGTCGCCGTGATCGGCATTTTTCTCACGACGGTGATCGGCGGTCTGCTCGGCATCGGCCGCTTCTCGCGCAATGCGCTGGTGCGCGGTCTCTGCTATGGCTACGTCGAGCTGTTCCGCAATGTGCCGCTCCTGTTGCAGCTGCTGATGTGGTATCTGCTCTGCGTCGAAGTGTTGCCACCGGCGGAGGCAGCGTGGAATCTGGCGGGGACCTTCTATCTCAGCAAGGGCGGCCTTGCATTCCCGATACCCGTGTGGCATGCGCGCCAGATCTGGGGGCTCGTCGGCGTGCTGGCAGGGATCGCGCTCGCATTGAGCTGGCGACATTGGGCTCGGCGCCGGTTCGATCTCACCGGAATACCGCGCGACCGGGTCTGGGTGCCAATCGTCGCCGTTGTGCTGTGCACCGGCATCGGCTGGTGGGCCGGCGGCGAACCGCAGGCGTGGCAGCTGCCTGAGCAGCTCGCCTTCGCGGTCGACGGCGGTGGCGGCGTGACCCCGGAATTCCTCGCGCTGCTGCTCGGTCTCGTCCTCTACACCGCAGCCTTTGTCGCCGAGGTCGTGCGCAGCGGCATCCAGTCGGTGGATCGCGGACAGCTGGAAGCCGCCCGCGCTTTGGGCCTGTCACCCCGCCTCGAGACGCGGCTCGTCGTGCTGCCGCAGGCACTGCGCGTCATCGTGCCGCCGCTCACCAATCAGTACCTCAATCTCACCAAGAACTCGTCGCTCGCGGTGGCGATCGGCTATCCGGACGTGGTGTCGATCGCCAATACCACCCTCAACCAGACCGGGCGTGCCGTGGAGTGCATTGCCATCATCATGGCCGTCTATCTCGCGACCTCGCTCGCGACCGCCCTCTTCATGAACTGGTACAACCGCCGCGTCGCGATCGTGGAGCGATGATCGTGGCCGAAACATTTCGCCTCATCGCACCCCGGCCTGCACCTGCGCGCGCGGGCGGACCACTGTCGTGGGCGCGCCGCAACCTGTTCGGCGATTGGCGCAGCACTGCGGCCACTCTGGCGTTGGCCGGTCTCGCGCTCTATCTGCTGCCCGGAATACTGCGATGGGCAGTGCTCGATGCGGTCTTCGCACCCGCTGCCGGCGCCTGTCAGGCGGTCCGCGGCAGCGGCGCCTGCTGGGGTGTGGTGGCCGAGAAGTACCGCCTCATCCTTTTCGGCCGCTATCCCTTCGATGAGCAATGGCGGGCCGTGGCAGCCACTGTGCTGATGCTGTGCATGCTCGTCGCGACCGGTGTGCCCCGCTTCTGGTATCCCTGGCTGGCAGCGCTGTGGGCGTCGTGCATCGCGGCCTTTCTTGCGCTGATGGGCGGCGGCGTGCTTGGGCTCGCGCCCGTACGCACGGAGCTCTGGGGCGGTTTTCCCCTTACCCTCATGCTCGCGACGCTGTCCATCGCCTGCGCGTTTCCTCTCGCGATTCTGGTGGCACTCGGCAGACGCAGCCCGCTACCCGCCATCCGCACCTTGTCCATCATTTATGTCGATCTCATACGCGGCGTGCCGCTGATCTCCGTGCTTTTCATGGCGTCCTTCATGTTCCCGCTGTTTCTGCCTCAGGGCATGACCGTGGATGTGCTCGTGCGCGTACTGATCGGCATCTCGCTCTTCGCCGCGGCCTATATGGCGGAGATCGTGCGGGGCGGTCTGCAGTCGATTCCCCGCGGACAGGTCGAGGCAGCGGCTGCACTCGGCCTGCGCAGCTGGCAGACGCAATTGACGGTGGTGCTGCCGCAGGCGCTCGCGGCAGTGCTTCCCGCCCTCATGAACAATTTTATAGCCGTGTTCAAGGACACGTCACTCGTGACCATCGTGTCGCTCTATGAACTCACCGGGGCGCTCGGTCTCGCCCTCAGTTCTGACGTCGAGTGGCGCCCCTTCAAGGTCGAGGCTTATCTTTTTGTTGCCGCACTCTACTTCGCCTGCTGCTTCGCGATGTCGCGCTACAGCCTGTGGGTGGAAAGGCAGCTCGGCTCGAGGCGGCCATGAGCGACCCCATCATCCGTTTCGACAAGGTCAACAAGTGGTACGGCGACGGTTTCCACGCCCTGCGCGACATCGACCTCGCAGTGGCGAGCGGCGAGCGGATCGTCGTCTGCGGTGCGTCCGGCTCCGGCAAGTCGACCCTCATCCGCTGCGTGAACGCACTGGAGGCCTACCAGGCGGGGCGACTCATCGTCGATGGCATCGAAGTCGGCGACGATCCGCGTGCAATCGATGCGGTGCGTCGGCGCGTCGGCATGGTCTTCCAGCAGTTCAACCTCTTCCCACATCTCACCGTCCTCGAAAACCTCACGCTGGCGCCGATGTGGGTCGCGAAGATGCCGAAGCGGGAGGCAGAGGCGCACGCTCTGCAGCAGCTCAACCGGGTACGCATCGCAGAACAGGCCGCGAAGTACCCGCTGCAGCTCTCGGGTGGTCAGCAGCAGCGCGTCGCGATCGCCCGTGCGCTCTGTCTTGCGCCGCGGATCATGCTGTTCGACGAGCCGACCTCAGCCCTCGATCCCGAAATGATCAACGAGGTGCTCGACGTCATGACCGAGCTCGCAGCCCAGGGCATGACGATGCTGGTGGTCACCCACGAGATGGGATTCGCGAAGGCCGTGGCCGACCGGGTGGTCTTCATGGACGAGGGCCAGATCGTCGAGGAGAACACCCCGCGCGAGTTCTTCAGCGATCCGCAAAACGCCCGCACCAGGGAATTCCTGGCAAGGATCGTCGACCACTGAGCGCACCGGCCGGCCGCGGCCGGTGCCCCGCCCTCCGGCAGGACGCAGGCGCTATAATCCGCTTCCGTTGCCCATGTCAGACACCGAACTCCAACCCGCGAAAGAGCCCGACGATCCCGCCGAGCTCGAGCTACGCGTTCGCCGTATCCATCGCCGGGACCTGAATCGCGTCTGGGAATTTCTGAAGCTCGTGTTCCGCGACGTCAACCGCGAAACGGTCGAGTACCAGCGCCCGCGACTCAAGAAGCATTTCGAGGAGATCTACGAAGAGGAAGGCATCGAGCAACTCCTCTTCGAGCTCAAGAAGGACGGCAAATACGATCTCGTCGGATACGCCGAATTCGCCTACGAAATCACCGGCTCCGACAACTGGATGAACCACCGCTACTTCGACAAGCGCGGCATGCGCCCGCTCTTCGTCGAAGAACTCGCGGTGCACCCCAACTACCACGGGCTGGGGGTCGGCTCGTTCATCTTCGAACAGATCGAACATGCGGCGCGCCTGCGTGGCTGCACGCACATCGTGCTGGAAGTCGCGGAGAACAATGAACGCGCGCTCAAGTTCTACCGTGCGCGCAGTTGCTTCAAGCTGGACGCCGCGATCTTCATGGCGAAGAAGGTAAGCGTCGACGACGAGTTGCTGGGGCCACGCAAGATCAGGATGCCGACATCGGGCTAAGGCGCGCAACAACTCGCGCCTTAGCGCAGAGATCAACTGCGGTCGTCAGTTCGCTGGCTTTGGCTGGAGTATTTTCGCCTCAAGACTGGGCATGTTCGGGACTATAGGTGGACACGTGTACGAGGAGTCGTGCATAGGCGACGGAAAGTCTCCACCTCCAGATCCAATATCCACTGATCGACAACGTCTTCGTCGAGCGGTTGTGGTGGAGCCTGAAGTACGAGGAAGTCTATCTGTGCGCCTACGACTCAATGGGCGAAGCACGACAGCATATCGGCGCCTGGATCGAGTTCTACAACACCAAGCGGCGACACCAAAGCCTGAATCGGCAAACGCCGGATCAGGCGTACTGGGCTACACTGCCGCAGCTGGAGTCGGCGGCATGAGCATTGGGTTTCCCACCGCGCCCCTCGCCCTCCGCCATAGAGAGCGGGCGGCGGTGCCATGGAAAACCCGCAAGCGGCGCAGCACTTTCATTATCCGACCGTAACTGAACATACTCGCCTATCACCGCGACGTTTCTAGATGTTCGCGTATGTCATATTCGTATCTTGTCCACGGAGCGAATGATGAATCGCGGAACGCGATCAGGCTGACCGATGAGCAACGCGCGAACGGACGTCGACGAATCGCACGCTCTTCCATCGCTTGCGCGGACAATACGATGCTGGCTACGGACAAGTGTGGTTGACTTGCTGGTCGGATCCGGGCTGCGGCGATCGGTTTGCCGCGGTGCTCTGGCGGTTGAAGGCGACCTGCCGCGCAGTGGAGCAAGCCGCGCATTGATGCGGCGAGATTGTGCGTCGCAAGCATCTGGTACATGCGCCAGTTTGACTGCCGCGGTCCGAGTGGTGGATTAGCCTTTCCCAGGATGTTTCGTGGCCACTGCCCCGAACAGCGCCTGCATCACCAGCTTCTGCGTCATGCGTGCGTCATAGCATAGCCAACGAGCTCGCGTTGAACAAATCCTTGATGCCCGCAAGGTAGAGCCAGCCTTCGTCGGTGGCGATGTAGGTGATGTCTGTTACCCAGGCTTTGTTCGGCGCAGCAACGGCAAACTGCCGATCCAGAAGGTTCGGTGCGACCGGCAGGGCATGATTCGAGTCCGTCGTCGCCTTGAACTTGCGTTTCTGCTTGCAGCGTAGCCCGAGTTTTTTGCGAATCCGCCTGATGCGATGAATGCCCACCTGAATGCCGTTGTCGGCCAGGTCGGCTCGCAGCTGCTCCGGACCGTAGGTCTGCCGCGTTCTCTCGCGCGTCGCTTGATCTGCGTTTCCAGCTGGGCATTCTTCTGCGCGCGTAGATATCGCACTTGCCCATTCATAAAAGCCTACTGGCTCATCAGGGCAAATCGAGCTGGGGGATTCTGGGCGCAATTCATAAATCCGGCGGTTGACGCGACTCCTTCGCGAAATACGCCGCACACTTTTTTAGCAGGTCACGCTCCAACTTCACTTCCGCCAATTCTTTCCGCGTGCGCGCCAATTCAAGCTCCAATTCGCTCGGCACCCGCTGACCTTTCCCGACCTCGGCAAGCTTGCCGGCCCGCGCTGCCCTGACCCAGTTGCTCAGGCTGCTCTTCGGCACTGACAAGCGCTTTGCTGCCTGATCAATTGATAACCCTTCCGACTCCACCAGCTTTACCGCTTCCGCCCGAAATTCCAGCGTGTATCCCCCTTCGGCATCCGTTCCATCTGCGTTCGTTCATTACATCTGAACTCATTTAGTATGATTGGAGGTGTGTACGATTGTTTAGTTTTAGAATAATTGTTCTGTTTGAATAGCTCGATATAATATATATTTGACTTTTTGATCCCCCTGGCAGGCTGCGAGCTTAAGCACTGGCGCAGGGTTGCGTCGCGGCCGATTGCCAAGTCTGCGGAGCGGTTCCAGTTTTGGGTGATTCCGTTGTCGTCCGATATGGCTCGCCGATCAACCGCACACGTCGCGTTCGACGAGCCAACTGCCGAATCTAGTGTAGTGCTTGCGAATTGTCTGAACAGCGCTGGCCGGGGGAATTTGGACGGTGGGAAAGTGAAAGAGCTGCTCTAAACTGAGGCGACTTGGAAAGGAGCAGAGGGCAATGAGCAGGAGACCGAGGAAGAACCACGGGGCGGGGTTCAAGGCGAAGGTGGCGCTGGCGGCAATCAAGGGGGAACAGACGTTGGCGGAGTTGGCGCAGCGCTTCGACGTGCATCCGAGCCAGATCAGTCAGTGGAAGCAGCAACTGCTGGAGCGGGCGGAGGACGTATTTGCCCGGGAAAGTCCGGCGCCGGCGGGTCCGACGGTGGCGGATATGCAGGCCAAGATCGGGCAGCTGGCGTTGGAGAACGATTTTTTGGGCAAAGCGCTCGGGCGCATCGCCGTACCGAGCGCCAAGCGATGATCGATCGCGGGCACGACTTGCCGCTGGCGCAGCAGTGCCGGATTCTGGAGCTGTCGCGTTCCAGCCAGTATTACCAGCCAGTGCCGGTCTCGGAACGGGATCTCGAGCTGATGCGGGCGATCGACGAGGTCCACCTCAAGCACCCGTTCTATGGCAGCCGGCGCATACGCGATGCACTGAACGACGAGGGCCACGACGTCGGCCGCGATCATGTGCGTACGCTGATGCGCAAGATGGGCATCGAGGCGCTGTACCGAAAGCCGAACCTGTCCAAGGCGAACCCGGCGCACAAGGTCTATCCGTACCTGTTGCGCGAGCTTGAGATTACGCGGGCCAATCAGGTGTGGGCCACCGACATCACGTACATTCCGATGGCCAGAGGCTTCGCGTATCTGGTCGCCATCATGGACTGGCATTCGCGGCGGGTATTGTCCTGGCGGCTGTCCAATACGCTCGACACGGGCTTCTGCATCGAGGCACTACAAGAAGCGATCGAGCGCTATGGGGTGCCGGAGATCTTCAACACCGATCAAGGCAGTCAATTCACCAGTGCCGAATTCACCGACGTGCTCAAGGCGCACCAGATCCAGATCAGCATGGACGGCAAGGGGCGGTGGATCGACAACGTCTTCGTCGAGCGGTTGTGGTGGAGCCTGAAGTACGAGGAAGTCTATCTGTGCGCCTACGACTCAATGGGCGAAGCACGACAGCATATCGGCGCCTGGATCGAGTTCTACAACACCAAGCGGCGACACCAAAGCCTGAGTCGGCAAACGCCGGATCAGGCGTACTGGGCTACACTGCCGCAGCTGGAGTCGGCGGCATGAGCATTGGGTTTCCCACCGCGCCCCTCGCCCTCCGCCATAGAGAGGGCGGGCGGCGGTGCCATGGAAAACCCGCAAGCGGCGCAGCACTGCCGTCGAAGCGTTCGGCCTGCTTCACCTTGACGGCATCCAGCTCCAAACGCCCCTGGGCGGTCAGCTTCAGATACCGCCCATAGCGAGCGCTGGCACGTAGCTCACACTCGCGCTTGCTGTGTTGTTCGTCCGCCGCATCGCGCAGACTTGCCAGTTCGGCCTTCAGCTGCTCGATGATCTCCGCACGGTGCGATCGCTGGCGCTCGGCCTCCTGCGGGTTGTAGCACAACGCGTAGCGGCGTTGCCGCTCGCCTTCGCCGACGATGACTTCCTTGACCTGCAGATTCTCGGCCACCGTCTGGTAGCGCCCGGGCCGGGACAACACTTCCTGGGTTATCTCATCACCGCGGCGCATCGGCATGCACAGCAGATACTCGCCCCCGCCGCGTGAGAGCACCTTGAGATTCGATTCGGAGACCATCCCCGCATCGCCCACGAACAGGCAGCGTGTGAGTTGCCAGCCCCGCAGTTCGGTTTTGACTTGCTCGATCGTGGTGACATCGACGGTATTGCCCGGGAACACCCAATGGCGCACCGGGAAGCCCTCGCGCGTGACCGCCAGGCCGACGACGATCTGCGGCACATCGCTGCGCCCGTTCTTCGGATGCCCGCGCTTGCGCGGCGCGGGATAGCTCTTGCGCCCGGCGGCTTGACTGCCGTGCACCAGATCCTGCGCACCCAAGCCGTGATCCTCTTCGTCGACCTCGAAGTGGAGAGACGTGGTGTCATAAAAGATGAGGTCGACGTCGAGGCTCAACAGATCCGCGACGCGAAAGAAGATCGAGCGCTCGATCGCCTCCTTGTTGGCCTCCAGGAAGTCCATGGCGCGATACAGCTGTTGCAGCGACAAGCCCTCCGCGCCGACGATCTTGACGTCCTCGCGCAGCCACTGCTCGTAGCAGTACAGCTTCGAACACGGTGCCAGCGCCCGGTTGGCCACCATCGCAAACAGCGCTCGCGCCACATTGAAGCCCAGTCGGCGGGCACTGGCCTGCTCGGTGATGACCTCGCTGATGCCCAAGCGCTGCCACAACGCTTCCAGGACATAGATCTCGCCGTAAGGCCAGGCGCATATCAGGCGCCAGTTACCCTCTTCAGCCACGATCTCCTCGGGCGAGCAGCGGCGCAGAATGCTCTTGGCCAGCCGACGCAGCCGCTCGGTAACCGCGGCGTCGTCGGCGCGCCCGCAATTGCACAGAATGCGAGCCTCCGAGCGTCGCCTCTCGGCGTTCCACACGTTCTCGGCCAGCTGCAGGTGGGTGACCACGCTGCCGTCGGCCCGCTTCTGCTTGGATTCGCGCAGATACATGTGCCCAATGCTATCGACACAATCGTCTTGCCGTCAATGCATACGGGCCAATCCATGTATCTATGGATTTCGGCGCCGAGGCCGACGCTCTTGTCAATAGATCAACAGGTTAGCGCGGCTCTACCGGAGAATGTGCCTACGAACTGTCAAACTCGGGTTTCATTATCCCGACAGAAAACCTGTTCAACTTACCCCGACCACCGCTGTCTCCAACTCTGTTAGAAGCGTCCAAGCGGCATTCGAACGATTTGTAGACGTTGATTACCGGTCGTGAATGCGCCGTCTTACTGCCAGTTTGCAGCGATCAGCGGGCTGAGGACCGTCTGGTAGTCGAGGGGCAGCGTCGTGATACCTGCCGTCGGCGGAGCGAAAGCGGCCATCGCGTCCACCAGCGTCTGGACATTCGCCTGGAGCAGCGTCTCGTCGTCGTTCGACGTTTCGAAGCGTTCCACCCGGCGAGCCGCATTCCGATACCAATCCCGCAGTACGAATGCGTCCGTGGTGCCGATGATGCTCGCCTCGAGGTCGTCGTCGACACGGCGAAACCAGATCTGATCGCTCTCGATCCCGCCAAGAAACACGGCGCGATCGGTGTTGCCGAAGGTCGAATCGTTCTCGACTATGGTGTCGGCGCCATACCCCGGACCGAGGACATACGTATCGTCGCCAAGGCCGCCCACCAGCGTGTCGGTACCGGCCTGGCCGTCGAGGTAGTCGTCACCCTCTCCGCCTGCGAGCTTGTTGTTTGCGGCATTCCCCGTAAGCACGTTGGCGAGACCATTGCCAGTTCCATTGATCGCTCGCTCGCCCGTTAGGGTCAAAT
This sequence comes from uncultured beta proteobacterium, assembly GCA_963719715.1. Taxonomy (GTDB): domain Bacteria; phylum Pseudomonadota; class Gammaproteobacteria; order Burkholderiales; family JAEUMW01; genus JAEUMW01. The sequence continues at coordinate 38,435 of CAVRDD010000045.1, forward strand.
TCTCGATGTCATCGTCGAGTGTGAAGGCGACGCTCGCAATAACGGTATCGATACCTTCATCTATATTCTCAATCACGATGTCCGCGCCCTGTGCCACGACGTAGGTATCGTCCCCCCGTCCGCCGGCCATCGTGTCTGCGCCACCCTTGCCGTCGAGCCAGTTGTCGCCGTCGTTGCCGATGAGCACGTTCGGGAGATTGTTTCCTGTCCCGCTGAAGTCCCCCGTTCCGGTCAGCGTCAGATTCTCTACGTGCTTACCCAACGACCAACTCTGGCCGGCGACGACCGTGTCCACGCCTTGGCCGAGGCGTTCGGTCACGAGATCTCCAGCCCCGACGTAGTAGGTATCGTCACCGAGACCGCCAATGAGCGTGTCCGGACTGGTGCCGCCGCGCAGAACGTCGTCACCGTTGGAACCAACGACGTACCGCGGTGCACTTTCGAGCGCGAGGACCTGACGGATCGTAAGCTCTGTGCCATCCGCGAAGGCAACGATCTCGATACCGGTACCTATTGGATCGGCGGCCCGCGGCAGCGCGATCGTGACGCGGGTCCCGTCCCGATGGTCCAAGTAAAGGTCCACGGGCTCGCCGTCGACTTGGGCAGTCGACACCATCAGCGTGTCAGGACGCCATTGCTCTGTGAGCTCTACGCGGTCGATCCAGACTGCGCTGCCGTAGTACGGCTCGATCGCAGTGTAGTCATTGCCGGCGATGATTGGCAGCGGCGGCAGGGGCTCGACGTAGACGAAGCGGTCGAGATAGTGGCTCTCTTCCCATGCAATCTCCGCTTCGTATCGCTCGATTTCCCTCCGCACGTCGTGCGCAGTTTGACCTGACGAAGTTGGCGGCGCTCCGGTCGTGTCCCAGGCGAGCAGCGCGGCATACACTTCCCGCTGATACTCAAGAACATTCCTGAGCGGGCGCAGCGCCCATTCCAGACCCTCCAGTGGGCTATCAAAGAGCAACCGGACCTCATGGATATAGAGCCCAAACTCGGCGAGCGCGACGCGGTCAAGGTAACGGCCTCCACCCCTCTCCCGCACTTCCAGGTCGCTGAAGTTCGAAGTATTGAAATAGGCTTGCCTGTAACGGTCGAAGTCCTCGCCGGTATCCGCGATGGAATCACTCCCTTCGCCGACCCTGCCATAGATGTCCGCGCCGGCCCCGCCCGCAAGAACGTCATCACCCAGACCGCCGATCAGGATGTCGTTGTCGGCGCCACCGGCGATCGAGTCGTCGCCCTCGTTGCCATAGAGCAGACTGCCCAAGCGCCCGTAGCCAAGACGGGTATCGGCAAGCTCGTAGACCGAGCTGTCATAGACGGCAATGAAATCAGAACCCGCGCCGCCGTCGACAATGCTGTAGTCGCTCGTCCAGATCGCGTTGCTCTCGGCGCCCCCGTAAATCTCCTCGATATTGAGGGAAGCCGTCTCGTAGGTAACCGAGTTCGTGATGCGGACGACGCTTTGGACCGGCTCGGGCAGCGTCGCGAGTGCTGTCGCAGCGGAGCCGCTAGTGGGCACCCAGAATCCCTGAAGCGATGATGCTTGCGCGGACGAGTAGTCAGCAGCGCCTTTCGATACGCCAATTCCCGTCGTTGACATCGTCACGGCCGGCGCGAACTCGGACGCGGGCACAAACCGCCAGCCGAAGTCGGCAAGCACTTTCGCCACACCCCGCGAGCCAGGCTTCGTCGAGACTACATGCAGCTCCGATTCGCTCCATTCCGAGCGCGTATCTGCCTCGAACGGCAGCGTTAGGCGTTGAATGAGTTGCGCGTCGCTCGCCTGTTGCACCACCCGGACTGCATAGCTGGAATAGGTAGTATTTGTTCCATGCGCAAGGAAGACGGTAGAGGCAGATTGAAACTTGTCGGCGCCGTCACTCTCGAATCCAATTGCACCCAGCGAAGTAAAGTATGCAGCCTTGACGCGCACCTCGAAGGCGGCGATGGCGGCGGCAATCGGGTCGGCAGGCGCCGATGGTGATGACGACAGCACATCGGCAAGCGAGCGCGTTTCACCAGAGGCAGACGTCACGTCCCAATTTGCCCCAGAGGCGAAGTAGCCGGCAATGGTGATCGCACTGTCGGCGTTGCCGCGGAGCGCGAGCGTCAGATCATTCCCCTCGCTGGTCGCCATGAGATCGTCGAAACCGATCGCCGGTCCGAGGCGTAGATGGCTCGCGTCGAGGCCTTCTTCCTCGATGCGGTCGGCACCCGTTCCCCAGGCAAGGATGTACGTGTCCTCGCCCGCGCCACCAATGAGCACGTCATTCCCGCCGCCGCCTTCGAGCGTGTCGTCGCCGGCCTCACCGTAGAGTCGGTCGCGGCCCGCATCCCCGCGCAGCACGTCGTCTGCTCCACCGCCATGCAGGACATCGTCACCGTCCCCACCAGCGAGCGCATCGGCGCCACTCGCGCCTGTGGTCGTGTCGTCAACGGGGCTGCCGTCGCTCGATAACGGACCCAACGTGCCGACGAAGTCTCGGTGGGTCAGCACTGCTCCGTCCGCAAACCGGTATTCGCTCACCGAGCCGAGCAGTCCGCCGCGGATTGCGAGCACATCTCCGTCGCCATACGCGACAGAGAGATAGGTTGCGCCGTCGTCCCCGACGTAGGTGTCCGCCACCAGGTTCGAGGCGGAGATTCCGGCGCCGAAGGTCACGACGTTCATCCCGGCACGGTCCTCTATGGTGTCGGACCCGTCGCCCACTGACAGGAGGTATTCGTCGTCTCCCGCACCACCGACGAGGAAGTCGTCGCCTGGTCCGCCGACCAACGTGTCGCTTCCTCCGTTCCCGAGGAGCGTGTCGTCACCCTCGAGACCGAACAGCATGTTCGCCGCGTCGTTGCCGACGAGCACATTCGCAAGGACGTTGCCGGTCGCGTCGAGCGCGGCACTTCCGACGAGGTTCATGGCCTCGAGGTTTGGGCCGAGGATCGCCGAAAAGTCTGCAACGACCGTGTCGAAGCCTTCTCCGGCGAATTCGCAGACAAAATCTGCCGCGTCAATGGTGTAGGTGTCATTACCCGCGCCACCGCGCAGGATGTCGACCCCGGTGCCTCCGACCAGCACGTCGTTGCCCTCTGCGCCCTCGAGCACGTCTTCACCAGCGCCACCGAGCAGGCGGTCGTCGCCAGCAAGTCCCTGAAGGGTATCCCTGCCCGCGTAGCCCTTGAGCAGGTCGCCGATGGGTGTTCCGACAAGGGTCACGTCTGCGGTAAACACCTGATCCATCAGCGCGGCGTACGACACACGGTTGCCATTCCCGAGTGCGAGCGTCGGGTCGAGCGCGTCGAGCTGAATGAGTTCGCCCCGCAGGAAGAGCCCGGTCGTGGCAGCGGCGGCCCTGATGAGCACGCCCGCCGCGCCGTTCTGGCTCACGTTCGCGGCAGTGAGGGTCGAGAAATCTTCGACGTCCGTCAGTGTGACGACCTCGTTGCGCTCAACATCGAGAATCGCGTCCCCATCGGAAAGACGCACGTCTGCGAAGTGATCGCGGCCCGGGCCGCCCGTGAACTGGTCGGCCCCTGCTCCACCGAATAGCGTGTCCCCGCCTTCGCCTCCGCGCAAGACATCATCGCCCGCCCCGCCGTCAAGAGAATCATCACCGCCGTCGCCGTATAGCAGATCGCAACCATCCTCGCCGTTCAGGGTGTCCGCGCCGGGCCCGCCTATGAGCGTATCGTCGCCAGTGCTGCCGAAGAGCGCATCGTCACCTTCAAGTGCGCTGATGACGTCGTTACCGGCTTCGCCAAGCAAGGTATCCGCAGCGTCGCTCCCGGTGATAGTGTCGTCGGCATCGGTCCCGAAGACCGGAACCGTCGCAAGACGGGAGAGCTCCCACAGTTGGATGCTGTCGTCCGGTAACTCCGTAGCCGGGTCGACGAAGATCTCGATCGTTTCTATCCGATTCGCGTCGCTGTAGAAGTCTGGCAAGGTAATGCTGTCGCCCGGACCCAAACCATGGATCGTCAGCGTGCCCTCGATGGTCCTCTCGAACCACAGATCACTTTGGCTGAAACCCCTGAGTTGGAGCCGGTTACCTGAACCTCCACCAGCGCCACCGTCGCCATCGATGATTGTTTCTTCACCGTCACCTGCGCGGAAGACGTAGGTATCTGCGCCGCGTCCGCCCACGAGCGTGTCGCGTCCTGGCCCGCCTTCCAGGGTGTCGGCGAAATCCGAGCCCGCGAGCCAGTCATCACCGGCGGAACCGACAATGGGCACGATCGGAAGCGCGTCGAGCAGTTCAGTGCTGAGCGTCGTGCCATCGGCGAATTCGATCGTCTCCACCCGACGCTCGGGCGCAAGGTAGTGGCCTTCAATCCGGACTTCACTCCCGCCCGCCACCGCGACGACGAGATCGCCGTTCGAGGCGTGAGCATAGGTCACCTGCGAGGTCACCACGCTCGCGTCGAAGCGAACGGTGTCGACGAAACCGCCTCCCTCGATGACGATGTCCTGGCCGCTCGTGGCACCGAAGACGTAGACATCACTTCCGTCACCGCCGTCCAGCACTTCCAGAAAGGAAGTGCTCGCCAGCGCATCGTTGTCGGCGCTGCCCAAGACTGAAGCGTACTGCGTGCGCCCCAATCTTCTAACCAGCTCCGCAGGGGTGAGCACGGTCCCGTCTGCGAAGCGATAGAACTGGATGCCACCAGTGAAGCCGTTCTCCACGGCAAGCACGTCACCGGCACCATAGCCGATCACTGCGTACGTGCCGCTCTCGTCCTGACCCTGCTGAACTGTGAACGCGGACGCAGAGATGCCTTGGCCAAATACCACTGTGTTGGTACCTGACGCGTCGAAGATCTTATCGACGCCATCACCCACGTTGAGCTCATAGCGGTCGTCGCCGCGCCCGCCATCCATGCGGTCGAAGCCTGGGCCACCGACGAGCGTGTCGTTACCAGTTTCGCCCGCGCGTGAGCCCCCGCCATCGCCAAGGAGTATGTCGTCTCCCGAGCCGCCAACGAGCAGATCGTCTCCTCCGTGCCCGCGCAGATAGTCGTTGCCTTCTCCGCCGTCGAGCACGTCCGCACCGTCATAGGCAACGTCGTTGTCGTCAGCGTCACCGAACAGGAAGTCGTCGCCCGCCTCACCAAACAATTGATCGACACCGCCATCGCCGACCATTTGATCGTCTCCGTCGCCTCCGAAAAGAAGGTCGTTGCCCCTGAGCGCACTCGACACCAGCGACGAATCGCCCTGCATCCAGTCGTCGCCAGCGCCGCCGTACAAGGTATCGCTGCCGCCGTTGCCGGTCAGCCAGTCGTTACCCTCGCCGCCGTCCAGGTAGTCGTCGCCGTGGTAAATGGCGTCGAGCCAACCGCTGTCGCCGTCCAGCGAGTCGTCGCCTTCATTGCCGTAGAGTTGGTCAGCACCCCCGTCACCTTCTAGGCGATCATTGCCCTCGCCTCCGGCCAACAAGTCATCGCCGTGCGCGATTGGAAGAGTGAAGTATCGCTGCCCCCCGATCGCAAGCGCTCCCTCGCTTCCATCGCCCAGAAGAACATCGTCACCGTCCTCGCCGTTGAGAGCGTCATTGCCCGCCTGACCGACGAGGTAATCGATGCCCAAGCCGCCGAGCACGAGATCGTCACCATCGCCCGCAAGAACGGTGTCGTTACCTGCGCCAGCGTCGATTAGGTCCGCCTCGTCGCCTTCGACATTGATCTCGCCGGCCATGCCCTGAATGCCCGTGATCTGCCCCGGCACCACGAGCGCGCCGAAGGCGGCAAGCTCGCCGGCGGGCGACCAGTCGATCCCGGGAACGAGGCTGCCTCCGCCCAGCAGAAAATCGTCGCCGTCGCCGCCCTCGATCACGTCAGCGCCTGGACCGCCGTCTGCGACATCATCCCCCGAGCCGGCGGTGAGGTAATCGTCCCCGGCACCGCCCTGCAGCGCGTCGGCGTCTTCCCCACCGTAGAGTTCATCTGATCCTGCAGAGGCGATGAGGATGTCCCGCCCTGCCTCCCCGTATAACTTCTGATCACCCGCGCCGTCAGTGAGGTAGTCATGGCCCGCGTCGCCGTGGCCTTCGGTCTGCAAGTGGGAAAGCGCGATGCGGTCGT
>CAVRDD010000046.1:0-155967 GCA_963719715.1 uncultured beta proteobacterium
AACCACCCAGCCCTGAAGCATGGCAGACACACGCATCAGCGCTGCCCGCGCCTTCTCGAAATGAGCGTGCAAACCGGTCAGCGTGATTGTCGTTTGCCCGGCGCGCTCCGTGCGCTGCCCCACCGACGACATCAACCACGGCCGGCGGGTGATGGCCTCGCGGCGGGCTTGCGGATGGGCCAGGCGAACGAACAGGCTCCACCAGTTGTAGATGAGCGCGACGGCGCGGGCCGAGAGTTGGCAGCGATGCAGGTCGTGGGTGGTGAATCCGCCCCAGCCCCACTGGTTCTTCAACTCATCAAAGGCGTTCTCGGCGTCGGCCCGATCCCGATAGAGTTGGCCCAGCGCAAGGATTTCGTGGTCGAGATTGGTGACCAGCACGGCGTACTCATAGCCGGTCACGCGCTTGCCGCCCTTGCGGTGGGCCTCGACGAAACCGAGCAGCCCCTGAGCGTTGTCTTGCGCTGCCAGCAACACCTCGCCCGTGAGCGCACGGCGCAAGACGATCACGCGCCGCTCGGTCGGCCATCCGGCCAGTCGCAGACGACCGTCCTTGCCTTCCAGCCCTGACCGGCATTGTTCCAGCCAGCATCCCAGAACACGCGCTCGATGTGGCGCTTGACGTTCTTCGACAGCCGCAGCTTGAACAGACAAGGCTGCTGCCGAGCCTCCAGCGGGGCCATGAGGGTGTGCGCGCCCAAGCCGCAGTCCCCGCGCACGATCTTGGGCCGCCGCTGCGCGGGGAGAGTGTCGAGGATCTTCAACAGCCCCGGGAGACTGTGGCTACCCGAGTGTTCGTCACCGGCACGCACTTCGGCGCCCACCACCAGACGCAGGCCTGCCATGAGATCGGTGTGATAGGTGTGCGAGGGGCGGCCCGGCTTCTTCGGGTTGTAGGAAACGACCGCACCCTCCTGCTTGCCATAGAGCGGCTTGACGGTGGTGTCCACGTCGAGAATCCACGGCGCATCGAGCACAAGCGCCACGCTCTGGTCCAGGTGAGCGTCCAGCCAGGCCACGCCCTCGGCTTCGGGGGTGGCACTCAGCGCCCGACGCAGCGCGTCCTCGCTGATCACTTTACTCATCCCCAACAGTCCCGGATTGATCCCATCGCAGCGGATCCCGGTCACATGCGAATAGCGCTTGTGGCCCGAGAGAATCGACCGCATCCAGGTGCCCAGAATCTCCGCCTTGCTCGGGGCGTTCGGGCTGGCATAGGCCAGCGGGTAGCCGTCCTGCCAACGCGACCACAAGCCGGTCAACGTCAGAAATTCCATGAAGTACGCCAGCTGCCCCATCGGCGTGGCCGCGCTCTCGCTCTCCCAGCGCACTTGCACTCGGCCGCCGGCCCTCTGCAAGCCACCGCCCGGATTCAGCCTCGCCAGCACCTGCATTCGCTTCAATTTCGACTCACCCATCGGCTGACCCCCGCCAGAGTCTCGAAAACCACAGCCTGCCTCATTCTCCGGTCGATTGCATTCGATCAAATGCGGCTTTTAGGTTGAACCGATGCTGCTCGCAACCGGCGTGCGTTCTGGTCGGATAAGTTCTGCCGTGCCGGAAAACTACCGAGCTCCAGGCGCGACAGCGTCTGCTGCCGCGTCGCCGAGTACGCGCGCTCTGCTTACGGCGCGGGTCTTTCGACCGATTGGATAGGGATGCCTTGCGCCGGTTGGATGGGGACGGCTTGCACCCGGGTGCCGCGGTGGGGCTTTGCCGGCTTCTTCGTGTCCCGTTGCCACACGGCCTTTCTTCCGAAACGGTCGTGGAGGAGGAGGAAAGGAATCAGTACGAGCCCAAGAGCCCAGTGCAGCGTGCTGATCCAGGGACGAAGGTCCTCGCTGGACGCGTAGTAAAGGGCATAGCTGCTGACGATCAACACGACGATGGCGACAAGCATCGTGATCCCGGTCCGCATGTTCCTGCGGATCTGCCAGGCGCGGCGCACGTGGACGGGGAGCATGGAGCCCAACGCGACCAGGAAGCCCATCGCCGCCGCGCCGTGCAGGCGCAGCGCCCAAGCTTCCAGCGGGTGCTGGCCAAAATGGCCGTCCGACGCGAGCAGGAAGTGCGGAACAAGCCACATCAAGCCCGTTGCCATGAGGGCGATCGTAAGCCCGTAGATCAATGCCTTGTGCAGCGGTCCGAGACGAATGGACATGCGCTCACCCGGCGGCGTGAGAGAGAGGTATGAAATCGGCTCCTGCCGCCCGCACTTCACCATCGCGATCAACGACGAGTGCGCTCGCAGCAAACCGCGAAAGCATATCGACTGCATGCTGTGGCTCGCTGCAGAGCACCACCTTGGTGAGTGCGTCGGCCAACATGCAGGTTTTCGCGCGAACGGTTACGCTGGCAAATTCATCGCACGCGCGACGCCTGCACGGATGAACGTGCGGGCTTACCCACCCCGCTGCCCGTCGCTCCCGCGTATCTGTGTCCGAAGACGTTGCAGCAGCTTCGTTGCGCAGACATCCAGCTTCGATCAGTCGGTCTTTGAATTGCGGATGGCGCACATACAGCGGCTCGCTTTCCTCGCCGCACACGCGCAGATCGCCGCCCGCATTCACGCACGCCGTTTCGACGCCCGCCGCACGAATGGCGTCGATCGCCTGGTCGACCGCGAAGCCTTTGGCGATGCCGCCGAGATCGATCAGCAGCGGACGCGCGAAGCGCACGCGGTGACCCTCGATCAGTTCAATGTCGCGCCAGCACGCGGCCGCTTCGACGGGGTCGTGGTTTCCCGCCGCCGGAAGCAGACCCCACTCGACGAGCAGCGAAGCGACGGTCACGTCGAACAGTCCATTCGACGCTTCGGATACCTGTTGGGCAGCGACCAGTACGGCCCACGTTCGCGCATCGACCTCGACGCAGTGGTGCAGCGCTTCCCGATTGAGCCGAGAAACATCGCTGCCCGCTTCGTGAAAGCTCATCAGAGCGTGCACCTGCGCGACCGCACGGAAGCCGTCTTCAAGCGCACGCGCGAGCTGCGCCTGTGCGCCACCGGTGACCGAAATATCCACCAGCGTGCCGAGCAACGGGCGGCAGCGCCGCAGGCTATTTGAGTGCGACTTCATAGGTGGCGAGCAGACGCTTCATGGCATCGGCGATGTGGCGCGATGAGAGGGTCGCGCCACCGATGTTCTTGATGTCACGCTCGAGTTTGAGGGGATCAGCCGCGGTCTTTCCGGTGAACTGGGCGCGCCAGGCTGGATCGCGGATCTCGTAACCGTAGGATTCCCGGTAGTCCATGATCTCGAAGCCGCGCACGCTGCCGTCGCCGTTCAGCGCGACGGCGACAGTGATGAATTCGTGCTTGCCGACCACTTCGTCGACGATGAAGAAGCCGCCGTTGTCCACTTTCCAGAGCATCAGCTCTTTGTTTCTCACGTTGACGTCGGAGCGGTGCTCGATTTCGCGCTGCTGAGCATCCGTGAGCGTCACGAACGCCGGCGTGAGTTTTGCCCCCGGAAAGAGAGCCTGCTGGGCCTCCTCGACAGTGAAATAAGTCGCCGCGTAGACCGACGTAGCGATCGTGGCGACGGGAATCCAGATCCAATTTGACGGACGCATGGACGACTCCTTAGAAGATGTAGCCTGCCTTGAGGCGAAGGCGATATTTCTCGAAATCGTCCGCGTAGTTTCTCCCGTTCTGGATGTTTCCAGGTGGTGGATTGTCGTAATCCTTCCCAAAGGGCAGTTGCTCAAGGAACGTGCAGGTCACGAAGAAGTTCTTGGTCGCCGTAGTGGATGTTTGGACCGAGGTACCAGGCTACGTTGGTACGGTGGGCGCTAAATACATCGAAGCCCGCAAATTCACGCTCGTTTAAAAGCTCCAAGCCGGCCGACCAGTTGGCGGCGAAGCGATACGAGGCGCCAATGCCGACGTTGAGGTCGAGTTCGTGATCCCAGTGCGAGCGCGCCGCACCGCTGAAGGGCGGCGCGTCGGGATCGCCCTCCAGCCAGCGGACTTCCGGCGCCCAGGTTATGTTCATCACGGTGACGAGGCGATCGTCGAGGAAGTTTTTCTGGAGGATCAGCTTTGCCTCCAGCTCGCGCAGGTTGTAGCCGATCGAGGGCTCGAGGTAGACGGCGAGACCGATGGGGTCCTTGTATGGGCTCAAGATGCGGTAGATGCCTTCGAGCGACGTGCTTACGTACTTGGTCCCGCTGCATCGGCTGTACGGATCGCAATCGACTTCGGCGAACGTCTCCGGAGGACCCGTCGTGCCATCGGTGAGATTGCGCTCTGCTTCGAACGTGGCCCAGTTGGCATACAGTGAGGCCTGAAAGTTATCGGTGACGCCATACGAGGCTTCGGTGCGGAACTGCCACAGATTGAAGGTGCCGCCGGCTTTTCTATTGCGCAAGGTCGCCCACTGCTCGACTTCCTTGCCGCCCTTCGGCAGAAGGTCGGTCGTGTAAAGAAAGCCGAACAACGGCTCGTCAGCGAATGCAAGTGCAGTGTCTGCGAGATACGCAATCGCGAGCACCAGCGTTACCGCCAGCAGCCGGACAGCCCTGAGTCTGATTCTCATTGTTGCTCCCTGAGTCAGTCATTTCTGATGGGTTGTTGGCTGGCTGACTCAACATGAGCTGGCTGGCGGGGGAATGGGCAACTGGTGCTCGTGCAGACACGGCTCAGTGGCAGGTCACCGGGTTTGGCCGCGGACACGGCGCGGCTCTCCAACGCGCGCGCTGACATGTTTGTAGAGGAATCCCGCGACGAGCATCGTCAACAGTCCGGCGTGGGGTGAGAGTTTGCGCAGTGGGGTGCATGTCGATCGGGTGCGCAGTGAACGCTCTCATCGGCGTCGCGCGACGACGCCCATCCCGCCGATGAAGACCAGCGCAAGCCGCGCGAAGAGTCACGAGATAGGGCGAAGAACGGACCGATCGCGCAGCGCCGCCGTGCGCGCGAATCGAAGAAAGACTGATAAGCGTTCGCATTAAATGTCGAAAGTTTTACGCGTATATTCAAGTACTTCCAAGCGTTTTTTACGAGCGCGTCCGGGATTGCGGACGATCTGGCTTCGAACAAGACACCCACGGTCGCGAGAGGACGCCTGAGGCCAGCGAGCGACGACTATTTCCGAGAAAGCTGCCTGCAGCAGCGGCCAGCAAGCTTCAGTAGCAGGGCGGTCGAGATACCCACGCAATGCGTGAGGGTAACGTCGGAAGCTTTCACGAACCTTACAAACGTCGACGGACCGGCTTGGCGCTGCGTCGAGGCGCTACGTTGACGCGACCGGCTGGATGCCGCGCAGTATGGTGACCAGATGCCCGAGTGGCAGCGAGTAGTGCCCCTCTCCGGGCAGGAAGCGCGACGTAACCTGGGGCAGTCGGTCGACCAGTTCTCGCGCGACGCGCGCGGGAACGATCTCGTCGCCCTCGCCATGCCAGAGATCTACAGGGACTTTGATGCTCGCCAATGGAATTGCCCACGGGCTCGCATAGAGCTCGAGATCGCGCGCAGCGCCGGCGGCGCCTGCGCTCAGTCCTTCCCGAAACGACGCAGCAATTCGCGCTTGCACCTCGGTGCGGGCGAGGATGGCGCGATCGGCAGGTGCGCAGCTGCGCGCAAGGGCGGCGACGAAACGATCGGCATGACGTGCGAGCAGCGGGCCGACCGCTCCCCGCAGGAGTCCGCTTATGAGATGCGAGCGACGGCGGGCGAGACGCAGCGCCAACCGGCGCACCGGGTCGAAGTCGCGCACGGCCGCGCTGCCATCCAGCGGGCCCATCGCGCTTACCACGCACGCATGCGTCACGCGCTCCGGCAGCATTGCCGCACAAGCCAGCGCATAGGGCGCGCCGCCGGAGATGCCGACCACAGCGAAGCGATCGATCGCGAGATGATCGAGAAGGGCGGTGGCATCCGCAGCCCAGTCACTGAACGTTCGTGTGCGGCACTGGGTGGAGGCACCGAAGCCAGGGCGGTCGGGCGCAATGATGCGCAGCCCAAGTGCCGCCGCGGCGGCGTCGGCGAAGTGTCCCTCCAGCCTCGAGCCGGGCCAGCCATGGTGATAGAGCGCCGGGAAGCCGTTGCCCACCCCGTACTCCGCCCACGCCAGCATCTGCCCGCTGGGCAGACGCAAGCGCTCAAGGCGGGGTGGCATGCGCGCGTTCTATGATCGCTTCGAGCACGACGTGCGGGCACTCTCGCGGGATGAAGTGACCGACGCCTGCCAGCACGCGGCGCACGTAGCTGCCACGAAACAGATGCTCACGTCCTTCCGTCGACGAGGCGAGGGTGGCGTGGTCGTTCGCGCCGTGCAGCAGCGTGGTGGGCGCGGTGATCGGTGGCAATGCCGCGAGGAGCTTCTGCGCGTGCTCGTAGCGCGAGTCACCCGGCACGCCGCCCCAGCGATGACGGTAGGAGTGAACTGCGACCTCGACGAAGTCGGGGTTGTCGAAGGACCGCGCGGCTACATTGAAATCTTCCTCGCGGAACGGCCAGCCCGGTGACCAGGTCGTCCATAAGTCGCGGCAGAAGGCGCGGCGGTCGGCGGCCAGCGCCGCGCGCCCGAGGGTGTGTCCGAAGTACCATTGATACCAGTAGGCGCGGGCCTGATCGAAGGACGGCGGTTGACCCGGTGGATGCGCGCCGTAACCGACCGACAGCGCGACCAGTCCGCTGATTCGATGCGGCGCGAGCGCGGTCGCGCCATACGCGGCGCGCGCACCCCAGTCGTGGCCGACGAGCACGAAGGTGCCGAGCTTGAGCGCATTGGCGAACTCGAGCACGTCGTGGGCGAGGGCAGCGATCTCGCCGCTGCGCGGACGGTTGGGATCGAGAAAGCGTGTCGGACCGAAACCGCGCAGGAACGGCGCGAGAGTGCGAAAGCCGCGTGAGGCGAGCGCTTCCGCGATCGGATCCCAGCAGGTCGGGTCATCGGGAAATCCGTGCACCAGCACGATTGGCGGAGCACCTTCGTCGCCGAGGGCGAGGTACGCCATGTCAAGGCACGAGGTGCGGACAGAATGTAACGGCATTGCAAACGGCGCCTGGAAGTTGTCGCCGGCATCATAGCAGCGGTGGCCAGGGCATGGATGTTGCCGATTCAGGTTGATTGCTCAAAGTCGGTACACGAATCTTCGAACGGAGAAGCACGATGCGACGGGGTTGGCTGTGGCTGCTGTTGCTCGCGAATGCGGCGCTCGCCGGAGAGGGGCGCGATCCCCTCGCGTCGGCACGGTGGGAGGACATGCGCAGGCAATTCTTCGGTGAGCAGACCGTCGTATTCGACGACAGGGTGAAGGTGACCGCGCCGCAGTTCGCGGAAGATTCGATGAACGTCCCGGTCCGCGTCGACGCCGAGGGTCTGGCCGACGTGCAGGAGATCGTGGTGTTCGCCGACTTCAATCCGATCCTGAAGGTGCTCGAGTTTTATCCAGAGCATGCCAGGCCGCAGTTTTCCTTCCGCTTCAAGCTGCAGCAGGCGAGCCCGGTGCGGGCAGCGGCACGCACCGCCGACAGTGTCTGGCATGTGGGCGGAACGTGGGTGGATTCGGCAGGGGGCGGCTGCACGGCACCCGGGGCGGGGCGCGCGGCCGGCGGCTGGGAGAAGGTGCTGAACGAGGTGACGAGCCGCGTGTGGACCGAGCACAACGCCAGCCGACGGCTGCGGCTGCGCGTCATGCACCCGATGGATACGGGTCTCGCGCCCGGCATTCCCGCCTTCTACATCGAGCAACTCACGCTGAAGGATGAGCAAGGCACGACATACTTCCGGCTCAACACCTTCGAGCCGGTCGCGGAGAACCCGATCTTCACCTTCGATCTGCCCGCCGGCTCCCGGTCTTCGGGCGCGCTGGTACTGAGCGGCGTCGACAACAATGGCAATCGGATCGCATCCAGGTTCACGCCATGAGATTCGTTCTCGGCTTTCTTGCGGCGCTGGCGAGTGCGTCTCCCGTGTTCGCCGCCGCTTTCGATCACGCACTGGCACCGAAGAAGATTGCCGACGGCACCTACGTGCTCACAGGCCGCACCGAGGATTTTTCAACGGTGAACGGCGGCAACGTGGTGAACGCTGCGTTCATCGTTACTTCCGCCGGTGTCGTGGTGATCGATACCGGCCCGTCGCGGCGCTACGGCGAGCAGTTGCGCGCGGCGATTGGCAAGGTCACCGAGCGGCCGGTGGTGAAGGTGGTGAACACACATTTCCATCCCGATCACTTTCTCGGCAACCAGGCTTTTGCGGATGTCGGCATCACGGCCTTGCCCGCCACAGTTCGCGGCATCGAGAGCATGGGCGGCGCCTTCGCCGACAACATGTACCGCATGTGCGGTGACTGGGAGGCGGGTACCGAGCCGCTCGCTCCCACACGTGTGCAGGCCGAAGGCGTCGAGACCATCGGCGAGCACTCGTTGCAGTTTCTCGCGCTGGGTGGTCACACCGACGGCGATCTTGTCGTGTTCGACCGCACGACGGGCGTGCTCTTCACCGGCGATCTGGTCTTCTTCGAACGCGCTGCCACGACCCCGCACGCGCGAATACAGGTGTGGCTCGATGCGCTCGCGCGCCTGCAGGCGATGCCGTACAAGCAACTCGTGCCCGGCCATGGTCCGGTGGTGAGCGATGCGCGCGCCATCGAGCAGACGCGGGACTATCTGTCGTGGCTGGATGCGACGCTGAAGCGGGCTGCCGAGCGCGGCGAGGACATGACCGAGGCGATGGCGACCCCGATTCCGGAAAAATTCGCGAGCATTGCCCTCATACAGCGGGAGTTCACGCGCTCGGTGACGCATCTCTTTCCGGCGCTCGAACAGCAGGCGCTCGGCGCGCGCAACAAGTAGAAGGACACCTTCCTTCGACGCCTTGTCATCCCCGCGACCGAGGCGCATCGAGCACCGGCAGGTGCCCCGCCGCACGGGCGGAGTCGACCTGTAACGGAATGGAGCAGTCTGCTTGCTTTTGAACCATGCGATCTTCGGTGCCGTAAGGGTTCCCGCCCTCACACAAGCAGGAAAATGTCCCATCGTTACAGGCTAGTGACACTGCCAGCCGCGCGCAGGTGGCATATGCGTGAACGTCAGGTACAGACATTGCCGAAGAAGACCGCCTGTAACACGTCCGGGCGTCCCGGGCGTGCGCTTCATGGACCATCTAATCCGGAGGAGGATTAACGTGTTCAGAACCAGATTACTGCCGAGCCTGATTGCGGCGTCTTTGCTGTCGCTCGGTACCGCTTATGCCGGGGTCACACAGGAGCAGATCGATGCTGATGCGGCGACCCCAGGTGATGTCCTGAGCGCCGGCATGGGGCCGCAGGGCCAGCGCTACAGCACGCTCTCGCAGGTCAATACGTCCAACGTGCAGAACCTCGTGCCGGTCTGGTCGTTCTCCTTCGGCGGCGAGAAGCAGCGCGGCCAGGAGTCGCAGCCGCTCATCTACAACGGCAAGATGTTCGTGACGGCGTCGTATTCGCGCATCTTCGCGCTCGACGCCAAGACCGGCAAGAAGCTATGGAAGTACGAGCACCGCCTGCCCGAAGGCATCATGCCCTGCTGCGACGTGGTCAACCGCGGCGCTGCGCTGTACGACAACCTCGTCATCTTCGGCACGCTCGACGCGCAACTGGTGGCGCTCGACCAGGATACGGGCAAGGTGGTGTGGAAGGAAAAGATCGACGACTACTGCGGCGGGCTACTGCTATCACCGCGGCGCCGACTGATCGCCAAGGCCTGGTCATCACCGGCGTCTCCGGTGGTGAGTTCGGCGTCGTCGGGCGCGTGGAAGCGCGCGACGCCAAGACCGGCAAGCTGGTCTGGTCGCGACCGACGGTCGAAGGCCACATGGGCTACAAGGACGGCAAGGAAAACGGCATCACCGGCACCACCAACGCAGACCTGGCCGGGAGATCTCTGGAAGACCGGCGGCGCCGCCACCTGGCACGGCGTCACCTACGACCCCGAGACCGACCTGATCTACTTCGGCACCGGCCACCCCGGCGCCCTGGAACAGCTGGCTGCGCCAGGGCGACAATCTGTACTCGTCGTCCACGCGTCGCCATCGACGTCAAGACCGGCAAGATCGTGTGGCACTATCAGAACACGCCGCACGACGGCTGGGACTTCGACGGCGTGAACGAGTTCGTCACGTTCAAGAGCAAGGATGGCCATATCCTCGGCGGCAAGGCCGATCGCAACGGCTTTTTCTTCGTGAACGACGCGAAGACGGGCAAGCTCCTGAGTGCGTTCCCCTTCGTGAAGAAGATCACGTGGGCGAAGGAGATCGACCTCAAGACCGGGAGGCCCGTCTACATCGACGACAACCGGCCCGGTGACCCCAGCAAGGGTGCCGACGGCAAGAAGGGTACGGTGGTGTTTCCGCGCCTGTCCTTCCTCGGTGGCAAGAACCAGCAGCCGATGGCCTACAGCCCGGATACCGGCTACTTCTACGTGCCGGCGAACGAATGGGGCATGGATATCTGGAACGAGCCCGTCACGTACAAGAAGGGCGCGGCCTTCCTCGGCGCGGGCTTCACCATCAAGACCATCAACGACGACTACATCGGCGCCCTGCGCGCGATCGACCCCGCCTCCGGCAAGATCGTGTGGGAACAGAAGAACGGTGCCCCGCTCTGGGGTGGTGCGATGACCACGAAGGGCGGCCTGGTGTTCTACGGCACGCCGGAAGGCGAGCTGCGCGCGCTCGATGCCAAGACCGGCAAGGAACTTTGGAGCTTCAACACCGGTACCGGCATCGTTGCGCCGCCCATCACCTGGGAAACGGACGGTCAGCAGTATGTCGCCGTCGTCGCGGGATGGGGCGGTGCGGTGCCTCTCTGGGGCGGCGACGTCGCCAAGAAGGTGAACTTCCTGGAGCAGGGTGGCTCGGTCTGGGTGTTCAAGCTCTTCAAGAACTGATCCTCATCCGGACACCAGCGAGAGGGTGTCCCTCCTCCGGGCCGGCGCAAGCCGGCTTTTTTTTGCCATGCGCCCGAGTGCGCTTTTTCCGCCGCGCTAGAATGGCGCCCGTAACGGCGCAACACGCCGCGGAGCAGCGAGAGATCGTGAAGGGACTGATTGCCGGCTTGTGCCTGATTTTGGTGGCGTCGTTGCAGGCAGCGGATTGGGCGCACGCGGCAGCGTTGACCCCCCGTGAACTGCGCCCGGAAGTCGAGGCATTCGTCATCGAGATGTCGGAGCGCCACGGCTTCAGCGTCAGCGCCCTGCGCACCCTGATGTTGAAAGCGCGTACCCAGGAGGCCATTCTGCGCGCCATGGCGCGCCCGGGTACCGCGCGTCCATGGTTCGAGTACCGCCCGCGCTACGTGAATCCCTTGCGTGTCGCCGATGGCCTCGAGTTCTGGGCGGACAACGCCGGTTATGTCGCGCGGGCAAGTCAGCGCTACGGTGTTCCGCAGGAGATCATCGTCGCCACGCTGGGCGTCGAGACGAGCTACGGGCGCGACACGGGCAAGTTTCGCGTGCTCGACGCGCTCTACACGCTTGCCTTCGACTGGCCACCGCGGGCTGAGTACTTTCGCAGCGAGCTCGAACAGTTCCTGCTGCTTGCGCGCGAGCAGGGGATCGACCCGCTGCAGCCGCGCGGCTCCTATGCCGGCGCCATGGGTATCGCGCAGTTCATGCCTTCGAGCTACCGCAAGTACGCCGTGGACTTCGACGGAAGCGGGCGTCCGGATCTGGCGCGCAGCGCCGATGCGATCGGCAGCGTCGCCAACTACATGAGCTCGTTCGGCTGGACGCCTGGCGGACCCGTCGCGGTGGCGGCCGATGCCGGGGGCGAGCGGGTCACCGAGTTCGTCGACATGGGACTTGAACCGAAGCTCAGCGTCGAGGCGCTGGCCGAGGCGGGTATCCGCCCGCAGGCAGCGGTGCCCGGCACCACGCAGGCGGCGCTTCTGCGCCTGCAGGGCGAGGAGGGGCCGCTCTACTTTCTCGGCTTCAACAATTTCTACGTGATCACCCGCTACAACCGCAGCGTCAACTATGCGATGTCGCTCTTCGACCTCGCAGAAGAACTCGCCGCAGCGCGGGGGAGGCGCCGCCGACGCTGCCCCGGTCAAGCAGAAATCGGGAGCGGCTCGTCCTTGATTTCCCCTTTCTCCATCGCACGCCTGCCGCGTATGGAATTTGGCGCCGGCACCCTGCGTCGTCTGCCGGACATCATGGGCGCGTATGGCACGCGGGCGCTCCTCGTCACCGGGCAATCCTCTTTCGATGCGTCGAAGGAAGGTGCGTGGCTGTGCGACACCTTGTGTGCGCGGGGCTTCACCTGGGAGCAGATGCGCGTCGCGGGTGAGCCTTCACCGCAGCTCGTGGACGACGCGGTGGCGCACTATCGCCGCGACGCGTTCGATGTGGTCGTCGGCATGGGCGGCGGCAGCGCGCTCGATGCGGCCAAGGCGATTGCCGGCTTGCTGCGTCCCGGTAACTCGGTGATGGATCACCTCGAGGGCGTCGGGCCGGAACTGCCGTATTGGGGACAGGCGACGCCCTTCATCGCGGTACCGACAACCGCGGGGACGGGATCGGAGGCGACCAAGAACGCTGTCCTGTCGGTGCATGGTGAGACGGGATTCAAGAAGTCTTTCCGCGACGACCGGCTGGTCGCGGAATGGGCGATCGTCGATCCCGATCTGCTGGCCGGCTGTCCGCGGGAACTGATCGCGGCGGACGGCATGGACGCATTCACCCAGCTCCTCGAGGCGTTTGTCTCGCTGCGTGCCAATCCGTTCACCGATGCGCTCGCACGCTCGGGCATCACCGCGGTGAAGGACGGTCTGCTTGACTGGTATGCCGGCGGCGAGCCCGCGGTGCGCGCACGCGAGCGGATGGCGTACGCATCGCTTCTCTCAGGCATCTGTCTCGCCCAGACCGGGCTCGGATCGGTGCACGGTCTCGCCGCGCCGCTCGGTGCGTTCTTTCCGATTCCACACGGGGTTGCCTGCGGGACGACAGTTGCAGCTGCCACGCGCATCAACATCGCGGCGCTCCTCGCGCGTGACCCCGACAACGTTGCGCTGGCGAAATACGCCGAGGTGGGGCGGTGCCTCTCCGCGCAGGCAGGGAACGATGACATGGCGGCCCGTGATGGGCTGCTCGCTGTTCTCGATCGCTGGCAGGAGGCGCTCAAGCTGCCGCGGTTGTCGCACTACGCCGTCAAGCCGGACGACGTGCCGCGCATCGTGGCGGCAAGCCGCGGGTCGAGCATGAAGACTAACCCCATCGTGCTCACCGATGTCGAAGTGGCAGAGATCGTGACAGCGCGCCTCTGATCAGGCAGCGCCTCGCTCTAGCTCGCTTCCTCTGCCGGAATCGCCCGCACAGAGAGCACGCCGTCGATGGTGGCAATCGAGCGGATCACGTCGTCGTGGACCGGGCTGTCGACGTCGACCAGCGTGTAGGCCATCTCGCCGCGCGACTTGTTCACCATGTTGTGGATATTGAGACCGCCCTGCGCCACCGCGGTGGAAATCTGTCCCAGCATGTTCGGCACATTCGAATTGGCGATGGCGACCCGGTACGGGGATTCGCGCACCATGTCGACGTTCGGGAAGTTCACCGCGTTGGCGATGGTGCCGTTCTCCAGGTATGCGCGTACCTGGTCGATCACCATCACCGCGCAGTTTTCCTCCGCTTCCGCAGTCGAAGCGCCAAGGTGCGGCAGCGCCACGACGCCCGGCTCATGCAGCAGGACGGCGGAAGGAAAATCCGACACGTAACACTTGATGCGCTGCGCGCGCAGCGCCGCCACCACCGCATGCTCATCGACGAGCGCATCGCGTGCGAAATTGAGCAGCGTGGCGCCATGCTTGATCACGGCGAGGCGCTTCTCGTCGATCATGTGGCGCGTGCCCGGCAGCAAGGGAACGTGCAGCGTGACGAAGTCGGACTGCTGCAGCAGTTCCTCGATGGTGGCCGCCTTGCGCACGCTCGAGGGCAGGCGCCAGGCCGCGTCCACCGTGATGTCCGGGTCGAAGCCGATTACCTTCATGCCGAGCTTGAGCGCCGTGTCCGCGACAAGGCCGCCGATGGCGCCGAGCCCGACGACGCCGAGCGACCGGTGGACGAGTTCGACGCCGGCAAAGCGCTTCTTGCCGTCCTCGACCTGCTTGGCGAGACCGGCGGTCTCAGCGTTCAGGCCACTGATGTAGGCGAGTGCTGGCACTACATTCCTGGCAGCCATCAGCATTGCGGCGAGCACCAGTTCCCTGACCGCATTCGCATTCGCGCCCGGCGCATTGAATACCGGCACGCCGCGCTTCGACATCTCGGCCACGGGAATGTTGTTGGTGCCGGCGCCGGCACGGCCGATGGCGCGGACACTTGCCGGAATCGCCATCTCGTGCATGTTGTACGAGCGAACGAGGATGGCGTCAGGCTGTTCGCTCGATTTTCCCACGGCATAGCGGGGTGCCGGCAGGCGGCGCAGGCCGTGACTGGAGATGTGGTTGAGCGTGAGGACTTGATATCTGTTCATGATTGGTCCGAAGCGGCTGTCAGCCGTTGCGCGCCTCGAAGTCACGCATGTAATCGACAAGCGCCTGCACGCCCGCAGCCGGCATCGCGTTGTAGATCGACGCGCGCATGCCGCCGACACTGCGATGACCCTTTAGTTCGACCAGACATGCCTTCTTCGCGCCCTCCAGGAATGCGGCGTCGAGCGCATCGTCGCGGAGACGAAAGGGCACATTCATCCGCGAGCGGTCCTGCTTGCGCACCGGATTGCTGTAGAAGGTCGACTGATCGAGATAGTCGTAAAGCAGACTTGCCTTGGCGATGTTGCGGCGCTCGATCTCGGCAAGCCCGCCCTGCGCGAGCAGCCACTCGAACACCAGCCCCGCAATGTAGATCGCATACGTGGGCGGCGTGTTGAGCATCGAGTCAGCCTCGGCCTGCGTCTTCCAATGGAACACCGACGGCGTGATCGGCAATGCACGATCGAGAAGGTCCTCGCGGACGATGACGACTGTCAACCCCGCCGGCCCCATGTTTTTCTGCGCGCCGCCATAGATCACGCCGAATTTCGACACGTCCAGCGGGCGCGAAAGAAAGTGCGATGACATGTCGGCGACGAGCGGAACATCGCCCGTGTGCGGCGTCCAGTGATACTCGACGCCGCCGATCGTCTCATTGGTGCAGACGTGGATGTAAGCCGCGTCCGCCGGGACCCGCCACTCCTCCTGCGACGGCACGTGGGTGAATTTGCTGCTCTCTGACGACGCCGCGATATGCACGCTGCAGTATTTTTTCGCTTCCTGTATCGATTTCTTCGACCACTCGCCGGTGTTGACGTAAGCGGCGGAGTTCCGCTCGCCGAGCAGATTCATCGGCACGATCGCGTTCTCCGCGATCGCTCCACCCTGGAGAAACAGCACCTTGTAGTTCACTGGCAGCGCCAGCAGCGTGCGCAGATCGGACTCCGCCTTCGCGGCAATGCTGATGAATGCCTTGCTGCGGTGACTCATTTCCATGACCGACATGCCGCTGCCGCGCCAATCGAGCATCTCGGATGCGGCCTGCTGGAGCACGGACTCGGGCAGCAGCGCGGGGCCGGCGCTGAAGTTGAAGACTCGCATGTACTTGTTCCGGGGTTGGTTCACGATGAAGGAGCAGTGCAGCAGCGGAACCTCGCGGTCTTGATGTGTCCGCGATCAACCTACCTGCCGGCGTGCTGGAGCACGGACTTGAGGATCATGTTCGGGCGGATTGCTGCGGGCTGCCCAGAAAATTCGGACGCGTAGTATGCCACTGCGCCGCCGTCGTGCCGAGTGAGTTTCGTGAACGACTAGCGCGTGGCGTCGAAGTCCGTTGGGATTCGACGCCACGCGGCATGTCGAGGCGGGGCTACTGAATTGGCTGCTTCGTAGGGGACGAAGCGGGCGGGGTGTACAGGGGCGGGATCAGGACAACGGCGAGTGTATGCCGCCGTGCGAATGGGAATGCGCAAGCTGTGCGTTCCGGTGAACACTGTGTGCAGACGGGGTTGTCTGCGCCACGACCACCGTGGTGCCGTAGGATGCCTCGAACTCCCATTCTTCCGCGGGGTTACCTTCCTGTCGTACGGATCTGATCTGATCTTGCATCGTTGTGTCCTCTGCCTGAAGTTGAATATCCGGTTGGGCTGATGGAGCGCCGCATGAGCAGAGTGCAAAACTCTTGCCCGATCAGCATGCTGCGATGCTGCGAGGCCGGCGATCGCCATCCATTGACGGTGTCAGACGCGATTCAGGGCCCGAAGTTCACGAAAGATCGTCGGACGTGCCCGCAGCCGGGGGCGGCGACGCCGCTGTCTCCGGCTGTGTCAGCAAAGCCAGCGATCGCCCCTGCAGCGGAAACGTATCACCTTGGGCGTAATAGCGCCGCACGTCGGGGCTTGGCGTAATGTCGTAGGTATCGACCGCGACCTGCCAACGGACATTCGACTGGAAGCCCGGCAGCACGAATGGAATTTCTTCGTGGTGCGCGTTGATCAGAAGGAGGAAGTTGTCGTCGATTACTGGCGCGCCGTGCGCATCCAGTTCATCGATCGCATCGCCGGCGAGGTACATGCCGAGGCAGCGTGCGAAACCCTGATGCCATTCTTGGTCGCTCATCTCCAGTCCGTCGGGACCGAACCAGAGTACGTTGCGAATGCCATCGGGAAGCGGCCCGTGACGGAAGAACGTGTGGCGGCGAAATATCGGGTGAGCGTGCCGCACCCGGATTACGCGCGTGATGAAGTCGAACAGTTCACGGCTCTCGTCCGAGTGCGTCCAGTCGAGCCAGCTGATCTCGCTGTCCTGACAATAGGCATTGTTGTTGCCCTGTTGCGTGCGGCCCAGTTCGTCGCCGGCCAGCAGCATGGGGATTCCCTGTGACAGGAACGAGGGTCGTCAGAGAAGTTGCGCTGCTGGCGGGTGCGCAGGGCAAGGATTTCTGGGTCATCGGTGGGACCTTCCACACCGCAATTCCAGACAGTTGTTGTTGCTGCGCCGTCGCGGTTGTCTTCTCCGTTGGCTTCGTTGTGTTTGCCGTTGATAGGAGACCAGATCGCGCAGGGTGAAGCCATCGTGGGCGGTGACGAAGTTGATGCTCGCATGCGGTCCGCGGCCCGTGCTCGCAAAGAGGTCGGCGCGATGCCGGTCAAGCGGTAGGCGAAGTCACCGAGTCGTGCCGCCATCGCCTTTCCAGAAGTCGCGCACGGCGTCACGATACTTGGCCGTTCCATTCGGTCCAAGCCGGAGGAAATTCGCCCACCTGATACCGCCCGTCGCCGACGATCCCATGGCTCCGCGATGAGTTTCACGCGTGACCAGCACGGGGTCCTGATGCATCATGTCGAAAAAGGCGCGTCAGGCGGTCGACCTCATCCGAGCTCGCGCGCCAGGGTGGCGGCCAGGTCGAAGCGGAAGCCGTCCACGTGCATTTCCATCACCCAGTACCGCAGCGAGTCCATGATGAGCTGCAGAACGTTGGGATGATCATATTCAAGCGTGTTGCCGCAGCCCGTGTAGTCCATGTAATAGCGCGGATCGGCTGCCGCGAGCCGGTAGTAGGCGGGGTTGTCGATACCGCGGAAACACAGCGTCGGGCCGAGGTGATTGCCTTCCGCGGTGTGGTTGTAGACCACGTCGAGAATGACCTCGAGCCGGCGCGATGCAGCGCCTTCACCATCATCTTGAATTCGTTCACCGGGTTGTCGGTGGCCGCGTAGCGCGCCTCCGGAGCGAAGAAGCCGATGCTGTTGTAACCCCAGTAGTTGACCAGTCCGCGCTCGACCAGAACGCGATCGTCGACGAAGCTGTGCACCGGCAGCAACTCGACCGCGGTGACGCCGAGCGCGCGCAGATGGTCTATGGCAGGCGTGCTGCCGAGGCCGGCATAGGTACCGCGCAATTCCGCAGGAATGCCGCCGTGGAGCGCGGTGAATCCTTTCACGTGCAACTCGTAGATGAGTGTGTCGCTCCAGCGGGTCCTGGGTTGCTCGACACCCTCCCAGTCGAACGCGGAATCGATCACCCGGCACTTCGGCATCGCTGCCGCGTTGTCCCGCCAGTCGAAGGTCAGGTCCGCACGCGGCGCCCCGACCTTGTATCCGAAATGGGCGTCGCTCCAGCGCAACTTGCCGACCACGGCGCGGGCGTAGGGATCGAGGAGAAGCCGGTTCGCGTTGAAGCGATGTCCCTGTTGGGGTCGGTATGGCCCCTGCACGCGAAATCCGTACAGTGTTCCCGGCGCAGCATCGGGCAGATACCCGTGCCAGATGAAGTCGGTGCGCTCGGGCAGGCGCGCGCGCATCACCTCGCGGCGACCGCGTTGGTCGAAGATGCAGACCTCGACGGCATCGGCGTGTTGGGAGAAGACGGCGAAGTTGACGCCGTTGCCATCCCACGTCGCACCGAGAGGGTAGGGCGAGCCTGGCCACAGGGTCGTGGTTGCCACGCTTTTGAGTCGCTTGGGTCGCTGGTGCGGAGTGCTGGGGCGCACGATATGGCCCTATTAAAGTTGGGGTCGTTGGCTGCTGATCGGGCATAATGATACCTGCGCTCGATAGCCGGGCGTTGCATTGTTCGCCTTGACCTCCGTTAACTAAACGGCCTGTCACACTTTGCTCGTGCGCAACGACAAAAACATAGCCGCGACGAGTCACCTTGAGCCGCAGCCTGCCGCTGCGGCCTTCATTCCTGGCAAGGTTTTGGATGGTTTTGGGCGAAGTGCCTTCGGGGCGACGGAGCCGCATCGCTTGCGCAGACGAGCGAGCGTGTCGTCGGCAATTGAGAACTGAGAACTGCTAAGAATCAGGAATCGATCATGAGTGCAACGCAAGTGAGGGAGGCTGCGTCTCAGCCACGACTGAGTGACGACGAAGTGCGCGTTGCCGAGGCCCGGCATCACGATCCCTTTTCGGTGCTCGGACGGCACCCGACCAAGGACGGCATCGTCGTTCGCGCATTCATCCCGCACGCAGTCGAGGTCGCCATCGCCGAGGGCGATGTCCACATGGAGCGCGTGCCGGGAACGGATTTCTTCAAGTGGGAAGGTCCGGCGTCGAAAGTGCCGGAGCGCTACCGGCTGATCTGGCGGGACGACTCGCATCATCAGCACATTGCCTACGATCCCTATTGCTATCCGCCGCAGATTTCCGACACGGATCTCTATCTCTTCAGCGAAGGGAAGCTGCGGCTGGCGTACGAGATCCTCGGTGCGAACGAGCACGAAGTCGACGGCGTGCGCGGCGTGCTGTTCGCCGTCTGGGCGCCGAACGCCGAACGCGTCAGCGTCGTCGGCGATTTCAACCGCTGGGACGGCCGCCGCCATCCGATGCGGGTGCGGTCGGGCAGCGGCATCTGGGAAATCTTCATTCCCGACCTGTGCCCCGGCGCGCTGTACAGGTTCGAGATCAGGAATCGGCATACCGGCGAGGTGCTGCTCAAGTCGGACCCGTACGGCCAGCAGTTCGAGATGCGCGCCCGAACACCGCGTCCATCGTGGTCGGTGAGCCGCAGCAGGAGTGGCAGGACGCCGAGTGGATGGAGCGGCGTGCCGCGTGGAACTGGCAGCACGCGCCGATGTCCGTGTACGAGGTGCACCTGGGTTCCTGGCAGCGCGGACCGGAGGGCGAGTTCCTGAACTACCGGGAGCTGGCCGAGCATCTCGTCGATTACGTGAAGGACATGGGCTTCACGCCACATCGAACTGCTGCCGATCACCGAGCATCCCTTCGATCTGTCCTGGGGCTATCAGGCCACCGGCTACTTCGCCCCGACCAGCCGCTTCGGCACACCCGACGATTTCCGCTATTCTGATCGACTACTGCCATCAGCAACGGCATCGGCGTGATCCTCGACTGGGTGCCGGCGCACTTCCCGAAGGACGCCTACGCCCTCGCGCGCTTCGACGGCACCGCGCTCTACGAGCACGAGGACCCGCGCAAGGGCGAGCATCTCGACTGGGGCACGCTGATCTTCAACTACGGCCGCAACGAGGTGAGGAACTTCCTGCTGTCCAGCGCCCTGTTCTGGCTGAAGGAGATGCACATCGACGGCCTGCGCGTCGATGCCGTCGCCTCCATGCTCTATCTCGACTATTCGCGCACGACGAGTGGATCCCCAACCAGTACGGCGGCCGCGAGAATCTGGAGGCCATCGAGTTCCTGCGCGAGCTGAATGCCGTCATCCACGAGCGAATGCCCAGGCGCGCTGATGATCGCCGAGGAATCGACCTCCTGGCCGCAGGTCACCCGGCCGACCTATCTGGGCGGCCTCGGCTTCGACATCAAGTGGAACATGGGCTGGATGAACGACACCCTGCGCTACATATCGAAGGAGCCGATCCACCGGAAGTACCATCACGATCTGCTGACCTTCAGCATGCTCTACTGCTTCACCGAGAACTTCATGCTGCCGTTCTCGCACGACGAGGTGGTGCATGGCAAGGGCTCGATGCTCAACAAGATGCCGGGCGATGAGTGGCAGCGTTTCGCCAATCTGCGCACTGCTCTACTCCTACATGTTCACCCATCCCGGCAAGAAGCTGCTGTTCATGGGCACCGAGTTCGGGCAGGGCCTGGAGTGGAACAGCGCTGGCGTGCTCGACTGGTACGTGCTCGAGTACCCGTTGCACAGGGTATGCAGCGGCTGGTGCAGGATCTCAATCATCTCTACTGCGCGGAGCCTGCGCTGCACGGCAACGAGTTCGAGTGGCAGGGCTTCGACTGGATCGACTGCCACGATTCCCAGCAGTCGATTCTGAGCTTCATCCGCGCAGCGCGGGCGACGAGTTCCTGGTGGTGATCGTCAACTTCACGCCCGTGCCGCGGCATGACTACCGCATCGGCGTGCCGTCGCCGGGCGGCTATCGCGAGATCCTCAATTCCGACTCGCACCATTACGGCGGCAGCAACTTGGGTAACGGTGGTCAGCTTGTGGCGGACGATGTGCCATGGATGAACCGGCCGTACTCTCTCTCGGTCACGGTGCCGCCCCTGGGGACGATCGTACTGGCCCCGGGAAGATGATAGGGCGCTGCCCCTTAAAGACAGGGGCAGCGAGGCGAGGGGACGGACGCGCGTTGCGGTCCGTCCCCTCGCGCACTTCACAGGCAGTGACAGTCAATGCGTGACACCGGCTCCCGGCTGGGGCGGCGTGGACAGCATGCCGCGGTGCGCCGCGCGAAAGCCGGTGGGGGAATTGCCGGTCCAGCGGCGGAAGGCGCGATTGAAGCTCGCGGTTTCGGCGAAGCCCACCATGAAGGCGGTTTCCTCGACCGTGTTCTCCGGATCGCGCAGGTACTCGATGGCGAGTTCGTGACGTGTCTGATCAAGCAGCTTTGCGAAGCTCGTGCCGTTCTCGCTCAGGCGCCGTTGCAAGGTCCGCGGACTCGCAGCCAATGCCCGTGCCGCGTCTCCTGCTAGCGGTTCGCCCGAGGTCAGCCGCTCCGCAATGAATTTGCGCGCCTGCGCGACGACGTCCGTGCGGTCCATCCGCGCGAGGTAATCGCGCAGCAGCCGTTCGGACGAAAGGGCGAGTTCCGGATTACCTGTCGGTAGCACCCTGAGCATCTCTTCGCGCTCGAAATGCATCGCGTATTGCGGCGCGTCGAATTCGATGGGCGCGTTGAAGAACGAACCCAGGCGCGCGGCACACGCCGGTGCGGGATGCATGAGCTCGACGCGCAGCGGCGAAAAATCGTCCTCGCAAGCACACCTGCGTGCGAGGGCGAGCGCGCTCGCGAGCAACGTATCCTGCTGGGCGGACGGCAGCAGCGGCACACCACCGCGAAAGGTCAGGCGCAGGCAGAAGCCGATGCCGGTGTCCTCGAACTGCGGACGGGCCGCTTCGTTGACCACCCGGAAATAGCGCGCGAAGCGCTGGAGGGCCTCGCGGATGGTCGTGCTTGCGAGGCACGCGTAGCCGAGTGCGTGGCCGGAAGTGGGGTGCAGATGACGCACGGCGTCGAGACCGATACACGGGTTTCCCGTAATATCCACCGCGTGCAGCCAGAGCTTGCGGATGACTGAAACGGGCACGCGCGCGCCTGGTCTGGCGAGGAGCGCGGGATCGAACCCGGCGGTCTCGAATACCTTCTGCGCATCGATGCCCGCTTCTTCGAGCGCTTTCCACAACGCGAGCGAGGGTGAGGTGAGGACGGTGGCCATGAGCGTGGCGTGCAGGGACAAGCGATTGGCCGGTCAGGACAGCGGCTAGCTTAGCGCAATCGCTTATCGTCTCACCACTGCTAAACAGACAGAGGTGGGGACATGTTGCGTTTTTCGACAACCGATGGTGTGCCGGACGCCAACGCACGTGGCAACCTTGCCTACGAGCAAGCGTCGCTGGAGGAGCGGCTTGAAGCACTCGCCCTCGATCCCAACGTGGATGACCTCGACACCCTCATCGGCGCGTGGTCACGCTTCGCGGACGAGAGCACGGCCGAGGAGCGCCTCGCAGTCTATGGGCGACTGGCGCTGCGCGTGCGGCGCAGCCAGTTGCCCGCGTGGGCGCTGATGCCGATCCTGCTGGGTGACCACGACCGGCACATCGTCTCGGCGGCGGTGACCACTGTCGCGCTCTCGCACAGCCCCGATCCGGTCGGCCCGGAGAGCGGTCCCTTCTGCGTCCTCGATCACCTCTTGACGCCGCGTTCGCGCAACCCGGGCGCGGGCCTCGGCGCACTGCTCGGTCTTGGTGACCCGCAGGTTGCAGACGTGATTTTCGAGTTGCGCGGCATGCTTGCCCATCCTGAACTGTCGACGGCGCTCGACGAACTGCTGGAAACCAGCAGCGGCATCCTGCACCGTTCCACCATCGAGTTCTTCCTCAATTGGTTGAAGGAGCTGTCGGACGATCTGCCGGGTAGCGCCGAGCTGTTTCGCCGCGTCGCGCGCGGTCTTGCGAACCGGCGCTTTGCGGCGACCGCCTATGTGGTGATCGATGGGCAGCCGCGCTATCCGGCGCCGCTCGAAGGCCAGATGTACGAACATGGCTGGTGCGTGATTCCGCTGGACGAGTACACGCGGTCCATCACGTCGCGACTGATCAGCCTCGAGCGCGCCAGTGCCGACCTCCCGCATGCGCCGGAAATCGCCGGGCCGTGGGGTGTCGTCAGCGACCGCAAAGAAGCGGAATCGTCGAGGGAGTAACACCTTGCGGGGCCGATAGCGGCGATCCGCTCGAGCGGGACGAGCAGTTAATCGCGGGTGACGGGGCGGGGCCGGCAGAACGAGTTCGCCATTGAGATCGCCCGGTTCGCAGGCATTCAGCGCGAAGCCTATGCACAGATGGCCGCGGGGTAAGCTTCCCTGTGCGGAATCGGGATAGTTTTCGAGTTTGCCAAGGCGTAGGATGCTTGGAAGCTCGATGTAGAGGGGGCGTGCCGCGCGTGGCAACCCTCTCAGCCGCCCCGGTGAGTGCTGAGTTCCTGGAAACCCCGCATGGAACAATCCTCGTCCGTACTCGATCCGAAGGTGGCCGCGGCCGCGCCGCCGCGCTTCCACCTGCTGGCGAAGCCGTCGGGCTCGACCTGCAACATCGACTGCAAGTACTGCTTCTTTCTGTCGAAGGAGGCGCTCTACCCGAACGAAAAGCACCGGATGTCCGACGCCACCATGGACGCCTACATCCGCCAGCTGCTCGAATCCCACCGCACGCCCGAGGTCACAGTCGCCTGGCAGGGCGGCGAGCCCACGCTGATGGGCGTCGATTTCTTCCGGCGCGCGATCGCGCTGGTCGAGAAGCACCGCCGCCAGGGGCAGCAGGTCCAGCACACGCTCCAGACCAACGGCATCGCACTCGACGATGAGTGGTGCGCGTTCCTGAAGGCCAATAACTTCCTCGTGGGTCTCTCGGTGGACGGTCCGCGCGACATCCACGACGCCAACCGCATCACCCGCGGCGGCGAGGGCACCTTCGATCTCGTCATGAAAGGCTGGCGCTATCTGCAGGCGCACCAGGTGGACTTCAATATCCTGTGCACCGTGAACGCGGCCAATCAGCAGCATGGGCGAGGTGTCTACCAGTTTTTCCGCGACGAGTTGGGCGCCAAGTGGATGCAATTCATTCCAATCGTCGAGCGCGCCACGGCTGAAACGATCCACATCGCGAACCTCGGATGGAGCGCGCGTCCGCACGACAGGCGGCTCCTCTACACGCAGACCGGCACCCTTGTCACCGACCGCTCGGTCGGTGGCGAGCAGTATGGGCAGTTCCTCATCGACATCTTCGAGGAGTGGGTGCGGCGCGATGTCGGGAAGATTTACGTCCAGCTCTTCGACGTCACGCTGGATGCCTACTTTGGCCAATACAAGCTCTGCATTCACGCACCGACCTGCGGCAACGGGCCGGCGCTCGAATACAACGGCGATCTCTACGCCTGTGATCACTTCGTCGAACCCGGTTTCAAGCTGGGCAACATCCACGAGACGCACATGCTGAAGCTCGTCGCCGCGCCCGAGCAACGCAAGTTCGGGCGCGACAAGCGCGACACGCTCACGCGCCAGTGCCAGGGCTGTGAGGTGCGCGCCCTGTGTAACGGAGGCTGCCCCAAGGATCGGTTCGCGCTGTCGGCGGACGGTGAGCCAGGTCATAGCTATCTGTGCGCGGGCTTCTACAAGTTCTTCACGCATACCCGCCCCGCAATGGAGCAGATGGGTCGCCTCCTTTCGGCTGGCCGAGCGCCGGCCGAGGACATGGCGCGGCTGGCGGCGGAAGACGCGAAGCGCGGCCCCTACGTCCCGTGCCCTTGCGGCAGCGGCCGCAAGTTTCGCTTCTGCCACGGCGGGCGCTCGGCTCAATCGACAGTGCAACAGTCGGCCGTCACCAGCGGGAGCACGGGCTGAGCGGTCGCATGATTCCCTCGAATCCGTCACCGATTTTTCGGGATGGGATGGATTGAGAGCAAATCGCTCGTTCTGGTGAGGCGTAGCGCACCTTGCTTAAACGATCACGCAGGGCAACACAGACCAAAGGAGGCGCACATGGCAAAGCAAGACAAGCCAAATTTTCTCATCCTGTGGGGAGACGACATCGGGCAATCGAACCTCAGCATCTTCACCAAGGGCGTGATGGGCTACCGCACACCCAACATCGACCGCATCGCGGAGGAGGGCATCCTCTTCACCGATTACTATGCGGAGCAGAGCTGCACAGCCGGTCGCGCTTCGTTCATCACCGGGCAGTGCGGCTTGCGTACCGGGCTGACCAAGGTCGGCCTGCCGGGCGCAGACCTCGGCATGCGTGCGGAAGACCCGAACATCCCTGAGCTGCTCAAGCCCCTGGGCTATGTGACCGGGCAGTTCGGGAAGAACCACTTCGGTGACCGCGACCAGCATCTGCCCACGATGCATGGCTTCGATGAATTCTTCGGCAACCTGTATCACCTGAACGCGGAGGAAGAACCCGAGTTGCCCGATTACCCCGATCCCGAGGAGTTTCCCGAGTTCAAGAAGAAGTACGGTCCGCGCGGCGTGCTCCACTGCTGGTCCGACGGCAAGGGCGGGCAAAAGATCGAGAACACCGGTCCACTGACCAAGAAGCGCATGGAGACCATCGACGC
The DNA here is from genome assembly GCA_963719715.1 of uncultured beta proteobacterium. Taxonomy (GTDB): domain Bacteria; phylum Pseudomonadota; class Gammaproteobacteria; order Burkholderiales; family JAEUMW01; genus JAEUMW01. The sequence continues at coordinate 25,511 of CAVRDD010000046.1, forward strand.
GGAGTTCCTCAAGGCCGCCAAGGGATTCATCAAGCAGGCGAACAAGGATGGCAAGCCATTCTTTCTGTGGTTCAACACTTCGCACATGCACTTTCGCACGCACATCGAAGATCGCATCCGCGGCCAGGCCGGGCGCTGGCAGTCGGAGTATCACGACTGCATGATCGAGCACGACAAGCACATCGGTGAGATGCTCGCGCTGCTCGACGAACTCGGCATTGCCGACAACACGATGGTCATGTACAGCACCGACAACGGCCCGCACATGAACTCGTGGCCGGATGCCGGCATGACCCCATTCCGCAACGAGAAGAATTCGAACTGGGAAGGTGCGTATCGCGTCCCGTGCATGGTGCGCTGGCCCGGCGTCATCGAGCCCGGCACCATCTGCAACGAGATCGTGAGCCACCTCGACTGGCTGCCGACGATCGTCGACGCGGCCGGCGGGGGCGACGTGAAAGAGAAGCTGAAGAAAGGCTTTGAGGCCAACGGGAAGAACTTCAAGGTCCATCTCGACGGCTTCAGCCTCATGCCTTACCTGACTGGCAAGGCGAAGAAGCACGAGCGGAAGGGTTTCCTCTACTTCACCGACGATGGCGATCTTGCATGCCTGCGCTTCGACAACTGGAAGGTCGTTTTCCTGGAGCAGCGGGCGCGCGGCACGCTGCAGATCTGGGCCGAACCCTTCGTGACGCTGCGGGTTCCGAAGATCTTCAACCTGCGCACCGATCCCTATGAGCGCGCGGACGTGACTTCCAATACGTACTTCGACTGGATTTTGGATCACATTTTCCTCCTCGTGCCGGCGCAGGCGGGCGTAGCCGAGTTCCTGGCAACGTTCAAGGAGTTTCCGCCGCGGCAGAAGGCGGCGAGCTTCAGCGTCGACCAGGTGATCGACAAGATGACGGAGGCGGCCAGCGGGGCTGGCCATTGACAGTCTGACACGCACGGGGCGCCCGCAAGGGCGTCCCGTACGCGCACACCCTTTCTGGCGATGAGGCGCTCGCTCGGTCGGAGCCGGTGGCGATGGCTTCCAGGGACCGCCAACTGAAGCAGTTTTGCGGAGTCCGGATAGTTCCCGAGTGCATTTGATTCCAATCTTTGCGTTGCATGCCGCGTGCGATGCGCGGCATGATGCGCGTTTTTCAGGGTTGCTTCGACTTAACAAGGGGGCCATGAGCCGAAAGGCCCCGCCCGGAAAGCGTTCCCTCTCGTTCTCGAAGCCGGCGACGAGAGAACGTGCTCAATATCTGCCTAACGGAAATCATATGCGACTACATAGACTCTTCACCATCGGCCTCGTGGCCCTTTCGTTCACTGCAGCATCCGCGTTTGCCGATAGTGGCGACAAGCCGAAGAAGCAGGCGGAAATTCACGGCAAGGTGACCAAATCGCTCAAGGCTTTCTACAAGGCCGATCCCAAGCTCAAGGCTGAGGTCGCAAAGGCGGCCGGCTATGGCGTATTCGGCACCTACGGTTTGTCGTTCCTCGTAGGGGGTGCGGGCGGCACTGGCGTGGTCCACGACAACAAGACGAAGAAGAACACGTACATGGACATGGCGCAGGCGAGCGCCGGCGTACAGGTGGGTGCCTCGGAGACGGACTACCTGTTCGTGTTCAAGGATGCCAAGGCCATGCAGAGCTTCGTCGACTCGGGCTGGGAGGCGGGAGCGGCCGCGTCGGCCGGTGCCGGAACGGGTGAGAAGACAGTCGAGGCTGGTGCTGGCGCCGGAGCGTTTACTGGCGGCAAAGGTGTACACCCTGACGAGCGCCGGGCTGCAGGCAGGCGGTGCCGTTGCAGGCACCAAGGTCTGGAAGGACAAGGATCTGAACTGACCGACGCTCAACTTTCCGGTCCGGTCGCCGAGATGCACGGCGCGCTTCAGATGCCGCGCCTCATTCGGTACCGGACCTTTTGCTTTGTCACAAACGAGACCTCAAGCCATGACAAGAACGAACTTCCCCGGCATCCGCTCCGCGCTCGCGATTCTGAGTGTCGCAACTTTTCTCGCGGCTTGCGCGCCGCAGCCGCCCAAACCTCTCTCCCTGTCGGAGACCGTCGAGGCGACAGCAATCGTCGAGGCGATCGACCAATCGACACGAGAGGTGGTATTGCGCGATGCAAAGGGTCACCAGTTGCTCATCAAGGCGGGCCCCGAGGTACGCAACCTGGCGCAGGTGAAGCCGGGTGACCGCGTGGTCGTCCGCTTCACGGAAGGATTTGCTGCCGAGGTGGTGAAGCCAGGCACGGGCGTGACGGGTGTGCAGGCGGACACGACGGTCGCCCGCGCGGCACCGGGCGCGCAGCCTGCGGCCGCGATCGAGCAGCAGGTCAGGACGACCGTCAAGGTGTACGACGTCGACCCCTATTTGAACACCATCGAAGTTACCGGACCACGCGGCTACAACCGCCTTCTCAAGGTCAAGGATCCGAAGGCGATCGCGTTCATCCGCGGCCTCAAGAAGGGCGACGAGGTGGAAGTGACCTTCACCGAAGCAATTGGCATCAGCGTCGAGCCTGCCAAGTAATTGCCCCGCAGGTGCAGAACGCGCCTGCGACGTGGAGGGTGGGCACCTTTTGCAGGCAAGCGTGGTAGCGGGCGTGCTGCGGATTGTCCGCACCCTCCAATCTGCCTCCACCATGGAAAGCGCTTCGATTGAACGAAGCGGGCGTGCCGCATGGGTAGCTCTCTGCGCATGGTGTCTTTGGGGCGTGACTAAGCCGATGACGACGACAGGACTGCGGGGACACCCGCCGATGCGCAGTCGCTTTCTGTCTCGCTGGTGCGCGACGATCTCTTTTTCCGGGCGCACGCGGACTGGTCCCGCGCTCGGGGCTTGGTGTGGTGCGGCGAGCGCTGGCGTACGCGCTCGTCACCTGGGCCCCGATCGCCGTGTGGGTGACGGTTGCAGGTCACGCAGTATCGGGTGGCGTCGACGAACCGCTGCTGCAACATTTCGGCGTGAATGTGCGCTGCCTCATCGCCATCCCGTTGCTGGTGCTGGCAGAGGGAATGGCGCAAGCGACCATGCATCGCTTCCTTCCGCAGTTCGTGCGTGCGGGTTTGGTAGAGGATGTCTCAACTTTCGCGGGGACCCTGGAGGGCATGAAGCGCCTGCGTGACCGAACGCTGCCCTGGGTGGTGATCGCTGCGGTCACCTTGGCGTGGACTGTTCTCGCTCCCGATACGCACCAGGGCCACGATGTGCGCTGGGCAGAGGACGCTGCGCACCCGGGAGGCGTGGGTTTCGGCGGCTGGTGGTATCTGTACGTGGCACGGCCGGTCTACCTGACACTGGCGCTGGCGTGGCTGTGGCGCATTGTCCTCACCTTCGTGCTCTTCAAGCGGCTTGCAGCGCTTCCGCTGTCGCTGGTGCCGACGCATCCTGATCGGCTGTGTGGACTCGGTTTCCTTGAATCGATTCCCGCAGGGTTCGCGCTCGTGATTCTGGCGTTCTCTGCGGTTGCTGCCGCCGGATGGGGGCATGAGGTGCTGTACCACGGTGTGGACGTCGCCACCCTCAAACTGCCCGTCGCCGCATTCGTGGTAGTGATCGCAGTTGTTTTCCTGGCGCCTCTGGTGGTGTTCGGCGGGCGGCTGCGCCGAGCGAAGCGCGCCGCGCTGCTCGAGTACGGCGCCCTCGTCGCGGAGCATGGCCGAACAGTCCATCGGCGCTGGATCGAGAAGGGACCGGTCGAAGACGACGCACTGCTCTGCGCTCCGGAAATCGGTCCGGTTGCGGACGTGCAGGCGATCTACGAAGCCGTGCAGAAGATACGTCCGCTTCCCATCGGCAAGTCCACGCTGTTCGCGGTGCTCGTGCCAGCCCTGATACCGGTCCTGATCGTGGTCAGTCTGCAGGTACCGATCGGGCAGATGCTGTTGCAGATCCTGAAGGCCTTGTCCTGAGACACATCACGGCGGGAGGTATTCCGGGGGGGCAGGTGGTCGATCATGCTTTCGCGGGCCGCGATGTATGCCGTCGTCAAAGGCAAGCTTTTGCGGTCGCAGTTTCGTCAGCTGCCAGGTACGACGCAATTTCAAGTGAAAGGCTGCATTCGGTCAGTCCGCGTTCCACGCTTGTTGGGCGTAGCCTCTCAGGGTCGATTGTTTGCTTGGCGAGAGTGTGCCGCATTCTCTGCACCGTGCAGGATCACGCACGAATCCGTGCGCAGGTTTGATTCGCGTCGATTTGCATCATACAATACGCACCCTTCTTCGCGGTGGTTCGAGGCATCGTGGGGCGGTCTATGCCGTTGGCGTTGCGGCGCACGGCAGATCGTTCAGTCATTGCCTTGACGGATAGCCGCAACCGATCGTGATGCAATCGCTTTCACAGTTCGCAGGAACAATGTCACCCTGCGACCGCGTTATTGCATTGTCGCTTTTCGAAACCTGAAACAGGAGTGGAAATATGGGAGCAAAGCTTGCTGCAGAATTTCTTGGAACGTTCTGGCTCGTGCTGGGAGGGTGCGGCAGTGCCGTGCTTGCCGCCGGCTTTCCAGAGCTCGGAATCGGTTTTACGGGAGTGTCCCTCGCTTTCGGTCTGACCGTTCTCACCGGTGCATACGCGCTGGGGCCGATCTCGGGTGGCCACTTCAATCCTGCAGTCTCCGTGGGTCTATGGGCAGGCGGCCGGTTCTCCACGGCAGATCTGGTTCCCTACATCGTGGTGCAGGTGATCGGCGCCATCGCTGCTGCAGGGGTGCTCTACGTCATCGCGAGTGGTAAGGCGGGCTTTGATCTGGCGGGCGGTTTCGCCGCGAACGGTTTTGGTGAGCACTCACCGGGTAAGTACAACTTTCGCTCGGCGCTCGTCTGCGAAGTCGTGATGACGTTCATGTTCCTGATTGTCATTCTGGGCGCCACCCACAAGCGCGCACCCGCGGGTTTTGGCGGACTGGCCATCGGCTTGGCGCTCACGCTGATTCACCTCATCAGCATTCCGGTCACGAATACGTCCGTGAACCCCGCGCGCAGCACGGGGCCGGCGCTTTTCGTTGGCGGCTGGGCAGTCGATCAACTGTGGCTCTTCTGGGTGGCACCGATCGTGGGTGCGGTAGTGGCAGGCGTGGTCTATCGCGTGGTCTTTGCGGGAGACAGACTCGAACCGTACGTTGAAGGTCGCCTGCAGAAGGGTCAAGCGGCCTAAGGCAGTGAATCAGAACGACCCCGCGCTGCTCCTCAAGGAGTAGGCGGGGGAGGGCAGCCCGCGGAGTGTGTGCAACACTTCGCGGGCTGCGGCTGCGAGCGGCGGGGTGCGGCGCGGCAACTGGATCGAGCGCCCGCCCTCCCGATGCTTTGCCCTATCTGCAGGCGCTGATCGCTACCGGGATGCGCGGCATCTCGCGGCCGCACGCGAGTTGGCCTGGGCCCGGAGCGTGAGTTACTGATCTACGGCTTCGAACTGCGCGAGTTCACTCCTTGCCCGAACGCCAGATGCCGACAATGATCCAGAGGCTGTTCATGAACGCGACCACGTAACCCGCGAAGCCGACGGCAGTGAGCACAGGCACCCCCATCACGCTGGGCCCGGCCGGCACGTTCATGACGATCGCCGATCCGATCACGAGGGATGCCGTCATGATCCCCATCGTCGCCCGGTCGATGGTGCGGTGTAGCCTGCGCCCAAAGTGATCGAGGCGCTTCAGATCGATGTCGACGCGGATCTTGCCGCGGCGGGCATCGCGCAGCAGACGTGCAAGATCGCGCGGAACGCCTTGCACGACGTTGAAGAAGTCGTTGAGCGTGCCGCGACCGCGCTTGACGATCTGATCGGGGTGGTAGCGATCGCTCAGCACACGCCGCAGCAGGGGCTGCAGATGATCGACCACGCGGAAGTCGGGGTCATACTGCCGCCCCAGACCCTCCATCGTGATCATCGCCTTGAACATGAGCGTTAGATCGGATGGCATGACGATCGAGTGCTCTCGGATGATCGCGGCGAACTGCTTGAGCATGGTCGCGAGCCGCACGTCCTTCAGCGGCACGCCCTCGTACTCGGAGACCAGCTCGTTCACGTCCGCCGCAAGCTTGGCCTCATCCACGGACGCGTCGCCGGCCCAGTCGAGCAAAACGTCGAGCATCGGCTCCTGATCCATCTGCGCGATACCGGCGAGCAAATCGACCACCTGGTTGCGGCGCTGCAGGCTCAGGCGCCCGACCATGCCGAAGTCGATCATGACGAGGCGGTTGCCTGGCAGGTAGAAGACGTTGCCCGGATGCGGGTCGGCCTGGAAGAAACCGTCGACGAGGATCATCTTCAGCACCGCTTCCGAACCGCGCGCGGCAAGCAGCCGGCGATCCAGTCCAGCAGCGGCAACCGCTGCCTGATCCGTCGCCGGGATCCCATCGACAAACTGCTGGACGTTCATCACCTCGCTTGTCCACTGCAGGTAGACGGCGGGCATCACGACGTACTGGTTGCCCTCGAAGTTCTTGCGGAAGCGCTCGATGTTGCGCGCCTCGCGCGCGAGGTCGAGTTCGCGTTCGAGCGAACGGGCGAACTGGCTGGCGATCTGCTTCGGCTGATAACGTCGCACCTCCGGCATCTCGGATTCGATAAGGTCCGCGATGTTGAGCAGAATCCGCAGGTCAGCCTCGATCTTGGAGCGGATGTCCGGCCGACGGATCTTCAAGACGACCGGCGTGCCATCCTTCAGCCACGCGCGATGTACCTGCGCAATCGATGCCGTGGCGAGTGCAGTTGTTTCGAGCTCGCGGAACACCTCCTCGGGCGGCCGGCCGAGCGTGCGTTCCACGTGGGGCAGGAGTTGCTCGAAGGGAACCGGTGCAACCTCGTTGTGCAGCTTTTCGAACTCGGTGATCCAGTGCGGAGGAAAGAGGTCGACGCGGGTGGCGAACACCTGGCCGAGCTTGATGAACGTGGGGCCGAGCTCCTCCAGCGCGAGGCGGATGCGCTGCGCAGGTTCGAGGCGCTCGCTCTCGCTTGCCGCACCCCAGTTCAGGAGCTGTCCGGCGCGCTCGAGAATGCCCGCGATGCCGATGCGGCGGACGACGTCGCCGAGACCGTGCCGAATCAGGACCGACGCGATCCCGTGCAGGCGCGGCAGGTCCCGCATTACCCCCAGGGTGGCACGAAGCATCAGCTGTCCTGCTCTTTCGTGGGTGGCGCCTCGGGATCCTCCGCACGGCTGCGCAGCGCTGCGGCCAGCCCTGCAAGGACGCCGCTCGCGAGCTCTCCAAAGCGGGTGCCGAACTCGTTCGCTCGTTCGAGTCCCGTGACAGTTGCATCGAGCGAGGCGCGCGACCAGCGCTGCGCAAATGCGCCCATCACATTGCCGATCTGGCGACCGGTCTCGGTGCCCGCGCGTCGAGCCGCAGTGAGCGCCTCGCGCAATTCGGGGCGCACCTGTTCACCCGCAGCGTCGGCAACCTGGCCGACGGTGGAGAAGAAATCCTCTTCGAGCTTGCGCAGATTGCCGAGGGCCTGTTTCAGCTCGCCGTCGGAGAGCCCGCGTCCCGTGTCGGCAAGCTGTTTCAGTGCAAGCTGACCGGCCTCTGCCGAGGTCCGCAGCGCGCTGTCGAGACCGTCGAGCGCCTCCGACAGTGCTTGGCGCATGTCTACACGTTCACGCCCGGCGCCCTCTGCGGCGCCTTGTGTCACCGCACGGATCACTTCCTGGATTCCGCCGCGATCGAAGCTGCGGTCCTTGAACGCCTGCAGCGTGAGATCGCGCACCCGCTCGCGGATGTCCACGCCCTCCGCGATGGTCTCGCTGGCGGCAGCCGTAAGCTGATCTGACGTCGGTGGCAGCGGTGAAGGCTCCGGCATGGTCATATCTCCCTGTCTCGTGGCGACGGTTACATACCCCTAATGTTAGCCCGCGTTCCCCAGCTTACATAGAATCTCGTGGCAGCCGCGTGCGATCGCGTCGGAGATACAATGCCTGCCCGCAGGAAAGGTGCGGGAGAGCCGGGGCGAGTGAGGGATGGGTAGACGCAGATGAACACAGTGCGCTGGATGCTGGGGTGGGCGCTGCTGGTCGCGCTGGGCGGGTGCGCATCGACGTCGCCGATGATGGCGCCTGCGCGCGTGAGCGCACCTGCCGGCCTGCAACTGCCGATCCCGATGCGCGTCGCGTTGCAGGTCGATCCTGCAATGCCGGCGATGCAGACGGTCGAGTACGGTGGTTCCGCCTGGCAATATGCCGATGCCGATATCATGCAGGAGGCAGCGCTGCAGGTGTTCAGTCAGATATTCCAGGAGGTGGTCGCGGCGCCGATCACTGCGGCGCCAGCGATCACGCTGCAATTGAACGGCAGCAGTTCGCTCAATCCGCTGATGAACGAATACCATGCGAATGCCACGGTCACGGTGTTTGCAGGCGCGGATACGTCTTCGCAGCCGCTCGCATTCATTGCCGGCACCGGTCATGGGGCCCAGCCGAATCCGGACGATGGCATTTGGCAGGCGTACGACGCCGCGTTTCGCCAGATTGCCGACCTCTTCCTGGCGGACCCCCACTTGCCTGCGCTCTTCAGCGGGTACTAGGCCCCGGAAATCGGGGGACAAAAAAACCCCCGGGATGTCCCGGGGGTTTTTTCAGCGCCTGTCGCCGATCAAATCAGATCTCTTCCCTAGCGAGTTCCCAGCGGTCGGGCGAACGCCACAGCCTGGAGCGCAGCAACTCACGCTCGAAGGTGAATTCCTTCGGCAGGCGGTCGAGGAAGCGGTCGAACAATTCCTCGTGGGAGTGCGCTTCTGCCGTACCGGCATCGCGGCTCACCGCCATCAGGTTGTAGAACTGATCGGCTGGAAACTCCAGTCCCTTCCACTCGATGTCCTCGAAGCGAGGCATCCAGCCAATCGGGCTCTCGACCGCGAAACCGCGGCCATGCACGCGATCGACGACCCACTTGAGCACCCGCATGTTTTGACCGAAGCCCGGCCACAGGAACTTGCCGTTCTCGTCCTTGCGGAACCAGTTCACGCGGAAGATGCGTGGCGGGTTGGCAACCTTGCGCCCGACGTTGAGCCAGTGCGTGAAGTAGTCCGCCATGTTGTAGCCGCAGAAGGGCAGCATCGCCATCGGGTCGCGGCGCATCGCGGCCTGACCGATCGCGGCAGCGGTTGCCTCTGAGCCCATCGTCGCAGCGAGATAGACGCCGTGCGCCCAGTTGAACGCCTGGAACACAAGCGGCATATCCTTGCTCATGCGGCCACCGAAGATGAACGCGCTGATAGGCACGCCCGCAGGATTCTCCCAGTCCGGATCGATCGATGGACACTGGCCCGCAGGGGCGGTGAAGCGCGAGTTCGGATGCGCGGCGACGCGACCGGAGTCGGGCGTCCAATCCTTGCCCTGCCAGTCGATGGCGTGCGCCGGAGCCGGCCCATCCATCCCTTCCCACCACACATCGCCGTCGTCGGTGAGGGCCACGTTGGTGAAGATCGAGTTCTTCTTGATCGTCATCATGGCGTTCGGGTTGGACGTCATGTTGGTGCCCGGTGCCACCCCGAAGAAGCCGTACTCCGGATTGATCGCGCGCAGCAGGCCGTCCGGGCTCTTCTTGATCCATGCGATGTCGTCGCCGACCGTCGTGACCTTCCAGCCTTCGAAGCCCTTCGGCGGCACCAGCATGGCGAGATTCGTCTTGCCGCACGCGCTCGGGAACGCAGCTCCGATGTAGGTCTTCTCTCCCTCAGGGCTTTGCAGCCCGGAGATGAGCATGTGCTCGGCGAGCCATCCTTCCTTGCGCGCCATCACCGAGGCGATGCGCAGCGCCAGGCACTTCTTGCCGAGGAGTGCGTTGCCGCCATAGCCGGAGCCGTACGACCAGATCTCGTAGGTGTCCGGGAAGTGCACGATATACTTCTTGCCGATATCCGGTTCGCACGGCCAGCTCGAATCCTTCTGCCCCGGTGCCAGCGGTGCGCCGACTGAGTGGATGCAGGGGATGAAGAAGCCGTCAGCGCCGAGGACGTCGAGCACCTTGGAACCCATCCGCGTCATCAGGCGCATGTTGACGACGACATACGGGCTATCGGTGAGCTGCACGCCGATCTTCGCGATGGGCGAGCCAAGCGGACCCATGCTGAACGGAATCACGTACATGGTGCGCCCGCGCATGCAGCCGCCGAACACCGAGTGCATGGTCGTGCGCATTTCATCCGGATGCGCCCAGTTGTTGGTCGGGCCGACATCTTCCTTGGTGGCGGCGCAGATGTAGGTACGCTCCTCGACGCGCGCTACGTCGGAGGGGTGCGAGCGGGCGAGGTAGCAGTTCGGCCGCTTTTCGGGATTCAGGCGGATGAAGGTGCCGGCCTGGACCATCTGCTCGCTAAGGCGATCGGACTCGGCCTCAGAGCCATCGCACCAGACGACCTGCTCGGGCTTGCACAACGCGGCGATCTCCTCGACCCATGCGGCGAGCTTCCGGTTGTTGGTTGGGGCATTGGTGATATTGACGGGATTAGTGCTCATCGCTCGCCTCCTACGGGGTGCGTGAGATTGGAGAGAAACCGAACTGTTTAAGGATAAATGAGATGAAGAGCGACAGTTTGATTTGCATCAAATCTTCTATCGTTAGCTTACTCCATTTATCGCTGCCCGCGAATAGCGACCGCGGCCGAGGCGGCTCGCAAAGCGCAGGCGCGGCCGCAGAGGGAGTCACAATCAGGACTGTCTGCCACCGCCGATGAGCGCCAGGGTGACGCCGAGTGAAAGCGCGGCCGGCAACTTGCCGATGAAGTTCACGAGAAAGATCTTGTCTCAAAACCGACCCGGCATGCCTGGGAAAAGCTTCCGCCGAAATAGACAGGGAATTTTCTTGCGGGCGCCGGCATCGGATAAGGTTGCCGTTGCGTCCTCGAACTCAGGACGTCCTTCTCTGCCCGTTCCCATGCGAAAGATGGAAAAAACGCTTTGATCTCGCACAGTGTCCCGCTGATTACGACCATTGCAAGCGCGCTCGGCCTCGCGCTCGTGCTCGGTGTTGTTGCTGTCCGGCTCAAGCTTCCAGCACTGGTCGGCTACCTGTTGGCCGGAATCCTGATCGGGCCGTTCACGCCGGGCTTTGTCGCGGACACCGGAATCGCCAGCGAGCTGGCCGAGATCGGCGTGATGCTGCTCATGTTCGGCGTCGGGCTTCACTTCTCGCTCAACGACCTCATGGAGGTGCGCAAGATCGCCGTTCCGGGGGCGGTGCTGCAGATCGCCGTCGCCTCTGCACTGGGGGCGGTTGTGGCCACTGCCTGGGGTTGGGGGCTGGGCGGGGCGCTGGTGTTCGGTCTGGCGCTTTCTGTTGCGAGCACGGTCGTGCTGCTGCGGGCGCTCGAGGCCGGTGGCGTGCTGGAATCCATGAACGGCCGCATCGCGGTGGGCTGGCTGATCGTCGAAGACCTCGCGATGGTGCTGGTGCTGGTGCTGCTGCCTCCGCTGGCGGGCTCGCTCGGCGGCACTACGCCCGGCAGCGAAGGCGGCAGTTTGTGGCGGACCCTCGGCATCACGCTGGTGGAGGTGACGGCGTTCATTATTCTCATGCTGGTGGTCGGCCGACGGGTATTCCCCGCGCTGCTGTGGCAAGTCGCGCGCACCGGTTCGCGCGAACTCTTCACGCTGTGCGTCGTGGCCGCTGCGGTGAGCATTGCCTATGCGGCGAGCGTCATGTTCGGTGTGTCGTTTGCTCTCGGCGCCTTCTTCGCGGGCATGGTGCTGCGCGAGTCGGAGTTCAGTCATCGGGCCGCGGAAGAGTCGCTGCCGCTGCGCGAAGCGTTCGCGGTGCTCTTTTTCGTGTCGGTAGGCATGCTGTTCGATCCGAAGGTCCTGGTCGAGCAGCCGCTGCAGGTGCTGGCTGTCGTCGGCATCATTGTCATCGGCAAGTCGATCGCCGCGGCCGCCGTGGTTCTTGCGTTCCGTTACCCGCTCAGCACCGCGCTCACCGTTTCAGCGAGTCTCGCGCAGATCGGTGAGTTCTCGTTCATTCTGGCCGGGCTCGGCGTGAGTCTCGGGCTGCTTCCGGTCGAGGGCCAAAGCCTGATTCTCGCGGGCGCGCTTATCTCGATTGCGCTCAACCCGCTCGTGTTCGCGAGCGTGCAGCCGCTGCGAAACTGGATCCGGTCGCGCTCGGCGCTCGCGCAGAGGCTGGAACGTCCGGGTGATCCGCTGTCCGAGTTGCCGATGTCGACCGAAGAGAAGTATCTGTCGGGTCAGGTCGTCCTCGTGGGTTACGGGCGTGTGGGTCGGCGCATCGCGGACGCGCTGTCCGCCCAGCGCATCCCGTTCGTCGTCGCCGAGCAGAACCGCGAGCGCGTCGAACAGTTGCGCGAAAGCGGAATGGCCGCGGTCTCCGGTGATGCCTGCGACCCTGCTGTTCTGATACAGGCCCATATCGCGCGCGCCAGCATGCTCGTCGTGGCCGCACCCGACACCTTCGACGTGCGACAGATGATCAAGACTGCACGCACGCTCAATCCCGGTGTCGTGACGGTGGTGCGCACCCACAGCGAGGAAGAGGCGGGGCTGCTGCAGCGCGAGGCGGAAAGAGTCTTCTTCGGCGAGGAGGAACTTGCCAAGGGCATGATCCACCATGTGCTGGAACGCTATGGGAAGGGGTCCTGAGTCTCTGGGTGATTCCTGAGTCTCCGGGTGATTGCAGCGCGGTTTGCGACCAGCCATTGCCTTGCGCCGCTACCGGAGCCGCACTACGCGATGTCGTCCGGAAGGAAGAGCCGGAACAGTTCCGCCACGGACGCGACGCCGAGCTTCTCGCGGATTCGGGCACGATGAAACTCGACCGTCCTGACGCTGATGCAGAGCGCTTCAGCGATCTGCCGCGTCTGCCTGCCTTCGAGCACTGCATGCAGCACTTCGCGCTCGCGCGCCGATAACGCTTCGAGTCTCTGCGCGCTGCCGCCGCTGCCTGTGCCTGCGGCGGCAACACGCGGCGACGGGTTCGCATCCTGGCGCAGCGCATTCAGAACCGCCAGCACCAGCCGCTGCTGGTCGACCGGCTTCTCGATGAAGTCGACGGCGCCTTTCTTGAGCGCCCTGACCGTCATCGGGATATCGCCGTGGCCGGTGAGAAAGACGATGGGCAGCGATGCGCGCCGTCTGCGCAACTCGTCCTGCAGGTCGAGCCCGCTCATGCCTGGCATGCGGATATCGAGCACAAGGCAGCCGCTGCCGCCGGCGCGATAGTCCCTGAGAAAAACGCCGGCGGACTCGAATGTCTCCACGCGCAGTCCGGCTGCCTGGAAGAGCAGTTCGAGCGCATCGCGGATCGCTTCATCGTCGTCGACAACAAAAACTGTTTTCGGTGGGGTGTCGACGCTCACGCGCGTTGCTCCGGCGGCACGGTGAAGTGGAAAGTGCATCCGCCTCCCGGCTTGCATTCGTGCCAGAGATGTCCGCCGTGTGCCTCGACCACCGAGCGGCAGATCGAGAGGCCCAGTCCCAGCCCCTGCGGCTTGGTGGTGAAGAAGGGCCGGTAGAGCGAGTCGCCGATGTCATCTGGGAGTCCGCAACCGCGGTCGGCGACGGAGACCAGGATCGCTCCATCGGCATTCACGCTGGTTGAGACGGTGCACGAGCGCTCGGCCGGGGTTTGACTGCGCGTGGCGTCAATCGCGTTCTGCAACAGGTTGATGACGACCTGCGCCAGCAGCGTGGAGTCCGCATGGATGGTCGGCAGGTCATCGGCGAGCGCCGCTTCGACTGTCACGCCCGCTTCCTCGATGTTCACATCGGCGAGGTCGAGTGATTCCCGAACCACGGCGTTGATGTCGCACTCGCGCGGCTGCGGGTGCCGGCTGCGAATGAACTCGCGCATGCGCACGATCATTTCGCCGGCCCGGATTGCCTGCCGATGGCACTTTTCGAGCGCCGCCACCACCGCACCATGGTTGGTCTGCGGCTGCGCGAGCATACGCAGACAGGCATCGGTGTAGCTCGCGATCGCCATCAGGGGTTGATTGATCTCGTGAGCCAGCGTCGACGTGATTTCCGTCAGCGCGGCTAGGCGCGCGCTCCGGTGCAGCACGTCACGGTGCTGCTGTCTGAGCGACAAGGCGTGCTTCTGTTCGGAGATGTCGGTGATGACCTTCAGGCTCACCCGTCGATTCCTGTTCCACGGCACGGGGCCGGCCTGCACGAGATACCAGCGCCCTGTTGCAGTGTCGCGCACCTCGCCGGAGACGAATGCGCCCTGCGTGCGCGGTGCGTTCGCTGCCCACGGGCTCGCCGGTGCGACCAGCGCCGCGCCGAAGCGCTGTTCCAGATCGCTCGCGCGCAGCGACGATGTCTCGGTACCCAGCATGCCGCCGAGTCTGCGGTTCGCATACAGGATGGTTTCGCGATCGTCGTCCGTCACATAGACCCCGGCATGCAGTTCTTCGAGGACGCGCAAGAACCTCTCGTCGGCGCGGTGCAGGGCAGCACGCAGGCGCGCCAGCAGCCATACGATAACGACATACACGGTGAACATCGCGAGAACCTCCCAATAGAAAAAGATCTCCTGGGAGTACGCGTGCGCGGAGCGAAAGCTCACGAACCAGACGAGGCTTGCGGTGGCAACGATGAGCAGTCCGGCGCGGGCCCCGCCCGCCCACGTGGCGAGCGCGATCGGCAGCAGATACAGCGTCGCAAGGCGCAGTTCGTAACCCGTGACGTAGTCGAGGAAGGCTACACAGCCGACGAGCGCGAGTGCAACGACGAGGCCGTGCTGCATGGCGACTGCGAGCCAGCGCTGGCTCCAGGCGTTGGCGGCCGAAACCGCGGCGTTCTCGCTCATGTCCGGCGGGCAGTCGCTTCCACGTGCGACGGCACTGATCGCGCAGCGAGCGTGAAAGTGGTCGGCCGGCTCGGGCAGCGCCGTGGACTGAGACGTGCAACGCAGAGCGGACTCAAATCCAGTAGTAGCCCCAGTTTGGACCTGGGTTCGCAGCTTCTATAGTTCACATCCGTCTCTTCGTAGAAATGAGACAAGGGAGAACGCCAGTGCTCGACCAGATTTTCGTTTTTCTGCATGCGCTGCTTGATCAGACCGGTGCCATCCACATGACGTGGCAGAATCTGGTGATGATCGCCATCGGTGCGACGATGATCTATCTGGCGATCGCCAAGCACTACGAACCGCTGCTGCTCATCGGTATCGGCTTTTCCTGCATCGTCGCCAATGTCCCGGGGCCGCCCGACGTGCCGGGGGGTAACGCGATCTCTGCGCTGCTCTACGTGGTCAAGGAAGGCGGCTTGTTTCACTACGCCTATGAGGGCGTGGGCAAGCTCATCATTCCACCGCTGATCTTCCTGGGCGTGGGCGCGATGACGGACTTCGGCCCGATGATCGCCAATCCGCGGCTGGTCATTCTTGGCGCGGGGGCGCACCTGGGCATATTCGTGGCGCTCATCCTGGCCAAGCTGGTCGGTTTCACGATCAACGAAGCCGCTGCGATCGGCATCATTGGCGGCGCAGACGGACCGATGGCGATTTTCGTCACCGTGAAGCTCGCGCCGCATCTGCTCGGTCCGATCTCCGTCGCCGCCTATTCGTACATGGCGCTGATGCCGATGATACAGCCGCCCGTGATGCGTCTGCTGACCACGAAGGCGGAGCGACAGATCGAGATGAAGCAGCTGCGCAAGGTCAGCAAGGTGGAGAAGATCGCTTTCCCGGTTGTCATTGCGATCATCGTCAATCTGTTCTTCCCGCCAGTCGCGCCACTTATCACGATGCTCATGCTCGGCAACCTCTTCAAGGAGTGCACCGTAACCGAACGCCTGGCAACTACTGCAGCCGGGCCGTTCATGAACGTCATCATCATTATTCTCACGGTGGCAATCGGCTCGACGATGGCAGCGGACAAGTTCCTGAGTCTGCAGACGGTGATGATTGTCGTCCTCGGCCTGATCGCGTTCGTCTTCGGAACCGCATCGGGCGTGCTGACGGCCAAGATCATGAATCTGTTCCTGAAGGATAAGATCAATCCGCTGATCGGATCGGCGGGCATTGCCTCCGTACCCATCGCCGCGCGCGTTTCCCACATCGTCGCGCACCAGGAGAATCCGAAGAATTATCTTATCTATCATGCCATGGGGCCCAACCTGGCAGGCGTGTTCGGCACCGCAATCTCCGGCGGAATCATGTTGGCGCTGCTCGGTGTTGGCTGAGCGCGACTGCGGGAAGGCGACCGAATGACTTCCACGCGCGGCCGGTGGCGCATCGGCGAAGACGAAGAGGCTGAGATCCCATGCACGCAATGATTCCCGACTCGCTCCAGGGCGCACTGATCCTGAGCGTAATCGACTTCTTCCTGAGCTTTATCATCATCGCTGGAATCGGCGTTGTGCTCGCGTTCTTTCCGGTTCTGAACCGCGCGGGCACTGCGCGTCAGGAAGTGAAACCCCCTTCTGTTCAAGCCGAGATGGCGGAACGCGAAGGTGCAGAGCACATTGCCGTGATCGCGGCAGCAGTGTACGCAACGATGGCCGGTGCGTATCGCATCGTCAGCATCGAGCCGAGCAACGAGCGCAGTCAATGGGCGTCCGAAGGACGACTCGTGCACCACACATCTCACGACCCGCGCGCGAAGCACTGAACGCGTGGGGTTGGTTGGCGTCTTCCCGCGGCGCGGCTGCGGGTGTGCGCGCATTCCAAAACTCCCTTTAGACTCGGCGCCCTCGCGACGCTGACGCCTCTGCACGCTCCCACGTCGGCTTGAGCCAAGCCGGGCAGGCATGATACGGTTCGCCTGCTGGTCGGCTGGGTGAATTGCCCTTTGCGGCGAAACGCAGCGTGCGGTTTCCGATTCGTCGGACCGACGCCCGCCTCGCGACCGCAGCCGTACCGCACATAACAAGCTTTGCCAGAGCAAGGGATCGCGCAGCGATATCCTCGTCTCACGGGAGGTAGCAATGAGTCACTCGTCCGATGCGTCGTGCCGTTCGATCATGGCGGCGCCCGCCGCCGTTCTCAAGCCGTCCGACACGCTGTTGTTCGGCCTGCAGGAAATGGTCTGTTACAGGTTGCCTGCGCTGCCGGTGGTAGAGGCCGATCAGCGCTATGTCGGCATGCTGCCGCGCAGCCGCCTGATCGCCCTTGCCATGCCGCGCCTGCTCTCGCATGAGGACCAAACGCATCCGATGAGCCATCTGCTGGAGGTGGGATTCATCCAGGACACGCTTGCCGAACTGCAGGAGCGTATCGACGCGGTCGCGAACGATCCGGTCAGGCGGCACATCGACCCGGACGTTCCGGTCCTGAGCCCGGACACGCCGCTCATGAATGCCATGCTGTTCCTGCACCGGCAGCGCAATCTCCTGCCCGTAGTGGAGGACGGCAAGCTGGTCGGGATCGTGTCAGTCTGGAATGTGCTCGCCCGCATCGGGAGGGTCAAGTGATGCACGAGGCCGCACCGTCCGTCATCTTCGGCCTCAATCCGCTGTGGCTCGCGACCACGGTGATGATCATTACCTACGGCGTGATCATCAGTGAAAAGCTGAACCGATCGATCATCGCGCTGCTCGGCGCGATGCTGATGATCATGCTGGGTCTGCTCACGCAGCATCAGGCGATCGCGGGCATCGACTTCAACACCATCGGCCTGCTCGTCGGCATGATGATCATCGTCTCGATCACGCGAAAGTGCGGCGTCTTCGAGTATCTGGCGATCTGGTCGGCGAAGCTCGTCAAGGCAAACCCGGCCGGTATTCTCGCGATGCTCGCGGTGGTGACGGCGGTGGCCTCAGCGTTTCTGGACAACGTGACAACGGTGCTGCTCGTCGTGCCGGTGACGCTCGTCATCACCGAGGCGCTCAAGGTCAACGCATACCCGTTTCTCTTCTCGCAGATCCTCGCGTCGAACATCGGTGGCACGTCGACCCTGATCGGCGATCCCCCGAACATCCTGATCGGGGGGCAGGTCGGGTTGTCCTTCAACGACTTCGTCTTGAACCTGGCACCGGTGATCGTCGTTATCCTCATCGTCCACGTGATCTCGATCCACTTCATCTGGGGGCGTCGCATGCAGGCGGCGGCGGCGCTGCGTGCGAAGGTCATGTCCTTCGACGAGCGCAAGGCGATCACTGACCCGCGGCTGCTCAAGCTCGCGGCGTTCGTGCTGGCACTGGTGATCACTTGCCTTTGTCTTCGCCGGCCATCTCGGGTTGGATTCCGGAACGATCGGAATGGGTGGCGCCGCGCTGCTGCTGATGCTGGACAATCTCGGCAAGTCGGCCGAGCGGCAGTCGGAGAACGTGCTCAAGGTCTTCAACGAGGTGGAGTGGATTACCATCTTCTTCTTCGTCGGGCTTTTCATCGTCATCGCCGGTGTCGAGCACGCGGGGCTGCTCAAGCTGCTGGCGGATCAGTTGCTCGCCTTGACCGGCGGGGATTTCACGACCACGGGCGTGAGCGTTCTCTGGGCGTCGGCGGTGCTTTCGGCGATCGTCGACAACATTCCGTTCGTGGCGACGATGATCCCGCTGATCAAGTCGATGGCACCGGCCTTCGGCGGCGCGGACACTCTGCGGCCTCTGTGGTGGTGCCTGTCGCTCGGTGCCTGCCTCGGCGGTAACGGCACGCTGATTGGTGCCAGCGCCAACCTCACCGTTGCCGGCATCGCAGAGCGCAACGGCATTCCCTTCCGCTTCCTGACGTACACGAAGCTGGCCTTCCCGCTCATGCTCCTCCACGTGGCCATCTGCCACGTCTATCTCGTCTGGCGTTACTTCTGACGCGCCGTCTTGCGCCGCGCTCGCGGCGCAAGACGGAGGCGCGCTGATTTCTTTAGTTCCTCTCTTTTCTTCAGTTCTTCTTCTTTGTCGAGCCCTTGCAGTGCTCCCGCGCATACGCGCGGGAGCACTGTCTCGTCTGCGTGTTCCTCAGTGTATTGTCGTCGATTAATTAATTAAGTCTATGAATAGTGAAATATATACGTACCTGAAAACACGTGCTATATAGCGTTGTCTGAGCACTACACAGCACGAACTAAATAAATATATTCACCTCCTGCTTTGACTCTGCTAACCTGCTTTCCCATGAACGCACCCCTACGCAGATATGAGTTCAGCGAGCGACTGGCCGATATCCTCGGCGAGTCGCGCCGGGACCTCCGATTTCGCGTGACGCTGATGGTGACCGAGGGTCTCGAACCGCCGGGTCCGCGCGGTCGCGGGGCACCGCTCGCGACGCCGCAATACGCGGCCAGCCTGCTCATCGGATGCCTGGCGGCGCCACAGCAGTCGGATACGGTCGAGGCAGTCCGTTGTTACAGCAGGTTGATCTCGACCGCGGCCACTAGGGAGGGCGCTTCACCGCATGTGCGCCTGGGCGCACCGACGCCCGGGCAAGCGACTCCCGATCTGCCCGGGTTCGCTCACGGCGTGCCGTTGGGTGAGGTCGTGGCGCGTCTGATCGGGATGGCGCACGCGGGGGATAGCCGTGAGGCGCTGCTGCGCGGCCTTTTCGGCATCTGGGTGAGCCGCGGCTGTCCGGTCGCGGGAATGCAGTTCGCCGCCCGGGTCGATGGGCAATACACGCTGATGACGCAACGTTTCGAGCTGGCCGACGGCGCACTGCCGCCGCCGTGGCTCGATCCCGAGCGGGGCGGGCGCGCCGATCCCGGGCTTTTCCACACCGTTTTCCTGCCGGCTCGCAAGCTCGTGGAGATCGGCATGCTAACCGCCGTTGCACACGGCAGGAGGTCTATCGTGTTGAAGAAAGTGGGTCCCAAATTGGCTGCTCTGGCCAACATGACGAAGCTGGGGCAGCAGCCGAAGTTTCAACGGCGGTGGGAGCGTCTGCTCTCGACGCTCGACTCGGTCAAGGCGTGGTCGGACGAAGTCGACAGCGAGCAAAGCCGTCTCACGCTGGTCCGCGATTTCGGGGCCAACCCAGGTGATCTCGCCATGTACAAGTACGTGCCGGCACGGCTGCCGGCATCGGCACCGCTGGTGGTGGTCCTGCACGGCTGTACGCAAAGCGCCGCTTCCTACGACAAGGGCAGCGGCTGGTCGACGCTCGCCGACCGCTACGGTTTCGCCTTGCTGCTGCCGCAGCAGGGCTGGAAGAACAATCCCCTGCGCTGCTTCAACTGGTTTCGCCCCGAGCACACCGGGCGCGATCGCGGCGAGGCATTGTCCATCAGGCAGATGATCGATCGCATGGTCGCCGACCACGGTCTCGACTGCGAGCGGGTGCACGTGACGGGTCTTTCGTCCGGCGGTGCCATGACGGCCGTGATGCTCGCCAGCTACCCGGATGTGTTCGCCGGCGGCGCCATCCTGGCTGGCGTACCCTTTGGCGCAGCGAGTGGTGTCGGGGACGCCTTCGAGGTCATCTTCCAGGGTCCCGCACGCGCGCCGGAAGCATGGGGCGACATCGTGCGGGGCGCGTCGCCGCACCGCGGGCCGTGGCCGACGGTTTCCGTGTGGCACGGGGATGCGGACAAGTCCGTCAACCCGGCGAACGCGGAGGAGATCGCCAAGCAGTGGGCGAACGTGCATGGCCTTACCACTGCACACACCATCGACATGCCGGTCGACGGCCATCGACGGCGCGTCTGGCAGGACGCGCAGGGACGGGACCTGATCGAGTCCTACACGATCGCAGGAATGGCGCATGGCGCCGCGGTCGACCCGGGAAGCGAGGAGCATCAGTGTGGCACCGCGGCACCGTTCTTCAACGCCGCGGGCATTTCATCCAGCTACCGGATCGCAAACTTCTGGGGCCTGACAGGCGAGCGACTCGACACATCCGTTGCCGGTGGCGCTGAGAAGGAAGCCGGCGAGAGACACTATGCAGGCGACGCACAAGCGGCTGCGAAAGAGCGTGCTGCCCAGGCAGACGCACAGGAGCCGAAGGCCGCAGAGGCAAGGGGAGCAGCCGCCGGCGGGCGCGGCATCGACGTCGATGGGATGGTCGCGAAATCGCTCGAGATGGCGGGACTCCTGCGGGGGCGGCAGGCCGGATCGTCGAGCCAGGGCAAGAAAGGAACGTCGCCGCTTGGCCTCGATGTGCACAACATCATCGCCAGTTCGCTCGAAGCGGCCGGTCTGCTCAAGAGCGGCAGCCGGAGCGCGGCTCGCTCCGAAAGTGCAGCGCCGTTCGGCATCGACGTGCCGCGCATCATCGCCACTGCGCTCGAAGCGGCAGGGGTACTCGGTTCCTCCGGCGGCGGCGCGCCCACTGCGCGCAGCAGCGCGAGTGGTCTGGCCGGATCGGGGTGGGAAGGCGAGGGCTGGGAACTGCTGCATGACGAGGCGCGAGCGTTTCGCGGCGGCCCGATGCTGCACGCCCGGGTCACGTCCGGCGATGCCGGTGGTGTCGGCCGGCAGGTTCGATCGGCCTCACGGCGGATGACGCTCGGGCACTCGCCGGAACTGAGCTATGTGCGAAGAATCGCTCTTGCGGCGACCGCTAATCCCTACGCCCGCGCGGCTTTCCGCATTCTCGTCGACGGTGTGGCGGTGGACGAGGTGTCTGCGCTCGGCATGGACTACGCCGAAACCGAGTGGACGCGGCGCACGAGCATCGACCTGCGGCAGTATGCAGGATCCACGGTGACGGTCACGCTGGAAGTCACCGCGATGGCCAACGCGTGCATCGAGGTGAACGCGGAGGTGTGGTTGGACGAGATTGCCGTGGATAACGCGACGGCGATGGAACCGGCCTGAGTCGGCAAGGCGCGCGGCTCGTTAGACGGCAACGGAAGAGGGCTCGCGCCCCCTTCCGTTGCATCATGCAATCGATGCGATTGCGATCAGGCCGTCGCGACCTCGGGCTGGGAGATGTCGATCTGGAACTTGACCGGGCCGCGCGATGGCTTGCCATTCGCATCGACGAACTCGCCATTGACGGACGCTTTCTTCCCGTATGGGCTGGTGAGAATCGCGACATGACCGCCGAAGAACGCGACGGACTCGACGATGTTCGACCCCTCCAGATACTTGTTACCGGCCGTAGCGCAGGACGGCGTCACGAGATCGTCCTTGATGGCGTAGTTCTGATACCAGGGGACCTTCAGCTCGATCAACCCTTTCAGATTGAGCGGCTGCCCGTATAGCTGCACGGGCAGGGTGCCGTCTTCGGCAATCGGTTCCCGGAAGGTATGCGAGCTCATCTTGGCGATTTCGAGCGGCAGGTGCACGCGCTCCCGCAACAACCAGCGGAACAGTGCGGCGGGCGTTTTGCCGGGCTTCAGGCCCGTCGCACGCTGCATGGAAGCCTGATCCAGGACCTTCACCAGGGGCGTCTCCCGATCGATCGCCACCAAGCGCATGCCGAGGCTCAGCAGGTAACCGTTGGCGACCTTCCCCCCGTTCGGAAGGGTCGTCGTGATGAAATCGTGGTGCATGTTGGGCATGCCGCAGATTGCTTCGCTGTAGGTGCCGTCGATCGGCGTCACGTTCGTGATCAAGGCGTCACAGACCCCCTGCAACTTCCCGGAAAGTATGTTCATCAAGGAGATGTAGCCGCCCTGGCAGGTGCCGTTGAGCGTGACTTTCTTGCCGCCGTTCAGCTCCTTGATTTTTGCGCAGAGCTCGACCGTCTGGTCGCAATCGCCCTCGGGCGTCATCGCCTGGACCTTCTCGTTGGTGAGAATGTCCTTGACCACGCGAACGTAAGTCGGGATGCCCTCATTGGCAAAGGAATGCGCGTAGCTCTTGTTGTCGTGAGGCAGGAACGAGAGGATGTGAACACCCAACATGTACGGCGGTACCAAGAGCACGGGCTTTAGGTCGTTCCGGACCTTCACATCTTTCTTGATCGGCAACACCTGGTAAAGGAGAAACGAATCGGTCTCATGCACCAGCTTGTAGATCTCGGAGCCAAAGTGAAATCCGAACTCGTCCTTGATCTTCTCGATCTGATCGTTGAAATTGGCGACGGCCTCCATAACCTCCGCTTCGCGGCGCATGAAGCCGGCGAGCTTTTCGCCCTCGGCGTGGGTAACGGTGTTGATGAGGGCACGCGTGCCTTCTTCCAGTTGATCAAATGCGAAGTCGGCCAGTTTGTCTTGTGCCCCGACCATTCCCTTTTGGAGCATGGAAACGTTATGACCGACCATCTCGAACGTTTCCATCAGGCTCAACGGATTCTCCTTGGCCGCGTCAAGCGCGATGTGAGCGGCGACGAGAAGACTTTCGTTCAACTCACTCGCCTCGCGGTTGGTCGCGCGGAGCATAGCCATGAGGTAACGCAGCCAGCTCACTGCAATATCAGGCGTTTCTTTCAGAAGTGAAAACATCTTATGGTTACCTCCGCAGTTTGAGAAACGATCGCTTCCTCTGGCGGGCCGCGATCGCAGTGGTGGGTCTTACGAGAAAGATTTCTTGAAGCCTCGAATACTGTCCCTTTTTTGCGGTCCACCTCGAGGCTCTTATTGGCCTGAGACGGCTTGGGGCCGGCCCCCGCGATGAGCCGGTTCGTGCGCCGCACAATGAATAAGCGTACTCCAAAACAGGTCTGCGTCCACAACACATTGGGGTGTGTTTGACCAGCGTCAAATGCGTTCCACGAAGGGCAACTGCACCGGTGTGGGCGAGCACGCAGCAAACACCAGATAGTCAGTGGATTGCCGTATGTTTATGAGAATCAGCGCGAAGAAAGTACCCGAGCAAAAAACTGCTGAATGGGACGGGTTTCAGGCGTGGAAGAAAGCTCGCACGTGAGCAATCTGGGCGTCGTCCATCAGCATCGGCGCGTGCCCGACGCCGGGGATTTCCGTGACCTGAGGATGCGGCCCGCGCGAGGCCATGTCGCGGGCGGTCTCGGGACTCAGGACATCGGAGGTTTCCCCACGAATGACGCGCGTGGGGCAGCGGATCAGATCGTAGATCGGCCACAGCTCGTAGTCCTTGCCTTCGCCCATGGTGGCGCGGAAGGGTTCGGCGATGCCGGGGTCGTAGTGCAGATCGAACTTGCCGTCGGCAGCCGGCTTCACCGAATGCTCCGCCAACTGCCGCCACTGGGCGTCGGTGAGCGCGCCGAACGGTGCTGCGACGAGGCGGATGTAGGCTTCCGCCTGCGCCATCGAGTCGAAGCGCGGACCCTTGCCGACGTATTCGCCGATGCGTGCGATGGACGCGGCCGTCACCACCGGCCCCACGTCGACCAGCAGCAGGCGGCGAATCGGCGTGCGGGCCTGCGCTGCGAGCGCCATACCGATCAGTCCGCCCATGGAGGTGCCCACCCAGTCCACACTTTCCACGTCCAGCCGCGCGAGCAGCGTCACCATGTCTGCGGCGTACTGCGGAACGCCGTACAGGGACTTGTTGGTAAGCCAGTCGCTGCGGCCGCGGCCGACGACATCGGGGCACACGACGCGATACTCGGATGCCAGCGCCTGCGCCAGCGGGTCGAAGTCGCGGCCGCAGCGCGTGAGACCGTGGACGCAAACGACCACTTTTGGGTTTCGGGCATCGCCCCATTCCACGTAAGCCATATCGTGCAAGCCGGCGGGGCTCAGGCACTGAACTTTGTGTTGGCGCATGGCGGCGGTCATGGGCGGCTCCGCGGTCGGACGATGAAGGTTGGCGATTGTACCCGCGAGGGCAGGCGGGCGCGCTGCCCGTGGGGCGAATAAAATGAGGGATAGAAGTAAGGTAAGCACCGTCCGGGCACCGATCGGCAGAACGGAAGACACCCGGAAAGCCGGTAACAGAACAGGGAGAAGACCATGCTGCAACTCGCGACGCTGATCGCGCATCACGCCAGATTCCGCCCGGACGAGACGGCCGTCGTCGTCGGTGACGAGCGCCTCACCTGGCAGGAGTTCCACGCCCGCGTCGAGCGTTGCGGGCGGCGTCTGCGGGCGTTGGGCGTTGCGCCGGGTGATCGCGTCGCGACCCTGCTGCCGAATTGCCGCGAACTGCTGGAAGTCTGCTGGGCGGTGCCGTCGATGGGTGCCGTGCTGGTGCCGCTAAGCCCGCTGCTGATGCCGGCGGGGCTCGCCAGCCTGCTGCGCGACTCGGGAGCAAGATGTCTCGTCACCCAGCGTTCCATGACGGCGCTGCTCGATCCCGTGCGCGCGGAGATCCCCAACCTAGCGGCCGAGCGCGTGCTGCTCATCGACGGGGCGGCGGGCGATTACGCAGATTTTGCCGCGGCACCGCCGGCGGAAGCGCGCGCGCTTCCGGTGCGGGTCGAGCAGGACGCGCTCTTCAACATCATGTACACGAGCGGGACGACCGGGCTGCCGAAGGGCATCATGCACACGCATTTCGTGCGCGCCATGTACGGGACCCTCTTTGCCTCGGCCTGGCGCATGAGCCCGGAGTCGGTGGTGCTTCACGCCGGCGCCATCGTCTTCAATGGCGCCTTCGTCACCCTCATGCCGTGCTTTTATCTCGGTGCGCGCTACGTCTTGCAGCGTCAATTCGATGCGGCAGAGACGATCGAGATCATCGAGCGCGAGCGCGTCACCCACATCATGCTGGTTCCGGCGCAGATCATCGCGATCCTCGGCGCTCCCAATTTCGCGCCGGAAAAGCTCGCCTCGCTGCAGATGATTCTTTCGCTGGGGGCTCCCCTGTACAAGGAGCACAAGGACGTGCTGAACCGTCTGCTGCCCGGCCGCTTCTACGAGCTGTACGGGCTCACGGAGGGGTTCTGGACCATCCTCGACCGCACACAGGCCGAGCACAAGGCCGGTTCCGTGGGCAGACCGCCGGTGTTCTACGAGATTCGGATCGTGCGCGAGGACGGCAGCGACGCGTCGCCGGGAGAAGTTGGCGAGATCGTCGGCCGCGGGCCGTCGCTCATGACCGGCTACTACAATCGTCCCGACCTCACCGCACAGGCGATCCGGGACGGCTGGCTCTTCACCGGCGACCTGGGTCACGTCGACGCCGAGGGTTATCTCTATCTCGTCGATCGCAAGAAGGACATGATCGACAGCGGCGGCGTGAAGGTGTATCCGAAGGACATCGAGGAGGTCCTGACACGGCACCCTGCGGTGCGCGAAGTCGCCGTCTTCGGCGTAGCGCACGCGAAGTGGGGCGAGACGCCAGTCGCCGCAGTGATCCTGCGCGAGCGCGGCGCGGTGAGCGCCGAGGATCTGCGTGACTGGATCAACGCGCGGGTCGATGCCCGCTACCAGCGCGTGCACACGGTGCAGATCCTGGAGGACTTTCCACGCAATGCGGCCGGCAAGACGCTAAAGCGCGAGATGCGCGATGCCTGGCGGCCAGACACTGTAGCCGAAGCCGAGTGAGCGTAAGCCGGCCCCCGCACATGTTCGTCGTCTTCGCTTCTCGCAGCCCGTGGTTCCGGTGCTTCGCCGCTGTCGTCCTCTGGACAACGGCGGTGATCGGCGCCGCCGGCGCCCAGCCGGATTTCGGCGATGTGGCCTCGCCGTCTCCGCCGCCCGCGGCGGCGATCGGGGACTACACGCGCGGCTGTCTTGCCGGCGGTGTGCGCTTGGCCGCCGATGGTCCGACGTGGCAGGTCATGCGCCCTTCGCGCAACCGCGCTTATGCACATCCAGAACTGATCGCCTTCATCCAGGCCCTGGCGGAGTCCGCGCACGCACACGGATGGCCCGGTCTGCTGGTCGGCGACATCGCGCAACCGCGCGGGGGTCCGATGCGCTCCGGGCACGGCAGCCATCAGACTGGGCTCGACGCCGACATCTGGCTCACGCCTGCACCGCGAAGTTCGCTCCCTGGGCAAGCGCGCGAGACGCTCTCCGCCGTGTCGATGGTGCGAGCCGACGGCCAGGATGTCGACCGCCAGCGCTGGACGCAGGAACACGTCGCGCTGCTGCGCACGGCGGCGCAGTTCGCGCAGGTCGAGCGCATCTTCGTGAATCCCGCGATCAAGCGCGCGCTGTGCGCGCAGGAGCAGGGTGACCGTAGCTGGCTGGCGAAGATCCGCCCCTGGTGGGGCCATGACGAGCACATGCATGTGCGCTTGCAGTGTCCCCGAGGTAGCGCGCATTGCGTCGACCAGCATCCGGTGCCGGCGGGCGACGGCTGCGGTGCCGATCTCGACTGGTGGTTCAGCGCGGAAGCCAGGGAGGCGCTCGCAAAGCGGCGCACTGCACCGGCCCGCAAGCTGACGCTTGCCGACCTGCCTGCGGCCTGCCGCGCGGTACTCCTCGCGCCGTAAGCCCCGTTCGTGGGGCAGTCGCGCCCCACTGCACCCACGCCGGGCGACATGCTACGGTGCCTGCGTCCTTTCGCGGGAAAGCCCGATCGATGTTCCTTCGCGTCGTGCCACCATTGCCGTGCATGGTGTTGCTGCTGGCAACGCTGCCAGTTAGCCGCGCCGCCGACTGGGTTTACGTGGTGCGGCCGGGCGACAATCCGTGGACGATCACCGAGCGCTACCTCGACGGCGCTCGTTACTGGCCTGCGCTGCAGGAGTACAACGACATTCGAGACCCGCTGCACATCGCAGCGGGCACCCGGCTGCGCGTGCCAGTGGCATGGCTGCGGGGGCAGCGCCAAGCGGTGCAGGTGACGGCGGTGAGCGGCGAGGCGTCGGTCGCACGGCGCAACGAGCCGCCGTTCCCGCTTGAGGTCGACACCCGTCTTGGTATGGGCGATGTGCTGCGCACGGCACCCGACGGCAGCGTCGAGCTGGTTTTCGCGGATGGCTCGCGCCTGTACCTGCGCGGTGGCAGCGAACTGCACATCCAGCGCAGCGAGCGGATTCCCCATACGAAAACCGTGAACAGCCGCGTGAAACTGCAGCACGGACGCTCCGAGAGTCGCGTGCGCAGCGCGCGGCCCGGCAGCGGGCGGTTCGAGATCGATACGCCCGCCGCGGTTACGTCCGTTCGCGGGACGCATTTTCGGGTCAATGTCGATGCGGCACAGGCGTCGACGGAGGTGATCGAGGGCAGCGTTAAGGTGGCCAACGATGCCGCACGTGTCGCTCTCGGTCCGCAGACAGGCACGGTGGCGGTGGTGGGCCGCGCACCCGAGGCGCCGCGACCGCTGCTCGCTCCCCCCGACCTGAGCGGTGTTCCAACCGAGTTCGAACGTGTGCCATTCACTGTTTCGCTGCCGCCGCTCGAAGGTGCCGTGCGCTACCGGCTGCAGATCGCGGTCGGCGCGGAGTTTTCCACCCTGGTGGACGACACGGTGTTCGATACACCGGTGCTGCGAGGACCGGCGCTCGCCGACGGCGTCTACCATCTGCAGGTGCGTGGGATCGACGCGGGGCGGCTGGAAGGCCTGGATGCCGTGCGCAGTATCGTCATCAATGCGCAACCCGACCCCCCGTTTCTTGCCGAGCCGCCACCCGCAGCACAGATTGCCGACGGCGCGCCGGCCTTCCGCTGGACACGCTCGACCACAGCGGGCACGGTCTACCGCTTCCAGTTGAGTGCTGACGCGGCTTTCCGGAAACTGCATGCGGACGTGGCGCCGATAGACGCTGCGCAGATCAGGCTCTCGGATGTGCTGCCGCCTGGCCAGTATGCCTGGCGGGTGGCGGCGATCGATCCGGCGGAAGGTCAGGGGCCATTCTCGGATACGCAGACCTTTCGCGTGCTGGCGCCGGGTCCGGCGCTGCCGGCGCCCAGCGTGTCCGATGAGGAGATCGAGTTTCGCTGGCGCACAGCCGGACCCGGCGTGAGCTACGAGTTTCAACTGGCGCGCGATGAGCGCTTCGAGGACCTCGTGCTGACGCAGACGCTGCCGGAGTCCGAAATCAAGCTGCCGCGACCCGCGGCCGGCGTCTACTACGTGCGCGCCCGCAGCGTGTATCACGACGGGGTCGTGAGCGCGTATGCAACTCCCCAGCGGATCGACGTGCCCGAACGCCCGAACTACTGGCCGCTCTTGATCGTTCCGGTGATCATCCTGCTGGTATTGTGAGCGCACGATGAGCGCGACGCCCGCACCGACCACCGTGCTGTGGCGGCGGCTCGCGCCGCCCTTGCTGCTGGCGGCACTCACATTCCTGGTTGCGGCAACCGGGGTACTGCACCGGATCGACCTCGTGTTCTATGACGCGCTGCTCGCCTTCAACCGCGTGCCGGCGAGTGCCCGGGTCGCACTTGTGCAGATCGACGAGCGCAGCCTGCAGGAGCTCGGCCACTGGCCGTGGCCACGCAGACTGCACGCGGAGCTCATCGATCGGCTGCGCGAGAGCGGCGCACGTGCGGTTGCCCTGCAGATCATCTTCGCCGAAGCCGGTGATGTTGACGACGACCGCAGCCTGGCAAACGCCATCGCGCGTTTCGGCGCTGTCGTGTTGCCGGTGTTTCCCGAGCTCGATCCGGACGCCGACGGGCTGCGTGCAAAGATGTCGATTTCGGCGGTGGCCGCGTTGGCTGCCCATGGTCACGTCGATGCCGAGCTCGATCAGGACGGCGTCGCGCGCAGTGTCTACCTGCGGGCCGGCCTCAACCAGCCGACATGGCCGCATCTCGGCCTCGCGCTGCTGGAAGCCGCTGGCGAAGCGCCAGATGAATTGCCCGGGGATCGCATTCCGCACACATCCCCCAGCCGCAGCGGGCTGTGGCTGCGCGACCATCGCGCGCTCGTGCCCTTTGCATCGGGAGCATTCACCGCGTTCTCATACGTCGACATTCTGCATGGGACTGCGCCCGACGCCGCCCTGCGCAACCGCCTGGTGCTGGTCGGCATGACGGCGGCTGGTCTCGGGGACTCGTTGCCGACCCCGGTGGCGAAGGGAGGCGCGCCGATGTCCGGACTGGAGTTCAACGCGAACATCGTCAATGCGCTCCTGCAGCATCGGCTGATCGAGCCGATGTCCGTGGGCGTCTCGTCGGCACTGTCGATGCTCATCGCACCGCTGCCGTTTCTCGTGCGCTGGCGTTCGCGGACTTCACTGTTACCCGCAGTATTGTCCGTGGGAGTGGCCGTCGGCTCGGTGCTGCTTTCCGCCGGGCTGATGCGCTGGGCGAATCTGTGGTTCCCGCCTGCCGCTGCCGTGGCGGGTGCCCTGTCGGCTTACCCGCTGTGGAGCTGGCTGAAGATCCGCGCGACCGTGGGTGAACTGGCGCGCGAACGGGAGGAACTGAATGCCACCTTGCAGGCCATCGGCGATGCAGTGATCGCGACCGATCAGAAGGGGGGCATCGTCTACCTGAACCCGGCGGCAGAAGCGCTCACGGGTCTGGACGCGGCGGAGGCGAACGGGCGTCCGCTCGACGATCTGCTGCGCCTGGAAGATGAACATGGGCGGCTGCGCCGGCCGGTGCAGGAGGTGTTCGCGCCGGGTGCCCACCATCCGGTCGGCTCCGGTCTGCGTGGGCGTCTCACGTCACGCAGCGGTGAGACACTCAGCGTGCGTGTGAGCGGCCGGCCGATCCGCAACGCGCGCGGCATCATCGACGGGGCGGTGCTCGCCGTGACGGACATGAGCGATATCGTGGCGATGACGGAGCGCATCGAGTACCAGGCCACGCACGATGCGCTCACGGGTCTGCCGAACCGTGTGCTGCTGCGCGATCGACTGCTGCAGGCGCTGGCGCACGCGCGCCGCTCCGCTTCCCCTGTCGCCGTCCTCTTCATCGATCTCGATCGCTTCAAGCACGTCAACGACAGCCTGGGTCACAGCGAAGGCGACGTGCTGCTGCAGAAAGTTGCGCACAGGCTGCGATGCGCGGTGCGGGAGGGAGACACGGTTGCCCGCTGGGGCGGAGACGAATTCGTCGTGGTGCTCGACAGTGCCAGCAACCGCGAGGCAGCGGAGGCGGTCGCGCGCAAAATCTTGTCGGCTTTGCGCACCCCACTGGCGCTTGGGCCACAGGTCGTCGCCATCAGCGCGAGCATCGGGGGAGCGCTTTTCCCGGAAGACGGCGAGACCCCCGATACGCTGCTGCGGCGCGCGGATGCCGCGATGTACCGTGCCAAATCGAGCGGGCGCGATGTTGTGCGCTTCTTCGCGCAAGAGAAGGATGGGGCGGCCGCCGAGCGGCTGGCGCTCGAGCTTGCACTGCGCGAGGCGATCGAGCGCGGTCAGCTCGAACTGGTCTACCAGCCGCAGGTACGTCTTGCCGACGGCAAGCTCTTCGGCGCCGAGGCGCTCGTGCGCTGGCGCCATCCGACGGCGGGACTGCTCGGCCCGGCGCGATTCATCGGGCTGGCGGAGGACAGCGGCCTCATCATCGGTCTCGGCAACTGGGTTCTGCTGGAAGCGTGCGGACAGCTGCGCGCGTGGCGCAGCGCCGGCCTGCCGTCGCTTACCGTGTCCGTCAACGTTTCACCGCGGCAGTTCGCGCACGCCGGATTCGAGGCGATGGTCGCAGAGGCCCTCGACGGCATGGGAGTCGCGCCGGGCGAGCTCAAGCTCGAGATCACGGAAAGCGTGCTCGTCACCGATCTCGAGCGCACCGCGGCCGTCATGCGGCGCCTGCAGGAGCGCGGGGTGGGCGTGTCGATCGACGACTTCGGCGTAGATTACTCGGCGCTCAGGTATCTCAAGCAGTTTCCCGTCGGCGAGCTCAAGATCGACCACGGCTTCGTCAGCCACGTCACCTCGTCGCCGCAGGACGCAGCCATCACCGAGGCGATCATCGCGCTCGCACGCAGCCTCGGGCTTTCGGTGGTGGCAGAAGGCGTCGAGACGCTTGCGCAGCTCGACTTCCTGCGCGAGCGGGGGTGCGACGCTGCACAAGGGTTTGTATTGAGCCGCCCGTTGCCGGCTGCAGAGATGACGCGTCTCCTTGAGCGCGGAGACACGCTTCTCTTGCCGGTGTGACCTCCGGTCCGGCTCGATCGGCCGTGTTCCTCGACGCTGGCGGCAGCTTGCGCTGGTGTTCCGGAACCTCGGCTTGCGCTTTTCCTGAAAGGCGCGCACGCCTTCCTTGGATTCTTCGGTGCCGTAGAAGAGACCGACCGCCTGCAGGCCGAGCGCGGATATGCCGGCGATATGCGCGGTGTCGGCGTTGAACGAGCGCTTGGCGAGCGCCAGCGCGGTCGGGCTTTTCTCCAGGATCTCCGCGCACCAGCGGGCGACCTCGGCATCGAGTTCGGCGTCCGGCACCGCCTTGTTGGCGCAGCCCCATCTGCACGGCCTCGGCGGCTGTGTACTGTCGGCATAGGTACCAGATCTCGCGCGCCCGCTTCTCGCCGATCACGCGCGCCATGTACGCGGTGCCGAAGCCGGGGTCGACCGAGCCGACCTTCGGGCCGACCTGGCCGAAGCGGGCTGATTCGGCGGCGAGCGTCAGGTCGCACAGCAGGGCGAGCACGTGGCCGCCGCCGATGGCGTAGCCGCGCACCTTGGCGATCACCGGCTTCGGCACGTCGCGGATCACTGCCTGCAGTTCCTCCAGCGGCAGGCCGATGACACCGCGCCCGTCGTAGTGGCCCGGCGTGGGCGGACTGATCGCCGCCGGTGCAGAACGCGCTGATCGCCCGGCGCCGGTCAGCACGATGACGCCCACCGTGCGATCCCAGCCGGCGCGCAGGAAGGCGTCGATGAGTTCCTCGCAGCGTCTGTGCGCGAAAGGCGTTGTACTTCTCGGGGCGGTTGATGGTGATGGTGGCGACACCCGCATCGATGTCGCAGAGTATGTCTTCGTACGTGGCGGTCATGATGTTTCCTTGGTGCTGGCGTTCGACAGGTAAGCCCGGCTGAAGCCGGATATTTCCTGCATTGTTTCCGCAGTCGGGGAAGCCCGGCAAGCATCGAATGCCTTGACAGATTGCGCGCTGACGGTAAATTCCGCATGCGCGACCTTGGGCGGGAGGCTCGAGGTTCGAACGAGACGCGGGAAAAAAATGGAAAAGATCAAGCTGCTTTGCGTTGAAAACGTGATCACGAGGCAAGCCGCGGCGGTCTATCAGAGACTGTCGGTGGCCATGCTCGTCGAGAACGTCGACTACGCGAAGAGCGTGGACGTGAAGTGGGCAGGGGAAGACGGCGTCTGGCACACGCTGCACGCGCGCTATCACAGCAGTGTCGACCGCCAAAAGGAATACTGGGTTGCGCGGAAGTCCTTCACGCTGATCGCGAGCAAGTCGCTGCCGGGGAACCTGCGGCTGGCGCTGCGCTATCGTGTGGCCGGCAAGCAGTATTGGGACAGCAATCACGGCCATAACTATTTCATCGAGGCCGATGCGGGGATCCGCATAGCGGACGACATCCCCTTGCTGAACATCCGCTTCGACGAGGCGTTGCACGACGGGCAGACGATTTTCCCGGTGGTGGTGGCAGCGCAGCGGCAGATCGAAGCGGGGTGGGTCAGCGTGGTCTGGACCACTGACAACTGGCGCACCTCGCACAACGCGCACTGCCACATGCGGCGCAACTACTGGGACAGCGAACTCAGGAGCAACGCCCGCAACCACAATCAATACGGTGTACAGATCTGGGACACGCAGCTCGACATCGATCACTCGCGCCGCCTCCAGTACCGGATCACTTCCAACACGAAGAAGGGGGTGTTCTGGGACGACAACTTCGGCAAGAGCTATTCGATCTACCACGGCCTGCTGCGCGTGCTCATCCTCAATCTGCATTGCTACCAGGAGGACGATCAGGACCGCAAGCTCACGCAGATCGCGCGCGCGATCAACGAGCTCGACGTCGACGTGGTCTGTCTGCAGGAGGTGGCCGAGCACTGGAACAACGGGATGGGAGACTGGCAGTCGAATGCGGCGAGAATCATCAACGAGCGCTTGAAGTCGCCCTATCATCTCGTCACCGATTGGTCGCATCTCGGGTTCGACCGCTACCGGGAGGGTGTCGCCATCTTAAGCCGACATCCGATTGCCAGACAGGATGCGAGGTACGTGTCGCACAGCCACGACCCGTACAGCATCCACTCCCGAAAGGTCGTCATGGCACAGATCCGCGTGCCGTACCTGGGCCTGGTGAATGTGTTCTCGTCGCACCTGAGCTGGTGGGACGACGGCTTTGCCGAACAATTCGAGGCGTTGCGCAGGTGGGCGGGGGCCGAGCATACCGGCGAAGTCCGGGCGACGATGCTGTGCGGAGACTTCAACATCAAGGCCGGGTCGAAGGGCTACCGACTCGTTGTCGACTCGAACGAGTATGATGACCAGTATCTTGCGGTGAGCGCACCCCACGTGTTTCGCGCGGTCTTCGATGCGAGGGCCGAGCGCTGGCACCGGCATCTGGACGACGATCATCGCATCGATTACGTGTTCCTGCGAAAGTCTAGCGAACTTGCCGCAACGGCGGGCCGCGAGGTTTTCACCGAGCGGGACTATGGGAGAGTGTCCGATCACATCGGCTATCTGGTGACTTTCGAGCCGAAGTGAATATGAGACGCAGACAAACTATGGCGCGGCGGAGCCAATGCTGCCGCGCAGACCCCAGCGCACAATGGGGCACATCGGTCGGCATATGAAGACAGCAGAGAACTATGCGGTACCCGTCCACGGCAATCTTGGGGCCTTCTTCTCCCGCACCAACGACTTCGGCGAGAAGTTTTCACTGCGCTGGGGAGAGATCACCTTCGATGTCTCCTTCGGGGTCCATGCCAACCTGAAGATCATCCTGCGGGTCTACCGCGAGCATGGCGTCTGCGAGACGTTCATCGTCGACACGGATGCCTATGACATTCAGTGGAACCAGCACCGGCGACGCAGCCGGGATTTCTTCGTGCTGCCTTCATGCAACACCTTCGGCCGCATCAGCTGCGTAAAATTTGCGTACGTCGTGCACCTGGGTGAGGAGTCCGTCTCTTCCCAGTTCGAATACGTGTTCATGGAAGAGCATCAGTGCCGGGACGAGAGCCGCCAGTACCGGCGCATCAACTCGCACGGGGCGAGCGCCAACAGCTATCGCACCTTCGAACTGAACGGCGCGGAAATGCAGCGCGACGTCGACTGGTACAACCATCATTTCGAGTCACTGCGGCTGACACCGAAGTTCACCAAGGGGCAGCAGTACCATCCCTTCCATCCGAAGCGTTTCATCCACGATCACATCGACAAGGTCATCCGCTGCAAACGCGAGAACCCGGCGCGATTCTGCACGATCAAGGTAAGCGTCGACTGCATCGACGACACCGATTTCACGCGCCATCTGGTGCACGCGAGCGAGGCCGGCGTCTGGGTACAGTGCATCGTCGACTGGCGCAAGATGACGCTCACCAACAGCCCGAACTATGCGCGGCTCAAGCGCGCCGGCATCGAACTGGTGGGCGTGTTCTGCACGCCGCACCACTACCTGATCGAGGTCGATCCCGACATGCACACCAAGTTCATCATCTTCAACGATGAGGACTGTATTCTCGGGTCGTTCAACATCACCTTCGACCGCTGGTGGGCGAACTGGGAATCCGGCATGAGCTTCCATTCGCAGGGGGGTCTGCCGGCTGCTCGACAATATCTTCCAGAGCGAACGCGGCGGCGTCATTCAGAAGTACCGGGTGGATCCGCTCAGCCACTTCAATCTGCTCTACACCTTCGGCCGGCACACGCTGGCCGACGGCAAGTATTACCGCCCGCACCACGCCATCCTGTCGGAGATCCATCGCGCGCGGCAGTCGATCAGGCTGTCCCTGTTCCTGATCGGCGAACCTGATGGGCGAGCACGGTGACAGCGTGGTCGATGCGCTGCTGCACGCGCGCCACCGCGGCGTGCATGTCCACATCGTGCTCAACGGACACCTCGCGCGGCAAGGGCGTGTGGGGATCGAGCGCACCATGGAGGATGAGCTGCACCGGCCGCTCCTGCCCGCTGTTCAACGGCTCAAGTCAGCCGGCATCGCGCGTCGGGCTGCTGTATGGGGAGACGGATCACACCGTGCCCTATTCGCCGCTGCATTCGAAGTACTGCATCATCGATGAGGCAACGGTCATCGAGGGGAGCTTCAACTGGTACAACACCTCGGTGTTCTCGCACGACATCACCGTGGTGGCGACGAACCGGGATATGGCGCAAGCCTATCTCCACGAGTTCTATCAGATGCAGCGCCTGTTCCGGGTCTATTCGTGATGCGCAGGCGTCACACCTGACCCCAATCGATTTCGAGAGCGGCCGCCGTGTTGGGGCCGACTATGCCGTCTGCGGCGTCCGCACCGAAGACGTGCTTCTGCAACTCGATCACCGCGCGCAGCGTGCGCGGACCGAAGTCTTCGTCGATCTCGCCCTCGTAGAAGCCTTTCGCGCGCAGCGCCTGCTGCACGGTGTCGACGAGCGGGCCGTCCGAGCCGTAAGTGAGTCGGCGGGCGACCTTGCCACGCGCGCTCGCAATCGCCTCGGCCGTACGCCCATTCCAGAGCACGTAGGAAAAGCTCGTCTGAGCGCCTAGCGCGTAGGCGTTCTCCTTGAAAGGCAGCCACGGCCCGACGGCGGGGGCGTCACCGCGCTTCGCACACTTGGGATATCCGACAACGACCTGGCAGCCCGCGCTGGCATAGCTCGGGTGGTCGATGCCCTGACACCAGGCCGCGTGCAGGTTGTCCTGCGGATTGTCGTACTCGACCCGATCGTCCTGCTCGATGTCGAGGTCGTCGGCGGAGCGCTGGATCGGCCTCGGAGCGGTCTGCCGGAAGGCGTCGTGGCCGGTGGGCGCGGCGGCCTTGTGCACGCCCTTGCGATAGTCCTTGTAGTACGCCGGCATGAGCTGATTGGCGCCGGCGCCGCCGCGCGCGAGGGCCGCCTGCAGGTTGCTGCGATGCGGTACGGTGCTGCCCGGAAACAGCGCGACGGTCTGCTCCGCCGGCAGCCATTGGCCGAGCGTACAGCGCGGGAAGAGGTAATCGAGCGGCGCTGCCTCGACGCCGTGCTCCTTGCGGAACTTCTGGTTGAACGGATCGACCGGCAGGCAACCTCGCAGCCCGAAGAAGACCATTCCGCTATCGGGCACCTGATAAGCGTAGACCTCACACAGACGCCGTATCACTGCATCATTGATCTTGAGCATCGCAGACCTCCTGTGCCGAATGAATCGGACGATCCGTCGCGCCGGCGTCGGGCGCCGGATCGGAGAGCGTCAGGGAACCTTTGTCGCGCCCGCGTGGGAGCTGATCAGAGGTTCCTTAGATAGCACAGGAGCAGGGCGGCGACCATTCGACCGCGCGGCCTAGGTCGTCGGCCGGAGCACTTGAATCGAGTCTTGCAGGGAGGTGACTCCCGGCGGCGCGCCGATTACGTCGGGCGCACGCCGCGCTCAGTGTTGCGGATACACGGTGCGCCAGTCGTTCTTCATGCTGACTACCGTCCAGCCGCGGGCGTCGGCTTCATCGAGTCCGCGCTCGAGTCGGCCAATGGGAGACTTGCGGTCGTAGGCGAACTCGCGCTCAGCGTCATCGTGGTGGATGATCACGCCGAGTCGCGCAGCCGGCGCCGACGTTGTCGACTCCAGCATCTCGAAATCGCCATCCGAGTTGCCGAACGCGGCGATTGGCCGCCTGCCGATGAACTTCTGAATGCCCACCGGCTTGCCCGCCTTGTCGTCGATGAAATCGACCTCCGGCAGCCGCACGATGGCGGGTTGCCCATCTCGAATCTCGTAGCGCGTCCTGATGCTGGAGCCGATCACCTGCTCCGGGGGAATGCCGTACTGCTGCTCGGAGAAAACACGCACGAACTCGATGCCGCCGCCCGACACGATGTAGGTCTTGAAGCCGTTGGCGCGCAGGCAAGCCAGCAATTCCAGCATCGGCTGATAAACCAGGTCCGTGTAGGGCCGGTTGAGCTTCGGATGCCGCGCCGTTGCCAGCCACTCGGCTGCGGTCCGGGCAAACTCATCGGTCGTCATGCCGGCGTGCGTGACCTTGAGGATCTCGGCAAGGCCTTTTTCGCCGGACGCGGCGAGCGTCTTCATATCACCTTCGAGCACGGCCTTGAACGGCTGCTGCGTCTTCCATTCCGGGTGCTGCGGCGCCAGCGCCTTGACGCGGTCGATCGCGAACAGAAGCTGAAAGTAGGCGGGCTGCTCGGACCACAGCGTGCCGTCGTTGTCGAACACCGCAATGCGCTCTGCGGGCGGCACGAAATCCTTCCCACCCGGCTCGGTTGCGGCCTTCATGAACGCTACGATGCGCGACTTCGCCGGAGCGTCGTTCCACGACGGCAAGGCATCGGGCGACACCTCGACCGGTTGCCCGACGGCAATGGCCACCCCGGCCAACATCGCCAGGGTGTAGAGAAAGACTCTGGAAGCTCGGTGATCGATCGTCATGAAAGGTCGGCAGATGGCCCGGTGGTGTCGGACACGCGATGGAGCAGCGGCGGCGTCCAGCGTCCGTCCAGGGCTTCGGGCTTCGGCAGGTAGAGGCGCAGCAGGGCAGAGAAGGGTCCCTGCGGTGCAGGAAGCCAGTTCGTTTCCAGGTTACGCCCCGGAGATTCGTGCTGGATCAGCAGCGTCACGCCGCCGTCGCCATCGCGGCGGAATTGCGCGACCATCGTCGAGTCGAGGCGGTAGCGGTCGACTGGATTGGCGACGAGCAGATTGGACGGCTGCTCGTACATCGTCAGCGACCAGAACGCATCCACCGGCGGCAGCCGGTCCGGCTCGAAGCGCAGGGTATAGCGATGCGCACCGTGCAGCTTCTGGCCAGCAGCGTCGACGTAATACGCCGGGTACATCGCCTCTTCTTTCGAGTTGCCGTAGAGGCCGAGCACGACGGCCGCCATGCGATGCAGGTAGTTGTTCTGGAGATGCTCGCGCGTGCCGAAGAGATCGCCGGAAGTCAGCCGTCCCGCATCGACCTGCCTTTTCACGGTGGCGAAATCGGCCCAGGCGTCGGCGATCCCTTCCCGCAGCGCGCGTCTCACGCCGGGTGCGAGCCGGTTCGTGTCAATGACGTTGCACGCACCGATGCCAATGCGAGAAAAACGGCGTCGCAGGTCCGACTCGGTTGGATGGGTCGGCGCGAACTGGAGTGCGAAGCTCAAGACGTTGAAGAAATCGAGAGACGACCTCTGCGCTTCAGGCGAGAGTGGCTGGATGAAGTCGATCTTCGGTCGGACTCGCGGCAGCGGGTGACCGAGAAAGGCGGACAGTGGCTGCACCAGGTAGCCGGCCTGAATCTGCTTCACGTTCTCCAGATCGGCAGAATGAAACAGCTGTGTGCGTAATTGCGCGGAGGCGATCTCGGTTTCGCACCGCAGTGCCTTCGTGATGCCGAATGGCGTGGCACCGTGCCACTGCGGCCCGGCGACGAGAAATACGCCGCCGCTATTGCCGCTGGTGCGCGTGCCGAGATAGGCGAAGTTGTGCGTGTAGAGATCGATGAGCTGCAGGCTCCAGTAGCGTCCGCGCTCGATCGGCGGCACGGTGAAGACGATTGGCTCGGTGCGCAGATCGAGGCCGATCCAGGAGTAGGGCGTATCCGCATTGGGGCTCTGGACCGTCCTGTCCGTCGGTGTGCAGAGGCGCGGGACATGCGCCAGCTGGTTGTACGGCGCCTTGTACTCGGGGTCCTGCCTGTCCACGAAATAGGCGTGCTGGACGCGGTAGTTGTCGACCAGTGGATAGCCGTAGACGTACGCTTCCCTGGCGATGGTGCGGGCCGCCGCAAGAGTGAGTTCGGGGTTGGCACGCATGGGAGGGGCAGCGGGGGCGACGGGCGTTATCACGTCACGTGCCGGTGCCGGAGATCCACGATGAGGGCGTCGATTCCGACCGTGTTCGCCGGATGACACCGCCACCGGCTATGTTCGTCGGGGCGGACGGGAAGCGCCCGCCCGCGAGCGGGCTCGCACGCAGCTTTCATCGGATCGGCGAGACGATCGCGGTGCGCTGCGTTTCATCCTGCCGCAGAGCGACGGACTGTGCGCGCGACGCGTACGGTTCTGTGTACTTCACGAACAGCGCGACGTGCTCGTTGGCGGTATCCAGCATCCCGCACGGTTGCACGAGGAAACGCCGCGACTCTTGAGCACCCGCGGAGGGAGCGGGCTGCAGTTTGGCAACCGGCGGCGGCCGCTCGGTGGACGCCTCGAAAGACCTGCCGCTGCGCGCCTGCTCCGGAGGGGTGGATGTGGCCGCGCGCTCTTGCGCGAACGCGGAAGCCGCGAGGATGACGCCAAGGATGAGCACGGTGCCCTTCATCGTTGAACGCCGCCATGCCGAACGAACCAAGGCGGAAGGGCGCGGTGCTCACGTGTGCTCTAGAGCAGCGAGCCGACGATGCCGCTCAGCTGGGAGCTGACGGCTTCCTTGACCGGCGCCTGCAGTGCCGAACTGATTCCGGACTTGCCGAGCGAGCTGCCGAACACATCCTTGAGCGCGGAAGCCTGCGACGGATTCAACTTCTTCGCTCCGGCGGCCACCTGGTCGGCAGAGAACGGGGCCTTGCATCCGCCACCGAGCGCAGCGCAGAGCTGGTCGTTGAGTTTGGGTGTCGCCGCGGCGCTGTTGACGTTGCCGAGCAGCGAAGACAGATCGCCGTTGGCCTTGGCGCCGGAGAGCAGATTCCCCGACAGCTTGCTGATGGCGTCCGCCCCGCCGAGTTGACTGTAGAGGCTGCCTGCGTTTACGCCTCCCATGCCGGAGCAACCGCTGAGCGCGATGGCGACGACGCAAACCGCCAAACTGCGAACGAGTGTGCGCATGATTTGTCTTCCTCCCCGAATGGTTATCGATGTATCCCGGCCAGGCGACCGGATTGAAAGTATGCCATGAGAATCGCCTGGTGGGCCGTGCCGAAGGCCGATTATTGCTTCGGTCCGCCGCTCACCGTTTCCATCACGCGATCGAGGTTGAAGCTGCCGGGCTTCTGCCGCGGCGGGAATTCGCGGAAGCTCTGCAGCCAGTTGCCGACGTAGGCGCCGGCCGGCGCGATGGCGAACATCCGTTCCAGGTACCAGCGCTGGTAACCGACGGCGTTCTCGTGCTCCGCGCGCTCGAACGGGTCCATGCGCAGATTGGTCAGCGCCGGCGCGCGCAGTTCTGTGAACGGCTGCTGCCACACCTTCAGTCCCTCGGCCTCCTGCTTGAGGAACGTGATCTTCAGATTGTCGTAACGCAGCGCCGCGACACTGCCGTCGTCGGTCCAGTAGATGAACTCATGGCGCGGCCACGGCACCTCCCCCTTGAGCGCGGGCATCAGGTTGTAGCCGTCCAGGTGGACCTTGTAGGTTGAGCCTCCCATGCTCTTTCCCTTCAGCAACTCTTGCGTCGCGCCCGGGTTTCCGGCTGCCGCTGCCAGCGTAGGCAGCATGTCCTCGTGGGCGCCGATGTCGTTGATCACCGTGCCTGGCTTGATGACGCCAGGCCAGCGAATCGCGGTCGGCACACGGTAGCCGCCTTCCCAGTTGGTGTTCTTCTCGCCGCGGAACATGGTTGTGCCGCCGTCGGGCCAGGTGAACGTCTCCGCGCCGTTGTCGGTGGAGTACATGACGATCGTGTTCTCTT
The DNA here is from genome assembly GCA_963719715.1 of uncultured beta proteobacterium. Lineage (GTDB taxonomy): Bacteria > Pseudomonadota > Gammaproteobacteria > Burkholderiales > JAEUMW01 > JAEUMW01. The sequence continues at coordinate 66,743 of CAVRDD010000046.1, forward strand.
CGAGGCCCAGTTCCTTGAGCTTGGCGAGCAGTTGGCCGACTTGCGCATCATGCTCCACCATGCCGTCCGCGTAGATGCCGAGTCCGGTCTTGCCGTCGGACTCCGCCTTGAGGTGAGTGAAGATGTGCATGCGCGTCGAGTTCCACCAGATGAAGAAGGGCTTGTTCGCCTTCTTCGCCCGCTCCATGAAGTCCAGCGTCTTGGCGGTGACCTCCTCGTCGATGGTCTCCATGCGCTTCCTCGTCAGCGGGCCGGTATCGGTGATCTTGCCGCCGGCGAAGCTATGGATGACGCCGCGCGGGCCGAACCTCTTCTTGAACTCGGCGTTCTTCGGATAGTCGACGTTCTCGGGCTCTTCCTCGGCGTTCAGGTGATAGAGGTTGCCGAAGAACTCGTCGAAACCGTGCGCCGTCGGCAGCATGTCGTCGCGGTCGCCGAGGTGGTTCTTGCCGAACTGGCCGGTCATGTAGCCCTGCGCGCGCAGCAGCGTGGCGATCGTCGGGTCTTCCTTCTTCATGCCCTCGGGCGCGCCCGGCAGGCCGACCTTGGTCAGGCCGGTGCGGATCGGCGACTGCCCGGTAATGAAGGCGGCGCGGCCGGCGGTGCAGCTCTGCTGGCCGTACCAGTCGGTGAACAGCGCGCCCTGCCTGGCGATGCTGTCGATGTTGGGTGTCCTGTAGCCCATCATGCCCTGGTTGTAGGCGCTGATGTTGAAGCCGCCGATGTCGTCGCCCCAGATGATCAGGATGTTGGGTTTCGTGCTTTGCGCCTCGGCCTGTGAGGCCAAGGCCAGGGTACCCAGGACCAGGATGAAGACCAGGGCGACGAGGCGAAGAATGATGGTCATGGGTTGAGCTCCTCCTTTCATAGAACGCGGCGGCGACTCGCGCAGCGCCTTTGCGGCCCGCATATGTTAGTGACGTACGCAGCGGGTACCTGTCCGCCGGGCGACAACTTTCTTCGCAGCGCCTCAGCGTTCGTTGCAGGCGACTGTCGGCCGTGATTGAACCGCTACTCCTTCAGGTCAGTTGCGGAGGCGATTGCAGGGGAGGCGGCGGGGCTGGCGTTCACATTCGCTGGCGGCGCGGACCACGCGCGGCACCAAAGTTACCGGCGCGGGCGCGCCCGGCTTGGCGTGTACGGCGTCCTGGCGCGGCCTTCAGGGATCCGCCAGGATCAGGAACACCTGGCGACGGTCAATGGACGCGACGCCGTCGTTTGTTCCGCAGCGGAATTCAGACCAACGCCACGATGATTAGCCCCCACACCGCCAGCAGCACGTTGGACGCCGCATAGCACACGGTGAACCCCAGCGCCGGTGTCTGGCTTTGTGATTCATCGAGGATGGCGTTCATCGACGCGGCTTCGGTCTGCGCACCAGCCAACCCGCCGAGCAGGATCATCGGGTGCAGCTTCAGTACCAGCTTCCCGAAATACAGCGTCAGAATCGGCGGCGCCAATGTGACGAAGATGCCGGCGGCTACCAGAGTGACCTTCACGTGGATCTTGTATCGTACATGCGCATCGCCGTCAGGTCCGACTGCCCCCGGATGTAGACCTTTTCGCGCTTGGAGCGGCCATCGGTGACGAAGTAGCGTACGGCTGCGTAACTCGGAAGATGTGCTGCATATCGCCGAGCGAGAGGGGAATCGCGGCCCGGAACACCACCTAGTTCCGCGAGGGAGGACGAAGGAACGCTTCGCTTGCGTTCCTCCTCGGCTGTCTACATCAATATGGCGGGTTGATCACGACATACTGCCCGGCCTGGGGCTGGTACCAGACGTTGCCGCACTGCTGGTAGACGTAGCCCCCGTAGTTGACCGGGACGCATCCTGTCGGCACGGTACGCACCATGGAGCCGATGACGGCCGAGGTGACGGCAACGGTGGCCGTGACCGCCGCCGCTGTCGCAATCGGGTGATAGTCATTGTCCCAGCCGCGGCCGCAGCAGCCACCACCGCTGTTGACGTGCACGTTGGTGTTCCGGTTGACGTTCACGTTGTTGACGCTGGTGTTGCGAACGTTGTTGGTGCGCACGTCGGCGCGGCTGTTGTTGACCTGGGCCCTCTGCTGCCCACCGCCGCCGCCGGCGGCACGGGCTCCGCCACCCGCGTGACCACCGCCCCTGCCACCTGCGGCCTCAGCCAGCGGTAGCATGACCAGGCTGAGCATCGCGAAAACTGCCAGGGGAGCCACAAGCAACTTGCCGAATGACTGGTTCATGGAGACGCTCCTTTACTTCGTCTTGACCGGAACAATCTGCGCCTGGGTCACGCCCTTGGGTGGCGTGAACTTGAACACCGAATCCTTGAAGGTCGGCTTCAGGTTCCAGTCGAGCACGGAAACCGACTGTGGCCGCGCTTCGTCGGCACGATTGACGATCACGATCCTGCGCGGCAGCGGCTTGCTTCCGGTGGTGATCCATATCTGCCAGTCGAAGTCGCCCTGGCGAAAGGCGTAGTGATCGCACAGGTCCCCACCGACGAAATCCTGCCCGGCGTTCATCGCCGATTCGATCTTGTCGAGCGGTGCCGCCGGCGTCCCCCAGACAAACAGATCGGACAGCGGAACATCTATGCCATACCGCTCCTCCAGCCGGTTGATGAGTTCGCCGAGGTTCCCGCTGAAGTCGACCGTGGAGTAAGACTTCTGCGCCGGCGTAAATAGGGTCACCGTCTTGCCGTCGTAGAAGAGTTCGCGCTCGGCCCGCGCGCTGCTCATCCGCACCCGCAGCCTGTTGGGGCGCTCGACATCCATTTGCGCGCTCGCCGTGTGTTGCAGCTTCTGGCCGTCGGCCAGCACCCGCTCGCCCGTGGCTTCGGTCGACACCTCGAAGCGCTTGAGGGTCTGCAGATGCGCGCCCATGTTCTTCAGTGCGTCGATCGCCTCCGGCGCAACCAGAGGAGCGGCTGCAGCCGCAGCCGGGGTATCCTCTGCGCGAACACCGTTCGACAATCCAAGCACCGTCAGCGCAAGGAGGGAACCCCGGATCAATCGATTCATGAGCGCTCCTCGAGAGGGTCTTGCGCGAACGCGGGCATTCACAGCCAGAGCGAAGGGGACTGCGGGAGGTGCCTTCCTGAGACTCAAGATCATCATGTTCCCTTGGTCGGGTGATGGATGCTGTTTGGATGTTTTTTTGGCCAGCCCGCAACGATACCGTGTCTCGCGCATGACAGGAAGCCTGCACCGGGATCCTGCGCGCGGGGGTTGCAACTTTTTTTCCGGACGCCCTGAATCCAGATTCGTGCGAGCGGGCAGGTGAGGCATAATTGCCGGCTGGGCGAGGAGGGGGGCAAGCCGGGTATGCATGTCGACGAAACGCGGGAGATCCGCCGGCTCCTGATGGCTGGCGACTGGTTCGGCGGCCTGCCCGAGGCGCTGCAGAGCCTCATCCTCGACCGATCCGTGGTGCGCACGTGCGCCAAGGGACAGGTGATCAGCCTCGAGGGCTGCCTGTCGAAGGGGCTCTTTGTCGTACTCGATGGGACGGTGCACGTCGTTCGCTCTACCGGTGACGGCGAGGAAGGGCTGATCCACGTGTGCGAACCGGGCTTCTGGTTCGGTGAGTACGCGCTGCTGAGCGGCAAGGCCACGGTGGGCACCTTCGTCGCGCACACGCGTGTAATAAAGCTGCTGCAACTGCCAAAGATCCAGTTCGATCGCATCGTTGCTGAGGAGCCGCGGTACTACGAGCCCTTCGCGAGGCTCGCTCTGAGTCGCTACGCGCTCTTGGTGCGCATGCTGGCTGAGGTCCGGGATCTCGCCGTGGAAGTGCGCCTGAGGGATCGGCTCGCGGTGCTGGCGCAGCTGCGCAGCAGCGAAGTGCTGCGGTCGGGTGCAATTTCGCTTGCCGTTTCGCAGGCCGATCTCGCACGCATGATCGGCATCTCTCGGCAGACGGTCAACGCGCTGCTCGACAAGCTGCAGACAGGCGGGGCTGATCGAGGTCGGGTTTCGGCGCATCCGCGTGCTCGATCTGGCGCGCCTTGCCGATCCGGAGGCGGTGGGCGCAGCGCCGGACGCCGCAAGGCCCAGGTGCGCGGCGGAGCGGCGCGCACGAAACGGTACACGCGAGCGGCAACCGCATCGACTGATGACCCGCCGTCCCGCCTGGCTCACGCGGCAGGTGGTTGCGTGGGCGCTCTACGACGTGGCGAGTTCGACATTCGCCGCGTTGGTACCGGTCTTCTTCGGTTTGTTCTTCGTCACCGTGTCGCTGTCGATCTCCCAGGCGCGCAGGGGCAGTGGGGTGCGATCGCATCCCTCGCATTCCTGGTTGCCGGCGCGCTGTCGCCGTTCTACGGCGCATGGGCCGACCGCCGCGCACGCCTGCTCGCATTGCTCGCGGCGGCCACGGGTCTGTGCGTCGTCGCCACGGTGGCGATGCCCATTGCCGGGCGTGGCGACGTGCTGCTGGCGGCCGCGCTGTTCATCGCGGCGCAAGTCGGGTACACGCTCGCGGCTGCCCTCTACGATTCGCTCCTCGTCTGGATCGCGCCGCGCACGCATGTCGGGCGCGTGTCCGGTTTCGGCTGGACCATCGGATTCGCCGGCGGAATCGTGGCGCTGCTCGCGGCGCTCGGCGTGATGCACGGCGTGCCGTCCGATGCGCAGGTCGCTCGGCTCAGCGAGGCGTTCATGATTTCCGGGGTGCTCTTCGCGCTGTTCGCGGTTCCGGCTTTGCTGGGTCTGCAGCGAAGCAGTGTAATCGCAAGGGGCCGCCGCACGCCGAGCCGTGCTGGCATCGCGGCATACACCTCGGTGATCGAGACGCTCCGCCACTGGCGACGCCACCGCGAGGTCTTCCGCTTCCTGATCGGCTATTACCTGCTCAACGACGTGCTGGTGACCGTGCTGTTCTTCATCGCGATCATCCTGCGCGCGCGCTTCGGGCTCACGATCGAGGGGCTGCTCTGGCTCGCGCTGCTCTACCACGTCCTCGCGCTGCCCGCGACGCTGGCTTTCGGCCACGTCGCCGACCGCTGGGGCCAGCGACCGGCGATCTTCGTCATGACTGCGATCCTTGGCGGCGCGCTCTTGGTGCTGGCGTTCGGGGAGGGGACGACCACGCCGGTCGTCGTCGTCGTGCTGCTCGGCTTGGTATACGGCTCCATTCAGGCCGTCTGCCGGTCGCTCTTCGCGCTGCTCGTGGCGCGGGAAAAGACGGGCGAGATGTTCGGCTTCAACGCCGTCGCAGGTCGACTGTCGGCGGCGCTCGGTCCGCTCGTCTTCGGTGCGATCTCGGCGGCGACCGGAAGCGAGGCGGCGGCGCTGGTCTCGCTGCTGGCCTTCCTCGCCGCGGCCGCGGCCCTGTTCAGCTCGCTGCAGATGCCGTCGACGGTGCTCGAAGTCGCCGCGTTCGAGAGCACGCGTCAGCAGTGATCACGGCTTCGCGCATGATCGCAAGGGCATGCAAAGCTGTCGCACAGACGACAAGCCGCTGTCGTGGTGGTGTTAACGTCCGACGACGCATCACTGGCTCGTAGCCACTGGCGCCTGAGTGCTTTCACTATTGCTTGGTGCTACACTCCGCCGGCTTTTTGGGTTTCCCCACCCCCTGGTTCACGCAGGAGAACGAGATGGACATTGAAAACATAATGAGCACTGCCGCCCCGCAACTCGTGGACTTCGGCCTGAAGGCTGTCGGCGCGATCGCGGTCTGGATCGTCGGCCGCTATCTCATTCACCTGGCGGTTCGCTTGGTCACTTTGGCGCTTGGGCGGCAGCAGTTCGATCCGACACTGCTGCGCTACGTCGGCAACATCGTCAGCGTCACCCTGAATGTCATTCTGGTCATTGCGATCCTCGGCTATTTCGGGGTCGAGACGACCTCGTTCGCGGCGCTGATCGCCGGTGCCGGTATTGCCATCGGCGCGGCGTGGGGCGGATTGCTTGCCAATTTCGCCGCCGGCGCATTCCTCATCGTTCTGCGGCCATTCAAGGTGGGCGACTATGTCATGGCAGGGGGAATCGAGGGTACCGTGAAGGAGATTGGTCTCTTCGCCACCACGATACTCAAGCCGGACAACGTCACCTCGTTCGTGGGTAACAACAAGATCTTCTCCGACACGGTGCAGAACTTCTCGGCGAGCCCCTACCGTCGTGTGGAACGGCTCGCGCAGCTCGCGCACGGTGTCGATGCGCACGATGCGATCTCGCGGCTGAAGACTTCGCTCGCAAAAATCCCGAACATCACCGAGGATCCGGCGCCGGATGTCGAAATCATCGACTTCAACGAGCGCGGGCCGGTGCTCGCGGTGCGTCCCTACACGCACACTGACCACTACTGGCAGGTGTACTTCGACACCAACCGCGTGATCACGGAAACCTTCGGTGCGGCGGGCTATCCGGTCCCCGAAGCGCACGTCCGCTACAGCACGCAGCAGAAGTCGGCGTAGGAGGCGCACTCCCCGGCATCATTCCACCGTCTTGTGGCTGCCGACTCGCCCCAGCCCCGGCAGCCGCAGCGCGGGGGAGGCGACGTCGACGCCGAGCGACAGCCCCAGAACGTTGACCTCCACGCCTTCCTCGGCGGCCACCAGCACGCCGAGCGCGCCCAGCAGTGAGGCCTGGACGCCGGTGCCGCTGGGCGCCGGGCCGAGGGCCGAGGAAAGCGGCACGTAGTCCTTGCCGATGGCATTGGCCGGCAGATCCAGCCGCAATTCAGGAACGCTGCGCGCGACGTGTGCGGTGAACGTGTTGCTGTTGGGTCCGGGCCAGGTGAGGTAGCGATCGGCGAAGGGATAGCTTTTCACCGCGGCCTCCACGCGGTCGATCATCGCTTCGACGCCTGCGCCACGCCGGTCGAGCAGAATGTCGGGCCGGTTGTCGAACCAGAGCCCGTCGGGCGGCGCATAGTCCACATGCACGAACGGCGCGCCGTGCCAGCCGACGACGTCATAGCGGGTGAGCGTGTCAGCACCCTCGCGCTTGACCACGATCCAGGTGTGCACTGCGAACGCACCGCGCCAGCCGTAGGTAGGTGCCGCATAGACCTGGATCACGGCCTCGTGAACCGTCGCCGGATCGGGTGCGAGACCGGTCGACGCGCGCGACGCCGCGTACCAGGGTGCCGCCGGTGCGGGGTGTGACGCAATGCTGATCGCAAGCGGCAGGAGGAAGAGGGCGAGGACGAGCAGCAAGGTGCGCTTGACGGGCATCGGACCAGGTAGATTCGCTCACGCCGCGTTCACCGGCGCAGCTTATCGACAAGATACCGGATTCGGTGGGGCAGGTGGCTGAGGCGGGCCCCGGGTATTTCGACGTCACCCGATTCCGGCACGCAAACAAACGCCCCGCTACCGGTGGCGGCGGGGCGAAGTCTGTCGCAAAGGTTCAGGGCAATTATCAGCGCATCGCCTCGATCAGCACGCGCCCCTCGCAGCCGTTGGGCGGGCGCACGTTGAGGATGTGGGCGATGGTGCGGCCGAGATCCACTGTCTCGGAATCGCCGTACTTGCCGGCCTTGACCCAGTTGGGACCGTACATGGCGAGCGGCACGTTGGTGTCGCAGGCCCACGGCGAGCCGTGGGTGGAGGCGTAGGCGAACGGCTTCGCGAAGAGATACCAGTTCGGCTTGTTCATGACCACAATGTCGCCGCTGATCTGCTGGTGCCAGGCGAGCGCGACCTGCTTCGCCATCTTCGTGTCGGGCATCTGCCCCTGTTCGAGTTGCGTGCGCGTGAACACCGCTTCCACGCCCGGATACGTGCGCAGGAATTCCTGCGCGGCGCGCTCGACTTCCACCTTGTCCAGCTTGCGCGATGCGACGACGTCGTAATCGATGTAGAGCGTCGGATTCCACCAGGTCGTGACGTATTTCCCTTCGCCGAACCTCTGCACGAGCGCCTCGTTGGTGGCAGCGATCGTCTTGTCCGGGTCGATGCGGCCGGCATCGAGGTTGCGGCTGACACTGTACTCGGGAACGTTCATGAACCCGTGATCGGCGGAAAGCGTGACCAGCACGTTCTTCATACCGATGCGCCGGTCGAGATACTCGAAGAGATCGCCGAACACGCGGTCGAGGCGGATCGTCTGATCCTGCGACTGCCGGCTCTCCGGGCCGAACAGGTGATTCACGTAATCATGACTGGTCCAACTGATGGCCAGGATGTCGGGCACGCCGGCGGGATTGTTGCCGAGATTCTCACCCTCGATTGCGGCCTTCGCAAAATCGAGCATGAGAACGTCGCCGTAAGGTGTCCACAGGACCGCATCGTAGTAGGCCTTGCCCGGCTTGTCGGCACCGCCGCTCACGGGATGCGGAAACTTGGTGCCGAGCCCCTTGTAGTTGGTCGACCACGGCCGATCGTCCGGCGCCGAGCGGGCGTAGGCGCTCTCCGGCAAGAGCAGAGTCCGCGAGGCGCCGAAGTACTTGTCCTGGGGCTTGGATTCGTAATACGTCTTCCACCACGCCGGGTATTCCTGCATGTAGTAGTTGGACGTGATGAAGCGACCGGTCGTGGCGCTGTACATCCCACGGGTGACCTTCAGTTGAAGGGCGAGCGCGGCGTCCGGCGTCCTCGTCGAGGTACTTGTAGCGCTCGTCCTCGGTCGAGTAGATGCGCTGCTTCGTCTTCTTGTCGATCCAGTCGCCGACGACACCGTGCTTGTATGGGTGCGCGCGCACGAGAGCAGCGTGGCGTGACCCACGCCCGTGTACGTGGTCGCGTGGCTGTAGTTGTTGTTGCCTACCACGCGCCCTTGTCGAGGAAGATGCGGAAGCCGTTCTTGCCGACCTGGTCGTAGTACTTCACCAACTCCTGGGGAAAGCCGTCCACCACCATGAACAGCACCAGCTTCGGCGGGTTGCCGAGCTGCGATTGTGCGGATGCCGTGAGCGAGAGGATCCCGATGAGGGTGCCGAATATGACTGCAGCCCGGCGAGATCCGAGACTTATCAGTTCCATGTGCGCCTCCTCTTATGGTTTTGAATGTGCCGGCCGTGCGCGCTGATGCGTGGCGTCGAGGGTGTCGCCGGCGCAATCAGCCAGCCAATTAGATCACGTCTGCGCATGCGCTCGACCAGGATCTTGGTGGGGTGCGCCTTGATGCCTTGTGCTGCAGCGCAGCACCGCATTGCGGATCGGGAAGTCGAATTGTGCGCAGGTAGACCGCGGCATGCCGGGGCTGTAACACGATGCAATATAATCCCGGCTTTGTTCCCAGGACCGCGACGGGGTTTCTCGCGGTCGCAATGCCGGCGCCCATCGAGAAGAGGCGCGGCGCAGAATCTCTCCCATCGATCCGAATCGGCTTTCCGGCAATGCCAACGACGATTACCCACGGGCTGGTGCTGGTGACAGGGGCGAGCGGTTTCGTCGGCTCGGCGGTCGTGCGAGCGCTGCTTTGCGCCGGTTTCGCGGTGCGCGCGCTGGTGCGCAGCACGAGCCCGCGCGACAACCTCACTGGCCTCGACGTCGAGGTCGTGACGGGCGACATCTGCGACGCGGGTTCGGTCGACCGTGCGATGGCCGGTGCCCGATACCTGATGCACGTCGCCGCCGACTATCGCCTGTGGTGTGCGGACCGCGACGAGATCACCCGCAACAACGTCGAGGGCACGCGCACCGTGATGGAGGCGGCACTTCGCGCCGGGGTGGAGCGCGTGGTGTACACGAGCAGTGTTGCGGCGCTCAAGCTGCGGGCGGACGGGCAGGCGGCGGATGAAGGCACGCCGCTCGCTGGGACGTCCGCAGTCGGTGTATACAAGCGGAGCAAGGCGATCGCGCAGGATCTGGTCACGGGCATGATTGCGCGCGATGCGCTGCCGGCGATCATCGTCAATCCGTCCACGCCGATCGGCCCGCGCGATATCCGGCCAACGCCGACGGGCCGGATCATTCTCGAAGCGGCCGCCGGACGCATGCCCGGTTACGTGGACACCGGTCTCAATCTGGTCCACGTCGATGACGTGGCGGCGGGCCATGTGGCCGCCCTCGTGCGCGGAACCGTCGGCGAGCGCTACATCTTGGGCGGAGAGAACGTGCTGCTCGCCGATATGCTGCGCGAAATCGCACTGCTCGTCGGCCGCCGGCAGCCACGGCTGCGCATGTCGCGGCGCTTGCTCTATCCCGCCGCGGCCATGGCCGAGATGATTGCAATGCGAACCGGGCGCGAGCCGTTCCTGACGCTCGACGGATTGCGCATGTCACGGCATCGCATGTTCTTCACGAGTGCGAAAGCCATACGCGATCTCGGTTTCCAGGCGCGACCCTATGCGGAGGGGCTGAGGGACGCGATCGAGTGGTTCCGCCGCGCCGGCCGCCTCAAGTAGGTGAGCACTCTCCCCATCAAGCACTTCCTCATCACTTGACTCACCACAACGGAGCCACCGTTTGCAGGCGCTGATCACTCGGGTGGTGGATACGTGCGCGCGCCATCCGTGGCCCGTGCTTGCCCTCGGAGCGATGCTGGGCGTGCTCGCGTCCATCTACGCCGCGCGCAACATCGCGATCGACACCGATATCACCACCATGATCTCGGCGGATCTGCCCTGGCGGCAGCGCGAGATCGACTTCCAGCGCAGCTTTCCACAGCGCCTCAAGGTGATCGTCGTCGTCGTCGACGCCACGACGCCGGAACTGGCGGAGCAGGCGACGGCCACGCTCACCACGCGCCTGACCGGAAAGACGGAAACGATCGCGGCGCTCAGACGCCCCGATGGCGGCCCCTTCTTCAATCGCGCGGGGCTGCTGTTCGCGCCGACGGACGAAGTTGCACGCACCACGCAGCAGATGATCGCCGCGCAGCCGCTGCTCGGTACGCTGGCAGCCGATCCGAGCCTGCGCGGCGTGATGGATGCGCTCGTGCTGGTGCTCGAGGGCGTGCAGCGGGGGCAGATTCCGCTGAGTTATCTGGCCGCGCCGCTCTCTGGCTTTGCCCGGGCGTTCGATGCCATCGACGATGGGCAGATGCCGGATTTCTCGTGGCGCACGCTGATCATGGGCCGCAACGCCGACCCGCGCGAGCTGCGCCGCTTCATCCTCGCCGAGCCTGTGCTGGATTTCTCTGCGCTGCAACCGGGGGCGCGCGCCGTCGCGACGATCCGCCAGGCCGTGACTGACGCGGGTCTCACCGCCGACCCGCGGGTACGCGTCCGCCTCACCGGTCAGGTTCCGCTTGCCGACGAAGAGTTCGCGACGATCGCCGAAGGCGCGGCGCTCAATGGCGCCGTGACCTTCGCTGTGGTGGTGCTGCTTCTCTGGCTCGCACTGCGTTCGGCGCGGATCATTCTCGCGATCCTGCTCACGCTGACTGTCGGCATGGCGATCACCGCCGCCTTCGGGCTCATGGTGTACGGGGCGTTCAATCTCATATCGGTGGCGTTTGCCGTTCTCTTCGTCGGTCTGGGCGTTGATTTCGGCATCCAGTTCTGCGTGTGCTACCGCGCCAAGCGACATATGCACGACGATCTGCGGCTCGCCCTGCGCGACGCGGCAGCAGAAGTGGGGCCGCCGCTCGCGCTTGCGGCGGCGAGCACGGCGGCGGGTTTCTACGCCTTCCTGCCGACTGACTATCGTGGCGTTTCCGAACTGGGTCTAATCGCGGGCAGCGGCATGATCGTCGCGTTCGTTGGCAGCGTGACCTTGCTGCCAGCGCTGACTGTGCTGCTGCGCCCTCGCGGCGAGCACGTTTCTGTCGGCTATGCAGCACTGGCTCCGCTCGACAGATTCCTGCGACGTCACCGTTTCGCTGTGCTCGGCTGCGCCCTGCTGTTGACCGTGGGGAGCCTGCTGCTGCTGCCGCGGCTGACCTTCGACTTCAATCCCTTGAACCTGCGCAACGAGCACGCCGAATCCGTATCCACGCTGCGCGATCTCATGCAAAGCCCCGACACTACGCCCAACACGGTCGAGGTGATCGCACCCAGTCTGGACGCGGCCGTGGGACTGTCGAAGCGGCTGTCCGCCTTGCCCGAAGTCGATCGCGTCCTGTCGCTCGCGAGCTTCGTTCCCGGCGAGCAGGAAGCGAAGCTCGCGCTGATTGCCGATGCCGCGATGCTGCTCGATCCGGCGCTCAACCCGATGCAGGTGAAGCCGCCTCCCACCGATGCGCAGATCGTTCAGGCGATGCTGCAGGCGGCGCAGGCGCTCGATCGCGCGGCGCAAGCGGCGCCCACCGATGCGGCGGCAGCGGATGCCGCGCGTCTTGCGAAAGCGCTCACGATCACCGCGAATGGCGATGCGTCGATGCGCGAGCGCGCGCAAGAAGCATTGATCCCGGGATTGCTGGTCACGCTGGAACAGTTGCGCGCGGCCCTGCAGGCGGAGCCGGTGACGCTGGAAAGCCTGCCGGCGGATCTGAAGCGCGACTGGCTTACGCCCGACGCCCGTGCGCGCGTGGAGGTGTTTCCCAGGAGCAGGGTGGACGACAACGCCGGGCTGGAACGTTTCACGGAAGCCGTGCGCCAGATTGCACCCGATATCGGCGGCTTCACGGTCGGCATACAGGAATCCGGCCGCACCATCGTGCGCTCGTTCCTGCAGGCGGGGTCGTGGGCGCTCCTGTCCATCACGATCCTGCTGATCGTCACGCTGCGCCGCGTGGCGGACGTGCTCCTCTCGCTTGCGCCCTTGCTGCTCGCCGGGCTGGTAACGCTGGCGACCTGCGTCGTCATCGATTTGCCGCTCAATTTCGAGAACATCATCGCGCTGCCGCTGCTCTTCGGCATCGGCGTCGCATTCAGCATTTATTTCGTGATGGCCTGGCGCAGGGGTTCGGAGGAGTTGCTGTCATCCAGCCTCACACGTGCCGTGATCTTCAGCGCGCTGGCGACGGGAACGGCCTTCGGTAGCCTGTGGTATTCACACCATCCCGGCACCGCGAGCATGGGCAAGCTGCTTGCGCTTTCGCTCGCGTTCACGCTCGCCACCTGCCTGTTCTTCCTGCCCGCGCTGCTCGCGAGTGTGCGCCGGTTGCGCTGACGGATGCCGGCGTGGTGAAGGCCGAACATTGCGCTGCCCCGCGACCTGCCTTGCAGCGCCGGCGGCAGGCTGTCGCCGTGTTCGTGTGCGTCGCCGTCACCGGGTGTTCGACGATGGGGGGAACGCGCGATGACGGCAATAACGATCCCTTGGAGCCCATGAATCGCGTCGTCTTCAACGCGAACGACGTGGTCGATACAAACGTCATCCGTCCCATCGCGGAAGGGTATCGGCGCTTCGTGTCTGAGAGGGTGCGCGATGCCATCCGGGCATGCCTCGACAATCTGCAGGAACCGCGGATATTCGTGAACAACGTGCTGCAGCTTCGGCTCGAAGCCGCCGCGGTGACGTTGACCCGGTTCTCGTTCAACTCCACGTTCGGCCTCGCGGGACTGTTCGACGTCGCGAGTCCAAACGGCCTGCCGCGGCAGACGGGGGATTTTGGTCAGACGCTCTACCGCTGGGGCGTGGGCAGCGGACCGTATCTCGTGCTCCCATTCTTCGGTCCGTCGAACTTCCGAGACGCCTTCGGTTTTGGCGTGGATCTCGTCACGACGCCACCGGCGCTGCTGCTGGACGACGGCACGGGAATCTGGATCAACGCTGGCGTGTATGTCTTCAGCGGTTTCGATCTGCGCTCGCGCAACATCGAGAGCCTCGATCAGATCAAGGCGAATGCGCTCGACTACTACGCACAGTTTCGCAGCATCGCGCGGCAGTACCGGGAAGCGCAGCTGCGCACTTCACGCGGCCTCGTCGACGAGCCGGATGAACTGCTCGACCCGGAGGCGCCGGCTCAACCCAACTGACGCGCCCAGAACTCGTCAACGCTGCCTCGTATCGAGTGAGTCTGTTTGAAAAAGGGAGTGATTGCCGAGTCAACGGACGTGGCCTCAAGCAGGCGCAGGCGCTATCGACAACAGCGATACCCACGTCCTTTGTTTGGTTCCGGCAACTCGGCAGAGCGGAAATGTCCTCAGCTGGTACCCGCGCCTGCGCTTCGCGTACGAGGGATGCCGCGACCATCCATCGGCGCGCTTCCCCAGCAGCTGAGGATTCCAATCAGGGTGCAGCCGTGCGGGCCGCCGCCCGCGGCCTCCCGTTATCCGTTCGGTTGCGAGGCACGCGTCCGCTGCAACGGCTTAGGCGGCACCTGGATGCAGAGTAGGATATGTCGCAACACTTCAGTTCAGTACTGCGAGCGCGAATCACTTCGGGCGTAACCCTATGCACGCATTCACGGACCTTGTCGACCGCTGCACTGCCTTCACCCTTGGCGCCCTAAACGATGCGAGCGAGCGAACGAATGACGCCCTGCAGACGAGCGGCGCCACTGCGCTGGTGAAGACGCTTCAGCTGATCCAGCTACAGAAGGCCATTTCAGCGGTCGGGATGTTCGCCTTGTTCGAGGCCATGCTCCAGGACGGCCTGGTTAGTGCCCACGGATTCAGCGAGGCCCGCGCGATACTGGACCGCGGAGGCGAGACGACTCTCAAGGAGCGCTTCGGCGACCTGCTGCAGTTGGCCATCAACGTTCTCAAGCACGGGCGTGGGCGTAGCTACGATGCTCTTTTCGCAAAGGCGGATGCCTTGCCCTTTCGGGTAAAGCACCCCGGAGACGCCTTCTTCGAGGGGGATGTCTCTGAGGTTTCCATGCTCGTCGACGTCGACGACGCATTCGTCCGCAACTGCGCCGAGGTTATTCGAGACGTTTCGGTCGCGATTAGGAGAGTGCGACCAGACGTCTTCATCTAGCTTGCCTTCATGAGCTTGTCGGTCTGCTCGCGCAGGCTCTCGATCAGTGCAGACGGACCGCCGGACTTGAGGATTGCGCCGAACTCGGAGCGCTTGGTGGCGAGCTCGCTGATGGTGCCGCTGAGATAGATGTCGACGATCTTCCAGGTACCGCCGGATTCGCGCATAAGGTAGTTCAGGGCGACGGGCTCATCCTTCGGCCGGATGAGGCGCGTGCGCACGACGCGGCCGGTGGTGCGCGGCACAACCTCCGGATCAATTTCGAAACTCTCCCCGGAATAGCCATTGAAGCGGTTTGCGTAGGTGGCGATCGTCATGCGCGAAAAGCCGTCGATGAGTGCCTTCTGCTGATCAGGTGGAATGCTTGTCCATTCGGGTCCGATGGCGATGCGGGTCATCGCGTCGAGGTCGAATGTCTTTCGAATGACCGGATCGAGCCTGTCGTAGCGACCCCGCACACCGAGCTTGTCGGCCTGCTTCATCACCTCCAGGAGCGCGTCGTAGAAGGCACGGATGGGAGCGGCGGCAGGATCGGCATCCGCCGCATTTCCTCGCCCCGCAATGCTCATCGCGGCAATCATCGCTGCGCTTGCCAGAAGGGAACGAAGACAACGGCGTCGGGAGGCATCGGGCATGTTCAGTCTCTGAGTCTGCATGGCGCGGCGACAATCGGCGAAAGCGGGATAGTGAAGCGTATGGGCTGCAATCGCAACGAGGGCTGCTCGATCGGGATCCGGAGGGTCACTGCGTCCTTCGCCGCCTTGCCTCTAAGGGATCTTCGAGTCGTCGATCGTCGTTGCCCAAGAGTTGACATGTCATCGCATCGCGTGGCAAGCTGGCCGAGTGAGGAAAGCGCAAACTCTGCCTCGGCACCCTGCAGCCGATCTCCAGCGCAGGCGTGAACAACTGCGCGTTGCCAAGCGCGCTCAACGGGATCGTGATCGGGAGTCTGGCCTCGTGCCGTGCCAGGTGAAACTGAGACCGGCCACTGCGGAGCGTCTGCGCCGGGCGCTCGCGATCCCAGGCTTCGAGGACGCGCTGGCGCGATTTCTCGACGATGCGCTGATCGACACCGACGCGTATCCGAATCTTCGGCTGCTTTGCTGGAACCGCAGCGAGCGCTTCATCCCTGCTCGAGAGGCATTCTCTCTGTATGAGCGGAACTGGCGTCTGGTTGACGAGAAAACTCTGGGATCCCACGAGCGCGAACTGATCGATCGGCTGATGCGTACTCACGGTGCGGGCGTGCTCAATGTCTGAAGTTCGATTCCGCCGTCCCCGGCATCAGACCGTCGCCGGCGCGCTGGCCGCCATGGATGGCACCTTTCTGGCCCACGCGCAGTGCTACTTTGGCGGCGGCACGCGAATCGTGCTCGAATTGGGCGAGTATCGTGAGTCCGAGGATCTCGACTTCCTGTGCGCCAGCCGGGACGGCTATCGTGCGTTACGGTCGACGGTTACGAACCGATCCCTCGGCGCGATCATGACCTCGCCGCTGCCACTTGTACGGGAAGTTCGAGCAGATCGATATGGCATCCGGACGTTTCTCGATGTCGGCGGCAACAAGGTGAAAATAGAGATCGTGAACGAAGGGCGGATCGGGATTCATGGCGAAACCTGCGCTGACATTCCTGTCCTCTGCATGGACAAGGTTTCCTGTTTCGCCGAGAAGTTTCTGGCAAATGCGGACCGCGGCGACGACGACGCAGTTCTGGGACGCGATCTGATCGACCTCGCGTTCATGGTCGAGGGATGGGGTGAATCGCTCGCGCGGGAGGGCGCAGCGATTGCCCGAGAAGCGTACGGTGAGATCGTGGATACGGCGGTGGAGGCGGCGGCGAAGAAGCTTGTCGAGAAGAAGGACTTTCTCCGGCGCTGTATCGCCGCGCTCGCGATTACGGATCAAAAGACGCTCAAGTCGGGTTTGGAGCGGCTCACCAAGACCGACTGGACGCCACGACCTGCGAGCGGCGGTTCGAACAGGTAATGCAGGTTTGGACGCGTCGCAAACGCTGAAGCTTGATCGTCGGATAGCTTGACCCAGTGGGTAGCACTGGCGCGCGCTTCTGCTCCCCATACCTTTCGTGGGCGATGAGCTCGTTGTTCACGTTTTCCAGCGCCTAAGCACGTTTGCGATCGGCCGTTCTCGTAGCGTGCCTTGTGCAACTCTAGCTTGCCTGCAGTGAAGATTGGCTGACTGATCGCTCCGCTCACGAGCCACTGCTGGCTTCGTTGTTGAAGTTGATGAGCTCGGTGCCCGCCGATGAGGCTGACATACACCCGTGGCCGGATTCCTCGCTTGGCAGGTATTCGCGGCGTGCCGCCTCGGTCAAGGCGTGCAGGCGGCCGAAGAAGTCGATCTGCCAGCTCGGCCCGACGAGGGGCAGGCATTGCTGTTCGCGCAAGCCTGCGCAACGAGGGCTGCTCGCTGTAACGAACGACCCGCTCCCATCGGCAACGGTTGCTATCATGAGCGCCGGCCGGGTTCTGCGCGATGCACCGGCCGGTGCCTGTTCAAACAAGGGGGTAGGACAAATGAAGACGTTTCTTATCGTGCTCGTGTCGCTCATCGTCGGCGGACTCATCGGGGGTTTCCTCGGACTCGGCGGTGGCGCCGTGGGCGGGGCAGTGGGCGGAATGATCGTGGGCACGCAGACAGGCGTGTGCGTCGCGGCCGATGCGGCGACACAGGCTGGGTTGATCCCCGCCGACAAGGCGAACGAGCTCGTCGCGAAGGCCGTTGAGAGGATCCGCTCGAGCCCGAAAGCACAGGCGCTGGCGAACTCGCCCGAGATCAAGTGGGTCACGAGCACCAAGGATTGCGACGAGCTGCGGGCCGAACTGACGAAACCGCCGTCGAAGTAGCAGTGCGCAGGCGTGGCTGCTTGACGGACATCGCCCCGGGTGGGTGACCGATAGCGGCACGGCCCAGGCCCCCCTCAGCAGCGCTCAATTCCGACATGAGCTCCGAAGCGAGATTGCCCTCCGGGATGATCTACGGCGTGAACGACACGCCGCCGCAGCTGATCACCTGGCTCAACGGCCTGCAGCACTTTGGCCTGGTCGCGATCTATCTCGTCTACCCGTTGCTCGTTTTCCGTATCGCCGGGACAGCGCCGGACGTCATTGCCAATCTGCTGTCGATCGCCATGCTGGTCCTTGGGCTAGGGACTTTTCTGCAGGTACTGCGACTGGGTCCGATCGGCTCGGGATACATGTGTCCCAGCACGTTCACCGCGATCTATCTGTCGCCTTCATTGATGGCGGCGACCATCGGCGGCCTGCCGCTGGTGTTCGGCATGACGATGTTCGCGGGTGTATTGGAGGCGTCGCTGGCGCCGCTGCTGCAGCGTCTGCGTCCGATCTTTCCGCCGGAGATCTCGGGTCTCGTCGTCTTCATGGTCGGGGTATCGGCGGGGGTGGCGGGGGTGCGATCGCTGCTCGGGGCGCAGGCCGTGCCTGTCGCTGCGGCCGAATGGTGGGTGGGAGGCATCACGCTCACAACGATGGTCGCGCTCAACGTCTGGGGGACGGGAATCGTGCGCATGCTGTGCACGCTGCTGGGTCTGCTCGCCGGGTATGCGGCGGCAGGCATTGCCGGGCTCGTCGGCGGCATCGAGAGGGCGGTGGTTGCCCATGCGCCGATCTTCGGCCTGCCGGATTTCAGCACGGTCTCATGGTCGTTCGATATCGGGCTCGCTGTGCCCTTTGCGATCGCGAGCGTGGCCGCTGCCATGAAGGCGGTGGGCACCCTCACGGTGTGTCAGCGCACGAACGATGCAAACTGGGTACGGCCGGACATGCGCTCGATCACGCGAGGGGTGCTGGCAGATGGCGCGTCGACCGCGCTGGCGGGGCTCGCCGGTGCGGTCGGAACCAATACGTGCACGCCCTCTGTGGGGTTGGCCGCGGCGACCGGGGTGGCGAGCCGCCAGGTGGCGTACGCGGTGGGTGCGCTGTTTCTCGTGCTCGGCTTCTTCCCCAAGCTGCCTGCGGCGCTTGCCGTGATGCCGCGTCCGGTGGTCGTCGCTGCACTGCTGTTTGCCGTGTCGTACATCATCATAAACGGGCTGCAGGTGATGACTTCGCGCATGCTGGATGCGCGGCGAACCCTGGTGATCGGGCTGTCGATCATCGCCGGCGTAGCGGTGGAGGTCTTCCCGACGCTCGCGGCGAGCGTGCCCAAATCACTGGCACCGCTGCTCGGTTCCTCGCTCGTGTTTTCCACCGTGATTGCGCTGGGGCTCAATCTGCTGTTCCGGCTGGGCGTGCGCAAGACCCTCAGCATCGAGCTCGACTTGTCCAGCTGGAAGGTGTCGCAGCTCGACGATGAACTGCGCAAACAGGGTGCAGTCTGGGGCGCGCGCGCCGACGTCATCGCCCGTGCCTCCTGGGCGATCGCCCAGGTCATCGACGCGGTGGCGGAGAACTGCTGGCGTGCCGGACCCCTCGTGATCAACGTCAGCTTCGACGAATTCAATCTCGACGTCGGCATCACCTATCAGGGCGAGCCACTGGAGTTTCCGGAACAGCGCCCCTCCGAGGACGAGATACTGGAAAGCGCAGACGGGGTGCGCCGACTGGCGGGATACATGTTGCGCCGCATCGCGGATCGGGTGCGCTCGGAAAGGAAGGGAGCAACTGCGCACCTGGAATTGCACTTCGATCATTGACGCCTTGCCACTCGACTGCGCCGGCTATTCGGCGCCTGTTCTCTCACCCCGCTTGACCAGACGTTGCCGGACGTTCATCGAAGAGGGTTAGCTCGAAGATCCAGAGAGCATGGACCGTGTTGTCTTCAAACCACCTCGTGTGACCTATCGGGCTTGTGCCGCGCCGTTCTGGGCGGCAAGCCGCTTTGAGCAGAACGCCCCGGCCGGGTATCGTGATCTTACTGCGTCTTACTCGCTGAGGTCTGTCGATTGGAAACCACCAAGTTGTCTTCGAAGGGTCAGATCATCCTGCCTAAGGCGGTGCGCGAAGCGCATCGCTGGCAACCGGGCACTGAATTTACGGTTGAGGATACCGGCGACGGCATCCTCCTTCGTCCCGCCCGCGCTATTACGCCGACCCGGATCGAGGATGTCGCCGGTCGCCTCAGGGTCGATGGACCGGTGAGAACGTTGGAGGAGATGGGGGCCGCGATCGACGCTGAAGTGAAAGAACGCCGTGGTCGCGGTCGATACTAACGTCGTCGTCCGGCTGCTTACCGAGGACGATCCCGGACAAGCGAAGCGGGCGCGGTCCCTTTTCGAGCGCGAGACGATCCTCGTTCCGACGACGGTGCTTTTTGAAGCCGAATGGGTCTGGTGCCTGTGGTCTCGATGTTATCCGGATCGTCGATGCGCTCATGGCATTGATCGCACTGCCCAACGTCCGCTGCGAGCATCTCGGCACCGTGATCGCTGCCCCTCGATTGGGCGCGGGCGGGACTCGACTTCGCCGATGCGCTCAATCTGGCGGGCGGCAGAGCGGCGGAGCGCTTCGTTACCTTCGATGCGAAGCTCGTCAAGCGCGCAAAGCGAATCCCGGATCTGCGGGTCGCCCTGGTCTGAGCTCGTGGCTTCCATCACGTAGCGAGGCGCACAGTGGCTTCGTGCTTGCCACACATGGTGCGCGGCGGGCGCGCTCTATTCCCTTACTGAAAGCACCGGATGCGCTCGGAAAGTCAGGGCACGAATAACCAGGGAGAGAAACAATGAAGACCTTCATCATCGTGGTCGTGTCCCTGATCATCGGGGGGATCATCGGTGGCTTCCTCGGGCTCGGTGGCGGAGCCGTTGGAGGAGCGGTGGGCGGGCTCATCATCGGCACGCAGACCGGCGTCTGCGTGGCGGCCGACGCGGCGGCGCAGGCCGGGCTGATCCCGGCCGACAAGGCGAACGAGCTCGTGGCGAAGGCGATCGAACGAATTCGCTCGAGTCCGAAGGCGCGACCGGTTGCGAACTCGCCTGAGATCAAGTGGGTCGCGAACACCCAGGATTGCGACGCGCTTCGGGCCGAGTTCGCGAAGGCGGAGAAATAGCGGTCAGGCGGCCTTGTCAGCAGCCGTCTTCTTCGCCAGCACGTGGATGAGCGCGGAGTAGCGCGACTCCTGCGAGAAGCGCAGGCAGGCAGAGCAAGCAAGTCCGGTGGCGACCATGAACGCCGCGAGCACGGCGACGTTGGTGGTGACCGAGAAATCCGGCACGAAGCCGGGCCGGCCATGGAGAGGTTCGCGTGCTTCAGCAGGTCTACGGCGTAGGCGCAGGGATTGACGCTCGCGATGGCACGTAGGACAACGGGAGGAGCAAAAAGCAAGACCTGACCCTCCACGTTGCTTGTGACCCTCCACGTTGCTTGGGCCGGCGCACCGCTGTCGTCATTGCGCACGCGCGCTTTTGCAGAGAGCCCCGACAAATCGATTTCGCCCGAGTCGGCATTTCTACCGCTTCAACGTCGGGGTTCAGCGGCCTGCGCAGGCGGGCAAAAGCCCGCCGTAGCCGGCCGCTGCAACCGCAGGTTTGCGGTCATGGTTCGTTGTAATCCGGCTCATACTCGGGGAACTCGTTTTCGGGAGCGTAGTAATCGGCCGCATCGTAGACGCTCGTGGCCTTATACGTACCGCCTAGGCCGCACGCACTTAGCTGGGAATAGCCAGAAATCTTCAACCCGCATCCGATGCACTCAAACTTCGCCGGCAGGAACTGCTGGGTCTCCGTAATTTCGTCGCCCTTGATTGTCTTAATTGGTGCCGCGGAGGGAAGGCCAAAGAGCAGCGCGCTCGATCCGCACGCGGGGCACTTTACGCCATGGCCGTCGTGTCTAGTTGCCCATGTGGATGCCTGTACGCTGAGGCGCTTTTGCTCGTCCTCGTTTCTTGCCCTCCCAAACCGTCTTATGGGCCTGTACAGATTTCAAAACAGTCTTCGCCGCATCATCGTGGCTGGCCGCAATCATCGTCGCAGCAATCATTGCCGGCTCTTTCCCAAGGAATAGGTTCAGCTGAACTACCTACGGATTGAAGCAGTACGTCGCAGGCCTCATAAAACGATGGCAACCAAGAAGAACTGCCGATACTGTCGAAAGGGCTGGAACCCGGAATGGAGTTTCCTCATTCCGTCGCGACATGTGGACTATTGCAAATCCTTCAAGTTCGGGGCGAAAGGCGGGCAGGATTTGTCTCGTAGGCGAGTCAGAACCGATGTTATGTCTTATCGACTTCGGGAGCAAACTTGCTCGCCTTCGGGCTGAAGCCTAATGCATGGTATGCGTTGTTCCAGTCCTTGGGGTCAGCAAGCAAGACAGGGCTGATGTGTGACAAGGCCGCGCGCGCAAGAAGTTCAAGTAACAAGGTGGACCAAAAAGCAAACCGCCAATCATCGTGTGGGTAGGCGAGCATCAACTCCGAATACCGTTGCGCTTTTGCAAGTAACGCGTCTTTGGACCATCCGTGTGGTAAAGCTTGTGGTCTAATTCCTGTCACAGCAGCATCCCTAGGTAAGCCCTCTCGACATGGCGCTTCCCGTAGCAGCATCCCGCTGGTCCGCCAGGTGCGTCTTGATCGCATCGCCAGATGTCGCTCGGTCAGCTTGTTCTTCCAGCGAGGCGCCGGAGCTTGACCAGGGTGGTGGCACCGGCGCGCCTTCGCGCCCAGATTCACGCCCATGAAACGGCGGATTGAAAGGCTGTCGTAGAGGGCGCTTCGATGCCTTCGTCCGACAGCCCAAAGCATTGCTGGGCGATGAACAGGCAGCATCCGCTGAAGCCCGAATCGGCGGGCGCCCCGGGCCTTCGCCCTTGGGTATGAGCTATCTCCAGAATACGTGCCGCCCACGGGGTCACCGCCTCGATCCGCCAAGGGAAGCGATCGCGCCGGTGGCGCCTTCTTGGCCGCGTACCCAGGTCGGCAGAGCTCGATTGCACCTGCCAATGTTTCTCGCGGAGTGAGTGGGACGATCGTCGCAGGGCGGGGTCGAGCCGTCATGCCTTCGGAACACTTCAACGTTTCGCCAAGTCCTTCTCCTTTTGGCCTCGATGTCCGAACGAACAACTCCAATTACACCGAGGTGGCACGTACCATTCAGGGCGGCGATTCGGTGTGCACCACGGACCGACTCGCTCGAGGCCGTTCTTCGCCGCTCGTAGATGTTGCGAGGCAGACCTCTACAGATTGGGCTGTTAGACCCATCTTCTACACTTTGCGCGCCTTTTTCGAGGCGACGGGGACGTCGAGATTGGGTGTCACTCTGGGCCCCGACGGTTACGACCACCCCTAAGTGGCCGAAGGCTTGAAGCGGCTCTTGCTCTGGGACGTGGGAAGGAATGAACGCAAATCCCTGCTGGTCCAGTACGGATCTAATTGCTCGTCCCATGACCGATAGAGCCTTTCTGACCGCTAAGGTGTTTTCTCGAGATACATCTTCAATTTAATCGGAACGAAGTTTTGAGTTCAACAATCGCGGACGTGCCCGCAGGCCACTGATTCTCTTTGGCAATGTGACAGGCGCCTCAGGCAACCGTGGTCATAACGTCCGGCGAAAGTCGCAAGCGGCCCGATCGACCGCTATCGAGTCAATCGATGGGCGTCACCGATAGTCTGGTTCTGGCCGTTCTTCCCCACTGGCTCGTCGATGACCGCTGCAGATCGCTCAACACATCGGCCTGCCTGTTTTCGCGCTTGATCTTTACCGGGCGCCGCACTCTTGGCGGCTACCCGCCCCCCTTCTTCGCCAGCACGTGGATGAGCGCCGAGTAACGCGACTCCTGCGAGAACCGCAGGCAGGCGACGACCGTGGCAACCACGATGAACGCGGCGAGGACGCCGACGTCGGTGATGATCGAGAAGTCGGGCGTGAAGCCGGGGCCGGTCATCGAGAGATTCGCGTGCTTGAGCAGGTCGACGGCATAGGTGTAGGGATTGACGCTCGCGATGGTTCGCAACACGTCCGGCAACTGCGCGACGGGATACAGCGATCCCGACAGGAAGAACACCGGGAAGATCACGAGGTTCATGATCACGGCGTAATTGTCGAGGGTGGGTGTCCACGCCGCGGTGAGAATGCCGAGGCTCGCGCAGGCGAGCGCCGTCATCAGGAGCGCGAGCAGCAACACGCCCCAGTGAATGTCGCTGCCGAGGTAGCCGAAGAGCGCGAGCAGGACGAGCAGCAGGACCGCCTGGATGATGCCCGCGATCGCGGCACCCAGCACCTTCGCGATCACGATCCAGTAGTGCTCGAACGGCGCGATCACGAGCATGCGCATCACGCCGGATTCCTTGTCGTACACGGTCGAGAGCGCCGCGAGCATGGCGCCGAACAGCATCGCCATGCCGATCACCCCGGGCACGAGGAAGTACTTGTAGCTGTCCGCGCCGGTGCGCCCGAGCATCGCGTCGAAGCCGGCGCCGATCACGAGCAGCCAGATGAGCGGCCGGATCATCGCGGACAGCAGCCGCGAGCGCTGGCGGAACAGCTTCAGCACCTCGCGCTGCACCACTGCGAGCACCGGCCGGTAGATCATCGCGCGGCTTTCACGCCCCGCTCGCCGGGGCGGCGGGACAAGGCATCGGTCTCGCTCACCCAGAGAAAGACGTCGTTCAGGTTCGGCCGCCGCACCTTGAGCCCGCTCACGCGCGGCGCAAGATCGGCCTGCAGGCTGACGAGCTCCGCCGGCGATCCAATGAAGCGGAAGCTCGCGCGATCTTCCTCCAGCACCGGCTCGCCGAGGGTCGCCTTGAGGTCGTTCACGATGCCGTCGAGCTTCTCGCCCTCGATCTCGATCACGTGGTCGCCGAGCCCGTCGATCAGCGTCTGCGGCGCGCCGCTCTTCACGATGCGTCCCTTCTTGATGAAGGCGACGCGATTGCAGTCCGCCGCTTCTTCGAGATAGTGCGTGGTGAGCAGCACGGTCATGCCGGTCTGCGCGCGCAGCCGTTCGATGAAGCGCCAGATCTTCTTGCGGTTCGGCAGGTCGAGCCCGATGGTCGGCTCGTCGAGGAACAGCACCTGCGGGCGGTGGATGACGCCGCGTGCGATGTCGAGCGCGCGGCGCATGCCGCCGGAGAGCGAACCGACCGGCTGGTCGCGCTTGTCGCCGAGCCCGAAGAGATCGAGCAGCTCGTCGGTGCGCTCGCGGATCACCGTTGCCGGCGAGCCCGGCCAGCATGCCGGCGAAGCGCAGGTTCTCCCAGACGGACAGGGTTCGGTCGAGCGCCGAATCCTGGAACACGACGCCGATCGCACCGCGCACCTTGACGCCGCTGCGGGCGACGTCGTGACCGGCGACGCAGCGCCTGCCCGAGCGTCGGGCGCACCAGCGTCGAGAGCATGTGGATGGTGGTGGTCTTGCCGGAGCCGTTGGGTCCGAGCAGACCGAAGAACTCACCGGTCGGGAATGTCGAGGTCGAGATGATCGACTGCGAGGGTGTCGCCGTATCGCTTGGTGAGGCCGTTCGCATGCACCGCGAGATACTTCGCGAGATCGGGCGAGTCGCGCATCATGAGGTGGCAGCGTGATTCATGCAGGGCAGGGGTCGAGCGTTGCAGCGGCGAGTGTAACCCTTCCGACGCGCAGTGCGCCGCGCGCAGTGAATGTCGACGGGACACGGGATCAGACCGGGGTGCGGCGGCGGGCTCGGACTTCTTGCTCAGCTCGCGCGAGCTCTTGTCGTCGCGGAACACGATGGGTGCACGGTCGACTGCGTCGTCCGGCGCTGCTGCGCCTTTTCGACGGCGTCGGTGACGATGTGGTGGTGCGGCGAGAGGCTGCACACCGGATCGGCGTTGGCGGCATCACCGGTGAGCATGAACGCCTGGCAGCGGCAGCCGCCGAAGTCCTTGTACCTTCTCCGGGCAGGTGCGGCAGGGCTCCTTCATCCAGGCGTCGCCGCGGTAGGTGTTGAAGCCGCGGCGAGTCGTACCAGATCCAGCTTCATGTCGTGGTCGTGCACGTTCGGGAAGGTGAGGCCCGGCAGCATCGCGCGCCTCGTGGCAGGGCAGCGCCAGTGCCGTCGGGTGCGACGGTGAGGAACACCGAGCCCCAGCCGTTCATGCAGGCCTTCGGGCGGTCCTCGTAGTAGTCGGGCACGACGAAGTAGATCTTCATCTTGCTCCCGACGCGCTGCGCGGAACCGGTTGCGTCGCCTCTTCGGCACGCTGCAGCTGCTCGCGGGTGGGCAGCAGCTGGTCGCGGTTGACGAGCGCCCAGCCGTAGTACTGGGTGTTGGCGAGCTCCACGTACTCGGCGCCCAGCGCTTCCGCCATCTCGAGGATCTTGCGCACGTGTGGTCGATGTTGTGCCGGTGCAGCACGACAGTTCAGCACCATCGGGTAGTCGTGCTGCTTGATGAGCTTCGCCACCTTCGCTTGAGCTCGAAGGTCTTGGTGCTGGAGAGGAAGTCGTTCATCTCCCGGTCGAGTCCTGGAACGAGAGCTGGATGTGGTCGAGCCCGCCTTCCTTGAACGCGGCGATGCGCTTCTCGCGTCAGGCCGACGCCGGAGGTGATGAGGTTGGAGTAGTAGCCGAGCTTGCGCGCCTCGGCGACCAGGATCTTCGAGGTCGTCGCGCATCAGCGGCTCGCCGCCGGAGAAGCCGAGCTGCGTCGCGCCGAGCTCGCGCGCCTCGCGCAGCACCTCCAGCCAGTCGTCGGTCGTCAGCTCTCGGACCGAACCGGGTGTAGTCGATCGGGTTGTAGCAGAACACGCAGTGCAGCGGGCACTTGTAGGTGAGCTCCGCCAGCAGCCACAGCGGGTTGGTGATCTCAGGCCTGCTTGACGCGGATCCAGCCGTTTCCATGTGCCACCTCCAGGAATCCCGTGACGTCGCCTGCGCAGATCGACGCCGGGAAACGTCTGTTTCCAGCTCGTCCACGATGGCCTTGCACGGTGCGCGTTGCCGTCGCACGCGCTTCAGGATCTCGCCGGCGCTGCCCGAGAGCTTCACCATGCCCTCGGGGTAGAGCAGCACGTAGCGCCTGCTGCGCCTCCTCCCACTGCAAGCGGAAGTAGCGACCGAGCGCGAACACGCGTGTCGTCGGTGATCTGCACCGGCTTCGCGTCACTTCGCCTCCCCGATGCCGTAGTTGACCTGCATCGCGTCGAGCATCGACCACAGCACGTCGAGCTTGAACTGCAGGATGTCGAGCGCGCGTTCCTGCTGCTCGCGGGTCTTGAAGTGGTCGAGCGTGACGGCAGGCCGTGCTCGACGTCGCGGCGGGCCTCGGACAGGCGCTTCTGGAAGTAGGCAGTAACCTTCCGGCTCGATCCAGGGGTAGTACTGCGGCCAGCTGGCGAGGCGCTTCTTGTGGATCTCGGGCGCGAACAGCTCGGTGAGCGACGAGCACACCGCCTCCTGCCAGGGGCGCGTGCGGCCGAAGTTGACGTAGGCGTCCACGGCGAAGCGCACGCCCGGCAGCACGTGCTTGAGCGACGTGAGCTCGTCGCGCTTGAGCCCGCAGGCTTCGCCGAGCCGCAGCCAGGCCTCGATGCCGCCTT
Source organism: uncultured beta proteobacterium (assembly GCA_963719715.1). GTDB lineage: Bacteria > Pseudomonadota > Gammaproteobacteria > Burkholderiales > JAEUMW01 > JAEUMW01. Next base: position 93,900 of record CAVRDD010000046.1, read on the forward strand.
CCTCGCCCTGCGTGCCGTCGTGGTCGAGGATGCGCTGGATCCACAGGCGGCGCTGGTCGCGGTCCGGCATGTTGGCCAGGATGGCCGCGTCCTTGTGCGGGATGCAGATCTGGTAATAGAAGCGGTTGACGACCCAGCCCTGCATCTGTTCCGGCGTGCACTGCCCGCTGTTCATGGCGATGTGGAAGGGGTGATAGATGTGGTAGCGCTTGCCCTTGTCGCGCAGCTGCTGCTCGAATTCCTCGCGGCTCCAGGGCAGGGTGTCGGCGGCTCCATGCGAGGTCTCCTCCGTCAGATTCGTATGTCCATGCCGTCGAACGCGACCTCGATGCCGTGCGCGTCAAGCTCGCGCGCGCTCCGCGGAGTCGTCGTCCAGGATCGGGTTGGTGTTGTTGATGTGGATCAGGATCTTGCGCGGCTTCGCGAAGCGGTCCAGCCGTTCGATCATGCCGCCGGCGCCGGACTGCGGCAGGTGGCCCATCTCGCGCGCGTGCTTGCTTCGAGATGCCGAGGTCGATCATCTCGTCGTCGGTCCAGAAGGTGCCGTCCACCAGCACGCAGTCCGCCTCGCGCATCGCCGCTTCCACGTGCGGCTCGATCTCGCCCAGGCCCGGCGCGTAGAAGAGCGAGCGGCCCGAGGCCGTGTCGGTGACGCGCACGCCGATGTTGTCGCCCGGGTGCGGATCGTCGCGGTGCGGCGAGTAGGGCGGCGGCTTGCTCTTGAGCGGCATCGCGGTGAACTCGAGTCCGTCGACGCAGCGGGAATCGTGAACGTCCAGCGCTCGCCAGCCGACGCGGATGCCATTCGACGCCGCAGTAGTGGTCGAGAATCCTGAAGAGCGGGAAGCCGGTGGTGAGGTCCTCGCGGACCATGTCGGTGCAGTAGATCGGCAGCGGGCGTTGACCCTCGCGCAGCATCAGCAGGCCGGTCGTGTGGTCGATCTGGGCGTCGATCAGCACGACGCGCGACGATGCCGGTGTCGCGGATGGCGCGCGCCGGCTGCAGCTCGGGCGTGGCCTTCAGTTGCTGCAGGATGTCGGGCGAGGCGTTGAACAGCACCCAGTTGACGTCGTCGCGCGCTGACGGCGATCGAGGACTGGGTGCGCGGCGTGGCGTGCACCGCGCCGCTGCGCACACCGTCGCAGTTGCGGCAGTTGCAGTTCCATTGCGGGAAGCCGCCGCCGGCCGCGCTGCCGAGAACCTTGATGCGCATGCGATATCTCTCCGCGATCCCTGGAATGCACCGGCCCGGGAGGTCCCGGGCCGGTCGTATGCTGCGAAGGCCGGATCTCCGGCCCTCGGATGGGTACCGCCGTTCGCGTCTAGCGGTTGGCGATGTACATCGTCACTTCGAAGCCGAAGCGCAGATCGGTAAACTCGGGTTTGGTCCAAGCCATCGTACTCTCCTTTAAGGGTTCAACTGGATGCGTTTTTTGGTGAAGTCCGGCGGTTCTGCCGTACTCGCAAGGTCAGACCGAATTGTCCGTGGACGTGTTCTCTCGGACCGCCGGGAATTTCTGCAATTGGGGCTCATGATTTTCATGAGATTGGCAGGAGGATTTGCGCAAGCCGCGAGCGTTCCTCTACCCTTGGCTCCGCGTCTCGAACCACAATATAAGAAGAATGATTGCGTCCACGCCCAATTCCGTGCGCGAACGGCCGCTCGCCGCGGCGATCGCGATCTCCATTGCCATTCATGCCATCGCGCTCGCGGTCTTTCCGCAGTTGCGCCTGCTGAAGAGCGCCCAGGAGCAGCCGCTTCAGGTCGAATTCCTGCCGCAGGTGAGCGAACCCGCTCCAGCGGCTGCGCCCCCCAGCGAGCCGACGGCGGCACCGCGATCGGTCCCGGTGGCGCCGCCGGAGCGCCCACGTCCAAAGGTGATGAAACCGCCACCCGCGGTGAACATGCGCGAATCGCCCCAGGTCGCGGCTCCGGTCGAACCGCAGAAGGATCTGCTCACCGCGGCACCGGAAGCGCCTGCGCAGCCGTCTCAGTTCTCGGTGCCGGCCGCGCCGCAGCGCAGCGAGTCGACGCAGGGTCCAGCGCGAGAGACGGTCGAAACACCGCCGACAGCCGGATCCGGACATGCTCGCGAGCTACGGCCACGCGCTCTCCCAGGCCATCGGCAGGCATCAGCGCTACCCCCAACTCGCCCGGATGCGCGGCTGGCAGGGCACCGCGACGGTCGCGCTCAAGTTTGGCGTGGGTAGCCGGCTGCTCGCGACCACGCTGCACAAGTCGAGCGGGCACGATGTGCTCGACGAGCAGGCGCTGGAGATGGTGAGGGACGCGCATCCGCTGCCGGCGGCGCCGGAACGTTTGCGCAGCCGCGACTTCACCGTGCTCGTGCCGATCGTCTTCCGGCTCAAGGAATAGTCGCGGTGCACGGGGAAAGGGGGTGAGCGCTTCATCGCCCGTCTGCATCGTTCCTCCAGGCTGTCGTGCTTTTCCTGCTCGGGTTCGCCACCCCGTCGGTACTTGCGCTCGCTGGCGACGAGATCCTCGTGCCGGAGCAGGTTGCGACCCGGCGTCTACGCCTTCATCGGTGCGCAGGAGGAGATCACGCCTGAGAACCGCGGCAACGTGATCAACAGCGGCTTCATCGTAGGAGCCGGACGGGGTGATCGTTGTCGATACCGGCGTCAACGTCGTGCACGGGCGCGCGATCCTCGCCGCCATCCGCAAGGTCACCGACAAACCGATCGCGCTCGTCGTCAATACGCATCCGCACCCGGAGAACGTCCTCGGCAACAATGCCTTCGCCGGCGCCCCGATCCTGGCGCGGCGCGAGACCATCGATGCCATGCGCGCCCGCTGCAAGCTCTGCTTCGAGAACGTGCAGCGCATGCTCGGCGAGCCCGCGATGGCGGGACCGATATCGTGATCCCGAACCTGAGCGTCGAAGGCAACGGGTGGTTCGAGGCGGGAGGCCGCCGCATCGAGCTGTACTACTTCGGCTGGGGCCATACCGAGGGCGACCTCGCGGTATTCGACCCGCGAAAGCGGCGTGCTCTTCACGGGCGATCTGGTCTATCTCGAGCGTGTTCCGTACACGCACGAGGCGCACGTGCGCGGCTGGATCGCTGCGCTGAACGGACTCGAACAGATCCCTGCCCGGCGCATGGTGCCCGGCCGCGGTCCGGTTGCCGACCCCGCACGCATGGCCGAGACGCGCGCCTACCTGACGGCAGTACTCGCCGACACGCAGCGGCAGTACGATGCCGGCACGAGTGTGATCGATCTGTTGCAGGACCCGACGATGGATTTGCCGCAATATGCCGGATGGGCGCTCTATCGCGACACGCATCCGCTCAACATCCAGCACATCTATACGGAACTCGAACGCGAGGAGTTCAGCAAGTGACCGAAGCGCTTTTTCCCGCGACCGAACCCCACGCGAGCGGGATGCTGGAGGTGGCCGGCGGCCACCGCGTTTACTGGGAAGAGTCCGGCAATCGGCACGGCATCCCGGTCGTGTTCTGCCACGGCGGCCCGGGCAGCAGTTGCGGTCCGGCGCACCGCCGCTTCTTCGATCCGGCGCGCTACCGCGCGATCCTGTTCGACCAGCGCGGATGCGGGCGCTCGCAGCCGCTGGGCGAAGTCCGCAACAACACCACCTGGGACCTCGTCTCCGACATGGATGCGCTGCGGCGCAGGCTGGAAGTCGAGCGCTGGCTGCTCTTCGGCGGTTCGTGGGGCGCAACCCTCGCGCTTGCCTACGCGCAACGCCATCCGGAAGCCGTCTCCGGCCTCGTCCTGCGCGGCGTCTTTCTAGGCACCGATGCCGAGGTGGATTGGTTTCTCGACGGCTTGCGCCGGTTCATCCCCGAGGCCTGGAGCGCCTTCGCCCGTGCCCTCGAGCCGGGTGCGACGGGCAATCTGCTGGAAGCCTGCGCAAGCCGGATCGAGACCTCCGGCGAGGTGGCGCGGCGCGCAGCCCAGGCCTGGGCCGACTACGAGTCCGCGGCGATGGCGCTTGGGGAGCAGCCGGGTACGTCCTCGGGCACGCTCAGCGATGCAGCGGTTCTCGCGCGGGTTCGTGTGCAGACCCACTATCTGCGCCACCACTGCTTTCTGGAGGAGCGGCCAATTCTCGCTCACATGCCGGCGATTCAGGCGCTTGCCCGCGATCATCGTGCAGGGTCGCCTCGACATGGTGTGTCCACCGATCACGGCGGCGCGGCTCGCAGCCGGCTGGAGCGCCGCGGAGCTCAGAATGGTCGACAACGCCGGTCACTTCGTCTTCAATCCGCATCTCTCGGCAGCGCTGGTGCGGGCACTCGCGGACTTGTCCGGGCGACTGGCAGGATCCTGAACCGGCTTGCGGGCGCGGTTCACGCCAGTGATGGCCAGCTGATGCGGCGCACGACGAAAATCGTCGCCGGGACTACGATGGGTCCGAAGACGACAAGGCAGATGAGTATCACGGAGCCGGTTGAGGTCGAAGCAGAATGAGCCTGCGGCTGCGCATCAATTTGGTGATATCGGCGCTGATGATCGCGTTCCTCGTCGCTGCCGGCGCGATCATCGTCGATGACACGCGGCGCTCGATCCGGGAGGAGATCGAGGCCGGCACCAAGATCACGGTGCAGCTCATTTCGGCGGTGGTGTATGCGGGGCAGTTCTTTCCCTCGACCAGTAGCCAGCGCGAATACCTGCTGTCGTTCCTCAACAATCTGGGCCGCGTGCGGGCACACGACATCGTGCTCGAAGACGGTCTCGGCAACACCGTCTACCGGTCGCCGGCATCCACCTACAAGACCGGCCGCTCGGCGCCGGAGTGGTTCCAGCGAATGGTGTCGCCGAAGACCGAAGCCGTGACCCTCTCGCTCACCGGCGGCGCGCTCAGGATCGTCCCCGACCCCTCGCGCTCGGTGCTCGACGCCTGGGACGATCTCAAGGCGCTGATGATGGTGGCGGCAGGCTTCTTCCTGTTGCTGATCGCGCTTATCTTCTGGCTCGTCGGGCGCAGCCTGCATCCGCTGCGCACAGTGCTCGGCGGCCTCTCGCAAATGGCGCAGGGGCGTCTCGACACGCGCCTTCCGGCACTGCGCGCACCGGAGTTCTCCGCCATCAGCCAGACCTTCAATCGGATGGCGCAGGCGCTGCAGGAAAGCGCTGCCGAGAATCAGCGGCTTGCTCTCATTGCGCAGCAGTCGTCCGACGCGATCATGATCCAGGACCTCGACGGCACCGTGCGCTTCTGGAACCCGGCGGCGGAGCGCCTGTTCGGTTACCGCGCCGAGGAGATGCGCGGGCGACCGGCGACGGTGCTGGCATCCGCCGAAGACGCACCGGAGATCGCACGCAATCTGGCCAGGGTTCGCGCCGGCGGCGTGATAGAGAACCAGGAGACGCAGCGCATCGCGAAGGATGGCAGGGTGGTCGACGTGGCGCTGTCGGCAGCGGCGCTGATCGACCCGCAGCGCACTGAGGTGATCGGCAGTATCGTCAGCCTGCGCGACATCACCGAGCACAAGCGTGCGGTCGAAACCGAGCGGGCGCTGCGCCAGAACCGCGAGCTGACACAGCTCATCCAGAAGCACGTCGAGGAAGAGCGGCGCAGCTTGGCGCGCGAACTGCACGATGAACTCGGGCAGTGTGTCACCGCGATCAAAACCATCGGCGCTTCGATCGCCAATCGCAGTCGCGACAGCGCGCCGGAGATCCACGACAGCAGCAAAATGATCGTGCAGGTGGCGGGGCGGCTGTACGATGCCATGCACGGGATCGTGCGTCAGCTGCGGCCGAGCGAGCTAGACAATCTGGGCCTCTCCGAGACGCTGCAGGAGGCCGTTTCTGCCCTGCAGTTCCAGCACCCGGAGATCGAGCTCAGTCTGGAGACGCGTGGCGCGCTCGACCAGCTCGGCGAGGCGCTCAACATCAACGCCTACCGCATCGTTCAGGAGTCGCTCACGAATGTACTGCGGCACGCGGGGGCAAGCCGTGCCGAGGTGAGCGTCACGCGCGTCGCGGATCAGGCAGGAGACCGGCTGGAGATCGAGGTGCGAGACAACGGCAGGGGACTGGGTGATGCGGGCGCCGAGGCGAAGCCGGGTTACGGCATCCTGGGCATGCGCGAGCGCGTGCAGGCGCTCTCCGGCAGCTTTGTCCTCGAGGGTGCGGCAGGCAAAGGGGTGCGCGTCCGCGTGACGTTACCGGTGACGCAACCGGCTGCCGCAGGAGCGAGCGCATGAGCACGGTCGCGATCCGCATCATGCTGGTGGACGATCACGCCGTCGTGCGAATGGGCTTTCGGCTGCTGATAGAGGGCAGCCCCGATCTCAAGGTGGTGGCCGAGGCCGAGTGCGGCGAGGATGCTCTCAAAGCCTATTCGGAGGTGAAACCGGACGTCCTCGTGCTGGACATCTCGATGCCCGGCATCGGCGGGCTGGAGACGCTGACGCGGCTGCTCGCCAAGGATCCGGAGGCGCGCGTGCTGGTCCTCTCCGCGCACGAGGACACGATGCATCCGCGGCGCGCGCTCAAGGCCGGCGCGCTTGGCTATCTCTCGAAGCGCAGCGCGGCCGAGGAGCTGATCCAGGCCATCCGGCAGGTCTACCAGCGCAAGACCTTCATCGAGCCGGCACTGGCGCAGCAGATGGCAGTGCAGCAGATCTCGGGTGACCGCAATCCGGTGGAAGTGCTTTCCGACAAGGAGTTCAAGGTGTTTCTCGCGCTCGCGCGCGGCGACTCGGTGGCGGAGATCGCGGAGGTGCTGCACCTGTCGCCGCGCACTGTCGGCACTCATCTGTACAACATCAAGCAGAAGCTCGCTGCTTCGAACCAGGCGGATCTCGCCATCATCGCGGTGCGCAATCGTCTCATCGAACCTTGAGCCGGCCGCACCCCCGCAAATCTCATGAAAATCATGAGGCAGCTTTGCAGGATTTTCCCTGTTTTCCTGGCGCAGGCGACGCCATACTGCAAGCGTCACAAGTGTCTAGCTTGTTGAATCCACCACCTAGGAGAAAGAAATGGCCTGGACCACCCCCGCGTTTACCGATCTGCGCTTTGGCTTCGAAGTCACGATGTACATTGCCAACCGCTAAACAACCGACCATTTTCCAGGAGACAACCATGGCTTGGACGACCCCCGCCTACACGGACCTTCGCTTCGGCTTCGAAGTGACGATGTACATCTGCAATCGCTGAATTTGTTTGACTTGTAGAGGGCTGCCCACGGGCAGCTTTTTTTTGTGGGTTGACGTCCCGCCAGAGGACGCAGCGAGGGGTGACAAGATGAAAGAAGAAGAGGGAAGGGGAAGGGTATCGGTGCGCCGGCGGCGGTCGGTCCGAGCCATTCTGGGTGCCGTGGTGTCCGTCGTTGCAGCACCTGGTGCAGCCGACGACGCCGTCGAGTCATCGCCGGTGGTGGTCACCGGCACGCGCACCGAAGCACGCAGCTTCGACCTGCCGATGTCGATCGACTCGATTCCGCAGGCCGACATCGACCGCGGCAAGCTCGACGTGAACGTCTCAGAGGTGCTGAATCGGGCCCCAGGCACCTTCGTCCAGAACCGCGACAATTTCGCCCAGGAACAGCAGATCAGCATTCGCGGCTTCGGCGCACGCTCGCAGTTCGGCACGCGCGGCATCCGCCTCCTGGCCGATGGCATCCCGGCGAGTTCCCCGGACGGGCAGGGCAGTCCCGGCATCTTCGACCTGGGCTCGGCCGAGCGCATCGAGGTACTGCGCGGAGCGTTCTCGGCGCTCTACGGCAATCACTCGGGCGGTGTCGTACAGATATTCACCGAGCCCGGGCCGGCGCAACCGATCATGACTCCAAGCTTCACCTTCGGCAGCTACGACACGCAGCGCTACGGCTTCAAGTTCGGCGGCCAGGGCGGGCCGCTCAACTATGTCGTCAACACCACCTACTTCACCACCAACGGCTACCGCGAGCAGAGCGCGGCGGAGAAGACGCAGGTCAACGGCAAGTTCGTCTACACGCTCGACGATCGCTCCGCCTTCACGCTGGTCGCCAACATCTTCGACCAGCCGAACGCCGAGGACCCGCTCGGGCTCACTGCGCAGCAGGTGGCGCGCAATCCGCGCCAGGCCGATGCCGCGGCGAAGCTCTTCGACACGCGACGCACGCTGCGAAACAGCCAGGTCGGACTGATCTACGACAACCGGGTCACCGACGAGGACACGCTGCGCGTCATGGGCTACTACGGCACGCGCAGCAACGCACAGTATCTGGCGATCCCGCTCGTGAATCAGAACGACATCCGCAACTCGGGCGGCGTGTCGACCTTCGATCGAGACTTCGGCGGCGGTAGCCTGCGCTGGACACACGTGCAGCCGTTCTTCGACGGGCCGCTCACCCTCACTTCAGGGGTCGACTACGACACCGCCAGCGACGCGCGTCAGGGTTATCGCAACAACCTGGGCGAGATCGGCGCACTCAAGCGCAACGAGGACAACACGGTCGACAACATCGGCGCCTATCTCCAAGGTGAATGGCAGTTCCTGCCGCGCTGGAACGCGAGCGCCGGCATCCGCTACAGCGAGGTGCGCTTCGATTCGCGCGACAAGTTCATCTGCGTGATCGTCGGCACGCCCTGCAGCGGGACTACGACGATCGTCGGGCCCGGTCCGGCGCAGCGCAATCCGAACGACAGCGGCAGCGCCACCTATTCGGCGTGGACCCCGGTCGGCGGTCTGCTCTACCAGTTGACCTCGGCCGTCAACCTGTACGCGAACGCGGGGCGGAGCTTCGAGACGCCGACCTTCATCGAACTGGCCTACCGGCCCGATGGCAGCACAGGGCTCAACTTCAATCTCCAGCCGACGCTGAGCAACCAGTACGAGATCGGCGCGAAGGCATTCGTCGGTGCCGGCACGCGCGTGAACCTGGCGCTCTTCTACATCGATTCCAGCAACGAGATCGTGATCGCCCGCAACGTCGGCGGTCGCGCGGCGTATCAGAACGCCTCCGGCACCACCCGCAAGGGCGCCGAGCTTCATGGTCGACAGCGATTTCGGCGCCGGCTTCAACGGCTATCTGGCGGCCACTTACCTCAACGCCGAATTCAGCGGCGACTTCATCACCTGCGCGGGTCCGGCGCCGTGCATTCCCGCCACCGCCACCAACGTGGCCCTCGTGCAGTCGGGCAACCGCGTGCCCGGCGTGCCGGAATACAACCTGTTCGGGTCGCTCACCTGGCGTTACGCGCCGTTCGGTCTCACCACCGCCGTGGAGGCGATCTGGAACGGCAACGTCTACGTGAACGATCTCAACAGCGAGGCCGCTGCGAGCTATGCGCTCGCCAACTGGTGGGCGGGGCTGCAGCAGCAATCCGGTCCGTGGACCTTGCGCCAGTTCTTGCGCGTCAACAACATCTTCGACAAGGAGTACGTTGGCGCGGTCGAGCGTCGGTGACGCGAACGGCCGTTACTACTATCCGTCCCCGACCCGCAATTACCTGGTCGGGCTGAGCGTGGTCTATCAGTTCTGAGGAGAAGAAACGGCGTCGCGAGCCTGGGCCCAGGCTATTCCTTCTCGAATCCATGATCCGCGAACTTGAGCGTCCGGCAGTTCTCGGTCACTGTGCGCACGACGTTCTCGGGAGCGCCGGACGGAACCTCGGCTTGGATCTCCAGCGTAACCGACACCTCGACCCCGACCAGACCGGCGAGATGTGCGATGACTTCCTCGGCGATCCGACCGGCATCGCGCCCTACGCGGGCGGCATTCAGCGTCACCGAGCCGTGAAAGCGCCGGGGGCGCGCAACAGTCGCTGGCGCCGTTTCGGGCTCGCTCGGTGCGCTCGTTGGTGTCTCTGACGAAACGTGCGCCGACGCTGCCGCCGGGACCTCCAAGTCCATCTGCAGTCGGGCGACATCTGGCTTCACCAGTAGCGCGGCGCTCTCGGAAGACACGTTGACCATCTGACCACCACGCAGGCCACGGTATCTGCCCGCTGCTTCGTCGTAGCTCTCGGCGTACGCAAAGGTATCGGACCGCCACGTGAGGAGTGCCACGCCGTCCCGTATCGCCTGCACCAGCACCTCCGGTCCCGCGAGCCGCGGCAGGTACAGGTAGCGCGCGAAGTCGTCGACCAGTTGCTTCAACGCAACGTGGTCGCCGCGCCAGAGAGGCACGTCGTCGAGATGCTTGCGCAGAATCGTGGAGCCGAGGCTCATCACCAGCGACTCGTCGCTCCGTAGCTTCTTGCTCGCTCGCACTGCAAGCGCATCGCTGCCGGAGAGGCGCACCGCCTGCCACTCCACCGCTGACTGCGGCTTCTTCTGCTCCGGCGCCAGCAGCCACTGGTAAGTTTCGGGCAGCCGCGCGTTCACCGCGCCGTCTGCGGCCTGTTTCTGCGTCTCCGCTTGCCGCCTCTGATGCTCATCGAGGTTGAGCGACTCCTTCTCCAGCAGAATCGACGACCACGCGAGATATTTGCGCACCGCCTCGTCGAGGTCCTGTAACCGCACGCGATCCGCCGCAAGGAACACCGAGGGTGTTCCGGTACAGGCGCGGCGTATTGCCCCGCGACTCCAGGATGGCCTTGGCCGCCAACTCGGCCGCGCTGCCCGGCTCCTTGCTATACGGATGCTCCGCCGGCAGCACCACTAGGCGTGCGTCGAAGTCGTCCGGCACATCGGCGCCGGATCGCGGGAGAGGGTGAATCCTTGAGAAACCGCCGGACTTTCTGAGGTCGGCGCGCAGCCGGGCGTCCAACTCGCTGGCCACCTTGTCGGGATCACGCTTGAACTGCTCGGCGCGATCTTCCGCAAGCTTGGTGACCGTGGGCTGAGTCGCATACCAGGCGCGTGGGCCGTCCTGGTAGAGGTAGGTCGCCACCGCGGCCAGCCGGCGCAGCGCGTCTCCGAACACAGCGGGCGACTCGCCCGGCATCACGCAGCCGAGCTTTACGCGCCGATCCTCGAGACCCCGATGCGCGGCATCCGCGGTCGGTGCTGAACCGAGGTAGATCGTGCGGGCGACGCGCCGCGTCGCGTGCAGCTTGCCGAGGTTCGGAATCTCGGCGTCGAGCTTCAGCGGCAGCGAGCTGGGGCCGTCCACGTCGCGCTCGATGATCGGCACCCAGTTGTCCGAGAGATACCGCGTCAGCTCAAACTGTACGCGCGCGTCGTCGATCGGAACCGTCGAGGGCAGGATCAGGGGGTTGCGGTCACCCTTCTCCCACAGACTGTGGATCACCGCCGCCATCAGCCGCAGCACGCCACGCGTGCGCTGGAATTTCACCAGCGTGGACCAGTCCTCGTAGAGCCGGTCAAAAATCTCGGGGTGGATCGGGTACGCAGCCTGGATGCGCTTCTCGTAGTCGGTGCCTTTGCACTCGGGCGGGAACTCTGCGGCTTGCGCGTGATAGAGGTCCGCGAAGGCGCGAGCGGTCACGTCGCGGTGCTTGAACTGCTCGCCAGCGAGCGGCTCGAAGAGCCGCCGCCGCACGATCTCGAAGCCTTCCTCCGCGGTTGCCGGACGCCAAGACGAGTCGATCCTGCCCACCACGTTGCGCAGCCGGTCGAGCGCCTCCCGCCCGCGGATGCCACCCACTTCCACGTCATCGGTCTGCGTGTGCGGCGAACCACGGGTGTCCGAAGCGGGTAGAGAGATTACGAGCAGGCAGTTGCCAGCGAGCTTCGCCGATTCCGTCAACGCCTGCGCGAACGTGAACATGGTCTCGAAGCTGCCGGCGGGCAGATCGCTCTGATCGTGAAGCTGGCGAGCGTAGGCGACCCACTCGTCGATCAGCACGAGGCAGGGACCGTATTCGACGAACAGTTCTCGCAGCACGTCGCCGGGGCTGGTCGCCTTCTCGTCGTCCTGGGCGATGCGCGAGTAGCCCTTCTTGCCGCCGAGCTGATAGGCGAGCTCGCCCCAGAGCGTGCGCACGACGGTGCCGTCGGGCTTGGTCACCGGGTTGCCGGGCGAGATCTTGTTCCCGACCAGCACCACGCGCCGGGCCTTGGCGAGGCTCTTCACACCAGCCTCGGCCAGCACCGCGTCGACACCTGCCAGATCGCTCGGATTCACGCCCGAGAACAGGTGATAGAGCGCCAGCATCGAGTGCGTCTTGCCGCCGCCGAAGTTGGTCTGCAGCTGGACCACCGGATCACCGCCTCGGCCGGAGAGCCGTTGCACCGCGCCCACCAGCAGCCGCTTCAGGCTCTCGGTGAGAAAGGTCCGGCGGAAGAACTCTGCGGGTTTGCGGTACTCGTCGCTACCTTCACCGAGGTGCACCTGCCACAGGTCGGCGGCGAACTCCGCCTGCTGGTAGCGCCCGCTCGCCACGTCCGCGTGCGGCGTGACGACCTCGCGCCACGGCTTGAGCGTGCCCGTCGCCGCGCTCTCGATCGCCGTACCGGCGCTCTTGCGCTTTTCGCCGCGTGCCTGTTCGTCGAAGCGAACGCGCAGCAGCTCCATCTTCATCTTCTCGACATCGTCCGCCTGCGATGCAGAGACCGCAGCGAGCAGTCGCCCGGCCGAATCCAGCGCCCGGTAGGCGTCGTCGCTGGAGAAGGCTTCCTGATGCGCCCAGCGGTTGCGCGCGGCGATCAGCTCGTTGACGAGGCTGCGCTCGCTCCTGCCCAGGACCAGCCGGAATACGTCCCCCCACTTGCGATCCATCACCACGAGCAGCACGGCGATGTCGTTGAGCGCGCCGTTGTTGCCGGCACCGAGTCGGGTGTCGGACAGCAGGTCTCGCAGTTCGAACGCCCAGTCCTTCCCGAGTTTGGCCTTCAGCTCGCGCTCCACGAAGGGGGCGAGACCTGCGCGCAACAGATCCAGTGCCTTGCCGACGCGTTCGTGGTTGGTGATCGGCCATGTGGTCGCCCGTGAGATCAGCGGCTCGGCGCCAGCGCCTGCAATCGCGGCAGCAGCGCGGGGATTTCCTTCGTTGCTGCGGTCCAGACGACGTCAGCGGTCGATGTCGAAATAGGCGTGCACCAGCCGATTGCGCATGCCGACGATCGCGGACCAAGGGATGTCGACGTGCGCGGCCCGCGTCTCCAAGGTGACCTTGCTGGCTGCCTCGCCGAGGACCTCGACCGCGCGGACGACGGCAAACAGGAGCATCTCATCGGTGTCCAGATCTCGCCGCGTGCGGCCCGCCACGAAGCGAAGCGCTGCCTCGGCCGACTCGATCATGTGCCGCACGCGCACGCGGTCCTCATCCCGCATACTGCACCTCCGCTGTGCGCACCACCTCGTCGCGGAAATAGCGCGATAAGGTCTCCCGCCGTGCGCAGATCGACCTTCGTGCCCAGCAAGCGCGGACAACTCGATCTCCATCGGCCGCGATGCCGAGCAGACCGGGGATGTGCTCGGGCTCGAACTCCACCAGCAGGTCGATGTCGCTGTCCGGTCCCGCCGTGCCCTTCAATTGCGAGCCGAACAGCGACAGGCGGCGGATGTGGTGCGTCTCGCAGAAGCGCGCCAGGGTCGCGTCGTCGATGTTCAGGCTGGGGTGCATGGGTGCTCCTCCTTACAGCAGTTCGGCCTGGGCCGGCTCGGCGCCGCTGCCGGGTTCGCCCGCCAGCCGCACAATCTCCGGCCAGCTCTGCACCAGGGCATTGTAGGAGAGCGCGTCGGCCGCGCGCTTCTTGCGCTCGCAGAGCGTGTAGAGCCGGTAGGCCAGTTCGCGAGCGATCTCGGCCTTTGTGCCGAGCTTCGCGACCAGTTCTGCCGCGCCACGCTCGCCGCCGCTGGTGAGGACGCGGATCAGGTGGTGGACCATCTCCCACGCGGTCAAGCGCGTATCGGTCGAGGGGTCCCAGTCCTCCGGCAGCTCGTCCGGTTTGAGCAGCCGGACCCTACCGCCTTTCGAGGCCACGATACCTGCCTCCTTCATTCCGGCGACGCTGGTGTTCCGTGCTGTGGCGAGTGTCTCGGCCACGCCGTACTCGCCCTCGGCGAAGCCCGACTGCTCGAACCAGGTGAGCGCCCAGCGGCTGTCGGCACCCAACCCGCCGTTCCGCCTCCCTGCGCTGTATGACCTCGCGATTTGATGGCTCAAAAAGCGAACGCCCGGGTTCGAATACCTGAGCCGCGCAATCACAATATTTGATCGTACTTTAGCGCTGTTCCTTTAGCTTTCTCCAGTGGATATTTTGCCTCGTTGATCAGCAGCTTTTTTTGTACCGCATGTTCCAGGTCAACGCCTAGATCATAGGCCATGTAGCTAAGATAAATCGCGATGTCAGCCATCTCGGCTGAAACCTCGTCTATATTTCTTGCGTCATCGTATCGAAAACCTGACCATCTGCAGTCCACTGAACGTGCTCCAATAGCTCCGCGGCTTCGAGCGTAATGGACACCGCGAGATTCTTGAAGGTGTGAAATTGCTCCCAGTTCCCGATCCCTCCTGAACTTCAGGAGTTTTTCTAGCGTCTCCGCAGATATCATAATTGACACTCAGTCCAGATTACCCGACGTAAATATTCTCGTTATGCCATTGAAGAAGATCCGACCTAGGACAATCCAAAAAGCTGTCCGGCACAACGGCAATGCGCTGACCATGAAGCCTGTAATAATTTCTCCCATTAAACCACTCTTCCCTGATTCTCTGGCTGACTTCAATGCGCAGGTCGGGCGTGACGGTCACCAAGCCGATGTCAAACAGCTTATGGAAGTCTGATCGCAGCAATAACCCGTTGAACGTATTGTTCACGCCGCTCTGTGCAAATGGCTTGATATGTGCGGCCTCCAAAACTGGCAGAGTTGATTGCCCCCGTAATTGCGCATTGTCTCTTGTATGCTTCCGTTCCGAATCTCAGAAGCTTGGGCAGTCAGCCGATACTCCTCCGTCTTTAACTTGCGTAAGCGACCTTCGCGCTGCCGATCCATGACGTCGCGCCATAGCCGTTCACCGATTCGTGTCAGACCATTCAAATCGAGAGACGACGCGTTCTTGTCATCCGAATCCCGTCTCCCGGGAAGCTTATGCAGCTGGACGAGGAGACTTCACGGAAAACCGCCGGCGGAATGTATGGTCGCTTGTTGATCAAGACCGGACGGGCAGATTGGTAAAGGGCGCGGAACCGCCAGCCGCTGCGCCTCCAGCGGCACGCACCTCCGTCGGAAAACCGGGTCGGAAGGTAGGGGCAGCTTGAACCGGTCGAACAATTCTTTCGCCCGCGGATGGTCGGCAGTTCTCGGCGCAGCGTGCACCGCCAGCTCTGCCAGATCTCGTCGCGCGCCGCCTGCAGCACCGCCTCGTTGGTGGTGTTCTCCCACTTCACCAGCTCCTCGATGATGCGGAAGAGGCGCTGCCGCTCCTTCTCCTGCGCCTTCTCGGTCGGGAAAAGATCGGGGTGCGCCGAGGGGTCGTCCACCATCTGCGCGAAGATCACCGCCCGCGCCGCCGCCAGCGGCCGCCGCGCCCACCACAGGTGCAGCGTGCTCGGGTGCCCGTGGCGGATGGACTTCTCCCGCGCGCTGGCCTTGTTGATGGCTTCGAGCGGGAGGGCGACTTCGATGAGCTTCTTCTTGGACGATCATTCTTCCTCGCTGGGCAGCGCCTTCGATGTCTCAACGGCTCGCATGCGGTCTTCGCCATCCAGCCGGTCGAGGATGGCCAGCGCCTGTTGCAATCGCCGGTCGCCGCAGAGCCCGGAAATAGTTCTCGGTGTCCCACGTCGGAGAGCAGCCTGGGTGCTCAGTTCTTCGACCAGCTTGTTCATGCTCAATCCCCGGCTGCGGGCGAGCGCTTTGAGGCGTTCGGCGGTGTCGTCGGGCAAACGGATAGTCAAGGTGCTCATGGGTGGTCCTCGAGGATCTCTGCCGGTGTCCGCACGCGAAGTTGTGCCCAGGCGCAGTCCGCCCCCACGCAGATCGCGCACGTTGTGCGTTACGATCGGCAACGGCGCTGCCCGCCAACGCCAACTCGATCAAGTGGTTGTCCGCCTCGTCCGGCAGATTGGGGCGCCAACCGTAATAGACCCTGACCCAGCGTCCCGGTGGGCCAGGGTCGGCAGCACCTGGCTCGCGCTCTTCGGGAGTCGTTTCCTCTCCCCATACTGGCCGGGCCAGGCAGTTCCTGGTACTGCCAGCCAAAGCGCGTTGCCGAACAAAGGCTGGAAGTGGCCCTCGAGCACCCGTCGCAATACCTGACGCGACGCCCCGCCGGCAGACCTGAGCGCGGCGACGAAAACATTGGTGTCGAGGACGACCGGTATCACGGTGACAGCGTATATGCTGTCATCGGATTGAGGCAAGCTGCCACTCGTGGAGAGGTTCAAGTCTCATCCTGGCCGCTCGCACGCGCGCGCCAGCAATTCCGCGAAATCGTAGTTCACGCTCGTCACGCCGAAGTCCGGCTCGCGCTGGAACGGCTGCCGCACGTAGTGCACCTTGTGGGTCTCGCCGTCGATGAATTCGACGATGGCCAGGATGAAGTCCTCGGGCTTGTTGAGCGAGTAGAGGATCTCGTTCTTTGTCACGGTGATCGTGTCCGCGCCCGAGACCCGCCCCTTGACCTCGATGAAGCGCAGTCGTCCGGTGCCGGGGATGGCGCTCTCGATGTCGTAGCCGAGCTTCTCGAATTCGCGGTCGATCGGCTCGAAGCCCAGGCTGCGCTCGACCTCCATGACGATGGCGCGGGCGCGGGCGGCGCTGGCCTGCGTATCCGCCGGGGTCGCGGGTGCCGCGAGCTGCCCGTCCGGTCATGGCGTTGATCAAGCCGATGGGCACAACCAGCAGCCCGCCCAGGACCACCGGCGGCAGCGGCGAGAGCTGGGCTTCGAGCTTCAGTTCTTCCAGTCGCTTCTGGAGACGACCCTGCAGGAGGTCGGCACGCTTGCGGGCTTCGTCGGAGTTGAGCTTGGCGTTGGGTCTGCCGGCCTGTTCCTGGAGCTTGAGCTCCTGCGCCCGGTGATCCCAATAGGCAATCTCCTTGGTCAGCCGATCCTTCACCGCCGCTTCGGTCTTGGCCACCAGTTCGAGCTTGCGGCCGCGCACTTCGGCCAGGTGTTCCGGCACGACGTTGGCGATGGCGTAACCCTGCGCCTTCTGCTCCAGATCGCGGGTTGATCCACTGGCACTCGGCTCGATCGAGGATGGCCTCGCACGCGGGTTCTTCGGCGGCCAAGGGACGGTAGTCGAGATAGGGCGCGTACTGGACGTTGCGGACGGCGCCGCTCGCATCCATCTCGACGTAGAGCATGCGCTTGGAGACGACGCGGCGCTCGCCAGTGCGCGTGACGCCCGCGTCCTGAATGGCGTGCTCCAGATAGAACAGCACGCGCGGCGAGGTGCCGGAGTCGCGCTCGTCGACCAGCACGGTGCCGCGCTTCAGCAGGTCGCGGTTGCGCTCCAGGGTGAGATCGATGACAGCGTCGAGCAGCGGGTGGCCCGGGCAGACGAAGGCGGCCAGCGGTTGGCCTTGAGGCGCAACCAGGGCCTTCTCGAAGGCGATGCGTTCGTAGCGCGGCAGCACGGGTTCGCCGATACCGATGAGGCGGTCGCGGTTGCGGACCGGGGCCGGCACATGGGTGATTTCGTACCGCCGCGCTTCCCGTTGCTTGGCGCTGCCGCCGAGAAGCTTGAAGGCTTCGTGAAAGAACGATTCGACGTAGTGGGGTTGCAGACGGCGCGCGTCGGCGCGTTCCATGTCCGCGCGGATACGCTGGACTTTGCTTGCGTCCATGGCGTCGTGGGCGAGCACGCGCTCTTCGAGCAGCGTTTGCAGGTGACCGCGGTCGAGCGCGATATCGAGCACGGTGGTGAGGAACGCCTGGACCTCCGGCCTTTCGCCGTAGCGGACCGCCTCGATCAACAGTTCGCGCAGGGACTTGCCCTCGAACTGGATCCTGCCGAGCACGTCGAAGACCTGCCCCCCAGCGCCTGGCGGGCTTGTTCGAGCTTTTCCAGCAGCTTGCGATAGACATCGCCCTCGCGTGTTTCCTCGGCCACCAGATTCCACAGGTGGCAGACCTCGGTCTGGCCGATGCGGTGGATGCGGCCGAAGCGCTGCTCGATGCGGTTCGGGTTCCAGGGCAGGTCGTAGTTGACCATCAGGTGGGCGCGCTGGAGGTTGATGCCTTCGCCGGCAGCGTCGGTGGCGAGCAGCACCTGGACCTCGGGGTCGTGCCTGAAGGATTCCTGGACCTTCAGGCGTTCATCGCGGCCGATGCCGCCGTGGATGATGACCACGGTCTCCTTGCGTCCGAGCAGCGTGGTCACGCGCTGCTCGAGGTAATTGAGGGTGTCGCGGTGCTCGGTGAAGATCACGAGCTTCTGGCGCGGTGACGGCCGGGGCGGCGGGATCTTGCCGGCACCGTAAGGCGCATCGGGCTCGGCAATGTGGTGGCCCGCAGCGGGTGTGCTCGCCAATCCCGCTGGAGTGAAAATCTCACTCAGAAGGCTCGCCAGCTCGCGCCATTTGGTATCGGTGCCGCTCCGTCGCACCGACAGCGCCTGGGCCTCCAGTCCCTTCAGCGTCTCGATCTCGATGCGCAGTTCGGCGATGGAGCGCGCGGCGGTTGCCTGGTCGAGGATCTCTTCCTCGGCCGCTTCCACTTCGTTGTCGGGGGCTTCTTCCAGGTCCTCGACATCTTCGCTATCGAGAGTCGGCAAAGTTGCGGGAATGACGGAGCCGACTTGACCTCCGCGCTGAAGGAGCTCCAGCTCGCGCAGTCGGCTTTCGAGCCGTTCGCGGCGACGGCGGAGCGATTGATAGATGGCTTCGGGCGAGGACGCCAGCCGCCGCTGCAGGATGGTCAGCGCAAAACCGACGGTGCCGGCGCGCTTGTCGTTCTCCAGCGCCTCGGCGCGGTTGAATTCTTCACGCACATAGTCGGTGACGATCCGGTAGAGATGCGCCTCGGCGTCCGAGAGCTTGTAGGGCACCGTGTAGGCAATGCGCTCCGGGAAGAGCGGCGTGCCGTCGAACTTGAGCAGGCTCTCCTTGACCATCCGACGCATCAGGTCGGAGACATCCGTCGCATGGACGCCATCGCGATAGCGCCCCTCGAAGCGGTCGCCGTCGAGCAGCGCCATGAAGAGCTGGAAGTCGGCTTCCTTGCCGTTGTGCGGCGTGGCCGTCATGAGCAGGAAGTGCCGCGTGAGCGTCGAGAGCAGCTGGCCGAGTCGGTAGCGCTTGGTGTACTTGGTTTCGCCGCCAAACACGGTGGCCGACATCTTGTGGGCTTCGTCGCACACCACCAGGTCCCAGCGGCAGTCGGGCGCCTGGAGCTTCAGCTGCACGTCCTCGTTGCGCGAGAGCTTGTCGAGCCGGGCAATGATGAGATTGGTTTCGAGGAACCAGTTGCCGGTGCGCGCCGCTTCCAGCTTGTCGTTGGTGAGGATCTCGAACGGCAGATGGAAGCGACGGAAGAGCTCGTCCTGCCACTGCTCCGCCAGGCTGCCGGGGCAGACGACGAGGCAACGTTGCAGGTCGCCGCGTGCGATCAGCTCCTTGATGAGCAGCCCGGCCATGATGGTCTTGCCGGCGCCGGGGTCGTCGGCGAGCAGGAAGCGCAAGGGCTGGCGCGGAAGCATGTGCTCGTACACGGCGGTGATCTGGTGCGGCAGCGGATCGACGACGGAGGTGTGCACGGCCAGCACCGGATCGAACAGATGCGCGAGCCGGATGCGCTGCGCTTCGGACACCAGCCGGAACAGCGCACCGTCGCCGTCGAAACTCCAGGGGCGGCCCTGCTCGACGATCTCAAGCCGCGGCTCGTCGTGGCGGTAGAGCAGCTCGTTGGCGACCTTGCCGGACGGCGTCTTGTAGGTCAGCTCCAGCGCCTCGGAGCCGAACCACTGGACGCTGACGACCGTCACCAAGCGCATCGGGAAGGATGCCCCGAATGGCGGCGTTGGGCTGGAGGTCTTCGAGTCTCATTTCGTGGATCGGTAGGGTAGATCAAGACAGCGTACCGAAGAACCCCAGCAGCCGCTGTGGCAGCCACCCGGTCCGGGCCGGATAAGGCCCTGTGCAGAATCCCACGTGTCCGCCCTGCGCCGGGTATTCGAGAGTGACGTGCGCTGAAACCTCGCTCGCTTGCGCCAGAGCCACTTCCGGCAGGAACGGGTCGTTGCGCGCGTTCAGCACGAGTGTAGGGACCGTGATGCGCGTGAACCAGGGCTTGCTGCTCGCCCGCGTCCAGTAGTCATCCGCGTCACGGAAGCCATGCACCGGCGCCGTAAAGGCATCGTCGAACTCGCGCAGGGTGCGCGCCTGCAGCAGACGGCGGCGATCGCAGAGCGGGGGATGGCGTTCGAGCATCCCGAGCACCTTCGGCTTGAGCGAATCGAGAAAGAGGCGGGCGTAGAGGCGGTTGAAGCCGCGCTCCAGCGCAGCGCCGGAGGCCATGAGGTCGAACGGGGCGGAGACCGCTGCGGCGCTCGCCACGATCGGGTCGGCAGCATGGCCGCGCTCGCCGAGCCACTTGAGTAGCACGTTGCCGCCGAGGGAGACGCCAACGGCGTAGAGGGGCGCGCCGGCGCTCACCGCCTTGAGGCGGGGCAGCACCCAGTCGAGTTCCGCCGTGTCTCCGGAGTGGTAGGCGCGCGGCAGCCGATTCGGCAGGCCGCCGCAGCCGCGAAAGTGATAGACGACACCGCGCCAGCCGCGGGCCGCCAGCGCCCGCATGAGCGCGATCGCGTAGTGGCTGCGCGAACTGCCCTCGAGTCCGTGGAACAGCACGAGCAGCGGGGCGCCGGGCGCGCCGTCGATCCAGTCCGTGGCGACCTGGTCACCATCCGGCGTTTGCCAGATTTCTCGCCGATAGGCAGTCGCGGGCTTGCGCAGCAGGGCAGGGTAGATGGTCTGCAGGTGCGGGCCGCACAGCCAGCGCGGTGCCGTGTAGGGTTCCGCCGCTGCTGCAGCGATGGCCGTCGCCAGATGTCCGTCGGATTCGCGCCGCATTGATCAGTGCAGCACGGTCGGCGGTGTTTCTTCGGCGCGCGCGACGTCCCGCAGCGCCGGCGAGGCGTGATGCACCAGCATGCGCCAGCCGCGATCGGTCTGGATGTAGATGTTGGTGGCGACGATCGGGCTCACCGGCTGCGACTGACCGGCAAGGGCGATGTTCTCGTGCAGACTGTGGACGGCGATGCGCATGCCACGCAGGTACTGTTGCCCGGTGAGCTGAAAACGCAGGTTCGGCCCGGCGGCGAAGATCTCGCGCCACGACTCGCGCACCGACTCGAATCCTGTCAGCCGCGGGCCGGCCGGGTGCACGCAGACGATGTCCTCGTCCTCTGCCCAGACGTTCATCATCGCCTCCAAGTCGGCGCGCTCGAGCGCCTCGTAGAAGGCGGCTTCGGCGTCCTCTGGGGTGGCGAAGATCGTCACGGTCATGGTTTTTCCGCAATGGCGATCTCGGCGCGCAGGCGTGCGGGCGAGAGGTCCAGCATGCACCTGAAATGTTGCAGCGGACACTCGCGCTTGAAGCACGGGCTGCACGGCAGATCCAGGCGGACCACCCGTGCGCGCACCGACAGCGGCGGCGTGAAGCGCGGGCTGCTCGAGCCGAAGATCGCGACCAGCGGCCGGTCCAGCGCGGCGGCGACGTGCATCAGGCCCGAGTCGTTGGTGACGACGAAGGCGGCGCAGGACATGAGGTCGACCGCTTCGTCCAGGCGCGTCTTCCCGCACAGGTTCACGCAACCGTCGTTCGACTGCTGGACGATTTCGTCGCCGACCGCGGCGTCCTTGGGTGAACCCAGCAGCCACACCTGCCGCCCCTCGTGCGCGAAGGTCGCTGCGAGTTCGGCGTAGTGGGCAACTGGCCAGCGCTTCGCGACGCCGTATTCCGCACCGGGGCAGAACGCGATCACGCGACGCTCCGCTCGCAGCCCAAGCCGCGCCAGCGTCGCGTCGCGCGCGGATGCATCGACGGTCAGCCGCGGCGGCGGCACCGGCCGCGCCAGCGCCTTGCCCGGGGCCTCGCCCAGGGCGGCGAAGCGCTCCACCATGAGCGGCAGGGCCTTCTCGTCGAGACGCCGGCGATCGTTGAGGAGGCCGAAGCGTGCCTCGCCGATGTAGCCGGTACGCAGCGCGATGCCGGCGAAGAAAGGGATGAGCGCCGACTTGAACGAATTGGGCAGGACGATCGCGTGATCGTAGCGGCCGGTCAGCGTCTTCGCGAAGCGGCGGCGTTCGCCCATGCCGAGCGCACCGTGCGCGAACGGGTTCTCGATGACGTCATCGACTTCCGGCATGCGTCGCAGCACCGGCAGGACCCATGGCGGCGCGAGCGCGGTGAGGACGACCTCCGGGTGATGCTGCTTAAGGCGCGCGAACAGCGGTTGCGCGAGAACTGCGTCACCGACCCACGCCGGGGCAACGATCAGGATGCGGACGGACACGACGGGCTGGTGGCGCGGTCACCCCGAGGGGGCTCAGGGTTGTACGGCGACGAAGGCGGGCAGGTCCGCCAGGCTCGAGCCTTCGGCGTCCGGCGCCACACCCAGTTGCTCGCGCGGCAGCCCGCCGCGGTTCACCCAGAACGTGCGGAAGCCGAACCACGAACCGGCCGAGACGTCCCAGCCGTTGGAGGACACGAACACGATCTCGCGCGGGCTCAGGTTGAAGGCGTGCGTGGCGAGCTGGTAGGCGCGGAAGTTCGTCTTGTAGGTCTTGACCGTATCGACCGACAGCAGATGATCGAACACGTCGTCCAGTCCGGCATGTCGCGTGAGCGCCGCGAGCATCGCGGGGCTGCCGTTGGAGAGAATCGAAAGCCCGTGACCCAATTCCTTGAGGTTGCGCAGCACGTCGGCGACTTCGGGAAATGCCGAAAGCCGCAGGTACTGGTCGAGCAGGGCGAGTCGGGCGCTTTCGGAAAGTTCGAGGCCGAGCCGCTCGGCGGCATAGCTCAGCGCGTCTTCCGTCACCCGCGAGAAGTCGACGTAGCGGTCAGACATCGCACGCAGCCACGTGTATTCGAGCTGCTTCGATCGCCACAGCTGCGACAGCGCATCGCCCTGACCCGGGAACAGGGTGTCGGCGCGCTCACGCACGGAGTGCACGTCGAACAACGTTCCGTACGCGTCGAAGGCGATCGCGCGGGTGGTCAGGGTTTTACTCATAACGGGAACACGGTCGTGCGAGGACGGGCGTGCGATGTCCCGAAGCTTTGCGTGGTGTCAGTGATGACCCGCAACCGCACCGCCCTTCAGCCGATAGCGGGTGCCGCAATAGGGACAGAGCGCCTCGCCGGTATCGGTGATGTCCAGGAACACACGCGGGTGCGCATTCCACAGCATCATCCACGGCATCGGACAGTGCAGCGGCAGATCGTCTGCCGTCACCTCGACCTCGCGGCTTGCGTTAGCCGACTTTTCTTTCTGCATGCGTCGTTACCTCCGTTTGCACCGGCGAGAGCCAGTCGCGATGATTCTCGGCGCGCCCATGCACGCAGTCGAAGAACAGGGCCTGCAGGCGCGTGGTGATGGGGCCGCGCGTCCCGGCGCCGATGGTCCGGTTGTCCAGTTCGCGGATCGGAGTCACCTCGGCCGCAGTGCCGGTGAAGAAAGCCTCGTCGGCGCAATAGACCTCGTCGCGGGTGATGCGCTTCTCGATCACGGGCACGCCGATCTCCGCCGCCAGCGTCACGATCGTGTCGCGCGTGATGCCTTCCAGGGCCGAAGTCAGGTCGGGCGTGTAGAGCACGCCCTTGCGCACCATGAAGACGTTCTCACCTGAACCCTCTGCCACGAAACCATCGACATCCAGCAGCAGGGCTTCGTCGTAGCCGTCATGCACCGCCTCCTGGTGCGACAGGATGGAATTGGTGTAGCTGCCGACGGCCTTCGCCTTGCACATGGTGATGTTCACGTGGTGGCGCGTGAAGGATGAGGTCTTGACGCGGATGCCCCTCTCCAGTCCCTCCTTGCCGAGATACGCTCCCCACGGCCAGGCCGCCACCGCCACGTGCGTCGACAGCGTGCGCGCGGAGATGCCGAGCGCCTCGGATCCGTAGAACGCGATCGGGCGGATGTAGCAGCTCTCGAGGTGGTTCTCGCGCACGACCGCCCGCTGCGCTTCGACGAGCGTTTCCTTGTCCCACGGCATCTTCATGCCGAAGATGTGGGCGGAGCGGAAGAGGCGGTCGGTGTGCTCCTGCAGGCGGAAGATGGCGGTGCCGATCTCGGTGTTGTACGCGCGTACGCCCTCGAAGACCCCCATTCCGTAGTGCAGGGTGTGGGTGAGGACATGCGTCGTGGCCTCGCGCCACGGCACCATGTGGCCGTCATACCAGATGAACCCATCGCGGTCAGCCATCGACACGGAAACTTCTCCCCGAATACCAAACCCCCGATTTTAGCCGCTTTGGGGCAGGCGCTCCAAGGATTACGCGGCGACAGCCCCGGCGCACAGCGCCCCGAGATCCTTCTCGCTGAGCGTTTCCTTGCGCAGCAGTTCCAGCGCGCAGCGCTCGAGGAGATCCCGCCGTTCCGCGAGAACGCTGACCGTGCGGTCGAAGGCCGCGTCCACGATGTTACGCACCGCGCAGTCGATCTCGCGCGCGGTCTCCTCGCTGTAGCTCCGCTCGGCGGGGATGGCGCCAGCGGCGCCGAGGAAGGACGGGCGCTCGGCGTCGTAGGCGACGTGGCCGAGCTTCGCATCCATGCCGTAGCGCGTCACCATGCTGCGGGCGATATCGGTGACCTTGGACAGATCGTCGGCGGCGCCGGTCGACAGATGACCGAACACGATGTGCTCGGCGGCGCGGCCGCCGAGCAGCACCGCCATCTTGTTCTCGAGCTCCTCGCGCGTCATCAGGAAGCGGTCCTCGGTCGGCCGCTGGATCGTGTAGCCGAGCGCGCCGATGCCGCGCGGAATGATCGAGACCTTGTGCACCGGATCGCGACCCCGGCAGCGCCATCGCCACCAGCGCGTGGCCCATCTCGTGGTAGGCGACGACGCGCCGCTCCTCGCGGGTTGAGCAGGCGGTTCTTCTTCTCGAGGCCGGCGACGATGCGCTCGACCGCCTGCGTGAAGTCGTCCAGCGTGACGGCGTCGCCGCCGCGGCGGGTGGCGAGCAGCGCCGCCTCGTTCACGAGGTTGGCGAGATCGGCGCCGGAGAAGCCGGGCGTCAGCGCGGCCACCTTCTCGACATCGACGTCGGCCGCGAGCTGCACCTTCTTGAGGTGCACCTGCCAGGATCTGGATGCGACCCTGCTTGTCCGGCCGGTCGACCAGCACCTGACGGTCGAAGCGGCCGGCACGCAGCAGGGCCGGATCGAGGATCTCCGGCCGGTTGGTGGCGGCGAGCAGCACCAGACCCTGGGCCGGATCGAAGCCGTCCATCTCGACCAGCAGCTGGTTCAGCGTCTGCTCCTTCTCGTCGTGGCCGCCCACGCCGGGAACGCGCTGCGCGCGCGGCCGAGCGCGTCCAGCTCGTCGATGAAGATGATGGCCGGCGCCTTCTGCGCGCGCCTGCTCGAAGAGATCGCGAACGCGGGCGGCGCCGACGCCGACGAACATCTCGACGAACTCCGAGCCGCTGATCGAGAAGAATGGCACGCCGGCCTCGCCGGCGACGGCGCGCGCCAGCAGCGTCTTGCCGGTGCCCGGCGGGCCGACCAGCAGGATGCCCTTCGGCATGCGGGCGCCGAGGCGGCCGTAGCTCCTTCGGGTTCTTGAGGAAGCTCGACGATCTCCTGCAGCTCGTCCTTCGCTTCGTCGACGCCGGCGACGTCGGCGAAGGTCACCTTGGTGTCGGTCTCGACGTAGACCTTGGCCTTGCTCTTGCCGATCGACATGAAGCCGCCGCCGAGCCCCTGCTTCTCGGCGAACTTGCGCATGACGAAGATCCAGATGCCGAAGAAGACCAGCGCCGGAACGACCCAGCCGAGGAGGTCGCGCAGGAAGGTGCTCTCGATCACGCCGGTGAACTTGACGTCGTACTGCTCGAGATCCTTCGCCAGTTCGGGGTCCACGCGCGTCGTGACGAACTTGCTGCGGCCATCCGGCAGCGGCTGCTTGAGCTCGCCCTGGATGTAGTTGTTGGTGATCGAGATCTCCTTCACCTTGCCGTCCTTGAGCAAATCCTGGAACTGGCTGTAGGGAACAGGCTCGATCGTGCGCATCTGCACCCACAGGTCGTGCAGGAAGAGCACGGCGAGCGTGGCGAGGATGAGGTACCAGATGTTGAACTGGGTCTGCTTTTCCATCTTCATGGCGGGCGCGTCAGCGGGGGAGCTGGCACTCGAGCTGGCGAATGCGCGCTTCCAGCGCCTCCATGCGCTGCAGGAGGTCGACCGCGAGCGCCATGCCGGGAGCGTTCGAGCTCGAAGTGGGCGCGCAGGCGCGCCGCGGTGCGCGCACGCAGCAGGGCCTGCGTCGGGAAGATCAGTGGCGACGGGCGCGCGGCTCGATGACGCCGAAATCGAGCAGCGTTTCCACTTCTTCGCGGGTGAGCCCGGAGGCGAGCAGCAACTCGTCCAGCGACAAGGCGGACTCAGCCACGGAGACCAGGGTCCCTTCGAAGACCTCGTTGGCGGTCATGGTGTGCTCCGCGTGATCTCACGGCGCGGGTTGAAGTCGGACGCTTCTTTGAGTTGCTCGAAGAGCTCCCGTTCGCGCGGCGACAGGGCGGGCGGGGTCGCGATCCTGAGCAGGCAATAGAGGTCCCCGTGGCCATGGTGCGGCCTGGGCAGACCTTTGCCGGTGAGCCGCAGTTTTGCTCCCGAGGATGAACCGGCTGGAATGCGCAGGCGCACCTTCCCGGAAAGCGTCGGGAATCTCCACCTCGGCGCCGAGCGCCGCCTCCCAAGGGGCGACCGGCAACTCCAGGTACAGGTCGTGCTCGTCGGCGCGCAGGAACGGATGCGGTGCGAACTCCACGGTCAGATAGAGATCGCCGGACGCTGCGCCGCCCGCGCCCGGGCTGCCCTTGCCGGGAACGCGCAGCTTCTGGCCGCTGGTCGCACCTTTCGGAATGCGCACCTTCACCCTGCGCTCCGCCGTCTGGACGTGCCCGTCCGGCAGGCGCTCGGGGACGCGCATGACGAACTCGCGGACAACTCCGCTTGCCGCTTCGTCGAGGTTGACCTCTACCTTCGCTTCGATGTCCTGGCCGCGCATGGCGAAACTGCGCCGTCCAGCGGTGCGAGCGCCCGGATCCGCCGCGAACTCGGCCGCCGAACAGGTCGCGGAAGAAGTCGCTGAATTCTCCCCCTTTGAACTCGCCGCGGCCGTCGCCAAATCCCTGCTGGAACTGGGAATCCCAGCCGGGCGGAGGTTCGAACTGCTGCCCTGGCTGATAGTGGCCGAGCCGGTCGTAGGCGGCGCGCTTCTCGGTGTCACGCAAGACCTCGTAGCGCTTCCGCGACCTCCTTGAACTTCTCCTCGGCCTGTGCTTCCTTGGAAACGTCGGGGTGATATTTCCGTGCGAGCTTGCGATAGACCTTCTTTATGTCGTCGGCCGACGCATCACGGGCAACGCCGAGGATTTCGTAGTAGTCCTTGTATTTCATCGATGGGTAGCTGGGGGCGGAATGCGGGCGATCAAGCCCCGGGTGAGGAATCGGGCCGCACGGCGACGAACAGCGAACGGCCTCCACGCTGCACCAGCAGCGCGACCGCACGGTCACGCGGCTGCAGTGCGAGAAGCTTGTTGAAAGCGCTCAGGCTCGAGACCGGCTCGTCATTGACGGCCATCACGACGTCGCCTTCACGGATGCCGCCCTTCGCGGCGGCACCGACCGCGCTCTCGACGAAGAGGCCGGAGTTGACGTTGAGTTCGCGTCGCTCGGATTCGTCCAGCTCGCTCAGAACCAGTCCCAGGCGATTGGGCGGCGCGCTGTTCTCTTGCGGCCGCTCGGCCGGGCGCTCTTCGGCCATCTGCTCGACGGTGACCGTGACCTGCCGGCTCTTGCCTTTGCGCCAGAACTGGATCGGGATCTGGGTACCGGGGGCCGTCGCGGCGACCAGCGGTGGCAGCTCGCCCGAGCTTCCGATCGTCTTGTCGCCGAAGGCGGTGATGACGTCCCCCGACCTGATCCCCACGGTAGATGCGGGACTGCCGTTTTCGATCTCGGCCACGAGCGCGCCGGCCGGGGCTTCGAGGTCGAAGGAACCCGCGAGCTCCGGCGTGACGTCCTGGATCTGCACGCCGAGCCAGCCGCGTGTCACCTTGCCCTTCGCTCGCAGTTCTTCGCTGATCTTGATGGCGAGATCGATCGGGATGGCGAAGGAAAGGCCCATGTAGCCGCCGGTGCGACTATAGATCTGTGAGTTGATGCCGACCACCTCGCCCTTGAGATCAAAGAGAGGTCCGCCGGAGTTGCCGGGGTTGATCGCGACATCGGTCTGAATGAACGGTACCAGGCTCTCGTCCGGCAACGCCCGCCCGACCGCGCTCACGATACCCGCGGTGACGCTGTTGTCGAAGCCGAACGGCGAGCCGATGGCGATGACCCATTCGCCGACCCTGAGCTGCAGACGGATCGCCGATACGCACCGTCGGCAGGTGCTGCGCGTCGATCTTCAGCAGAGCGACGTCCGTGCGCGCGTCGGCACCGATCACACGGGCGGTGAATTCACGTTTGTCGGTGAGACGGACCGTGACCTCGTCAGCGCCGTCCAGAACGTGGGCATTGGTCAGGATGTAGCCGTCCTCGCTGAGGATGAAACCGGAGCCGAGAGAGCTCGACGGATCCTCGCGCTCGGCCGGCGGCGTGCGCCGGAAATAATCCTGCAGCGGATGATCGTCGGGCACTCCCGGGATACCGCTTGCGGCAAACGGGCCGGTCTGCGTCGTGCTGACGTTGACCACGGCCACGCCCTGCTTTTCTACAAGGGTGGTGAAGTCCGGCAGATGCAGCAGGCTCGCCCGCGACGCGACAGGGGCAGGCGGTGCGTCCGCCGGCGGAGGCGTGGCGTCGCGCTCGCAGGCGGCGAGGAGAAGCGCGAGGGCAACGAGGACCCACGCGCGACCGGCAGGGTATGGGAGCAGAACTTGCTTCGACATGGCACCTGGATCCAAGCTGGAGCAGCGCGACAACGCGACGCAAACCGCGCATCAGCCCCCGGGCGACAAGGGGTGACCCCCTCGGCGATTCAGATCCGTGCGTCTTGCGCCTGGTCGAGCATCGCGTGCATTCCGCTGATCCCGACCCTACTCAGTTTCTCTTAGCGTTATCGATGGCACGTACGTCACGGCCACAGGCCGGCATTATAGGGGCAGCGGCGCGCTCCGCAGCGGTTCCCGCGCCCGTCGTACATCCCGCGCGCAAGCCATTCCGCGGCAGCATCTTCGCCGGACTCACCGAGCAGATCATCTCGGAGAACGACACCGAAGAGGAAAAGCTCAACAAGACGCTGCTCATCTTCGCCTGCGGTCTGATGACGTTCGCAGCGATGATCTGGTTGCTCATCTACTGGGCAATGGGCATCAAGTTCTCGGTGGCGGTGCCGCTGAGCTACCAGGTCATCTCGGCGGTGAGCCTGGTGCACTACCTGAAGACCCGCAACTTCGACTTCTTCCGCTTCTCGCAGGTCTCGCTCTTCCTGTTCGTGCCGTTCGTGATGCAGTGGAGCATCGGCAGCTACGTCGCCTCCAGCGGCGTGATGCTGTGGGCGCTGCTGGCGCCGGTGGGGGTGATGGTCTTCCAGGGTCCGCGCGAGTCGATTCCGTGGTTCTTCGCCTATCTCGTGCTGACGGGAGTGTCGGGTTTCTTTGACTACTACCTGTCGTCGGGCGCCGAGTCGGGCGTACCGCTGCGCACGATCGCCGTGTTCTTCGCGCTCAACTTCGCGGCGATGTCGACCATTGTCTATCTCATCATGAGCATGTTCGTACGCGAGAAATCACGCCTGAAGTGGGAGCTCGACGACAAGCACCATCTGCTGAAGGTGGAACGGGACAAGTCCGAACGACTGCTGCTGAACATCCTGCCGGCGCCCATCGCGGACCGTCTCAAGGACGATCAGAGCACGATCGCGGATGGCTACGCGGACGCGACGGTGATGTTTGCGGACATCGTGAATTTCACCCGGCTCTCCGACGAGTTGCCGCCGAGCGAGGTGGTCACGCTATTGAACGAGGTGTTCTCTTCGTTCGACGCGCTGGCCGAGAAGTATCACGTCGAGAAGATCAAGACGATCGGCGACGCCTACATGGTAGCCGGCGGGGTGATCGGCGAGGATGTAGGCTACAGTGCGGCGGTGCTCGGCATGGCGCTCGACGCGCGCGAAGTCATCCGACGCCATCCCTTGCTCGGCAGCGAGCGCTCGGGCATCCATATCGGCATTGCGAGCGGTCCCGTGGTGGCGGGGGTGATCGGGCGCAAGAAGTTCATCTACGATCTCTGGGGCGATACCGTTAACGTTTCCAGCCGTCTTTCTTCCGAAGCAGGCGCGGGGGATATCAACGTCGATGAAGCCACGGCGCGCCGGCTTAAGCACCAGTTCCGTTTCGAGGGCCCGGAGCTGCTGCCGATCAAGGGCAAGGGGACGCTCCCGGTCTATCGACTGATGGCACGCCTTACCGCCGACGCACAAGCCCAGGGGTATCCCGCAAACGTCACTCCGCTCGCGCGCCGTCCGGCGTAGCGGTCGCTCTGAAGACGCAGTCCCACAGGGCGAGCACCGCCTCGACGTGGGTTGCGACGCTCTCCCGCGGCACCCGCGCGTACTTCTCTCCCTGCAGCCGCAGCATGTGCTGCAGTTGACGGAACTCCCGGTAGGCCTCGAAGGCGCCGAGCGCCAGCGGTTCCCGGATCAGGCCGAGTTGCGCGGCCAGCTTCAGCAACGCCAGATTGCCGATGTTGCCGGTGAGCTCGGCGTGCTCGCGGGCATAGCCCAGCACCAGAAACTGCACGATGAACTCGACGTCGACGAGACCGCCGCGGTCGTGCTTGAGATCGAAGAGCTTGCTCGCGATTGGGGTGCGCCTTCGAGCATCTGAGTGCGCATCGCGACCACTTCGCTCGCGCAGCGCACGCGAGCTCGCGCGCGTGCGCAGCATCTCGTGCCCGCAGTCGCTCGAAGCGCTTCGCCGAGTGCGCGTCACCGGCGGCGAAGCGGGCGCGGGTGAGCGCCTGGTGTTCCCACGGCCACGCCTTGTTGCGCTGGTAGTCGCGAACGCCTCGAACGGAGCTGACGAGCAGTCCGCTCGCGCCGTCGGGCCGCAGCCGCAGATCGGTTTCGTAGAGGACGCCGCCGGGCGTCATGCGTCGTGAGCCAGCCGTTGATGCGCTGCGCCAGGCGTGCGTACTGTTTCGGGCGCTTCCGGTGCCGTCGTCGTCGTAGAGAAAGATGATGTCGAGGTCGGAGGCGTAGCCCAGCTCCTTGCCGCCGAGCTTGCCGTAGCCGATGATCGCGAACCGCGGCTCGGCCGATGGCGCGTTTGCAGTCCCTCCCACGCGAGCCGCAGCACTTCCGCGAGGATCACGCACGCGAGGTCGCTCAGGTGATCGCTCAGGGTTTCGAGCGGCAGCGTGCCGGCCAGGTCCTGCGCGACCAGATGGATGGTCTGCGCTTGCTTGAAGTGGCGCAGCGTCTCCATCTGCCGCTCGGTATCGCCGCTCGGTCGTCGAGCTGCAGGCGCAGCGCGGCGGCCAGCTCATCGCGATCGGGGGTGGCGTAGAGGATGCGCGTGTCGAGCAGCTCGTCGAGAAGCACGGGGTAGCGCGCCAGGTAGTCCGCTGCCCAGGGACTCGCCGAGCACAGCTGGGCGAGGCGCTCGATGGCCTGCGGGTACTCGAGCAGCAGCGACAGATAGGCGCTGCGTTGGGCGATTCTCTCCAGCAGCTTCAGCATGCGTTCGAGCGTCGTATCGGGGCCGGGATGTCGCGTCGCCTCGTCCACGAGCTGTGGCAGCAGCCGATCGAGCCGCCCCTGGCCGGCGGAAGAGAGGCTCTTGTAGCGCAACCCCCCCGCAGTTCCTGCAACCGCTTGAGAATCGACGGGGCGTCGGCGAACCCCTGCCGCGCAAGCAGCGCGATGGCGTCTTCGTCGGCGATGGTCTTGCGCCAGATCGCTGCATAAGAGGGCGACCCGGGTAGCGGTTCCTGATCGGCGAAAATATCCTCGAAGTGCTGCGTGACCTGCCTGCGGTGCTCGTTGAGCGCGTCGAGGAATCCCGCGTAGTGCGGGTAGCCCATCGATTCGGCGATGAGTTCGCGATCGACCTCGTTCGTCGGCAGCTTCTGCGTCTGGCGGTCGTCGAGATACTGCAGCCGGTGCTCAAGGTTGCGCAGGAACACGTAGGCGGTTTCGATCTCTTGCACCGATTCCAGCGTGAGCAGATTACGCGCGGCGAGCGCGTGCAACACTGCGAGGGTCGGGCGGATGCGCAGCGCCGCGACCGGCCCGCCGCGGATGAGCTGAAACACCTGGGCGAGGAACTCGATCTCGCGGATGCCGCCAGGGCCGAGCTTGATGTTGTCGCCCAGGTCACGGCGGCGCACCTCCTGGCGGATCTGGCTGTGCAGATCGCGCATGGAGCCGACCGCGTTGAAGTCGAGGTGGCGGCGGTAGATGAACGGCCGCGCGATGGAGTCGAGCGCAGCCACGCCATCGCCGCATACGACGCGCGCCTTGATCCACGCATAGCGCTCCCATTCGCGACCCTGCGCGATGAAGTAGGTCTCCAGCATCGGCAGGCTGACGACCAGCGGACCGCTGTCGCCGTAAGGGCGCAGGCGCATGTCGACGCGGAACACATAGCCGTCCGCGGTCGAGTCGTTCAGCGCAGCGATGATGGCGCGACCGACGCGGGTGAAGTACTCGTGATTGCTGATCGGCACCGGTCCGCGCGTGTTGCCTTCCTCCAAATAGACGAACACCAGATCGACGTCGGACGACGCGTTGAGCTCGCAGCCGCCGAGCTTGCCCATGCCGACGACCATCATGTCGATCGGCGCGCCGGATTCCTCTCCGATCGGAGCGCCATATCTCGCTTCCAGCGACTTTGCAGCGTACGCGGCAGCGCAGGTGATGGTTTCGTCGGCGAGCGCCGTGGTGGTGGCGACGACCTCAGCCAGATCGGCAATGCCGCCGAGATCGCGCGTGATCAGGCAGAGCATCACGCGCTTGCGCAGTGCGCGTAGTCGCGCGTGCACTGCACCCCGGTCCGAGGATGCCTGCGCAGCGAGGTAGTCGCGCATGGCGGCGCGCGAAAAAGGACGCGTCAGGTCCACCTCGGTCGCGAGTTGTGGCTCGGCATCGAGCACCCGAGCGACATAGCGCGAGTGACGACGCGCAAGTGCGAGCAGATCCTTTGCTGCGAGGCGTGGGGCGGCGGGTGCTGCGGGGGAGAGGTTCGCGGTAGAATCCGGCACCGCGTCATTTTACTCCCCAGTCGCCTCACTCCCGCAGCCAGCCAGTGCCCCTTCTCCGCAGCCTCCACTGGGTGAAGCACGGTGGCCTCTGGCTCTACAAGCTCGCAACGATCGCAGTCCTCGTCGCCGGTCTTGGCTTCGCCGCGATCGTGCTCGGCCTGCGCTACTACCTGTTGCCTGATATCGACCGCTACCGCCCCGAGATCGAGGCGATGGCGAGCCGCGCCCTTGGCGCCCCGGTCACGGTCGAGCGCATCGATGCCGACTGGAACGGGCTGCGCCCGCAGCTCAACTTCACCGACCTGCGCATCGCCGATCCAACAGGACGCATGGGACTGGCGTTGAATGAGGTCCACGCGACGATCTCGTGGCACTCGCTTGTGCTCCTGCAGCCCGTCTTTCATGCGCTGGAGATCGATCGACCGACGCTGGTTCTGCGCCGGTCGGCCGACGACGTTCTCTGGATGGCCGGCATGCCGCTCACGGGTGGCGAGGACGACGGAACGTTGGGGGACTCGCTGCTGAGACACCGGCAGATCATCGTGCTGGATGCGACGGTGATCTGGCTCGACGAGAAGCTCGGCGCACCCGAACTCAAGCTGACCGGTGTTGATTTCCGGCTGGACAACCGCGGTCAGCGTCATCGCTTCGGACTGCGCGCCCTGCCGCCGCCTGAGCTCGCCTCGCCGCTCGACGTGCGCGGTGATCTGCGCGGGCGTCGCCTGTCCGACCTCGCGAACTGGGATGGCGTGGTCTATGTCGCGCTCGCCTACACCGATCTCGGCCTGTGGCGACAGTGGTTGCCATCGTCGGCAATGCCGACGCGGGGCAGCGGTGCGTTGCGCGCATGGCTCGACGTATCCAACGGAGCGGTAGACCAGTTCACCGGAGATCTTCGACTCGCCGACGTGCTTGCGCGCATGGACTCGCACTTGCCGGAACTGGCCTTGCAGAATGTGAACGGCCGCCTGGGGTGGAAGCGCCTGCCGAATGGCTTAGAGGTCTCGTCGCGGGCACTCGCGTTCTCGACACCGGAAGGCGCGAGTCCGCAGCCGCTCGACCTGACGCTGCGGCAGACCGTGGCGGAAGGGAACGCCGCGGAGCGCCTTGCGCTGCGCGCCAATGTCCTCGACCTCTCACTGCTCACCGCACTCGCCGACCGACTGCCGATCGGCGACGAGTTCCGTCAGGGCCTCGTCGCGGTCGACGCCCAAGGTCTCTGGCGCGACGTCAACCTGAGCGTGACGGGACCGTTCGAGCGGCCCGGCGCGTTCCACGTCGCTGGCCGTTTTGAGGAGGTCGCGCTGCGCCCGGGACCTCAGTGGCCGGGCGTCGAGGGCCTCAGTGGCAGTGTCGATGCGACCGAGAAGGGCGGCAGCGTGACGCTCAAGGCTCGCGAGGTGCTGCTCGATGCGCCGACGCTCTTCCATTATCCGCTGGCGTTCGACACGCTGGAGGCCCAGCTTGGATGGACCGTTGCCGGCAATCGTCTGGAAGTGAAGGCGGCCAATCTCGCGTTTGCCAATCGCGACCTCGCCGGCAGCGTCAGCGGTACCTATCTGCGCGAAGGGGACAGCGAGGGTCATGTCGATGTCAATGCCATGCTCGCACGCCTCGATCCGCAGGTCATTGCGCGCTATCTGCCGCGGGTGGTCGGCGCGGACACGCGCGGCTGGCTCGATCGCTCATTGCATGGGGGGCGCCTCACCGACGCACGGTTTCGCATCAAGGGCGACGTCGAGCAGTTCCCGTGGCCTGGGGAGCGCAACGGCCAGTTCTCCGTTCAGGCGAAGATCGACGGCATGGCGGTGACATTCGATGAGGACTGGCCGCCCATCGAAGGCATCAAGGGGACGCTGTCGTTTCAGGGCGAGGGTCTGGAGGTGACCGCGCAGAGCGCGACCAGCCTTGGTGTACGTATCACGAAAGTGCGCGGGGTGATCAGAGACCTCTACAACGATCATTCGCGGCTGGACATCGGCGGCGAGGCGGTGGGCGCGACGGCGGAGTTCCTGGGCTTCATCGAGGGGAGCCCGGTGGGAGCGAAGATCGGACACTTCAACCGCGAGGTGCGCGCCACGGGATCGGGCAGGCTGGAGGTGAGGCTCGATGTGCCGCTCGAAACTGCTCGCGATACGCGGATTGTCGGCAACTACCTTTTCGAAGGCAATCGATTGCTCTTTGCCGGCGACGTGCCGGCGGTTGACCAGGTCAACGCGCGTCTGGAGTTCACGGAGAACGGCATCCGCCTGCAGAACGGGTCGGCGGTCACGGTCGGTGGTCCGGCGGCGGTCAACATCGTCACCGAAGGTGCGGTAGTCAAGATCGCCGTCAACGGCCGCGCTGACGTGGATGCATTCCGGCGCCAGGGTGCGGGACAATTCTGGCTGCAATACCTGCGGGGCGGCGCCGCGTGGCGGGGCTCCATCGTGCTGAAGGGGGATCTGGCCGACTACCTGTTCGAATCCGATCTGCAGGGCATCGGGTCAACGCTGCCGCTGCCGCTCGCCAAGGCGCCGGGCGACGTGCTCCCGGCTCGCTTCGAGCGACGGGCACAGAGTCCCGACGCGGACCGGCTCGAACTCGTGCTGGGCGGCCAATTCACCGGCGTGGTGGAACGGCAGCGCAAGGCGGGCGAACTCGTGCCTACGCGCGGGGTGATTGCCCTCAACGCGGAGCCGAGCCTGCCAGAGAGCGGGCTATCGATTGTCGGCACCACGCCGGAGGTGAATCTGAGCAGGTGGCAGGGCGTGATCGAGCAGGCGCCGTCGGGGAAGTCGTGGCTGCAGTTGGCAGCGCTTGACGTCTCCATCGGCACACTGCAGTGGTTGCGGCGGCCCTTCCGTGATCTGCGCCTGCAGGCGGCACTCACTGACGGCGCGTGGCGCGGCAAGCTCGGTGGGCCGGAGCTCAGCGGCGATTTCGCATACCAGCTCGAGGACAACGGCAAGCTCACGGCACGTCTGACGCGGCTGACATGGCCGGCGGGCGATCCCGGCGACCGTCAGGCGGAGCCGGCGGCTGCCGCGCCGCCGGAATCGAGCGAGAAGCCGCCGGATTTCGATGTGACCGCCGACACCTTCCGCCTCGGCGACAAGCAACTCGGCCGCCTCGAAGTCGCAACTGAGGTGCAGGGGCGAGACTGGCGCATCCAGCGCATCCGCGTGAGCAATCCCGACGCGACGCTCAACATGAGCGGCCAGTGGCGGTCGTGGCTCGCCCAGCCCACCACCGACGTGCATGTCGATCTCGACGTCACCGATGCCGGGAAACTGCTGAAGCGACTCGGCTATCCGGAGGGTGTCATTGGTGCGCCGTCGAAGCTCACGGGGCGTCTCGAGTGGAAAGGCCGGCCGCAGGATCTCGATCTCGCGACGCTGACCGGCGAACTCACGCTAGAAGCACAGAAAGGCCAGTTCGTGAAGCTCCAACCCGGCATCGGCAAGCTGCTCGGCGTGATCAGCCTACAATCCATTCCGCGCCGCATCAGCCTGGATTTCGGCGACATCTTCAGTGCCGGACTTGCGTTCGACCGCATCACGGCGACGATTGCGATCGCCAAAGGCGTGGCAGCCACCACCGATTTCGTAATTCGCAGTCCCGCGGCGAGCATCGCCTTGACTGGCGATGTGGACCTCGCGGCAGAGACGCAGAATCTGCGCGTACGCGTCGTGCCATACTTGGGCGAAGGCGTGGCGCTTGGCGCCACTGCGCTCGGCGGTCCGATCGCAGGGGTTGCAGCGCTTGCGCTGCAGAAGATCCTGCGCGATCCCATCGGCCAGATCCTGGCGTTCGAATATGTCGTCACCGGAACCTGGTCCGATCCGCGGGTGTCGAAAATTTGAATTGCCAGCAATGCTCACATCGATCATGACGACATTGACGCGCTCCCATTCTCGCGACTCGGTAGTGAAGTCGGCCGGCGACGAGTCGCCCGCGTTCCGCGTGGCGGCGGTGCAGATGGCCTCGGGCCCCAAGGTGGACGGCAATTTGCGCGAGGCGGCGCGGCTCATCGAAATGGCTGCGGACAAGGGCGCGCGGCTCATCGGGTTGCCCGAGTACTTTCCGGTCATGGGCATGAAGGATTCCGACAAGGTCGCGCTGCGTGAGCCCGACGGTGACGGCCCGATGCAGGATTTCCTGGCTGAGACGGCGCGTCGCCTGGGCGTCTGGATCGTCGGCGGCACAGTTCCGCTGGAGGCGAGTGCACCCGACAAGGTGCGCAATGCGTGCCTCGTGTTCGACGACCAGGGCAATCGCGTGGCGCGCTATGACAAGATCCACCTCTTCGGCTTTGCGATGGGCGAAGAGAGCTACTCGGAGCAGCGAACGATCGAGCCTGGCGACAGCGTTGTCGCCTTCGACAGCCCGTTCGGTCGCATCGGACTTTCGATCTGTTACGATCTGCGCTTTCCCGAGCTGTATCGGGCGATGGGGCGCGTCGACGTCATCTTCGTGCCGGCGGCCTTCACCGAGACGACGGGCAAGGCGCATTGGGAGACGCTGATCCGTGCGCGTGCGATCGAAAACCTAGCCTACGTTGTCGCACCCGCCCAGGGCGGCTACCACGTGAACGGGCGCGAGACCCACGGCAATTCCATGATCGTCGATCCCTGGGGCGTCGTTGTCGATCGCCTGCAGCGCGGCTCGGGCGTCGTCGTCGCAGGCGTGAGTCCAGCGTATCAGTCGACGCTGCGGGCGAGCCTGCCTGCGCTCAATCACCGCACCCTGTAGCAGTTCTTGAATGCGCCAGGGTTGGCGCAATCTACCCGTTGCCCGTCGCGCAGAACCACGAGGAGTGCTTGTGCATACTGAAACTCGCCCCAACCATCCGCTCAACACGCTGGAGACCGCCACCGACCGGCTGCTCGTCCCGTACGCGCTCGATACCAATCACCTGGAACGTACGTTCGGGCATATCCTCGCCCACCGGGTCGACTATGCCGATCTCTATTTCCAGTACAGCCGATCGGAAGGCTGGAGTCTGGAGGAGGGCGTGGTCAAGTCCGGCACGTTCAACATTGACCAGGGTGTGGGCGTACGCGCGGTCAGCGGTGAAAAGACTGCGTTCGCGTATTCCGACGATATCAGCGCAGGGGCGCTGCTGTCGGCGGCGGAAGCAACTCGCGCCATCGCGCGGCAAGGCGGGGAGGGTTCGACACGCGTCGTGAAGAGTGCCGCCGCGCCGGCGCTTTATCGCCCAGACGATCCGCTCGCAAGCTTGAGCGATGCGGACAAGGTGGCGCTGCTAGAGCGCATCGAGCGCATGTGTCGGGCATGCGATCCGCGCGTGACACAGGTGATGGCGAGTCTTGGCGGCGAATATGAAGTGATCCTGCTGGCGCGCTCGGATGGCACGCTTGCCGCCGACGTGCGCCCGCTGGTGCGGTTGTCGGTGCAGGTTATCGTCGAGGCGAACGGCCGCCGAGAGCAGGGGTCGGCTGGTGGCGGAGGGCGTTTCGACTACGCCTTCTTCACGGACGAGATTCTCGGGTCGTACGCGCGCGATGCCGTGAACCAGGCGCTGGTCAATCTAGACGCGCGCCCTGCGCCGGCCGGCACGATGACCGTCGTGCTCGGTCCGGGCTGGCCGGGCATATTGCTGCACGAGGCGATAGGGCATGGTCTGGAGGGGGATTTCAACCGCAAGGGCAGTTCCGCGTTTTCTGGGCGCCTGGGTGAGCGCGTGGCCGCACCGGGTGTCACCGTGGTCGACGACGGGACCCTGCAGGAGCGTCGCGGCTCGCTCTCCGTTGACGACGAGGGTCATCCTACCCAGCGCACGGTGCTGATCGAGGACGGCATCCTCAAAGGCTACATGCAGGACGCACTGAATGCGCGTCTGATGGGGGTTGCCGCGACCGGCAACGGACGACGCGAGTCTTACGCGCACATCCCCATGCCACGCATGACCAACACCTACATGCTGAATGGGGACAAGGACCCGGAGGAAATCATCCGGTCGGTGGACAAGGGACTCTTCGCGAAGAACTTCGGAGGCGGTCAGGTCGACATCGTCAGCGGCAAGTTCGTTTTCTCGGCGGCAGAGGCTTACCTGATCGAGAACGGTCGCGTCACGCACCCGGTGAAGGGGGCAACCCTGATAGGCAACGGTCCGGACGCGCTTACCCGTGTGAAGCTCATAGGGAACGACATGCGGCTGGACCCGGGAGTCGGGACCTGCGGCAAGGAAGGGCAGAGCGTGCCGGTTGGCGTCGGTCAGCCTACCCTGCGCATCGACGGCCTCACGGTGGGAGGTACCGCCTGAGCGGCTGCTTGGCAGCCGGTTTCAGTCAAGTCAGCGGTCGCTGAGTTTTGCCCAGCCCGAGTTCTGCCAATCGATCGGCGCCTGCCGAAGCTTGTCCGGCCGATCCTTCCAGACCGCATGCACACCCTGGAGCTGTGGCTCTCTATCGGCAGGCGCCGGCGGCGGTACCGCGCCGTTTCGCGACCCAAAGGCGAAGCGGTGACGCGCATGATCGAGTCGCTTCCGAAACATCTGCCACTCAGCGCGGCTATGCCATACCGTCACCGCCAATGCGCAGCGGAGTTGCTCCTGCCATCCAATGCGCGCGCGGCGTACCGCTCGCAGGTGCTCAGCGAAGATGCGCAGATTCGGCCAGAAAAAACTCTTTCTGCGAAGGCGCGGATCAAGCCAAGTTGCGCGCTCGTTCAGGGAGCGAAACGCCGAAGTGGATTTGCCTGCATGGAGGCGTCGGTACAGGAGCGCCTCCGGCACTTCGGTCCAACGGCCGGCCATGGCAAGCTCCGCCAGCAGAACGTGGTCCGAGCAAATGTAGTAGCCGAGCTGCGCGGTGCGGCGCAGCGCTTCAGTGCGGATCAGACCAAGCACGGGATTGCAGAGGTAAATGTTAGCGAGCAACTGGCGAAGGCGAGCGTGGGGTACTGTCTCCGCGAGATGGAGACCATCATCGTAGTGTCCGGTAACCCTGCTGCCGCCATCGATCAGCAGCGTGCGTGGATAGGCGAGCACGACTGCCGCGTCGGACTCGAGCGCGGCGACACAATGTTCGAGATGATTGGCGCCGCAGAGATCGTCCGCATGGTGCCACCGGAAGAAGCGTCCACGCGCCTCGGAGATCACGAAGTTGTGGTTCCAGACAGCTCCACGGTTCACGTCGTGACGGATGTAGCGGATGCGGGCATCTTTCTCGGCATAGCTGCGGCAGATCTCGGCGCTGCGATCGTCTGACCCGTTGTCGGATATTACGATTTCGAAATCCCGGAACGTCTGCGAAAGCAGGGAGTCGAGCGAGGTCTCGAGATACTGCTCGCCGTTGTAGACAGGGACGCCGAGCGTCACCTGGGGAGCGGACTTGGCGGCCAGCCACTCGTGCACGATGCGGGTGGAAATCGGGTCGCGCCCCTGCTCTCCCGGGGACGTGGGATCGATTCGGAAGTCCAGCCAAGTCGGACCACGGCTGCGGCAAAGGCGCTTGTGCCGCGCGATGCGCGGCAGTTCGGAACACACCATACCCACGGCGAGAATGGACGGCAGGAACGGCGAAGGCGAAAGAGATGTGATCGACCGGCTCAACCCATCGAGTCCCAGCGTGGTCACCTCCCGATACACCGAGCGGAGAAAACTGCGCTCGGTCGGATCCTTGAGGCTGCGCACTGTCTGCGCTCGTGCGAAACGCGCGCTACTCAGCAAGCGACGCCACGGCCCGCCGCGGTAGGACGGCTGATGAAACCCCCGCGCATGCCGTATCCGGGCGTGCGAAACAATGTGGCAGGAGAAGTCGTGATAGCTCGCCCGCGCGCAGTAGTCGTCGTCTTCGCCATACATGAAGAACAACGGATCGAAGCCGCCGACCTCGAGGAAGCAGCGCCGGGATACGAGCCACGCCGCCGCGTTCACGGACGACACACGATAGCTTGCCGACAACTGCCCGCCGTAAGCTTCAGAGACGAACTCGGGCGCTTGCGGCGCCAAGTAGTAGATCAGGAAGTTGCGGTCGAGCAGCGTCCCAGAATCGTTCAGGTGCACCGGACTAGCAATGCCGACATCGTCGCGGCCGTGCATGAAGGAGACGAGTTTGGAGATAGTGTCCGGCTCAACCTCCGCGTCCTGGTTCAGTAGGAATACGAAGTCCGCGCCGCGACGCAATGCGTGAGCAATGCCGACGTTGTTGCCGCGTCCAAAGCCCTCATTCGCGTCTTGCTGAATGATCTCGACACCGGGAATTGAGCGGGCAATCGAAACACTATCGTCTTGCGATGCGTTATCGACGACAACCACATTTACAGGGTGGTCGCTGCAACGCAGGCTCTCGATACATCGCTTCAGCCATGGTGCGCCGTTGTAGTTGACGACGACCGCGAATACTTCGGTCATGGCAACGCCTTGTTATATTGCTGTACGGGTAGGTATCGGACCACGCGCGGGCTGCATCTCGCTCCTGGCGTTCGGCAGTCCGGATTGCATCAGATTGTTAACTGTTCGACACTTCCTTGCAAGTTTCTTCTTTCATTTTCCCTGTCGTTGGGGAGCGACAGTCGAGAACCTCCAGCTGCCTGCAAAGTCTTGTATCGCGGGCCTTGTCCGGCCATCTACCATTTGCTCTCAATACTTCGGGAGCGTACACATAAGCCGTGGAATCGAACTCGACAACCGTGTGCGAGCAGCCAGACGAAGCACGCGCCCATCACGATGATGCACGAGCGCTGCGCGGCCGCGCCGTTTCCAACGCGCGCTGGATAGCGGTTTCCCGCGCGGTATCCATCGGCGTTCAGCTGCTGAGCCTGGCGTGGCTGTCACGACTGCTGAGCCCTGCCGACTACGGGCTCGTCGCCATGGCGATGGTGGTCGCCAATCTCGCCAGCTTGGTCCGGGACATGGGGATGTCGCAAGCCCTCATTCAAAGGGAATCGCTGAACGACGAGGCGATTCTCACTACATTCTGGTTCACCGTCGGGGTTGGTCTCGTGCTCGGCGCGGCAGTGGCGTTGGCATCGCCGCTGGCGGCGCTGGCCTTCGACACGCCCGGTGTTGCCGGCATCCTGTGCCTGTTGGCGGTGACCTTTCCGGTGCTTGGCACGACAACCGTGCATCAGGCCTTGCTAGAGCGCGAGTCGCGCTTTCCATTGCTTGCACGCATTGCCGCCTTCTCCTCCGTGTCGGGGCTCGCCGTCGGCGTGACGGCTGCCTATCTCGGCGCAGGCGCCTATAGCCTTGCACTCAATTCACTGACGGTGGCATTGGTTTCGGCGGGCCAGCTCTGGTTCGCGGCTCCATTTTCGCCTCGCTGGTTGTGGAGCCGCCATGAATTCCGCGGCATTCGGCAGTTCAGCGACTATCTCGTCGGTTTCAACCTCATCAACTATTTCTCGCTCAATGCGGACAGCATGATCATTGGGCGCTTCCTCGGGGCAGGGAGTCTCGGGCTCTACTCGTTGGCCTATCGGATCGTCGACTTCCCGGTAAACAACCTCACGTTCGTGGCGTCGAGTGCACTCTTCCCCGTGATGAGCCGCCAGCAGGCCGTTCCGGAGGAGATGGCGAACCTGTACTTGCGCACACTGGCCATGATCGCCTTCGTGACCGCACCCATGATGGCGGGCTTGATCGTGCTGCGGGAGCCGTTCATCGAGGTAGTCCTCGGCAGCAAGTGGCTGGGGATGAGCGACGTGCTGATGTGGCTTTCCGCGGTCGGTTTCGTCAACTCGCTCACGTGCACGACCGGTTCGGTATTGATGGCACGCGGACGCACCAACTACCTGTTTTATCTTGGCATCGTTGGCGTTGTTTTACAGGTTCCAGCTTTCATCATCGGCCTCAAGTGGGGGGTGGAGGGCGTTGCAGCAGGCCATCTTGTCGCCTCGTTCATCACTGCCGTAATCGCCTTCAGCGTTGTACTGCGCGTGCTGGGCAAGGGCCTTGGGCCCTTCCTGCGGTCCATCGGCGTGCCGATGGTGTTCGCGGGAGTGATGGCGCTCGCAGTCATCGGCTGCAAGTCGCTGCCCCCTGCAAATGACTTGCCTGCGTTCATCCAGTTCCTCGTACTCGTCTTCGTTGGCGCCGCCACCTATCTGGCGCTGGCGTGGGTATTCGCCCGCGGGTCATTGCGTGAGGTTGCGCTCCTCTTCAAGCGGCGGCGCTGATGGACCTCGCACAAGCACATGTTGTAAACATTGCCGCCAGCGATGGCGGGTACGGAAACGCGCAGCTCATCGGGCAGTTCGTCCTGAGTCAGGATCGGACGCTCCTCCCGCCGGCGTGGTTGTCGGATGGCGTCGGCAACTGGTACTTGGGCTGGCACTCGCAGCTGCCGGTGATGCGCTTGCTGGACGATCGCGATCGGTGCATCGGCTGGGTGCTCGGCTATCCCATCAGCGAAGCGGGCGTGCTTGCCGAAGGCGGTTCAGTCTTGCGGGTTCGGTCGGCAGCGATGGCCTCACCGGAAGCTTTCGAAGACTTCGTGTATTCCTTTGGTGGACGGTTCGCCGTGGTGCTCGCGGACGGGGAGCATCAGCGCGTTTATCTGGATCCCTGCGGCTCTCTGTCTGCCGTGTACTGCCCGCATCAGAGTGTCGTCGCCTCGACTTCCAACCTGATCCCGTTCGACGCGCATTCGCGCGATCGCCTCGACTTGGCGCTTGCCATCGGCATCCCATACACCGAAGGCATGTATCCGTTCGCGCTGACTTCGAGATACGGCGTCGAACGCATGCTTCCGAACCACTTTCTCGATCTTCGCGAGTGGTGCGCGATTCGCCACTGGCCAAAAGCGCCTCTCGCCGAATCGTCAGCCGTGGACGAGTCGGTGGCAGAAATTGCGACCATCGTTAAACGGCAGATCGCCGCCATTACCACTGCGGTGCCGACTTATTTGCCCCTGACCGCCGGCCTCGACTCACGCATGCTTCTGGCGTGTTCGCGGCAGGTGGCCAGTCGTCTCGAACTGTTCACGCGGGCCATAGACGACCGTAACGCGACCGTCGACTGCGACACGGCGCGACGCATCGCGCGCCGCTTCAACCTCAAGCACCTGACGCTGCCGATGGTGGAGGCAACCGATCGGGATCTCGAAGAATGGATGTTCCGCATTGCCTATTCGACGAGCGAGATCCGCGGTCGGCAGTGCGCCACCATGTACAAGCAACTACCGGGAGGGCACGCGGTCATCGGTGGTCAGGCCGGAGAGATCGCCCGCGGCTATTATTGGTGCGAGGGCGACACCGAAGCTACAGTCATCACGCCTGAGCGACTAATCGATATCTGTGCCTGCCCGCTGGACGAAGAGACGCTGGCACGGGCGCGCGCCTGGCTTGATGACGTGCCGGCGGACAACGCCCTGCGCGTTCTCGACCTCTTTTTCGTCGAGCAGGACATGGGGGGCTGGGCCGGTATATTGCCTTATGCCGAATGTGATCCCGGCTTCCCGATCTTCCCCTTATGTCACCGACGCATCGTGGAGCACATGCTCACCCTCCCACTGTCCTATAGACGTTCGGGGCGCCTTGGGTGGGACATCATCGAGCGGGAGTGGCCCGAGCTTCTCGAGTGGCCGATCAACCAGCCCATCGGCGTGACCCGGCTCGTCCTGGCGGCGAGGAAAGCGATCCGCCTAGGAAAGCGCGCGTGGCGTCTGCGACGAAGCTAGGCGTCGCCCTGCGCGAGCAGAGCCGCGTTTCCCCCGGCGGCCGCCGTATTCACCGATAGGGCGCGCTCGACGGCGAAGCGCAGAAGGTAGTGCGGACC
Organism: uncultured beta proteobacterium; assembly: GCA_963719715.1. GTDB lineage: Bacteria > Pseudomonadota > Gammaproteobacteria > Burkholderiales > JAEUMW01 > JAEUMW01. The sequence goes on from CAVRDD010000046.1 coordinate 138,853, forward strand.
GCCAGCTTTCGGTCCGGTTCCGGACAGGCCTTCCCCGCCAAACGGCTGAACGCCCACCACGGCGCCAATCATGTTGCGATTGACATAGATGTTGCCGACGCGTGCCCGCTCCACAATGCGGCGGACGGTCTGGTCGATGCGGCTATGGATGCCGAGTGTGAGTCCGTAGCCGGTCGAGTTTATGCTGTCGACGACTGTGTCCAGCGCGTCGGCCTGATAGCGGATCACGTGCAGTATCGGACCAAACACCTCCCGTTCGAGTTGCCCGATATGGTCAATTTCGACTAGCGTCGGCGCGACGAAGGTGCCATACCGGCAGTCGTCGGGAAGCGCAACTCGATGGCGTACCGAACCCGCGCTCGCAATTGCTGCCACGTGCGCCTCAAGCGTTTCGCATGCGTCCGCGTCGATGACCGGCCCGATGTCCGTGGAGAGGCGTGCGGGGTCCCCGACTGCAAGTTCGTCCATTGCTCCGGCGAGCAGGTCGAGTACGCGGGGGGCAATCTCGTCCTGCACGAAGAGCACGCGCAGCGCGGAGCAGCGCTGGCCGGCGCTGTCGAACGCAGAGGCGAGCGCATCACTCACGAGCTGCTCGGGAAGTGACGAACTGTCCGCGATCATTGCGTTCTGTCCGCCCGTCTCGGCGATCAGCGGCACGATGGTGTCGCGCTGCGCGAGCGAAACATGGATCGATCGCGCGACCTGAGTGGAACCCGTGAAGGCGACCCCGGCGCAACGGTAGTCGGCGACGAGTGCCGCGCCGACAAACTCCCCGCTGCCAGGCAGGAACGCCAGCACGTCGGGCGGAACGCCAGCCGCCAGCAGGATCTGCACGGCACGGCACGCGACTAGCGGCGTCTGCTCGGCCGGTTTCGCGATGACGGCGTTGCCTGCCGCGAGCGCCGCAGCGATCTGCCCGGTGAAGATTGCCAGCGGAAAGTTCCACGGGCTGATGCAGACAAAGACACCACGCCCGTGCAGAGACAATTGATTCGACTCGCCGGTGGGTGAGGGCAGCACACGCGGCGTCGCGAAATGCTGGCGCGCGCCCGCCGCATAGTAGCGGCAGAAATCGGCCGCCTCGCGCACCTCGGCAATCGCGGCCATGCGCGTCTTGCCTGCCTCGCGAACGAGCAGCACGACCAGTTCGTCGCGGTTGTCCTCGATGCAGTCTGCCGCACGTTCGAGGATCTCGGCGCGGGCGTCGGGCGCGGCGTCCCACGCCGGTTGCGCTGTCAACGCAAGCGTCAGGGCTGCATCGACGTGCTCATGCGTTGCTTCCACCACCTGACCGACCACGCGACGATGGTCTGTCGGCGACGGCACTGGTCGCGCGCTGCCCGCGGTGCGCTCACCGCCAATCAGAGATGCAGCGTCCCAGAGTTCGTGAGCATGCGCTTTGAACGCCGCATCGAGCTTTGCGATGTCGAACTGATCCGCGACACTCGTGCCCTGTGAGTTGAGCCGTTCGGGGAGGAACAGGTCGCGCGGAAGGGGCAGCGCGAGGTTGGGGCCTGCACTCTGCGTGCGCACTTGCGTGGCCGGGTCAGCCACGATGTCTTCGATCGGCACATCAAGGTGCGCAATGCGGTTTACGAAAGAGGTATTGGCGCCGTTTTCCAGGAGTCTGCGCACCAGATAGGGCAGCAGTTCCTGATGGCTTCCGACCGGTGCGTAGACTCGGCAGGCGATACCATGCTTGTCCGCGGGGGTGATCTCCTCGTAGAGAGATTCCCCCATGCCGTAAAGGCGCTGGAACTCGAACCCGTCGGAACTTAGCCCGTGGTCGGCGGCATACTCGATGATCGCCGACGCGGTGTGTGCGTTGTGCGTGGCGAACATCGGGTAGAGGTAGTGGTGCGAGGCGATGACGCTTCGAGCGCAAGCGAGGTAAGCCACATCGGTGTGTGCTTTCCGAGTGAACACCGGGTATCCGGTGAGACCTTGCACCTGCGCGCGCTTGATCTCGGTATCCCAGTAGGCGCCCTTTACGAGACGCACCGGTAGCCTGTGACCGACATCCTGGGCGAGTGCGTGGAGCCAGTCGATTACTGGCAACCCACGTTTTTGATAAGCCTGCACCGCGAGGCCGAGGCCCTCCCAACCGGACAGTGTCTGGTCGCGGCGCAGGCGGGCAAGGATCTCGAGTGAGAGCTCCAGGCGATCGGCTTCCTCAGCATCCAGTGTGAGCCCGACACCGCCCTGCGCGGCGATGTGCGCAAGCTCGAGCAAGCCGGGCACGAGTTCCGCGAGAACCCGACTGCTCTGCGCCAATTCGTAACGGGGATGCAGGGCGGAGAGTTTGACGGAGATCGACGGCCGCGCGAAGACATCCGTATCGTGGGATCGCACCGCCGCGATTGCTGCGATTGCGTCCCTGTAAGCCGCGAGATAGCGCCGCGCGTCGTTGGCGGTCAGCGCCGACTCGCCGAGCATGTCGAACGAATAGCGCAGGTGCGCGTTGACGACGGCTGGACTGCGCTCTAGCGCCTCCGCAATTGTGCGTCCCATCACGAACTGCTCTGCCATCAGTTTCATCGCCTGGCGCACAGCAAGGCGGACGACTGTCTCACCGGCGCGTGTCACCACACGCTCGTACCACGCGGCTGGATCGTCAACCGCATCCTTGTCGAGGCGTGTCAGCCTGCCCGTGAGCATGAGTCCCCAAGTGGCTGCGTTGACGAGGAGCGATCCGCCCCGGTTGAGATGTTTCTGCCAGTCGCCACGTGAGAGCTTGTCGCGAATCAGGCGGTCGGCCGTTGCTGTGTCCGGGATGCGCAGCAGGGCCTCGGCGATGCACATGAGAAGCACACCCTCCTGCGTCGAGAGGTCGTACTCCTCAAGGAATGACTCGACCCCGATGTTTGCTGCGTGGCGCACGCGCACCGCTTCGACCCACGCGCGGGCACGCGCCGAAACCCGCGCGGATGCGTCGTCGGACAATGCTGCAAGTGGAAGCAGTTGCGCGACGGTCTCGGTCTCGTCTGCGAGAAACGACGTGCGGATTGCGTCGGCTGGTGGAACTTCAGGAAGCATTACGAACTGGAGTCACGACAGTGCGATCGCCAGCAGGCTGGCGGCGACGACACATTACCAAGCCGTTAATTGCGAATGGCGGGGCGCGCAGGGATGGTGTCGCTGCATGCGGCGTCACGGAATCCGCGCCTCACCGCTCCGAATGTGTGTCACCACGCGAGACCAACTCGCGTCGATCGAGCAAGGCGTTCGTTCTCTTTACCTCCGCGATCAGTTCACGGAGCAACGGCTTCACGCCGAACATCGCGAACGGCAGAACGATCCACGCGATCGCGAGCACGACGCCGAAGCCGACAGCAGCAACCCAGAAAATCCAGCCTGCGACGAAATGATCCACGACTACTCCCTCAGGAGGGTAGGGCGCTTCAGCATACACTCATCAACACGGTAATCCTGGGCGGGGCAACTCGAAGACCCGGGCACGGAGACTGAATGGGGCTGGTGACGCAAGAAGGCGCAGCGAGGACGTTTGCGCGAGCAAGGTCCTTGTGGATGTATTCTGCCTCCACCTGCGGCACTTGCTGTCTGGATTGTAGTTTGTAGTAAGTCTGGCCAAGCCCTGACTTCCCAGCGCGCTATTGGCCCGTAGCCCATCACGGAGCGTCCCGATCGGGTCTATTTCGACCTAGTGTAGTGCTTCGTTTTTCTTCGAACCGAGCTGCCGATTGGCACGAATGACTTTCTGCAGGATGTCATTGGCCTTGGCGGTCCAGACGAAGGGTTTGGGATTCTGGTTATGCGTGGCGATGTATTGCGCGATGGCGGCGATCGGTTCCGGGACGCTTTTGAACACGCCACGCTGCAGGCGATCGGTGGACAGGCTTCGGAAGAAGCGCTCGACCATGTTCAGCCACGAGGCCGAGGTGGGCGTGAAGTGGACATGGAAGCGCGGATGTTTTTCCAACCACGCCTGAACGTTGGGATGCTTGTGGGTGGCGTAGTTGTCACAGATCAGATGGAGGTCTTTGTCCTTGGGCGTGTCGCGGTTGATCTGGCGCAGGAACTCCAGCCACTCGGTGTGGCGGTGGCGTTGGGCGCAACGCGAGATCACCGAGCCATCCAGCGTGCTCATGGCCGCGAACAGGGTGGTCGTGCCATGTCGCTTGTAGTCATAAGTCATCGTTTCCGCCCGGCCCTTCTTCAGCGGCAGCCCGGGCTGGGTACGATCCAGCGCCTGCACCTGGCTCTTCTCGTCGCAGCACAGCACCAGGGCATGCTCGGGCGGCGACAGGTACAGCCCGACGATATTCTCCAACTTCTCGACGAACCTCGGGTCGCGCGAGACTTTGAAGGTCTCGACCCGGTGCGGCTTCAAGCCATGGGCACGCCACACACCTTCAGTACCGTGGTGTCCGAGATGCCCAGTTCCGCAGCGAGCTTGCGTGTACTCCAATGCGTCGCCCCCTGGGGCGTGGTCTGAGTCGTGCGACGCACAATCTCGGCCGCATCAATGCGCGGCTTGCGTCCACTGCGCGGCAGGTCGCCTTCAATGGCCGCCAGAGCACCCGCGGCAAACCGATCCCGCCAGCAGCCCGCCTGGATCCGACCGATGCCCAGCTCACGGCCAATCTGGCGATTGCCCAGCCCCTCGGCCGCCAGCAACACGATGCGCGCCCGCCGCACCGCCCGAACGTCCAGCGTTTGCGATCTCGTCCGACGCTCCCGTTCGGCGCGTTGCTCATCGGTCAGCCTGATCGGCGTTCCGCGATTCATCATTCGCTCCGTGGACAAGATACGAATATGACATACGCAAACATAAACGGTTCAGACAATTCGCAAGCACTACACTAGTGTAGTGTTTCGTTCTGTTTAGAACTTAAGCGGGCGTTGGCGCGAATGACCTTGTGCAGGATGTCGCGAGCGCTTTTGGTCCAGATGAACGGCTTGGGGTCGGTGTTGTGATGGGCGACATATTGGTCGATGGCGGCGACGAGCTCGGGCACGCTGGTGAACACGCCCCGACGCAGTCGCTCGGTGGTCAGATCGCGGAAGAAGCGCTCGACCATGTTCAGCCAGGACGCCGAGGTCGGCGTGAAGTGCATGTTGAACCGCGGGTGCTTGGCCAGCCAGGCTTGAACGGCCGGGTGTTTGTGCGTCGCGTAGTTGTCGGCGATCAGATGCAAGGTCTTGTCCTTGGGCGTTTCGCGCTCGATCTTGCGCAGAAACCTCAGCCACTCGGCATGGGTGTGGCGCTGCTGACACTGACCAATGACCTGGCCGTCGAGCATGTTCAGTGCCGCGAACAGCGTGGTCGTGCCGTGGCGCTTGTAGTCGTGCGTCATCGTCTGTGCGCGTCCCTTCTTCAGCGGCAAGCCCGGCTGTGTGCGATCCAACGCCTGTACCTGGCTCTTCTCGTCGCAGCACAGCACCAGGGCGTGCTCGGGCGGGGACAGGTACAGGCCCACGATGTCTTCGAGCTTCTCGACGAACTTCGGGTCACGCGAGACCTTGAAGCCGCGCACGAGGTGCGGCTTCAGGCCATTGGCCTGCCAGTGGCGCATCACCGTGCTGGCACTGACGCCCAACTCGGCGGCCATCTTGCGCGTGCTCCAGTGCGTGGCCGCTGGCGGCTTGCTCTGCGTGGTCAGTTCGACCAGCTGCTGCACGTCCACCTTCACCGGCGGTGCCCCGCGCGGCAGGTCGCGCTCGATCCCTGGGAGCCCGAGTTCGACATAGCGCTCGCGCCAGCGCGAAACCTGCACCCGTCCCACCCCCAGTTGCTCGGCGATGTCCTTGTTCATCATGCCCTGCGCGGCCAGCAACACAATCCGCGCCCGCTGCCACAGCCTCACGCTGGTCCGCTTGGAACGCACGAGCCTGGTCAACTCGGCCTCCTGCTCCTCACTGAGTACGACTACAGGGGCAACTCGCAATCGCTCGCTCCAATGCAAATCAAAGTAAAGCATTGGAGTGATACCGTCCATTTAAGTTCGCACAAGTGTAGAACACTACACTAGGGCCTGTTCACACTACATTCGTACGATGCGTTGCGAGCGAAAAGAGTCATGCGCGAGGCGCGAAGCGGGCCGACTGCCCGGCAAGGCTTCGCAACGAAGCGCATGGCCTTTTTCGCCGCAACCCGCAGGGAGCGATTACACTGAACCGCCACTCTGCGTTGCACTCCTTGCCTGGACGCCCGATCCAGGCTGCGTCGTGCGCCTCGATTGGCAACTCATGCTGCCCGCTCGGACGCACGAATGTAGTGTGAACAGGCCCTGGTCGAGCCGAACGGTCAGTCTGCAGTGGACACGGCAAGGTCGGTCGGCAGCGGCGCCCGGAAGCCCTGACCGGCATCGTCGACGGCACTGACCTGGACCAGAGGCATACCCGTGCTAACCGGTCCGAAGATCGTCGCAAACGACACGTCCGCCGCATCCCGCCCGGTCCCGATGCGGAGCAGGCCGGTCACCGGCGAAATCCCGGTGGGGTCGAACAGAAACCAACCCCCGATGTAAACCTCGACATAGGCGTGGAAATCGGGGGGGCCCAGGCTCGGATCGGCCCCGTAGTCGACGCCGGTAACGAAGCGGGCCGGATAATTCAGCGCCCGGCAGAAAGCAATCATGGTATGGGCAAAGTCCCGGCAGATGCCGACACCGGCGTGCAAGGTGTCCACTGCCGAAGTGCTGGCGTTGGATACGCCTACCTGGAACTCGAGGTTGTCGCGAACCCAGTCGCGTACTGCCTGCACCTGCGAATAGCCACGCGGCAGATGGCCGAACATGTCCCACGCGCGCTGCTGGACCAGGTCCGCCTGGCAGTAGCGACTTGAGTGCATGTATTTCAGCGCCGTTACCGGGACTGAGGCAGGTCCGTCAGGGATGACGTTCTGCGGATCCACCATGAGGTGGAGAATGTCCACCACTGCCGTGTAGCGCGCGTCAAGCTTACCCGGCGCTGCGCTGAACGATGCGACTCGGTTTCCCGTCGCCGGATCTGCGTCCACGGTGACTTCACACTCTGGCGAGAGCGTGAAGCATTCTTCCACCACGGTTTGACGACGTGTCTGGGCGGCGTGGACGTTGAGCAGAAATTCCGCTGGTCCTGCGACCTCGTAGTGCAAGTCGACGCTGTAGGCAAGACGAACACGACTGTCCGCTATTTCCTCGAGATCAAAGCGCATGGTGATTTCCTGCTCCGTCGTTCAGATTGATGATGATGCGCACTTTGCCCGATTTGAATCGTCGCCGGGATCGGTGAAAGCCTGATAGCGCCGTCAGACTTTGTCCTACGCGAGAAAGTTGCCTTTCTTGCAAGACGCCAATTGTGGGCCGTGGGGCGATCGCGAGATCCGGGGAAGAGCGAACGATCCCACCGCTCCCGCGGGAGGGACTCGGTATTGCGTTGCTAACGCACCGGGTGCGAGCGTGACGATGAGAAGTTGGTGCGCTGCCTTTGCGATGAGGAACTAACTCTGGGCCCGTTTGCTGGCGGGATTCAGCCTGCGGCTGAGCGCGTGAGACGGGGTGCGCGGCAGCGTCAGCGGATGGTCCGGCTTCTGCTTAAGGCGCGCGGTGTCTTCGGCACCGCAACATTATATCCGTACCGTCAGGACCAGGTCACGCAGGCGTGTCGACGACACCATTCATGGCTCATCACGCAGGCACACTCGAAGTGACACACAGACCCCGTTCGACTGATCTCATCCTGCTCTTCATCGGAGCGCTGCTTGGCCTTGCGTGTCCCGCCCTGGCCGACGAGGATGCTTGTCTGCCGGAGGCCCGGCTTCTCACCGCAGAACAGTTCCTGGAACAGGTTCGCAACGCCCGCGAATATCTGGAGGTTCTCAACACTCCGGTGATGGAGCGGCAGACGACGGAGCGGGAGCGTGAGGTCAGGGTGCGCAGTCACGCGTCCGGAAAAAAGAGTGCGCCTGCGGATCGCACCATTCTTCGCAAAGAGACGATCGTCGAGCTTTCCCGTCGCATCACGATTGCCGCCTACGACGAATGCGATGGCACGCTGCATACCGTGTCGGTGCGGGTACCGCATCCACTCCCCGCCAACCGGGCGCCGTGGCGGGGCATGCCCAATTTTGTCTACACGCGGGTAACGCCGGGTTACGAGGTCACCCACGAGGGCGGTGTCGGCATCGCGCGGCTCAAGTTCTCGGTGAGAAAGGACGGACGCCCGCTCACCGTGCTCGCCATGAAGCACCCGCGCGTCCCGTCCCGGTACTGGCGCAGCGGCGACCCGCGCATGCTCGACGAGGTGCAGGCCGTGGTCTATTCGGCATACCAGCGGCAGTATCACGGGCGTGCGTTCACCGATGCGCTCGTCCTCGCGGGTGTGCGCCGCTGGATCGAGGACATCCGGGGCGCACTCGGGACGCTGCACGCCACGGGCGCGCGCTCGTTCGCGTTTCCGGATGAACGCCTGGCGCAGGTGTGGCCGCCGGAAGTGCTGCTCATGCTGGGCACCATCGAACAATCCGACGATGGCGAGTTCAGGGAAGACCCCAAGCGCACCGCCGAAGCGGTTGCGATCGAGTACGCAATGAATCCCCAACCGTTCTATTTCTCGAACTCGTCCGCGGACGCGATCGGCCCTTATCAGTTCACCGACAACTGGAAAGGCGATCGAGCCGGCACGTACTCGACGCTGGTGCGCAGGTGCTCCGACGCGAGGCTCGACCCGTCGTTCCAGAGCGGCGCGCGTGATCTGCGCAACAGCATGCGGGCGGCGATATGCCTGCTCGACGTGGAACTCTCGCGCATGCCCGACGATGCCCTGCGCCTTTTCCGCGAGGACTACGATGTGGGCGTCGCCTATCCCGTCGCTGCGTACAACGCCGGAAGCGGGCAGTCGGCAAAGCTCTACAATGAAGTTCCCCCCGAGGCGCTGCCGGACGCCGCACGTTCGCTCGAGCTTCCGGTGCAGGCGTTCCAATATCGCAAAGCGATCGCGCGCGGAAAGAAGCGCATCGTTGCACGGGCGGTGATCGTGAATAACGAAACGCGCTACTACCTGGTGAAGATGTTCACGACCTGGGAAATCGTCGACGACTGGATGGGGCGGGCAGCGGGTTCCGACGCTACGCGGGTAACACCGAGCGATGCGCAGCAGGATGCCGCAACGCGTGCCGCTCCGGCATCGGCGCTCGTGCAGGTTCGCTAGATTCGTCGGCGCAGCCGCAAATTGTCACCGAAGACCAACTGTTTCTGTTGTTGGCTCTGCGCACGCCGGCAATCTCGCATCGCACGAGCGTGTGATCTGCTGCGGTCAGTCTGCGCGACCGCCTGCCACGGCAGTGCCGCCAGGGGCGGCAGATCCGCGGCGCTCCAGCCAGCTGAAGAGCAGCATACCCGCGAGCATCGCCGCGAGGAAGATCCACCCCTTCGCTGCGCCTGCGCCGATGAGCACCAGAGCCGGACCGGGACAGATGCCGGCCAGGCCCCAACCGACGCCGAACAGCGCACTGCCACCAATCAGCCGAAAATCGATGTGCCGGGCTGTCGGCAGTTGCATCGGCGCGCCGGACAGGGAGGTCGTGCGGCGCTTGGCGATCGCGAAGGCGACCGCGCCCACGGCGAACGCCCCGACCATGACCAGTGCGAGCGACGGGTCCCAGTCGCCGGCGAGATCGAGAAAGGCCAGCACCTTGGCCGGATTCGCCATGCCGGCGATGACGAGCCCCAGTCCGAAAATCAGACCGGAGAAAAGCGCGCCCACGATGTTCATGGCCGTTTACCCCGCGACGACGTGGCGGACGAGGTAAACCGTCGCGAAGCCGGTCCCCATGAACGTCAATGTCGCGAGCAAGGAGCGCGGCGACAAGCGCGATATTCCGCACACGGCGTGACCGCTCGTGCAACCTGAGCCGTAGCGCGTGCCAATACCGACGAGCAGGCCGGCGAGTACCAGTAGCGGCCATCCCGTGTCGATACGTATTTCAGGAAGTGCGGTGAACAGCTGGTAGAGCAGGGGAGCTGCAATCAGCCCCGCCACGAATGCGGCACGCCAGGCCGTATCCCCACTCTTGAACTGCAGCAAGCCTCCAAGTATGCCGCTCACGCCGGCAATCCGGCCGCTGACGAGCACCAGCGCCGCCGCAGCTGCACCGATAAGCACGCCGCCGATGAGCGCCGAAAGCGGGGTGAAGTGAATCCAGTCGATGGTCATGTCGCAAGCACGGGTGATGGGTGAGGGGCGCAGCATCGACCGCGCGGATGCGTTCCGTCAAGGTTTGCGGCGGGTGCCGGGTGCCGCCGTGGCGCAAGCTGGAGTCCCGCCGGACCGGCGGAGCAGCCGGCACCTCCGGTCACACCGGCTCAGGCACGCTCGGCAGGCCGGACAGCGCCATCGCAAGCTCGCTCTCCTCGTAGACCTGATCAGTGAGCTTGCCGGCGAAATAGTCGGTGTAGGCCTGCATGTCGAAGTGGCCGTGGCCGCAGAGGTTGAAAAGAATCGCGCGGCTCACCCCCTCTTCGCGACACCGCTGCGCCTCCTCGATCGCGCCCCTGACCGCGTGGTTCGCCTCGGGTGCGGGAACGATACCTTCGTGCTTCGCGAAAAGGACGCCCGCCTCGAAGCATTGCAGCTGGTGATAGGCACGCGCTTCGATGAGGCCTAGCTGGTGCACGTGCGACACCAGCGGCGCCATCCCGTGATAGCGCAAGCCGCCGGCATGGAAGCCGGGCGGCATGAAGGACGAGCCGAGCGTGTGCATCTTCGTGAGCGGCGTCATGTGGCCGGTGTCGCCGAAGTCGTAGGCGTAGCGCCCGCGGGTCAGGCTGGGGCAGGCCGCCGGCTCGACCGCGACGATCCTTACCTTGCGGCCACCGCGCAACTGATTGCCCAGGAAAGGGAAGGCGATCCCGGCGAAATTCGAGCCGCCGCCGGTGCATCCCACGATGACGTCGGGGTAATCATGCGCGAGCTCGAACTGCTCCATCGCCTCCAGTCCCACCACCGTCTGGTGCAGCAGCACGTGGTTGAGAACCGAGCCCAGCGCGTATTTGGTGTCGGTGCGGCTCGCCGCGATCTCCACGGCTTCCGAGATGGCGATGCCGAGGCTGCCGCTGCTGTCGGGGGAGCGGGCGAGCACGCTGCGCCCGTATTCCGTCTCTGCCGAGGGGCTCGCGATGCAGCGCGCCCCATAGGTTTCCATCAGCGCGCGGCGGTAGGGCTTCTGCACATAAGAAACCTTGACCATGAAGACCTGCACGTCGATGCCGAAGACCGCGCCCGCGAACGCGAGCGACGAGCCCCACTGGCCGGCGCCGGTTTCCGTCGTGATCCGCTTCACACCTGCCTCGCGGTTGTAGAACGCTTGCGCGACCGCGGTGTTGGGCTTGTGGCTGCCCGCGGGACTGACCCCTTCGTACTTGTAGTAGATCCGCGCCGGGGTCTGCAGTGCCCGCTCCAGGCGCCGCGCCCGATACAGCGGCGTGACGCGCCATTGACGATAGACGTCGCGCACGGGGCCGGGAATCTCGATTTCGCGCTCGATCGATGCCTCTTGCAGGATGAGTGATGTCGGGAAGAGCGGGGCGAGATCGTCGGGGCCGAGCGGCTTCAGCGTACCGGGGTGCAGTACCGGGGGCGGCGGCGCCGGAAGGTCCGCCACGATGTTGTACCAGTGGCGCGGGATGCGGGATTCGTCGAGCAGGTACTTGACGCTGTCGTTCACGTTCATGGCCCTCGCGATGATGCAGTGGCAGGTGATGGATCGGAGTCGCCCGCACGTCGGCGGAAGCTCTCCGGCACCGGTGCCACCTTGCGCGCGCCATAGTCGAAAAACACAATACCAGTCTTGCCGCGTGCCACCTCGCGGTTCGAGGTCCTGTCGTCCATGCGCCAAAGGAGATCGCAGCCGCGCTTGCTGAAGTCGGCGGCGGCAATCTGCACCACCATTACCTCGCCGCGGAAAGCCTCGGAGCGGTACCGCACTGCTGCGTCCGCCACGACGATGCCGATTCCTTCCACGTTCATTTCCGAATAGCCGAGCGACGCGAAGTATCGCGCACGTGCCTCGGAGACGACAGTGAGCAGCAGTGCGTTGTCGAGGTGTCCCGCGTGATTCAAGTGGCTCAGGTACAGCGTGATCTCGGTGGAGAAAGGGAATCGCTCGGGTAGGTCGATCTGGATTCGGGCCATGGGTTGTGGTTTCGCTGATCCTGCGCTTGTCCACTTTGCGGGGCGTGTCCGGTGCGTGCTGCGTTGGCCCCGGCTCGGGTTCCCATCATACAAAGACGGGCGAGAAGAAAACAGGAACGACGACGTCCATGAACGGCAAGTGGCCGTGTTGATGCTGATGGAGAGATCGGGCTCTGTCGCGTGTGTTCCGAAGACAAGCGCCTTCGAAATGCGGGCCGTAGTCTACGGCAGACCTCGACCGCCGGGTCATTCCGCGAACCGGGCATAATGTCGGTCCCGGAAATTTCTCCACCGCCATGCGCTTCGACACCTATCTACGCTACGACGAGCTGACGCGCGCGCTGCATTCGCTTGCCGCCGAGCACTCCGAACTCCTGCGTGTCGAGAGCATCGGCAAGAGCTTCGAAGGGCGTGACATCTGGCTGGCGACCGCGACGCGCTCCACCACCGGTGCCGATGGCGAGAAGCCGGCGCTGTGGGTGGACGGCAACATCCATGCGACCGAGGTTGCCGGGTCGATGGCATGCATGTATCTGCTGCACCATCTCGTCACCAGCTATGGGCGCGATGACGAAGTGACGCGTTGTCTCGACACGCGCGTCTTCTATGTGTGCCCGCGACTCAACCCGGATGGTGCGGAATGGGCGCTCGCGGATACGCCGAGGATCATCCGCTCGAGTGTGCGTCCGTATCCCTACGACGAAGAAGCGGTGGCGGGATTGCAGCGCGTGGATATCGACGGCGATGGGCGCGTGCTCACGATGCGCGTAGCCGACCCGAATGGGCCGTGGAAGGTGTCGGACCGCGATCCGCGCCTCATGGTCCGCCGCGATCCCACCGAGATCGGTGGTCATTACTTTCGCCTGCTGCCGGAGGGAACGATCGAGGGCTGGGATGGGGTGACGCTCCGGCTCGCGCCGCACAAGGAGCGACTCGACCTCAACCGGAATTTCCCGGCGGGCTGGCGACAGGAGCACGAGCAGTTCGGGGCCGGACCGTATCCAACTTCCGAGCCCGAGGTGAGAACCGCCGTGGCATTCTTCGCCGGTCACCCCAACATCACAGGCGCCGTGCTCTTCCACACCTATAGCGGCGTGCTGCTGCGCCCGTACTCGCACCGTGCCGACGACACCTTGCCGACGGAGGATCTGCGGACATATGAGAAGCTCGGGGCCGCCGGCACCGAGATGACCGGCTACCCCAACATCTCCGTCTTTCATGATTTCCGCTATCACCCCAAGGAAGTGATCACAGGCTCGTTCGACGACTGGGCTTACGACCATCTCGGTGTCTTCTCGTGGACGATCGAGATCTGGAGCCCGCAGCGCGCCGCGGGCATCACCGACTACAAGTTCATCGAGTGGTACCGCGAACACCCGGTCGAGGACGACCTCAAGCTGCTGGCATGGAACGACACAACGCTTGGCGGCCGCGGCTTCGTCGAGTGGTATCCGTTTCATCACCCGCAGTTGGGCGAGATCGAGATCGGCGGCTGGGATGCGCTCTACACTTGGAGCAACCCGCCGCACGCGCTGCTGGAAGATGAGCTCAAGCTGTTTCCGAAGTGGCTCGTCTGGCACCTGCTGGTGTCCCCGAAGCTGGAGTTGCTGGAAGCGAGCGCCACGCGCCTGGGAGCGGAGACGTGGCGCGTGCGGCTCGTCGTTAACAATACGGGCTGGCTGCCGAGCTACGTGACCAAGCGCGCGTTGGAAAACCGGCGCGTGCGCGGCCTTGTCGCCGAGATCGAACTGCCGGCGGGTGCGTCGCTCGAAACCGGCAGCGCGCGCGAGGAACTCGGACAGCTCGAAGGCCGCGCGTACACGCCGACGGTGCCGAGCGGCTGGAGCGGGTGGAGCGCGGATGCGACGGACGATCGTGCCAAGATCGAATGGGTGGTGCGCGCCCAAGCGGGTGCGACCGTCGGATTGACCGCACGCCACGAGCGCGCCGGCGTGGTGCGCGCGCAGGTCGTGCTCGAATGATCCGGGTTGAATCGTGCAGCGTCTGAAGATCGGTCATCTCACCGAATACCGCTATGCCGACTGGGTGACGTTCGGTGCGCACCGTCTGCGTCTGCGTCCGCGCGAGGGGCACGACGTTCGCATCGTATCGTCTCGGCTCGAGATTTCGCCGGCCTACGACATCAAATGGCATCGCGACGTATTCGACAACTCCGTCGCACTCGTGACCTTCCGCCAGGGGGCGACGCGGCTCGCCATCGCGAGCGAGGTCATCATCGAACACTACGAGGAAACGCCGCTCGACTTTCTGGTGGAGGACTACGCGCTGCGCTACCCATTTCTGTACGACGGTGAGGAGCGTATCGAGCTTGCGTCGTATCAGCAGGCTTGCTGGCCGAACGCGCGGCGCCAGATCCTCGCCTGGCTCGAGTACATCGGCTGTCGTGGCAACGGTGTCGAGACCTTCGAGCTGCTCGACCGCATCAACCGCGCGATCTCCAGTTCCTATTTCACCTACATGGTACGGGAGGAGCAGGGCGTGCAGTCGCCTGCCTACACGCTGCGCACGCGCGTGGGCTCCTGTCGTGACTACGCTGCCCTGTTCGTCGAGGCATGCCGCGCGCTGGGACTCGCGAGCCGCTTCGTCAGCGGCTACGTGCACGCGCCGACGACGGAAGCCGGCAACGCGTCCACGCACGCGTGGTCCGAGGTGTACCTGCCGGGACCTGGATGGAAGGGTTTCGATTCCACCACCGGCGAAGTCACCGGCAAGCGCCACATTCCGGTCGCAGTCGCGCGTCATCCGGAATCGGTGCCGCCGGTAGCGGGGACCTTCATCGGTCCAGCAGGGCGCTGGCCGATTCTGACGGTGGACGTGCAGGTGATGGCGGTGTGATTCCGTCGCGCCTTCCCGACGTCGGCACCACCATCTTCACGGTGATGTCGCGTCTCGCGCAGGAGACGGGCGCGATCAATCTGTCGCAGGGCTTCCCCGAGTTCTCGGCGCCGCAGGCGCTGCTCGACGCGGTGACGAAACACATGAACGCCGGCCACAATCAGTACGCGCCCATGGCCGGCGCGCTGCTGCTGCGCGAGGCGATCGCGGAGAAGGTCGAGATGCTCTACGGCGCCCGCTACGACGTCGAGAGCGAGATCACGGTCACCGCGGGTGCCACACAGGCGATCTTCACGGCCGTTGCCTGCGCTGTGCGGCCGGGTGACGAGGTGATCGTGTTCGAGCCGGTGTATGACAGTTACGTGCCGTCGATCCTGCTCAACGGCGGCACACCGGTGTACGCGCGGCTTTCTCATCCGGACTACCGGCCCGACTGGGCGGCGGTGCGGGAACTCGTGACACCGCGCACGCGGATGATCGTGATCAACTCGCCGCACAATCCGAGCGGCAGCACGCTCTCGGCGCAGGACCTTGCGGAGCTGGAAGCGATCGTGCGGGATACCGACATCCTGGTGGCGAGCGACGAGGTCTATGAGCACATGGTCTTCGACGGCGATCGCCACGAAAGCGTCGCGCGTTACCCGCGTCTGGCGGAGCGGAGCTTCATCGTGTCGAGCTTCGGCAAGACCTATCACGTCACCGGCTGGAAGATCGCGTACTGCCTCGCGCCGCGCGCGCTCATGGCGGAGTTCCGCAAGGCGCACCAGTTCGTCGTTTTCTGTGTGCACACGCCTTCGCAGCTGGCGCTGGCCGATTTCATGCAGCGCACGGACTGGTATGCGGAGCTGGCGACGTTCTACGAGGCGAAGCGCGACTTCTTCCGGCGCTCAATCGCCGGTTCGCGCTTCGATCTGCTGCCGTGCCGAGGTACCTATTTCCAGCTTGCGAGCTACCGGAGAATCTCGGACGAGGGTGACCGCGCGCTCGCGGAGCGGCTCGCTCGGGAGATTGGCGTCGCGCCGATTCCGGTCTCGGCATTCCACGCGAATGGCGAGGACCGCAAGGTGCTGCGCTTCTGCTTCGCCAAGTCGGAGGAGACGCTGGCGCGCGCAGCCGAACGGCTGTGCGCACTGTAGACACGAGCTGCCGCCAGCTGGCGGACTGACCGGAACCCGCGTCAACGGGGTCCGATCTTCAGACGCAGCGAGTCAGATCTCTTCCTCTTCCGACTCCCACGGCGTATAGCTGCCGAAGACGAGATCGCGGTACGCGTGCCAGGTCGCGTGGCCCAGGAGCGGCAGGATCACGACGAGACCGATCATGAAGGTGGCGAAGCCGATGGCGGTGAGCACGGCGATGATCGCGGCCCAGAGTGCCATCGCGCCGGGATTGGCGATGACGGTCTTGATGCTCATCGCGACCGCCGTGCGCGTATCGGCGCGGCCGTCGAAGATCATCGGCGCTGCCACGGCCGAAAGCAGGAATGCGACGACTGCGAACACGGCGCCGGTCGTCATGTAGGAGACGAGGAAACTGCTGTACTTGCCGCCGTCCATGACCTGGTACGCGCTGTCCGCCACCGACGGCAGATTACCGCCGAAGGCCTGCTGGAACAGCACCGCTGACAGCCATGCCCACGCCAATGCGAGCGCCGCAAGCATTACGCCGAGCCCGATCAGCGACCTGCCGTGGCGGAACGCGCCTTCGAGCGACGCATCGAACGAGACCCGTTCGCCGGCATGACGCCGCCGCGACAACTCATAGAAGGCTGCGGCGAGCAGCGGCCCCACCAGAAGGAATCCGGATACGGCGGCGGCGACCAGCGCGACGTGCGTGCTGAAGAGCACCAGGATCACGTTGCCCAGCACAGCCAGCGTGAGTCCGTGCGCGAGGCTGGGGCCGGGATGGGCGCGCAGGTCGTCCCAGCCGCGCTGCAGCCAGACAAAGGGGCGCGACGTCTCGACGTGCGCGACGGGGGGAAGTGTAGCCCGCGGTTCGAAGCTCGAGATCGAGGTGTCCATGGTGCTCCTCCTTGTCTGTCGGATGAAAACTAAAGCGGAACAATAGGAAAGGGGAATCCTGCGCCGGTCGTGGCGACGTTTCAAGCGTTCGACGTGTTGCAGC
>CAVRDD010000047.1:0-10874 GCA_963719715.1 uncultured beta proteobacterium
GACCCCCTGGTTCGTAGAACGCGTGATGCAACTAACTGTTGTTATTGTGTAATATTGAACCGACCGTTGCCAATTTTGTTGAACAGCGCTCAGCAGCACCGTTGCAAAAGCGTTGCAGGCCGTCTTCCCGCACCCCCTGCCGTAGGAACCCGAACCGTTTTCTGTTCGTTCGGGATATCCCTTTACCCGCACCTCATGTCGACGAATGTCTCACACGAGGTTACATCATGAGCACGTTGACGATTCGTCTGGACCCTAAGCTCGAAAAGGCCCTTGACCGGCTCGCCCGCACCACCGGGAAGACGAAAAGCGGGATCGGCCCGGGAAGCACTTAAGCGCGAGGTTGCGGTGACGCGCTTCCGGGAATTGCGCAGGAAAGCGTTGCCCCTGGCCGAAGCCCAAGGACTCGTTACCGACGAGGACGTCTTTCGGGTTGTGTCTTGAGGGTGTTTCTCGACACGAATGTCCTGGTGAGCGCCTTCGCCGCGCGGGGACTTTGTGCAGACCTGTTCGAAGTGGTGCTGCTGGAACATGAGCTGATCATCGGGGAGAACGTTCTCCGCGAGCTGGCAAAGGCGTTGAAGCAGAAAGGTAAAGCTCCCCGCGCGCGTTGCTGACAACATCGTCGAGTTTGTTGCAGGCGAGGCGACACAAGTCTATCGAATCCTCTCGTCCCGTCTCGGTAACTGTGGATGCGGACGACGCGATGGTCTTGGGCGAGGCGGTAGGTGGAGATGCAACGGCGTTCGTCACCGGCGATACCAAGCTCCTCGATCTCGGGCATCTCGGCGACGTGCAGATCATCTCCCCGAGGGCGTTCTGGGACATGCTGCAGGCTGGACAGCCCTCGACTAGCGGTCACAGGCTGGGGCCGGCACCGCTGGATGGCATGTGAAAGGCGGTGCGGCGGCCACTGGTCGGACTGGCGGCGAACCCCGTTGCCTCGCTGAGCCGGCGATCATTGCTTGCGCTCGCCGGCAAGCGGTCGTTCGTTAAACTACGCTTGCAGCGTATACGCGAGACGCGTATAGTTCGGCGGTGGTCTTTGTCGAACTCACCCCCTTCGTCGACTTCCGAAGCGAATATTGGTCCGACGAAGACCTGCGCGCATTCAGAATTTCCTGGTTGTAGCACCGGACGCCGGCGATCTAGTCCGCGGTGGGGCTGGGCTGCGAAAGTTGCGTTGGTCAGCTCAAGGCCGCGGCAAGCGGGGCGGTGCGAGAGTGATCTACTACTGGCATGTTTCGAAGCACTGCGTTTACCTGATCTATGGCTATGTCAAGAGCGAGCGCGAAGACTTGACACCACAGCAGATCAAGGTACTCGCAGAGTTGATGAGGGATGTTAAGGATGGATAAGCAGCATTTCGATCAACTGGTCAAAGGTGTGCGCGAGATGAAACGCCACATGAACGGCAAGGCTGTGCGTGGCGCGCGTTCTTCGGAAATCACCGAGCCCGATATTCGTTCCATCCGCGAGATCGCGAAAATCAGCCAATCTCAGTTCGCGAAATTGATTGGCGTCAGCGTGCGAACCTTGCAGAACTGGGAGCAGCATCGAACGCGGCCAAGCGGTCCTGCGCGCGCGCTGTTGAAGATCGTAGCGTCTAATCCGAAGTCGGCGATCGAGGCGCTGCACGCCTAGGCATCAATGCCCGCTCCGGCGGACTCTTTCGCACCCTTCTGGAGCCACCACTACTCGGGCGAGATGCGGCGCTTGTCTAGCGCTGGACGAGCGCACCGCTGAAAAGCCGCATCCTCGGCGCTCATAAAAATTCTGCATGTCGGTGGCGAATTCGCAAGTCGTACAGCTACCCCCTGTCGTGGGAGGAGCAAGCCCTGCTGTTCGGCGAACTCTGTTACGACCCCAATGGCCAGATGGCCTTGTTCAAGGTCAACACGGGTCTGCGGGAGCAGGAGGTGTGCAATCTCAGGTGGGAGTGGGAAGCCGAGATCCCGGAACTCGACACCACGGTATTCATCGTCCCAGCGATCTTCAGTGACGATGGGTTACACGGGGTCAAGAATCGGGAGGACCGGCTGGTGGTGATGAACGCCGTGGCCAGGTCGGTGATCGACGCGCGTCGGGGGACTCATCCCGAGTACGTTTTTACCTATCGCGGCAGGAAGCTCGACTGCATGAACAACACCGCGTGGCAGAACGCGCGCAAGCGGGCTGCCAAGAAGTACGAGGAGCGATTCGGCAAGGACGCCCCATGGGGGTTCGCCCGTATCCGCATCCACGACCTGAAGCACACCTTCGGTCGGCGGCTGCGAGCGGCGCGGGTGCCTTTCGAGACGCGACAAGTGCTTCTGGGCCATAAGAACGGCAGCATCACCACTCACTACAGCGGCGCGGAGATTGGGGAATTGATCGAGGGGGTTAACCGGATCGACGCATCGCGATCCACTCCGGCGCTAACGACACTTCGTGCAGCGAGCGTATCGGCCGTCGCGAAGGCGAGTGCTGTGGCCGAAGCGTTGCAAAGCGTTGCAGGAAGAAAATTAGGCCACCCGAAAGTGGCCTAACTCGTTGATTTCTGGCGCGCCCGGCAGGATTCGAACCCACGACCCCCTGGTTCGTAGGGTGCTGTCCGTCGGTAACCCATTGCTTTTATTTTACTCAACCAGACTGCACGTCGCCAATCTTGCCGGACTTGTCCGGACTGGTCCCAACAAAGTCACGCAAATCTCACGCAGCATTCTTCCGCCAACCGCAAACAACAAACCGCCCCGAGAATGGAATCAAAGGCCGTCCCACGTGTCGGTTGATGCGCGGTCGCGCTATGCGGAAACATGCTTCTCCGGTTCCACGGACAGACGCATTCCGACCGTCTTTAGAACCGCTACGAGCGTCTTAAGCGTTGGGTTCCCCCGAGGTGAAAGCGTCCGATAGAGCGACTCCCGACTAATGCCCGCTTCGGCGGCTACCGCGCCGAGTCCTCCATAGGCCTCGGCCACCGTGCGCAAAGCAAGTAGCCCCGCAGCCCGATTCTCCGGATCGTCCAGGGACTCCATGGCGGCCTTCAGGTATTCGACCGCCAGTTCCCGGTCGGCTCGCAGCTCGGCAACTTCGCGCACATGATGCGACACCGCTGCAGTCGCCTTCTTCCTCATTCCTGCCTCCGCTTCCAATCCGCCCAATAAACCTTTGCAGTCTGAATGTCCCGCGGCTGTGAACGCTTGTCACCTCCGCGAAGGAGAATCACGACCCTTTCTCCGCGCCGGCCACAATAGACGCGATAGCCCGCACCGACGTGAACTCGAAGTTCCAACACCCCATCGCCCACCGGCTGGCAGTCTCCGAAATTGCCGGCCTGCAACTGACGAAGACGAACTCGTATCCTTGCCTGGGCAGTCTTGTCACGAATGGACTCCAGCCATTCCGTGACCGGCTCCCTGCCATCCTCACGCTGGTATCGAAAAAGCTCGATCACGGAATGATTGTAGCCTGAAAGCTACAACACCTCAAGCAACGCACTCGTGCTCTGCAGATATGCTGAGGCGGCGCCCGAGTCTGGTGCGTTGAGAGCGACGGCGCCATAGTTTTATTCGCGCACCGTGATAGAGACAGAGCACAGAGGCGCTGGCGGCCTCTCCAGCGGCTCGATTCGTCCCTTTCGGCGGCGGTCACGACCTCGAGCGCGGTCTTGCCCTTGGGGGCCATCACCCAGGATGTGCGCGCCTTCGCTGCTCGACAGGGCATCGAGGAATCCGAGGCGCTCGCCAAGGACATGGAAACCAAGGCGGTCGAGTTCGTCGAACAGGGGGACAGATCTACCGCAAGGCCTGAGACCCTCACCGGATGGCGCTCTCTGGGCGGGCAGACCTGGAGCGCCATCTCATGCGCCTCCCGGGCATTGCCATTCGTAGACCGCCATCCGGCACGGCTTCCAGGCCTGCTCGCGAAATCCGGCACGATTTCATCGGCGGCGCAGCGGATGCGGCACAATCGCGGCTTTGCCTCCACCCTGAATATCGATGGATCTGGCGAAATCGCTCGCGCCGCTCGACGACGCCGCACTGTCCGAGTTCTTCTCCAACTCGGCAATTGCCAAGGCCCGCGGCTATCTCACGCGGGTGCACGAAATCGAACGCGCCGGCAGCGTGCTGCGGGCGAAGGTGCAGGGTTCCGACTATGTGCCTTACGCCGTCTCGGTCAGGCTCGAGGCGCGCGAGTTCTTCGGCACGCCGTCGCTGGAGATTGCCACCCGCTGCACCTGCCCGGTCGGCAATCGCTGTAAGCACGCGGCCGCACTGCTGATGGCGGTGCGCAAGCAGGGCCTGCCGGCCGACAAGCCGCGCAGCGAAGTGGTGCAATGGGCGGCCGGACTGAAGAAGCGCATCGACTCGGCGCACAAGGCGGCCGACAAGCCGCAGCGCGCGCGCGACGCGCTCTTCTACGTGATCGCAGCAAGAGACGGCGGCGACGGTGCCGTCCTGCACATGCTCAAGGGAGCAACCGACGAGCAGGGGCGCCCCAAGGGTCATTGCAGTTCGTGGGACAACGTCGACCAGGCGCTGGCGAGGCCGCCCCTGTTCGTGCAGGAGAGCGATCTCGACGTCTTCCGCGCGCTTCTGCGGCACCGCCGCAAGCACGCCTATTACGGCGACGTCCGTCTGCAAGGCGGCAGCGGCGCGGCGCTGCTGGAAGCCGTGCTCGCCACCGGCCGGACCTGGGCCGGGCACGCCCATGATGAGACCATACGGCCGCTGCAGCGCGCAGCGCAGCGTGGCGGGCGTCTGGTCTGGCGCAACGTCGCCGCCGGGCTCGCGCCAGCGGTGGCGACCGAACCGCCCGGCGGCATCGTACTGCCGACCGAGCCGCCCTACTACCTGGATGTCGAGCGCAGCGAGATCGGCCGCGTCGACCTCGAGCATGCCGAGGTGGTGCTCGATGTGCTGCAACTGCCGCCGCTGACCGAGAACGAGCTGCCGCTAGTGGCCGGGGCGCTGGCCGATGTGGCGCCCGACCTGCCGGCCACGCTGCCCGGACAGACCGGCGATCTCGAGGAATTCTCCGCGCCGCTCGAAGCGGCGCTGCACATCGCCACGCTGACCACCTGGGGCCATGCCAGGCATCGCGAATACGAACACACCTATGCGTCGACGCGCTACGACTACGCGCTCGCCTCGTTTCGCTATGGCGGTATCGAGCTGCTGCCGGGCACCACACCGGGCATCGTTTCGCTGCCCGACGGCCGCGCGGTGCGATTGAAGCGCGACAGCGCGGCCGAGAATGCGGCACTGGCGGCGCTGGAGCGCGCCGGATTGAAGCCGGTGCGTCCGCAATGGCTGCACCCGAGCGAATCACGAAGGGAATCGGGGCAGTTGCTCGGCCTGGCCTCCGAAGCCGCGTGGTCCGGTTTCTTCGCCGACCAGGTACCGGCGCTGCGCGAAGCCGGATGGAGCATCGAGTGCCCGGCAGACTTTCGTCATCGCGTGCTGGCGGTGAGCGGCTGGGATGCCGAACTCGAGGAAGACGGCAACGGCTGGTTCTCGCTCTCGCTCGGCATCGAGGTCGACGGCCGGCGGCTCGAGCTGGCGCCCTTGCTGCACCAGTTGTTCCACCGCGAGCCGCGCTGGCTCGAGCCGAAAATGCTCCAACAGATCCCCAATGACGAGAGCGTGATCGTCTTCAGCGAGGCGGGCGACCGCATCGCCGTCCCAGCGCAGCGCATCAAGCCGCTGGCGCGCACGCTGGTCGACCTGTTCGATGCGCCCGCGCCCGGCGCGCTGCGCGTCTCGCGCTTCGATGCGCCGCGGCTGGCCGAGGCGCTGGACGACAACTGGCAGACCCGCGGCATGCAGCCGCTGGACGACTGGCATGCGCGCATCCGCAATGCGCAGGGGATCGAGCGCCTCGGCCCGCCGCAGGGGCTGGCGCTCGAGCTGCGGCCCTACCAGCTCGAAGGCCTGGCCTGGCTGCAGCACCTACGCGCCCACGAGCTGGCCGGCATACTCGCCGACGACATGGGGCTGGGCAAGACGGCACAGGCGCTCGCCCACCTGCTGGCCGAGAAGCACGCCGGGCGGCTCGACCGGCCGGCGCTGGTGGTGCTGCCGACCTCGCTGATCTTCAACTGGAAGCGCGAGGCCGCGCGCTTCGCGCCGGATTTGCGGGTGCTCAAGCTGCAGGGCAAGACGCGCGGCGAGGCCTTCGCGCAGATTCCGCACCATGACGTCTGTCTGACCACCTATCCGCTGCTGTGGCGCGACCGCGAACAACTCGCCGCGCACGGCTACCACTACGTGATCCTCGACGAGGCGCAGACGGTGAAGAACGCCGCCAGCCAGGCCGCGCAGGTGGTGCGCCAGCTCGATACGCGGCACCGCCTGTGCCTGACCGGCACGCCGCTGGAAAATCACCTCGGCGAGTTGTGGTCGCAGTTCGATTTTCTGCTGCCGGGTTTTCTCGGCGCGGCGAAGGACTTCACCGCCCGCTGGCGCACGCCGATCGAAAAGCGCGGCGACATGCTGCGCGCGCACCTGCTCGCCCAGCGCGTGGCGCCCTTCATCCTGCGGCGCAAGAAGGAGGAGGTGGCGAAGGAGCTGCCGCCCAAGACCGATAGTGTTGCGCACCGTCGAACTCGAAGGCCGCCAGCGCGACCTTTACGAGACCGTGCGCAGCGCGATGGACAAGCGGGTGCGGGAGGAAATCGCCGCCAGGGGCTTCGCGCGCAGCCAGATCGTGATTCTCGATGCGTTGCTCAAGCTGCGCCAGGTGTGCTGCGATCCGCGCCTGCTCAAGCTGCCGGCAGCGGAGAAGGTGAAGGAGCGTGCCAAGCTCGACCTGCTGATGGAAATGCTGCCCGAACTGGTAGAGGAAGGCCGACGTGTCCTGGTGTTCTCGCAATTCACGCAGATGCTGGCGTTGATCGAGGCCGAATTAAAGGAACGCGACATCGGCTACAGCCTGCTCACCGGCCAGACGCAAAAGCGCGAAGCGGCGATCACGAAGTTCCAGGACGGCGCGGTGCCGGTGTTCCTGATCAGCCTCAAGGCCGGCGGGGTCGGCCTCAACCTGACCGCTGCCGACACCGTGATCCACTACGATCCGTGGTGGAACCCGGCAGTCGAGAACCAGGCCACCGACCGCGCCCATCGGATCGGCCAGACCAAGAACGTGTTCGTCTACAAGCTGATCGCGGCAGGCAGCATCGAAGAAAAGATCCTTGCGCTGCAGGAGAAAAAGGCGGAGCTTGCTGCCGGCATACTCAGCGAGGACCGCGAGAGCATGGCCAAGTTTGGCGAGGACGACATCCGCGACCTGCTGGCCGCGTTGCCGGAATGACGGAATCGCGCGCGGATAGCTCGCGCAAGTCAGCAGGCCGGCTGCCCACGAAAGCACAACTCAGCCGATCTGGCTTCCACCGGTTCGTCGGCACATCCGATCGGGACGTTACCTTGGGAGTGTTCGGTGGCAGATGGCTGGTTACGGATGCGCAACGGTCCTTGCCCTTGCTGGTCCGGACGGCTGTACTTCCGCCAAGGACTAAACCGCTCGCGCGGTAGGGGGGCTCCGATCGGGCGTCCGGTAGGTGGCTGGGACAGGGGATCTGTATATGTTGTGGAACGAGGCGAGCGGCCTCGTTTCACGACAGGAGCAGAACCATGGACTCATCGACTCAAGCAGTCACGCCGTTGCGTCAACGCATGCTTGACGACATGCGGATGCGCAAGCTCTCGGACAAGACACAGAGCCACTATATTCGAGCCGTGCGGCAGTTCGCCGGCTTTCTCGGGCGGGCGCCCGACACGGCCAGCGTCGAGGATCTGCGGCGCTTCCAGTTGCACCTGGTCGATCACGGTATCTCGCCGGTGTCGCTCAATGCGGCCATCACGGGCCTGAAGTTCTTCTTCGCATCACGCTCGATCATGCCGAGCTGATGGCCAAGATGCAGCCAGTGCGTGTTCCGCGCACCCTGCCGGTGGTGTTGAGTCGTGAAGAGGTCGCCCGTCTGATCGCTGCGGCCGGCAACCTGAAGCACCAGACGGCGCTCTCGGTGGCCTACGGCGCCGGACTGCGCGCCAGCGAGGTGGTCGCGTTGAAAGTCGGCGACATCGACAGCCAGCGCATGACCCTGCGCATCGAGCAGGGCAAGGGCCACAAGGATCGCTACGCCATGCTCCCGCCGGTGCTGCTCGAGCGCCTGCGCGTGTGGTGGCGAGTAGCCCGCGCCCAGGGCAAGATGCTCGATGGCGGCTGGCTGTTCCCCGGACTGAACCCGATCGAGTCGCTTAGCACCCGCCAGCTCAACCGGGCCGTGCATGCCGCCGCGGCCGTGGCGCAGATCGACAAGCGCGTTTCGATGCACACGCTCAGGCACTGCTTCGCCACGCACTTGCTGGAGCAGAAGGTCGACATCCGTGTGATCCAGGTCTTGCTTGGGCACAAGAAGCTCGAAACCACGGCGCTGTATGCGCAGGTGGCCACCGACATCCTGACCTTGCCTCGATCTGACGTACACCAGGCTACGCAGCCATGAGGCTGGATTCCAAGTGTGCCGGGGTCCGAAACCCGATCGACGAATGCAGGCGCCGATGATTGTAGAAGCCTTCGATCCAGTCAACGACGTCGAGCCGAGCCTGGGCGCGGGTTTGGTAGCAGAGTTGATGGACGCGTTCGACTTTCAGCGTCTTGAAGAAGCTCTCCATCGGGGAATTGTCCCAGCAGTTGGCCTTGCGGCTCATCGATTGCAGCATCCGGAAATCCTTGATCAGCCTTCGGTAGCGATCACTCGCGTATTGGCTGCCGCGGTCGGAATGCATGATCAGTCCCGGCGCCGGTTTGCGACGCCAGTAGGCCATTTGCAGCGCCTGGCAGACCAGCTCGGCGTGCAGCCGGTCGCTCATCGACCAGCCGACGATCCGGCGGCTGGCCAGATCCATCACAACCGCCAGATAGAGCCAGCCCTCGGCCGTGCTGAGATAGGTGACGTCGGCGACCCAGGCGCGATTGAGGTTCCAGCCATCGAACCGGCGATCGAGAACGTTCGGCGCCACCGGCTTACGGTGGTTGGAATCCGTCGTCACCCGGTAGGGGCGCTTGTAGACCGGTCGCAGCGCTTGCCGTCGCAGGCTGCGGCGGACCCGCTCCGGACCAACCCGCAAGCCCTGCTCGCGCAACCCGCGAACGATGCGCGCACGCCCATAGCTGCCGCGGCTCGCCGCGTGCATCGCCGCTACCTGTGCATCCAGCCGCGCATTGGCCTGCGCCCGGGTGCTCGGCGGACGACACCGCCATTGCAGATACCCCGTGCGCGACACTGCCAGCAATCGGCACATCCGGCTCGCCGCATAGTCGTCGCGATGCTGCTCGATCCAGGCGTATCTCACCGCGACTCCTTCGCGAAATACGCCGCCGCTTTTTTTACGATTTCCAGATCCAGCTTGGCACTGGCCAGCTCGCGCCGAAGCCGCGCATTCTCGGCCTCCAACTCCGAGACCGGTCGCTTGACCGGCACTGCTGCGCCCGCGACCGGGACCGGCGTACCTTCGCGACGCTGCCGAACCCAGTTCGTCATCGTCGACTGCGGAATCCCCAGCCGCTTCGCCGCCGCATTGCCACCCGTCGACAATGCCAGCCTGACCGCCTCAGTCTTGAACTCCTCCGTGTACCGCCGATTCGCAACCGATTCCTTCGTCCCCATCTCGCCCTCCCTTCATCAGAAAGTTACCAACAATCTGATGTACGTGAAACCGGGACAGGGTCACAGCAGTTCTTGCCGGCGGATCAGGCACACCTGGTCCCAACGCCATGTGCGGACGCGACTCGTTGTAATGGCGTGCCCAGCCTTTCAAGATCCATCGCAGGTGGGCCTCTGAAATCGGAATCAGCCAGTCCAGGCACTCACGCCGGATCGTACCGATCAGGCGTTCGCATACAGCATTCGCCATTGGACTCTGAGGAGGTGATTTCAGTACCCCTCAATCCGAAGCCCTTGATCGATACATCCAGGTTCCTCGCGAAGATGCTGTCCCGATCGTGTATGAGGTAGCGATAGTCAGCCTCGAAGCCGATCGCCTCGCGCAACTGTTGTAGCGTCCAAGTCGCCGTCGGGTGGGCCGTGACGTTGAAATGAACCAGTCGGCGAGAGCCGTGGTGAATGAGCACGAAGACATAGAACAACCGGAATGTCGCTGTCACCGCGACGAAGAAATCGCAGGCGATGATCGCTTGGGCGTGGTTTCTCAGGAACGTTGCCCAGCGCTGATCGCCTCGTGGGCAACCCGAAGGGCGCTTTGGCATGTACTTGCGCACGGTGCGAGGTGAGACGCGAATGCCGAGCTTGAGGAGGAGCTCATTGGCAATGCGCGCCTCACCCCAAAGCGGATTGTCGGTGGCCATGCTGCGAATCAGTTGCCGAACTTCGAGCGGAATGCGCGGGCGTCCCGGCGTCGACTTGTACCGCTACAGCAGTCGCCATCCGGCGCGGTGCCAGCGGATTACCGTTTCGGGGCGAACGACAACCAGACACGAGCACCAGTCGCACAACCTCGACCACCACGCCAGGCTCACCCGCGTCGCGGCATCGATGCGTCGCGGTTTCGCCCCGCGTTCCTTGTAAAGGGCGAGTTGGCGGCGAAGGACCAGATTCTCAGCTTCAATCGACCGCCTGGGTCTGATCGCAAGCAGCGCCAAAGCGACAAGGTCGGCGAGCAACACCAAGACGATCCGAGCGAAGGCAATCACGCGTGCATCATGCCACGACCACGCGCGGATTCAACCTGCCAATCCAATAATTGCGCACCACACCCAGAATTTGTTGGGACAAATGTTGGGACAAAACAGAGAAGAGCGAGAGTCGATGCGACGATCTGTTCTCTAAGCCATTGTTGTTACTGGCGCGCCCGGCAGGATTCGAACCCACG
>CAVRDD010000048.1:0-64835 GCA_963719715.1 uncultured beta proteobacterium
GCATCCTGCCGTTTGCGCTCATCGCGACGGCGCTCACCGTATTCGTCGCAGCGCCTGTGGCGGCCCGGACATACTCGACACCGTTGCATCGTTGTGTGAACGCGGCACTCGCGAAGACGCCGGGCAAGGTGACCGGGGTTGATCTGGAGACCGAGAACGGCAGACAGGTCTACGAGATCGACATTGCAGGCGATGACGGCAAGCGCTGGGAACTGCACTGCGATCTCGAGACCATCAGGATCGTGAAGGTCGAGCGCGAGGACGACGACAGGGGTCGCGGTTCTTCATCCGCGTCCGCATCCACGCCGCAGGCGGCCGGCGGTCCGGGTGTCGCCGTGATCTCGCCACAGCCGATCTTCAAGGTGAGCGAGGACAAGGCCAGGCAGATCGCATTGCGGCAGTACCCCGGTACGGTCTCGTCGGTGGTGTACGAATATTCCGATGGTCGCCCTGGCTACGAGGTCCACATCCGTGGCGAGCAAGGCCAGCGCATCGAGGTCGAGATCGATGGCGTCACCGGCGACGTAACGGAGGTTTCAGAGAGGCCGCGCTGAGGTCTCGCGGCGCGTTGCGGATGCAATACGCCACACCCGCCAGCACGACGGACCGGCCGCGGCCGCGCCGCAGCCTGCACCGGGTCGCGACCGGACTGCTGCTGGCGATGCTGCTGGTCTACGGCGTGGCCACGTTCTACGCACCGAGCTACCCCTGGCTCGGCGTTGTCCGCGCATTCGCCGAAGCCGCTGCCGTCGGTGCGCTGGCCGACTGGTTCGCGGTGGTCGCCATGTTTCGTCATCCGCTGGGACTGCCGATTCCCCATACCGCGATCATTCCCCGCAACAAGGACCGCATCGGCGCGAGCCTAGGCCGCTTCGTCGAGCAGAACTTCCTCGAGCCCGAGCTGCTCAACGGCAAACTGGCGGACCTCGACATCGCGCGCCACGCCGCGCAATGGCTGAAGCAGGAAGGCCGCAGCACCGCACTGGCGACGCGCGTCACCGATCTTCTGCCGCAGTTGCTGGACGCGGTTGAGGACGAGGACGTCTCGCGCTTCATCTCAGAGCAGCTGCTCACGCGCGTGGGCGAGATCGAGGCGGCGCCGCTGGCCGGCAGGCTGCTGGCCATGCTGACGCAGCACGATCGCCACCAGGAGATCCTGGACACGCTGCTCAAGTCAGCGTCGCGCCTGCTCGGTGAATACGACGGCATGATCCGGCAGAAGATCACGGAGAACACGGCATGGCTCTTCCGCAAGCTTTCGCTCGATGCGGTGGTGGCGAAGACGCTGCTGTCGGCGGCAGAGCAGCAGTTGCGCGAGGTGAGCGAGGATCCCAACCATCCCTGGCGCCGGCGCTTCGACGACGCCGTGCGCGAATTCGTGGCGAAGCTCATCACCTCGCCCGAATATCTCGCGCAGGGTGAACGACTCAAAATGGAACTGCTCGAGCACCCGGCAGTGCGCAACTACGTGGCGGGGCTGTGGGGGGAGATCAAGGGCGCTGTCCGGCGCAATGCGGCGCAACCGGGCTCGAAGCTGAAGGAGCGCGTGGCGGCGGTGATCGTCGGTTTTGCCGACGCTCTGCTCGCCGACGAAGCACTGCGGTTGAAAGTGGACGGCTGGGCGAAGATGACCATCGTGCGCGTGGTGACGACGCGTCGCCGCGAGGTGGGCCTGCTCATTGCCGAGACCATGCGCCGCTGGGATGCGCGCACTTTTACGGACAAGATCGAGCAGGAGGTCGGCCACGACCTGCAGTACATCCGACTGAATGGCACCATCATCGGCGGCCTGGCGGGGGTGGCCATCTACGCCGTGACGCTGCTCTTCTTTCCGGAGTGAATTCGCCGGACACGCTGGTCGATTCCACCGCGCAGCAGACTCAGTGCTTGCCGCTGTGTCCTGCTCCGCCTTCGTGATGGTGGATCGGTCCGATGCCCTCGTGGGCGAGACCGTGGGTGGTGGCGGGGCGCGCGAGATGACCGTGGCGCAATTCGTGGTGAATGCGCGGATCGTGGTGGAGGAACTGCCGCCCGAGTGATCCCGCGATCATGCCGACGGCGCTCGCGATGAGTCCGGCAAGCTGGGCCGGGATGAACGGATCTTCCGGACCAAAGAAGTGGACGCCGAGCCACACCGCCAGACCGCAGAAGATCGAGCACAGTGCACCCTGGTTGGTCGAGCGCTTCCAGTAGATCCCGCACGCAAGCGGAATAAACGCGGACACCAGCGTGATCTGGTAGGCGCTTTCGACCATGTGGAAGATGCTCGCCTTCGAATTGATCGCGTAGAAGGTGACGAGCACGGTGAAGATCAGCGTGACGATGCGCATCGTGCGCAGCAGCTTGCGGTCCGTCATCGGTCCCATCATCGGTCGCAGGATGTTCTCGGTGAAGCTCACGGACGGTGCCAGCAGCGTCGCCGATGCGCAGCTCTTGATCGCCGAGAGCAGCGCGCCGAAGAACATCACCTGGGCGAATAGCGGCGCCTTGTCCAGGATCAGATTGGGCAGGATCAGCTGCGAGTCGCTCTTCATGAGATCGCTCACAAGCTTCGGGTCGATCAGGGTGGCGGAGTAGGCGAGAAACATCGGCACGAACGCGAACAGGAAGTAGAGGCAGCCGCCGAGCACCGAGGCCCAGACCGCGATGCGCTCGGTGCGCGATGATTGCACGCGCTGGAAGACGTCCTGCTGCGGGATCGACCCGAACATCATAGTGACCCACGCCGCGATGAATCCGATGACCTCCTTCGGCTCCGGCGCCGGAAAGAACGCCAGCTTGCCGGCGTCCAGCGCATGGCCCGCCACCACCCCCACGCCGCCCGCCATGCCGCTCAGCTCGGCGCCGATGTAGAGCATGCCGATGACGATGACGATCATCTGGATGAAGTCGGTCACCGCCACTGCCCACATGCCGCCGAAGAAGGTGTAGATGAGAATCGTGATGGAACCGATCCACATGCCGGTGACGCGGCTGATCTCCCCGGCGGAGACCACGTTGAAGACGAGTCCGAGCGCGGTGATCTGGGCGCCGACCCAGCCGAGATACGAAACGACGATCGCGATCGTCGTCAGCACCTCCGCACCGCGGCCGAAGCGGCGCTTGTAGAAGTCGCCGATGGTGAGGAGGTTCATGCGGTAGAGGGGCGCTGCGAAGAAGAGACCGACCAGCACCAGGCACATCGAGGATCCGAACGGATCGGCGACCACGCCGTGCAGCCCCTCCTCGAGAAATGTCGCCGGGATGCCGAGCACCGTCTCCGAGCCGAACCAGGTCGCGAAAACGGTGGCCGTCACCATGTAGAAGGGCAGGTGACGGCCGGCGATCGCGAAATCTTTCGTGTTGTGGACGCGTGTCGCTGCCAACAGGCCGATAGCGACGGAAATGATCCAGTAAGCGATTACGAACCAGAGGAGCATGGGGGATCCCCGTCAGCAGGCGCAAACGGCCCGGATTGTAGCAAAGGCCGCCGCTCTGCTGCAGTGCACGATCGACAGGGCTGTCAGGCGGCTCAGTTCAGGTACAGGAAGATCTGCCAGCCGAGCAGGGCGGCGAGCAGCGTGGCGACCGCCAGCAGCCGCCGGTTCTGGCGGCGCTGCCCATCCGCCAGTCGGGCAAGTTCCTCGCGCAACGCCGGGGCGTGATCGACCTTCAGGCGATCGTGCACGAGCCGGGGAATGCGCGGCAGCAGGGTCGCCCAGCGCGGCGCTTCATCGCGCAGGCCGCGCGCCACCGCGCGCCAGCCCGTCTGCTCGCTCATCCAGCGCTCGAGAAAAGGCAGCGCGGTCTTCCATAGATCGAGATCGGGGTCGAGCTGGCGGCCGAGCCCTTCGATGTTGAGCAGCGTCTTCTGCAGCAGGACGAGCTGCGGCTGGATTTCGATGTTGAAGCGCTGCGAAGTCTGAAAGAGTCGCAGCAGCACCTTGCCGAAGGAAATTTCCTTCAGCGGCCGGTCGAAGATCGGCTCACATACCGCGCGGATGGCGGACTCGAACTGGTCGATGGCCGTGCCCCTGGGCGCCCAGCCTGACTCGACGTGCGCCTCGGCGACGCGGCGATAGTCGCGGCGGAAGAAGGCGAGAAAGTTCTGCGCGAGGTAATCCTTGTCGAAGTCGCTCAGCGTGCCGACGATGCCGAAGTCGAGCGCGATGTAGCGGCTGTCCGTACCGACCAGGATGTTGCCGGGATGCATGTCGGCGTGGAAGAAGCCGTCGCGGAACACCTGTGTGAAGAAGATCTCGACGCCGGTGCGGGCGATGTACTTGATGCTCGTGCCCTGGGCGCGGATCTCGTCGATATGGCTGATGGGGACGCCGAACATGCGCTCCATAACCATCACCTCGGTCGCGCACCAGTCCCAGTAGATCTCCGGCACCGCGAGCAGCGGTGAATCGAGGAAGTTGCGGCGCAGCTGGCTCGCATTCGACGCCTCGCGCATGAGGTCGAGCTCGTCGTGCAGGATGCGGTTGAACTGGCGGACGACCTCGCGCGGCTTCAGCCGTTTGCCTTCGGCCCAGAGCGATTCCACCAGACCTGCCGCCACGTCGAGCAGCGCCAGATCCTTGGCGATGACGCCTTCGATGGACGGCCGCAGGATCTTGACCGCCACCTCGCGTCCATCAGGCAGTCTGGCGAAGTGAACCTGGGCGACGGATGCGCTGGCGACCGGTTCCGCCTGGAATTCCGCAAACACCTCCGACACCGGCTTGCCATACACCCGTTCCAGGGTCGCGATGGCCTGTACCGACGGGAACGGCGGCACCCGGTCCTGCAGCTTCGCGAGTTCGTCGGCGATGTCCTGCGGCAGCAGATCGCGCCGGGTGGACAACACCTGGCCGAATTTGACGAAGATGGGTCCGAGGTCCTCCAGCGCCTTGCGCAGCCGCACCCCGCGCGCATCCTTGAGCGTGCGCCAGAAGAGCAGGAAGCGGATCAGGCCGCGCAGCGCACGGACCCGCTCGTGCCCGAGAAAAAGCTCATCCAGACCGTAGCGGAAACTGACCCAGAGGATCTTGAGAAGGCGCAGGAGCCGCTGCATGCGGGCGTTGGAAGGGCGACCAAAGCCCGCGAGTATATAGGCTCGTCGTGGTGTGCGAGCGCGGCGCCACCGGGCTGCCGGCGTTAGCCGGCGGTGCGGCCCTGAGCCTCCAGGCGTTCCAGGAGTTTTTCCAGGCGCGCGGCGTCGTCGCGCAGGACGTCCACCTCGGCGTTGAACGCTTCCACCTCGGCGCGCGACGGCACGGCGCCGCCTTCGTCGCGCAGGTAGGTCGCAATCGAGCGCGACACACTGTCGGCCACCCGACCCGGCAACTGCGCCAGATCGCGCCCGAAGTTCGCGATGCGGTGCGCGGCCACATCGCCGACGACGCGGGAGATGTCCTCTTCGACGTCCCAGCGCAGGTGCGTGAAGAGATAGCTGATGACCTCGGCGAAATGGCCGTCCCCGGTCACCTGCGCCTTGGAAGACGCCGTCTGCGGGTCGCGCAGCACTTCCATGATGGATGCCGCGGCAACGGTCACCGTGACGTCCGCTTCTGTGCTCATGGCCGCGGCCACTTCACCCGCCGAAGTGACGGTGAGCGTGACGGAAGTGGGCGGCACGGTGAGCCGGGCGACGCGCCCCGCGTATGGCAGCAGGCGTTCGCGCGCCCACCCCTCGCGTCGGAGGAGGTGATTGATGGCCGCCGCGGCGACGCTCGAGAGCACGTCAGGCAGCCTGCTGGATGCCAGCGACCAGCCAGGACGACTTGCGCTCCGCGGGATCCTTCACCACGTGCCAGATCTCTTCGAAACGCTCCGGCAGACCATCTTCGGACTCTCTCATGAAGCCGCTGAAGAGCACACTCGCGACGGCGTGATTGCCTTCGGTCGTGACCTCGAGCAGTTCCGCGTCCAGCGTCGTCACCGCGACTTTCTGCGTGGCGCCGCCACGCGCCTGCACCTGGGATTCGAGCGCGGTGAAGAGTTCAGGCGTCGTGTAGTCGCGAATCGCCTCGAGATCGCCGCTGTCGTTCGCGGCCTGCAGTTGCACGAATGCCTTGCGTGCCTGAATCAGGAACGCCGCCTGGTCGAAATCTGCCGGGATGTTGCGGGCGACTGCGGCGGGGGCTGCCGATACCGGCTCGGCGGCGGGACGGCCGAAGGCGGGAGGCGCAGGCGGCGGCGGTGACATCCCGCCTGCCATCCCACCAGCCGCGGGCTGCAGCGCAGGCCGCGCCGGGGCGCGGTTGCGCCCGAGGGTGCGCAGCAGCAGCCAGCCGCCGCCCAGCAGCAGAGCCAGCATCGCCACATCGGCGAACTTGATGCCGTCAAAGGCGCCGCCGAAGAACAGCGCCCCGAGGAGACCGCCCGCCAGCAGGCCAGCAAGCGGACCACCCCAGCCGGGTCGCTGCGCCGGTGCGCCCGGTGGCGCCGCGGCAGGTGCCTGCGCGGGTGGACGCGGCGCCGCCTCGCGCTGTATGGAGTCGCGCTGCTTGCCGATGCTCTGACCGCCGCCGAAACGCTTCGCGGCGTTCGCGTGTTCGGCGCCGAGGCTTAAGCCCACCAAGATGGCAAAGGCAAGGGTCAGGAATTTTCTCATCGTCGTCTCTTCGGGTTGGGTCCCCCTTAGAGGGAGTGCAGGCAGGTCGGTTCACCCATTTGCGAGCAGGATTGCGCAGCCGACGATTCCTCCAGCGGGATCTCCGGACGCAAGTCGAAGCCGAGCTTCGAATGGGCGGTGCGCAAGGCAGCTTCGACCTCATCCGCGCTCGTCGCGCGCGAGAAGATGAAGCCGAGATAGGCGCCGCCCTCGGGCGGCGGCACGACGACCTCTCCGGCAGTCGCGGAAACAACAACGTCTTCGATGCAGGCGACGCCACGCGCGGCGTCCACACCGCTTACGGCAGCGAGAATGCCTCTCTCGGCAATCGGGATCATCATCACGCCGGCGGCGGTGTTCTCACGCTGTGCCGGCAGCGGCAGTCCGAGCGCGTGGCGCAGAATGAGTTCTTCCAGACTGATGCCGAGACCGTGGCGGAGCGTACGCCCGCACAGGCCGCCGATCGAGCGCGCAGCAACCTCGAGGAGCACGGGGCCTGCAGCCGTCACACGTGCCTCGGCGTGGACTGGTCCCGTTATGACACCGGCGGCGCGGCACGCGCGCTCCACCTCGGCGGCGATTGCATTTTGCACGTCGCTAGCGAGGTGCGACGGCGTCACGTAGATCGTCTCCTGGAAATACGGTCCGTCGAGGGGATCGGGCTTGTCGAAGATCGCGAGCACGTCGAGCACGCCCTGCGTGAGCAGCCCTTCCACGGCGTGCTCGGAGCCCGACACGAAACGCTCTACGACGACGCCGAGCGCGGCCGCATCGCGATCTGCCCTGCGCTGGATCGAGCGCACCCGTTGCGCTGCGCGGACGAACTGCGCCGGATCATCGGCGCGGATCACGCCCCGGCTGGCGCTGAGCCGCCGCGCTTTCACCACGACCGGATAGTCGAGCAGCGGCGCCAGCGCCGCGGCGTCGGCGTGCTCGGCCAGGTGCCGGAAATCCGGATGGGCGAGCCCGCTGCGCCGCTGCAGCTCGCGGAAGGCGAGCTTGTCGCGGAGCGTGCGCACCGCAGGCGGCCGATTGCCGGGCAGGCTGAGCCGCTCGGCAATCAGCGCAGCCACCTCCAGGCCCTGGTCGTCCACGGCGAGCACGGCGTCCAGCGCACCGTCGAGGTAGGCGAGCGCCTTGTCGGCCGCCACGCCCGGTTCGGAGAAGGGAAGGGCGAGCACCGGATGCAGGCCCCACAGCGGAGCCAGCCGATGGCAGTAGTCGGCGGCGGCGACGATCTCTACGCCGAGCGCGTGGCCGGCCGCCAGGAAGTCCTCGTTGCGGTACGACGTCGTCGGCAGGAGCAACAGGACACGGCTCACCGCGGCGGCTCGAAGGCGGTGAGGTCCAGGCGCAGCCGCGTCCCGCGCGTGAGTTGCTCGGTACTGGGCTGGCGCAGGTCGTGGTATTCCCAGTCGCATATGCGCCTGACGCTGCCGGAAACCTGCGGTGCGTACCAGTCGATGAGCGTCACGGTGGTCGGCGAGCGCGTTGCGTCGCCATCTTCCGGCGCGATCAGGCGCCGCACCTTGAGCGCCCTGAATTTGCCCGCGGGCACCGTGATGTCTTCCCACTTGAGGGCCTTGGCGAAGATCTTGACCGGTGTCTTGCGGCCGGTGGCGGGATCGGTGGCGTTGACGGAATCGACCCAGCTTTTGCCCGCGTCGAGAGGAAAGCGGTAAAGCGTGAGTGCCGGCTCGAAATCGACGTCCCCGCCACCGAGCCGCGCCAGCCAGCCGCAACCCTGTGGGCCGATACGGTCCCAGTTGCCGGCGCCGTCCCAGAGCTCCTTTGCTGCCGAGCCGTCCGCGGGAGCGCGCGAGACCGTGATCCGGTTCGTGGCCGCCGTGACGACCTCGACGCGGACTGCCCCAAGCTGGCGTCCGCTGATCTCGTCACGTTGATCGTACGACCAGGTCATCCCGGGCAAAAACGCCGGGGCGGGCGCCGCGTCGTCCGAGCGCGCGACGCCGGGCAGCAGCAGCGCTGCCAGCAACAGACCGCGCAGCGCCGCCCGCACCCTGAAAAACGATCGACTCACTTCGCGGCCTTGTATTCGAGCAACTGCCAGCGCAGACGGTCGCCGCGAATGAGCGCATTCCGGGGATCCTGCTGGTAGTCGTAGTAGTAGCTGTCGTGCCACGTCATGACGACCCGGTTCACCGCGGGCAGATACCAGTCGACCATGCGCAACGTCGTCTGGGACTTGTTCCAGGCGACGTCCTGCACATAGCCGGTGCGCTCGATGCGTAGCGCGGTGAACGCGCCCGCGGGCACCGTGATCTTCTCCCAGCAGCGGGCGGTGCTGCTCACCTGGATCGGGATCTGTCCGCGCGTTGTCGGATTGATCGCGACCAGGTTGTCGCGCCAGCTCTTCCCAACGTGCAGCGGAAACGGCATCGAGTCGAAGGGCGGGCGGAACTCGACCGTCGCGGAGCCGTAGGCGAGACGCGAGAGCCAGTCCCATCCGCGGTTCGACACGGCGACCCACCCCCACTGCGGATCGTACTTCTCCGCGACGATGCTGCCATCCGGCCGCGTGAGGCGCGTCTCGATCCCGCTCGCCGATCCGCCGGTGACTTCCAGTCGGAAGATCCCGCGATCGATGTTCGTGTAGTCGTCGTTCTCGCGATACGTCCAGACATCTCCGACGTGCACCGCGGGCGGGCTCTGGACGGTTCCCTGATCGGGCGCGCAATCTGGAAAACCCAGCCCACCGCCCGGGCCAGCACAGGCCGATGCGAGGACACACAGGGCGACGAGGAAGAGGCGACGGAGGACGTGGGGCATGGCGAAGCTCTCGGTATTGGCTAGCGGACCCATTCCCAGCGCAGACGATCGCCGAGGATGAGCATGCTCGGCCCACGCTGCCGATAGTCGTAGTAATAGGAATCGCGCCAGGTCATCACGCTGCGGTTCACCGCCGGCACATACCAGTCTACTTGGCGCAGCGTGGTCTGCGAGCGGTACCACTCGAGGTCCTGGAGGTATGCGGTGCGTTCGATGCGGAGCGCAACGAACTCGCCCGCCGGTACGCGGATCACCTCCCAGCAGCGCGCGATACCGTGGATTTGGATCGGGATGTGCGTCCGACTCGCTGGGTGGAGAGCGAACGCTTGGTTGCTCCAAGTCTGCCCTGCGCGCAGGGGAAACGGTGTCGCGTCGAAGGCCGGCGAGAAGGCGACTGTTCCCGATCCGGGCGCGAGGCGCGAGAGCCAGTCCCAGTTGCGATTCGAGACAGTGATCCACCCCCACTGCAGATCGTAGGTTTCGGCGATGACGCTGCCTCCGGGCAGCGCCATGCGCGTTTGGATTTCATTGGCCGTCACGCCGGTCACTTCCAGCCGAAAGATGCCGCGGTCGATGCCTGTGTAGTCGTCGTTCTCGAGGTAGACCCAGACATCGCCGACATGCACCGTGGGCGGGCTCTGGACGGTTCCCTGATCGGGCGCGCAGTTCGGAATGCCCAGCCCGCCTCCCGTGCCAGCGCACGCCGTCGCAAACAGCGACAGGGCTAGGAGGACGCGGCGCGGCATGGTGACAAACTTAGGGGTATCGCGTAGGTGATACTTTCATTCTAGTCGCCGAGGCGGCGGACGGCACAAGCTTCGCGGGGGCGGGCGCGGTGACTCCGCGGTGACTCAGAAGGCTTCGAGCTGCTGCGAGGTCGGTTCGGCGCAGCAGTACCAGGGTTCCGACAGGTGTGGCGGGCGCGCTCCGAAGTGCGTTTCGGCGAGCGGCGGGGCAGAGCGTCCGGCGGCTTCGTGCGCCCACCGCCAGACTGCGGTGAAGATCTCGCGGCGCGACTGCCCCGTGCGCTCGGTCGCTGCAATGCCGTGCAGCACACGCGTCTGCAGCACATCGACGCGCGCGTCGATGTGCTGCCACGGATAGCCGAGCAGTGCCGGGTCGAACGGCTGCAGCTGCTCGCGGAATCCGGGGAGTTCGAGCAGGCGGGAACCGTCCGGCACCAGCAGACGAATCGCCAGTTGCACCGGCGGGACGCTCTCGACGAGCCCGAGATCCGCGATGCGCGTGAGCAGCGCGAGATAACCTTCCAGCGTCGTCCACGGTGTGAAGGCGACGAAAGTCGGGGCGAAGGCAATGCCGGCTGCGCGCAGCAGGTGCGTCACGCGTGCGAAGTCGGCGCCGGTGTGATGCTTGTCCAGATAGTTGAGCACGCGATCGTCGACGGACTCGACCGCCGACGTGACGAAGAGGCAGCCCAGCCGCGCCAGTTCGGGCAGCAGCGCCGCGTGGTCGAGCAGGTGCTGCACCTTGATGGTGGCGTCGAAGGTGACCCCCGGATATGCGGCATGCAGCGTCTGCGCGAGCCGTAGCGCATGGGTGGGGCCGTTGAGGAAATCCGGATCGCCGAAAGAGATGTGACGCGCACCCGCTGCGACCTGGTCGTCGATATCGGCCATCACGACCGGCGCGGGAACGACGCGAAAGCGGCCACGGTACACCGGCACGACCGGACAGTGGCGGCACAGATGCTTGCAGCCGCGGCTGCCCTCGACGAATCCGGCGATGCGCTGCGTGCCGTCGGGCAGGATGAGCTTCGCGTAGCGGTCCAGCGGCGGCAAGCGCGAGCGATCGCGCTTTGACGAAGGCGATCTTCTCGCGGCTCACGCTGCACGGCGCTGCTCGGGTACGTGTTCACCACCGCGCAGGCGCTGCGCCAGGTCGAGCAATGCCGGCTCGAACTCGCCAGCGAGCAGCGTCGCGACGCCGTGTTCGCGGAGCAACGCTTCGTTCATGGGGGCGTAGAGGCCGTAGCACGCAGATGTGGGCAGCGGGAGCGAGTGCGCGCACTCTGGGCAGCGCTTCGACGGCGATCCGCGTTGCGGTGTGCATGCCCAGATGCAGCGCGACGAGTCGCGCACCGATGAGCTTCTGCGGTGCGAGCTTCTCCAGCGCGAGATCGATGCATTCGACGTCGAACCCGGCGCCGACGAGCCACGCCGTCGGCGAAGCCAGCGCGAACGGCTGGCGCCCCAGTTCATACGGATTGATGAGGACGACCTTGAAGCGCTGCGCGCAGGCGGGGGCGGGCGCAATCGCGAAATCGCGCATGGCCCTAATACTTGACGCCGACGTGCAGCGCGACCACGCCCGCGGTGAGATTGAAGTACTCGACCTTGTCGAAGCCTGCTGTTTCCATCATCAGCTTCAGTTCTTCCTGCGACGGAAACATGCGAATCGACTCCGCGAGATAGCGATAGCTTTCCGCGTCCTTGGCGACCAGCTTGCCGAGCGCTGGCAGCACGCCGAAGGAATAGGCGTCGTAGAGCGGCCCGAGCGGTTTCCACACGCGCGAGAACTCGAGCACGAGCACACGCCCGCCGGGGCGGACCACGCGCCGCATTTCCGCGAGCGCCGCATCCTTGCGGGTGACGTTGCGCAGCCCGAAGGCGATGCTCACGCAGTCGAATGCGTCGCCGCGGAATGGCAGCCTCTCGGCGTTGCACTGAACCGCCGGCGCGATGCAGCCGGCATCGAGCAGCCGGTCGCGGCCGATCTTGAGCATCGATGCGTTGATGTCGGCTAGACAGACCGTGCCCGCCGGTGCCGACCCGCTCGCTGAATTTCTGCGCGAGATCGCCCGTACCGCCCGCCAGGTCGAGCACGCGCTGCCCCGGCTTGACGTGGCTCTGCGCGATGGTGAAGCGCTTCCACAGCCGGTGCAGCCCGCCGGACATGAGATCGTTCATGAGGTCGTAGCGATCGGCGACGGAGTCGAAGACACCGTCGACGCGCTTCTGCTTCTCCTCCTCGGGGATGCTCGCGAATCCGAAATCGGTGGTCTTGGTCATCGTCGGTGGCTTCACTTCGCCTTGGGTCGGGGCGGCAGATCGGGTCGCGGTTCGCGGCTCTCGCCGGCGGCCTCGAGGCGCTCCAGATACTGCGTCCACAGCGCGTCCTTTTGATCGCCGAGCCAGTACAGGTAGTCCCAGGAGTAGATGCCCGTCTCGTGGCCGTCGGAGAACGTCGGGCGCACCGCGTAGGTGCCGATCGGCTCGATGTTGCCGATCTCGACAAACTGCTTGCCGACCTGCAGCACTTCCTGACCAGGACCGTGGCCGCGCACTTCGGCCGACGGCGAATAGACGCGCAGCAGCTCGTAGGGCAGCTCGAAGGTGCGGCCATCGGAGAAGCTCACCTCCATCATCCGGGATTTCTGGTGCAGCTTGATTTCGGTCGGAGTGGGCGTGTGCTTGTCAATGCCTGCCATTGGTTGTTCCGTGTGTAGATCGATCGGGAGTTCGGCATCATAAACGACCCGGCGGGCGCCGGAAAACGGAAGACGGACGCCAGCATGCTTCGCCATCCGCCCCGAAGCACCTTGTTCGAACTTTGTCACCTGCCTGTAACACTGGTTTCATACTATCGCAACCGGTCAAATTTCCCGGGAGTCACCGCGATGGCGGCAACGGTACTGGTGGTCGAGGACGAGCCAGCGATTCAGGAGCTCATTTCCTACAATCTGCAGCAGGCAGGTCACCAGCCCATGCGCGCCGGCAGCGCCGAGGACGCGCTCAACATCATGCGTCATGCGCTGCCGGACCTTGTGCTGGTCGACTGGATGCTGCCGGGTCTGAGCGGCATCGAGCTCGCCCGGCGCATCAAGTCCGACAAGCGCACGAAGACGGTTCCGATCATCATGCTCACCGCGCGCGCCGCGGAAGAAGACAAGCTCACCGGCCTGGAGACCGGCGCCGACGACTACATCACCAAGCCGTTCTCGCCGCGCGAGCTCAACGCGCGTGTGAAGGCGGTGCTGCGCCGGCGCGCCCCGCAGATGACCGATGACTGGTGGAGATCGAGGGCCTGCGGCTCGACCCGGCGAGCCACCGCATCACCGGCAACAGCCAGCCGATCGATCTCGGGCCGACCGAGTTCCGGCTGCTGCACTTCCTGATGACGCATACCGAGCGCGTGCATTCGCGCACCCAGCTTCTC
Source organism: uncultured beta proteobacterium (assembly GCA_963719715.1). Taxonomy (GTDB): domain Bacteria; phylum Pseudomonadota; class Gammaproteobacteria; order Burkholderiales; family JAEUMW01; genus JAEUMW01. Next base: position 13,547 of record CAVRDD010000048.1, read on the forward strand.
GATCAGGTTTGGGGCGATCACGTGTTCGTCGAAGAGCGCACGGTGGACGTGCACATCCGCAGGCTGCGCAAGGCGCTCGAGCCGAGCGGCCACGATCGGCTGGTGCAGACCGTGCGCGGCAGCGGCTATCGCTTCTCCCCGAACTGACTCGCAGGTAACACGCGCAGCGGTCTCGGCAGCCCATGAGATGATTGCGGTATCGGCGGAGGGCAGTTGATTGGACACTCGGCGGCAACCCATCACGCTGTTCGTCGCGATTGCGATCGGAACAGTCATCACTTGGGCGGTCGCCAACCTCGTGGTGGCGCTCGGCTTTGCATGCGTGGCGCTGCTGCTCGTGGTCTTCTCGCACGTGCGGGACCTGAGCGCCCTGCAACGCTGGCTGAAGGACCCGCGGCCGGAGACGATGCCGAACGTCTCGTCGACGTGGGAGCCGACTTTCACACAGCTCGCCCGTCTGATCCGCTCCCAGCGCCGCAGCTCCGCCGAGTTGCGCATCACGCTCGATCGTTTCCGCCTCGCCGCAGCGGCGCTTCCCGATGGCGTGTGCATGCTCGACGTCAGCGACCGCATCGAGTGGTGCAACCCCGGCGCCGAAACACACCTCGGCCTCGACGCAAAGCGCGACGGCGGCATCTTCATCACCAATCTCGTGCGCTATCCGGAATTCGTCGCGTTCCTGCGCGCCGGGCCCGACGCGCCGCCGATGCGGCTCGGCGTGATGCGCGGTGGCCGCGAGCTCGCGCTGTCGTTGCAGCTCGTGCCCTACGGCGAGGAGCGGAAGCTGCTGCTGAGTCGCGACGTCACCCGGTTCGAGGAGGTGGAGACCATCCGGCGGGACTTCGTGGCGAATGTCTCGCACGAGCTGCGTACGCCGATTACTGTGGTCGCGGGGTTCCTCGAGACCATCGCGGACAGCCCGAAAGCCGAGCCCGAGTTTCTGGAGCGGTCGATCCACCTCATGCGCGATCAGACGCTGCGCATGCAGCGGCTGGTGGAGGATCTGCTCACGCTGTCCCGATTGGAGAGCGAGCAGTATCCGCTGAAGGAGGCGCTGGTGGACGTGCTGCGATCTCGTCCGCAAGATCGCGGTGCGATGCGCGTGGACTGAGCCACGGTCGGCACCGGGTGCGGCTCGAACTCGACAGTGCCAGCTGGCTGAATGGCAGCGAGGACGAACTGCGCAGCGCCTTCGGCAACCTGGTGAGCAATGCGGTTCGCTACACGCCCGAGGGCGGGTGCATCACCATCGGCTGGAGCGATCGCGGTGCCGAGGCCGTTTTCTGGGTTCAGGACACCGGCATCGGTATCGAGCCGGAGCACGTCCCGCGCTTGACCGAACGCTTCTACCGGGTCGATCGCAGTCGCTCGCGCGCGACCGGCGGCACCGGCCTTGGGCTCGCGATCGTGAAGCACGTCCTCCATCGCCACCAGGGGCGGCTGGAGGTCGTGAGTGATCCGGGCAAGGGGAGCACCTTCAGTGTCGTCTTCCCGCAGTTGCGCGTGCGCGGGAATCCACCGAAGACCAGCAGCGCTAAGCCTTGGGGATGCCGCCGAGACGAGCGGCGAGGGCGCCGCGCAACCTCGTTTCGAGGTCGGATAAGCTGCGCACGGGCGGCTCGCGCAGACGCCCGCCCCAGATCGCGCCGGGGAAATGCGGGTCGTCGCGCCATCGCGGAATGACGTGCCAGTGCAGATGCGGCGTCAGGTTGCCCAGGCTCGCCAGATTGATCTTCTCAGCGTGCAGTGCTTCGCGCAGCACAGCCTCCACCTCGAACACCACGTCCATGATCCGCTGCCGCTCTTGCACGGCGAGATCGGTCATCTCCTTCACGTGTGCGTTCCAGATCACGCGGCAGAAGCCCGCGTAGTCAGGTTCCCCCGCGAGCACCACGCGCAGTCGATCGTCGCGCCAGAGCACTGCGCCCCCGGCGGTCGTGCAAAGCGGGCAATCTGCACTTGAAGCCGACATCTAACTGAGAACCTCGTTTGCGGTCGAGAGTATTTTCACACTCTCGAGCACTGTTGCAGATGTCATGTCACAGAGCGCTGCTTCAATCTCCGTCCGCTTTTCGAGCGTGCATGCAGCACCAAACGAGGGCAAGCATCCTCGACGGCATCCCGGTTATTCAGCTCCCCGACAATCCGTGTGCTTCGCCCGAAATGCCACGCGGCGCGGGCCATTCCAGCGACCCGGGAGTGCACGCAAATGCCGCTCATGTCATCGGCACGGATCATGCGCACACCTCACCACGGGTCGTCGCCACTTCGGCACATCAAGAGGAGCGACTGCGCATGAATCACACTGCTCGCGTGACTGTACACGAAGTTGAGGCGATGCCAATGCGTGCGGTGCACCAGGCGGCGATGTTCAGCACCCCGTGCACGGCGTCTTCGCTCCCCCGAATCCTGTAGATGTATGGGTCACGGAATACCCAGTTCGCACCCATCTTCGCCTCTGGCCCCGCGCTCGCCACCACAGCGCCCTCATCGGCCAAGTTTCGCTTGACAGAAAAGATGAAGATAAAGAAATAATACCCTGTAAGCTATGGCTTATTCTGTCTATTGATTGTGTTCACCGACTTACTCATAAAAACTTGGGAAGACAGGGCAAAGCGTGAACATTGCGGCATATGTGGCTTACGCTTTTGAGGGCAGGCAGCAGAGCATTCTTCTGCAGCAGGGGCGCGACGTGCTCGCGCCGTGGAATCGGCTGGTCGGTCTGCTGCTGCTGATCCTTGTCAGCCCCCTCCTGTTCGCGGTGGCTTTCCTCATCTGGCGGCACGATGGTGCACCCGTGCTGTTTGCGCACTATCGCGTCGGCTGCGATGGCAAGCTCTTTCGCTGCTTGAAGTTTCGAACCATGGTTCTAAACTCGGAACGAGTGTTGGCGGAGCTGCTTCGAAGTGATCCCCTGGCACGCAGAGAATGGGAACTCGGCCAGAAGCTGACCGACGATCCGCGGATCACACCGATCGGGCGCTTTCTGCGAGCAACGAGTCTCGACGAGTTGCCGCAGTTGCTCAACGTCGTGCGCGGTGAGATGAATCTCGTCGGTCCACGACCGATCACCGTGGCGGAACTCACGCGCTATGGAGGGATCCGCTGGCATTACCTCAGCATTCGACCGGGGATCACCGGTCTCTGGCAGGTCAGCGGGCGCAACAACACGACCTATGAAGAACGCATCGCGCTCGATCGGCGCTACGTCGAACAACGTTCGCTCCGGTTCGACGTCGAGATTCTGGTGAAGACGGTGGGGATCGTGGTGAGGCGCGAGGGGGCACGGTGACGGCGAACGTGGCGTCGGTTTCGGAGGTCTTTCGCGGACCCACGGCGAAGCCTTGCGAGCCGCGTTGGCCGGAGGGAGCAAGCGGCAGAGTCGTGCACATTGTCGGGCGCGTCACTGACGAAGTCTTCAGCTTTCTCGGCCCGGCAACCAGCGCACTTGCCCGCCTGGGTCTGAGGCAGGCGGTGGTGATGATCGACGATGCACGCTATCGCTACCATTTGCCGCGGATCCACGAATCAGTGGAGGTGATTCTCGCGCCGAGCACCCGCAATCCGATCCTCCAGTGGCGCGAGGTGCTGCGGGCGTGCCGGTTGTCATTGGCCGACGGCCCGCTGCACGCCGTGCACCTGCACGGTTTGCTGCCGTGCTTGGTCGGCGCAGGCGCGTTGCGCTCGGCGGGATTGCAACTGCCGCTCCTTTATTCACCGCACGGGTCACGATCGCTCGGAACGATGCGGACGATTGGCGTGATTGCGCCTTCCTTGATGCGACCGCTCATTGGTTCGTTCCGGCACGCCGCCATCGTAACGGTGCCGCGCGAGGCCTTCGCCTTCGAGAAGTGGGAGTCGGTTGCGGTGGTCGAGAACCCGGTGGCGGAAGCCTTTCACAAGGTTCGTCGTCACGAGACCAGGCAGCCGTTGATCGTCACGGGTGGGCGCGGTCAGGACGGACGAAGCATTACCCGCTTTGCACAGTTCGCTGTGCTGCTCGGCGGGGATCTGCAGGTCAGTTTCAACTGGCTCGGCGCCATTGCTCCTGGCGACCGGCAGCGACTGGCGGCGGCGAATGTCGGCGTCTTCGATGTCACCGGCGAGCAGGAGTGCGCATCGCGTCTCGCCTCCGCGTGGATGTATGTGGCGCCGGGTGCGACGCGTGGATTTCCGCTGTTTCTCGCCCGTGCGATGACCGTCGGCCTGCCCTGCGTGGTTGCCGACAGTCCGCACCACCGCGGAATCATTCGACACGGCGAAACAGGTTTTCTGTGTCGATCGGAGCGCGCGATGCTCGAGCGCATCGCAACGCTGCTCGATAATCCCGGGCTGCGTGCACGCATCGGCGCGGCTGCCCGCGACGAAGCAACGCAAAGATTCGGCGAGCACCGGTTCAGCGCGAGTCTGCTCGCAGCCTATGCGGAGAATGCCTTGCGCAGAGGTCTGACCGAGAGAGGGGACGTGCATGGTCACTAGTCCTCCACCACGTGAATTGAAAGCACGCGTCGTCTTCGCGGAAACACCGGCAGACAAGAGTGACCGCGCCACGGCGACGAGTTCCGCATCCAAGATCACAGGAGACCGAAGATGCCCATGACGATCGAACAGTTCCTCGTCATCCTTACCGCGCGATGGCGCTCCGGAGCGATCGTGTGTGCCAGCATCGTGTTTCTGGCACTCGCGGTGAGCCTTCTGATGCCGAAGCGCTACACGGGCAACGCGTCGGTCGTGCTCGACGTGCGCACGCCGGATCGCGCTTCAGGCGGCCCCGGTGCGCCGATGGTCGTCACCGGCATGCTGGCACCCAGCTACATGACGACACAAGTGCAGGTCGTAACCAGTGAGCGGGTGGCGCGCGGCGCCATTCGCGCACTCGGCTTGCAAAACAATGCGGAACTCAAGCAGGCGTGGCTCGAGGACACCGAAGGCAAGGGCGACTTCGAGGCATGGATCGCCTTCCTGCTGCAAAAGCAGCTCGACATTATCGCCGCGCGCGATTCCAACGTCATCGACATCGCGTATTCGTCGCGCGACCCGGCGCAGGCGGCTGCCGTGGCCAATGCCTTCATGCAGTCCTACATCGACACGACACTGGAGCTCAAGGTCGAGCCTGCGCGTGCCTACAAGAGTTTCTTTGATGCGAGCGCGAAGCGCCTGCGGCAGGATCTCGAGGCGGCGCAGGGACGGCTCTCCCGCTTCCAAAAAACCAATCAGATCCTCGTCACACCGGATCGAATGGACGTGGAGACGGCGCGCCTCGCCGGTCTGACGACGCAACTAGTCGAACTGCAGTCGACTGCTGCTCAGAACGAGGGCAAGCGTGCTCAGGCGGGCGGAGTGCGTCAGGACCAGCTACCCGAGGTCATCAGCAATCCCCTCGTGTCGCAGCTTTCGGCTTCGCTGGCGAACGAGGAGGCGCGACTCAAGGAATTGACGTCACGCTATGGCCCGAGGCATCCGCAGTTGATCGAGCAGCGTGCTCGACTCGCCGAGGTCCAGAGCAAGCTGCAGGCGGCCACAGCGCGTGCGACCGGAAGCGTGACCGTCAACAGCAGCGTGAGCCAGGCACAGATCGCTCGCATGGAGAAACTGCTGACGGAACAGCGGGCGAAAGTCATGAAGCTGCAGGGCCTGCGCGACGAGGGAGAGCTTCTGCGCCGCGACGTCGAAATCGCCCAGACCGCCTACAGCGCGATGGAGCAGCACGTCTCCGAGACCGGGGTCGAAAGCGAAAACACGAGCACGAACGTTTCAGTGCTCAAGCGCGCCACAGAGCCCGCCACGCCGTCCGCACCCCGGCTGCTCCGGAACATGGCCGCAGCCGTGGTGCTCGGAGGCCTGCTGGGATTGGCGACGGCACTGGTGCGCGAGATGCGCGACCGGCGTGTGCGCACGGTGGCTGACGTGGAAGTCGAACTCGGGCAGCCCCTCATGTTGACTTTGCCAAGAGGGGCATTCCCCAGGACGGGCAAGTACAAGCTGCGGGCGCGTTCAGTCTTCGGGAGTCGCAGATGGTTGGCTGGCGTGCGGCGCTCGGGCAGCACCGTGACAGGCGGAGCAACTGCCTGATGAGCTCGCGTCCGAGGTTCATTCCGTTGGGAGAAAGACCCGCCAACCTTGTCGCCGCCGACGAAAAGCCAGCGCTCGGCCGCGACCGGCCGCTCGGGCGCATCATGCGCGAGGCCAGCATGATCACCGAGCAACAGGTCGGCGAGATTCTCGCCTACCAGCGCAACCGCGGCGTGTGCTTTGGGGAAGCGGCGGTGGCACTCAAGCTCGTCACCCGAAAAGACATCGATTGGGCGGTCTCGCAGCAGTACGAGTATGCGGTTGCACCCGCTGGTGCGCAGGACAGCCCCGAACTGGTGGTTGCCACGAAGCCTTTCGGGCGGGAAGCCGAGGCCTTCCGGGAGCTTCGCACGCAGCTCATCATGGGTGTTCTCGCGCAGGATGTGCCACTGTCTGCGCTGGCGATCTTGAGCGCGGAAGTCGGCGACGGCAGGACCTACGTGGCGGCCAATGTCGCAGTGGCTTTCAGCCAGTTGGAGGGCGGCGGGACGCTGCTCCTCGATGCCAATCTGCGGCGTCCGCGCCAACAGAGTCTCTTCGGTGTTGAAGCGGCAATGCCGGGACTCGCAAGCGTGCTTGCCGGTCGCGCCGATCCCAGGGTCGTTCAACCGGTGCGCCACCTGCCGAGTCTGCATGTGCTGCCGGCAGGCGCGCCGCCGCCCAATCCGCTGGAGCTCCTGCAGCGGCCCGCGTTTGGACATCTGCTGAGAGATCTGCTCGGCAGGTTTGCTTACGTCGTCGTGGACACGCCGGCCGCCTCACAGGGGGCTGACGCGCGCGTGATCGCGGCGGCGTGCGGTGCCTGCCTGGTTCTAACCCGCAAGGGCCGCAGCCGCATGGGCGCCACCAGTACCCTGTTGAAGGCGGTGTCCAAGGGGCCGGGCAGGATCGCCGGCGTGGTCATGAACGATCACTGAGATGACGGACCGAATCCTGGTCGTCATTCCGACCCTGAACGAGGCGGACACGATCGCGCGCGTGCTTTCCGATCTCAGCCAGGATCTGCCGTCGGCTGCAGCGACCACTTTCGTCGTCGCAGATGGTGGAAGCAAGGATGGCACGCGCGAGGTGGTCAGCCGGCTGCAGCGGCAGCGCGCCGACCTTCACCTCATGCCGAATCCCGCCCGCATACAGGCCGCGGCCGTCAACGCGGCCATCCGGCAATACGGACGCGGCGCCGATGTGCTCGTGCGCTGCGATGCCCATGCGCTTTATCCGGTCGGTTTCGTGCGCGGTCTAGTCGAGACGCTGGACAGAACGGCGGCGGATTCCGTGGTGGTACCGATGGATTCCGCAGGCGAATCATGCCTGCAGCGAGCCGTCGCCTGGGTCTCAGATACGCGGCTGGGCTCGGGCGGTTCGGCGCATCGCGGTGGACGCCGCAGCGGTTTCGTCGATCACGGTCATCATGCGGCATTCCGCGCGGAACGGTTCCGCAGCGTCGGGGGCTACGACGACAGTTTCACGCATAACGAGGACGCGGAACTCGACTGCCGCCTGAGAGCCGCCGGGGCGAAGATCTACCTCGATGCCGACATCCGCGTCGTCTATCATCCGCGTGCCGCGTTCGCGGGTCTGTGGCGCCAGTACTTCGCCTACGGCAGGGGGCGCTCACGCACCGTGCGACGCCATCCTGAATCCATCAGGGTGCGGCAGTTCGCCGTCCCGTTTCATCTCGCCGTCTGCACGCTTGCCGTCGCCATTGCGGCTTGGTCGCCGCTGCTCCTGTGGTGGCCGGCGCTCTATCTCGCTCTCCTGGGCCTTGCCTCCCTCGCTCTGGCCGCGCGCCACCGTTCGGCCTGCGGGCTGCTCGCGGGCACTGCGGCTTTCGTGATGCATACGGCATGGGCGCTCGGTTTCTACTGGGGCCTGATGAGCCTGCGCGAGTCGCGCTGGCGAGGCGAGAGCCCGGGCCTGCCGCGGCCCGATCATCCACTCGGCGATTCGGTGTGACCTCGAGTTCAGGCATCCAGGCGCTGCTCGTCGATCCGTCCCTGTTTACGGCGCCGTACGACGCGGCGCTGACCGGCGGGTTGCTGGCCGCAGGCGTCGAGGTGACTTGGGCCGCTCGGCCAACGCGCCGGGGTGATCGGCAGGTGATCCCGGCCTCCCGCGTGGATGCTTTCTTTTATCGCGGGGTCGACGAGACGCCTTACCTTCCGCGCGCGCTGAGGGCGGCGGCGAAAGGGGCATCGCACGTCATCGGGCTGTGCGGTCTCGTGAGACGAGTCTTCGCGCGGAAGCCGGACGTGGTGCATTTCCAGTGGACCGTCGTTCCCTGCCTGGACGCGCTGGCGATCTGCGTCATCCGATTGATGCGTCCCGTGGTGCTGACGGTGCACGACCCGGTTCCCTTCAATGGCGAGCGCCGCTCGTGGCTGCAGACCTGGGGTTTCGATCTCGCGATCCGTGTTGCGGATCGGGTGATCGTGCATACCCAGGCGGGCCGCAGAACGCTCGTCGAGCGCGGCGTGTCCGCAGCAAGAATAGCCGTGATTCCGCATGGACCGTTGAACCTCGCGGTCCCGCTCCCCGAAAGCCCCGCTCGCGAGGCGGGCGAAGACAGATGGACGTTCCTGCTCTTCGGGGAGATAAAGGCGTACAAGGGAACGGACTTGCTAATCGAAGCGCTGGGGCGGCTGCCGGAGGCGACACGGCGGCGCGCGCGCGTCATCGTGGCCGGGCGGCCGCAGATGGACCTAGCGCCAATCGCCGATCGAGTCGAGGCACTCGGACTCGCGGATGTCGTGGAAATCCGTGCTCGGCGGTTGTCAGAAGAGGAGATGGCCGCGCTTTTCGCGGAAACCGATTGTTTCGTTTTCCCCTACCGTGCCATCGATGCGAGCGGCGTCTACTTCCTGGTGAAGTCGCTGGGCAAGTGGATGATCGCCACGCGCGTCGGGGTCTTCGCTGAAGACCTGCAAGAGGGAACGCACGGCACCTTGGTTCCAGCGGAGGACGCGGCGGCGCTTGCCGCTGCGCTTGAGTTCGCCGTGCAGACGATGCCAAAGCCGCAGACAGCGACAAGCGAAGAAACCTGGGTGGCGATTGGTCGCGCGACGAAGGACCTGTATGCCAAGGCACTGTCCTCGGGCGCGGCCTCGCTGCCACGCTTGTTTCGAGGTCTGGGAAGTCGCAGCCGATGACATCGCACAGCCGTTGCCGCGCAGCCGGCCGCGCGTCGAAGTGGTTGCGGGCGACTGCGGAGCGCATTCCTCTGCATCTTTCGTGGGCGTCGGTACTCTTCCTCGGGCTGTCACTGTTGCTCCCACTGCGATCCGGGTGGGCGGACGCATTGCACTCGAACGCGCAAGTCAGCGCCCCGGAGCCGATTCGCGGGAAGGGTTACAAACTGGTGCAGAACTGGGACTTCGGGGTCAGCATTCGGGACGACGCCGAGTTGCGGAAGCACTTCTACACGCGTTACGTCTATGCGAATGGGAAACTCGATCACCTGAAGGAAGAGTGGCAGCGCTACCGCGACGACGGCAATCATGTCTTTCGCGACGGAACTCTGGCGCTGGTGGCGCGCGCGAACGGAGAACTCAAGCCAGGTGAGATCGGCAGCGGGATGCTGCGTTCGAAGTGGAGCGGACAGTACGGCTACTACGAGATCCGCATGAAGGTGCCTGCGGGGCGCGGGTTATGGCCGGCGTTCTGGCTCAATCCCGAAGACCAGAAGTGGCCCCCGGAGATCGACGTTGTCGAGATCGTCGACAATGGCCGCGACACGACGCGCGCGAGCTTCCACATCCTGCATGGCAAGGGAGCCAAGGACGCACAGGTGAATTTCACGCGTCTCGACAAGTGGGGCGCGTATCGCCCGGGCGTCGACTACGCCGAGGGCTTCCATGTCTTCGCGGTCGAGTGGACCGAGGAAGGTGTTCGGCATTACGTCGACGATGTGCTGATCGCGGACCGCGCCTTCCAGTGGAAGCACAACGACGGCAGCGACGGCGGGCCGGCTCATGTTCTGGTCAACCTCGCGGTGGGAGGCAAGTGGCCTGGGCCACCTGTCGACGCGAGCGCATTTCCCGCGAGTCTCGAAATCGACTATATCCGGGTCTGGCAGCGCTGACATGACAGGTTTCGCTGCCGTCGCCGCTTCGCCTCAGGGCGCTATCTCAGGGCGCTATGCAGAGGCGGTACGTGCCCCGCAGCGCCCGCTTGCGCGCCAGGCGCTGATCATTTCCCTCTTCCTGGTGGTGACCGTCTTCAGCCGTTTCGGCATCAACGCGGGATCGTATCCGCTCAGCTTCAGCCTTTTCGTCACTTACGGTCTCGTCATCGTTGCCCTGGCTTCCGGCAACCTTGCGCTCTCCCCGGCCAGGCTGCTCGTCTACTGTGTCTGTGTCGCCGTCGGCATCGTGAGCCTCGTGGTCAACACGAGCCTCGCGCCCGCCGACCGGTCGTCCGCGACCTCGCTGCTCCTGCTTGCGGTCATTTACCTGCCTCTGGTCTTCGTGCTTTGGCCAACGGCGGATCAAGAGCAGGAGTTGCGCTGGACCATGCGGGTGTTCTCCAACATCGCGCTCTTCTGCGGCATTGCGGGTATCGCCCAGTTCTTTGCGCAGTTCGTCATTCACGCCGACTGGCTCTTCGACTTCACTCCCTATATCCCGCAGGCGCTGCAGCAGGGCGGCATCTATAACACCGTCATCCCGGTGGGCAGTCTTTACAAGTCGAACGGCTTCTTCTTCCGTGAACCGTCCGGCGCGTCGTTCGTGATGGCCCTAGCACTGCTGGTCGAGGTGTCGTTCTTCCATCGGCCACTGCGCATGGCCACGTTTGCGCTGGCCCTGGTACTCACCTATTCCGGTACCGGATTGCTGGCACTGATGATCGGTTTCCTGTTCTCGGTCAGGCCGCAGACTGTTGGCCGTCTGGCTTTGCTGGCGGCCATAGGCGGGCTCGCCGCTTGGGCTGCCAGCGACGTCCTCAATCTTTCGTTCACGCTCAATCGGATCAATGAGTTCAGCGCAGAGCGCAGCAGCGCCTACATCCGCTACGTCGCCCCCATGCGCTTGGTGAACGACATACTGTTCGACTACCCGTGGAGTTTCTGGGTCGGCTTCGGGCCGGGCGTTATCTCACGTCTCAGCCAGAGCGCGTTCGAGTTCCACGATCCGACCTGGGCGAAGCTCCTCGTCGAGTATGGCGTTCTGGGGTTCACGGCCTTCGTGGCCTTGATGGCGGCGTGCATACATCGCCGCAAGCTGCCGCTCCAGTTGCAGGCCGTTCTGTTCTTCTCGTGGCTGGTGATGGGCGGGCATCTGCTGACACCGGATGCCGTGTATCTCGTGATCGCGCTCAGTGGAATGGTCGGTTCCGCCTTGCTCGCGTCCACGAAGAATGGAGGTGAACCAAGTGCGAGCGCGCCACAAGGTGATCCCTGGGAGATTTCATGAACTATCCGAAGATAAGCGTAATCATTCCCTGCTACAACTATGCACGCTACGTTGGCGAGGCCATCGACTCGGTCCTGGTGCAGGGCTATCCCGCGCTCGACCTGGTGGTTGTCAATGACGGGTCCAGCGACGACTCGCTCGAGGTCGTCCACTGCCACGCGCCCGGCGCTATCGTCATCGATCAGAGCAATCAGGGCCACATCGCTGCGTGCAATGCCGGATTCGCCGCCAGCAGCGGTGACATCGTGCTCTTTCTCGACGCTGACGACCTGCTTGAACCGACCGCGCTCTTCTCGGTGGCGCAGGCGTGGTATCCCGCGCTTTCGAAGGTCCAGTTCGATCTTCGCATTCATGACGCGGACGGCCGCAACTTGGGGCGGCGCTTCGGTCATTTCCAGCCAGACTACACGGTGGAACGAGTTCGCCGCGATTTTGCCAGCACCACTACCTATCGATGGCCTGTGACCAGCGGCAATGCCTATTCGCGCTGGTTTATCTCCCTTGTTTTCCCGCAGCAGTTCAAAGGGACCATCGACGGCTATCTCAATACGATTGCGCCGCTCTATGGGGATGTATTGACTCTGCCTGAAGTGCTGGGGCGTTACCGCCTGCACGATCGAAACCTTTCCTCGAAGACTAGGGCGTCGTGGGGGCTGGTCGACACCATCGCGCGGCGGCGAAGCGAACTTGTTGAAATGCATCGCCACGCCGTCGCGCGAGGCGTGACGCTGCGAGATACAGACCCGCTGGATCACGAACTGCCGTTCCTCAACTATCGGCTCATCGCCGTGAAGTTGGGACTCAACTATCCGGGGTCCGAGCACGATCATCCCTGGGGGCTCGTGCGCAAGGCGTGGCGTCAGTTGAGACGCGAAGGCTTACCCGCTTCCGTCACGCTGACGCACGCAGTTTGGTTCGTCGTGCTCGCCGTCCTTGCCGAGGCGATGGGTGTCGTCGATGGTGAAGGCGCGCTTCGAACGAGCAAAAATTTCGCGGTCGTGGCGGCAGAAGTTCTGGCGCGCCGAGGCGAGGGGAGCATAACGACCGATGCCCGGGATCACGCCCCCCCGCACCGACGCCTCGCATCAAACCGGCGCGCGCGCGCTCACACGCGGCACTGCTGCTCGATCGGCGCTCTGGAGCGTCGTCGAGAACGGTGGTCTCACGCTGGTTTCGTTCGCGACGCTCATCGTTCTTGCGAGATACCTGTCACCGAGCGACTTCGGCGTCTTCTCGATTGTGCTTGCGGCGGTCGAGTTGCTGGGCGTGACCATCGGAATGCTGTTTCACGACGCGCTGATCCAGCGCGAGAAAGTCACCGACCTGCACTTCGATACCGCTTTCACAGTCACGATCGCTCTCGGCCTGATGCTGTCTGCAGTGTGTTGGGCGCTCGGTCCCTGGTTCTCGGGGCTGGTGGGCGACCCGGTCGCCGGGCGCGTGCTGGGCTGGACCGCACTTGCACTGCCCTTCGCCGGGATATCGGCGACGATCGCTGCGCAGCAACGGCGGGAATTCCGATTCAGGGTGCTGGCTGTTCGCTCCCTTGTGGGTCGCGTCTCCGGGGCGACCCTGGGGATGCTGCTGGCGTTCCTGGGTCTGGGTTACTGGAGTCTGGTCAGCCAGCACGTGCTGATCGCAGCGATGGGTTCGCTGGTGCTGTGGCTGGCGGCGACCCGCGCCCCGCGCTTTCGGTTCGGCAAGCGGGAAGCCGGCGAACTCATGGGTTTTGGATTGAAGTCCCTGGCCGGGCTGGTGCTGGGCTTTGCCTTGAAGCGCGTGTTCATCATCGTTGCCGGTGTGTCGCTCGGCACCGATGCTGCCGGCTATCTCAACATGAGCTTCCGGCTGGTCGACGTGGTCTGGAGTGTCTCCGCCGTTGCAGTGTCGCAGGTTGCGCTACCCGTTCTGTCTCGACTGCAGGGCCAGCCCGAGCGCTTGCGAAGCGCTTTCGGCGATGCCAACGAGATGGTGGGTATTGCGTTTTTTGCGCTGTTCGTCGGTATTGCCATCACCGCACCGGAACTCGTGGAACTGCTTTTCGGCCCGCGCTGGCAGTCCATCGCGCCCTACGTCTCACTGCTCGCGCTCCTCGTCTTCGTGCAGACCCCCCGCATGCTGATTGCGCCGGTGCTGAAGGCGACGGGGTGGCCGGGCTGGACACTTGTCGGTACCGTTGCTCAGGGCATCGTCATAGCAGCGCTGATTGCGACCTTCGGCATCCCCACCGTGGGCACCGCCGTCGCCATCTGGATGCTGGGAGAACTGATCGCGTGGCCGGTGATGGCACAGTCTCTCAAGGCGAAGGCTGGCATCGGCTTCATCGACCAGTTGCGCAGCCTGATGACACCGGCACTTGCGGCACTCGCGATGGCGGTCGCGGCGTTCGCCCTCCGTCATGCAATGGGCGATGGTTTGCCCGTGCTGACGCGCCTCATCGCGATCGGCGGCACCGGAGCGGTCGTCTTCCTGGTTGCGGTAACGCTGCTCGACCGCGCGGCGCTCGAGCGCCTGTGGTTGTTCTTTCGCTCGGCCGCCAGACCGAGAGCCGCGTGATCATGTCAGGTTTGGAGCACTGAAGATGCTTGATCCATCTACCTTGGTCTCGGTGATCATCAGCAATTACAACTACGCGGAGTTCCTTGGGACCGCGATTGAAAGTGCACTGGCACTCGAATGGGACAATGTGGAGGTGATCGTCGTCGACGATGGTTCCACGGACGAGTCCCCGGGCGTCATCGAGCGATATGCGGGAAGGGTGCGGGTGGTGATTCAGCAGAACACCGGAAATGCCGGCGCTTACCAGAGCGGGTTCAGGCTATCGCGAGGACAGGTCGTCATCTTTCTCGACGCCGACGACTGTCTCGACCGTCGATTGATGCGAGCCATTGCGCCGCTGTGGCACGACGGCGTCAGCAAGGTCCAGGTGCAGATGAAGACCATCGACAAGGCAGGGAACGGGTTGGGCGCTGTACTGCCCCAGTACTTCAGTGTTCCAAGCCCTGCCCAGGTGCGGGAATGGATGCTGGCGTCCGGGGCCTATTCGACACCACCAGGATCGGGGAACGTTTATTCACGCCGCTTCCTCTCGCAGGTCATGCCTTTCGACCTGAGCATTGACCGGGCCGCCGATACCTTTTTGCTCGCTGCAGCACCCTTTCTCGGGGATGTCATGACCCTCGCCGAGCCCCTTGTGAGCTATCGAATTCATGGCAAGAACCTGGGCGCGATGCTGCGCGTCGAGGGCGCTCGAATGACCGTTGACTACAAGCGCAGCCGGCGCCGCTTCGAGTACGCCCAGGCCATCGCCCGCCGGGCGGGGTTCGAGCTTGCCGACGCTGCATTTCACCGCAGTCTCAAGGTCCTGACATATCGGGCGGCTTCCTGGCGGCTGGCACCTGATGAGCACGCGATTCCCGAAGACTCGGCACGGGCGATCATCGCGGACAGCCTCAAGGCAGCACGAATCGTTCAGGGGCAGACGCTGGCTGCCCGGGTCGCTCTGGTCGTTTGGATCGCAGTTGTGTGCCTTGCCCCGAGTGGGGCAGCAGCGCGTGCCCTGACCTGGAGATTCGTTCCGTCAACCCGGCCGCAGGTCATGAGGAGAATGATGAACGCCTTGGGTATCGCAAGAGCGTCGCATCCCAAGTTGTCAGATACCAGACCGTGAGCCGGCAAGGTTGCGTGGAAGCATGCCGCTTCCTCCTCATTATCAGTAGCCTGCACCTGCCCGGCTGGGATAGAGAGGAGAGTATTGAAACTAGGGACGGCGATGCAGCGCCGGCGGGGTCATGTCGGCACAGCGTAGGAGTTGCGAATGAAGTGCGACGATTCACTCGTTGATGCAGGGCCGCGTGGCGAACTTCGGAGAATCGCGTACGTTTCCCCCTTCTTCAACGATACAAATGTCTACATCGAGATCCAGAAAAAGCTGCTGGAGGAACTGTCTTTCGACGTCCGGCGTTTGTCTCGTGCAGTAACTTCCTCAGAGTTCGTACGGCTCTTCGACAGCCGCAACATCATCTGCTTCCACTGGCCCGAGTTGAAGGCGATAGAGGTCGGTCGAGGGGTCAAAGGATTCCGGCCGCTCGGTTTCCTCGGTTGGCTTTTCTACCTTCTGATTGCTGCCACCGCGCGCGCCCGCGTTTACTACTGGATTCACAACCATTCTGTGCATGACACCCGCGGACTGCTCAAGCGCGCTTCTTCGCTGTTGATTCGTGCGTTCGCCGCCGTGTCGGATGGTCGAATCGTCCACGATCCGATGTCGGCAAAGGCATACCGCGCGCATTATGTCCCGATTCCTCTTTACAACGAGTTTGTCGGCACTCGGTCGTCGGCGCCGCGCGCTGCTCATCACGGAACGGTTCGGTTTGGCATCCTCGGTGCCGTGCGACCCTACAAGCGCATCGACCAAGTCCTGAGGCACTGGCCGCACGATAAGCGCCTGCTGATCGCCGGGTGGGCGCCACCCGAATTTGGGCGAGTGGTCACCTCGATCATCAACGAGCGGAATATCACAGAGTACGTCGAGACACGGTTCCAGTTCCTGGAACGGGACGACTTCGACGCCGCGCTGGATTCAGTCGATGTGCTCGTGCTGCCCCACGCGCCGGGAACCGCTCTGGTCAGCGGTGCGGTGTTCGAGGCGATAGGGCGAGTGCATGCGCTCATCGTCAGGCGTTCGCCATTCGCCGAATATCTCGCCCAGAACGTTCCTGGCGTTGTGCTCTTCGAGAGCGACGCAGAAATTTCGCTGGCGGTCGAGCGTGCGGAGAGCTTCGTCAGGCAGGGGTCGCGGCCACCTGTCCTGGAAGCGCAGAGCCTGTTCGGAGCCGACGCAGTACTGCGTGCACTCGGCCAAGCGCTTCATCAACCCGTGCGCACGGAGCAGTAGTTGAGTGGCGGGGATATATAGCCCCTGCTTAAGAACAGGTGCTAACGGGCGACACGGAACCGTGAAGGTTTCGACAGAGTGGGAGAATCGTTATGCGTATAAAAGGATATAGGCAAACTCTCAAGCAGATGTGCAGCGCATATTTGAGTTTCTTGATAGCTGAGAGAAAAGAAAGCAGCACTCCGAGCCCAGGTAATGACATTGCCAGTTACGACTACCTACCCATTTGATATAGAAGCCAAACTACTTAGATCCATCGGTGTTAGGCCTTCAGTGATGCTTGATATTGGAGCAAATACTGGCATTTACAGCGCGATTCTTGAAGACATGGTTGGATCCGAGAATCTATGCATTTTCGAACCGCTTCCGCATCTCCATCACTATCTGAAGCAACGCTTCAAGAAGGCTCAGGTCTTTGACTTTGCATTGTCAGACAAGGAGGGAAAACAAAGTATTCGAGTGCCCTATATAAATGGGAAGCGATTTGATACTCGCGCTACTTTCAATAGCCATACTGAACCGGACCAAACAGGATTTGATGAGATTGAAGTTCAATTTTTTCCCTTGGACTGTATTGCCAAGAAGGCTCACTTTCGTTCTATCGGATTCATGAAGATCGATGTGGAAGGACATGAGCTAGACGTGCTTAACGGTGCAACTGAAACGATAACTCTGTTTAAGCCGCTAATTCTTATTGAGATTGAAGCGCGACACCACCAGTTTCCCATCACGGAGATTTTTTCCAAACTCGAAAGCATGGGTTATGCGGGCTATTA
Organism: uncultured beta proteobacterium; assembly: GCA_963719715.1. Taxonomy (GTDB): domain Bacteria; phylum Pseudomonadota; class Gammaproteobacteria; order Burkholderiales; family JAEUMW01; genus JAEUMW01. Next base: position 30,700 of record CAVRDD010000048.1, read on the forward strand.
CGTGAATCCGGACGGCTTCGAACTATTGGGAATTGCCCAATTTGATAGCGATCGAGACCAAAATCAGGAGTGTCTCAAGTCGCGAAACTTCATTCAGTATTTGAATAATTTCTTCTTTGTTCATGAGACATCGGAGAACGATTTCGTGGCGAGGGCGGTTGCTTTCTTAGAGTCGGAGAAGCGGCTTGTCGAACTAGGCGCGCGACTCGAAGCGTCGCATGTTCGGCCGGCAGCAAGCTGCGGGGCACCCAATTAATAGATCGCGATTCGGCATGGATTCGGCAATCGATATGAATCTGCACTTAAGCATCGCGGACCCAGCGAGAGGCCAAGAATGACGTGTGCTTCGGGCATTCACAGCAGACCTCGAAATCGCGTGGCCAAGCTAACCTTAGCGTTGTGCATATGCCTGTACTCGATCTTCGGCCACGCGCTCGACAGCGACGTGTCGAGGGCAGGTGTTGCCGTTGCAACCGAGCTTCCGCCTGGGGGCCCATCGCCCTATCCCACGGACCCCGCCAGTTGGCCGGGTAAAGGGGCGATTCGTGCGTTCGGCTGGATGTCGCAGAACCGCGATGCGTTCTGGCGCGAGCGGGCGGAAAAGCAGCACGCCGTGGTCTTCGCCGGCGACTCTCTGGTCGGTGGATGGAAAACGCTGGACCGCGACTTCCCCGGTATGAAGACCGCGAATCGCGGCATCGGCGGCGACGTGAGTCGTGGCCTGCTGTTTCGCTGGAAGGAAGACGTTCTCGATCTCCACCCGAAGGCGGTGGTCGTGCTGATCGGCACGAACGACCTGAGCGCTCAGCAGGCGACGCAGGACACCGCGACGAACATTGGTCTGCTCCTCGACGCCGTCGCGCAGTCCGGTAATGACGTACCCGTGATCCTGTGCACGCTGCCACCGCGGAACAATCCCAAGGCGCCGCTCAAGCCCGGCGCCCTGGACGACCTCAACCGCAGGATCGAAGCGTTGGGGCACTCGCACAAGAACGTGCAGGTGCTCGACCTCCACGCGCTGTTCGCGAGCAGCGATGGCAGTCCGGAGGAGGGCTATTTCCAGCCGGACCAACTGCATCTGAATCCCGTCGCGTATGCGAAATGGCATGAAGCACTGCAACCCATGTTGGAGAAGCTGAATGTCCACTAGTCCTGTGCAGCCCCCCGCGGGCGGTATTTCGGCGCCGGCCTCCGTTTATCTGGACGCGCTGCGGGCCGTGGCAGCGAATCTCGTGGTCGTCGCCCACGTCCTGCTCTTGTACTTCCCGAATCAGTACGTGTACCGCGGCGGGAGTCTGGGGGTGGTCGTCTTCTTCCTGCTGTCCGGCTTCCTCATCACGCAGTCGATGCTCAAGCGGGCGGCGTCGGCGGGTCCGGGTCTGCCGGCCTTTCTCGCAGATCGCGTGGCGAGGATCATGACGCCGTTCATTCCGGTGCTCGTCATCGTTGCGCTGCTGAACGCGGCATTCGTCGAGTCCCACTTTGGCGGTGCGGGCATCAATCGTGGTCCGGCGGCATTCGTCGGCAACCTCCTGATGCTGCACGACCATCCGTTCTTTCAGGCGCTGGATATTGCGCACTTCGATACGTGGTGGAGAATCCGACCCTACAACACGGCCGAACCCTTCTGGACCGTGGCGGTGGAGTTCTGGCTTTACGCTGCTGTCGGCCTTGGCTTCTTCTGCGTGCTGCGAGGTGAGCGCATCCGGCGCAGCTACCTGTGGGTTCTCACGATCGTCAGCCTCCCGGTGCTGGTGTGGAACTCGGTGGCCGGTGGGGGGGAAGCGCTGACGCTTATCTGGATGGTGGGTGCGGTCGCTGCCTATCTGCTTGCGCGACTTGCCTCCGGCGATTCCAGGGTCAACTGGCGGGTGCTGTCGGCATGCCTGATAGGCTGCGGTGCGGTGGCGCTCGCTGCGCGCATCAAGACGGCCGGGTTCGAGCCCTACAATTTCCAGATCGCGGTACTGATCGCCATCGTCATGTTCGGAGTGCTGATCGGCTTGAACCGCATCAAGCACGTTCCGCGCGGCATCGCTGCGCCCACGAACTTCTTCGCGTCGTATAGCTACAGCCTCTATCTGACGCACAACACCATTCTGCTGCTGGTGTTCGAGCTAACCCGGTCGCTTCCGAAGCCGCTGTCGATCGCAATCGGCGTGTTCGCGGCGCAGCTGGCTGCCTGGGCCGTCTACATGGCCTTCGAGCGCCATTACAGGGCCGTGGGGCGCTGGCTCAGGCCAGTGTTCTCGCGTTTGATGTCGCCGCTTGCCGATTTACGGGTGCTGCAGCCGGCGGCGCCGCTGCAGTGGTCGCATCGCCTGCGCATCGCGTTCAGGCGCGTGCCGGGCTCAGGCGCAGGATAGCCGGCATGCGTGGAACTGCCAGCAGTTACGGCTCTCGCGAGGATTCTGCGCGGAAGCGTCCAACCGGATCCGCCCCGGGCAGCGAGTGGAACGCGATGAACTCCATTCGGCGATGGACCGGAACTTCCGTGGCGATGGTCAACCCGCAATGCCGATATCATCGGGCGCTTTTCATAATCGGCCATATGCGATGCGGGTCGACCGCACTTTCGCATGTGCTGTGCAGCCGGGACGACATATCGGGTTACGGCGAGGCGCACATCAGCCATCGACAGCCGGGCGCGTTGGGCTGGCTGGTGATGAAGCAGTGGCGTCGCAACCGCTGGAAGCCGGGCGCGAGATACCTGTTCGACAAGATTCTGCATTCCCGCTTCGATGTCACAGCCGACCGCGAATTCTTTTCCGCTCGCGCAATTTTCATGGTGCGCAGCCCTGACGGAGACTATTCCTTCCATCCGCAAGCTTTACGCGACGATCGGATCGCACGAATACGAATCCGATGATGAGGCGGCTGCCTACTATGCCGAGCGGCTGCATTCGATGCTGGGGCTGTGGGAGCGCTTCGAGCACACTCGCCGAACCGGCGTGTCGCACGACGCACTGACATCGGATCCAGACAGGCAATTGGCCCGCATCGGCCAGCAGCTCGGACTTAACCCGCCGCTCATGAACGAGTATCGCCACTCCGAGGTGGCTGCAGAAGCAGGCGTCGGGGACCCGCTGTCGTCCCACAAGTTCGACCGCATCGTCGCCGCGAACAAGGCGACCACGGTATCGGAGCGGCAGCGACTTGCCCTTATGCCGGAGCGGATCGCCGAACTCGACTCGCTTTACGCCCGGTGTCTCGCCACCTTTGGCCAGGTCATGACGTTCCTGTTCACCGCATCTTGCGATGTCGTGACGCTCATATCCACCAGTTGTTGCGACGCCCTGACGTTCCTATAGCATCGCCCCCACCCCCCGAATTCCACGGCTATCGGCTTTGCCTGCGTCGTCACCCCTCTGCCACGTCTTGTGGACAGCTAGGTGTGAATTAGCCGGCCGCCCCCGAACGACCAGTTCTCCCAGGCTGTCTCCTTGAAGCAGACCATCACGTGCTCGGGATCCACGCCCGCGGCTGACAGGTCACCCATGAGTTGCTCGAGAAGTTTCTTCTTTACCTTGACGCTGCGACCTACAGACCAGAGGATTTCGATGAGCGCGAAGTTGTCCTTCCTCGCGGACCCGAGGTCGGGGTAGGTCGGGTCGAAACGGAAGTCGTCCGCCGCAAGCTCGATCACCCGCTGGAACTTGTCCGTCGCCGGCACACCTGCGCCGACGAGGGCAGCGTGCACCGCATCGAGAACGGCTGTCTTGAACGTGCTGGACGTGGGCTTGCGAACCGTAAGCGTGACGAGCGGCATGATCTCTCTCCTTTGGTAAGTGTCGCGGCGGCGATCTGGTGCGCCGGAGACAGCCTACAGCAGCACCCGCTCGATTCCTCCGCTGTTGGCTTTGGCGACGTAATCGGCAAGTCGGGTCTCGCCGAGCAGATGCTTTGCCAGTTCGACCACGATGTAGTGGGCCTCGGTTCCGCCCCTTGACAGGCATCGTGGATGCTACCGATCCTGCCCCCAAAATTCTCCACGTATGGACTGAGTCAGCAGACGCAAACGCGCTATCCGACGCGGCAACTCTGAGGGTCTGCGAAGAAGCTCGCGCCGGAGGAAGAAAGTCCTCAATAGGCCATGAGACCGGCTATGAGCTCCCATGTGACCTACGCGATAGACTGCACCTGGAAAGGGCAACGGTTCCAACGGCATGCCTCGGTCAGCCAATTGGCCTTTTATAAAGACATGGCTTCCCAGCATCCTGCGAACCTGGTGGGGATCCGCACATTCAATGCTGAGCGGCAGTTCAAACAGATCCGACCGGATTATCAGCGAAGATCCACAGAAGTTGGAGAAGTCAGCGTAAAGGTAAAGCATGGTACCCCCGTCACGCCAGACATAGCCGTCCTTGACGTACCAGCCATTCCCGCCCAGATGATGGGCCACAAAACGTGTTAGGTTCCTGCTGACTAGGTCGTCATCGTCAACGACCATGAAATATCTGCTTTCCCGCATTTGAAGCATGCCTGCCAATACTCGACGTCCCTTATCCCAACGAACGGCATCGTAATACTCATCGCGGGAATATCTTCCCCGTTCGAAGATCGGATTCGGTGAAAAATCAACCAGTTTGAACTCGACGTTCGCTGGGGATGTCGGAAGGTCGGCTCCCGCGTTGGCAACAACTACGCAACTCCATCCGTCATGAGTCTGGGCGGACACTGACTTCAGGGTCTGAGACAGATTGCGTTTAACCACGCCCCAGTTTGTCGAGTTCTCCGGATGGCGGACCGGAATCACAAAGGTCAGGATCGAAATCTCTTGCCTCCTAAAGGTTGAGACTTTCTACGCCACTGTTTTACAGCGAAGAACTGCCAAGAAATTCGCAGTCGTAAGTCGGTGGTGACATCACTCCGCTACAGCAGCACCCGCTCGATTCCTCCGCTGTTGGCTTTGGCGACGTAGTCGGCAAGCCAGGTCTCGCCGAGCAGATGCTTCGCCAGTTCGACCACGATGTAGTCGGCCTCGGTTCCGGCGTCGTTGTCGTACCGCGACAGCCCCTGCAGGCATGACGGACAGGAGGTGAGTATCTTCACCGGCCCGGTGAAACCATCCTCGCGCAATGCCGCGGCACCTTTCTCCATTTCTTCCTGCTTGCGGAAACGAACCTGCGTCGAAATGTCTGGGCGCGTTACCGCGAGCGTGCCGGATTCCCCGCAGCAGCGTTCGTTCAGCGCTACGTCCTCTCCCATCAGCGCGTTGACCACCTTCATCGGCTGGTAGGTCTTCATCGGCGAGTGACAGGGATCGTGGTACATGTAGCGCACGCCATCGACCCCTTCGAGCTTGAGTCCCTGTTCGAGCAGGTATTCGTGGATGTCGAGCAGGCGGCAGCCGGGGAAGATGCGGTCGAATTCGTACTTGAGCAACTGGTCCATGCAGGTGCCGCAGGACACGATGACGGTCTTGATGTCGAGGTAGTTGAGCGTGTTCGCGACGCGGTGGAAGAGCACCCGGTTCGCAGTCGTGATCGCCTGTCCCTTTACCGCCTGACCGGCCGCGGTCTGCGGATAACCGCAGCACAGATAGCCGGGCGGCAGCACCGTGACGGCGCCGATGTGAAAGAGCAGCGCCTGCGTCGCGAGGCCTACCTGTCCGAAGAGCCGCTCCGATCCGCAGCCGGGGAAGTAGAAGACCGCATCCGCGTCCTCGTTGGCCTTGCGCGGGTCGCGGATGACCGGGACGATCGTCTTGTCCTCGATGTCGAGCAGCGCGCGTGCGGTGCGGTTGGGCACGCCACCAGGCATCGGCTTGTTGATGAAGTGGATGACCTGCGCCCGGAGCGGCGGGCGTCCTACCGTCGCCGGGGGATGTCGCGTCTGGCCGTTCACGAGACGGAAGCGGCGCCCGAGCGCGTGGCCGATGCGCTGGGCGCGGTAACCCCAGTCGATCATCACTTTCTTCACGAGCTTGATGGTGGCCGGGTCGGTCGCGTTCAGGAAGAACATGGACGCGCGGGTGCCCAGATTTCGCGGCCGCTTGCCGTGGCGGCGCAAGAAATTGCGCATCGCGATCGACACGTCGCCGAAGTCGATGTCGACCGGGCACGGCGTCACGCACTTGTGGCAGACGGTGCAGTGATCGGCCACGTCGCCGAACTCCGCAAAGTGCGCGAGCGAGACCCCGCGTCGCGTCTGTTCTTCGTACAGAAACGCCTCGATCAGCAGCGAGGTCGCGAGCACCTTGTTGCGCGGGCTGTACAGCAGGTTCGCGCGCGGCACGTGGGTCGAGCATACCGGCTTGCACTTGCCGCAGCGCAGGCAGTCCTTGATGGAATCCGAGATGTGCCCGATCTCGGACTGCTCGAGGATCAGCGATTCGGCGCCGAGCAGGTTGAAGGACGGCGTATAGGCGTTTCGAAGATCCGCCGACGGCAACAGCTTGCCGCGGTTGAAGCGTCCTTCCGGATCGACCTTCTGCTTGTAGGCGATGAAGTCATCGAGTTCGCCAGGCTCCAGATACTCGAGCTTGGTAAGGCCGATGCCGTGCTCGCCGGAGATCACGCCGCCGAGGCTGCGCGCGAGCCGCATGATCCTCGCAACAGCAGCGTTGGCCTCCTGCAGCATGCCGTAGTCGTCGGAGTTGACCGGGATGTTCGTGTGTACGTTGCCGTCGCCCGCGTGCATGTGCAGCGCGACGAACACGCGGCGCTTGAGCACGCGTTGGTGAAGTGCGTCAAAGGCTTCCAGCGTCGGTACGAAGGCTGCGCCCCATGAAGATGTCGCGCAGCGGCGCGCGCACCTCCAGCTTCCACGACACGCGCAGCGTCCGCTCCTGCAGAATCGAGAACACCGTACCCGGGTGGCGCGCGAAGCCTGCAGCCTGCTCGCCGAAGTCCGCCGCGCGGTCGGCGAAAAAGCGCTCACATGGCGAGTCGAGGTTGTCGAGCAACGCCTGCCAGCGCACGTGCGTGGCGAGCAGGAGTTCGTTCGCCTGATCGACACGCTTTTCCAGAAGCTCAGGCGCGGCGACCCGCACCTCGTCCTGCGCAAGCGGCAGTTCTCCTGCGAAAAGCCCCGCCAGCGCTTCCAGCAGTGCGAGCTTGTTGCGGATGGAAAGCTCGATGTTGATGCGCTCGATGCCGTCGGTGTAGTCGCCCATGCGCGCGAGCGGGATCACCACGTCCTCGTTTATCTTGAAGGCGTTCGTGTGCTTGGCGATGGCGGCGGTGCGCGCGCGGTCGAGCCAGAACTTGCGGCGGGCCTCGGCGCTGACTGCGACGAATCCCTCACCGCTGCGGGCGTTTGCGATGCGCACGATGTGCGATGCCGCCGCACCTACCGCGGCGTCGTCCTCGCCGACGATGTCTGCCAGCAGCACCATCTTCGGCAGGCACGCGCGGCGTGACTTGGTCGCGTAGCCGATCGCCTTGAGATAGCGATCGTCCAGATGCTCGAGTCCGGCCAGAACGGCGCCTCCCGGCTGCCCGTCGAGGTAGTCCTTGATCTCGACGATGGAAGGCACCGCATCGCGCGCCTGGCCGTAGAACTCGAGGCAAACCGTCCGCGTGTGTTTGGGCATGCGGTGCAGGATGAAGCGCGCGGACGTGATGATGCCGTCGCAGCCCTCCTTCTGGATGCCGGGCAGGCCCGCCAGGAACTTGTCGGTGACATCCTTGCCGAGCCCCGTCTTGCGGAAACGTGTTCCGGGAATCTCCAGAATCTCGGCCGGGCCGCGGGAACTCTTGCCGTCCCGCTCGTAGCGTTCGATGCGAAAGCGGGCAATCGCCGCGTCGTGGATCTTGCCCAGGTTGTGATCGAGACGTGTGACCTCGATCCAGTCGGCGTCGGGGGTGACCATGCGCCAGGACGCGAGGTTGTCGAGCGCCGTCCCCCACAACACCGCTTTCTTGCCACCCGCATTCATCGCAACGTTGCCGCCGATACAGGACGCGTCCGCCGACGTCGGGTCAACGGCGAACACGAGCCCGGCGGCCTCTGCACGCTCCATCACCCGCCGCGTGACGACACCCGCGCCGCACGCAATGGTCGGCACGGCTTGCTCGAGACCCGGCAGATCCGCGCCCTCGACCGTGCCAAGGTGATCGAGTTTCTCGGTGTTGATGACGGCGGAGTGCTTGGTGAGGGGGATGGCGCCGCCGGTGTAGCCGGTCCCGCCGCCGCGCGGAATGATCGTGAGGCCGAGCTTGATGCATGCGCGCACGATCGGCGCGACCTCCGCCTCGGTGTCCGGGTGGATCACGACGAAGGGATACTCGACGCGCCAATCGGTGGCATCGGTCACGTGCGAGACCCGCGCGAGACCGTCGAACTGAATATTGTCGCGGCGGGTGACGCGTGCCAGGCGGCGAACCACCTCGCGCCGTTTCCTTCTGACCTCTTCGAATCCGTGCTCGAAGGCATTCACTGCATTGCGCGTCGCGTCGAGCAATTGCTCCACGCGCGGGTTGCCCAGGTCGCGGCGCTTGTCGATTTCGCGCAGGCGGTGGCGCAAGGCCTCGACCAGCATCGCGCGACGCGGCGGGTTACCGAGCAGGTCATCCTCGAGGTAGGGATTGCGCGACACCACCCAGATATCGCCAAGAACTTCGTACAACATGCGCGCAGAGCGGCCGGTACGGCGGCTTCCGCGCAGCGCGTCCAGAAGATCCCAGGTCTCGTGTCCGAGCAGGCGGATCACGATCTCCCGATCGGCAAACGACGTGTAGTTGTAAGGAATTTCTCTCAGGCGCGCGGTCATCGTCTTGCTCGCCGGCGCTTTGGTCAGCGCTCCAGCGTTGCGGTCAAAGCGGGAGTCTACCGCGCTGCAGCAAGGATTACGACCGCACCCGGTGCAGGGGCAAGCTCACCGGCGGAGCCCTAAAGAGGTTGAAACAGAGGAGGTTGCAACAGGGCGCCAGCAGCCCACCGCGTCTGTCACGTTGGCTGACCCGACACGAAAGTGAGGCAGGGAACGAAAATCCGCCCGTGGCGGGCGGAGGGCTGCAGATCAGGCGTCGGCGCGAGATGCGTCGTCAATCGGCTCCCGGTATCCAGGCGCGTTCACGAAAGGGCTCCCGTTCCTGACCCATTCGTCACGCTCCGTCGACGAGCCGAACAACGCTTGGCGCACGAACTGCGGATGGATTACGTGAGCGCCCTTACCCCAAACATATTCAACGGCTTGAAACACGGTTTCTCTCCTCTTGAGAGTCTCGAACAGCGCCGGCAGCTTCTGGCTGACCCGACGCCTGAATGCTACGAGTGATTGATCATTTACAAAAATAGTTTATTCCAATACCTTCCATAGGGATTGAGCTATGGGGGCCGTTCGTGCACTTCACGTTTCGCCAGCTACGTGCTTTCGAGACCGTCGCCCGGTGTGCAAGTTTCACGCGCGCCGCCGCGGAACTCCACGTCGCGCAACCGACGGTTTCGGTGCTGGTCAAGCAACTTGCCGATGCCGTCGGACTGCCGCTCTTCGAGCAGGTCGGGCGGAAGATTTTTCTCACCGAGGCTGGCCGGCAACTCCATGCAACTTGCGGTCAACTCTTTGCATCGTGGTCGCAATTCGAGATGACCCTTGCCGACCTGAAAGGGATGAAGCAGGGGCGTTTGCGACTCGCCGCCGTCACCACGGCGAAGTATTTCGTTCCGCGTCTGCTCGGTCCTTTCCTCAAGCGCTATCCGGGCATCGATGCGGCGCTCGAAGTCGCCAACCGCGAAAGCGTGCTGCAACGGCTCATGGCGAATGAGGACGATCTGTACATCATGGGCGTACCGCCACACGGCGTGGACGTGGAGGCACATCCATTCCTGGAAAATCCGCTGGTTGTCCTGGCACCGGCCGATCACCCGCTCGCCGCGGAGCGGCACATAGAATTCTCACGACTGCTGAACGAACCGCTCATCTTGCGCGAGCGTGGGTCCGGGACACGCGCCGTCGTCGAGCGCCATTTCGCGGACCACGGCAGCGAGGCACACGCGCGCATGGAACTTGGCAGCAATGAAGCGATCAAGCAGGCGGTGGCCGGAGGTCTCGGTATTGCCATCATGTCGCTGCATGCGTTGACTGCGGTGCCGATGCATGAACGGCTCGACTATCCTCGACGTTGAGGGATTTCCCATCGAGCGCTCCTGGTTCATCGTGTTTCCGCGTGGCAAGCAGTTGTCGGTGGTCGCCCGCGCCTTCTTCGAGTACCTCAAGACGGAAGGCGAGCAACTGCTGGAAGGCGCGCTCGGAGGGGACGCGCGGGCAGGTGTTGGAGCGAATGAGGCACGGGATGCCACGTCCCCGTCCCTGGCTCCGCGCATCTGATTGCAGCAGCGCTTGCGAATTGATGCAGCGCGGCTTGCAGCGGAATCTTTTGCGGGGTCGGCTGTCGGAGACGCTCGTCACCCGTCCCCCAATCGACTTTGCATGAATGGTCAGGGTGGTGGGTTCACGTTCCCGTCGTTTTTCTTGCTGACGCGCATGACTTTCCCAACCGGCAGTGCGAAAAGAGCTTGGTCCGCATACGGCGCAAACGCAGGGCGCCGCTCCACCTGGCTCCTGCTCGTGGCATTCCTGTGGGGCACGCTTGCAACGACGATGGCACGGGGAGAGCGCGTCATCACACTCGACGACGCGATCGCGCTCGCGGAAGAGAGGAACCCCGGTATCACCGCCAACCTGGGACGCGAAGAGGCAGCGCGTGCCGGAATCGTAACGGCACGCCAGTTTCCGAACCCATCGCTCGACGCCAACGTCGGTCCGCAGCGGCCGCGCAACAACTCCGGCACGCTGTCGGGTACCGCGTGGGGTGTCGGGCTCGCGCAGCCGATCGAATATCCCTCGGTGCGCGACTCGCGGCGGCGTGCCGCTGAAGCGAACCTGGGATCGGTTGAGGCAGGATCAGTTGCCTTTCGTGCACAACTATTTGCCCAGGTCCGCGGCGACTTTTTCGAAGTGCTGCAGCGGCAGGAGCAACTCGTCATCGCCGACGAAGACCTCAAGCTGCTGGAAGAGATTCGTGATCGCGTCGGTCTGCGCGCAAAGCTCGGGGAATCGCCGCGGCTCGATCTCATACGCACCGAGACCGAGGTACTCAACGCGCAGAGAACGCGTGACGCCGCGGCGGTGCGGGTGACGCAGGCAAAACTTGCGCTCGCCAATGTCATCGGGATTTCGCCGGAAGAACCTTATACCGTACACGGCGCGTTCACAGGGGGCGATGTGCTGCCACCGCTGGAACGGCTGCGCGATGAGATCACGCGCAGCAATCCGCAGATTCAGCAGGCACAGGCGGAGCAGGAGCGCGCGCGCAACCGGCTCCAACTCGAGCGCGATCTGCGTCTGCCGGCGCCGACGCTGCAGGCCGGCTATGTACAGGAACCGGACAAGGAGGTGACGCGGTTCGGTCTGGCGCTGCCGATTCCGCTCTTCAATCAGCGCGACGGGCAGATCGCCGAGGCGCTGGCAGAGTCAAAGGTCGCGGACGCGCAGTTGCGTGCGCGAGAGTTCGCACTTGCCCGTGAAGTGGATGCTGTCTACAGCCGCCTGCTTGTCGCGCGCCAGCAGGTCTCGACATTCGAGAGCGGTCTGCTCGAGCGCGCGCAGCGTACCCTCGAGGCCGCCGAGGCCGCGTATCGCTTCGGCGAGCGCGGCATCATCGAATATCTCGACGCACAGCGTACCTACCGCGCGGTGCGTCAGGACTATCTCAACGCGCGCTACGAGCTTGCCTATTCGATCATCGAGATCGAGCGGCTCACGGGTCGCGATCTCCTTACCTCCGGAACTGCCCGATGAATTTCTTGAACAGATACCTCGGTCTTCTGCTGGCGGCTGTCGTGCTTGTCTCCGGCTGCGGCGAGAAGAAGGACGTACCGAAGGCCGCCGCTGCCGCCGCAGTCGACCCGAATGTCATCGTTGCGGACGAGGCGCTCGCCGCGCGCGTGAAGATCGGCACCATCGGCCGCGAGGAGGTGAGCGAGGAGCTGCGCGTGCCGGGCAGTGTCGGTCTCGACGAGCGCCGCGTCGCGCGCATAGGCTCCTCGGTCACTGGTCGCATCACCAAGGTGCTCGCTTTTCGTGGCGACGAGGTGAAGAGCGGGCAGACGCTTGCCATGCTGAACAGCACCGAACTCGCCAACGGGCAGATGCAGTTTCTCACCGCCGTCGCCGACGTCGAGCTGAAGACGCGCGCGGTGGAACGCGCCAGGCAACTGCTTGCCGCCGATGTTATCGGCAGCGCCGAGTTGCAACGCCGCGAGAACGAGCTCTTTTCCGCGCAGGTCGCGATGAAGGCTTCGCGCGATCAGCTGCGCCTCATGGGCATGTCAGCGGGAGCGATTGGCACTGTCGCACGCACCCGTGAGATCGACTCGGTTGCCGCCGTGAATGCGACGATGTCCGGCAGCGTCATCGATCGCCAGATCAATCAGGGTCAGGTGGTGCAGCCCGCCGATGCGATGTTCACGGTTGCTGACCTCGAGCACGTGTGGATCGAGGGCGAGGTGCCGGAGCAGCAGGCGTACCTCGTCGAGATGGGGGAGGAGGTGCGAATCGAGCTGCCGGCGCTGCCGGGACGACGCGTCAAGGGCAAGATCATCTTCATCAGCTCCACGGTGAATCCGGCGACGCGGACGGTGCAGGTGCGCACCGACGTCGAGAATACCGACCGCGCCATCAAGCCCGCCATGCTCGCCAATCTGCTCATTCGCGGCGTTCCCCAGAAACAGCTGGTGGTGCCGATCACTGCGGTCGTGCGCGAAGCAAACCGCGATCACGTCTTTGCACGCACCGGCGAGAACGAGTTTCGCCTGGTACCGGTTGCGCTCGGTCCGGAGAGCGAGACCGTGGTCGTCCTCAAGGACGGGCTCAAGGAAGGCGATGCCATCGTCGTCGATGGTGCCTTCCATCTCAACAACGAGCGCAAGCGCCGCATCCTGGGATAGGTTGCTATGATCGAGGCCGTCATCCGGGCTGCGCTCAAGCAGCGCATCGTCGTCGTCGTCATCGCGCTGGCATTGGTCGCGGGCGGTATCGAAGCAATGCGCCGGATTGCGGTCGACGCTTTCCCCGACGTCACCAACGTGCAGGTGCAGATCGCCGCGGAGGCGCATGGCCGGTCACCGGAGGAGGTGGAGCGCTTCGTTACCGTCCCGCTGGAGATCGCGATGACCGGTCTGCCGGGTCTCATCGAAATGCGCTCGGTGAACCGCAACGCACTGTCGCAGATCACGCTGGTTTTCACCGATGCGACCGACGTCTACTTTGCACGGCAGCTCGTGATGGAGCGTCTGCTCGAGGTCGGCGAACGTCTGCCGCCGGGCGTCAAGCCGGTGCTGGGCCCGGTCTCGACCGGCCTCGGGGAGGTCTATCAGTACACGCTGGAGCGCTCCGACGACGGCACGAGCGCACTCACGGAACAGGAGCTCACGGAACGGCGCACAGTTCAGGACTGGGTCGTGCGGCCGCTGCTGCGTGGCATTTCCGGTGTCGCCGAGATCAACTCGATCGGCGGGCTCGAGAAGCAGTATCAGGTTCTGGTCGATCCCAACCGTCTGCGGCACTACGGCGTCACCCTGAAGGACGTCTCTGGCGCGCTTGCCAACAACAACGCGAATGCCGGCGGTGGTGTGCTGCGCCGCGACGCCGAGCAGTATCTGGTCCGCGGCATCGGCCTCATCAATTCGCTCGACGACATCGCCAGCATCGTGCTCCGGGAGAAGGACGGCACACCAGTCTTCGTGCGCGACGTCGCGCAGGTGTCGCTCGGGCACGCGGTACGTTTCGGTGCCGTCATCAAGAACGGCCACACCGAGTCGGTGGGCGGCATCGTCCTGATGACACGCGCCGGCAACGCGAAGGAGATCGTCGGCCGTGTCAAGCAGCGGGTGGCCGAGATCAACGACAAGGGGATGCTTCCGAACGGGCTCAGGATCGTCCCGTATTACGACCGGACCGACCTCGTGAATGCGGCCATCTGGACCGTCACCAAGGTTCTGATGGAAGGCATCGTGCTCGTGGTGATCGTGCTCATCCTGTTTCTCGGTGACCTGCGCTCGAGCCTCATCGTCGTCGCCACACTGATCGTGACGCCGCTCGTCACCTTCATTGCGATGAACAGGTTCAATCTTTCGGCGAATCTGATGTCGCTCGGCGGGCTCGCCATCGCCATCGGCATGATGGTCGATGGCTCGGTGGTGGTGGTGGAGAATACGTTTCGCCACCTTGGGGAAGCCAAGGGCAGCGGCGAGAGTCGCAACCTCGTCGTGCTGCGCGCAGCAGTGGAGGTCGGCACGCCGGTGCTCTTCGGCGTCGGCATCATCTGCCTGGTGTTTCTTCCGCTGATGACCCTGCAAGGCATGGAGGGGAAGATGTTCGCACCGCTCGCCTATGTCATCGCCATCGCGATGTTCGTCTCCCTCGTGCTGTCGCTGACGCTGTCGCCGGTGCTCTGCTCCTATTTCCTGAAGGGCGGCGCGGAGCACGACACGTTCCTCGTGCGGCTGATCAAGGGACCCTATCTGCGGGTGCTGAACTGGGCATTGGGGCGCCCGGGCACCGTCGTGCTGGGCGGCGTTGCGCTGCTTGCGCTGAGCGTGGGCGCGTTTCCGCTGCTCGGCACGTCCTTCATCCCCGAGATGAAGGAAGGCGCGATCGTGCCCGGCATCAATCGTGTGACCAACATGTCGCTGGAGGAGTCGATCAAGCTCGAGACCGAGGCGATGCGCCTGGTGAAGGAAGTGCCGGGCGTGGCGATGGTGGTCTCGCAACTCGGCCGCAGCGAGAATCCGACCGATCCGCAGCCGGAAAACGAATCGACGCCGGTGGCGACTGTGCAACTCGACTCCGAACTGCCAGCGGGCTGGGACCAGAACGATGTCGCCGCAGCGATCCGCGAGAAGCTCCAGGTGCTGCCGGGTGTCCAGATCATCATGGCGCAGCCGATCTCAGACCGCGTTGACGAGCTCGTGACCGGCGTGCGCTCGGACGTCGCCATCAAGATTTTCGGCGACGACATCGAAGTGCTGAAGGAAAAGGCGGACGAGGTCGTGCAACTGCTCGGGACCATCCGCGGCGCCTCCGACGTTCGCCTCGAACGGGTGAGCGGCCAGCAGTATCTGACCGTCGAGATTGATCGCAAGGCGATTGCCCGTCATGGCATCAACGTCGCCGACATCAACGATATCATCGAGACGGCGATCCAGGGCCGCGTCGCCACCGAGATCTACGAGGGCGAGCGTCGCTTCTCCGCTGCGGTGCGCTTCCCGCCCGAGTTTCGCAACAACGCGGACAAGATCGCGCAGATCCTGGTGCGTTCCCCCAATGGTGCGCTGATCCCGCTCAAGGACCTCGCCAGCATCGAGGTTCGCGAAGGACCCGCGCAGGTGAGTCGCGAGACGGCCAAGCGCCGCATCGTGGTCGGGGCCAATGTGCACGGGCGCGATCTCGGCGGCTTCGTGGCGGAACTGCAGGCGGCAGCGGAACAGAAGATCGACCTTCCCGAGGGATACTATTTTTCCTGGGGCGGGCAGTTCGAGAATCTGCAGCGGGCAAGTCAGCGGCTCTTGATCATCATCCCGATCACCATCGCCGCGATCTTCTTTCTGCTGTTCCTGCTCTTCAACTCGGTGCGATACGCTGCGATCATCATCCTGGTGTTGCCGTTTGCCTCGATCGGCGGCATCTTTGCTTTGCTCGGCAGCGGTGAATACCTTTCGGTGCCGGCATCGGTAGGGTTCATCACGTTGTGGGGCATCGCGGTGCTGAACGGTGTGGTGCTGGTGTCCTATATTCGCAGTCTTCGCGAAGAAGGACTGGCGCAGCGGGCTGCAATCGTGGAGGGATGCACGCAGCGACTGCGGCCTGTGCTGATGACGGCCACGGTGGCGATGCTCGGGCTGATCCCGTTTCTGTTCTCGACCGGGCCGGGCTCGGAGGTGCAGCGGCCGCTGGCGGTGGTGGTGATCGGCGGGCTCATCACCTCGACGCTGCTGACACTGGTGGTGCTGCCAGTGCTCTATGGCTTGTTCGAAGAAAAGAAGATCGAGGCGTAGGCCGAGATCTTCGGCAGATGCAAGGAGAGCTGTCCATGAAGGAGATCAAGGCCGTAGTTCAGCCGTCCCGCGTGCCCAAGATTCGCCGCGCGTTTCGTCACGTGAAGGATTTCCCGGGCATGACGATCACCAAGGTCGACGGCTGCAGCCGTACGGGCGATGCCGAGCGCAGAAGCATTCGCGAGGAGCTCACCGAGTTCAGTCCGAAGGTGCGCATCGAGATTGTGGCTCCGGACGACATGGTCGAAGGGATTCTGCAGGTGCTGGTCGAAGTGTCTTCGACCGGTCAGCGGGGTGACGGCATCGTCTGGGTGACCGACGCCGAGCGCATGATCCGCATCGCCGACCATTCGACCAACGTGCTCGAATGAGACGCGAGGACGGCGCTTGGCGTACGCCTCAGATGCCGCCGAGCGCGCCGGTGAGTTCCTGTTCGAGATCCTCGTCCACCGACATTAGCGAGACGCGCACGCGCTCGAGCTCGGCGGTGCGGCCAAGCCGCGCGTAGAGCAGACCGAGCTCGAGCCAGGCGCGGCCGAACTCCGGGTTCAGCTCCACCGCGCGCTGCAGCGCCAGAACGGCAGCATCGGTACGGTTGCGTTGTGCCTGCGCGCGTCCGCGGAAGTACCACGCGTCCGCGTCGCTCGGGTCGTCGCGTGACCACTGCTTGGCCACCCGCTCGAGCCCTTCCCAGTCTTTTTCGGATTCGAGCGGGACGGCTTGCAGGAAGTAAGGCTGACGCGTCCGCACCTCGCTCCAGAAAGGTTGCAATGGCCCGCTCAGTGGCGCGACCGGTTCTGCGGGCTGCTGGCGCAGGTCACGGAGCCAGTCGGTGGGAATCGCGTAGAAGTGGTTGTCGCGGCTGCCGCGCGCGCGAAACGTCGTCAGGCCCAGCAGGCGTCCACTGTTGTCGAACAGCGCGCCGCCGCTCGCACCCAGGTTGAAGCCGGTGGTGGTCTCGATCACGCGCGATCCGTCGAACCCGTGCAGACCGTGAACCTTGCCAGTCGCGAACGCGGATCCGCCACCGCCAGGGAATCCAACGGCGAAGACGGTCTGGCCGGGTGCGACATCGCTCACGCTGCGCAGCGGCGCGACCGGAATCGGCGACGCGGGCACGCTGAGCAGACACAAGTCGCGGCCCAAGTTCGCGCGCTGCGCCTGCACGGTGAGCCAGACGCCGCCCTTGCGCACGACGATCGATTCGGCGTCGCGCGTGACGTGACAATTGGTTGCCACTTCACCCTGCCCTACCATCACGCCCGAGCCGAAACCCGTCTTGCCGTTGCCGGTGTACGCGTGCACCTTCACCACGGAGAGCGAGATGCGCGCGATGTAATTCGAATCATGGTTGTCTGCGGCTGCCTGCAGCGTGACCGGCATCATGGCAAGCAGGGTGGTCCAGCCGAGTCGAGCCATGAGCGTCTCCGTGACAGCAGCAAACTGCGACCGGTGCCGAACAGGAAAAGTTCTGACCGGCCGCAGGTTCGGCCAGAGATTGCTACTCCCTGATCTGACCGTCGCCGAGCACGACGAACTTGAGTGACGTCAGCCCCTCGAGTCCGACCGGACCGCGTGCGTGGATCTTGTCGGTCGAGATGCCGATCTCGGCGCCGAGGCCATACTCGAAACCGTCAGCGAAGCGGGTCGAGGCGTTCACCATGACCGAGCTCGAATCCACTTCACGCAGGAAGCGGCGGGCACGCCCGAGGTCCTCGGTGACGATGGCGTCGGTGTGGCCGGAGCCATACAGCGTGATGTGGTCGATCGCCTGGTCGAGATCGTCCACCACGCGCACGGCGAGGATGGGTGCGAGGTATTCCTCGTGCCAGTCGTTCTCGGTCGCAGGTTTCATCTCAGGCACCAGTTCCCGCGCGGTTTCGCAGCCTCTGAGTTCGACCCCTTTCGCGAGATAGATCGCCGCCAGCGGCGGCAGCAGAACGGGTGCGATGCGGCGGTGGACGAGCAGCGTTTCCATCGTGTTGCAGGTGCCGTAGCGCTGCGTCTTTGCGTTGTCGGCGATGCGCAGCGCCTTGTCCAGATCGGCGTGATCGTCGAGGTAGACGTGACAGACGCCGTGCAGGTGCTTGATCATCGGAATGCGAGACTCCGCCATGACCCGCTCGACGAGTCCCTTGCCGCCGCGCGGCACGATCACGTCAACGCAGTCGTCCATGCGCAGGAGTTCGCCGACCGCGGCACGATCCGTGGTCTCGATTACCTGCACCGCGGCCTGCGGCAGGTCCGCCGCGAGCAGGCCCTCGTGCACGCACTCCGCGATCGCCTGGTTCGAGCGGATTGCCTCCGATCCCCCGCGCAGGATGGTGGCGTTGCCGGCCTTGAGGCATAGACCGGCTGCGTCCGCGGTGACGTTCGGGCGCGCCTCGTAAATGATGCCGACGACCCCCAGCGGCACGCGCATGCGACCGACCTGGATGCCGGATGGGCGATAGCTGAGGTGCGTGATTTCCCCGATCGGATCCGCCAGGGCAGCGATCTGGCGCAAGCCCTCGGCCATGCCTTGCACGCCCTTGGCCGACAGCGTCAGGCGGTCGATGAGGGCGGGCTCCAGCCCACGGGCCTGCGCGGCAGCGACGTCCTCGGCATTGGCCGCCAGCAGCCGCTGCCCGTCGCGGATGATCGCGTCTGCCATGGCGAGCAGCGCGCTGTTCTTGGCGCTGGTGTCCGCCTTCGCCATGGCGCGGCCGGCCGCCCGCGCGGCCCTGCCGACGCCCTGCATGTAAGTCTGCACGTCCATGCTGATTCCCCGATTGCTCGCGGTGGCTATTCTAGCTCGTGCGCGGAGCCGGGGCCGGGCCGCGCTTGGCAACGCTGCGCCCGAGGGCAAGTGCGAGCCGGCCAAGCTCGCGCCAGGCGTCGCCGCGCTTGAGTCCCTTCACGATGAGATCGATCTGCGCGGCCGCGATGAGTGCGTCCTCCAGCACAGTGAGCGGAACGCTGCGGGCAGCGCGCGCGACGCGCGCCTGGCGTGGCCCCCACAGCCGGGCCGCCTTGAACACGGTGGCCTCGTTCTGCCCGCGTGCGAGCCCGGCTGCGACACCCGCCACGGTGCGCACCTCATCGGCGAGCGCCCACAAGGCCACGGGCGCGGCGATGCCCTCGGCTTCGAGGCCGCGCAGCATGCGTGCGAGAAAGGCGATGTCACCAGCGAAAAGCGCCTCGCCGAGCGCAAACGGGTCATAGCGGGCGACGTCGAGCACGGCCTGCTCGACATCGGTGAAGGAGATCGCGCCGGGTGGGCACAGCAGCGCAAGCTTTTCGACCTCCTGGCGCGCTGCGAGCAGGTTCCCCTCGACGCGGTCGGCGATGAAGCGAAGCGTGGCCTCATCGGCGTTCTGTCCCTGGGCGGCGAGTCGTTCGCCGATCCAGTGCGGGAGATCGGCGCGGGCCACGAGATTCGCAGTCACCAGCACGCCAGACGCATCGAGGGCGGCGAACCAGGCAGCCTTCACCGCGCGCCAGTCCATCTCCGGCAGCACGACGAGCGTGACGGTGTCCGGTGGCAACTGACGCAGGTAGCCTTCGATGGCCGCCGCCCCTTCCGTCCCCGGCTTGCCAGTCGGGATGCGAAGCTCGATCAGCCGACGGCTGCCGAAGAGCGAAAGGCTCCGGCTCGCCATCCGCAGATCGGCCCAGTTGAACCCGGCTTCCGCGCTCAGCACTTCCCGCTCGCTGTAGCCGGCGGCGCGGGCGGCGGCGCGGATGCGGTCCGCAGCCTCGATCGCGAGCAGCGTCTCCGCGCCGTACACGGTGTAGAGGGGCTGCACGCCGCGCTTGAGATCGCGCGGCAACTGCTCGGTGGTGAGACGCACGCGCTCTGGCCCGCGCGTCAGGCGTTCAGGCGCTCGATAAGCTCGCGGATGCGTTCCGGATCATCGGCGCGCAGCATCTTGCCGGCGATCGGCGTGCACACCTCAAGGTCCGTCTTCAGCACCTGCTGCTTGACGGAAAGAAGGTGCGCCGGGTGCATCGAGAAGATGCGCAGACCGAGGCCGAGCAGCAGACGCGTCAACTTGACGTCGCCGGCCATTTCTCCGCACACGGCGACCGGCACGCCGGCCTTGCCGGCGGTGCGGATGATGCCGGAGAGCAGGCTCAGCACGGCGGGGTGCAGCGGGTCGTACAGGTGCGCCACGCGATCGTCGGCGCGGTCGATGGCAAGCGTGTACTGGATCAGATCGTTGGTGCCGATCGACAGGAAGTCAAGCTTGCGGGTGAAGAAGCTCAGGGCCAGCGCTGCCGCCGGGATCTCGATCATGCCGCCGATCTGGATGGCACGATCGTAGGGGACGCCGTCTGTGTCCAGGCTCTTCTTCGCCAGCTCGATCAGATGCAGCGTCTGCTCGAGTTCGCCGACGCCCGAGAGCATGGGGATGAGCAGCCGCACGTTGCCGAAGTGCGACGCCCGCAGGATCGCCCGCAGCTGCACTTGAAACATCTTCGGCTCGGCCAGGCACCAGCGGATGGCGCGCAGCCCCATGGCAGGGTTGGCAGTGACGCGGATATCGCCATCGATGCGTTTGTCGGCGCCGAGGTCGAGGGTGCGGATGGTGACGGGGAGACCGCGCATCTCGCGGGCTACCCTCCGGTAGGCCTCGAACTGCTCTTCCTCGTCCGGAAGACTGGGCCGGTTCATGAACAGGAATTCAGACGCGGAAGAGGCCGATCCCCATCGCGCCGTATTCCTTCACCTCTTCCACGTCGTCCGGAATCTCGATGTTCGCGTGCAGTTCGATCGGCGTGCCGTCGAGCGTGGTGGCGAACGTGGTGCGCAAACGCTTGAGTTTCAGGCGCTCGAGCTCCCACTGGTTCTGGCGCAGTCGGTACTCGGACAGGATCTGCTTGTCCGGATTGACGATCACCACACCCAGCGTGCCGTCGACGATGAGGTGCTCGGATTCGTGAATCATCGCGCGCGCGTGATGCAGGCCGGCGACGCATGGAATGCCGAGACTGCGCGCGACGATCGCGGTATGCGAGGTGGCGCCGCCGACGTCGGTGATGAAGCCGGCGAACTGGTGCTGCTTGAGGATCAGCATGTCGGCCGGCGATAGGTCGTGCGCTACCAGGACGGAGCTGTGCTCGCCGCCTCCGAGCGAACTTGGGCCGTAGCCCGGCAGCCCGAGCAGCGCCTTCATCACCCGCTCCACCACGTGCAGGACGTCATCCTTGCGCTCGCGCAGATAGGCATCCTCCATCTTCCCGAACTGGGCGATGAGGGTCTCGGCCTTGAGCTTGAGCGCCCACTCGGCATTGCACTGCTGGGTTTCGATGAGCCGCCGCGGTTCCTCAGAGAGCGTCGCGTCCTCGAGGATCATCTGATGCACGTTGATGAACGCGTCGAACTCAGGGGGCGCATTCGGGGGGATGTGGCCGCGCAGCGTCGACAGTTCCTCGCGCGCCTGTGCGATAGCGCCGTCAAAGCGCGCCACCTCGTCCTGCAGGCGGGACTTCGGCACGACGTAATGCGCCACCTCCAGCCGCGCGTGGGATACCAGATGCGCGTAGCCGATGGCGATGCCGCCAGAGACGCCGAGGCCGTGAATGGTGAAGCTCATGGGCGAAGCGTAACCGGTGACCTCGGGGGCGGGGGGGTTTTCTGCGGCAAACGTCTCGGCCGGGCGAGCGCGCCCGCCTCTGCGGCTGCAGGGCGGTGAGTCGACGCTCACCGCCGGGCTGCGCCGACCTGCCTTGCGCTTCCGCTCGGTAGCTTTCTCATTCGGATTCGCCGAATCGGCTCGCGATCAACTGCACGAGCGCAGTCATCGCCTGCTCCTCGTCCGGACCGTCGGTCTCGATGCCCACGGTCGACCCCTTGGCCGCCGCCAGCATCATCACGCCCATGATGCTTTTGGCGTTGACCCGGCGACCGCTGCGCGAAAGCCAGATGTCGCTCTTGAACTGCCCGGCAAGCTGGGTGATCTTGGCGGAGGCCCGGGCGTGCAGGCCAAGCTTGTTCACAATTTCAGTTTCTCGCTGCTGCATTTTTCCGTGTCGGGAGAGGGCATGCGGGCGACACCGTCACGGCCACCGGACAGCGCCCGCTCCACCAGTGTTTCGAGGGTCTCGTTGCGATACGTGAGCGCGCGCATGAGCATGGGCAGACTCAACCCCGCGACGCCTTCCACACGCCCTGGCACCAAGAGCCGGCAGGCGATGTTGCAGGGCGTCGCGCCGAAGATGTCGGTCAGTACGAGCACGCCGGCACCGAGATCAAGTTCCGCCACGTGACGCTTCGCCACCGGGACGACCACCTGTGGATCGTCGTCCGGGCGGACGGCGACGGGCAGGAGATGCGGCGGCTGCGCACCCAGTACGTGAATGGCGCAACGGATCAGGCATTCGCCAAGGTTTTCGTGCGCAACAATCAGGATCCCAATCATTGGCCGCGCGTCGCCTCCCTGCGATCACGCTGTAACCGCGCGATTGTACTACGCCGCGGCCCCGCGGGGCGGCAGCCAGGCACGGCGCGCCTCAGAGGTTCTCCAGTGCATCGATCATCATCGCCGCGGCATCGAAGCCGGTCTGCTCGCGGATCTCCTGCATGCAGGTCGGGCTGGTCACGTTGACCTCGGTGAGGTGGTCGCCGATCACATCGAGGCCGACCAGCATCAATCCCAGCGCCCAGAGCCGCGGACCCAGGCTCTCGGCGATCTCGCGATCGCGGGCGGACAGCGGCTGGGCGACACCGATGCCGCCCGCCGCGAGATTGCCCCGCGTCTCGCCCGGCTTCGGGATGCGCGCGAGCGAATACGGCACAGGCTTGCCTGCGATCAGCAGGATGCGCTTGTCGCCTTGCGTGATCTCGGGAATGAAACGCTGCGCCATGATGGTGCGGCGCCCGAAATGGGTGAGCGTCTCGATGATGACGCCGATATTCGGATCCTGGGCGTGCAGGCGGAACACCGAGGCGCCGCCCATGCCGTCGAGCGGCTTCAGAATGATGTCCCCGTGTTCGGCGAGGAAGGCGCGCAAGGCGGCCTCCTTGCGGGTGACAAGGGTCGGCGGCGTGAACTCTGCAAAGCGCGCGATCGCCAGCTTCTCGTTGAAATCGCGGATCGCGCCGGGGCGGTTGTAGACGCGCGCGCCCTCCTGCTCCGCCAGTTCGAGCAGATAGGTGGAGTAGATGTACTCCATGTCGAACGGCGGGTCCTTGCGCATGAGGACGGCGTCGAAGTCCGCGAGCGGCGTCTCGACTGCGTCTGCCGCACGGTACCAGTCGTGCGCGTCGCCAGTCAGTTCCAGTGCTCGCGCCTCTCCCACGACCTGCCCGCCTTTCCACGCGAGATCGTCCTGCTGAAGGACGAAGAGTGCGTGCTGGCGCGCAGCCGCCTCGCGCATCATGGCGAAGGTGGAGTCCTTGTAGGTCTTGATGGATTCGAGCGGGTCAAGGATGAACGCGAGCTTCATGGGCGATCCGGGCAGTGGAGGGCGCAGTGTGGGATTCTAGCGGACCCCCGTCGGGTATCGTTCGGCAAGTGCCGATGTTTCATATCAGGCAACAATAGTTCTGTATGGTTGACATCGGGGAGGGGTCGGGGTGATCATTACGATGCTCCGATAAACCCCTGTATCAGGCTCTTCATGCTGCGCCTGTTGCGCTTCGCCGTTGCCAGAAAGTACCCGGAACCGCGGATGTTTCGGCGGCACGACGCCCTGCAAGGCAGCTACGACGCGGTGATCATCGGCGCCGGCGGCCACGGGCTGGCAGCGGCCTACTACCTCGCGCGCGACCACGGCATGAAGAACGATCGCGGTGCTGGAAAGGGCTACATCGGCGGCGGCAACACCGGCCGCAACACGACCATCATCCGCTCCAACTACCTGACGCCCGAGGGCGTGCGCGTTCTACGACGAGAGCGTGCAGGCTCTGGCGGGACCTGGCCGTCGACTTCGACCTCAATCTGTTCTATTCGACGCGCGGCCATTTCACGCTCGCGCACACGGACGCGGCGGTGCGCACCATGCGGCTGGCGCGCCGAGGTCAACAAGCACTATGGGCGTCGACAGCGAGCTGGTCGGCCCGGACGATATCCGGGCAGCCTGCCCGCAGGATGGATCTCGCCTGCGGCGGCCATACGCCGGTGCTGGCAGCGCTCTACCACCGACCCGGCGCGATCGCCCGTCACGACGCCGTGGCCTGGGGCTACGGGCGCGGCGCGGACCGGCGCGGCGTGGAGATCCACCAGCAGACCGAAGTGCTGGGCATCGACGTCGCGGGCGGCAGGGTCACGTGGCGTGCAGCACCGAGCCGCGGCTACATCAGCACGCCCAGGGTGCTGTGCGCGGTGGCGGGCTTCACGCCGCGCGTGCTCGACATGGTCGGACTGCGCTCGCCGATCTACGTGCATCCGCTGCAGGCGATGGTGACCGAGCCGATGAAGCCGTGGCTCGATCCCATCATCGTGTCCGGCAGCCTGCACGTCTACGTGAGCCAGTCCGCGCGCGGCGAGCTGGTGATGGGCGCCTCGCTCGATCCGTACGAACTGCATTCCACCCGCTCCACGCTGCGATTTCGTCGAAGGGCTCGCGCTGCACATGCTCGAGCTGTTCCCGTTCCTGTCGGAGGTGAAGGTGAACCGGCAGTGGGCCGGCATGGCGGACATGACGCCCGACTTCGCGCCGATCATGGGCAAGACGCCGGTCGACGGCTTCTACCTCGACGCCGGCTGGGGCACGTGGGGCTTCAAGGCCACGCCGGTGTGCGGCAAGACCATGGCGCACACGGTGGCGAACGATCGCGACCACGAGCTGATCACGGCGCTTCAACCTGGTCGCGCTTCGAACGCTTCGAGCTGACCGGCGAGAAGGGCGCCGCGTCGGTGGGGCACTGAGGACAGCATGAAGCTGATGCCCTGCCCCGTCAACGGCCTGCGCCCGGTCGCCGAGTTCCAGTACGGCGGCGAGGTTCGGCAGATGCCCGATCCGGCCGCCTGCAGCGACGCGCAGTGGGCGGATTACGTGTTCAATCGCAACGGCGTCGCCCGGGCGTGAAGCGCGAGTGGTGGTGCCACATCCCCGAGCAATACCTGGTTCATCGCCGAACGCGACACGGCGGCCGACCGCGTGCTGCGCACCTGGCTTTACGGCGAGGACGCCGCTGAGCATGAGCACGCGGCTGCCCGCGCGCGCCGCACGAGTGGATCGACCGCACGCAGCTCGATCGGCTTCACGTTCGAGGGACGGCCATCGACGGGACTTCGCCGGCGACTGCGTCACCAGCGCGCTGTGGGCGGCCGGCGAGCGCCTGCTCGGCCGCAGCTTCAAGTACCACCGCCCGCGCGGCGTGCTGTCGCTGGCCAACCACGACGTCAACGCGATGTTCCAGTGGGGCGCGCGGCTCAACCTGCGCGGCGACGTGGAGCCGCTGGCAGGACGGCATGGCGCTCACCGCGGTCAACACCTTCGGCGGCCTCGCACGCGACCGGGCGCGCTGGCTCGACAAGCTGGGCGCGCTTCCTGCCGGTCGGCTTCTATTACAAGGCCTTCCACAAGCCGCCGGCGCTGCTTCCCGCGCTGGGAGCGGCTGATCCGGGCGACGACCGGGCTGGGCGCGGTCGACTTCGAGACGCCGCGCCGGCCGCTGCCGAAGCGTTATCTGCACGCGCGACGTGCTCGTGGTCGGGGCCGGCGCGGCGGGGCTCTCCGCCGCGATCACCGCAGCCGAGTCCGGCGCGCGGGTGGTGCTGGTGGACGAGAACGCGCACGCCGGCGGCAGCCTCGGTTACCAGCGCGCGGACGGGTCGCCGACACCGCGGTTGCTGCGACGATCTGCTCACGCGGGCGGCGAGTCTGCCGAACCTCGACATCCGCACCGGCACCTGCGCGGCCGGCTACTACGCGGATGACTGGGTGCCGCTGGTGAGCGCGAGCGGGATGACCAAGGCGCGCAGCCGAGCGCGTGATCGTCGCCACCGGCGCGCAGGAGCAGCCGGCGGTGTTCCGCAACAACGACCTGCCGGGCGTCATGCTCGCCTCGGCCGCGCAGCGTCTCGTCTACCGCTACCGCGTGCGGCCGATGCAGCGCGCGCTGGTGCTGACGGCGAACTGCGACGGCTATCGCGCGGCGCTCGACCTGCAGGCGAACGGCGTCGAGGTGGCCGCGGTCGTCGATCTGCGCGCGGAAGGCGAGACGTCCGAAGTCGGGGCGGCCGTCGCCGCACGCCGGCATCGAGGTGCTCAAGGGCCACTGCGTGTACGAGGCGATCGGCATCGGACGAGCGCCTGCAGTCTGCCGTGCGTGTGCGAGATGGGCGCAGACGGCGCGGCGCGCACGGACGCGCGTCGGCGTATCGCGTGCGACGGACTCGTGATGAGCGTCGGCTGGGCGCCGGCCGCAGCGCTGCTCTACCAGGCCGGCGCGACGATGCGCTTCGACGAGGCGCTGCAGCAGTTCGTCCCGCGAGCGTCTGCCGGACGGCGTCTTCGCCGCGGGCCGGGTCAACGGCGTCTACGCCGCGGCGCAGAAGCTCGAGGACGGCCGCTGCGCGGCGCTGCGAGGCGCTGGCTTATCTCGGGCGCGCAGCCGCGGCCGGCCATGCGCCCGCTGCTGCGCGAGGCGCCGCGGCCGAGCCACCCGCTATCCGATCGTCGCGCATCCGCAGGGCAAGAACTTCGTCGACTTCGACGAGGACCTGCAGCTCAAGGATTTCTTCAATGCGGCGCAGGAAGGCTTCGACAACATCGAGCTGCTCAAGCGCTACTCCACGGTCGGCATGGGCCCGTCGCAGGGCAAGCATTCGAACATGAATGCGATCCGCATCCTCGCGCGGATCCGCGGCGAGCCGTGCGGCGCCGTGGGCAGCACCACGGCGCGGCCGTTCTATCACCCGGTGCCGCTGGGCGTGCTCGCCGGGCCGCGGCTTCAGCCCGATCCGCCGCACGCCGCTGCATGCGCGCCACGAGGCGCTGGGCGCCGTGTTCACGGATGGCGGGCAACTGGCTGCGTCCCGAGTACTACCCGCGAGCCGGCGAAGTCACGTGCCGAGCTGATCCAGGAAGAGGCGCGCGCGGTGCGCGACCGCGGTCGGTCTGATCGACGTCGGCACGCTCGGCAAGCTGGAAGTTCGCGGACCGGACGCCGCGGAGTTTCTCGAGCGCGTCTACACCGGCCGGTTCGCCGACATGAAGATCGGCACGACGCGCTACGCGCTGATGGTCGACGAGTCGGGCGTGATCATCGACGACGGCGTCGTCGCGCGCCTCGGCGCCGAGCGTCTTCTACTTCACCACCACCACCGGAACTCCGCGATCGTCTACCGCGAGCTCACGCGGCTGGAACACGCTGTGGCGGCTCGACTGCGGGCTCGTCAACCTCACCGGCGCGCTATGCCGCGATCAACCTCGCGGGCCGCAGTGCGCGCGCGGTGCTGCGCGCGGTGAGCGACCTCGATCCTGTCCGAGGCCGCGTTCCCGTTTCTCGCCGTGCAGCGAGGGGACGGTCGCCGGGGTCGACGGCGCGCGTGCTGCGCGTCGGCTTCGTCGGCGAGGTCGGCTACGAGATCCATGTCGCCGGCCGACCAGGCGCTCGCGGTGTGGGACGCGCTCGCGACAGGCGGGTCGCGTCCACGGCATCCGGCCGTTCGGCGTCGAGGCCCAGCGCTGCTGCGGCTGGAGAAGGGACACCTCATCGTCGGCCAGGACACGGACGGTCTCACGCATCCCTTCGACGCCGGCCTCGAATGGGCGGTGAGGATGGCACAAGCCGTTCTTCGTCGGGCAGCGCAGCCTCGCGATCCTGAAGGAGAAGGCGGCGCAAGCAGGTGCTGTCGGCTTCGTGCGCGAGACACGCGAGCCCTGCCCAAGGAAGGCCATCTGGTGATCGATGGCGGGGCGATCGCCGGACGCGTCACCGAGCATCGCGTGGTCGGAGACGCTCGGCCACGCCGTCGGGCTCGCTTACGTCGCGCCGCACCTCGCGCAGCCAGGCCGCGAGATCCAGATTCGTGCCGACGGCGGGGTGCTGCTCACGGCGCGCGTCGCCAAGCACGCCTTTCTACGATCCCGAACGGCGATCGCCAGAGGAGGCGGACGAGCGCGAGCGCCCGGCACGGCATCGAATCGCTGCCGTCGTCAACGAGACGTCGCCTGACATGAAAACGCACGGCGCGAACCCCGGCCACGGCTGCAAGGACAGACGGTGCGCAGGCGCTGGCGCGCGTCGGCATCGCCGATCTTTCCTGCCTTGCGCGCTGCGGCGTCAAGGGGCCAGCGCGCGGAAGGGGCGCTGACGGCGCTCGGCGTGGCGGTGCCGGCCGGGCCGAACCGCTGGGTCGCGCTCGAGGATGGCGGACTCGTCGCGCGCCTCGGTCGCAGCGAATTTCTGCTTGAGGACAGCATTTCCGGGAGCAGCGTCCGCCGGGTGCGCGCGGCTTTGGGCGAAGGCGCACCCGGCGTGTACCCGGTGCCACGCTACGACCTTGCGCTCGCGCTGATGGGGCCGCGTCTCCCGCAACTCTGGGAGCAGACCTGCAGCTTCGACCTGCGCGACTTCGACGCGACTGCCGGGCTCGTCGTGATGACGCAGATGATCGGCGTTACCGTCACCGTGTTGCGTGCCGACTGCGGCGGCCGCGCGGCGTTGCGCATCTGGTGCGATGGCACCTTCGGTGTCTACTTCCAGACGATGTTGCTCGAGATCGCTCGCGAACTCGGCGGTGGCGCTGTCGATGTGCACGATCTCCATCTCAAACGTTCGGCGACTTCATGCCGTGTGACTTTCCAACTTCCCACAGGGAGACATCGATGACCGCGGACGAAGCCCGCATGTGGCTCCACGAAAACAACATCAAGTTCATCCTCGCGCAGTTCGTCGACATCCACGGCGTCGGCCAAGGCGAAGGCGGTGCCGGTCGCGCATCTCGGACGACGGTGCTGACCGATGGCGCGGGCTTCGCCGGCTTCGCGATCTGGGGCCTCGGCATGGGACCGCACGGCCCCGACTACATGGCGGTCGGCGACCTCGCCACGCTGACGCCGATGCCGTGGATGCCGGGGCTACGCGCGCATCGTCGTGCGACGGGCACGTGCAACGGCGAAGCCCTAGGCCTTACGACTCGCGCGTGGCGCTGAAGCACGCAGCTCGACAAGCTGAACGCGCAGGGCCTGACGCTGTACACGGGCATCGAGCCCGAGTTCATGCTGCTGCGGCGCAAGGCGACGGCACGCGTCGTGCCCTGCGACGCACACCGACACGCTGGAGAAGCCCTGCTACGACTACAAGGGCCTGTCGCGCGGCGCGCGCCTACCTGGAGCGGCTGGTCGAACGCGCTGCGCGCCGTCGGCATCGACGTCTACCAGATCGATCACGAGGACGCCAACGGCCAGTTCGAGATCAACTACACCTACGCCGACTGCCTGACCTCGTGCCGACCACTTCATCTTCTTCAAGATGGCCGCCAGCGAGATCGCGAACGCAGATGGGCATGATCTGCACGTTCATGCCCAAGCCGTTCTCGAACCGCACCGGCACCGGCGCGCACTTCCACATCTCGCTCGGCGACGGCACGACGACGAACCTGTTCCACGACGAGAGCGACCCGCGCGGACTGGGTCTGTCGAAGATCGGCTATCACTTCCTCGGCGGCCTGCTGCAGCACGCGCCGGCGCTGACCGCGGTGTGCGCGCCGACGGTCAACTCGCTACAAGCGCCTGGTGGTCGGCCGCGCGCTGTCGGGCGCGACCTGGGCGCCGGCGTACATCACCTACGGCGACAACAACCGCACGTGCATGGTGCGCATCCCGTACGGTCGCCTCGAGATGCGGCTGCCGGACGGATCGTGCAATCCGTATCTCGCCACCGCCGCCATCATCGCCGCCGGCCTCGACGGCATCGAAAAGAAGATGGATCCGGGCGAGCCGAACAACACCAATCTCTACGAGTGGAGCCAGGCCGCAGCTGCAGCGAGGCCGGCATCGGCATGCTGCCGCAGAACCTGAACGAGGCGCTCGATGCGCTGGAGGCGGACGCCGTGCTGTGCGAGGCCATCGGCGCCGATCTCGCGCGGCGAGTTCCTGCGGCTCAAGCGCATGGAATGGGTCGAGTACATGCGCCACGTCTCCGACTGGGAAGTCGAGCGCTATCTGGAGTTTTTCTGAACGGAGCGGGACCATGTGTGGAATCGTCGGATTGCTGGTCAAGAACGCCGGCGCTGCGCGAGCAACTCGGCGAGCTGATGGTGCCGATGCTGATCGGCATGACCGAGCGCGGCCCGGACTCGGCGGGCTCGCGGTCTTCACCGACCCGCTGCCGGAGCACGAGCGCAAGCTCAGCCTGTACTCGGGTCTGACCGAGGAGGGCGCCGACTTCGACTGGGCAGGGCTCGCCGCACGACCTCAAGGCGCATCTGGGCGTGCGAGGCCACGCGTCAGGCGAAGGGCAATCACGCGGTGCTCACGTTCGCGATCGCGCCGGAGGCGGCGAAGCGGTGGATACGCGAGCGCCACCCGAAGCTGCACATCCTGTCGACCGGACGCATCGATCGATCTCTACAAGGACATCGGCACGCCCGGCCGAGGTGGCCGCGCCGCTACGGCTTCGCGATCGCTGACGGGCACGCCATCTGGTCGGCCACACGCGCATGGCGACCGAGTCGGCAGTGACGCCCGACCGCGCCCATCCGTTCACCGCGGGCGAGGACTTCTGCCTGGTGCACAACGGTTCGCTGTCGAACCCGAACTGCGATGCGCCGCATGCTCGAGCCGCACGGCATCCGCTTCGACACCGACAACGACACCGAGGCCGCCTGCCGCTTCCTCGAATGGCGCATGCGCGAGGGCGATGACGCTGGAGACCGCGCTGCAGAAGGGCTTCGACGGAGCTCGACGGCTTCTACACCTTCCTGATGGGCACGACCGACGCAGCTCGCGCTCATCCGCGACGCGTTCGCCTGCAAGCCGGCGGTGGTCGCCGAGACCGACGACTACGTGGCGATCGCCTCCGAGTTCCGCTCGCTCGCGCAGCTGCCGGACGTGAAGCACGCGACACGTCTTCGAGCCCGCAGCCCGAGGAGATGTACGTATGGCGAGTCTGATCAGCGAGCCCACCGCCGCGCAGGCGGCCGGGCCGAACCACAGCAAGAGCTTCGACCTCGCGCGCGCCAGTCGGCGCGCGACCTGAACCACTTCCTGCACCGGGAGCTCGCCGCGAGCGGCGTGCGCCAGATCACGGTGTCGAATCCGGACGGCGCCCACAACATCGCCGTCGGCGTGGATGCGCCGGTCGACATCGACGTCGCGGGCCACGCCGGCTACTACGCCGCCGGCATGAACAAGCAGGCACGCGTCACCGTGCGACGGCAACGCCGGTCACCGGCGTCGCCGAGAACATGATGTCGGGCCGCGTGCAGCGTGAAGGGCTTCGCGTCCGAATGGCCGCCGGCGCCTCGGCGCACGGCGGGCTGCTCGTGATCGACGGCGACGCGGCGCTGCGCTGCGGCATCTCGCTGAAGGGCGTCGACATCGTGGTCGGCGGCTCCGTCGGCAGCTTCTCCGCCTTCATGGCGCAGGCCGGGCGCATGGTGATCTGCGGCGACGCCGGCGACGCGCTCGGCGACTCGCTCTACGAGGCGGTGCATCTACGTGCGCGGCGGCATCAAGTCGCTCGGTGCCGACGCTCACGCGTCGAGCCGATGACGCGACGGCCGACCTGCGCCGTGCTCAGCGAACTGCTCGAGCGCGGCCGGCTGCGATCACGACCCGCGCGAGTTCAAGCGCGTCGCCTCCGCGCGCAGCCTCTACCACTGGAACGCCGACGCGGATCAGGAGTATTGAGACCGGAGAGGAGGCGGAGGAGGAGGTAACGGAATGAACCAAGTCCACAAACGCATCCAGCGCGAAGAGAGTCCGCGAGCTTCGATCGCAGCGATCATCGACTACATCCAGCACGCGGCGGCGCACGGGCCTGTACGAGATCCGCGGCCTGGGCGCCAAGCGCAAGCTGCCGCACTTCGACGATCTGCGTGTTTCTCGGCCGCGTCGCTGTCGCGCTATCCGCTGGAGGGCTACCGCGAGAAGTGCGAGACGAAGACCGTGCTCGGCACGCGCTTCGCCAAGCAAGCCGATCGAGCTCGACATCCCGATCACGATCGCCGGCATGAGCTTCGGCGCGCTGTCGGCCAACGTGAAGGAAGCGCTCGGCCGCGCGGCGACCGCGATGGGCACCTCGACCACCACCGGCGACGGCGGCATGACGCCGGAGGAGCGGCAGTCCTCGAAGACGCTGGTCTACCAGTGCCTGCCGTCGCGCTACGGCTTCAATCCGGACGACGTGCGCCGCGCCGACGCGATCGAGGTCGTGATCGGCCAGGGCGCGAAGCCCGGCGGCGGCGGCATGCTGCTCGGCCAGAAGGTCAACCCGCGCGTGGCGGAGATGCGCACGCTGCCCGAGGGCATCGACCAGCGCTCGGCGTGCCGGCACCCGGACTGGACCGGCCCGGACGACCTGGCCATCAAGATCCAGGAGCTGCGCGAGATCACCGACTGGGAGAAGCCGATCTACGTGAAGATCGGCGCGACCCGCGTGTTCAACGACGTGAAGCTCGCGGTGCACTGCCGGCGCCGACGTCGTCGTGGTCGACGGCATGCAGGGCGGCACCGCCGCCACGCAGACCGTGCTTCATCGAGCACGTCGGCATTCCCACGCTGGCCGCGGTGCGGCAGGCGGTCGCGGCGCTGGAAGAGCTGAACATGAAGGGCAAGGTGCAGCTGATCGTCTCCGGCGGCATCCGCACCGGCGCCGACGTGGCCAAGGCGCTGGCGATGGGCGCCGACGCGGTGGCCATCGGCCAGGGCGTGCTGATCGCGCTGGGCTGCAACCGCGATGCGTACTATCCAGAACGGGCAGCACCACTCGGCGGTGGACGGACTACGCGGCGCTCGGCACCGCGCCCGGCTTCTGCCATCACTGCCACACCGGCAAGTGCCCGGTCGGCATCACCACGCAGGACGCGGTGCTCGAGCAGCGGCTGCGAGCCCGACGTCGGCGCGAAGCACGTGAAGAACTACCTGAAGACGCTGACCATGGAACTCACCACCATCGCGCGCGCCTGCGGCAAGCAGAACGTGCATCACCTCGAGCGCGAGGACCTGGTCGCGCTGACGGTCGAGGCCGCCGCGATGGCGCGGCGTGCCGCTGGCGGGAACGAACTGGATTCCGGGGTGGGAGGGGCGGTGAGGGTAAACGTTCGAGCCGAGACAGGCTAGACGAGGCTCTTGGTGTTGGCCGGCGCTGCATGCAACTTCAGACCGAGGGCCGCGATGACCTTCATGACGGTGGCGAACTCAGGGTTGCCCGACGCAGAAAGAGCCTTATAGAGACTTTCTCGCCCCAGGCCCGTGTCGCGGGCAACTTGAGTCATGCCCTTCGCACGAGCGATGTCACCCAGCGCTGCTGCCACCAACGCGGGGTCGCCTTCTTCAAGGGCAGCCTCGAGGTAGGCGGCCATGTCGGCGTCCGTTTGCAGGTGCTCGGCGGGATCCCGGGGGTCGTGACGGTCTTGGCCATTGGGCGGTTCCTATAGTTCACTTGCCAACTGCTTGGCGACACGCATGTCGCGGTCCTGTGTCGACTTGTCGCCTCCGGCGAGCAGGACGATGACCGCAGCGCCCCGCTGGACGAAGTAAACGCGGTAGCCCGGACCGTAATCGATGCGAAGCTCCGAAACGCCCTCTCCAACGGGCTTGACGTCACCCGGGTTACCGAGGGAGAGTCGACGAATTCTGATGTCGATCCGAGTCGTTGTTTGGCGGTCTCGTAGATCTGCGAACCACTGCGCGTACTCGGCAGTCTGGCGAACCTCGATCACGTGCAGAGTGTATCACATAGGATACGACTGGGCCAGGGAGAGCGTGTGGCGCGGTCGAACGTTCAAATTGGGCGGACTGGATTCCGGGGCAGGAGGGGCGGTGAGGCGTCGTAGGCCAGATTCGATCTGGCAGACGTTGTCAGATGGGTTCGACGCTGGCGCTTGCTGCGCGACTGCAATCACATAGGATACGACTGGGCCAGGGAGAGCGTGTGGCGCGGTCGAACGTTCAAATTGGGCGGACTGGATTCCGGGGCAGGAGGGGCGGTGAGGCGTCGTAGGCCAGATTCGATCTGGCAGACGTTGTCA
>CAVRDD010000049.1:0-381910 GCA_963719715.1 uncultured beta proteobacterium
TCAGTTGACCGACCGCCGCCTTCAGCCGGAACAGATTGATCACGGTATTGAAGACCGCCTGCGCCAGATCGCGCTGCGCGGAGAAGAGCAGCTGCTGCGCGTTCAGCACGTCGACCTCGGTCCGCACGCCGACCTCCTGGCCGAGCTTGGTGGAATCCACTTGTGCCTGGGTCGAGACCACGGCCGTGCGCAGGGCCTCGGTTTGCGCGATGCCGCTGTTCAAGCCGAGAAACGACTGCCGGGTCGACTGCGCGACGGCGCGGCGGGTGGTCTCCAGATCCTGCCGCGCCTTCTCCTGCGCAGACACCGCCTGCCGCACGCGCGACTCGATCGCACCGCCCTGGTAGATCGGGATGGCGAGTTGCACGCCGGCCGACGTGATGTTGCCGCGGAAGCCCTGGGAGGCGATCTGACCGATGCTGTTGTCGCTGTAGCCAACCGAAGCGACGGCATCGAGCGTCGGGTAGTGACCGGTGCTGCTGCAGTTCGACCTGCTGTCGCGCCAGCGTCAGGGCAGCATCCGCCAGCCGCACGTCGAGGCTGGTCTCGTATGCCTCCTGTACCCAGGCGTCGATGTTGTTCGGCTTCGGGGGATCGATCTGAATGCCGCGCGGAGGCCGCGTGAGCACGGGCGCCGGCCGCGCGATGATGCGCTCGAGCGCGTCGCGCTTGACTGCGAGATCGTTCTGCAGCGCGATGCCCTGGGAGACGACCAGATCGTAGCGCGCCTGCGCCTCGTAAGTGTCAACGACCGTGGCCGTACCGACCTCGAAGTTGCGCTTCGCCTGCTCCAACTGCTGCGCGATCGCCCGCTTCTGCGCCTCGTTGACCTCCAGATTCACCTCGGCCAGCAGCACGTCGAAGTACGCCTGCGCCACCCGCAGAATCAGCTCCTGGCTCGACAGCGCGAACTGCGCGTCGCCTCTGTGTGAGCTGCGTCCGCGATCTGCTGGTACTGCACGAAGTTCTGCATGCGGAAGATCGGCTGGCTCAGGTTCAAGCCGATGAATGTCGCATTGAACTGCTGGTTGGGAACGTTTCGCAGATCGCGGTTGTTGAAAGTGTAGGAGCCGGTCGCGCCCACGTTCGGCAGCAGCAGGGAGCGGCCCTGCACGACCACTTCCTGGTTGGCCTGCCAGCCGGCCCGCGCCGCCGCATATTCGGAATCCTGCACGAGCGCTTCGCGGTAGATCTGGAGCAGGTCGGCCGCGCACGCGACGCCGGTGACACTCGCCAGCAGAAACACCAACACCAAGCGAACAAAGGGCATTGCGATCTTCTCAGTAGCGCGGCATGCCGGGTTCGACCTGCAGCGCCCAAGCGTGAACGCCGCCTTGCAGATTGTGCACCCGGTCGAAGCCCGCACGTTCCAGCAACAGCGCGATCTGCTGACTGCGCGCGCCATGGTGGCAGACGACCACGATGTCCTGATCCTTCGGCAGTTCTGCGAGACGGGACGGCACCGAACCCATCGGTATCAACTGCGCACGCTCGATGTGGCAGCGCTCGTACTCCCAAGGCTCGCGCACGTCCAGCAGGTAGGGGGCAGCGCGCTCGCTGTCGGCGAGCCAGCGCTTCAGGCCGTCAGGGCTCAACTGCTGCATCCTGATCTAGAAAACGAAGCGTGCGGGATGAGGCGCGTTGCGCAAGGGAGCCACACAGGTCTCGAACACGGAAACGGAGTTGTAGACACCGGCCGACATACAGGTGATCAGCGTCGTCTCCATCACCGGCAGATCACCGACGACGGCGCACAGCCGCCCGCCCGTTGCCAGATCCTGCTGAAACGCCTCGGCGAGCGAAGGCACCGACCCCGTCAGCACGATGACGTCGTACGGCGCGTGCTTCCCCCAGCCGCTCGCAGCGTCACCCGCTGGCGAGCGTCACATTGGTGATGCCGTGGGCACTGAGCTTTGCCTGCGCCTGCGTAACGAACTCCGGAACGATGTCGACGCTGTAGACGTGCCCGCCGAGAGTTGCGAGCAACGCTGTGAAGTAACCGCTGCCGGTGCCGACTTCGAGAATGCGATCGGTTTTCTTGATCGCGAGTTCCTGCAGGATGCGCGCCTCGATCTTCGGCGCGCAGCATGACCTCGCCGTGTCCGATGGGAATCTCCATGTCCACGAACGCCAGCGCCCGATGCTGCTGCGGCACGAACTCCTCGCGCCGCACCTGAAGCAGCAGGTCGAGCACCTGTTGATCCAACACCTCCCAAGGTCGAATCTGCTGCTCGACCATGTTGAAGCGGGCCTGCTCCACGTTCATCTGCGTTCTGCCACGACCTGAGGTTGACGCGCCGCAGTCTACCACAACGCGTCGCACCATAAACTGCCCGCGGCCGCTGTGCCTGCGGTACCGCTTAAGGGCGAAGAGATGCTCGCGTGCGCCCTGAAAGCGCGCCTTCACAGTTGCTGCGAAGGCGAGTTTCCGCTAGGGTTAGCGGTCTACGTAGGGGTCCTCGGGGACGTTTCGCGCCGGGGTGAGACAAACCCTTCGAACCTGTCCGGGTAATGCCGTCGTAGGGAAACGTAGTCGCCTACCTTCTCGCTCCCCGGA
This sequence comes from uncultured beta proteobacterium, assembly GCA_963719715.1. Lineage (GTDB taxonomy): Bacteria > Pseudomonadota > Gammaproteobacteria > Burkholderiales > JAEUMW01 > JAEUMW01. Next base: position 2,558 of record CAVRDD010000049.1, read on the forward strand.
TTCTCCCCTCTGGAGGAGTCATGAACGCCCATCCGAAGTTCGTTGCCGCTGCTGCCCATGTGGATGCCGCAGCCGTGCAGCCGTTGCCGTGCTCGCGAAAGATCTACGTCGAGGGCTCGCGACCCGACATCCTGGTGCCGATGCGCGAGATCTCGCAGTCGGATACGCCGGCCTCGTTCGGCGCCGAGAAGAACCCGCCGATCTACGTCTATGACACGTCCGGACCGTACACCGATCCGCGCGTGAAGATCGACATCCGCGTCGGGGCTCGCGCCGCTGCGTGCCAAATGGATCGAAGAGCGCGGCGACACCGAAGTGCTCGCCGGTCCGACGTCGCGCTACGGTGTCGAGCGCCTGGGCGACGCGAAGCTCGCCGAGATGCGCTTCAACCTGAAGCGCCAGCCCCGCCGCGCCAGGCCGGGTGGAAACGTGACCCAGATGCACTACGCCCGCCAGGGCATCGTCACCCCGGAGATGGAGTTCATCGCGCTGCGGGAAAACCAGCGCCGCGACGCACTCGCCGAACTGATCACCCGCCAGCATGCGGGCCAAGCGTTGGGCGCCGCGATTCCCAGGCACATCACGCCGGAATTCGTGCGCGACGAGGTCGCCCGCGGCCGCGCCATCATCCCCGCCAACATCAACCATCCGGAAACCGAGCCGATGATCATCGGCCGCAATTTCCTGGTGAAGATCAACGCCAACATCGGCAACTCCGCGCTCGGCTCGTCCATCGGCGAGGAAGTCGAGAAGATGACGTGGGCAATCCGCTGGGGCGGCGACACGGTGATGGATCTTTCCACCGGTCGCCACATCCACGAAACGCGTGAATGGATCATCCGCAACAGCCCGGTGCCAATCGGTACGGTGCCGATCTATCAGGCGCTGGAGAAAGTCGATGGTCGCGCCGAGGATCTCACTTGGGAGATCTTCCGCGACACGCTGATCGAGCAGGCGGAGCAGGGTGTGGACTACTTCACCATCCACGCCGGCGTGCGGCTCGCGTTCATCCCGATGACGGCGAAGCGCATGACCGGCATCGTTTCGCGCGGCGGCTCCATCATGGCCAAGTGGTGCCTCGCCCACCATACGGAGTCGTTCCTGTACACGCGGTTCGCGGAGATCTGCGAGATCATGAAGGCGTACGACGTGGCGTTCAGCCTGGGCGACGGCCTGCGTCCGGGTTCGATCTACGACGCCAACGACGAGGCGCAGATCGCGGAGTTGCGCACCCTGGGCGAGCTTACCGATATCGCCTGGCAGCACGACGTGCAGGTCATGATCGAGGGCCCCGGCCACGTGCCGATGCACCTCATCAAGGAGAACATGGACCTGCAGTTGAAGTACTGCAAGGAAGCGCCCTTCTACACCTTGGGCCCGCTCACCACCGACATAGCACCCGGCTACGACCACATCACGAGCGCGATCGGCGCCGCGATGATCGGCTGGTACGGCACCGCCATGCTCTGCTACGTCACGCCGAAGGAGCACCTTGGGCTGCCGGACAAGGACGACGTGAAAGACGGCATCATCGCCTACAAGATCGCTGCGCACGCCGCCGATCTCGCCAAGGGTCATCCCGGCGCGCAGATCCGCGACAACGCGCTGTCCAAGGCGCGCTTCGAGTTCCGCTGGGACGACCAGTTCAATCTCGGCCTCGATCCGGACAAGGCGAAGCAGTTTCACGATGAGACGCTGCCCCAGGAAGGCGCCAAGCTCGCCCACTTCTGTTCGATGTGCGGACCACACTTCTGCTCGATGAAGATCACCCAGGACGTGCGCGAGTACGCAGCAACCGTTGGCGTCTCCGAGTCGGAGGCGCTCGCCAAGGGCATGGAGGCGAAAGCCGTGGAGTTCGTGGAGCAGGGTGCCGAGATCTACAGCAAGGCCTGAGCGCCAGCGCCGCAGCCAGGCCGAACACCGATGACGCAAGCACTGCGCGAACTGTCGCTCCTGGAGGCGCGCGTGCTCGGCGTGCTGGTCGAGAAGCAGCGCACGGTGCCCGACACCTATCCGCTTACGGTCAACGCGCTCGCCGCCGGATGCAATCAGAAAACGAGCCGCGACCCGGTGCTGAACGCGACCGACGGCGAGGTGCAGGCAGCGCTGGAGCAGCTGCGCGCGCTCGCGTTCATCATCGAGTCGAGCGGCAGCCGCGTGATGCGCTACGCCCACAACATGGAGCGTGTGCTGCAGGTGCCGCCGCAGTCGGTCGCGCTGCTCGCGGCGCTCATGCTGCGCGGTCCGCAGACCGCCGGCGAACTGCGCCTCAACTGCGAGCGGCTGCACCACTTCAGCGACATCTCCGCAGTCGAGGCTTTTCTCTCGGAGCTTGCCGAACGGGCCGGCGGCCCGCTGGTGATGGAACTCCCGCGGCAGCCGGGCGCGCGCGAAAACCGCTGGGCGCATCTGCTGTCGGGGCCTCCGTCGCTGGAAGTCGTGTCCGCCGCCGTCTCTGAATACGCCCGGCGAGACGCCGCTCAGGGTGAAAGCGCTGCGCTGAGAACGGAGGTCGCGCGCCTCGCGCGCGAGGTCGACGACCTCAAGGCGTCGGTTGCGAAACTCTTCACCGACCTCGGAATCTCACGGCGACTGACGCACCGTTCGGTGGCCAGTTTCTCATCGACTTTTTCCTCGGGCCAGGAGGGCCAAATGGGACTACTCGACGATATTCTTCGGCAGTGCATTGCGTGGAGCCAGCGGACAAAGTGGGCCGTTCGGCGGTGCGCTGGGGCAGCGCCAGCCACCCATGCAGCAGGCGCCTCAGGGCGGCGGCGGCAACATGGGGGGCATCCTGATGGCATTGCTGCCGGTGGTGCTCGGCATGCTCGCCAATCGCGGCGGCGGGACGCAGCAGCCAGCCCCGGGTCAAGGGCAAGGTGGGGGCGGTCTCGGCGATCTCATCGGCAGCATGCTCGGCGGTGGCGCTGCTGCGAGCGGCGGTGGCGGTCTCGGCGACCTCCTGCACCGCTTCCAGCAGGCGGGCTTCGGCGAACAGGCGCAGTCGTGGGTGGGCACCGGACAGAACATCCCGGTCTCTCCCGACGTGATCGGCCAGATATTCGGGTCCGGCGGGCTGTCGCAGATTGCCCGGCAGGCGGGGCTGACGGAGCAGGAAACGTCGGAGGGCCTGTCGAAGATATTGCCCGACGTAGTCGACCATGTCACCCCGGATGGCCAGGTGCCGAACCTGGATCAGTTGAGCGCGAGCGTCGAAGCGCTTTCCCGGCAATTCCGCGGCTGACGCCGAGCCCCGGCTCCAGTCCAGTTCTGCATGACACGGCGAGCCGCGCTTTGCGGCCTGCCGTGATTTCCAGCGCTCGTCGTATCGCCTGCGAAACTTGCCCATTCTCCTGGGCTGATCGGTCGGCTTAGTGGTCGCCGTGAGGGTCGCCGCGAGCGGCCGCCAACGTGTGCCCCGGCACCCACTTCACGGCTCTCAATAGCTGCGCGATAGCCACGCTTACCGGCCGGACCGCGTTCAAATCGATGGTCGAGGCACGTGCTACCATCCGCGCTTTTCTGCGGTGACCCCCATGATCGATCCCGTTTACTGGAAGGCCCTTATTCTTGGCATCGTCGAGGGGCTCACCGAGTTTTTGCCGATTTCCAGCACCGGACACCTCATCCTCGCCGGCGACGTGCTCGGTTTCAACGACGCCAAGGGCAAGATCTTCGAGATCGTGATTCAGACCGGCGCCATGTTCGCCGTGGTGTGGGAGTACCGTCACAAGTTCGCAGCCGTGCTCGGCGGCCTCGGCTCGGATCGCGGCGCCCAACGCTTCGTCGTCAACCTCGTCGTCGCGTTCATGCCGGCCGCATTGCTTGGACTCGCCTTCGGGAAGTACATCAAGGCGGCGCTCTTCAAGCCGGTGCCGGTTGCGATCGCTTTCATCGTCGGCGCCTTCGTCATCCTGTGGGCGGAACGGCGTGCGCACCGGATCACGGTCGAGTCGGTCGACGACATGACGTGGAAGGATGCGCTGAAGGTAGGCTGCGCGCAGGCTTTCGCGTTGATCCCCGGCACCTCGCGCTCGGGCGCAACCATCATCGGCGGTCTGCTCTTCGGGCTGTCGCGCAAGGCGGCGACCGAATTCTCCTTCTTCCTCGCCGTGCCGACGCTGATTGCTGCCGGCGCCTATGATCTGTACAAGAACCGCGCGCTGCTTGACCTGCACGACGCGGGCTATTTCGGCGTCGGCCTCGTCGCTTCTTTCATTTCGGCGTTTTTCTGCATCCGCTGGCTGCTGCGCTACATCATGCGCCACGACTTCACGATCTTCGCCTGGTACCGCATCGTCTTCGGCGTCGTGGTGCTGCTGACCGCCTATACAGGTATCGTGGAGTGGAGCGCCGGCTGATCCTGCAGCGGGCGGGCGGATGATCGCCGCCGGCCCGTACGCGCGCCTGCTGCAGATCTCCGAGGTGCGCCAGCTGGTCGTATCGTCGGTGATCGGGCGCATTCCGGTCGGGCTTTCCACTCTGGCGCTCGTGCTGTTTCTGCAGAGTCAGGCGAGTTCTCTGGCGGATGCCGGCATCGCGGCCGCCTGTTTCGTGCTCGGGCTCGCCACTGTCGCCCCCCTTGTCGGTCGCGCCGTCGATCGCCTAGGCCCGCGACGCGTGCTGCTGGCGTGCGTCGCGCTGCATCCGGCAGCGATGATCGGTCTGACCGTGCTGGTCTTCGCAGGGACCCACCGCGGCTTCGTCTTCGCCGCCGCTTTCCTGTCCGGTGCGTCGCTGCCCCCCATCACCGTCTGCGCGCGCGCCCTCTATCCGCGCCTGGTGAGCGACCCGGCGCTGCAACGCACCGCGTATTCGCTGGACTCGGCGATCATCGAAACCGTATTCATCCTCGGCCCGATGCTCGCCGCCGGCTTCGCCGCCGCGCACGCCCAGGTGGGCGCGATCTGGCTCTCCGCCGCCTGCGCGCTGGGTGGCGGTCTCCTCTTCGTCAATGCCGGTCCAATGCGCGCCTGGCACCCGCGCCCCTCCGGACCGCAGCCGGCCGCCGCGAGCACGCTGCGCGCCGCTCGCCTGCGAGGCGTATTCGCGGCGGCGGCGCTCTTCGCCTTTGCTTTCGGCGCCTTCGAGATCGGCGTGGTCGGCTTTGCCACGGCGAGAGGCGTCCCCGCCGCGGCGGGGGTCATCCTGGCGCTGGCGAGTGTCGGCAGTGTGCTCGGCGTTCTCGCCTACGGCGGGCGCTCATGGTCGCTCGACGCCGGTCGCCAGTTCCTCGTACTGCTGCTGCTGATGGCAGGCGGGCTCGCCGGCCTGTCGGCGCTGGTGCTGTACGCGAACGTGCCGCTCTTCGCAGCAGCCGTCGTCCCGGCAGCTGCGCCAATGGCGCCGGTCATAGCAGCGAACTCGGTACTGGTGCTGCGGGTGGCGCCGACGGATCGCGTCGCCGAGGCCTTCACCTGGGCCTCCACCGCGCTCCTCGGCGGCATCAGCGCCGGCACTGCCGCCGGCGGGACGCTGGTCGAGCACTACTCTCCCAGCGCAGCCTTCCTCGCTGCCGCGACCGCGACCCTGCTGGCCGCGGCGGTCACGCTCCCCGCGGCGCGCATCGCGCGCAGCGACCCGCCCGTACGCAGTCGGTGAGAACGGCTCAGGACTGAATCCACGGCAGGCCGGCATGGCGCCAGCCGCCGACGGTGTTGCGATGCCCGGTGGAACCCTTATCGCCCTCGAAACCCTCGAGCACGTTGTAGATCTCGGTGTAGCCGAGTTGCGTCGAAGCGACCGCCGCCGCGTTCGAGCGCACGCCGCTGCGGCACATGAACATCACCAGCGCTTCCGCGTCGACCTGCTGCCGCAGCTGCTGAGCGAAGTGCGGGTTGGGCTGGCTCCCCGGATAGGTGACCCACTCGACTTCCACGGCCCCCGGCACGCGCCCCACCCAGTCGAGTTCGGCTCGCGTGCGCACGTCCACCAGGCGCGCGCCCGGCGCGTGCCGCAACACTTCGTAGGCTTCCGTCGGAGTGAGCGCCCCACTGTAGGGAAGGTTGAGCTGTTGCGCACGGTCCTGCGCGGCAGCGAGGATTTCTGAGAGCGTGGACATGACTTTTCTTTCTCGAATTTGCGTTTCGGGCGGGATCAAAAGTTTACCTCGCCTGTCGCCGGATCGCTCGATTCGAGTATGGCGCGGTTCATGGCACGTGGATGGTGCGCGGCGAGAAAAAGCGCACTAATATTGTGCCCAGAATCTCTATCGAATACCTTGAAGGGGTTATCAGACAAAGAATTGCGCTCGATTGGGGCGTGGCACGCAAACTGCAGTCCGCCTGCACCTGTTTTTTTGCTCCCACACACCCAGTACAACCCAGTACCCAACAAACCGACGGAGAGAATGAGCCATGGCGGTTGCTGACGTAATGAAGTTGGTCAAGGACAACGAAGTCAAATTCATCGACTTCCGCTTCACCGACACGCGCGGCAAGGAACAGCACGTGACGGTTCCGCTAAAAGCGTTCGACGAGAGCAAGTTCACCGATGGTCACGCGTTCGACGGCTCCTCCATCGCCGGGTGGAAGGGAATCGAGGCATCCGACATGGTGCTCATGCCCGACCCTGACACCGCGAACCTCGACCCCTTCATGGACGAGCCGACCCTCATTCTCACCTGCGACGTGCTCGAGCCCGCGGACATGACAGGCTACGACCGCGATCCGCGCTCGATCGCGAAGCGCGGCGAGGTATACATCAAGCAGTGTGGAATTGCCGATACTGCCTACTTCGGCCCGGAACCCGAGTTCTTCATCTTCGATTCCGTCACTTGGCACGTCGACATGTCGGGGTGTGCGGTCAGGGTCGATTCGTCGGAAGCGCCCTGGAGCTCACGCGCGGAGCGCGACGACGGCAACATGGGACACCGTCCCCCGGTCAAGGGCGGCTACTTCCCGGTGCCGCCGGTCGATTCGCTGCAGGACATTCGCTCGGCAATGTGTCTCGCGCTGGAGGAAATGGGCGTCGAGGTCGAAGTGCATCACCACGAAGTCGCGGCCCCCGGCCAGTGCGAGATCGGCACCAAGTTCGCGAGCCTCGTCAAGCGCGCCGACTGGAGCCAGATCATGAAGTACGTGATCCACAATGTGGCTCACTCCTACGGCAAGACCGCGACCTTCATGCCGAAACCGATCGTGGGCGATAACGGCTCCGGCATGCACGTGCATCAGTCGATCTGGAAAGACGGCCAGAATCTGTTCGCGGGCAACGGCTACGCCGGCCTGTCCGAGCTCGCGCTCTACTATATCGGCGGCACCATCAAGCACGCGCGGGCGCTGAACGCCATCACCAACCCCGGTACCAATTCCTACAAGCGCCTCGTCCCGGGCTTCGAGGCGCCGATCAATCTTGCCTACTCGGCACGCAACCGGTCGGCCTCCATCCGCATCCCGCACGTGGCCAATCCGAAGGGTCGACGCATCGAGGTGCGCTTCCCCGATCCCACTGCCAATCCCTACTTGGCTTTCACCGCGTTGATGATGGCCGGTATCGACGGCATCCAGAACAAGATCCACCCCGGCGATCCGATCGACAAGAACCTCTACGATCTGCCGCCGGAGGAAGCGCGGAAGGTGCCGAACGTCTGCTCGTCGCTCGACCAGGCACTGGACTACCTGGACAAGGACCGCGAGTTCCTGACCCGCGGCGGTGTATTCTCGGACGAATGGATCGACGCCTTCATCGATCTCAAGATGGAAGAGGTCACACTGTTCCGCCAGACCACACATCCGGTGGAGTACCAGATGTACTACAGCCTGTGACCCCGCCTGCCGCAGCGCGGTAACGGAAAAAGGGCGGGGACCTACCCGCCCTTTTTTCTTCCCGTCGATCGGCGCCGCGCTTGGACGATTACGCAGATGCCCCATCGAACCTTGGTCTCGCCGCCGGCTCCCTGCTTCACCGCGCTTGCGCTACTGGTGCTGCTGCTGGGGCCGCTTTCGGCCTGGAGCGAGATCTACAAGTGTACCGACGGCGAAGGCAACGTAAGCTATACCAACACCAAGCAGAAGGGCTGCACGGCGATGGACATCGGTCCGATCCGCGAGCCTCCACCGACCGCCGCCCGCTCCAAGGCAAAGGGTGGTCAGACAGCAGCGCCCGCGAATTTCCCGAGTGTCGACAGCGCGACCCAGAAGCAGCGCGATCAGGGCCGCCGACACATTCTCGAAACCGAGCTCGGCACCGAAGAACGTCTGCTCGCCGATGCAAGGCGTGCCCTGGCGGAGGGCGAGATCGGGCGCAGCGGCGAGGATCGCACGAGCGCGGCTTATGCCGAACGCCTGCGCAAACTGAAGGAGACGGCGGCACTGCACGAGCAGAACGTGACGGCACTCAAGCGCGAACTTGCCGGCACGAGGTAGACCGTGATGGTCCCAACGGCCTTTGCCGGACTCGAGCTGCTCGCCACCGCGGTCATCGTGCTCGATCACGACCTGGTCGTGGAGTACGCCAACCCGGCGGCCGAGAACCTGTTCGAGTTCAGCCAGCGCAGCGTCTCCGGGCAGACGGTGCAGAAGGTCTTCGAGAACCCCGGCTTCTTCGTCGCCGGGATCGAGTATGCGATCGAGAACAACTGCACTTACATGGAGCACGACCTGTTTCTCGGCACGCCCGGACACGCACGCCAGCATCTGAATTGCACCATCACGCCGATCGAGGTGCCGGGTTGGCACGGCGAATGGGGCCGGATGCTCGCGGAATTCCGTCCGATCGACCAGCAGCTCAAGATCGCGCGCGACGAACGCATCCTCGACCAGACCGAGGCCAACCGCATGCTTCTGCGCAGCCTCGCGCACGAGATCAAGAATCCTCTTGGCGGCATCCGCGGCGCGGCGCAGTTGCTGGATCGGGAACTGGAGCGTCCCGATCTGTCCGAGTACACGCAGGTGATCATGCAGGAAGCCGACCGTCTGCAATCGCTCATGGAGCGGCTGCTGACGCCGAACCGCGCGCCCCAGCTCGTGCTCGTGAACATCCACGAGGTGCTGGAGCGCGTGCGCAGTCTCATGCTCGCCGAATTTCCGGAGGTCGTCATGGCGCGCGACTACGACGTGAGTCTGCCGCCCCTGAAAGGGGATCGTGAGCAACTCATCCAGGCGACCCTGAACGTGGTGCGCAACGCGGCCCAGGCGCTCGGGGGACACGGCTGCATCTCGCTTCGCACGCGCCTCGCGCGCCAGGTGACGCTCGCGCGCAAGCGCTACCGGCATGCGCTTCTCGTCGAGGTGATCGACGACGGTCCCGGCGTGCCGCCGACGATCTCGGAGAAGATCTTCTATCCGCTGGTGAGCGCGCGCGAGGGCGGCTCCGGACTCGGTCTCACCATTGCGCAGACCTTTGTCGGGCAGCACGGTGGCGTGATCCAGTTCGAGAGCATGCCTGGAAACACCCGCTTCAGCATTCTGCTGCCGTTGCGGGAGACGGTGTGACGAGCAACCGTGGATGCCGCGTTCGCGGCCGGGAGTGAAACGTAATGAGCTACGGCCCCGAAAGTCGACAAAACCAGATTAAGCCAGTCTGGATCATCGACGACGATCGTTCCATCCGCTGGGTGTTCGAGAAGGCGCTCGGGCGCGAGAACATTGCCTTCAAGACCTTCGCCAGCGGGCAGGAAGCGCTCTCGAGCCTGGAGACCGCGACACCACAGGTGGTGCTGTCGGACATCCGGATGCCCGGGACTTCGGGTCTCGATCTTCTGCAGACGCTGAAGGAACGCCATCCGCACCTGCCCGTCATCATCATGACCGCGTACTCGGATCTGGAGAGCGCGGTGGCAGCGTTTCAAGGCGGCGCCTTCGAGTACCTGCCGAAGCCATTCGACATCGACAATGCCGTCGAGCTGATCCGCCGCGCGCTGGAAGAAAGCCTGCGGCAGACGCGTGATGTCGAGGTCGCGGAAGCCACTCCCGAGATCCTCGGGCAGGCACCGGCTATGCAGGATGTCTTTCGCGCCATCGGCCGCCTGTCGCAATCGCAGGCGACCGTCCTCATCACCGGCGAATCCGGCACCGGGAAGGAGCTCGTGGCACGCGCGCTGCACCGACACAGCCAGCGCGGCGCCAGCCCCTTCATCGCCATCAACACTGCCGCCATCCCGAAGGATCTGCTGGAGTCGGAGCTCTTCGGACACGAGCGCGGCGCCTTCACCGGCGCACAGGCCATGCGGCGCGGTCGCTTCGAGCAGGCCGAAGGCGGCACGCTGTTCCTCGATGAGATCGGCGACATGCCCTCGGAGCTGCAGACGCGCCTGCTTCGCGTGCTCTCCGACGGACAGTTCTATCGCGTCGGCGGACACCAGCCGATCAAGGCAAACGTGCGCGTGATCGCGGCCACGCACCAGGACCTCGAAGCGCGCGTCAAGCAGGGGGTATTCCGCGAGGACCTGTTTCACCGGCTGAACGTCATCCGGCTGCGACTGCCCTCGCTGCGCGAGCGGCGCGAGGACATCGCCCTGCTCACACGCCACTTCCTGCAGAAGAGCGCGCGCGAGCTCGGTGTCGAGTGCAAGCGGCTCACCGAGGCCGCGGTGCGCTTTCTTTCGGCGCAGGATTTTCCCGGCAATGTCCGCCAGGTCGAGAACATCTGCCATTGGCTCACCGTGATGGCGCCCGGGCAGAACGTCGATGTTAACGACCTGCCGCCAGAACTCAAGGCCGACACCGCAAGCCGTTCCGCGGAGGACTGGTCGGGCGTGCTCGAGCGCGAAGTGGATATGCTGCTGCAGCGCGGCGACTCGGGCATCATCGACGAGCTCTCGCGCCAGTTCGAGAAGTCGCTCATCACCCGTGCGCTCCTGCACACCGGCGGCCGCCGCATCGAAGCCGCCACACTCCTGGGCCTTGGGCGCAACACCCTCACGCGCAAGATTCAGGAGCTGGGGCTGGAACGGCGCGACTCGCCCACGCCCGAAGACTGAGGTGCTTCAGCCGCTTCGCGCCTGCCGCTCGTGCCGGCGCAGCAGTGGCAACGTCAACAGCGGCAGCAGGCCGATGATCCCCACCGTGATCATGAGCAGCCCCAGGTTCGAGTAATCCGCCTGCGTCACCGCGAATGCCTCGTTGAGGTAGCGCGAGAAGAGTTCGCTCGCCGACAGCGCTAGATTCATCCAGGACGCCATGATCGCGAACATCGTCGCCTCGGCGCCCGCGGGTGCGCTGCGCGCGATGAGGATCAGCATCGGCACCATCGTCAGCTGCCCGAGCGGTGCCGAGATCGTCGTGTCGACGAACGCGAGCGTGCGCGCACTGATGCCGAGCCACTCATGCAGACCGTAGAAAAGACCGATGTTCGGCAGGTAGAGCACGGCACTGGCTATCACCACCCAAAAGAGCGTGAAGCTCACCGGGCGCTCGACGATGGTCCGGCGGAATACGATCAGTCCGATCAGTCCGAGGATCGAGCTCACCTGCGCGAGCAGGCCGAGAAACTTCTGGTCGAAGCTTAGCTTGTCGATCGCCCAGTAGCTGTAACCCTGGCCGACTCCGGGGGTGGCGCGGAAGAGGAAGATCACGACGGCGGCGACCGCGACCGCAGTGGAGATGCCGACCTGCCTGAGCAGCACGCCGATCAGCACGATCGACACGACGAGCACGATCTCCTGCGTGAACGGAACCTCCAGCGCATTCAACACGACTCCCAGCGCCGCGTAGCCGAGTCCGATGCCAAGCACCAGCCCGACCCGCCCGTGGCCAAGCGGTCCCGTGTCGGCAGCTGCCGGTTCGCGCCGCGGCACGCTACGCACCCAGGGCAGCGTGAGCAGAACGAGCACGGGCAGCGCCATGGCAACCGCGAAGGTGTTGCGCGGTCCAAGGTGCTCCGCCAGCACGCCACTCAAATAGCCAACGCTAATGCCGCCGGCGAGCACCGCCATGCGGCCGAGCGCCTGAATCTGGCCGAGTTCCTCGTCATTGCGCGCGACCTCGACGCTCAAGGCGTCGGCGACCACGTCCTGCATCATCAATCCGACTGTCACCAGGAGCATGGCAGCCAGGTAGCCGCTCTTGCCTTCCACCACCGTGGCGAGCACAGCAAAGCCGGCCATCAGGCACACCGCGCCGAGCACCAGATAGGCGCCCCGGCGGCTGCCGAACAGCGGAAGCGTATCCGAGGCAACGCCCGCGACCATCTTCATCGACCACGGCAGCCCCAGCCAGAAACCGATCTCCGCCACATCGGCCGGCGTGAGCTTGAGCACGTCTTTCTGGAAGTAAAGCGTCGCGATGCCGGTGATCGCGGTCGCGCCAAAGGTGAAATAGGTCACAAGGATCGGCAGGTAGGCGGCGCGGAAGCCACCGATCAGCTTGCGCAGACGGCTGCCCACTGATGCGGCGGTCGGCGATGTCGTGGCGGGAGTGCTCATCGAACCTTCCAGAGTTCAGATAAGTCCGAGGGGACCACCGGCGCCACGTCGAGTTCAGCCACCACCGGTGCATGATCGGAAGGGCGCTCCAGCGCGCGCAGGCCACGGTCGATGCGAACCGACCCGCAGGTCGCCGCGAGCGCAGGCGAAAGCAGGATGTGGTCGATGCGCAGTCCCAGGTTGCGGCGGAAGGCGTTCATCCGGTAGTCCCACCAGGTGAAGGATTTTTCCGGCTGCGGAAAGAGCCGGTACGCGTCGCGCAGTCCAGTCGCGAGCAGGCCACGGAACGCCGCGCGCTCGGGCTCGCTGCAGAGCACCTGTCCCTCCCAGAGCTTGGGATCGTGGACATCGGCCGGCTCTGGCGCAATGTTGTAATCGCCGAGCACCGCGAGCTTCGGGTGCCGCGCCGCCTCCTCCGCCAGCCAGGCAGTGAGCGCCGATAGCCAGTCCAGCTTGTAGCGGTACTTGTCCGAGGTGATCGACTCCCCGTTCGGGACGTAGAGGCAGATCACCCGCACGTCGTCGAACGTCGCCGCGAGCACGCGCCTCTGCGGATCGTCGAAGCCCGGAATGGCGGTCACCACCTCCGTGCCCGGTCGGCGCGAGACGATCGCCACCCCGTTGTAGGTCTTCTGGCCAGCGGCCAGTGCCTCATAGCCAGCTACCTTCAAGGCATCGAACGGGAAGGCGACGTCCTGCAGCTTGGTTTCCTGGAGGCAGGCGATATCGATCCCGGCGGCGTGCAGCCAATCGAGCACCTGCGACAGCCGAACCTTGAGGGAGTTGACGTTCCAGGTGCCGATCTTGCGCATGATGTTTCCCGAATAACCCTGATTCTGTGGGAGTCTCACATAGAAAGTGCCACCCCGCACACGAGGGAACGGCAACACCTGCCAATGGCTGTGGTACCGCGCGCAGCGGAGCGAGATTCAGACTGGCAGGGGGCAGTCACGGCTCGAGGTGCGGGCGGATCAATGTCTCGAACCATTCGATGAACGCACTGAGGCGATGCGAGCGCTGGCGACGGTGCGGATAGACGAGCGATATCGGCATGGGCGCTGCGCGAAATTCGACCATGACTTCGACCAGCCGGCCGCTGTCTAGCAGGTGCTGCACGTCGAAGCGCGGGATCTGGATGAGCCCGAGTCCTGCCGCGCAGCAGGCAATCAAGCTCTCTGCATTGTTGACAATCAACCGACTCGGCACCGCGGCCATCAGCGTCTTTCCCGAATCGAGGTATTCCCACGGCATCTCGCGTCCAGTCGAGGGCGAGGCATAGCCCACCGACCAGTGACCCCGGGCGAGATCGTCCGGATGGCGCGGTGCACCGAGCTCTTCCACGTAGACCGTGCTCGCGCAATTGATGATCGCGAGCCGCCCCAGGGGGTGCACTACCAGACTGCTTTCCTGCAGCGCGCCGACGCGTACCGCGCAATCGACGCCTTCACGCACCAGGTCGATCGCACGGTCGGTGGAGCCGAGCGCGATCTGCAACCGGGGATGACGGCGCAGCAGGCCGGTCAGGGCGGGTGCAACCAGCCGACGGGCGATGCGAGTGGGCATATCCACGCTCAGCCGCCCTGCAACCTTGAGCGGGCTGGCAACGAACAGCTGGTCGATATCGTCCGCATCGGACAGCAGACGCCGAACCCGTTCCAGCAGTTTCAAACCATCGGCGGTGGGTCGAACCTGACGCGTCGTTCGATGCAGCAACCGGGTGCCCAGACTGGCTTCGAGTTGCTGGACGGCGGCCGAGATCGAGGCCCGCGGGATCTCCAGCGCGTGGGCTGCCTTGATGAAGCTGCCCATCTCTGCAACCTGAACGAAGACGCGGTATTGATGGAGTCGGTCCATTCCATCTTTTATCACGCCCTCGCCCGAAAATTTCTCCAGCGCAGCGTGCCGCCGCGCTGGATCGGGAGTACGCCTTACTTGGTCGTGTAGCCGCCGTTGATGAGGATCGTCTGGCCGGTGACCCACCAGCCGTCGCTGACCAAGTGGCGGATGAAGGGCACCACGTCCTCGATGTCGGTCAGCCCCGTCTTGCTGGAAGGCGACAGCGCTGCGGCCGTCTTGTGGTATGCCACCGCGTCGGCGCCTTCGGCGGGATAGAAGAAGGGCGTGTCCATCGGGCCGGGGCCCACTGCGGTGACCGAGATGCCGCGTGCGCCGAACTCCTTGGCGGCCGCGCGTGTGTAGTGTTCGACTGGCGCCTTCGTGCCGGCATAGGACGCATAGAAGGGCGTGAAGGCGCCCAGCAGCGAGGTCACGATGGTGCAGACCTTGCCGTTGTCGTTGAGGTGCTTGCCGGCTTCCTTCAGGAAGAAGAACGCGGTCTTGGAGTTGACGGCGGTCATCTCGTCGTACTCGGCCTCGCTGGTGTCGACCATCGCCTTCTTCAGCACCTTGCCGACTGTGTTGATGGCGATGTCCGGCTTGCCGACCGCGGCGATGGCATCGGCGAACAGCTTCTCGACCGCAGCGGCCGTGGTCAGGTCCGCCTGGATCGCGACCGCCTGCGCGCCTGCGGCCTTGACGGCGGCGACAGTGGTTTCGGCGTCGGCCCTGCTGGCGGCGCTGTTGTAGTGGATCGCAACGGCCTTGGCGCCTTGTTGCGCCAGATCGCGAGCGATCAGCCCGCCGAGATTCTTGGCGCCGCCCGCGATGAGGACGGTCTTGCCCTTGATGGAATGGTCTGGCATGGCAACTCCCGCAAACTATTGAGAGGTGCCAGCTTAGGGGGAAGCGCTTGCTGGATCAGCCCGCGCTCATGGGATGGACCATCCAGAAAGACAGCCCAATCGGCGTGCGCGAGGGCCTATGAAAACGGCGACGGGAGTCGTTGCGAAGAAGTAGGACGGGAGTGAGGCGCTGTTATCGGTCGAGTGCGTAAATGATCGACGCCAGGTGGGCCATTGTGCGGCCTGCTGCCTCGCCTTCCCTGGCGGTGCCCGGCGTGGCTGACTCGGCAACAGCCGGATCGGCTGGCTTCACCACCGGCTTCGCCATCTTGGGCGTCGGCTTCGCCCCGAGCCCGGCGAGCGAAGACTTCGGATAGCCGGCTGCGTCCAGCACGGTGGCATATCGAGCGTCGTCGAAGCCGCGCACGGACTTCGTCCCGACCATCAGGAACGGCACTTCCAGCGCACCGCCCGTGACCTTCTTGAGTTCCCGTGCTACTGCAGGCTCCTCCGGATTCCTTTCGCTGTAGGGCAAACCCCGCTTGACGAGATAGGCACGCGCGCCCTTGCAGAACTCGCCGCAGTCGCTCACATAAAGCACGATCGGACTGCGGCTCACCGCCCGCTGCACGCCGTAAGGCAGGCTGCTCGTCTCGATGATGCTGGGGCTGATCCGCTTCTTCTCGACTGATTTGACCTCCGCGGCGGGCGGATCGCTCGAATAGACGGGCGCACCGCTCACCGGATCGGCCCATTTGTAGAAACCGGCGGCGTGAAGCGAGGGGGCGAAGGTAGCAGCGATCAGGACGGCCCATGTAGCGCGCATGGCTTTTCTCCTTCGAAGTCTGCGGCGGGGCGAAGGAAATCAGCACGTCGCGGGCCAGTCGCCGCGAAGGAACGCGTACCGCCGGGCAGCACGGCTGCCCGTTGCGTGCCAGTGGGTCAGGCAACCATGCCGTTGTGGCGCAGCAGTGCGTCGATCGATGGCGCACGACCGCGGAAGGCGACGAACGATTCGAGCGCGGGGCGGCTGCCGCCGACGCCGAGAATCTCGTCGCGGAAGCGCGCGCCGGTCTCCGGATTGAGCACGCCGTCCTCCTCGAACAGGCTGTAGGCATCGGCCGACAGCACCTCCGCCCACTTGTAGCTGTAGTAGCCGGCCGCGTAGCCGCCGGCGAAAATGTGCGAGAAGCTGTTCGGAAAGCGGTTGAACTCCGGCGGGAACAGCACCGCCACCTCGCTGCGCGCACATCGTCCAGCAGCGCCTGCAGCGAGCGTCTCGCCGGCCGGGTCGAAGTCGTGATGCAGGTGCATGTCGAACAGCGCGAACTCGATCTGGCGCAGCGTCTGCAGGCCGCTCTGGAAGTTCTTGGCGGCCAGCATCTTGTCGAAAAGCTGACGCGGCAGTGGAGTTCTCGGTCTCCACGTGCCGCGTCATGTGCTCGAGCACCTCCCATTCCCAGCAGAAGTTCTCCATGAACTGGGACGGCAGCTCGACGGCGTCCCACTCGACGCCGTTGATGCCCGACACGCCGAGGTCTTCCACGCGGGTGAGCAGATGGTGCAGCCCGTGGCCGAACTCGTGGAAGAGCGTGATCACCTCGTCGTGGGTGAAAAGCGCAGGACGGCCGCCGACCGGCGCCGAGAAGTTGCAGTTGAGGTAGGCAACCGGCGTCTGGATCGTCGGCCCCGCGTCGGCGGCGGGTGATGGCGTCGTCCATCCACGCGCCGCCGCGCTTGCTGGGGCGTGCATACAGGTCGAGGTAGAACTGGCCGACGAGTTCGCCGGAGCGGTCCGTGATCTCGAAGAAGCGCACATCCGCGTGCCAGAGCGGCGCCTGCGCCGGCGTGATCGAGAACCCGTAGAGCGTCTCCACGAGCTTGAACATGCCCGGCAGCACCCGCGTCTCGGGAAAATACTGCTTCACTTCCTGCTCGGAGAAGGCGTAGCGCGCCACGCGCAGCTTCTCGGACGCATAGGCCATGTCCCACGACCGCGAGTTCTGCGAGGCCAAGCTCGCGCGCGCGCGAATTCGCGCAGCTCGCCGAGGTCCCGCTCCGCGAACGGCTTCGCGCTGCGCGGCGAGCTCCTGCAGGAAATCGAGCACCTGCTTGCGGGCTCTGCGCCATCTTCGGCTCGAGCGAATAGGCGGCGAAGCTGCCGAAGTCGAGCAGTTTCGCCAGCTCGCGCCGCAGTTTCGAGGATCTCCGACGATGAGCGGCGTGTTGTCCCACTTCGGGCTCGCCGAACTCCGAGGCGCGTGTGACATAGGCCCGGTACATCGTCTCGCGCAGCGCGCGGTTGTCCGCGTACTGCATCACCGGCACGTAGGACGGCGCGTGCAGCGTGAATTTCCAGCCGCTCTGGCCGTCCGCCTTCGCCGCCTCGCGCGCCGCTTCCAGCACGTCCTCCGGGATGCCCGCTGAGCTTCGTCGGCATTCGTCACGAGATGGGAAAAGGCGTTGGTGGCATCGAGCAGGTTGTCGCTGAAGCGTGAGGACAGCGACGGAGAGCTTCTCCTGCAGCTCCATGTAGCGTGCGCTGCTCGGCTTCCGGCAGCTCGGCGCCGCCGAGGCGGAAGTCGCGCAGCTCGTTCTCGAGCACCTTCTTCTGCTCGGCGCGTGAGGCCAGCGAACTCGGCCGACGCGCGCAGCGCCTTGAACCTGGCGAAGAGACCCTGGTGCGTGGACAGCTCGGTGTAGTACTGCGTGATCTTCGGCAGGTTGCGTTGTAGGCCTCGCGCAGTTCCGGACTGTTCATCACCGCGTTCAGGTGCCCGACCTGACCCCAGGCGCGGTTCAGGCGCTCGTTGGCATCGTCCAGCGGGCGCGATGAAACCGTCCCAGGTGGGCGCAGCCGGATCCGCTGCCAGCCGCTCGATCAGCGCGCGATTCTCCGCAAGCAGCGTGTCTACCGCGGGGGTCACGTGCTCCGGCTTGATTTCCGGGAAGCGGGGCAGGCCCGAGAAGTCGAGCAGAGGATTGTTCATGAGATTCGAGAGGATCGTGGGTACAGCGGTTAGGTCGTGGCGAGGTCGCGTTCTTCAAGCCACGATGAGAGATCACGAGTGCGCGCGGAGTTCCGCTCGCGCACTGCGTTGGGGAACCTCAGCCCTCGTAGACGATCTGGCCGTCGACCAGGGTCCAGCGCACGCGCCCGAGGACTTCCAGGCCGAGAAACGGCGTGTTCTTGCCCTGACTCTTGAGCGCGCGCGCGGCGATGGTCCATTCCCGGTCCGGCTCGAAGACGCAAACGTCGGCGGCGTGCCCGGCACGCAGATGCCCCAGCGTCGAGGCCGAGGACGCGGGCCGGCTGCGCGGTGACGAGCGACACCGCCTGGACGAGCGACACCTTGTTCTCGCGCGCCCACTTCAGGGTAAGCGGCAGCAGGAGTTCCAGGCCGGTCGCGCCAGGCTCGGCCTCGGCGAAGGGCAGCTGCTTGGCGTCGTCGTCCACCGGCGTGTGATCCGAGCAGATGGCGTCGATCGTGCCGTCGGCGCAGCCCCTGGCGCAGCGCGTCGCGGTCGCGCAGGCTGCGCAACGGCGGGCGCAGGTGGCAGTTGCGTGTCGAAGTAGCCGAGGTCGAACTCGCACAGGTGGACGTGATGCACGGCCACGTCGCAGGTCACGTCAAGCCCTCTTGCCTTTGCCCGCCGCACCATGGCCAGCCCCTCGCGCGGTCGACAGCCGGCACAGATGCAGGCGCACCCCGGTCTCTCGCGCGAGCAGCAGCAGCGTGGAGACCGCAACGGTCTCGGCGCAGGACCGGGATCGGCGGCAGACCGAGCCGCGTCGCCACCTCGCCGTCGTGCGCGACGCCGCCCTTGGCGAGGCTGCCGTCCTGCGGGCGCAGCCAGACCGAGAAGCCGAAGGTCGCGGCATACTGCAGCGCTCGCATGCAGCACGATGGGTGTCGCTCATCGGCGCATCGGCCTGCGAGAAGGCCACGCAGCCGGCCTCGGTCAGTTCGGCCATCTCGGTAAGTGCTGCACCCTTCAGACCCATGGTCAGCGCGCCCAGCGGATAGACACCTGCGCCTGATTCAGGCTGCGCGCCCGGAACTTGAGCATTTCCACCAGTCCCGGCTCGTCGAGCGGCGGGTCGGTGTCCGGCGGGCACGCGAGGCTCGTCACGCCGCCGGCCACGGCGGCGGCCATCTCCGATTCGAGCGTCGCCTTGTACTCGAAGCCGGGCTCGCGCAGACGCGCCGAGAGATCGATCAGGCCCGGGCAGACGACGCAGCCGGTCGCATCGATCGTGCGGTTGGCGCTGAAGCCGTCCGGCGGCGTGCCGACCGCGACGATCTTGCCGGCGGCGATGAAGAGGTCGTGGGGTGCGTCGATGCCGTTTTCGGGATCGATCAGGCGCCCGCTCTTGACATGGATCTTCACGGTTCTAGGGCCTAGTTGCCCGCCAGAATGCTCATCACCGCCATGCGCACGGCGATGCCGAAGGTCACCTGCGGCAGGATCACCGACTGCCCGCCGTCGGCCACGCTGGAGTCGATCTCGACGCCGCGATTCATCGGACCCGGGTGCAGCACGATGGCGTCGGGCCGGGCGAGCGCGAGCTTCTCCTGGGTGAGACCGTAGGACTTGAAGAATTCCTGCGGGCTCGGCAGCAGCGACCCGCTCATGCGCTCGTTCTGCAGGCGCAGCATCATCACCACGTCGACGTCCTTCAGGCCCTGCGGCCATGTCGTTGATAGACGTGCACGCCGAGTTGCTCGACGTCGCTCGGCAGCAGCGTCTTCGGGCCGATCGACGCGCACCTCCGGCACGCCCAGCGTCGTCAGCGCGTGGATCTGCGAGCGCGCCACGCGCGAATGCAGGATGTCGCCGACGATCGCCACGCGCAGCCGCGTGAAGTCGTTCTTGTAGTGGCGGATCGTGAACATGTCGAGCAGGCGCCTGCGTCGGGTGCGCGTGGCGGCCGTCGCCGGCGTTGATGACGTGGATGTCGGGCGCCACATGGCGCGCGATGAGGTGCGGCGGCACCGCTCTCGGCGTGGCGCACGATGAACATGTCGGCGTGCATCGCCGACAGGTTGGCCACCGTGTCGAGCAGCGTCTCGCCCTTGCTCTGGCTGGAGGTGCCGATGTTCAGGTTGACCACGTCGGCCGACAGGCGCTTGGCGGCGATCTCGAACGTGGTGCGGGTGCGCGTGCTGGGCTCGAAGAACAGGTTGAAGATCGACTTGCCGCGCAGCAGCGGGATCTTCTTCACCTCGCGCTCGGTCACCGACACGAAGGGCAGCGCGGTGTCGAGGATCTGGCGCAGGATCGCCGCCGGCAGGCCCTCGGTCGTGAGCAGGTGTTGCAGCTCGCCGTGGCTGTTGAGCTGAGGGTTGCGCTGCATGCGGCTCAGGGCGATGTCCGTGGCAGCCGGGGCAGCATGGCCAGCGTGAGCCGGTTGCGTCGTCTTGCTGGAGCGCGACGTGCTCACCCGGCCCCACGTGCACCGTCGGCACCGACGAACTGCGCGCACGATCGGCAGCTCGCGCCCGCCGCGGTCGACCAGCGCCGCCAGCCGCACGCTCTCCGGCCGGCCGTAGTCGAACAGCTCGTTCAGTGCCGCGCGGATCGTGCGGCCGGTGTACAGGACGTCGTCGACCAGCACGATGTGGCGGCCTTCGACCTCGAACGGAATGTCGGAGGGCTTGACCTGGGGGTGCAGGCCGATGCGCTCGAAGTCGTCGCGGTAGAAGGACACGTCGAGCGTGCCCAACGCTGGCACAAGGCCAAGGCTTGCGTGCAGCCGCCGGCCAGCCAGACGCCGCCGGTGTGAATGCCAACCAGCGCCGTCTCGGGCGTGACCGCCGGCCGCATCTGGTCGGTCAGGGCAATCAGCAGGGCTTCGGCGTCAGGCAGCTGCATCGATCTGTGAAAACAGTGTGGCAAGAATCTCGGCGGCCGCCGCGGCGTCGATGCGCGTCTTCTGTGCGCGCTCGCCGACGCCTGCCTCGCTCAGACGGGCACCTGCTGCGCACGAGCTGAAGCTCTCGTCGACGAGCGCAACCGGCAGCCGGAAGCGGCCGTCCAGGCTGCGCGCGAACTTCTCGCAGCGCGCGGCGAACGGATGCGCAGCGCCGTCGGTGTGCGCTGGTACCCCGACTGCGAGCAGCACTGGCCGCCATTGCTCGACGAGTTCGCCGATGGCGCGAAAGCGCTCGTTGCGCGGCGCGGAGGCAATGACGGTCAAGGCGTGCGGAATGCGCAGTTCGAGTTCGCCTACGGCAACACCGATGCGCGCTTCGCCGAAGTCGAACGCGAGCACGGTTCCCGTGTGCCACTCCTCAAACGTCGAAGGCTGCCCACCGGGCGCCAGCATTCGGCCCGGCGGTGCGGGTCTGGTTGCGGCGGTCAACACGCAGAGCCCTAAGCGTGACCCGCCGTTTCCGACAGGCTGGCGAAACTCACGCCGAGCAGTTCCATGGCTGCGGCAAGACGCACCTCGGCCGGCATGTCGAAGATCACGTCGGGCTTCGCCGTGACCGTGAGCCAGGCATTCTGCGCGAGCTCGTGTTCGAGCTGCCCGGGCGCCCAGCCGGCGTAGCCCAGCGTGACCAGGATCTGCCGCGGCCCTTCGCCGCGAGCAGTCGCCTGCAGGATGTCCTTCGACGTCGTGAGCGCGATGTCTTCACGGACCGCGAGGCGTGGACTGCCAATCCCCGACCGGGCGGTGCAGGACGAATCCGCGGTCGACCTGCACCGGGCCGCCGAAGTGCACCGGCAAACTCCCCAGGCTCACTGCTTCCAGTGGCACGTCGATCTGCTCGAACAACGCGCGCAGGCTCATGTCGATCGGGCGGTTGACGACGAGGCCCAGCGCGCCCTGATCGTTGTGCTCGCAGATGTAGGTCAGCGTTTTCGCAAAGTACGGATTGGCCATGGCTGGCATGGCGATCAGAAAGTGATGGGTGAGATTCGTGAGTTGCATGACGCTCCTGTATTGTAGTCACGCCCCCGGGTCTCCACAATCGCAGGGGCGAACCAACGACGGCCCTGTCCACTCTCAGCTAGCAACTTTCGATACCTGCACGACGACCGTTGACCAAACTCGACGCCGCGCTGGTGTGGTTTCGCCGTGATCTGCGCACCGACGATCATGCGGCGCTCGCCGCCGCGTTGCGCGCGGCCCGGCGCGTGCACTGTGCGTTCGTCTTTGACACCGAGATCCTCGACCGGCTGCCGCGGCGCGCGGATCGCCGCGTCGAATTCATCTGGCGCAGTGTGGCCGAGTTGCAGGCAGAGCTGCGGCGCCTGGGTGGTGGCCTCCTCGTGCGTCATGGAAATGCCCGCGACGAGATCCCGCGGCTTGCTGCCGAGCTTGGCGCAGCAGCCGTATTCGCCAATCACGATTACGAACCGCAGGCCGTTGCACGCGACGCTGCGGTGGCTGCACGGCTCGCCGCGCAAGGCATCGCCCTGCGCACATTCAAGGACCAGGCGATCTTCGAGAAGGACGAGGTGCTGACCCAGGACGCCCGCCCGTTCGCCGTCTTCACCCCCTACAGGAACGCCTGGTCGAAGGGACTCACCGCCGCGGACTTCGCGCCGCATCCGGTGACGGATCCTGCGGCGCACCTTGCAGCGAGCGACGGCAAGGCGGCCATGCCGCCGCTCGAACAACTGGGCTTCGTCCCGACCAATCTCGCAGATTTGCCGCTGCCAGCCGGCATGTCGGGCGCGGAGACGCTCCTCGCGGACTTCCTCGGGCGCATCGAGTCCTACCACGAGCGACGCGATTTCCCGGCGCTGCGAGGCCCGTCGTACCTGTCGGCGCATCTGCGCTTCGGAACGGTGTCGGTGCGGCGGCTGGCCCGGATCGCAATGGAGATTGGCGGTCGCGGCGCGCAGACGTGGCTGTCCGAGCTCATCTGGCGCGACTTCTACTTTCAGATCCTGTGGCACCACCCGCACGTCGTCGGCCACGCGTTTCGGCCCGAATTCGACGCCATCGCATGGCCGAATCCACACGGACACCTGGCAGCCTGGCAGGAAGGGAGGACCGGCTACCCGCTGGTGGACGCGGCGATGCGCCAGATCAACGCCACCGGCTATATGCACAATCGTCTGCGCATGGTGAGCGCATCGTTCCTCGTGAAGGACCTGCACGTCGACTGGCGGCTCGGCGAGCAATACTTCGCCGATCACCTGAACGACTTCGACCTCGCAGCGAACAACGGCGGCTGGCAGTGGGCAGCGTCGACCGGCTGCGACGCTCAGCCCTACTTTCGTGTTTTCAATCCGATGACGCAGTCGGAGCGCTTCGATCCACAGGGCAGGTTCATCCGGAAGTACCTGCCGGAGCTCGCAAACGCGCCCGACCGCTTCGTCCATGCACCCTGGCGAATGAGCGCCTTGGAGCAGCAGGCCTGCGGCGTGGTGGTCGGGCGCGACTATCCTCCACCAATCGTCGACCACGACATCGCGCGCAGGGGCACGCTGGAGCTGTTTGGAAGGGTCAAGCGCAGGACGCGCGCTCAGGTCTCGAAGACGTAGGTGCCGGGTGCGTCGGCGAGCTTCGGAAAGCGCGCGCTGCCGAGTCCTGGCGCCTCGCGCCAAGGTCTGCAACGCTCATCGAGCCAGTGCACCCAGTCCTCCCACCAGCTGCCGGCGATGCGTTGCTGCCGCGAGCGCCACTGCGAAGGATCCTCCGCCCCGGCCGTCCCAGTGAAGTAGGCGCGCTTCGATGTTTCGGACGGTGGATTGATGATGCCCAGGATGTGCCCCGATGTCGTCAGCGTGTAGCGGACCGGCGCGGCGATGAGGCCACACAGTGTGAAGGTCGCCTCCCAGGGGGCGACGTGGTCTTCCTCGGTGCCCACCATGTACAGCGGCTGACAGATGCGTCTCAAGTCGATCGGTCGCCCGGCCAGCGTCAGGCCGTCGCGCTCGACAAGCCGGTTCCTGAGGTAGAACTCGCGCAAATAGTAACGGTGCATTGCGCGCGGCATGCGCGTGGAGTCGGCGTTCCAGAACAGGACGTCGAACGCCGGCGGACGCTCGCCGTAGAGATAGCGCTGCACCGCGAACTGCCAGATCATGCTGTTCGAGCGCAGCAGCCGGAACGCACGCCCCATGTCCTTGCTATCGAGAAAGCCCTGGCGCGCCATCAGGCGGTCCAGATAGGCCAGGCTCCTGGCTTCAAGGAAGACTTCGATCGCGCCAGGACGCGAGAAATCGGTCAGCGTCGTGAGCAGCGTCCAGTGCGCGACCGGGACAGCTTCGCTGCCGCGGTTGCACCAGGCCATCGCGGTCGCCAGCGCGGTGCCGCCAAGACAGTATCCCGCGGCGTGCACGACCGGCGTGCGACAGATGTCCCGCGCCACTTCGAAGGCAGGCAGGATGCCCGCGGTGAGATAGTCGTCGAAGGTGACACCGGCATCGCCCGCGCCCGGATTCTTCCAGCTGGTGACGAAGACGTCGAAGCCCTGATCGACGAGATGCCGCACCAGACTCTTCGCCGGTGCCAGGTCGAGGATGTAGTACTTGTTGATCCACGGCGCGATGAGGACGATCGGAACGGTTCGCGTCCGCGCCCGGGTCGCGGTGTACTGGATGACCTCGACCAGCCGGTTGCGAAAGACCACCGCACCCGGCGTGTTGGCCACGTTGCCGCCGACCCGGAACGGGCGAGCGTCGACGGTCGACACATCGCCCGCCTGCAGGTCCTCGAGAAAATGCCCGAACCCCCGCACCAGCGTTTCCCCGCCGGATTCGACGGCCTTGCGCAGTGCTACTGGATTGATCGCGAGGAAGTTGCCCGGTGCCGAGGCGTTCAGCCACTGCCGCGCCCAGAAGGCGGCCCGGCGGCGCGTCTCCGCATCCACGCCCGGCGCGTGAAGGAGGCTTTCTTCAAGCCAATGGGTATAGGTGAGATAAAGGTCACGCAGCAGGGCATACGGCGGCAGCGACCAGAGCGGATCGCTGAAACGTGCGTCTGCATCCGCGGCAACCGAGGGCTGCGGCCCCTGCTTGCCGAATTCCAGCCACCAGTTGGCATGCACGCCCGCGAGCGCGCTGCCGAGCGCGCCCCAGGCCTGGGCCAGCTCCCACGGCTGGCGCATCCAGCCCCGCGCCGACGCCGCGAGCGCCTGCCCGATGCCGAAGGGGTCGGCGGCGAGTTCCATCGCCCGCGCGAGCTCAGACGGGACTGCGGCTTCGGTTACGGGTGTTTTTCTTCCAGGCTCTTCCGGCGCGTTCATGGACTCGTCTCCTGCGTGCCGGGACGAGTCTGATCATTCGCGCGGAGCTACACCAGCATCGGTGACAAAGGGTGCCGAATTGTCCTACCCGAGCCGCGCCCGGATCCAGGTCTTCCACTCCACGAACAACCCCGGGTCGAGGGCGGCGATGACTGAGCGCTTCCACAGATCGCCGCTCCAGAAGTCATCGTTTTCGATGTTGGCCATGTGCCCCCCCGCCTCCGCCAGGATCAGCGATCCGGCAGCGTAGTCCCAGAGCTTCTGGCCGCCGTGAAGGTAGACGTCGAAGCGGCCCGCGGCGGTATAGCACCACTCCAGCGTGCTCGCGCCGAAATTGCGCTGCGAGGAATACGGCGGTGCCCCGGCGAGGGCCTCGGCCAGCCGTCGCGGCAGCCGCTTGAGGTCGACGCTCGCCATGCCGCCGCGGAGTTTCGGCGTCTGATCCTTGATCGGCAGCGCCTCGCCGTTGAGCCAGGCGCCACGCCCGGCCTCGGCGTAGAAGCACTCGTCGGCCACCGGGTCATAGACCACGCCGAGCACGGTGCGCCCGTGACGCATGAGCGCCACCGAGACGGCGAAGTACGGCAGGCCGTTGACGAAGTTCGAGGTGCCGTCGATAGGGTCGACGCACCAGACGCCGGATTCGCCCGCGAGCCAGTGCTCGACCTGGGTCTGCCGCGTCATTTCCTCGCCGACGATGGTGCCCGGATATATGTCCGGCAGTCGCCGCGCGAGCGCCTCCTGCGCGGCAACGTCGGCCTCCGTGAACAGGCTGCCGTCGCTCTTGCGATGATGGGCCACCTTCAGGAACCGGGGCATCACCTCCGCCGCCGCCACCGATTTCACGGTGCGGATGAGTGCACCCATTTCAGTGCTGACTTCAGTCAGCCATGTTTCCACTTGATCGAGCACCCCATGGAGGGTATCTGTTCGCGCGGCCCTTCACCAGTACGCGCCACCTGCGACATGCCCTCGAACAGGTCGCGATGCGCGTTCGGCGCGGTGTCCTTGCGCGAGGCGTCGAGGCGCCCGCGGTATTGCAGCTCAAGCCTGGCGTTGAAGCCGAAGAAATCCGGCGTGCAGACCGCGCCGTAAGCACTGCGCGATCTCCTGCGTCTCGTCCAGCACGTAGGGGAACGGAAACTGGAACTCGCGCGCGACCCGCTGCATGTTCTCGAACGAGTCTTCGGCGTAGTCCGCCGTATCGTTCGACATGATGGCAATTGAGCCAACGCCAAGCTCGGCGAGCTCGCGGCAATCGCGCACCAGCCGCTCGCGCACTGCCTTTACATAGGGACAATGGTTGCAGATGAACATGACGAGGAGCCCGCTAGTTCCCTTCACGTCGGCGATCGAATACTGCTTGCCGTCGGTCCCGGGCAGCGCGAAATCGACGGCGCGCCACCCGAAATTGCAGATGGGTGTTTCGAGGCTTACCATGAGTCCTGCATCCTGTTGCCTTGTCTTCTTCCCAGGCTCCCGCGCTCAACGCGCGGCGCAGCAAAGTGTACATGAACCCGGAGAACCGTAGAAACGCAGCACCCGTGCCGCGCGTTTACGTGCCGTCGCGGCTGGCCGCCGGGGCGCGCATGCTGCTGCCGGAGGCGACGGGTCACCATCTCGTGCGCGTGCTGCGGCTGCGGCCGGATGCCGCCCATCGTGCTCTTCGACGGCAGCGGTGGCGAGCATGACGCGATCATCGCCGGGGTCGGGCGCGACGGCGTCGCGGTCCAAGTCGGCGGCTGGCGTGCGGTGGAACGGGAGGCATCGCTCGCGGTGCATCTGGCACAAGGCGTGTCGAGCGGCGAACGTATGGACTACACGCTGCAGAAGGCGGTGGAACTGGGCGTCGCCGGCATCGAGCCGGTCGTCACCGAGCGCAGCGTCGTCCGCCTCGATGCGGAGCGCGCCGAGCGCCGCCGCGCACACTGGGAGCGCGTGTGCGCGAGCGCCTGCGAGCAGTGCGGCCGCGACCGGGTGCCGCCGGTGCAAGCGCCGTGCACGGCGACCGACTGGTTCGCCGCTTTGCCGGCGCGCGCCGCGATGTTTCCGCTGCGGCTCCTGCTCTCACCCGATGCGACCCACTCGCTGCGTGATCTGGCGCGTCCGCCGGGTGCGATCCTGCTGCTTGCCGGACCGGAAGGCGGGCTCACGCCGCAGGAGCGCGCGAACGCCCGACAGTGCGGCTTCCACGCGGTGCGTCTCGGCCCGCGCATCCTGCGCACCGAGACAGCGGCGCTGGCCGCACTCGCTGCACTGCACGCGCTGTGGGGCGACTTCTGAACCCCGGCCAATGTTCGCGGCGCGCGGATTCCACTAACATGCAGTGATGCCTCCGACCGCGGGGGCTGGACCGATAACAAGCTATGCCCGCCATCTCCGAGACCTTCGTGCAGTGGGTGCGCGCTGCCGCACCCGTTCGTGCACGTTTTTCGCGGCAGCACCTTCGTCATCGCCTTCGATGGCGAAGTGGTCGCCGACGGGCGTTTCGCGCAGATCGTGCAGGATCTCAACCTGCTCGCGAGCCTGGGCGTGCGCCTCGTGCTCGTGCACGGCACCCGTCCGCAGATCGACGCCCTGATGGAGGAGCGCGGCCTGCGTCCGCGCTACGTGCGCGACATCCGCGTCACCGACGAGGCAACCCTTAAGTGCGTCAAGGAAGCGAACGGGCGGGTGCGGCTCGAGATCGAGGCATTGCTGTCGATGGGGCTGCCGAATTCCCCGATGGCGAACTCGACCATCCGCGTCGCGAGCGGCAACTTCATCGTCGCCCGGCCGCGCGGCGTGCTCGACGGCGTCGATCTTCAGTATTCCGGCGAGGTGCGCAAGGTCAACGCAGACATGCTGCAGGCGCGGCTCGTCGACGGCGAGATCGCGCTGGTGTCGCCGCTCGGCTATTCGCCGACCGGCGAGATTTTCAACCTGACGGTGGAGGACGTCGCCGCCGCAGTGGCAGTGGCCCTGCACGCCGACAAGCTGATCTTTCTGCTGGAAGGCCCGGGCATCGCCAACGCCAAGGGTACAGCTCCTGCACGAGCTCACCGTGTCCGACGCCGAGAAACTGCTGGCACGCCCGACACGGCTTGCGATCGACGTGCAGCTCTACCTGCCGCCGGCGATCACGGCGGTCAAGGCCGGTGTCCGGCGCGCCCATTTCATCGACCGCGACCGCGAAGGCGCGCTCCTGCTCGAACTCTTTTCGCATGAGGGGGTGGGCAGCATGCTGACCCAGGACCCGCTGGAGACGCTGCGGCCGGCGCGCATCGAGGACGTCGGCGGCATACTGCCGCTGATCGAACCGCTGGAGCGCGAGGGGGTGCTCGTCAAGCGCGGACGCGAGCTGATCGAGCGCGAGATCGACCATTTCTTCGTCGTCGAGCACGATGGCATCATCATTGGCTGTGGCGCGCTCTATCCGTTTCCGGAATCACGCTCGGCCGAGCTCGCCGGCCTCGCCGTCCAAGCGAACCGCCGCGACGCGGGCGTCGGCGAGCGTCTGCTCGAGTTCATCGAGGACGAGGCGCGCCGGCGTCGCTTCAACCGGCTCTTCGCACTCACGACGCGCGCCACGCACTGGTTCATCGAACGCGGTTTCGCCGAGGCCGGCGTGGATGAGCTGCCGGCGAAGAAGCAGGCGCTCTACAATCTGCAGCGCAATTCGAAGGTGCTCATCAAATCGCTCAAGGGCGGCAAGTGAGATTGGCGCCGTGAACTTAGGCGCGGGCCGTGTTGCCATACCCGCGCAGCCGCAACAAGCTACAGGGAGATCCTATGTCGAGAGTAGTGCAGTGCATAAAGCTGGGCAAGGAGGCCGAAGGCCTGGACTTTCCGCCGTATCCGGGCGAGATGGGCCAGCGGATTTTCGAACAGGTGTCGAAGCCGGCGTGGAAGGCCTGGCTCGAGCACCAGAAGATGCTGGTCAACGAGAACCGCCTCAATCTTGCCGATGCCAAGGCGCGGAAGTATCTGCACGCGCAGATGGAACAGTACTTCTTCGGCACCGGCGCTGAAATGCCCACGGGGTACGTGCCCCCCTCGCAGAAGTAGTCCGCCCAACGGAGCCCGATATGACGCGCGCGGCATCGATTGCACCGCAAGCGCTTGATGTGTCCCTTTCACTGGTAAGTTCCGACATGCGCCAAAAGGTTGTCGCACCGCCCACGACGTTGCTCATCAATCGTGAACTGTCGCTGCTCGAAGTCGTGCGCCGCGTTCTCGCCCAGGCCGAAGACGAGGCGGTCCCGCTGCTCGAACGGCTGCGCTTCCTGTGCATCGTCTCCAGCCTGATCGACGAGTTCTTCGAGGTTCGCGTCGCCGGCCTGCACGCCGAACTGGAGGAGGGCTCGGACACGCCGAAGAGCGGTGGCTACACCACGAGCTCGCTCCTGAAGCAGGTGTCCATCACCGCCCACGAGCTGGTCGACCACCAGTACGCGCTGCTGAACGACGTGGTGTTGCCGAAGCTCGCCAACGAAGGGATATGTTTCTTCCGCCGCCAGGACTGGACCGATGCCCAGCGCGCCTGGGTGCGTGATCACTTTCTGCGCGAGATCATGCCGGTGCTGACGCCGATCGGGCTCGATCCGGCGCACCCCTTCCCCCGCCTGCTCAACAAGAGCCTCAATCTCGCGGTGCAGCTCGAAGGCAAGGACGCCTTCGGGCGTCAGTCCGGCTTCGCCATCGTGCAGGCGCCGCGCGTGCTGCCGCGGGCGATCAAGCTGCCGCGCGACATCGCCGGCTGCGACCACGGCTTCGTGTTCCTGTCGTCCGTGCTGCACGAGAACATGCACGAGCTTTTCGCCGGCATGAACCTCGTGGGCTGCTACCAGTTCCGCGTCACCCGTAACAGCGATCTCTTCGTCGACGAAGAGGAGGTCAAGGACCTGCGTGAGGCACTGCAAAGCGAACTGCCGCAGCGGCGCTTCGGCGATGCCGTCCGCCTCGAGGTCTCGGACACCTGCCCGCAGACGCTGTCCGACTTCCTGCTGGAGCAGTTCGATCTCGCCGAGGAAGACCTCTACCGGGTGAGCGGACCGGTCAATCTCGTGCGGCTGATGGCGGTGCCGGACAAGGTCGATCGCAACGACCTCAAGTTCCGGCCGTTCAACCCGGGCACCCCCGATGCACTCAAGGGCGACCGCGATGTCTTCGAGGTCATGCGCGAGCAGGACGTGCTGCTGCACCACCCATATCAGTCCTTCCGGCCGGTGGTGAACTTCATCGCGCAGGCGGCGCGCGACCCGAACGTCGTCGCCATCAAGCAGACCGTCTACCGCACCGGCACCGATTCTGAGCTCATGCGGCACCTGATGCAGGCCGCGCAGAGCGGCAAGGAGGTGACCGTCGTTCTCGAGCTGCAGGCGCGCTTCGACGAGGAAGCCAACATCGCCTGGGCGAAGCAACTCGAGGAAGTCGGCGCTCATGTCGTCTACGGCGTCGTCGGGTACAAGACTCACGCCAAACTGGCGATGGTGGTGCGGCGCGAGCCCGATGGATTGCGCCGCTACGTGCACCTGGGCACCGGCAATTACCACTCGCGCACGGCGACGATGTACACCGATTTCGGGCTCCTGACCTGCAACGAGGGCATCACGTCCGACGTCAACGACATCTTCATCCAGTTGACCGGCCTGGGTCAGGCGGGCGATCTCAATTACCTCTGGCAATCGCCGTTCACCATGCACAAGAACATGCTGGCGGCGATCCGGCGCGAAACGCAGGCGGCAGCGGCAGGCGAGCCCGCCGGCATCTCGGCGAAGATGAATGCGCTGCTCGAGCCCGAGATCATCGCCGCGCTCTACGACGCCTCCAACGCCGGCGTCAAGATCGAACTCATCGTGCGCGGCGTGTGCGCGCTGCGCCCGGGCCTCCCGGGCCAGTCCGAGAACATCCGAGTGCGCTCCATCATCGGCCGCTTCCTCGAGCATCACCGCGTGTTCTGGTTCCACAGCACCGGCGAGGTCTATCTGGGGAGCGCGGACTGGATGGATCGCAATTTCTTCCGGCGCATCGAGACGGGTTTTCCCATCCTCGACCCGAAGCTCAAGAAGCGCGTGATCAACGAGAGCATCAAGGCCTGCCTCGCCGACAACACGCAGGCGTGGGAGATGGATTCGGACGGACGCTACCACCGTCGCGTGCCGCGCCGCGGTGGCCGGTCATTCGTCTCGCAGCTCGTGCTCATGGAGCAACTCGGCACGCTGGCGCCCGAGCCCGCGAAGGAACCGGTCGTGCCGCCGGCAGCCGCTGCGGCTGCCTAGAGGCCTGATCACGCCGTTGCCCCCCACGACGCGCCGCCGCGCCCGGCTGACGGGGCGCAGAATCCATGTCCACCGAGATCGAGCTCAAGCTGGCGCTCTCGCCTGAGACCGCACGGGCGCTCGCGCGCGAGCCCGTGCTGGCGGCGGCGACGGTCAAGGGTCCGCATACCCAGCGCTACTACGGCGTCTACTACGACACGCCGGAACACGCCCTGGCGAGCAGCGCCATCGCGCTGCGCGTGCGCAAGCAGGGCCGGCGCTGGGTCCAGACCGTGAAGGAAGAGGGCCGTGTGGAAGGCGGTCTCCATGATCGCCCGGAGTACGAGTCGATCGTGCCCGACGGCCAGCTGAATCTGTCCGCGCTGGCGACCACCCCGGTGGCCGCGTTTTTTACCAAGCCGGAAGTCGCGGACCGGCTCGCCCCGCTGTTCGTCACCGACGTGCGGCGCACGCTGCGCCTGCTGCAGACCGAGGGTGCGGAGATCGAGTTCGCCCTCGACCGCGGCGAGCTGCGCGCGGGCGAACGCACCGACCCGATCTGCGAGCTCGAACTCGAGCTCAAGTCAGGCACGACCGAAGCCGTCTACGCGCTCGCGCTCGCCCTGCAGGAAAGGCACCGGCTGCGCATCGAAAACCGCAGCAAGGCCGAGCGAGGACACGTGCTGGCGGGCACCGCGAGCGTCGCTCCGATACGTGCGCGAGCCCCTGCCATCGCCGCGATCGCAACCGGTGTCGGCGGCATTCCAGACCATCGCCTTCAGCTGTCTCAGCCATGCCCAGGCGAACGAACGCGGCATCCTTGCCGGTGATGCCGACCCGGAATACGTGCACCAGATGCGCGTCGGCCTGCGGCGGCTGCGCTCCGCCTTCAGCGTGTTCGGCTCCGTGCTGCCGCGGCCGGCCTGCCAGCCCGCGATCGACGAGATCCGCTGGATCGCCGGCAGCCTCGGACCGGCACGCGACTGGGACGTGCTCGCCACGGAAACGCTGCCGCCTGTTGCCGATGCCTTCCCCGCTCACGAGGGGCTCGCGCGGCTGGCAGAGGCGGTCGCCGAACTGCGCGCGGAAGGTAATCGCGGCGCGCAGGCAGCGGTCGCCTCTGAACGCTACGAGCGCATGCTGCTGCGGGTCGGCGCCTGGCTCGCCTGCGAGAAATGGCGCGCGGTGCTGCCCGTGGACGCGCTGCCGATCCTCGACGAGCCGCTCGAGGCCTTTGCCGTGCGCGTGCTGCAGAAACGGCATCGACGCGTGCAGCGGCGCGGTCGCGACCACGCGAGCTTCTCGCCGGAGGAGCGCCACCAGTTGCGCATCGTGGTGAAGAAGCTGCGCTACTGCGCGGAGTTCTTCGGCCCCGTTTTCGAACCCGATGCCGTGCGCACCTATGCCCGCGGCCTCGCCGGATTGCAGAGCGTGCTCGGCGTCATGAACGACGCGGCGGTGACAGGGCGACTGCTGCAGGAGCTTGCGGCGCGCTTTCCCGATCCGTCCTACGCCGAAGCGAATGGCATCGCCTCCGGCTGGACGCGGCAGTTCATGTTCGAGCGCCTGGCACACCTCACCGAGGCATGGCAGCAGTTCGAGGACGCGAAACCGTTCTGGCGGTGAGATCCAGCGACCCTGTTCGGTTACATTCCAGCAGAATGACAGCAGACAGCCCTTCACCGCGAGAGCGATCATGAATCTGATCTTGTGGCGTCACGCAGATGCCGAAGACAGCGTCCCGGACAGCGAGCGCAAGCTCACCGCGAAGGGACGCAGGCAGGCGGAAAAGGTCGGCAGCTGGCTCGCGGAGCGGCTGCCCGACGATGCGCTGATCCTCGCCAGCCCCGCCGTGCGTGCGCGTGAGACCGCAGAAGCACTCGAGCGGCCCTTCGAGACCGTCGCCGCCGTCGGTCTCATGGCTTCCGCCGATTCGATTCTTGCCGCCGCCGGCTGGCCCGAACACGGCGGCACGGTCGTCATCGTCGGCCATCAGCCTGTGCTGGGCGAAGTCGCGGCGCAGTTGCTCGCCGGCAAGGCCTCGGGCTTGAGTATCAGGAAGGGCGCGCTGTGGTGGTTCAGCTGCCGCGAGCGCCCTGCCGGCAGCGAAATCACATTGAGGGCCGTCATCGGCCCCGATCTCATCTAAAGGAGATGGCGCATGTTCGAGTCCGCCGAGCTCGGCCACAAGGTCGACAAGGACGACCTACAAGGATGAGGAACCGAAGCTCCGCGAGGCGCTGCTCAACGCGCAGTACGACCTGCACGAGTCGCGGCAGCTTCGCCGTGCTGCTGATCGTCTCCGGCCCGGAAGGCGCGGGCCGCTCGGAGATGGTGAACGTGCTCAAGGAGTGGCTGGATCCGCGCCAACTCGTGATCAAGGCCTTCCGTGCCCGCACCGACGAAGAGCGCGAACGGCCGCTGCCGTGGCGCTACTGGCGCGCGCTGCCGCCCGAAGGGGCGCATCGGCATCCTGTTCAACGGCTGGTACGGCGAAGCCTTCGTGCCGCGCATCCTGGGCAACACGTCGGCGGCCCATTTCGAGCAGCCATCTCGCCGCCATCAAGCATCACGAGGAGATGCTCGCGAACGAGGGCATGCTCATTCTCAAGTTCTGGATGCATCTTTCGAAGAAGGACTTCCAGGCGCGCAACAAGGCAGCTGTCGAAGCACCCCGAAACGCGCTGGCGCGTGACGCGGGAAGACCAGCGAGACCTACAAGCGCTACGACGAGCTGAGGGAGGTGGCGGAGCGCGGCCTGCGCGAGACGAGCACCGCGAAGGCGCCGTGGATCGTGGTCGAAGGGGTCGGACGAGCGCTACCGCAATCTCACCGTCGGCACGGTCTCTTGAACGCGCTGCAGGACCGGCTCGCGCAGAAGAAGCCGAGGCCGGCCGCAGCCAGAAGACCGCCCCGCTCGTCGACAGCCGCGAGCGGCCCGAACCTGCTCGACAGCCTCGATCTCACGAAGCAAGCTCGAACGCGATGAGTACAAGGCCGAACTCGCGAAGTGGCAGGCGCGCCTCGGCACGCTCACGCGCTCGCCGAAGTTCTCGAAGATCGCGCTGGTGGCCGCGTTCGAGGGCAATGACGCCGCCGGCAAGGGCGGCGCCATCCGCCGCGTCACCTCGGCGCTCGATGCGCGCGCCTACGAGGTGCACCCGGTCGCGGCACCGACCGACGAGGAACGCGCGCAGCCCTATCTCTGGCGCTTCTGGCGGCACGTGCCGCGCCGCGGCGGCATCGCGATCTTCGACCGCTCGTGGTACGGCCGCGTGCTGGTCGAGCGGGTCGAGGGCTTCTGCCGCGGTCGACGACTGGATGCGCGCCTACGGCGAGATCAACGACTTCGAGGCACGGCTCGCCAGCTTCGGCATCGTGGTGGCGAAGTTCTGGCTCTCCATCAGCAAGGACGAGCAGCAGCGCCGCTTCAAGGAGCGCGAGGAGACGCCCTTCAAGCGCTTCAAGATCACCGACGAGGACTGGCGCAACCGCGAGAAGTGGGATGAGTACGACGATGCGGTGTGCGACATGGTCGACCGCACCAGCACGGAGTACGCGCCGTGGACGCTGGTCGAGGCGAACGACAAGCTCCACGCCCGGGTGAAGGTGCTGAAGACGCTCTGCGAGCGCATCGAGGACGCGCTCTGATCCGAACACGGAACAGCTGACGCCGCGCGATCGGCGCCAGTGTGGCGCGGACCTGCGAGTTGCCTCAGCCGGCGGCTACTGCGGCTGCGGGCGCGGGCCGTGATCGGGCGCCACGGTCATTCTGATGCCGAGGCTCTTCCACTCGACGACCTCGTTGTCCAGCGCGGCCGCGGTCAGCGGATGCGCTGCGAGCCAGTCCTCGTCGAGCGCGATCTCGACGCGCTGCCCCATCGACGGTGAGCCGGATGTCCGGCGGCGTGACCGCGGCGCGCGACCGGTAGAAGCAGCGCGGCGAGCCGCAGGGCGAGTGTCGGCAGGAGCCGCTCGGGGCCGTCGAGCAGCCCCTGCATCTTCTTCAGCCCGCCGCGGTGACCGAGCACGACGCAGCCCGAGGTGCGCCTGCTCCATGCGCGAGAAACCGGGCATGTCGGCATTGCGCAGGATGTAGGCGGAATGCTTGTGGAACCCCGAGTGCGCGATGGCGAGACCGACCTCGTGCAGGCGCGCGGCCCAGCGCAGCATCTGCTGTGAGTCCTCGACGTCGAGCTTGGCGCGCGCCGGCGATCTGCTCGAAGAGGTCGAGCGCCAGGCGCTCCACGCGCTCGGCCTGGGCCGCGTCGACGTGATAGCGCTGCATGAACTGGCTGCACGGTGCCGTCGCGCATGTCGCGGTCGTGAAAGCGGCCGAGCATGTCGTAGAGGATGCCCTCGCGCATGGCGCCGGTGGCGACCGTCATGCGCTTCACCTTGAGCTCGGCAAAGATGGCGGTCATGATGGCGAAACCGCCGAGCAGCACCGGCACGCGGTCGGGGCGCAGCCCGGCAGGCGAGATCGCGTTGATGTCGCCCGCCTTGAGCAGGCAGGTGCGCAACTGGTCGAGCCCCTTGGGCGTGATGTCGCCCGTGCCCCAGCCGTTCAACTGCAGGATCTCGGCCAGCGCGCGCGCCGTGCCTGACGAGCCGACCGCCTGCTGCCAGTTGCCGCGGAGAATTCCGCGGCGATGACCTCCAGCTCGCCGCGCGCCGCCAGCTCGGCCTTGGCCAGGTTGCTCTTGGTGATCTTGCCGACGGGAAAGTAGCGCAGGCTGTAGCTCACGCAGCCCATGTACAGGCTTTCGAGCTTGCGCGGCGTCGAGCCCGGTGCCGATGATGAACTCGGTCGAGCCGCCGCCGATGTCCACCACCAGCCGTTTTTCGCTCGAAGGCGGCAGGCTCTGCAAGACGCCGAGATAGATGAGGCGCGCTTCTTCGCGCCCCGCCACCACCTCGATCGGGAAAGCCCAGGGCGAGCTCGGCGCGGCGCACGAACTGCGCGGCATTCTTGGCCACGCGCAGGGTATTGGTGCCGACCGCGCGCACCGCGTGCCGGTCGAGGCCGCGCATGCGCTCGCCGAACCGGCGCAGACAGTCGAGCGCACGCTCCTGCGACGCTTCGTCGAGATACTTGTCCGCAGTCAGTCCCGCCGCCAGCCGCACCGTCTCGCTCAGCGAATCGAGCGGATAGATCCGGTCGTCGACCACCTGGGCGACCTGCAGCCGAAAGCTGTTGG
This sequence comes from uncultured beta proteobacterium, assembly GCA_963719715.1. Classification (GTDB taxonomy): domain Bacteria; phylum Pseudomonadota; class Gammaproteobacteria; order Burkholderiales; family JAEUMW01; genus JAEUMW01. Next base: position 39,254 of record CAVRDD010000049.1, read on the forward strand.
AGCCGAGGTCGACGGCGGCGATGGTGGAGTAGCCGGGCATCGGAGTCGGCCGAGACCAGGTTCGGCGATCCAGGCCACGGCCTAGCCGAGGCTTCCCGCTCGAGCTCCTCGACGGTGGTGTGGCGCACGTCCTTGCCCTTGACCAGGTAGACCACGTACTCGGAGATGTTCTTGGCGTGGTCGCCGATGCGCTCGAGCGCCTTGGCGACGAACACGATCTCGAGGCGAGAGCGAGATGGTGCGCGGGTCTTCCATCATGAAGGTGATGAGCTGGCGCAGGATGGCGCGGAACTCCTCGTCGAGCATGCACGTCCTGGCGCACGACCTTGGCCGCGGTCACGCGGATCGAGGCGGGCGAAGGCGTCGAGCGCCTTGCGCAGCATGCCGAGCGCGAGGTCGCCCATGCGCCGGATCTCGGTGAAGCGCGGCGTGTGCAGCCGGTCGGACTTCGCAGATGAGCTTCGCCATGCGCGCGATCTTTTCCGCCTCGTCGCCGATGCGCTCGAGGTCGGTGATGGTCTTGACCACCGCCATGATCAGGCGCAGGTCGCCTGCCGCCGGCTGGCGGCGCGCGATGACGTGGTTGCACATCTCGTCGATCTCGACCTCCAGCGCGTTCACCTGGTGGTCGTCCGCGATGATCTGGTCGATGAGCGGCATGTCGCCGAGGAGAGCGCATCGATGCGAGCGCATGATCTGCTGCTCCACCAGGCCGCCCATCTGCAGGACACGCGAGCGCACCGCCTCGAGCTCGGCGTCGTACTGCTTCGAAGTGTGATGATCGCTGTTCATGGCTCAGGTCTCGGTTGGACGGCAATCGCGGAACGTAACAGTCGATGATGACAGTTTCGTGGCAGACCGGTCAGGTCGGCGTCAGCGTCGTCACGCCGTGCGCCGTGCCGAGCAGCAGCACGTCCGCGCCGCGCCGCGCGAAGAGGCCGTTGGTGACCACGCCCGGGAATCTGGTTGAGCGCCGCCTCCAGCTCCACCGGGATCGGGATGGTCGAGGTCGTGCACGTCGAGGATCACGTTGCCGTTGTCGGTGACGAAGCCTTCGCGCAGCCGCGGCGCGCCGCCCAGCTTCACGATCTCGCGCGCCACCAGGCCCGCGCCATCGGGATCACCTCGACCGGCAGCGGAAAGCCGCCCGAGCACGTCCACGAGCTTCGCTCTCGTCGGCGATGCAGACGAACGTCTGCGCGACCTGCGGCCACGATTTTCTCGCGCGTGAGCGCGCCGCCGCCGCCCTTGATCATGTGCAGGTGCCGCGTGATCTCGTCGGCGCCGTCGACGTAGACGCGCAGCTCGTCGACGCTGTTCAGGTCGAGCACCTGGATGCCGACCGCCTGCAGCCGGCCTGCGCTCGCCTCGGAGCTCGCCACCGCGCCGTCGATGCGCTGCTTGATCTTCGCCGAGTGCGTCGATGAAGAGGTTGGCGGTGGAGCCGGTGCCGACGCCGACGACGCCGCCCGCCGGCACGTGGGCGATGGCCGCCTCGGCGGCGGCGCGTTTCAGTTCGTCGGCAGCACTCATGATGGTGACCATGAGCGGGATTCGGTGATGGCGGCAAGAGGTCAAGGATAGCCGCAAGCTGGCGCTCCGCGACAATTTGCGCGTCGGACCGTGTGCGGTCAGCGCCTGGCGCCTTCTGATGGCCGGCGAAACCTGCTACCCTCCGTCGCTTTTCCGATACTGCCGCACCCATGAAGACCGACTACCTCGAGCGGATTCTCACCGCCCGCGTCTACGACGTGGCCATCGAGAGCCCGCTCGAGCGCGGCGCCGAACCTGTCGCGCCCGGCTCGAAGAACGACGTGCTGCTCAAGCGCGAGGACATGCAGCCGGTGTTCTCGTTCAAGCTGCGCGGCGCCTACAACAAGATGGCGCAGCTGCCGGCGGCGGCGCTTCGGCGCGGGGTGATCGCCGCCTCGGCGGGCAACCATGCCCAGGGCGTGGCGCTGGCCGCGCAGAAGCTCGGCTGCACGGCGACCATCGTGATGCCGGTCACCACGCCGCAGATCAAGGTCGAGGCGGTCGGCCGGCCGCGGCGCGCAGGTGGTGCTGTACGGCGATTCCTACGACGAGGCCTACCAGCATGCGCAGGCGATCGCGAAGCGCGAGAAGCTCACCTTCGTGCACCCCTACGACGACCCGGACGTGATCGCCGGGCAGGGCACCATCGGCATGGAGATCCTGCGCCAGCACACCGGACCGATCGATGCCATCTTCGTCGCCGTCGGCGGCGGCGGGCTGATCGCCGGCATCGCCGCCTACGTCAAGCGCCTGCGGCCCGAGATCCGGATCATCGGCGTCGAGCCGGTGGACGCGGATGCCATGTCCCGGTCGCTGCAAGGCCGGGCAGCGGGTGCGCCTGCCGCAGGTCGGGCTGTTCTGCGACGGCGTGGCGGTGAAGCAGGTCGGCGAGGAGACCTTCCGCCTGTGCCGGGAGCTGGTCGACGAGGTGATGCTCGTCGATACCGACGCGATCTGCGCGGCGATCAAGGACGTGTTCGAGGACACGCGCTCGATCCTCGAGCCGGCCGGCGCGCTGGCGTCGCCGGCGCCAAGCAGTACGTGGCGCGCGAGCGGCATCCGCGACCGCACGCTGGTGGCGATCGCCTGCGGCGCCAACATGAACTTCGACCGCCTGCGCTTCGTCGCCGAGCGCGCGGAGCTCGGCGAGCAGCGCGAGGCGATTCTCGCCGTCACCATCCCCGAGCGGCCCGGCAGCTTCAAGACGTTCTGCGGACTGCTCGGCCCGCGCAGCATCACCGAGTTCAACTATCGCTACGCCGATGCCCAGGCGGCGCACGTGTCTTCGTCGGGCGTGCAGGTGCACGACCGCAAGGAGACGGCGCAGCTGGTGCGCATGCTCGAGCAGCACGGCTTCAAGGCCGTCGACATGAGCGACAACGAGATGGCGAAGCTGCACGTGCGCCACCTGGTGGGCGGCCATGCGCCGCAGGCGAAAAACGAGATCGTCTACCGCTTCGAGTTCCCGGAGCGGCCCGGCGCGCTGCATGAAATTCCTCGAAGCGATGAGCACGGGCTGGAACATCAGCCTGTTCCACTACCGCAACCACGGCGCCGACTATGGGCGGGTGCTGGTGGGCATGCAGGTGCCGCCCGAGGACAAGCGCGCGTTCCGCGCCTTCCTCGACGAGGTCGGCTATCGCTACTGGGACGAGACCGGCAACCCGGCGTATCGTCTCTACCTGGGCTGAGGACTGGCCGCATGGCGCGCGCCCTGCGCCCCGCTACCGGCCGTCTCGACGCGCCCGGTGTCAGGATCGGAGCGTAAAATGGCAACCCTCGCTCACCACCCGGGCCACCGCAATGATAAAGGCGATCATCGGGTGCTGTCTCGGCCTTCTGGCCGTCACCGCCGAGGCCGGTCAGGACGAGGACTTCATCGCCGCACGCAACGCCTTCCAGGCGGGAGACCGGGCGCGCCTCGCCCGCGTCGCACCAGCACTACAGGGTTACGTGCTCGAACCTTACGTCGCCTACTGGCAGCTCAAGCTCGATCTCGACCGGCGAGCCCCGAGGACGTACAGGCGTTTCTCAGGAAGTACGGCAACTCGGTGGTGGGCGAACGGATGCGCGGCGAGTGGCTGAAGGTGCTTGCCGTGCGCGGCGACTGGCCTCAGTTCAAGGCGCAGTTTCCGCATGGTGCCGTCGCCCGATCCCGAAACGCTCTGCTTTGCGGCCCAGGCCGGCATGGCGGCAGGGTGATCTGTCCGGGATGGCGGCGGTCCGGCCGCTGTGGGCGTCGGGCCGGGACCAGCCGGCAGCGTGCACGCCGGTCTTCGAAGCGATGCTGGTGGGCGGCCAGATCACCACCCAGGATGTCTGGGCGCGCATGCGCCTCGCCCTGGAAGCAGGCCAGGTCGGACTCGCGAAGAAGCTTGCAGCGTATCTGCCGCCTGCAGACTCCCCTGACCCGAAAATGCTCGATGCCGCTGCCGACAATCCTCGTCGCTTCCTCGAGCAGCGGGCATGGGGCGAGAACAATCGCTCAGGGCGAGAAGTCGCGATGTTCGCCCTTTACCGCCTGGCGCGAGTCTCGCCACAGCAGGCGCGTGACCAGTGGGTGAAGATTCGCGCGTCGTTTCCGGTGCAGGAACAGCGTTACGTGGCCGGTCAGATCGCCTACCAGGCGGCGCTGCGCCAGGATCCGCAGTCGCTCGTCTGGTACCGCGAGGCCGGCGCCCGCGGACAGAACGACCAGCAACTCGGCTGGTACGCGCCGCATGGCCCTGCGCTCCCAGTCCTGGGAGGACGTGCTCGCCGCGACGGAGGCGATGTCGGTCAAGGAAAAGCAGGAGACGAACTGGCGTTACTGGCGCGCGCGCGCCTACAAGGCACACGGCCGGTCGGCGGAAGCCAACCAGTTATTCGCGCCGATCTCGACCGAGCAGAACTTCTACGGCCGGCTTGCCCTGGAGGACATGGGCGAGGTCGTCGAGGCGATGCCCTCGAGCTACCAGCCGCCGAAGGAAGACGTCGACGCGATGGCGCAGGTGCCGGCCTTCAAGCGGGCGATCGCTCTCTATCGCGTCGACATGCGGCTGGACGGCATTCGCGAATGGGCGTGGGGCATCGCGCGGTCTCGACGACCAGCAGTTGCTCGCCGCTGCCGAGGTCGCCAAGCGCTACGGCGTCTACGACCGCGCCATTGCCACCGCCGAGAAGACCCGGTCGCTGCACGATTTCTCGGTCCGCTATCCGGTGCCATTCCGGGAGGCGGTGCGCGTCTCCGCGCGTCAGGTGCAACTGGACGAGGCCTGGGTGTACGGACTGATGCGCCAGGAAAGCCGCTTCCAGGCCGAGGTGCGATCGAGCGCGGGGGCCATGGGTCTGATGCAACTCATGCCAGCGACGGCAAAGTGGGTGGCCCAGCGCATCGGCATGGCCGACTTTCAGCAGTCAATGGTGACCGACATCGAAACCAACATCCGGCTCGGCACCTATTACCTGCGCTATGTATACGATCTCCTGGACAGCAGCCCCGTGCTCGCTTCGGCCGCCTACAACGCCGGTCCCGGTCGCGCCCGCCAGTGGCGTGCCGCGACCCCGATGGAGGGCGCGATCTACGCCGAGTCCATTCCCGTTGAACGAGACCCGCGACTACGTCAAGAAGGTGCTCGCCAACTCGGCGTATTACTCCATTCAGCTGAAGAGCCAGGCGCACTCGCTGAAGGATCGCCTGGGCATCATTCCGGCGCGAGGCGCCGTGGCCGAGCGGTCGCTGGGCGATACGCCCTGACCCGTCGGCTGCCCGCGGCCCATTGCGCCGGACGCCGTAGCGACGCCGATCTCGGTATAGAATCCCTCCGTCACATGCTGTGTCCGCTGCCCGCGCACGGTGCAGCCGTATCTTCACCCGCACCTTCCCGACAAGAAAATGGATCTGAATCTGCGATCGGTTTGCGTCATCGGCGGCTCAGGTTTCGTTGGCAGCCACATCGCCGCCCTGCTCGCCGCCCGTGGCATCAGCGTCCGCGTGCCGACCCGCTATGCCGAGGCCGCGAAAGCACTGCTGGTCCTGCCGACGGTGCAGGCGGTGGAAGCGGACATTTATGATCGCTCCACGCTGCACGGACTGGTGAGCGGCTGCGACGCGGTCATCAACCTCGTGGGCATACTGCACGAGCGGGGCGTGTCCGGTGGTTTCTTGCGCGTGCACGCCGAGTTGCCCAGGAATATCGTGGCCGCCTGTCGCAACGAAGGAGTAGGCCGCTACGTCCACATGAGTGCGCTCCACGCCGACGTGAACGGGCCGAGCGCCTATCTGCGCTCCAAGGGTCACGGCGAGATCGCTGTCAGGGAGGCAAACGAAGCGCTTGCCTGGACCATATTCCGGCCCTCGGTGATCTTTGGTCGCGGCGATCGCTTCCTCAATCTCTTTGCACAGGTGCTCGGGGTGGTGCCGGCCGTGGCGCTCGGCTCCCCCGATGCGCGATTCCAGCCGGTCTGGGTGGAGGACGTCGCACGCGCGTTCGTCGACTGCCTCCTGAACGACGAGACCGTGGGCGCGAGCTACGACCTATGCGGCCCGAAGGTCTACACCCTGCGCGAACTGGTGAACTGCGTGGGGGAGATCACCGGGAACCGGCGTCCCGTGATCGGTCTCGGCGGGCGCCTGTCCTACCTGCAGGCAACCGTCATGGAATGGCTGCCCTCACCGGTGCTGACGCGCGACAACTACTACTCGATGAAGCAGGACAGCGTCTGCGGCTGCCCCTTCCCGGCGGTGTTCGGATTCGCGCCGTCCCCGATCGAGTCCGTTGTGCCGAGCTATCTCGGCCGCCAGGATCCGCGCGCACGCTACTGCGGCTTTCGGCTTCGCGCGGGGCGCTAGTGTAGTGTTCTACACTTGTGCGAACTTAAATGGACGGTATCACTCCAATGCTTTACTTTGATTTGCATTGGAGCGAGCGATTGCGAGTTGCCCCTGTAGTCGTACTCAGTGAGGAGCAGGAGGCCGAGTTGACCAGGCTCGTGCGTTCCAAGCGGACCAGCGTGAGGCTGTGGCAGCGGGCGCGGATTGTGTTGCTGGCCGCGCAGGGCATGATGAACAAGGACATCGCCGAGCAACTGGGGGTGGGACGGGTGCAGGTTTCGCGCTGGCGCGAGCGCTATGTCGAACTCGGGCTCCCAGGGATCGAGCGCGACCTGCCGCGCGGGGCACCGCCGGTGAAGGTGGACGTGCAGCAGCTGGTCGAACTGACCACGCAGAGCAAGCCGCCAGCGGCCACGCACTGGAGCACGCGCAAGATGGCCGCCGAGTTGGGCGTCAGTGCCAGCACGGTGATGCGCCACTGGCAGGCCAATGGCCTGAAGCCGCACCTCGTGCGCGGCTTCAAGGTCTCGCGTGACCCGAAGTTCGTCGAGAAGCTCGAAGACATCGTGGGCCTGTACCTGTCCCCGCCCGAGCACGCCCTGGTGCTGTGCTGCGACGAGAAGAGCCAGGTACAGGCGTTGGATCGCACACAGCCGGGCTTGCCGCTGAAGAAGGGACGCGCACAGACGATGACGCACGACTACAAGCGCCACGGCACGACCACGCTGTTCGCGGCACTGAACATGCTCGACGGCCAGGTCATTGGTCAGTGTCAGCAGCGCCACACCCATGCCGAGTGGCTGAGGTTTCTGCGCAAGATCGAGCGCGAAACGCCCAAGGACAAGACCTTGCATCTGATCGCCGACAACTACGCGACGCACAAACACCCGGCCGTTCAAGCCTGGCTGGCCAAGCACCCGCGGTTCAACATGCACTTCACGCCGACCTCGGCGTCCTGGCTGAACATGGTCGAGCGCTTCTTCCGCGATCTGACCACCGAGCGACTGCGTCGGGGCGTGTTCACCAGCGTGCCCGAGCTCGTCGCCGCCATCGACCAATATGTCGCCCATCACAACACCGACCCCAAGCCGTTCATCTGGACCAAAAGCGCTCGCGACATCCTGCACAAGGTCATTCGCGCCAACGCCCGCTTAAGTTCTAAACAGAACGAAACACTACACTAGGAACAACCGCGCACATCGCCACGGGCTCAGGCAAGCGATGAAGCGTTACCGCGTCGGCGGCTCGGTGCGAGACGCGCTGCTCGGGTTGCCGGTGAAGGATCAGGACTTCGTGGTGGTCGGTAGCACGCCGGAAGAGATGATGCGCCTGGGCTTCCGCCCGATCGGCAAGGACTTCCCGGTATTTCTCCACCCCGAGACTCACGAGGAGCACGCGCTCGCCCGCACCGAGCGCAAGACCGCACCCGGTTACAGGGGCTTCCAGTTCCACGCCGCACCCGACGTGACGCTGGAGGCGGATCTGGCGCGCCGCGACCTGACGATCAACGCCATTGCCGAGGACGAGGCGGGCAACCTCATCGACCCGTTCGCCGGCGTCGCGGACCTGGAGGCGGGCATCCTGCGGCACGTCGGCCCCGCCTTCGCCGAGGATCCCGTGCGCATACTGCGGGTGGCGCGCTTCGCTGCCCGGTTCGGCTTTCACGTGGCGCCGGAGACGCTCGCGCTCATGCGCGAAATGGTCGGCAACGGCGAGGTCAAAGCGCTGGTTCCCGAACGCGTCTGGCAGGAGCTCGCGCGAGGCCTGATGGAGGACAAGCCCTCGCGCATGTTCCTCACGCTGCGCGAGTGCGGTGCGCTGGCGCGCATTCTCCCCGAGGTCGACGCGCTGTTCGGTGTGCCGCAGCGCGCCGACTTTCACCCGGAGGTGGACACCGGCGTGCACACCATGATGGTGATCGACTACGCGGCCGGGCGCGGCGACATTCTCACGGTTCGCTTCGCCGCGCTGACGCACGACCTCGGCAAGGCCACCACGCCCGCGAGCCAGTTGCCGCGGCACACCGGGCACGAGGCACGCAGTGTGGAACTCGTACAGGCCTTGTGCGAGCGCATCCGCGTGCCGAACGACTGCCGCGAGCTCGGGCTGCTCTCCGCTCGTTATCACGGCGATGTGCACCGTGCGCTGGAGCTCAGACCCTCGACCATGCTCAAGATCCTGGAAAGCGTTGACGCTTTCCGCCGCCGGCCTCGTTTCGAGGCGTTGCTCGCGACCTGCGAGTCCGATTTTCGTGGACGTACTGGCTATCAGGACGCACCCTACCCGCAGGCCGAGCGCATGCGCCGCGCGTTGACCGCGGCACAGAGCGTCGACGCGGGGGCGCTCGCGCGCGAGGCAGGCGGTGCGGACGCGATACGCGCCCGGGTGCACGACGCCCGCCTCGCGGCGATCAAGCAGGCGCTCGGTTCTGAACTCATCTGACCCCGCTTTCTTCACCGTGGAACCCTGCTCATGAACAACAGCGCCTGGCTCGTCACCCTTGCCTTTATTGCCACCGGCTCCGCACTCGCGCAGACCGCGCCGGCGCCCGCCACAGCTCTGCCGGCCAGCCTGGGAGCTAATTTCAAAGCCGCCGACAAGGACAACGACGGGACCATAGACAAGGCCGAGGCGGCGGCCCGGCCCGGCCTCGCGCGCCGCTTCGACGCGATCGACACGGATCACGATGGCAGCATCGATCTGCACGAGCTCGAAGCGCATCACGCGCAACTCATGCAGCGGCGCGCCGACCGTCTCGAACGTCGCTTCAAGGCCGCCGACACGAATCACGACGGAACCATCGACCAGAAGGAAGCAGCGTCCTGGCCCGGACTCGCGAGACGCTTCACGGTGGTGGACACGGACAAGGACGGCACGGTAGACCCCGCTGAACTGAAACAGGCGATGGGGAAACCAAAGGGTCTTCTGCTGGACGCTCCGAGCACCCTGCCGCCGACTGCGGAAACGGACAAGTAAGACCCGCCTCTGCCGCGCTCCACCGTCGCAAACCGGATTGCTGCCCACCTCGTTGCGCGACACGTTCGCCGATCTCGCGCAGAACCTGAAAAGCGGTGTGCGGCTCGCCTTCTGGCGACCGCTCGCGCGCGAGAATTTTCGCTTCTCCGGCGACCAGTTGGCGCTGCTGGCGGCCCTGCAGTTGCTGCTCAATCTGGGTCTGAGCTTCATCAGCGGCGGCCCCGATGGCTATCTCGACTGGGACGCCCTGCCCAGCAACGCCTTCCCGCTGCTCCTCCTGCTTTTCGCGGCTTATCTCGTCGGCAAGATGTACCGGCGCGATGCCATCGCGCTCGAACTGCCGATCGTGCTGCTCGCGCTCTACCCCGGTGTTCACCGCGTACTTCGTGGTGGAAGAACTGCTGGCACAGGCCGGCGTCCTCGAAGAAGGCATGGCGTCCGCACGCGCTTTTTACTTCGTCTACCTTGCCTGGATCAGCCTCGTTCTCATTGCCGCACTGATCGTCGTCGGGGGCCGCGAAGTGCGCCGGCTGGCAGTGGCGACGCTGGTCGTGCTGGCGGTGGCCAGCCTGCCGCAGGCTTACCTGCCGTACGCCGATCTCTGGGCAGTGGACGACACGGCGCCCGAGACCGGAGAGCTGCCATCGGCCGCATCGGAGGAGGTGCTGAACCGGCAGGCGCAATTGCTCGCGCGCGCGCTTCAATCCATCTCCCCCGAGCGCCGAGGGATCATCGATCTTTACTTCGTCGGCTTTGCGGCTTACGACGATCAGGATGTGTTCATGCAGGAGGTTGGCGCCGCCCGCAATCTGATGGAAACCCGCTTCGACGCCCGCGGGCGTGCGGTCACGCTCGTCAACAATCCCGCTACCCTGCTCAAGGAGCCGATTGCAACCGCGAGCAATCTCGCCACACTCCTGGGCCGCATCGGTGAGGTCATGAACCCGGAGGAGGACATTCTCTTCCTGTTCCTCAGCAGCCACGGTCTGCCGGGCCAGCTGGAGGTAAGGCTTGATCCGCTGGAACTGCGGCCGCTGTACCCCGCCGCGCTGCGCCGCATGCTCGACGACGCGGGCATTAAGTGGCGCGTGATCGTAGTCTCGGCCTGCTACTCCGGCAGCTTCATCGGCGCGCTGCAGGATGAGCACACGCTCGCCATCACGGCAGCCGACGCCGAGAACACCTCCTTCGGCTGTTCCGACGACGCAGATTTCACGTACTTCGGTCGCGCCTTCTTTGGCGAGGAACTGCAAACGACTCATTCCTTCGCCGACGCGTACCGCCGTGCCGCCGAGACCATCAGCGGCTGGGAACAGCGCAAGGGCTACGCGCCTTCACATCCGCAGATGCAGATCGGCAGTGCAATAGCGGAAAAACTGCGGGCCTTTGAGGCGCGTCTCGCGACACCTTCTTCACCTGCCGCGCGCTGATTTGCCGCCACGTCAGTGCGCAGTCCGGCCTGACTATTGCATTGCGGGACGCGTTCGTCCATCCGACCGCCGCACACCGCATGAGCCCTTTAGCAACCCTCCTCAAGCCCGGTGTGCCGGAGCGCATCGGCAAGTATCCCGTGCTGCGCGAGATCGGTCAGGGCGCAACCAGCCGCGTTTTCCAGGCACGCGACACCTTCGCCAACCGCGAGGTCGCCATCAAGGTGTTCGTGCCGCCCAACACCACCGATGCCAACGCGCTGCGACGCTTCCAACGCGTCTTCCTGAACGAATCCTCGCTCGCCGGCAAGCTCAACCATCCGCACATTGCCGCGATCTTCGATGCGGTGACGGAGGAGAACTACACCTACATCGTGATGGAGTACGTCGCCGGCGGCACCCTCGAACAGTACTGCCGCGCCGACAGGCTGCTGCCGCTGGAAAAAACAGTCGAGGTGATCTTCAAGTGCAACCGCGCGCTGGATTACGCGTTCCAGCACGGCGTCATTCACCGGGACATCAAGCCCGCCAACATCCTGCTGAGCCAGGGCACCGACATCAAGCTCTCCGACTTCGGCACCGCCTTGCAGGAACGCAATACCGTCACCCAGCTGAGCGGCGTCGGTTCCCCCGCCTACATGTCGCCGGAGCAGATCCGCGAGGAGCAGCTCACGCAGCACACCGACATCTACTCACTGGGCGTGGTGATCTACCAGCTCATCAGCGGACGTCTCCCGTTCCTCGGCACGAACACGGCCAGCCTCACGTATCAGATCCTCAACCACGAGGCGCCGTCGCTGCGCACCCTGCGCCCCGACGTGCCGGAGCCGCTCGAACGCATCGTGATGCGCTGTCTGGAGAAAACGCGCGAAGGCCGCTACGCGAGCTGGATCGATCTCGCCAAGGAACTGGCTGGCGCCTTTCAGGCGCTGCACGTCGGCGGCGCGAACATCAGCGACGCGGAGAAATTCAACTCGGCGAAGCGGCTGGACTTCTTCCGCGACTTCGACGACGTGCAACTGTGGGAAGTGGTGCGCATCGCGACCTGGCGGCCGGTGACGCGCGATGCCATCGTGCTCAGGGAAGGCGACAGCGGCGACAGCTTCTTCATCGTCGGCCGCGGTGAGGTCGAGGTCTCGCGTGGCGGTACCTATCTCAATACGCTCTACACCGGCAACTGCTTCGGCGAAATGCTCTACTTCTCCGAGGCCACGACACGCCGCACCACCACCATTCGTGCGCTTGCCGACGGCATGGTCGTGGAAATCCGCGCGGCCGCCCTGCTGCAGGCCTCCCAAGGCTGCCAGAACCAGTTCAACAAGGCATTCGTGCGCATCCTGATCGAGCGCATAAGCGAGGCGCACGCGAAGCTCGCGTCGCGCTAGCGACCTGATCCTCCAGCATCGGTCATCAACACCGCCGCGCCACGCACTTTCCCGCTCGCCAGTCGCCTCAGCGCGTCGTTGGCATCACGCAACGGCACGCACTCCACCTCGGTTTGCACCGGTACGCGTGGCGCCAATGCGAGAAACTCCTCGCCGTCGCGCCGCGTGAGATTCGCCACCGATCGTACGCTGCGCTCACCCCACAGAATGTCGTACGGAAACGCCGGAATCTCGCTCATGTGGATGCCCGCGCACACGACGGTCCCACCTTTGGCCGTCGCTCGCAGGGCCGTCGGCACCAGCGCACCCACCGGCGCGAAGATGAGCGCAGCGTCGAGTTCGTCCGGCGCGACGAGCGTCGAGTCACCCGCCCATTTCGCGCCGAGTTCCAGCGCAAAGCGCTGAGCGTCTTCGTCGCCTGGGCGCGTGAAAGCATACACCTCGCGCCCCTGCCATGCCGCCACCTGCGCGATAATGTGAGCCGCCGCGCCGAAACCGTAGATGCCGAGACGGCGCGCGTCGCCCGCCATCACGAGCGAGCGATAGCCGATGAGCCCGGCACAGAGCAGGGGTGCTGCGTGCGCGTCGTCGTAATCATCAGGGAGCGGAAAGCAGTAACGGCCGTCGGCGACAGTGTATTCAGCGTAGCCGCCGTCGCGGTCGTAACCCGTGAAGCGCGCCCGCTCGCATAGGTTCTCGCGCCCGGCGCGGCAATAGTCGCAACGCCCGCAGGTGTGACCAAGCCACGGAATGCCGACGCGCTGCCCGATCGCGAGTTGCTCGACACCCGCACCGAGTGCCTGCACCGTGCCGACGATCTCGTGACCGGGCACGAGCGGCAGCTTCGGATGGGTGAGATCCCCGTCCAAGACGTGCAGGTCGGTGCGGCACACGCCGCAGGCATGCACGCGCACCAGTACCTCGCCCGCGCCCGGTTGCGGCATCGGCAACTCACGCGGGGTGAGCGGACGCCGCGCGGCGTCCATCACCATCGCAAACATCGTAACGTCCTCCCCTGACGCGCGCACTGCGTGCCGCGCCGGCCATGGTCTCTATTGTCTCTGGTAGGATACGCCGCCCATGGAAGCCCTGCTCACCTCCACGGTGCTGGTCGCTCTCGCCGAGATCGGCGACAAGACGCAGCTTCTTTCCTTTGTGCTGGCGGCGCGCCTGCGCCGCCCATGGCCTATCCTCGGCGGCATCCTGTTGGCCACACTCGCCAATCACGCGCTCGCCGGCGCGGTCGGCAGCTGGATCGCGACCCTCCTGCCGCGGCACATCCTCATCATCGGCGTCGGTGTGCTCTTCATTGCCTTCGGCTTGTGGACGCTGCATCCGGATTCGCTTGACGACGATCCGAGCATCCACCGCGGCGGCGCCTTCGTCACCGCGCTCATTGCCTTCTTCCTTGCGGAAATGGGCGACAAGACGCAGATCGCGACCGTGGCGCTCGCCGCGCGCTTCGATTCGCTCGTGCAGGTCGTGCTCGGCACCACGCTCGGCATGATGATCGCGAACGCACCCGCCGTCTGGCTCGGGGACAAGCTCGCGGAGCGCATTCCGATGAAGGCCGTGCGCATTACCGCGGCTGTTCTTTTCATCGGGTTCGGCGTGCTCACGCTGTTCGGCGCGCGTCTCTAGAGCAGCCGCGACAGATCTCCCGCGGAGAAACCGATCAGGGGCGCATCGAGCCCGCGGCCGAGCGCGATCACCTTGAAGAGCTCGCCCATCTCCGAAGGCGCCAGCAGCTTCTGCACGCCCGCGACCATCGGCAGATAGTTCGCCGCATCCTCCGGCGGCACCGCCTGCAGCAAGTCGGTGATCCCGCAGTTCACGAGGAAGCGCGCCTGCGTCGTGTAGCCCTGAAGGGCGAGGCCGCGGTCGAGGCCGGCCTCGGCGATCGCCGTGAATTCGACGTGTACCGTGACGTCTTGCAGCCCCGGCAAAAAGTATGGATCGTCGTGGGCATGATGTCGGTAATGACACATGAGCGTGCCTGTAGCGCGCTGCGGATGGTAGATACTCGCGCCGGCCGAAGCCGTAGTCGATGAAGAGCAGCGTGCCCGCCTCCAGAAGCTCGGCGAGCGACGCGGTGAGCCTGGGCGCCGCAAGGCTGATTTCCGTCGTGTAGCCGGATTCGTCGGGCAGGTGCGGCAGTCGCTGCGACGATCTCCGGCGACACCATCGCCTTGTCCTGCCAGCGGAAGCCGTCCGGCCCAGGTCACTCCACGCTCGCGCCAGATCGACGTCGTCGTTCACGACGAGATGCACCGGCAGCGCGTCGAGCACCTCGTTGGCGAGCACGAGCCCGCGCCAGCGCGCCGGCAGCTGCGGTCAGCCACGCGACGCACGGCAGGAGATGCGGAACAGTGGCGGCGAGATGCTCGCGCTGCCGCGCCTGAAGATCCGCGCTGACTTCGAGGATCGCGTAGCGCTCGGGCAGTGCGTCGAGCGCTTGCGAGTGCGAGCAGCAGATCGCCGGCGAGGCGTCCGCTGCCCGCCCCGAGCTCGAGGATCGAGCCGCCGGTCGCGGTAACGATCTGCGCGCGCCTGTCGCGCGAGCGTTTGCGCGAAAAGCGGCGAAATCTCCGGCGCTGTGACGAAGTCGCCTGCCGTCGCCGAGCTTGGCCGCGCCGGCCGCGTAGTAGCCGAGCCCGGGCGCGTAGAGCACGAGTTCCATGTAGCGCGCGAAGGAGATCCACCCGCCCGCCGCTTCGATCTCGTCGCGGATGGCGACCGTGACGCGCTCGCTGTGGGCGCGCGCAGACGCGTCGGGCTTCGGGCAGGGCGTGCGCTCAGGTGCGCGGTTGCGACAAGGTCCGCTCCCTGCTTCGCTATTTCGATAGAATCCGACGGCAGCGCGCCCCACTGTCGCGCGGAAACCGCCATGACTCTCTCACTGACCGGCCGAGTCGTACTCATCACCGGCGGCGCAAAGCGCGTCGGCGCGGCCATCTGCGCGCCGCCTGCACGAGGCCGGCGCAGACCTCATGATTCATTATCGCTCGTCCGCGGCCGAGGCCGAGGCGCTCCAGCACGAGCTGGAGTCGATCCGACCGGGCTCGTGCGCGACGAATCCGCGCCGACCTGCTCGATGCGGCCTCGCCTGCCACGGCTGGTGGACGACACGGTGACGCGCTTCGGCCGGCTCGACGTGCTCATCAACAACGCGTCGAGCTTCTTCCCCACCGCGGTCGGCGAGATCACGCGAGCAGGCCTGGGACGATCTCATCGGCACCAACCTCAAGGCGCCGCTCTTCCTGTCCCAGGCGGCCGCGCCGCAACTGCGGCAGCACGCGCGGGGCGCATCGTGAACATCGTCGACATCCACGCCGAGCGCCCGATGAAGGATCACGTCGTCTACAGCACGGCGAAGGGCGGACTGGTCGCGCTCACGCGCTCGCTCGCGCGCGAGCTCGGTCCCGAGGTGCGCGTGAACGGCGTCGCGCCGGGCGCCATCATCTGGCCGGAGGACGACGCCTGGTCGAACGCGGAGGAGCGCGAGCGCATCGTCGCCCAGACCTCGCTCAAGCGCGTCGGCGATCCCGACGACATCGCGCGCGCGGTGTACTTCCTGGTCTCCGACGCGCCGTACGTCACCGGCCAGATCCTCGCCGTCGACGGCGGCCGCAGCATCAACCTGTGAGGCAGACATGAACGCGCCGGCGGCGAAGCATCGAGAGAAAGCAGGCGTTCGAGGCGAACAAGCTGCTGAAGCGGCTGCGCCGCCAGGTCGGGCAGGCGATCGCCGACTACGACATGATCCGCGCGCGGCGACCGGGTGATGGTCTGCCTCTCGGGCGGCAAGGACAGCTACGGTCTGCTCGACGTCCTGATGCAGCTGCGCGAACACGCGCCGCTCGACTTCGAGATCGTCGCCGTCAACCTCGACCAGCGCCATCCGGGCTTCCCCGAGCACGTGCTGCCCGATTACCTGTCTGCGCTCGGCATCCCGTTCCGCATCGTCGTGCAGGACACCTACAGCGTCGTGAAGCGCGTCATCCCCGAAGGCAAGACGATGTGCTCGCTCTGCTCGCGGCTGCGCCGCGGCGTGCTCTATCGCGTGGCGAAGGAGATCGGCGCCACCAAATCGCGCTCGGCCATCATCGCGACGACATCCTCGAGACCTTCTTCCTGAACCTGTTCTTCGGCGGCAAGCTGAAGGCGATGCCGCCCAAGCTCGTCTCCGACGACGGCCACCACGTGGTGATCCGCCCGCTCGCCTACGTGCGCGAGACGCGACCTCGAAGCGCTACGCGGAGGCACGCGGGTTCCCGATCATTCCCTGCGACCTCTGCGGCTCGCAGGAGAATCTGCAGCGGCAGCAGGTGAAGGCGATGCTGCGCGAGTGGGAGAAGCGCTTTCCCGGGCGCGTCGAGACCATCTTCAACGCGCTCGCCAACGTGACACCCTCGCACCTGCTGGACCCGCAGCCTGTTCGACTTTCGCGGGCTGCGCGCGACAGGCATTGCGTCCACCGACGGCGATATCGCGTTCGACCCAGCGCCACCGCCGACAGCATCGCTCCCTGGCGCGTAGTCGGCATCGCTGCCGCGCCGCCCCAGCCTGTGCAGCGTCACGACCCGCCGGTACGCAAGAACCGACGGCCGCATCGCCACGGCTGCGGTGATTTGCTAGAATCCACGGCTTTTCCGGCTGCAGACCGGACTTCCCCTGGAGACAAGTTCGATGGGCGCACAAGATCACTTCCCGAAACGGAAGATCAGCTTCCTTCTATCCGCCGCAGCGCACCCTGATGGGTCCCGGCCCGTCCGACATCCACCCGCGCGTGCTGTCGGCGATGGGCCGCCCACCATCGGCTATCTCGATCCGGTCTTCGTCGAGATGATGGAGGAACTGAAGGGGCTGCTGCGCTACGCCTTCCAGACCGAAGAACGCGCTGACCTTCCCGGTCTCCGGCCCCGGCTCGGTCGGCATGGAGATGTGCTTCGTCAACATGGTCAGCCCCGGCGACAAGGTCATCGTCTGCCGCAACGGCGTGTTCGGCGGCCGCATGATCGAGAACGTCGAGCGCTGCGGCGGCACTGCCGGTGGTGGTCGAGGACACGTGGGGCGACGCCGGTCGACCCGAACAAGGTCGAGGACGCGCTGCGCAGCAATCCCGATGCGAAGATCGTCGCCTTCGTGCACGCCGAGACCTCGACCGGCGTGCGTCCGACGCCAAGACGCATCGCCGCGATCGCGCAGGCAGCACGGCGCGCTGACCATCGTGGATGCGGTCACCTCGCTCGGCGGCACGCCGGTGCTGGTCGACGACTGGGGCATCGACGCCGTCTACTCGGGCAGCCAGAAGTGCCTGTCGTGCACGCCGGGCCTGTCGCCGGTCACTTTCAGCGACCGCGTGGTCGAGCTGCGTGCAAGGCGCGCAAGGAAAAGGTCCACAGCTGGTTCATGGACCTGAACCTGCTGCTCGGCTACTGGGGCGCCGACCACGCGCACCTACCACCACACCGCGCCGACCAATTCGCTCTACGCGCTGCACGAGGCGCTGCTCATGCTGCAGCGAAGAGGGCCTGGAGAACAGCTGGGCGCGCCACCAGCGCAATCACCTGGCGCTGAAGGCCGGTCTCGAGACCATGGGCCTGAAGTACCTGGTCGACGAAGACGCTACCGGCTGCCGCAGATGAACGCGGTGCGCGTGCTGCCCGAGGCGTCGACGAGAAGGAGGTGCGGCAGGCGCCTGCTGCACGATTACAACCTCGAGATCGGCGCCGGCCTGGGCGACCTCGCCGGGCAAGATCTGGCGCTTCGGCATCATGGGCTACTCGTGCAAGATGGAGAACGTGATGCTGTGCCTGTGCGCGCTGGAGACGGTGTTCGCCGACATGGGCGTCGGACGTGCGCTTTGGCGCGGCCGAAGCCGCGGCTTATCACGCCTACGCGCAGAATCCCACGCACGGGCGCACCGTGAAGAAAGCGGCGGCCTGATCCCAAGTTCGCGGGTGTAGAAAGCAACGGGGCAGGTCTTTCGACTTGCCCCGTTTGCATTTGCGGCGCCCGCCCGGCTAAGGAGGTTCCCTAAGACAGCCCGAGTCGCTGCCAGATCGTGCTCGTGAGTCCGGCCTGGTTCAGCGTGTAGAAGTGCAGGCCCGGGCGCGCCCTGCCGTCAGCAGCCGATCGCAAAGATCGGTGACGACGTCGAGGCCGAAGGCGCGGATCGACGCGATGTCGTCGCCAAAGCTCTGCAGGCGCAGCCGCATCCAGCGCGGAATCTCCGCACCGCAGGCATCGGAGAAGCGCGCGAGCTGCGAGAAGTTTCCGATCGGCATGATGCCGGGAACGATCGGGATGCTCGATGCCGATCGCCTCGCACTCGTCGATGAAAGCGGAAGTAGGCGTCGGCGTTGAAGAAGTACTGCGTGATCGCCGAGTTCGCGCCCGCGTCGACCTTACGCTTGAAGTTGCGCACGTCGTCCTGCGGGGCTGCGCGCCTGCGGATGCATTTCCGGATAGCAGGCGACCTCGATCGTGAACCAGTCGCCGGTCTCCTGCCGGATGAACTCCACCAGCTCGCTCGCGTAGCGGAGCTCGCCGAAGGACGGCGAGTCCCGACGGCAGGTCACCGCGCAGCGCGACGATGTGGCGTATGCCTTGAGACTTGTACAGCGTCCAGCGTCGCGGCGATGTCGGCTCGGCTCGACGCGATGCAGGAGAGATGCGGCGCGGCCGCGCTGCCTTCGGCCTGGATCTCCAGCACGGTTTCGAGGGTGCGGTCGCGCGTCGAGCCGCCGGCGCCGAAGGTGACGGAGAAAAACTGCGGCTTGAGCTGCGCAAGCTGACGCCGGGTCGCGCGCAGCTTCTCCATGCCCTCCGGGTGTCTTCGGCGGGAAGAACTCGAAGCTGAATTCGCGCGGATGACGGGTTTGTTCTTTCATCCTTATTCGAGAGAGAACGGGGAGTGGGCAAAGACACGGGGGGCGCGCCGCCCGCGAGCGACGCGCTCCCCCCGCAGTCACATCAGTACCGGTACGAGTCGGGCTTGTACGGACCGGCCTTGTCCACGCCGATGTAGCCGCGCCTGCTCGTCGGTGAGCTCGGTCAGCTGCGCGTTCAGCTTCTTGAGCTGCAGGCGCGCCACCTTCTCGTCGAGGTGCTTCGGCAGCACGTAGACGCCGACCGGATACTTCGCGGTGTTGGTGAAGAGCTCGATCTGCGCGATGGTCTGGTTGGCGAATGATGACGACATGACGTAGCTCGGATGGCCCGTGCCGCAGCCCAGGTTCACCAGCCGCCCCTTGGCGAGCACGATGATGCGCTTGCCATCGGGGAAGATGACGTGATCGACCTGCGGCTTGATCTCTTCCCACTGGTACTTCTCGACCGAGGCGATGTCGATCTCGTTGTCGAAGTGGCCGATGTTGCAGACGATCGCCTGGTCCTTCATCTTCGCCATGTGGTCGTGGGTGATCACGTGGTAGTTGCCGGTGGCGGTGACGAAGATGTCGGCCTTGTCCGCGGCGTACTCCATGGTCACGACGCGATAGCCTTCCATGGCAGCCTGCAGCGCGCAGATCGGGTCGATCTCGGTGACCCACACCTGGGCGGAGAGCGCGCGCAGCGCCTGCGCCGAGCCTTTGCCGACGTCGCCATAGCCTGCAACGACCGCGACCTTGCCGGCGATCATCACGTCGGTCGCGCGCTTGATGCCGTCGACCAGCGACTCACGGCAGCCGTACAGGTTGTCGAACTTGGACTTGGTCACCGAGTCGTTGACGTTGATGGCCGGGAACTTGAGCGTCGCCGTCGCTCGCGCATCTGGTAGAGGCGATGCACCCCGGTGGTGGTCTCCTCGGTCACGCCCTTGATCTGAGCCAAGCGCGTCGAGTACCAGGCCTGGTCGGTGGCGAGCTTGGCCTTGATCGCGGCGAAGAGGATGCGCTCCTCTTCGCGAGCGGGGTTGGCGAGGACGTGATGTCCTTCTCGGCCTTCGAGCCCAGGTGCAGCAGCAGGGTGGCATCGCCGCCGTCGTCGAGGATCATGTTGGCCTGCTGCGTCTTCGCGTCGCCCGGCCATTCGAAGATGCGGTGGGTATAGTCCCAGTAATCTTCCAGGGACTCGCCCTTGACCGCGAAGACCGGCGTGCCGGCAGCGGCGATCGCGGCGGCAGCGTGGTCCTGCGTCGAGAAGATGTTGCACGAAGCCCAGCGCACCTGTGCGCCCGAGCGCCTGCAGGGTCTCGATCAGCACGGCGGTCTGGATGGTCATGTGCAGCGAGCCGGTGATGCGTGCGCCCTTCAGGGGTTGCGCCTGCGCGAACTCGTCGCGGATCGCCATCAGGCCAGGCATCTCGGTCTCGGCGATGGCGATTTCCTTGCGGCCCCAACCGGCCAGATTGATGTCGGCGACGTGATAGTCGCTAAACGGCTTCGTTTCGAGAACTGCGCTCATGGATCGGATCGCTCCTTGAATGTCGAATGTGACCGTGAAAACAGGAAGGGGAGAGTTGCCTGCTCGCCGCCCGTGCCGAGTCACGAGTCAACGAGCGCCGTTCGAAGGGACCTGAGCCTGGCGGGACCGAACGGCCCGTTGCAGCGCTCCTCAGGTAGCCGAGCATGGTACTGCAACAGGCGCGCCCTTGCCTAGACCCGGATCGACGGGGAAAACTGCCTTCTCCGGGGGGACGACATCCATCGTCGGCAAGCTACATGAGCATCCGCGAAGCACTGCACCGGCCTTGCACCCTCATGCGCGCTCCTTCGGACGTCGCACGGCACGCACCCTTCCGGTCGATCCACCACCGCAGTAGAAGAGCCCCGCGCCGTCTGACTCGAGGCCACTGACACCGATTCCGGCGGGCATCTCCAGCCGCTCCAGCACGGCGCCGCTGTCGCGGTCGATCCGGCGGATGTCACTCTCGTCGTCTTCCCAGGTGCCGTGCCACAGTTCGCCGTCGACCCACGTCACGCCGGTGACGAAACGGTTGGACTCGATGGTGCGCAGAACAGCGCCCGTGTTCGGATCGATCTGGTGAATCTTGCGATCGCGATACTGCCCGACCCACAGGCTGCCTTCGGCCCAGGCCAGGCCCGAGTCGCAGCCGTGCCCGGGCGCCGGGATGGACGCCACGACACCGCCGGTATCCGGATCGATCTTGTCGATGCGTGCTTCGGCGATCTGATAGAGGTGCTTGCCATCGAAGGCGGTGCCGGCGTCGCTGGCGCGCTCGAGCGTGCGTGCGAGCCTGCCGCTTTCGGGATCGAAGGCGATCAGTCTGTCTCCGGTGGCAGCCCAGACGCGCGCGCCGTCGTGGGAGACGCCATGGATATGCTCGGCGCCGTCGAACGGGCCATATTCGCGCACGATCTCCGCCGCATGCACCGGCGCCTGAATGCTGCTTTTGTCTGCGTTGCGATTCATCTTCCGACTCCTTTCAATGCGCCGCGAATGGGCGCTGCGAGGCCAATCTAATCGAGCGGCAACGCAGCAGGGAGTAACAAGATCGTCGTGAATCCCGCGAGCGGTGGCGCGAGCCAGCGCTGCGCCCGGCCCCGTCCCATGGAGCGCACGCGGCCCGCCCCCTCGAGTTCGACGAGCGCCCGCTGCACCGTGCGTTGGCTGGCACCGAGGGCCAGCGCGAGGGCCGAAGTCGACCAGGCCGAGCAACGCGACCAGCGATGCCTGCTCGCCGTCGATAGGCGGCAGCAACACAACCACGGCGCGATCATCGCGAGCCCGCAGGATGAACCCGCGTGGTGTGGCCTCGATGCACGCCTGCGACCTGACGAGCGCGCGCAGTCGACCGATCTCGACGCGCAGACGCGCGCGGTGCGTTTCGTCCGGACGGCGCGTGCGAAATGCACGCTGGATCAGCGCATCCCGTTCGACGTCGTTCGGCCATGCCTCGGCGAGTGCGTGCGCCAGAGCGAACAACACCGGCCGACGGGCCAGTGATCGCCAGGACGCGCCGACGCTCAAGCCGCGTCGGCAGGCATCGAACACCAGCGCGCCCGAGCCTCGCAGAGCGGCGACTTCCTCCAGACGCAGCACCTGCTCGCCGCCAGCGGAGAGACAACGCGCAGCGGGACGATCGAGCGCGGCGGTAACCTCCGTGACTTCGGCCAGCAACGCCGGCACCGCCGACCGAACCGCCGCCTCATGCGCACGGCGCAGAGCCGCCCGGGCGGGAACGGTGCGCAGCGAGCGCAGCGCGAGCTCGGCCGCCGCCAGGTCTGCCACCGCCAGCAGCACCGGTGGCAGACCATCCACGTCGAGTTGGGCGAGCGCAGACGCGGCCGCGTCCAGTCGACCGAGCAGCAGCAGCCTGCGCACCGCGATCAGACGTGCCTGCAGCGCGTTGGCGCGGTCCGCACGCACCTCCAGCGTGGCGATCGCCGCTGTCAGCGCGCGCGGCGAACCATTGAGCTCGCGCATGGCAACAGCCACCTCCGCTTCGGCGACGACACAGCGCGCGTGCGCCAGCGCCTCGTGGGTGCCGAAGCCGCGGGCAGCGCGCCGCAGAAGCTCGCGCGCTCGCGGGTATTCGCCGAGCTGCGCCATGGCGATGCCGCGCAGCGCCAGCGCCGGGGGGTCGTCGCGCAGGCCCACACGCTTGAGGGCGCCGAGTGCGTCGCCGACCGCGAGCGCACGCGCAGCGGCTGCGATCAGGGAGTCCATGCGACAGGCTACCGCGCCGAAACCATCGCCGTTCGAAGTTTTGCCGTTCCGTGTTGGGTTGCGATGCGCGTCGCTCACTCAGCCTCGTTGCTGCCCGGTCTTCGCACCCGAGCAGCAACGGGACTGGTCGGTGAGGCGCACGCCTGCCTGGACCAGCGATCTGCGGATAGCCAAAGCCCAAGCGCATACAGTCCTCCGCTACACTCCACTGCCGTCATCACCCGCACCCAAGCCGCATGAACATGGATCCGCAACCCGCCCTCGACGCATTCATCGCCCGCTGGGAGGCTTCAGGCGGCTCGGAGCGGGCCAACTACCAGCTCTTCGTCGAACGAGCTGTGCGATCTGCTCGGCCTGCCGCAGCCCGACCCGGCCCAGCGACGACACGCGCGACAACGCCTACGTGTTCGAGCGCCGCGTGACTTTCCGGCACGGCGACGGCAGCGCGTCCGCCGGATTCATCGACCTCTACCGCCGCGGCGCTTTCGTGCTGCGAGGCCAAGAAGGTCACGCGTCGGCGAGGCGCAAGGGCTTCGACGACGCCTTGCTGCGCGCCCGCGGCCAGGCCGAGCAGTACGCCCGCGCACTGCCGGCCACCGAGGGCCGCCCGCCGTTTCTGCTGGTCGTCGATGTCGGCAACGTGATCGAGCTCTACGCCGAGTTCACCCGCTCCGGCGCGACCTACACTCCGTTCCCCGACCCGCGCTCGCACCGCATCCGGCTGTGTGACCTGCGCCGTGACGACATCCGCGAGCGACTGCGGCGGTGTGGCTCGATCCGCTGGCGCTCGACCCCTCGCGCCGATCCGCCCGGGTCACGCGCGAGATCGCCGCCAAGCTCGCGGAGATCGCGAAGTCGCTCGAACGCAGCGGCCACGACCCGGAGACCGTCGCCGGCTTCCTGACGCGCTGCCTCTTCACGATGTTCGCCGAGGACGTCGACCTGCTGCCGAAGCGCGGCTTCGTCGGTCTGCTGGAAAGCCTGAGTGCCAGAGCCCGGAGCAGTTCGCGCCGATGGTGGGCGAGCTGTGGCGCGCCATGGACGCGGGCGGCTTCTCTTCGCCCTGCGAACCGACCTGCTCCGGTTCAACGGCAAGCTCTTCAGAGAACCGCATGTGCTGCCGCTCGACCGCGACCAGATCGGCCTGCTGATCGAAGCGGCCAGAGCCGACTGGCGCGACGTCGAGCCCGCCATCTTCGGCACGCTGCTGGAGCGCGCCCTGAATCCCGCTGAGCGTCACGCGCTCGGCGCGCACTACACGCCGCGCGCCTACGTCGAACGGCTGGTGCTGCCCACGGTCATCGAGCCGCTGCGCGAGGACTGGAAGAATGCCAGGCGGCGGCGCTGCTGCTGGCGGCCGAGGGCAAGCTCAAGGAAGCGCGCGCCGAAGTCGACGCCTTCCACCACAAGCTGTGCGAGACGCGCGTGCTCGACCCGGCCTGCGGATCAGGCAACTTCCTCTACGTCACGCTGGAGCACCTGAAGCGCCTCGAAGGCGAAGTGCTCAACCAGCTCGACGAGCTGGGCGACACCCAGGGCCGGCTCGAGACCGCGGGCCTCACCGTCGATCCGCACCAGCTCCTCGGCATCGAGATCAATCCGCGCGCCGCCGCGATCGCCGAGATGGTGCTGTGGATCGGCTACCTGCAATGGCACTTCCGCACGCGCGGCCACGTCATGCCGCCGCAGCCGGTGCTGAAGGACTTCCACAACATCGAATGCCGCGACGCCGTGCTCGCCTACGATCGCGTCGAGTATGTGCTCGACGAGCGCGGCGCACCGGTCAGTCGCTGGGACGGCCGGACGATGAAGAAGCATCCGGTCACCGGCAAAGACGTGCCCGACGAAACCGCCCGCATGCCGCTGGAGCGATACGTGAATCCGCGCAAGGCGCAGTGGCCGCAGGCGGACTTCGTGGTGGGGAATCCGCCGTTCATTGGCAACAAGCGGATGCGGATCGCGCTCGGTCATGGCTATGTCGAGGCGCTCCGCGAAGCGTGGCAGGACGTTCCCGACACTGCGGACTTCGTCATGTACTGGTGGGACCACGCTGCCGAGCTGACGCGCGCCGGCAGGCTGCGGCGCTTCGGGCTGATTACGACCAACAGCCTCAAGCAGACCTTCAACCGACAGATCGTCGCACGCCATCTCGACGCCAAGCTACCGCTCGCGCTGCGCTTCGCGATTCCCGACCACCCGTGGGTGGATAGCGCGGATGGCGCGGCCGTGCGCATCGCCATGACGGCGGCGGACGCGTTGGCAAGCGAAGGCCGCCTCGAGACCGTACGCGCCGAGACACCAGCGGCCGAAGGCGAGCTCGATGTCTCGCTCGTGCCGCGCAGTGGTGCGATCCGCGCCGATCTCACAGTCGGCGCCAACGTCGCGTGTGCTCATCGACTGCGCGCCAACGGCGGTCTCTGCTTTCAGGGCATGAACCTGGTGGGCAAGGGCTTTCGTCTTACTCACGAGGAAGTGCTCGCGCTAGGCTACGACCCCGCGCACCTTCCCAACGTGATCAAGCCCCACTGCAACGCGCGCGATCTCATGCAGGGTGGCGACCGCTGCTACGTCATCGACTTCTTTGGATACACCGCGGAGGAAGCGCGTGCACGACACCCGGCGCTTTATCAGTGGCTCTTCGATCGCGTGAAGCCGGAGCGGGATCACAACAACCGCGAGTCGCGCAGGCGCAACTGGTGGCTCTTCGGTGAGCCTGTGGGTCGGCTTCGTGCTGCGTGGACGGACATCTCGCGCGTGGTGCTTACTCCCGAAACCGCGAAGCACCGGGTCTTCACGTTCCAGCCGCTGCCTTTCTGTCCGGATCACAAGCTCTACGCCGTATGCATCGCCGACGGCTTCGCGCTCGGACTGCTATCGAGCCGTGTCCATGTGTGGTGGGCGCTGGCAAGCGGTGGCACTTTGGAGGACCGGCCGACCTGGACGAACACCACAGTTTTCCTAACCTTCCCCTTCCCCGACCCCGCTCCGGAGCAGGCCGAGCGGATCCGCTCGCTTGCACAAGCCATCGACGCTCACCGCAAGCGCCAGCAGGCCGCACACCCGGGACTTATGCTGACCGGCCTCTACAACGTGATCGAGAAGCTGCGCTCGGGTGACGCGCTGACCGCGAAGGAGCGGGTCATCCACGAGCAGGGGCTCGCCAGCGTGCTGCGAGAGTTGCACGACGAGCTCGACACCGCGGTTTTCGCGGCCTATGGCTGGTCCGACCTCGCGCCGCGGCTCGTGGGCCGGCCGGGCGCCACCACGCCGCTGCCGGACAAGCCAGCCGATCAGGCGGAAGCCGAGGAAGAACTGCTCACACGTCTGGTGGCGCTGAACGCCGAGCGCGCGGCCGAGGAGGCGCGCGGGCTCGTGCGCTGGCTGAGGCCCGAGTTCCAGAAGCCCGCCGCAACCCGGGCGCCTGAGCAGACGGAGCTGGATACCGGAACGGAGGAAACCGCCCTGGAGGTCGCTGCCGCCACCCCGCAGAAGCGAGCCTGGCCGGCCGCACTGCCCGATCAGGTGCGTGCCGTGTCGCAGGTGCTCACCGAAGCGAAGCAACCGCTGACCGTGGAAGATCTCGCCTCCCGATTCAGCGGACGTGGACCGTGGAAAAGACGCCTGCCGCAGGTGCTCGCAACGCTCGAAGCGGTCGGGCGCTTGCGAGCGACGGAGGCCGGTGCTTACGTGGCAACCTGATCGGATGCCCACGTAGTCCGGCTTGTCGTAGAGGTCGACGTAACCGGTGCGACGCACTCGCCGCAAGGCAAGCGCCCAGCTTCCGGCGCACAGTTGCCGTCACGCCGCTGGTGGCGCTGCCTCGACCTTGATCCGCCACCGTCGCCGATGCGCGACTTCGTGATTGCCCTCTCGTCAGACGAAACCCAAGAAAACCTCTGCTGACGTCGCCTTCTGGCGACGTTGTGCTTTATTGCCAGCGCTGCGCGGCGTGCCTGTAAGATGCCCTAAAGTGTTGTTTCGACGCGAGTAGCGCGGGGTCGGCATGCGGAATGCCCCGCTTGCGTTGACGCAGCTGCCGAGCAAAGAAACTGCGGCGGCTGCGTCCCTCAATGTCACTGCCGGAGGAGCCGTCATGAAGCGCTCGATTTCCTTTCTGACCCTCGCCACGGTTTCGCTCGTCGCGGGTCTGGTGATTACCCTCAGCACGGCACTCGCCCAAGTGGAAAACAACGAGCCGCAGACGAGGCCGTACCTCGATCCCATGGTGATCGGAGACTCGACACTTGCGAGATGTGCGTCCATGTTCCGCATCCTCGATGTGAATCAGGACGACTACATCACCCGGGATGAAGCGCGGAAGTCCGCCGAGACGACCGCCAGCTGGAAGCGCCTCGACGGCGACCTCAACGGTCAGCTCTCGTTCGAGGAGTTTTGTGCTTCAAGGGCTCCCGGCCCCTGATCTGCAGCACCGGGCAAAACGGCCAATAGCAGTAGGTTCGCAGCGCCGAGATGTTTGCTGCGTTGGCGGCGCGTGCATAAGCAAGCTCGCTGTGTAATGCGTTCGCGTCGCCTGCGCTGCCGGTCGTCTGCGTCAGGTGCTCGCCACGCTCGAAGCGGTCGGGCGGCTGCGAACGACGGACCCCGGCGCATACGCGGCGGCCTGATCGCAGGCAGGACTTCGCACCCGCTGTTGCGCGGCGAAGTTGCCGGGGTCTGAGCGACCCGTCTTCCCGGACACAGCGAAGCCGTGCGCCTTTTTGCCGGCCCGGCGCGCCGACGCGAGGCAGCCGCTCGCGGCGGACAAACCGTCAGGAGGCGCCGGCGGACGCTCTGCGCAGGCGACACTCGGCGTGCCACAAGCTTGATGCGGTTTCCTCGTCTTCGAGACAACGCGGGACATAATGTCGAACCTCGCTATCGAAGCGCGCCATATTGGTTCCGCGAAGGATCTGCCATGCGAATCATCTGCTTTCTCTTTGCGACATTGGCCTTGGTGCACGTCTCGCCTTGCGTGGGGCGAGCGGCCTCCCAAGAAGGGACCAGCACCCCCTCTCAGAGACCAGAACAGCAGGGATACACCCCTGGGCTCGGTGAATTCATGACTGCCATTCAGATGCGGCACGCAAAGCTCTGGTTCGCAGGCAAGGGCAGGAATTGGGAACTCGCCGCCTATGAGCTGGACGAGATCAAGGAAGCCTTCGAGGATGTGGCGAGATACCAGCCGCAGTACGAGGGAAAGCCAATTGCCGCGATGATCGGCCCGATCGCTTCCGGGCCGATCGCGCAGATCGAGAAGGCCATCGACGCTCATGACTTCATGGGCTTCGTCAAGGCCTACGACAAGCTCTCACATGCCTGCTCGGCTTGCCATCAGGCCACAGAGCACGGGTTCATTCGCATCAAGCGGCCCACCTTTCCTCCCGTGACCAATCAACGTTTCGATTCTGGACGATAGCGGTAGGTCGCTGGAGGCGGGTATGCAAGCGGCGCGTGAACGTACCCAGGGAGAAAGTGCCTGGAGCGTGTTTCTTATCTTCCTACGCCTGGGCCTGACCTCCTTCGGCGGGCCGATTGCCCATCTGGGCTATTTCCGCGACGAGTTCGTCACACGACGACGCTGGTTGACCGAACGCAGCTACGCAGACCTGGTCGCCCTCTGCCAGTTCTTGCCCGGTCCCGCCAGCAGTCAGGTCGGCATGGCATTGGGGCTGGCCCGCTCCGGCTATGGGGGTGCCTTGGCTGCTTGGGCGGGATTCACCCTGCCCTCGGCGATTGCACTGATCCTGTTCGCTTTGGGCATCAACAGCCACGGAGATGCGATTCCCCTCGGCGTGCTCCACGGTCTGAAGGTCGTCGCTGTTGCCGTTGTCGCTCAAGCGGTATGGGGGATGGCGCGCAGTCTCTGTCCGGATGCTCTGCGCGTGACCGTCATGGCGATGGCGACCTGCCTCGTGCTGCTTGTGCCATCGGCGTTGGGGCAAGTCGGCGTCATCGTCGCGGCGGGCATCGCAGGCCTGTTGTTATTCAAGCCTGCGCAGGCAGCAACCCACGATCCGCTACCCATCACGGTCGGGCACCGCGCCGGGCTGGCTTGGTTAACCCTGTTCTTTGCGCTGCTGATCGGCCTGCCGGCGCTGGCAGAGCGGGTACCGGGCCAGACCTTGGCGATGGCAGACGCCTTCTATCGTGCCGGGTCACTGGTGTTCGGTGGAGGGCATGTGGTGCTGCCCCTATTGCAGGCGGCGGTTGTCCCCCCGGGTTGGGTGAGCAACGAAACGTTCCTTGCCGGCTACGGAGCGGCCCAGGCCGTACCCGGCCCGTTGTTCACCTTCGCGGCATTCCTCGGTGCTTCCATGAGCGACGCGCCTTCAGGGTGGCTGGGTGGCATGGTGTGCCTGCTCGCGATCTTCGCTCCGTCCTTCCTGCTGGTCGCCGGGGCCTTGCCGTACTGGGAGCGCCTACGTCGCAGTGTTCGAACGCGGGCAGCGCTGGCTGGCGTCAACGCGGCCGTGGTGGGTTTGCTGTTAGCTGCCCTCTACCAACCGGTGTGGATGAGCGCCATACATCAGCCAACGGACTTCGGATTGGCTCTGGTGGCACTCGTCGCCCTCATGTTCTGGAAACTGCCCCCGTGGCTGGTCGTCGCGGGCTGCGGTGCTCTGGGCTGGTTGCTCAGCATTGCCTGAGGTCCCACCGAACATCGTTACTTGCTCAGGAGAGTATAGAGAGTATGTGAACACCAAAAAATGGTCGTTTGCTTCCGCCTGATCAGCTGACTCGACTGCTCAACGACGCCGGTTTTCAGCCTGGCGATCACGTCGTCACGCATTGCGACGGTGGCGGCCGTGCCGCGCTCGCAGCAGTGGCGGCATTGTCATCGGGATTCAGTAATGTGAAAGCAGGAAGAGCCTCTAAGGCGACCTCGACGCTCGACTCTCCTTCGAGAATCTCGTGCACGTAGACCGGATTGCGGACGCCGAGACCGCCGCCGCATAGCCATGACATGCGTCCCTCGCCGGCACATCTCCCCAGTCGACCGATGGACGATGTGTCGATTACAGTTTTCTTACATCTTCAGATCGGCGGGAATTTCGGGAACCTCGTGTGGTCGGTTGGAGTTAACGGTTGCCGGCGCGAGCGTGCATGCGCAATACACAGTGCCGGTGGCTGCTCGAATCAGAGGAGCAATCCCGATGAATTTCCATGATCGTTCCGACGCCGTATCGTCGTCTGCGAATCACGCCGAGATTCCGCAATTGCTTGGCAGAATTTACGATGCCGCGCCGGTAGCCGAGCGCCGCCGGATGCTCGAACATCTCCTGCGGCCCCTCGGTGCATTGGCAGTGGTCGGTGTGTGCAACGGTATATTCACCAGGATGTGGTTTCGTAACGGGTGGAGCGATCTGCAGGTTCGCACCGAGGACGCGCAGTCCGTGCAGGAAATCGACGTGATTGCACTCGTCGATTACGTCCAACAGGTCAACGCCGGCACGATCCGTGGACTGGTTTCGATGCTCACCGCTTCGCCGATGATCGTCTACTCTGCTGCGACCGCGGTGCCGGTATCCGTACTGGTGCGACGCTTCCGGTCCCACCCGCACGATGCGGATAAGGCAGACAGGCCCGCCGAATAGCAAGGCTCTCGCTGCCGGGCAATCTTCCACTGATGTCACCGCGTAACCACTGAGCAAAGGAGTCATCATGCCCCGTCCACTCACGCTTGCCGCCCCGCTGACGATGCTCGTCGTCGCCTGCGCAGGCCCGCAAGCGGCGACCCACGCGTTCAAGGTGCCAGACAAGCTGCAGACCGGCGCGAACGAAACTCTGGCGATGATCGTTCCCGCGAAGGGTATGCAGATCTACGAATGCCGCGCCAAGAAAGACCACGTCGGCGTGTACGAATGGGTGTTCGTGGCGCCGGAAGCGGATCTCTTCGACCAGCGCGGAGAGAGGATCGGCCGACACTACGCCGGCCCCCATTGGGAGTCGACCGATGGCAGCAAGATTCTGGGTGCGGTAAAGGAACGTGTCGATGCGCCGATGCCGGG
Source organism: uncultured beta proteobacterium (assembly GCA_963719715.1). Lineage (GTDB taxonomy): Bacteria > Pseudomonadota > Gammaproteobacteria > Burkholderiales > JAEUMW01 > JAEUMW01. The sequence goes on from CAVRDD010000049.1 coordinate 70,035, forward strand.
TGCGATTCCGTGGCTCTTGCTCTCCGCGAAATCGGTCGGTCCGGCGGGTTCCTTCAGCAAGGTCACGAGCATACAGCGCGTGAATACCGCGGGCGGCGTGGCTCCCACGGCCGGTTGCTCCGCGGCCACGGTCGCCACCCCGGCGCGCATCACCTACACCGCGGACTATTACTTCTTCACATCCAAGTGAGAGTCCGGTGGTTCCTGAACGGCGTGCAGCCTCGTTATCGTCGAACCTCCGTCTGCATGTCCTGTGAGACGACCATGGAGGAAAGATGGCCACTTGAGCTCGCCCGCCAACCGATCAAGAGGAGTCCAACATGAGCAGGAAGATCGCCGTCGTTACCGGCGGCAGCCGCGGCCTCGGTCGCAACGCCGTGGTCCACTTGGCCGACAAGGGTGTGGACGTGCTCTTCACCTATCGCAGTCGCAATGCGGAAGCGGAGACCGTCGTGAAGGAAGCCGCGTCCAAAGGCGCCCGCGCCGCTGCGCTGCAACTGGACGTCGCTGACAGCCGCAGCTTTGCCGACTTCGCCGCGCGGGTGAAAGCGGAACTGCGCCGACACTGGCAGCGCGAGACGTTCGACTTCCTCGTGAACAACGCCGGTACGGGCATCCACGCGGCGTTCACTGAGACGACCGAGGCTCAGTTCGATGAACTGATGAACATCCACCTCAAGGGCACCTTCTTCCTGACCCAGGCCCTGCTGCCACTGATCGCCGACGGCGGGCGCATCATCAATCTCTCCTCCGGCCTCGCTCGCTTCGCACTTCCCGGTTATGCGGCCTATGCAGCGATGAAGGGTGGAATAGAGGTATTGACGCGCTACATGGCCAAGGAACTCGGTCACCGCGGCATCGCGGTCAACACGGTCGCGCCGGGCGCCATCGAAACCGACTTCGGCGGCGGTGTCGTCCGTGACAACGCACAGGTCAACGCCCAGATTGCCTCGCAGACGGCGCTCGGCCGGGTGGGCGTCCCCGACGATATCGGCGGCGCCATCGCGGCGCTGCTCACTGAGGATAACCGCTGGATCAACGGTCAGCGCATCGAGGTATCGGGGGGAATCTTCCTTTGAGCTGGCGCCGTGCGAGCAGACACCGGTTTGTCGGGTACTTCAGAACTCCCACCAGCTTCGGCCTGATGCAGAGACCCCTCTAGAACAAGATGCCAAAAAGCCTTCTAAGCAGCTCTTCCAGCGACATCATGGTGAGTAACAGGGGAACCATCGGCACAAGCGTGGCAGCCGCGAGCCGGACGACGGCCTCCCGCGTGATGGGCGCGACGTTCATGCCCCGCACCACCTCGTAGCTGCTGGCCAGATCGGCGAGGGACTGAATGTCGGCACTGCCTACCAATGGCTCATCGGCAGGCGCACCGCCACGCAGCCATTTAGCGTCGAACTCGCGCACATAGCGCTCGGCCAGCGTTCCGTATTCGCGCAGGCCCTTCCGCTTCGCCTGTGCAAGCTGGGGTGCAAACACCAGGAGTGGACCAAGGGCCACGCACAACATGAAGCTGACCATGATGGCAAGCTCGGCCTTAAACTGAACGAGGGTGGCCCCGAGAAAGAGAATGCGGTTGGCGAGGTATCCGGCAAGCAGCGCGCCGTGCGCTACGGCGAGCACCGCGAAGGCGTACACGGTGTTGGAGAGAAAGCTCAAGCCGCCGACGCGGTCCGGGTGCGTTGGGACAATGCTCAACTCGATGCGCGATACCTGCCAGAGAAAACGAGCCCAGATGAACAATCGAAAATACCAGCGAGCCAGCAGGAACTGAAAGATAGGCACGCTCACGTAGCCATACCACAATCCCGCGAGTGAGAGCTTGTAGCCCTCGGCGGACGGTGTCGCGTACCACGTGGCCGTGTCGAGTGCCACATAGTGGCGCCAGACGATGAGGATACCGAACCCGTATACGACGGCAATCAGCAGCACCTCGGCGAGCACTGAATTGCGCAGCCTGAACGCCGATGCCACAGCAGCCTCGAACTGCGTCGCAGCGCCCTCCGGAATCAGGTTTCGTTCCGAGAATTGCTGCAGCAGGGGGCGCATTCGCCGGTGCACCACGAGCTCGGCAATGATCAAGAGGGGCAGCGCCACCAGGAATCGGATGTGAACTTCCACATCCAGCAGAAACGGTACAGCCGCCCGACCGCCGAGCACATCTCCTTCCAGTGCCGATAGCAATAGCAGCGGCAGCCAGGCAAGCAGCGCGGTGACGATGATGCGCTGGCGCACCAGCATCAGTGCGTCGTCGGACAGGTGTGCCCGGCGCAGAAGCTGGAAGAGCGGTCCGCCCAGGACGAGCGAAAAGTCCGGCGGATTCCGGAGCGTGTTCAAACGGTCATGATCTCCGAGGTGCGAGACGCTCACAGCGCCACTGCACAGTCGTCGGAAAGCGATAGAAGCTGGAGTTCAGGTACCGCGCGACTTCGTCGACGTCCTCTTCGCTCCAATCGCCCCCGATGTTGGACTGCCAGCGGCGCACCTAGGCCTTCAAACTGATCCAGGCGTTGGCCAGTCTCTTGTCGCAGCGAGCGCGTCGTTGAGGGATTAACTTCAGGGAAAGGCGCTCATCCGGAACGCGGAATCACTAAATCTCAATATATTTGAGCTTCTCATGGCGGCGTTTGACCTACATCAAGATCTGCTGTGCTCACCAAGATCTTCGGTTGGCGTGGCCACCCGCCAGCGCTGCTGGACCAGGAAGCGGCCGCTCGTCTGTCGGAAGTTGGCCCGTCCCGGGGGCGATCACCGCGCCCCGACGCAGCGTTGGGTGAGCTGACGGGCATGACTCAGGCAGAGTCGATTCAGCGCTGGTCATCCCCACTCGACCAAAGAAAGAAGACGCAGACCATGGCCTGCGTCTCTTCAGGGACCGTCAGGCTTTCGGCGCTTCTCACCCGCTGTTGCGCAGACCCGATGCGATGCCGTTGATGGTGAGCAGGATCGCGCGCCTGATCTTCTCGTCCTGCTCGCCGGAACGGTAGCGCCGCAGAAGCCCCACCTGCAGGTGGTTGAGCGGATCGATGTAGGGCTGTCGGTTGCGGAAGCTGCGCGCGAGCGCGGGGTTCGATTGCAGAGAACTGGCGCTGGCCCGTGATCGCGCAGAGCTGCTCGCCGGTGCGCTTCCACTCGGCGTGGATCTCGGTGAAGATGCGATCCGACAGCAGATCGTCGGTAACGAGATCGGCATAGCGCGACGCGATGTTCATGTCGCTTTTGGCGAGCACCATGTCCAGGTTGGAGAGCAGCGCCTGGAAGAACGGCCAGACGCGGTGCATCTCCTGCAGCGTCGCGAGCCCGGCGTCCCCCTCGCGCTTGATGATACTCCTCGATGGCGGTGCCGAAGCCGTACCAGCCCGGCAGCATGATGCGCGCCTGCGACCAGCTGAACACCCAGGGGATCGCGCGCAGGTCCTCGATCGCGATCGGAGCGCTTGCGCGCCGCCGGCCGGCTGCCGATGTGCAGTTCCGCGATCTCGCGTGATCGGCGTCGCCTGCCGGAAGAAGGTGACGAACCCCGGGGTCTCGTAGACGAGCCGGCGATACGCCCGGAAGGCCGTCTCCGACAGACCGTCCATGATCCGGTAATGGGCCTCGAGGTCCTGATCCGGGTGGCCATGCGGCACGAGCGTGGCCTCGAGCGTGCCGGCGACGAGCGTCTCGAGGTTGCGCCGGCCGATGTCGGGGTCGGCGTACTTGCTCGCGATCACCTCGCCCTGTTCGGTGATGCGGATCTGCCCGTTCACGCTGCCGGGCGGCTGCGCGCGGATGCCCTGGTAGCTCGGTCCGCCGCCGCGGCCGACGCTGCCGCCGCGCCCGTGAAACAGGCGCAGTCCCACGCCGTGCTTGTGGAAGACCTCGCACCAGCGCCACCTCGGCCTTGTGCAGCTCCCAGTTCGCTGTCAGATAGCCGCCGTCCTTGTTGCTGTCGGAATAGCCGAGCATCACCTCCTGGCAGTTGCCGCGCGTCGCGAGCAGCCGCCGGTACCCGTCGAGGCCGAGGACGCGGTCCATGATCGGACCGCAGGCGCGCAGGTCGTCGATGGTCTCGAACAGCGGCACGATGTTCACGGCGAGCCGCGGCTCGGGCCGAACCTGCAGCAGCCCGACTTCCTTCATGAGCAGCGCGAGCTCGAGCAGGTCGCTCACGCCGTCGGTCTTCGAGATCACGTAGTTCGGCAGCGCCGCGCTGCCCGTAGCGCCGATGGATCTCGGCCGCCACGTCGAAGATCGCGAGTTCCTTGCCGGGTCGCCTCGCTGTATTCGATGAAGGGGGAGCGCAGCGGCCGCGGCGTCTCGATCTCGCGCAGCAGCCAGTCGAGCCGCTCTGTCCTCGTCGAGTTCGGAGTAGCCGCCGGCGTTCGCGCCGCGCTGCGAACAACTCGCCGACCACCGCTTCGTGCATGCCCGAATGCTGGCGCATGTCGAGGGTGGCCAGGTGGAAGCCGAAGACCTCGCACGGCCCGCCGCAGGTCGCGCAGCCTGCCGTCGGCGATCCGCCCCGAGCCGTGGCTGCGCAGCGACCGGTCGATGACATCGAGATCGCTGCGACGAAAGTCCTGCGGCGGTCGCATAGGGCGTCGCGCAGCCACCGACTGGCGGCGGCTCGGCGGCGAGCTCGACCAGCTCGCGCGCGGTTGCCGCCAGCCGCGCATAGATGTTGGCGAGCGCGCCGCGGTAGGGCTCGTCCGCGCGATGTTCGTCGTGCACGGCAGGGTCGAGCGCCAGCGCCTCCAGCTCGGGGCGTGCGACCGACGAGCCGGCGCGACATGCTGAGCTCGGCCGCCGAGGGCGTACGATCTCTTCGAGGTAGTGTTCGAACGCGACCGTCGAGTGGCGCTGCATCGCGTGCCGCGTCACCTCGTGCGGTGACATAGGGATTGCCGTCGCGGTCGCCGCCGATCCAGCTGCCCATGCGCAGGAGCGGTGCGACCTGCGGCGCGCGCTCCGGCCATGCCGCGGCCAGCTGGCTCCTCGATGTCCGCGTAGAGCTTGCGGCAGCTCGCGCAGGAACGTGTACTCGTAGTAGGCGAGCCCGTTCTCGATCTCGTCCGCGACGGTGAGCCGCACTGACCGCAGGATGCGCGTCTGCCACAACGCCAGCACGTCACGGCGGATCTCCTCCTCGTTCGCCGCGAGCTCGGCCGGCGTGAGCTGCAGGCGGTCGCGCTCGAGCAGCAGGCGCGTGAGCTCGCGCTGGCGGTTGAGGACGGCACGCCGCTGCACCTCGGTCGGATGCGCGGTGAGCACCGGCGTCACCACGCCCTCGCGCGAAAAGACGCTCGATGTCCTCCGCGCCGAAACCCGCCTCGCGCACGCGCTCCAGCGCCAGCGCAAAGCTGCCTTCCTGCGGTTGCGAGTCTTCGCGTTGATGAATGCGCCGCCGGCGGTTGTGATGCAGATCCTCCGCGATGTTGGCGAGCTGCGAGAAGAAGGTGAAGGCCCGCGCGACGGCGATGATTTCCTCGTACGGCAGCGTGCCCAGCATGCGTTCCAGCTCGCGCTTGGCGGCCGGGTCGCGATCGCGCCGAAAGCGGATCGCCATCTGCCGCGTGCGCTCGATCAGCTCGAAGGCGGCCTCGCCGTGCTGTTCGCGCAGGGTGTCGCCGAGCACGCGTCCGAGCAAGCGGATGTCATCGCGCAGCGGCGCGTCGTTGTCGGCTTCCGCATCCGGCGTGAACACGCTGCGCGAGGCGTTGCTTTCAGTGCGATCATTCATGGCGTGATTCCTCCGTGAAGGGGAAACGTCCGCTCTGCCAGCGCTCGCGGGCAACCGCGGACCAGGGGGTGCATGATAGAATCGCCGCCCAAACGGGGCAGGGTGCAGGGCGATTCGGAACAGTACGGCGATTCGGGGCAGGGACAATCGAGAGGCGCGGTTTGAGCAGCAGTGAGTCTGAAAACCGGCAAACGCCGGCACGCATCGTCATCGCCACCCGGGAGAGTGCGCTTGCGCTTTGGCAGGCGCGCCACGTCGAGGCTCGACTGCTTGCATTATATCCAGAAAGCGAAATTCGTCTGCTCGGAATGACCACGGAGGGCGACCGTCGTCTCGGCGTGTCGCTCGCCAAGATCGGTGGCAAGGGACTCTTCGTGAAGGAGCTCGAGGCGGCGCTCGATGCGGGCGACGCCGACATCGCGGTGCACTCGATGAAGGACGTGCCGATGACATTGCCCGACGGCTTCACGATCGCCGCGATCGGCGCGCGCGAGGACCCGCGCGACGCGCTCGTATCGACGCGCTGCGCGACCCTGTCCGAGTTGCACGCGGGCGCCGTCGTCGGCACCTCGAGCCTGCGCCGCGAGAGCCAGATCCGCGTCCGCCATCCCGGCGCTCAGCGTGGCGCCCTTGCGCGGCAACGTGCAGACGCGACTGCGCAAGCTCGACGCCGGCGAGTTCGATGCAATCATCCTTGCGGCGGCCGGCTTGAAGCGACTCGGGCTCGCGTCGCGCATCACCGCGTTCATTCCGACCGAGGAGAGCGTGCCCGCGGTCGGCCAGGGTGCGCTCGGCATCGAGTGCCGCGCCGGACCGCGCGGACATGATCGCCGCGGTGGCTGCGCTGAACGACGATGCGACGTGCGCGCTGCGTGCGCGCCGAACGCGCGCATGAGCCGTGCGCTGGCCGGCAGTTGCAACGTGCCGCTCGGCGGCTACGCGCGCATCGAGAACGGACGCATCCACATGGCCGGATTCGTCGCGAGCCCGGACGGCTCGCGCATCTCGCCGCACGCGGCCGACGGCGGGCTCGACGATCCGGAAGCGCTGGGCGAGGCACTCGCGCGCGAGCTCTATCGGCGCGGCGCCGCCGCGATCCTCGCCAGCATCGCCGGCACGTGATGGCGCACGACCGCAGGCTCGCAGCCGACGGCGACGCAGGCGCGCTCACCGGGCGCACCATCGTGGTCACGCGACCGGAAGAACAGGCGCGATGCGCTGGCGCAGCTCATTCGCGCGGCGGGCGCAACAGCCCTCGTGTTTCCCGGTGCTCGAGATTCGCGACGTCGAGGACTGCGCGCCGCTGCGTCGCGATCGTCCGCCGCGTCGCCGAGTTCGACCTCGCTGTCTTCGTGAGTCCGAATGCGGTGCACAGGGCGATGCACGCGATCGCCGCTGTCGGCGGATTGCCGCCGCACGTGCGCGCGGCTACGGTCGGGCCAAGGCTCCGCCGCCGCGCTGCGTCGCGCAGGGATTGCGGACGTCATCGCACCGACGAAACGCTTCGACAGCGAGACGCTTGCTCGATCTGCCCGAGATGCAGGCGCTCGCCGGCCGCCGTGTCGTCATCTTCCGCGGCGTCGGCGGACGCGATCTGCTCGGCGACACGCTCGCCGCGCGCGGCGCCACTGTCGAGTATGCGGAGTGCTACCGTCGCGCGAAACCCGACGCCGACTCCGGCACCGCTCTTCGAGCTCTGGGCGCGCGACGAACTGTCGGGAATCGTCCTCACGAGCAGCGAAGGGGTGCGCAACCTGTTCGAGATGGTCGGACTCGGCGGGCGCACGCGGCTCGCGCAGACGCCGCTTTTCGTGCCGCACGCGCGCATCGCCGAGACCGCACGCGCGCTCGGTCGCCTGTCGCGTGCTGCTCACCGGGCCGAACGACGACGGCATTGTTGCTGGCATGATCGACTGGTGGAGCAGCGGCGCCGCCGTGCGCAAACCGGACTGATTCCATATGGACGATCCCGCCCCCCAGATTTCCGCTCCGGTTGCAGCCCGCCGACGCTGTGCCGCATGAGGCTCAGCGCCGCCCGCCGTCGCCCGGCACGATCGCACTCGCCCTGGCGGCACTCGCTCTGGTGCTGCTTGCCTGGCACTGGTTCGCCGCGCGTAGCGAAACGCAGGCGATGCGGCAGGAACTGGCGCAGCGTCTAGCCGAGATCGACGCACAGAATCGCGAAGGACGGGTGCTGGCGCAGCAGGCGCAGGAAACGTCGCGCGACATCGCGGTCAAGGTCGGCGTGCTGGAGGACAAGCTCGCGCAGTCGCAGAACCAGCAGGTGGCGCTGGAGACGCTCTACCAGGAGCTCTCGCGCAATCGCGACGACTGGTCGGTCTCGGAGATCGAGCAGATCATGGCGATCGCCTCGCAGCAGCTGCAGCTCGCGGGCGACGTGCGCGCCGCGCTGCTCGCCCTGCAGACCGCCGACAGCCGCCTGCAGCGCCTCGACAAGCCGCAGCTCATCCCGCTGCGGAAAGTGATCGGCAAGGACATCGAACGCCTGAAGGCGCTGCCCTACGTCGATACCGTCGGCATCGCGGTGCGGCTCGACTCGCTGCTCGGTCAGGTCGACGCGCTGCCGCTCGCCATGGAAGTGCGACCGCTGTCCGAGCGCGAGACCGCCCCGCCCGCGCCGGCGGACGAGAGCGCATGGCAGCGCGTGATCCGTGAGGCGTTGGCCGACTTCAAGCAGATGGTGCGTCTGCAGAAGCTCGACCGGAACGAAGTACCGCTGCTCGCCCCCGAGCAGGCCTACTTCGCGCGCGAGAACCTGAAGTTGCGACTGCTCTCCGCGCGCATCGCACTCCTGCAGCGCGACCCCGTGGCCTACAGTGCCGACATCACGGCCGCCCGCGACTGGCTCAACCGCTACTTCGACACCCAGAACAAGGCGGTCACAAGCGCCCTCGCGTCCTTGCGCGAGCTGGGAGAAAGCCCGGTGAGCATCGAATTGCCCGATCTCGCGGCGAGCCTCGAAGCGGTGCGCAGTTACAAGATCGCGCGCGATACGGTCGAGGCACCGGACGCCGCCACCGCCGCGAAGCCGGCGCACGAAGGGGGCGCGGGCGCGATGAAAGCGCTGCTGTGGCTGCTGGCGCTCGCCGCGCTGGCGGTTGGGCTGACCGTGGCCTCGCGCTATTCCAGCGGCTACGTGCTGATCGTGCTGCCGCCGTATCGCGCCGAGCTTTCCGTCAACCTGCTCGTCCTCATCGCGCTCGCTGGCTACGCACTCTTCTACCTGATGACGCGCTTCGTCTCGAACGCGCTGCACATCCCCGAGCAGGTGCGCGAATTTCAGGAGACGCGCCGCCGCGAGCGCGCCCGCCGCGCATTGAACGAAGCCATCGGTGCGCTCTTCGTCGGACGCTTCGCGCGCGCCGAAAGGTCCGCCGCTGAAGCGCTCGAACTCGACGAATCGCCGATCCTTGCGGCCGTGATCGCGGCTCGCGCCGCGCACGAGCTGAAGGCTTTCGACAAGCGCGACGAATACCTGGCGCGCGCCACCCGGCGCGACTCGCCCGATGCCGACCTGGCGCGCGTGGCGCAGGCTGAACTGCTCGCCGAGCAGCAGCGCTTCGACGAGGCGCTGACGTCCCTGCAGGGCGTCGAGCACAAGCACCCCGCGGTGATGCGGCTCGAACTGCGGCTGCAACAGCGGCTCGGCAACTGGGATCGCGTGCTCGAACTCGCCTCCAGCCTGGGCAAGCGCGGCGTCTTCGATGCGCTGCGCGTCGAGCAGGTGAGCCGCAACGCCCACATCGAGAACCTGCGGCGGCGCACGCTCGATGCGGCGAGTCTCAACGAATACTGGCAGAAGCTTGCCGCCGAGGAACGCACCGACACGAAGATCGCCGCGGTCGCCGCGCAGGTCTACATCGCGCTCGGTGGCTGCAGGCAGGCGCACGGGATCATCGAGGACAGTCTCGCCGTGGCGTGGGACAGCGGGCTCGTCGCGCTCTACGGCGAGTGCCTCGGGGCCGACGTGCTTCGGCAGATCGAACTGGCGGAGAAATGGCTACCGGATCACCCGGACGACGCTACGCTGCTGCTCACGCTGGGGCGGCTGTGCGCACGCCAGGGACTGTGGGGCAAGGCGGAGAGCTATCTGGAAGCAAGCCTGTCAGTCGAGGAGAGCTACTCCGCGCACCTCGGCCTCGCGCAGCTAAAGGAGCGGCGCGATCTGCCCGAAGTAGCTGCCACCCACTACCGCAAGGGACTCGAACTGGCGCTCCATCAAGTGAGATCCAACACGGGCGGCCGCCGCCGCACCGTGGTGTAGGCCGCCGGCGCCGATCCGGTTGCGATCTGCGTGAGCGAGATGGAACCGCCGGGTCCGGGCGGTGCGGCCTAACTCGCGGCGCCCTTCTTCAGTCCGTCGCTCGAAGTGGTGAAGGCGTCGGAGAAGAAGCCATCGTCGGGCAGCTTGCAGCGCGTCGTGAAGTCGCGATGCGCCGCTTCCACCATCACAGGTGCGCCGCAGGCGTAGACATGGTGCGCCGACAGGTCGGGGAAGTCCTCCATCACCGCCTCGGTGCACGAATCCCGTGCGGCCCGTCCATTCGTCTTCGGGGAGTGCCTCCGACAGCACCGGCACGTAGCGGAAGTTCGGATGTGCGCTCACCCATTCCTGCGGCAGCGCGTCCAAGTAGAGGTCCGGCTCGCGTGCGCGCGCCCCAGTACAGCACCATCGGCCGCTCGATACCGCAATGAAATGCGTGCTCCACGACGGCCTTGATCGGCGCGAAGCCGGTGCCGCTGGCGAGAAAGGTGATCGGGTTGTCGCTGTCCTCGCGCAGAAAGAAAGTGCCGAAGGGCCCCTCGAAGCGCAGGATCTCGCGCTCCCGCATGCGCGAGAAGACGTGCTCGGTGAAGGTGCCGCCGGAATAGTGCCGCAGGTGCAGCTGCAGGAACTCGTCGTCGTGCGGCGCATTCGCCATCGAGAAGGCGCGGCGCTTGCCGTCGCGGGTGAGGATCTCGATGTACTGTCCCGCCAGGAACTGCAGGCGCTCGTTCGACGGCAGCCGCAGATAGAGCGCCATCACGTCGGGTGCGAGCCGTTCCATCTTCTGCACGCGGCAGGGCAGGGTCTTGATCGGGATGTCGCGCACGGCACCGACTTCGCGCGATTCGATGACGAGATCCGAGAGCGGACGCGCCTGACAGAAGAGCGCGAAGCCGGCCGCACGGTCGGCCTCGGACAGCGCGCTCGGCTGATAGCGGCCGTAGTCGACCGTTCCGGCGGCGACCCTGCCCCGGCACGCCCCGCAGGCGCCATCGCGGCACCCATAGGGAAGCGGAAAGCCTTGCCGCAACGCGGCCTCAAGCACGGTCTCATCGGGCGCCACTTCGAAAACGTGGTCGGTCGGCTTGATGGTGACGCGGAAGCTCATCGTGATCCTTTCGATTGCACCCCGCGTAAGTCGGCGGTCGGGGCAACTCCTTTACACTGCGATGATGCGACGACTGCTCATCGTCGGCTGCGGGGACGTGGCGCTGCGCGCGGCACCGCTTCTCGCCCGACGCTACCGCCTCTACGGACTCGTGCATCGTCCGGAGCAGCGTCCTTCACTGCGCGCTCGCGGCATCACGCCGATCGCCGGCGACCTCGACCGCGTCAAACGGCTGCGTCGGCTCGGCGGGCTCGCACACGAGATCCTGCACCTGGCGCCGCCGCCACCGAAAGGTGCAGCACGATCCGCGAACAGCGCGCCTGCTGGCGGTCCTCGCGGGCCGCGGAAGTCTACCACGACGCCTCCTGTACATCAGTACCTCGGGCGTCTACGGGGATTGCCGCGGAGCGCTGGTGCCGGAGACGCGCCGCGTAAGCCCCGAGACCGATCGCGCGCGCCGCCGCGTCGACGCGGAGCGAAGGCTGCGCGCGCTTCCAGCGTCGCAACGGGGTCAGCGGTCTCGATCCTGCGCGTACCCGGCATCTACGCGGCCGAGCGCCTGCCGCTCGCGCGTATCGAGGCGGGCACTCCCGCGCTGCTGGCCGACGAGGATTCCTATCTCCAACCACGTGCACGCCGACGATCTCGCACGCATCTGCGTCACGGCGCTGCGCAAGGGCCGGCCCGGGCGCGTCTATCACGCGGTCGACGAGAGTGCGCTCAAGATGGGCGATTACTTCGACGCGGTCGCCGATGCGTTCAACCTGCCGCGGCCGCCTCGGGTCACCTGGCGCGTGGCGCGCACACAGTCTGTCACCCGAGCTGCTCTCCTTCATGCGCGAATCGCGACGGCTCTCCGGCACGCGGCTTAAGAAGGAACTCGGCGTGCGTCTGCGCTATCCCACAGTGCGAAGCGCGCTCGCAGAGCTCGCTGCGAAACGCAACGAAGGCACGGTCGGGTAACCGGTCAGGCACCGGTGGGCACGCTGAAAGCCGCTAGAATCGAACATTTTGACATTGCCGTCGAGAATCACTGTGGACACGCTGCTCGTTTTCACCAATCTGCCCAACCGCGAGAGCGCTCTCGCGCTCGCGCGCTCGCTGGTCGATGCTCACTTGGCGGCCTGTGTGAACGTGCTCGGCGGCTGCACTTCGATCTATCGCTGGCAGGGCGCGATCGAAACCGAGGAAGAGGTGCCGGTGCTGATCAAGACGCGCGCGGCCCTGTACGAGGCGGTGGAGCAGGCGATCCGCGCGCGGCATCCGTACGATGTCCCGGAGATCATCGCGGTGCCCGTGAGCCACGGCCTGCCGGCCTACATCGAATGGGTGGCGGCGGAGACATCCGGCGCTCGCCGCGTCATAGCGCTCGCAGCGCCGTATGAAGCCGAAAGTACGTGGACTCGTCGTCCTCCTGATGGCTTTCGCAGCTGCTGCCGCTCGGCTGCGCGCCGGCGCGGTCGACGATCTCTTCAAGTCGTTCGGCAGCGCTCGGTCGGCGTCCGAATTCCTGCCGCCCGACCAAGGGCGTTCCGGGTGGAGGCGCAGCGCCGCGACGACACCACCGCGGTCGTGCGCTTTCTCGCCGGCGCCCGGCTATTACCTGTACAGGACAAGCTCGCGTTTCGGCTCGAAGACAAGAGCGGAAGCCAGGGTGATCAGCGTCAGCGCTGCCCGCCGCCGAGTCGAAGCAGGATCCGATCTTCGGCTCGCACGGACGTCTACCACGAGCCGTTCGAGGCGGTGGTTCAAGCTCGGCGGCGGCAGCGCCGCCGCCGACGCTGACAGTGGACTACCAGGGCTGCGCCGACAAGGGACTCTGCTACGCCCCGATGACGAAGACCTTCGCGCTGGATGGCGGCGGGAGCGCGCTGCCGACGTCTACATCGGCAGCGGCACCGCGCACCGACGTCGCCGAGGACAGTCGCATCGCCGCGACCTTGCGCGATGGTGGTCTGTGGGCATCGGTCGCCGCGTTCTTCGGCTTCGGGCTGCTGCTCGCCTTCACCCCGTGCGTGTTCCCCATGATCCCGATCCTGTCCGGCATCATCGCCGGGCACGAGCACGCGAAACTCTCCCACACGCGCGGCTTCATGCTCGCGGCTCGCCTACGTGCTCGGCATGGCGCTCACCTACGCCGCGGCCGGGATCGCTGCCGGGCTCTCGGGGACGATGCTCTCGGCGGTGCTGCAGACGCCCTGGGTGCTCGTCACCTTCGCGGCGATCTTCGTGCTGCTCGCCTGCTCCATGTTCGGGCTCTTCGAGCTGCAGCTGCCTACGTTTCTTCAGAGCAAGCTCGCCGCGGAGGCCAACCGGCTGCACGGCGGTCATTTCGCGGGCGTATTCGGCATGGGGGCCTTGTCGGCGCTGATCGTCGGACCGTGCGTGGCACCGCCGCTGGCCGGTGCACTGCTCTACATCTCGCAGACCCGGGAGGCGATGCAGGGCGGGGCCGCGCTCTTTTCGATGGGGCTCGGCATGGGAGTGCCGCTGCTTTTGATCGGTGCCACCGGCGGCGCAGTGCTGCCGCGGTCGGGGCCGTGGATGGAATCGGTCAAGCAGGTGTTCGGCGTCGTCATGCTGGCGGTCGCGATCTGGCTCGTCACCCCGCTCCTGCCGGACGTGGTGGTCATGCTCTCGTGGGCGGCGCTTCTGCATCTGCTCGGCGATTTTCCTGCACGCGATCGACCCGCTGCCGCACGGCGCCTCCGGCTTTCGCAAGCTCTGGAAGGGCGTCGGCGTCATCGTCCTGCTGCTGGGCGTGTCGATGCTCATCGGCGCGCTGTCCGGGAGCCGCGATCTGCTGCAGCCGCTCTCCGGGTTGCGCGCGACCGCCGCGTCAGTGCGACGACGACCCTGGATTTCCAGCGCGTGCGCAATCTCGGCGAGTTGGAAGCACGCCTTGCGCAGGCGCGCGGCAAGCCGGTCATGCTCGACTTCTACGCCGACTGGTGCGTGGCCTGCAAGGAAATGGACCGCTTCACCTTCACGGACGACCCGTGTCCGTGCGGTGCTGGGCAACTTCGTTCTCCTGCAAGCCGACGTGACCGCGAACACCGCGGACGATCGCGCACTCATGCAGCGCTTCAGCCTCTTCGGCCCCCCCGGCTACATCTTCTTCTCGCCGGCCGGCAACGAGATCTCCGCGCTGCGGGTCACCGGCTTCAAGCCCGCGGATACCTTCCTCGCCGTCCTGCAGCAGGCTGCCGGCTGATGACGAAAACCCGCGCTACGGTGCTGCTGGCGGCGATCGCACTGCTCGCCGCTGTTGCCGGCATCACCGTGCGCCGCCTCACTGCCGACGACCCGAAGCCGGTTGCTCGCACGGGCTTCCAAGACACGCTCGCCAAGGCACGCTTCGCGGACCTCTCCGGGCAGACGCAGCCGCTCGAGCAGTGGCGAGGCAAGGTGCTGGTGGTGAACTTCTGGGCGACGTGGTGCCCGCCCTGCCTCAAGGAGATACCAGAGTTCATCCGCATGCAGGCCCGTTATGGGGACCGCGGCCTGCAGTTCGTGGGCGTTGCGGTCGAGCCGAAGGAGAAGGTCGCTGCCGTTCGCGACCAAGATGGGCTTCAACTATCCGGTGCTCATCGGCGGCGCTGGATGCCGTCGAGCTGCTACGGACATTGGGCAATCACCCACGGCGGCCTGCCCTTCACGGTGGTGTTCGATCGCAGCGGCACGCTGGCCGGAAGCGAACTCGGCGGCTTGAACGAAGCCAAGCTATCGCGCGTAATCGAGCCGCTTCTCTGATCTTCAGGGGAGTTGATCCAGACCGCTGAGATGTCCACCGCAGCCAGTCAAATGCATTGGTGACTGGACGAAATGCATCGAACTGCGTCAAACTTCGGCGATGTCGGCGGCGTCCACCCCAAAGCATATCCTGGTTCTCCACGGGCCGAATCTCAACCTTCTGGGTACGCGTGAGCCGGAGCATTACGGTCGCGTGACGCTGGCTGAGATCGACGCCGCGCTGGCTCGTCGTGCCGCCGAAGCCGGGGTGCAGTTGCAATCGCACCAGAGCAATGCCGAAGGTGATCTGGTCGACCGCGTGCAGGCAGCCGGTCGGTCGGGGGTGGACTTTGCGATCGTCAACCCGGCCGCGCTGACGCATACCAGCGTCGCCCTGCGCGATGCACTGGCGGCCGTCAACATTCCTTTTGTCGAGGTTCATTTGTCGAACGTGTTCGCGCGCGAAGCCTTTCGCCACCATTCCTATTTCAGCGACATCGCGGTGGGCGTGATCAGCGGCCTTGGCGCCCGCGGTTACGAGCTTGCCCTGGAATTCGCGCTCGGTTACCGGCGAGGGAAATGATCATGGATCTGCGCAAGCTGAAGAAACTCATCGACCTGGTGGAGCAATCCGGCATCGCCGAGATCGAGATCACGGAGGGCGAGGAACGCGTGCGCATCGCCCGCGTCGGCGCTCAGGGTCCCGCCCAGATGGTCTTTGCCAACGGGCTGCAGGCACCACCGGCAGCAGCTGCGGCTGCGCCCGCCGCCGCGCTGCCCGCCGCACCCGCCGAACCGGAAGGTCACGTCGTCAAGTCTCCGATGGTGGGCACTTTCTATCGTGCATCTTCTCCCGGCGCCGCCGCGTTCGTGGAAATCGGCAGTCAGGTGAAGGAGGGCGAGACCCTCTGCATTATCGAAGCGATGAAGCTTCTGAACGAGATCGAATCCGACAAGAGCGGCGTCGTCAAGGAAGTCCTCGTCGAGAACGGGCAGCCGGTCGAGTTCGGCGAACCGCTGTTCCTCATCGGCTGAGCACGCGCGTGGAAAGGGCACGCCCGGTCGTGAAACCGCCGGCAACGCACTCCCTGACTGGCAAGGCTTCGCGCCCATGTTCGAGAAGATACTGATCGCCAACCGCGGTGAGATCGCGCTCCGCGTGCAGCGCGCATGCCGCGAGCTCGGCATCAAGACGGTTGTCGTGCACTCGGAGGCTGATCGCGAGGCGAAGTACGTGCGTCTTGCCGACGAGTCCGTCTGCATCGGTCCGCCGCCTTCGAGCGAAAGCTACCTGAACATTCCCGCCATCATCAGTGCGGCGGAAGTCACCGATGCCGAGGCCATCCACCCGGGCTACGGCTTTCTCTCGGAGAACGCCGACTTCGCGGAAAAGGTGGAAAAAAGCGGCTTCGTGTTCATCGGTCCGCGCCCCGAGACCATCCGCCTCATGGGCGACAAGGTGAGCGCCAAGCAGGCGATGAAGCGCGCCCGCGTTCCCTGCGTGCCGGGCAGCGAAGGCGTTCTGCCCGACACTTCGGCGGAGGTCATCAAGCTCGCACGCGCGGTGGGCTATCCGGTGATCGTGAAAGCGGCGGGCGGCGGCGGCGGCCGCGGAATGCGCGTCGTCCACACGGAAGCGGCCCTGCTCAACGCGGTGGCGACAACCCGCGCCGAGGCCCAGGCCGCCTTCGGCAACCCGCAGCTCTATCTCGAGAAATACCTCGAGCGGCCGCGCCACATCGAGATCCAGGTGCTGGCCGACGAGCACGGCCATGCGGTGCATCTGGGCGACCGCGATTGCTCCATGCAGCGGAGGCACCAGAAGATCCTCGAGGAGGCCCCGGCGCCGCACCTGCCCGCGCGCAAGCGCGGCCAGATCGGAGAGCGTTGTGCGGATGCCTGCCGCAAGATCAGCTACCGCGGGGCGGGCACCTTCGAGTTCCTGTATCAGGACGGCGAGTTCTTCTTCATCGAGATGAACACTCGCGTACAGGTCGAGCACCCGGTGACCGAGATGATCACCGGCATCGACATCGTGCAGGAACAGATCCGCATCGCGGCCGGTGAGAAGCTCCGGGTGCGGCAGGGGGACGTTGCCTTCCGCGGGCACGCGATCGAGTGCCGCATCAACGCCGAGGATCCGTACAAGTTCACCCCCAGCCCCGGCCGCATCGAGTCCTATCACGCGCCTGGCGGCCCTGGTGTGCGGGTGGATACGCACATCTACGCCAACTACTTCGTGCCCTCGCAGTACGACTCGCTGATCGGCAAGGTGATCACGTACGGGGATAACCGGGATCAGGCCATCGCCCGCATGCGGGTCGCGCTGTCGGAGATGGTCGTGGAAGGAATCAGCACCAATATCCCCCTGCACCAGCAATTGCTGACGGACGCGAACTTCCTCCGCGGCGGGACCAGCATCCACTACCTCGAGCAGAAGCTCGCCGCCAGCAAGGGGGGCTGACCCGCCGGTGGCCTGGCTTGCCATCCAATTCGTCGCGCCTGGCGAACGCGTCGACGAACTTTCCGATGAGTTGCTCGCAAGCGGGGCGGTTTCCGTCGATGCCGCCGACAGTGGCGCGGATACCGACGCCGAGACACCCATGTTCGAGGAACCCGGCGAGACGCTCGCGCCGTGGCCGGCGGCACGGGTGACCGCACTCTTTCCGGAAGGCGCGCCGGCTCAGGCGCTCGTGCAGCAGGCGCTTGCCAGCTGTGGCCTCGCTGAGGCCGTCGACCTGCAGGCGCGCCGCGTCGATGACACCGACTGGGTGCGTTTGACGCAGGACCAGTTCCAGCCGATCCGGATCACGGATCGGCTGTGGATCGTCCCCACCTGGCATGTACTGCCCGATCCGACTGCGATCAACGTCGTGCTCGATCCCGGCATCGCCTTCGGCACTGGCAGTCATCCGACCACGCGTCTGTGTCTGCAATGGCTGGCGGAGGCGATTGGCGGCGGCGAGCACGTGCTCGACTACGGCTGCGGCTCAGGAATCCTGGCCATCGCAGCCATGAAGCTGGGCGCAGGCGCGGCGGCCGGCATCGACATCGATCCCCAGGCGGTGCTTGCGGCCACTCGCAACGCAGAACAGAATCGCGTCGCGGCGCACTTCGCCGGCACCGACGGCGAGCCCGCGGGCGAATACGACATCGTGGTGGCGAACATTCTTTCCAACCCGCTCAAGGCGCTCGCCCCGCTGCTCACCTCCCGCGTGCGACCGGGCGGATGGCTGATCCTCTCGGGCATTCTCGAAATCCAGGCCGAGGACGTCGCCGCCAGCTACGGCCCCGTTCTGCACCTCGCGCCTGTCGCCATGCTCGACGGCTGGGGGCTGCTCGCGGGGCAGCGGTCGTGAGCCTCGCCACCCGCTGCCCGGTCTGCCAGGCGCTGTTTCGCGTGGCCCCCGCACAGCTGCGGGCGCGCACCGGCCAGGTCCGCTGCGGAAGCTGCAGCGCGATCTTCGACGGGCTCGCGCATCTGGTGCCCGAGGCCGGCAAGCCGGCTGCATCGATCGAGGCATCGAACCCGGAGAGCGAATCGCGCAATGCTGAGACCGATGCGGCAGCCGAGGCCCTTCCAGACAACGTTTCGGCCAACGTTCCCGAGACCGCTCCGGTGGCGCCGCCACCGGCCCCCGCTGCCTTCGACATCTTCGCGCCGACGCCGGCCCGCCCTTCCGCCGCGGACGGGCTGCGCCGGCAGTGGAAGACGATCGCGGCCTCTGCGCTGCTGCTCGTTCTGCTCCTTGCGCAACTGGCGCTGCGTCAGCGCGACATGCTGGCGGCGGAGCATCCGACGCTGCGCGGCCCGCTGGTCGCCTTGTGCTCAGTGGTCGGCTGCGAGGTGCATCTGCCCCGCATCGTGGACCGCCTCGCCATCGAGGGCGACGAAATGGTCGCTACCGACCCGAAAGCAGCCGAGTCGCGTCGCACTCATCGCCACGCTGCGTAACAGTGCGGAATTTCCCGTCGCCTACCCTGCGCTCGAGCTTTCGCTGCAGAACGCGACGGAAGAAGTGCTAGCGCGGCGCGTGCTCGATCCGACGGAATATCTTCCCGCCGGCGTCGATCCGGCACAGGGCCTCGCCGCACGAGGCGACGTCAATCTGCGGCTCGCCCTCGATACCGGAGCGCTGCGGGCGGAAGGCTATCGCCTGCTCCTCTTCTACCCGTAGCGCCTCCACCAACTTTCACGGGAAGCTCAAGGTAGCCGCGCTACAATCGCGTGCTCCGGCAGCCTATCCCCAACCCCCGGAGGAGGAAAAGACCATGGCTCAAGTAACTCTCGGCGGCAACCCGATCGGCGTGGCAGGCACGTTCCCCAAGCCCGGCAGCCCGGCGCCGGACTTCAGTCTCACCACCAAGGACCTGAAGGACGTCGGCCTCGCCGAATACGCGGGCAAGCGCAAGGTGCTGAACATCGTGCCGAGCCTCGACACGCCGACGTGCGCGAAGAGCACCCGCGAGTTCAACCAGAAAGCCGGCAGCATGAAGAATGCAGTCGTGCTCGTGATCTCTGCCGACCTGCCTTTCGCCATGAACCGCTTCTGCACCACCGAGGGTCTGGAGAACGTCGTCACCTTGTCGACGTTTCGGGATCGTGACTTCCACGCGGCCTACGGCGTCGATATCACGGACTCCGCCCTGCGCGGCCTGGCCGCGCGTGCGGTGGTGGTGCTCGACGAGAACAACAAGGTCATGTATTCGCAGCTCGTGCCGGAAATCAAGCACGAGCCCGACTACGAAGCGGCTCTCGCAGCGCTGCGATGATGCGCATCGGGAAAAAGCCCGTGGCGACTGCGAGAGTGCTCGCGGCGATTCTCCTCGCGACTGCGGCGGCGGGTGCCTTCGGTGCGCAGCGGGTCGTCAAAGGTCTCGTCAATCCGGAGTCGGTGCTGGTCAGGCCCGGCGGCGAGATCTATGTCTCGCAGATCGGCGAGTTCACGAAGGATGGTGACGGCAGCGTCGTTCGCGTCAAGGCGGACGGCACGCTCGAACCGTTCGCGACCGGCCTCAACGACCCGAAAGGCCTGGCCCACGACGGCACCCACCTGTATGTGACCGATCGCGACCAGATCTGGCGCATCGACGCGAAGGGCAAGGCTACCGTGTTCGTCGATCGCGCCGCGTTCCCCATGGTGCCGAAATTCCTCAACGACATCGTGTACGACGGCGCCGGCCATCTCTACGTATCCGACAGCGGAGCGAAAGGCATTGGCGGGGCAATCTTCAAGATCTCGCCGAAGGGCAAGGTCAGCCTCATCACCAACACCTCCCTGGACCCGCTGGTGAAGAGCCCGAACGGGCTCGTCATGGACGGACCGAACGCGCTTCTGGTCGTGGACTTCGCGTCGGGTGATCTCTATCGCATCTCGCTCGACAAGAAGAGAAAGAGCCAGAAGCTCGCCACCGGCTTCGGCGGGGGCGATGGGATCGTGCTGGATCGCCACCGACAACTCTACGTCAGCGACTGGAAGAACGGACACGTCTGGCGGATGTCGCTCACCAGCCCGACACCGGTTCCCGTGAAGTACGAGCAGACCTTCGAGTCTGCGGCAGACATGTCCCTGGACCCCAGTGGGAGCTTTCTCATCGTGCCCGACATGAAGGCGGGGACGCTGACCTGGCTTCCGGTCAAACCGTGACCTGAGCGCCGCCGCGGCCATGCAGCGGGAGCCCATGGAGCCCGGCGCGCCTCCCGCGCACAGCGAGTCTCCGCACAAGGGCACGACCGGCCTGCGCCGCGTCTACAACGCGCTCCTCTACTCGATGGCTGGCCTCAAGGCAGCGTTCCTGCACGAGGACGCTTTTCGGCAGGAAGCAATCCTCGCCACGCTGCTCGTCCCGATCGCCCTCTTCCTGCCGGTGAGTGGTGTCGGCAAGGCGATCATGATCGCTGCGGTCGTCCTCGTGATCGTCGTCGAGCTCCTGAATTCGGCGGTGGAAGCCGCGGTGGACCGCATCTCCCTCGAGAATCACCTGCTGGCCAAGCGCGCAAAAGACATCGGCAGCGCCGCCGTGTTCGTGAGCCTCGTCAACGTGCCCGTGATCTGGGGCCTCGTCCTTTGGGGCTGACCGGCGGCCCGATCAGTCACACAACGATCACGCCCCTGTCATCGTAGATTCGCGGTGGCCGGCGAGACTCGCGGGATGCATGCCGAGCCTATCGTCTTCGAGCAACTCCCAGCCGCGAAAAAGTCCCTGCGGATAGCGATCGTCACCGAGACCTATCCGCCCGAGGTGAACGGCGTTGCGATGACCCTCGGCTGTTTCGTGGCGGGGTTGCATGCGCGCCAGCACGAGTTGCAATTGATCCGGCCGCGCCAGGCAGGCTCCGATCAGGCCGGGAGCAGCGAGCGCTTCGAGGAAGTTCTGCAGCGCGGCGTGCCGATTCCCCGCTACCCCGCACTGAAGATGGGCCTGCCGGCAAAGCAGGCGCTGACCCGGCTGTGGTCCGTGCAGCGGCCCGACCTCGTCCACATCGTCACCGAAGGCCCCCTCGGCTGGTCCGCACTGCAGGCGGCGCGCAAGCTGCGGCTGCCGGTGTGTTCTGACTTTCATACCAACTTCCACGCCTACAGCCGCCACTACGGGATCGGCTGGCTGAAGACGCCGATCGCTGCCTATCTGCGGAAATTCCACAACCGAACCCAGTGCACCATGGTGCCGACCGCAGCGATGCGAGATGAGCTGGCCGAAATGGGCTTTGGCAACTTGCGCGTCGTGGCCCGCGGCGTGGACACGCGGCGCTTCGATCCGGCCCGGCGCAGCCAGGCGCTGCGCGAGCGCTGGGGAGCAGGGCCGTCCGATCCCGTGGTCATCTACGTCGGGCGCTTGGCGCCGGAGAAGAACCTCCCGGCGCTCGTCGCGGGATTCGACGCGCTGCGCGCCCGCCAGCCGCGTACCCGCTTTGTGCTCGTGGGCGACGGCCCCGACAGCGCCACCTTCGCGGCGCGTCACCCCGGCTTCATCTGCGCCGGCATGCGCGTGGGTGAGGACCTCGCCACCCACTACGCGTCGGGCGATCTCTTCCTGTTTCCGAGCCTCACCGAGACCTATGGCAACGTCACCGTCGAGGCGATGGCAAGCGGCCTTGCGGTCGTGGCTTACGACTATGCCGCGGCCGCCGAGCATCTGCGCCACGGCGAGAACGGTCTCCTGGCGGACTACGACAATCTTGGCGAGTTCGTTCGCTGCGCCGCGGATCTGGTGACAGATCCCGCACGGACACGGCGCCTGGGCGCCCGCGCCCGCGCAACCGCGCTGGGTCTCGACTGGGAACGGGTGGTGGCGCAGTTGGAAACCGTGTTCCTCAGCGTGGCAGAGGTCGCCACGGCGGACCGCACCGGGGCGTAGCTAGACAAGTCGCCAGCTTACGCTGCCGCCGCCGCGCATCGGCACCAGCGTGTCGGCACCGAAAGGAACTTCCGCCGGCACCGGCCAGGTTTCGCGCACCAGGGTGATGGTGTCGCCGTTCTTCGGCAGTCCGTAGAAGAGCGGCCCGTGGATGCTGGCGAAGCCTTCCAGCCGGTCGAGCGCGCCCGCGGCGGCGAACACCTCTGCATAAAGCTCGATGCCCGCGTGCGCTGTGAAGATGCCGGCGCAACCGCAGGTCGCCTCCTTCGCATGGCGTGCATGGGGCGCGCTGTCGGTGCCGAGGAAGAACTTGGGACTTCCGCTCGTCGCAGCTTCGATGAGCACCAGTCGGTGCTCCTCGCGCTTGAGGACCGGCAGGCAGTAGTGATGCGGACGCAGGCCGCCGGAGAACATCGCGTTGCGGTTGAGCAGCAGGTGATGCGCTGTGATCGTGGCGCCGACGCGCGCGGGCGTTCCCCGCACGAAGCGCACCGCTTCTTTCGTCGTGATGTGCTCGAGCACGACCCGCAGCCGCGGATGACGCCCGAGCAGTGGCGCCAGGATGCGGTCGAGGAAGATCTTCTCGCGATCGAACAGGTCGACTTCGTTGAAGGTCACCTCCCCATGCACGAGGAGCGGCAAGCTGACCTCTTCCATCGCTTCCAGCGCCTTCTGGCAGCGCGAAATATCGGTGACGCCGGAGGCCGAGTTGGTGGTCGCCCCGGCCGGGTAGTACTTGACGCCGTGCACGACGCCGCTGCGTTTGGCCTTGAGGATCTCGTCCGTCGACGTATCGTCGGTGAGATAGATCGTCATCAGCGGCATGAAGCGGCTGTTCGGGGGCAGCGCCGCCAGGATGCGGCGCCGGTAGGCTAACGCCAGCTCGGTCGTCGTCACCGGCGGCGTCAGGTTCGGCATGACGATCGCACGGCCGAAGCGGGCGGCCGTGAACGGCAGGACGGCCCGCATCGCAACGCCATCGCGCAGGTGCAGATGCCAGTCGTCCGGGCGCGTGATCGTCAAACGAGTCATCGAAACATCTCCAGATCGGGCGGGAAAACGGGGCTTCTCGCCCGCGTGCAGCCGCCGCAGTCAAGCATTTTACGTTCTCGGACGCACCGTCAGCCACGCGGGATAGGCGAGCCCGAAGCGGATCGCCGCCGCGCGCATGAGGAACAGCGCCGTGGCCGAGGCCAGCGCCGCGAGTTCCCGCGTCCCGGGCACAGTCTGCAGCAGCCCGGCGTAGAGCAGCCCGCCGAGGAGAATCGGCGTCGCGTACAACTCCTTGCGCGTGAGCAGCGTCGGCTCGCCGATCAGCACGTCGCGGATCAGTCCGCCACCGATGCCGGTCACGATGCCCATCACGACCGCCACGGGCGCGCTGTGCCCAAGGGCAAGCGTCTTGTCGATGGCGAGCACGGTGAAGAGCGCGCAGGCGAGGCCGTCGAGATAGAGCAGCAGGGAGTAGGTGTCCCTGTCCCGGAGGCGGCGATCGAGCGCGAAGGCCACGACGGTCGCCGCGAGCGCCACGCCGACGTAGGCGAAATCGTGCAGCCAGAAAACCGGCACGTCGAGCACCATGTCGCGCAGGGTGCCGCCGCCGACCGCGGTCACCACCCCGATGACGACGACGGCGAACAGGTCGAGATTGCGGTGGGCGGCAGCCAGCACCCCCGTCACCGCGAAAACGGCTATGCCGACCTGTCCCGCCCAGTAGCTAAACATCGATCTGACTCCTGTGAACCGGTCCGCGCCGCGCCTCAGCCGGCCTCTGACTTGAGGGCGAGGGCGCGCGCATACAGTCGATTGCGGCTCGCCCCGGTGATCGACGCGGTCAGCGCGGCCGCCTGCTTGAGCGGCAACTCGGCGAGCAGCGTCCGCAAGATCCGCTCGGCGTCTTCGCCATCCGCGTCCGCCGCAGTCTCGGCGCACGCACCATCGACGAGCAGCACGAATTCGCCTCGCTCCCGGTTGGGATCGGCGGCGACCCAGGCCTCGGCCTCTGCCAGCAAACAGGTGTGGATGGACTCGAAGCACTTGGTGAGTTCGCGCGCCACGGTCACCGTGCGCTCCGGCCCGAGCGTCTCGCGCAGGTCGACGAGGGTCTCGCGCACCCGGTGCGGAGCTTCGTAGAACACCAGGGTGAAAGGCAGCGTCCGCAGCGCCTCCAGCGCCTTGCGACGCGCCGCCGGGCGCGCCGGCAGAAAGCCGCAGAAGAGGATTCGGTCGGTGGCGCGCCCCGACGCCGAGAGAGCGGCGACCGCCGCATTGGCGCCGGGGATGGGGGTTGCCGCAAAGCCGGCAGCGCGCACCGCAGCGACAACCTCCGCTCCGGGGTCGGAGAACCCTGGCGTGCCGGCATCGGTGACGAGCGCGACCTCTTTGCCGTCGCGCAGCAGCGTCACGATCTTCGCGGCGGCGCTGCGTTCGTTATGCTCATGTGCCGCCATGAGTCGGGTGTGGATGTCGTAATGCTGCAGGAGCCTGTGTGTCACCCGCGTGTCTTCGGCGGCGATGACATCGACCGATCGCAGCACCTGCAGTGCGCGCAGGGAAATATCGCCGAGGTTTCCCAGGGGCGTCGCGACTACATATAATTTCGGGGTCTCGCCTTTGGCTGCGCCATCATGCAAGGCTGGTTCACCTTCTTCATCCTGACTGTCGCGTCACTATACGGACCTGCCTGGGGCGCCGCCACCGGGGCCGAAGCCGCGCACGGACCGACGCCGCACATCGCACTGGTGCTGCCGACGCAGTCTCCGGGCTTCGGCCGCTACGCCGATAGCGTGCGTCAGGGGGTGCTCGCGGCAGCCAAGGTGGACGGAAAGAACGCGCTGCAGGTGCGCGTGTACGGCATGGTCGACGAAGCGAAGGACGCCGTCGCGAACTACGACCTCGCGGTTGCCGACGGGGCCCGCGTTGTCATCGGCCCGATGACGCGGCCGGGTGTAAACGCCATCGTCGCACATGGCTCGGTCACGATACCGACGCTCGCCCTGAATCCGCCGGATCCGAGCCTGACGATACCGCCGTCGCTCTACGTCTTCGGCCTGCAGGCGGAACCGGAGGCACGTCAGGTGGCGACCTTCGCTGCTGCCGACGGACGCCGTGCGGCACTCGTGGTGACGGCCGACAGCCCGCTCGCGAAGCGCATCCAGGACGCCTTCAGTGACGCGTTCACGGCCGAGGGCGGGCGGGTAGTGGGTGTTTTGAAACTGCCAGCCGATTCCAAGGCCCTGGGCAAACTGAGAAGCACCTATGGCAGCGCAGGCGCCGACATGATCTTCATTGCCAGCGATGCTCAGCGCGCCCGCTTCGTGCGCGCCTTTGTCGATCGCAGCACGCCTTTCTACGGCACCTCTCAGCTCTACGCGACGCGCGGCGACAGCATGACGAACGCCGACCTCGAAGGCGTGCGGTTCCTCGACATGCCCTGGATGGTGCAGGCTGATCACCCCGCAGTGATGGTCTACCCGCGCCCGGCCGGAGAAGCAACCAGCAACGAGCAGGAGCGCTTCTACGCGCTCGGCATCGATGCCTACCGTGTAAGCCAGGCCTTGCTCGACGCGCCGCCGCCTTCGGCCACAAGCCTCGACGGGGTGACCGGGCGTATCGATTTTTTGTCCGGACAAACCCTGGAGCGCAGTCTCACTCCGGCGGAGTTTGGTCCGGAGGAACCGCGAGCCCTGCTGCCGGCGCGCCCGTGACCCATCGTGGGCTGGCAGCGGAAACCGCGGCCGCCGAGTTCCTGATGCGCCAGGGACTCACCATCTTGCACCGCAACTTCGGCTGCCGTTTCGGTGAGATCGACCTGATCGCCCGCGACGGTGACGCCGTCGTCTTCGTCGAGGTCCGTATGCGGCGTCGCGCCGACTTCGGCGGAGCCGCCGAGAGCATCACTACGGCCAAGCAGGCGCGGCTCATCAAGGCGGCGGGGTTCTATCTCTCGGGCCAAGCCAGAACACCGCGCTGCCGTTTCGACGCGATACTGGTCTCCGGAACCGGCGGTGAGATCGAGTGGATCCGCGACGCCTTCAGCGCTTAATCCTCATACCACAATATCGTGTGGTGCCAGGGCGGAGCAGGCACGCCTTCGTGCGATAATGTCGCCCGTTTTGGCCCCCAAAGGCGAGATGGACCTGATCGACCGCATAAGCACTCACTTCACCGACAGCGCCGAACTCAAGCTGCAGGCGGTGGGCACGCTGGCGGGTCCGATCGCCGCCGCCGCCGAACGCATGGTCCAGTGCCTAGTGAATGACGGCAAGATCATGAGCTGCGGTAACGGCGGCTCGGCTGCCGATGCCCAGCACTTCGCGGCCGAGATGCTGAACCGCTTCGAGATGGAACGCCCGGGTCTGGCCGCGATCGCGTTGACGACCGACAGTTCGACGCTCACTTCGATCGCCAACGACTACGACTACAACCAGGTGTTTTCGAAGCAGGTACGCGCACTCGGGCAAACCCACGACGTACTGCTCGCGATCTCGACCAGCGGCAACTCGCGCAATGTGATGGAGGCCATCGTCACCGCCCACGAACGCGAGCTCACCGTCGTGGCATTGACCGGCAAGGGCGGTGGCCAGATCGGCGCCATGCTGGCGGCGGGCGACATCCACATCTGCGTGCCTGCCAGCAATACTGCCCGCATCCAGGAAGTGCACCTGCTCACGCTGCACTGCCTGTGCGATGCGATCGACTGTCTTCTACTCGGAGTGGAATGATGCAAACCCGCTTGATCCTCGCCCTGCTGGTGGTCGTGCCGTTGCTCGGCGGCTGTATCGCAGCAGCAGTGGTCGGCGCCGGTGCGGTCGGCGCTGCTGTCGGCCTCGACCGCCGCTCCACCGGCGCCTACACCGACGACGAGACGATCGAGTGGAAGATCTCGCTCGCCATCCGCGAAAAGTTCAACGACAAGGTCCATGTCAACGTCACCAGCTTCAACCGCATCGCGCTGCTCACCGGCGAGGCCCCGACCGAAGAGATGCGTCAGGAAATCCAGAAGACCGCGCAGGGAATGAAGTTGGCGCGCGATATCCGCAACGAGATCGTGGTTGGCCAGTTGACGACCATGCAGAGCTGGACAGACGACTCCTACATCACGAGCAAGGTGATGGCGAACATGCTCGGCAACCCGGACGTCAACGAGTACTACGTGAAGGTCGTCACCGAGAACAGCGTCGTCTACCTCATGGGGCTCGTCACGCGCAAGGAAGCCGATGCTGCCGCCGAAGTCGCGGCGAACACGAGCGGCGTGAAGCGGGTGGTCAAGGTATTCGAGTACACCGGATGAGCCGGATGCGATCAGCGGTGGGCGTCGGTCTGTGGGCGCTCGCATTCAGCGTCGCTGCATCTGCCGCCTCGCCGCTCGAAGGTCGCTGGACGCTGGTTGATCGGCGTGCCCTCGGCGCCGCGCAAGGCGACGTGCCGGAGGTGACTTTGGAGATACAGGGCAACAGTCTTTCCGCCAGCGCGGGGTGCAATCGCGCCAGCGGCGGCCTGCAGGAACAGAACGGGAAACTCGAGATCGGACCCCTCTTGGCCACGATGATGGCGTGCCCGCCCGCGATCGCGAAGATCGAAGCGCGCTATTTCAGCGTGCTGGAGAGCCGACCGTCGTGGCGCATCGAGCGCGAGCGGCTGACGCTGTCCGGCGCGGGCACAACGCTCACCTTCAAGCGCGCGCCGGCTCAGTAACAGCGGCGCGCTTCAGGCATCGCGCACGAGCGACGCGAGGTTCTTGGTATCGAGGGTCTTCGACTTGTCCTGGATCTGTGTCGCAAGCTTCGCCTGCAAGGTCTTCGCCTCCTCTGCCATGGTCGCGAACACACGCTTCAAGCGCGCCGCGTCGAGCGTCCGCCCGCCCGCGTAATATTCGCGCGCGACCTTGCCGAGCGCGTAGGTGGTGACGAAGGAGAACGCGGACCCGGTCGCCTGCCGCCCGGCTGCGCCGGCAATGCCCCCGAAGCTGCCGAGAATGCCGCCGATGATCCTGCGTCCGAGATTCTCGAATGCCTGTGACGCGAGGCCGACCCCCGCAGTTGCCGCGAAGTCCCGGATGCTGCTTTGATCGAGCTCATAGCCGTGCGACTTCCCGATCCGGTACACCATCTTCATCTGCAATGCGATGATCGCCATCGACGCGAGCGACTGCGGCAGCAGCTCCAGTGCACCGTTCAGCATCGCGTAGTTGAGGATCAACTTGTCCTGCTCCTCCAGGTCTGGCGATGGCCGCGATGTCTCGATCGGTGCGAGCGCCGCCGATGCTACTGTCGTGGCCTCGTGCTGGAATGCCGCCGCGTCGCTGGCGTCGAGCCCGAGCGCCCGCCGCAGATCGGCGAGGAATGCAGTCTCCGCCTGGTTCTCGGCGCCGTCGGCGTTGCAGACGCACACCGCCAGTTCGAAAGCTGACTGCCGCACTGCCGGGGAAAGGTCCTGCGCAATGGCGGCGAGGTCCGAGGCGCCCGCGTTTACGGCCGCTTTGAGCTGACCCAGATTCGGCTCCGCGCCGGGAAACGACCGAACGATGCGTTCGAGCTCGGCGCGCTCACGGTCATCCTCGGCGCCGTCCGCAAGCGCGGCCAGCAGGCATAGCTTGATGCTCGATTGCTGCTCTTGCGGGGTCATGACTCTTCCTCCTTCAGCAATTTGTAGAGCGCGATAACAAGCGTGGACTCGCGCGAAATGTGCTTGACCACGGCAGCGTGGGCTCTGCCCCTCAGCGGTCGATTTCGCGCCCCGTCCTCCGTATAATCTTTTTTATTCTACCTGCGTAAAGGGCTTACCCAATGGCGAACATCACACAGCATCTGCTGGATGAAACGCGTCGTCTTGTCTCGTCTACGGAAGACCTGCTGAAGACCACCGCGAGCGAGGTGGGCGAGCAAACCGACGCGGTGCGTGCGAAGATCGAACCGAAGTTGCGGCGCATGAAGGGACAGCTTCTCGACCTCGAGTACGAACTCGAGCGCAAGGCGAAGTATGCGGCCCGCGAAGTCGATGCGTACGCGCACGAGAATCCTTGGACGGTAGCGGGCGCCGGCCTACTCGTCGGTCTTCTCTTAGGCCTCCTCGTCAGCCGCCGCGACTGATAGGCCTCGGCGGCGCCGGCCGCGGGGCGGCGCTGAAGCGACATGCCGGTGCCAGGGAGTCATCTTGCCCGCCGCTTCAACCAGCGCATGAGCAGCCCCAGCACCGGCAACTTCTCGTAGATCTCCTCGGCCACGTCCCAGTAGTCGCGGTGATAGGTCACGCGCCCGTCGGCACCGAATCGCAGCACGCTCGCCCCGCGCACCCGGATCCGCGTACCGCGCAGACCGAAGTCGAAGTCCCAGGTGAGCGCGACCGATTCCTCGCCGACGATGCGTTCGTTAATGGCGAAACGCGGCGACTCGACGGCATGGAACATCTTCGCGAAGATGGCCTGGATGTCGGGCAACGTGTGCGCTTCGTTGAAGGGATCCCTGAAGTAGGCGTCCTGCGCGTAGAGATCGCCCATGCGGGCGACCGCCTGCGGGGTCAGCGATTCGTAGAAGCGCACGAGCTCGTCCAGCCGCGACGTGATCATAGGCCCGTGAATCGGTGCACGGCCGCGAAGTAGAGACGATACGGCAGGAGCCGCAGCAGCTTGAGCGTCCGGGTGAAGCGCTTCGGGAAGTGGATCTCGAACGCGCCGCGCCCGAGCCCCGCGACGATTTCGCGCGCCGCCTCGTCGGCCGTGATGAGCGCCGGCATCTCGAATTCGTTCTTGTCGGTGAGCGGCGTCTTCACGAAGCCGGGATTGATGAGGTAGACCGCGATACCCTTCGGCTGCAGGTCCAGGTAGAGCGTCTCGGCGAAATTGATGAGCGCGGCCTTGGTCGCCCCGTAAAGCAGGCTGGTCGGCAGCCCGCCGTACCCGGCGACACTCGACACAATGGCGATGCCGCCGGTGCGCTGTCCCAGCAGCACGGGCACGATCTCCGCCGCGGCCGCGAGCACGCCCATCATGTTGACCTCGAAGAGCTCTCGCGCGCGGCCGGCGTCGAGCTCCCACGCTCGGACCGGCTTGTGGGTGCCGGCCATGACGATGGCGAGATCGATCCCCCGCCAGCGCGACTCGATCTCCGCGCGCGCCGCCCGGATCTCTTCGATTGCCGTAATGTCGAGGGGCAGCACCAGCGAGCCATCGGGATACGCCGCCGCCAGCGCTTCGAGCGGCGCCCGGCTGCGGGCGGACAGCGCCACGTGGGCGCCAAGCGCGAGCAGGGCGCGCGCCGTGGCCTCCCCGATACCGCTGCTCGCGCCGATGATCCAGACGCGCCGGCCGCTCCAATCGCGGATCGGTGGATTGAGGCACATGGTCAGCCGCCGCGCCGGGTAAAGGAGAGCGTCACCTGTCCGAGCTCGACGCCGAACTTGCTCATGAACGACCGATTGAGCAGCGTGCCATCATCGATCAGATACATCCAGTCGTCGAAGTCGACCTCGTAGGTTTTCCCGTCGTCGGTCGCGAGGTTGAGGACGTAGCGCCAACGCAGCGCGTTGCCAGAGGCTGCGCCCTGGGCGGTGCCGATCACGTCCGACGCGGTGCCGGTATAGCGGTGCTCGTCCACCCGGGTGACGGTCCACACACGGCGCGTCTTCTTGCCGTCGGACCACGCGAAGTGTTCGTCGAGGGTGCCGACGTTTCCCTCCCAGCTCGCATCGATGCGTACGTGGAAGCGCTTCAGCACCTTGCCGCTGCGGTCCTGGAACATGCCCCAGCCGTCCACCGTGCCGTTGAAGAACCGCTCCAGGTCGAGCACCGGCTGCTCGTCCCTGTAGCTCTCCACCGGGGCGCTGGAGCAGCCGGCGAGCGCGAGAACGACGGCGAGGAGTGCGACCAGGCCGCAGCGGATAACGGGTGTCATGATTGTCCTCCTTGGGGCGCGGGCCCGGGCACCTGCCCGGCGCCGCTATCGACGGGCGCGAACCACAGTGTGGCCGCGGCAGCGAGCTTGAGGGCGCTCGGTACCAGGGCGTACATGATGCCGAGCGCGAGCACCGAGCGCCCTGCGGCAGCGGGCTCGTAGCCCAGAAGCGCGAGCGCTGGCAACGCAATGCCCGCCGCGAGCGCGAGGTTCAGCTTGGTGATCAGGTTCCAGAGCCCGAAATAGGCGCCTTGCGCACGGGTTCCCGCGCCGCGCCGGTCGTGGTCGATGACGTCGGCCAGGATCGAGGGCGGCAGGGCGAGATCGGCACCCAGCGCGAAGCCCGACAGCGCGCACACCGCGGCGAAGGCGGCGGCATCGCCTGGTCCGAGCGCGAAGGCCCAGAAGAATCCGACTACGGAAACGACCATGCCCACGAGCCACGCCCGCTTCTTGCCGATCAACGCGGCCAGGCGCACCCACACCGGCATCCCGAACGCGCCGCAGACGAAGTACAGGGCCAGGAACGCGCCCTGGAGATCGGGGCGTTGCAGCACGTCGTCCACGTAGAAGAGCACCAGCGTCGCGGGGATCGAGGCGGCGATGCCGTTCAGGACGAAGACGACCAGCAGCGCCCGGAAGCGCGGGTTCGCGAGCGGCTCGACCATGCCGGCGAAGACGCCGCCGCGCTGCGGTGCCACTGCCCGCGGTGCACGCGGCGCGTAGCGCAGCGTGAGCCACACGCAGATCGCGAGCAGCGGCACGAAGAGCAGGCTGAAGACGGGCAGCCCCGCGCGCTCGCCGAAGACGCGCGCGAGCAGATCCGGCGCGGCCGCGGCGAGCACCACGCCCGCCAGCGACAGACCCTCGCGCGTGGCGGTGATGCGCGTGCGCTCGACATAGTCCGCGCTGATCTCGGCACCGAGCGCCTGGTAGCTGATGCTCGCGACACTGAAACCGAGATAGACGAGCACGAGAGCCGCCGCGAGCCACGTGGCTGGCGCGAGCGGCCCGCGCCATTCGGGATGGAAAAGCGCGACCATGCCGAGCGCGAGCAGGGGGGTGGCTGCGGCGATGAAGAAGAGGCGGCCGCCCTGGTTCACGAAGCCCCGGTCGCTCCAGTAGCCGAGCAGGGGATCCTGCACCGCGTCGACGCCGCGCACCGCGAGCAGGATGAAGCCGATGACGGTGATCGGCATGCCGAGGGTATCGGCATAGAACTTCGGGACGTGCACGTAGATCGGGAGCGCCGCCATGCTGAGCGGCAGCCCCAGGCAGCCGTAGGCGAGGAGTGCCCGACGACCGATGAGAGGCCGGCCGGCCGCCGCTGACGCCGCGGTCACCGTTCGCCGAGCAGCGCCTTGCGCAGCGACGGCTCGCGGGTGCGGGGATCGAGCCAGATCGCGAAGAAGGTCTCCGCGAACTCGCTATCCTCGATCGATCCCGCCGGCTGCCCCCGGTAGAAGAAGGTGGCACCCTTCCCCGGCAGGTGGGCGCCGACGATGCGATCGCCTTTCTTCACGTCCGGGAAGACAGCGGCCAGCGCGTCCGCCCAGCGCGCAAGCTTGTCCTCGTCCTGCACGCCGAGGCGACGCATCTCGGCGATGCTGCTCTCGACCAGCCGCTTGCCGGGAATCTCCCGGGCATACTCGATGGCAAGCGCGTAAGGCTGCCGCGGGCTCCAGGTCGCGCCGCTCGACCACAGGCTCGCATCGTAGAGGTGCAGCCCGAACCAGCGCATCTCCCCTTTGCCGAGGAAGCGAAGCTCCGGTGCTTCGCGCAACAGAGGGGCGGGCAGCTGTTTGGCCGCGAGCGCGTGACCGGAGATCAGGACCGAGAGGATCGCGATGACGAGTGAGTCACGCACGGCAAAGCTCCACTTGAAAGACGTCCGTCGAGCGGGCGCGGAAGCCGGCTTCGCAGTAGGCCAGATAAAAGTTCCACAGACGCACGAAGCGCTCGTCGAAACCAAGCGCCCGCACCTCGGCGATCGCCCGGTTGAAGCGGACGCGCCAGCGGCGCAGCGTCTCGGCGTAATCCCCGCCGAAACCGAACGCATCGGTGATGGCGAGACCCGCGCGCTCCACCTCGCGGCGCAGGACCTGGGGCGATGCCAGCATGCCCCCCGGAAACACGTACTGCTGGATGAAGTCGGTGCCGCGGCGGTAGCGATCAAACAGCTCGTCGTCGATGGTAATTGCCTGAACGAGCGCCCTGCCGCCGGGTTTGAGACGGTCGCGGACCGTGCAGAAGTAGACCGGCCAGTAGCGCTCCCCCACGGCCTCGTACATCTCGAGCGAGACCACGTGGTCGTAGCTGCCGGCGCTATCGCGGTAATCCAGCAGCTCGAAACGGGTGTGGTCCTGCAGGCCCTCGCGCAGCGCGCGCGACCGTGCCCAGCGCAGCTGCTCCTCGGACAGCGTGAGGCCGTGGACGAAGCAGCCGCGGGTGGCCGCCGCATGCACGGCGAAGGCGCCCCAGCCGCAACCGATCTCGAGGATGCGATCCCCCGGCCGTGCGTCGAGGCGGTCGAGGACGCGCTCGTACTTGGCGCGCTGAGCGGCCTCCAGCGAGCGCGACGCATCGCCCGCGTAAATCCCGGCCGAGTAGGTCATCGAATCGTCGAGCCACAGCCGATAGAAGTCGTTGCCGAGGTCGTAATGGGCCGCGATGTTGCGGCGACTGCCGGTGCGGGTGTTGGCGCGCAGGAAATGCCGCACGCGATAGAGGATCTGTCCCCACCAGTGCCCGTAGATCGCCTTCTCGACCGCGTCCCGGTTGAGCGCGGCGAGCGTGATCAGGTTCACGAGATCGTCGGTCTCCCAGAGATGGTCGATATAGCCTTCGGCGAAACCCACGTCGCCGCGCCGCAGCATCTCGCCGCACGCCTGCCAGTCGAGCACGTCGAAGCAGGCGGCAGGACCCGGCAATTCGCCCTGCAAGGAAACGCCCACTCCTTCCGGCGTGTTCAATCTCAGGCTGCCGTAGCGCAGCCGCGACAAGAGCGACAAGAGCAGCCGCGATGCGCGCGGCATCGGTACGGCGGCGGGAACGAGCTCAGCTTCGAATGGCTTCATCGGTGATCGGCTGGAGGGGGACGGCGGGGTCCACGTCGGAGCGCGTGAGATCGCGGGACGGGGGTGCGGGCTTGCGGAAAAATTCCACGCGTTTGAGCCAGAGCCGCAGGGCCTGGTAGTGGATGCGCGCGATGACGGAGAGCGTCATCAGCGGGCGGCGGGCGAACGCGAATGCCAGGGCACGGCTCGACAGCGGTTCGGCCCGGCCCGAGATGGTGGTGTAGAGCAGCTTGCCGGTCGCGTCCTCGTAGTCGATGCGAAAGAGGCTGTCCGCGGGATCGGCGCGAAAACGGAAGCGGTAGGTGCCCCGCACGTCGAAAAAGGGCGAGACGTGAAAGACCTTGCGGGCGGTGAGCTCGTCGCCCGCGGTGATCGCACGTCCGTCCGGATGCGACAGCAGGTAATGGTGGTATTCGCCGAAGGTGTTGTTGACCTCGGCGAGCACCGCGCGCAGCGCCCCGGCAAGGTCATGACAGAGCCAGAAGCTCACCGGATTGAAGGCGTAGCCGAGTACGCGCGGAAAGGTCTGCAGCCAGACCTCGCCGTCGGCAAAGGGGAGGCCCTCGCGAGTCAGCAAGGCGCGGATCCATGGCCGAAGATCCGAACCGTCGCGAGGGCCATAGTCGGCAACACGAAGGCTGAACAGGTTGCGGCCGTTCAGCGCAAAGAGCGGGCCGCGCAGCGACTCCATGCGCTCGAGCGGGAACCGGATGAAGAACACCCGGTAGCTGAACCGATGCGGGGTCGGACGCACCCGGTAGTGCATGACGCGGCCGGAGAAAAGCAGCGCGCTCACGCAGCCGCCTCCGATCCGCCCGCGTTATTCCGGGAACCGAAGTGTCGGCAGCCGGCCGCACTCACTTTGCCGTCGATCCCCGCGCTTCGCGCAGGACCCCGCGCCGGGTAGCTCATGCCGCCGCCTCCTCCGCCTGCCACGGTGCGAAGCATCCGAGCGCGTTCGCGACCGCCAAGCCGGCCCTGAGGCCGTCCTCGTGGAAACCATAGCGGGTCCAGGCCCCGCAGAACCAGGTGCGGCGCCGCCCCTGGACCGCGTGCAGCCTGCCCTGCGCTTCGATCGCGGGTCCATCGAACGCGGGGTGCGCGTAATCGAAACGCGCGAGCACCGACTCCGGACGCGGCGCCGCGGTGGGATTCAACGTGACGATGACCGGGGTCGAGAAGGGGAGCGGCTGCAGCTTGTTGATGAGGTAACTCACGCTCACGGGGCGCCTGGCGGAGCTGCCGCACGCGGCGTGGTAGTTCCAGGCCGACCAGGCCTCGCGCGAGCGCGGCAGGAAGTCGGCATCGGTATGCAGCAACGCGACGTTGGGCTCATAACGAATGCGCCCGAGCAGATCGGACTCCGCGGCGGAGGCGTCGCCGAGCAATCGCAGCGACTGGTCGCTGTGGCAGGCGAGCACGACCTGGTCGTAGCGCTCGCACTCGCCCGTCGCCGTTTCGACTTCCACGAATGTGTCACGGCGGCGCACCCGGGATATCGGCGTCGCAATCCGGATGTCGTCGAGGCAGGCCGCGAGCCGGCGCACGTACTCGCGTCCACCTCCCAGAACCGTGCGCCACTGGGGGCGGTCGACGATCTGGAGCAGGCCGTGATTCTGGCAGAAGCGGAAAAAAGTCCGCGCCGGGTAGGCCAACATCTGGTCCGTGGGGCAGGACCAGATCGCCGCTGCCATGGGCAGCAGGTACCAGTCGCGAAAGGGACGGCCGTAGCGACGCTCGTCGAGGAAGCGCGCGACCGTGTACGCGGGATCCAGCGTCGCCTGCGCGAGGTTCGAAGCCTCCCGGTTGAAGCGGAGAATGTCGCCCAGCATGGACCAGAACTCCGGCCGCACGAGGTTCCGCTTCTGCGCGAACACGGTCGCCAGGGACGCGCCCGCCCACTCGATGCCTTCGTGGTCGAGGCGGACCGAAAAGGACATCTCGCTCGCTGCCTCGCGGACCCCCAGATGCCGGAAGAGTGCGATGAGATTCGGATACGTTCGATCGTTGAAGACCAGGAAGCCGGTGTCGACCGGGTGCGTGATGCCGTCGAGGGTGACATCCACGGTGTTGGTGTGGCCGCCGAGGTAGTCGTTTGCCTCGAAGAGCGTGACGCCGTAGCGGCGTGACAAGAGCCACGCCGCCGAGAGCCCGGCGATGCCCGACCCGACGACAGCGATGCGGGAGTCGGCCATGACGGGTCAGACCTTGCGGTTTTCGATCAGCGCATACGCAGAGTGGTTGTGGATGGACTCGAAGTTTTCCGACTCCACCACGTAAGCCCGCACCCGGTCATCGCGATCGAGGCGACCTGCCACGTCCCGCACCATGTCCTCCACGAACTTGGGATTGTCGTAAGCGCGCTCGGTAACGTACTTTTCGTCCGGCCGCTTGAGCAGACCGTAGACCTCGCAGGAGGCCTCTTCTTCGGCTACACCGACCAGTTCTTCGATGGACATCGGCTGCCCGAGCTCCACGGTGATAGTCACGTGGGAGCGCTGGTTGTGAGCACCATAATCCGAAATCTCCTTCGAGCAGGGGCACAAGCTGGTGACGGGCACCTGCACCTTCATGCGGAGGCGGAAGCCGTCCCAGGAGGGCGCGCGATTGAGAAACCCCAGATCCGAGATGCCTCGCGCCATTTCCGCGCGCAGCGCCACGTGGTGGTCGAGGAGGCTCGCAACACCGGACACCGGCGCTTTCTTGGAGATGAAGTACGGAAAACGCAGCTCGATCCACCCGGTCTCCGCTTCGAGCCGGTCCAGCATGGCGAGCATCAGCCGATGCATGCCGTGATAATCGATGGCGCTGTCGAAGCCCTGGAGAATTTCCACGAAGCGCGACATGTGGGTGCCTTTCTGATGCGGCGGCAAGCCCACGTACATGTCTACGTGCGCCACCGTCGACACGAGTTCGCCCGCCGCAGCGGCGACCCGGATCGGATGAAGCATCGACTTCACGCCCACGCGATCGATCGCGATGTTGCGGTGATCGACCTCGACCTGGATATCGGGAAGTATCCTCTCGGGCGCGTTCATTCGACTCTCCTGTGCTGACTGTGCTGAGATAAATTATTTCTCTCGGGGGGGGGGTGCGACTGCGCCC
Organism: uncultured beta proteobacterium; assembly: GCA_963719715.1. Classification (GTDB taxonomy): domain Bacteria; phylum Pseudomonadota; class Gammaproteobacteria; order Burkholderiales; family JAEUMW01; genus JAEUMW01. Next base: position 107,323 of record CAVRDD010000049.1, read on the forward strand.
GAGCGCTCCAACATGACGTGGCGGCGTCGAACAAGCATCCAGGATCTCCATGGAGCTAGCGGCGATATCGCGTGTGCAGACCGAGCGCGCGTGGCATTACGCGGTGGTTGCTGATCCTGCCATGATTGCCTGCGACCGACTTAGTGCGTAGTGCGCGCCTCGCACCCTCATGAGGGTGCTCGTACCCAAGATCTCAAACCTCACTCGGCAAGAATTCCAGCCTCAACGCATTGCACTTTCCAGCCCGGATTCGCCGCATACCGGCCTGTGATAAACCGGCATGACTCGACCCAGCGGCAGGTTCGAGACAGCCTCGCAGTGCAGGGCGAGAAGGGAGCCGACGGCCGCCTCTTCCGATCGTGGACTTTTGTCTTGGACGAATATCTTGTCCGGCGAGTCCGAGCTTTCGGTGCTCGGTGCTCGCGCTGCGACCCGCTCCAGCTTGCCCCCGGTGTTCTCGCAGCCCCCCACCCCCTGTGCAGAAGCGGCAGCGAAGACGGCGGTCATCGCCATGAGGCAGAGGTGCTTGATCCTCGTTTGCGACTCGATCAATTGCATGATCGTTGTCCTAGTCAAATACGTAAAGTTCCGGTACGATACGGTCAAATTCTAAATTTGTCAACATTTTGACTTAGACAAAATGAAAAATGGCGTCCATCATTCGGATCGTGTCTGACGACGGACCAGCAGTCAGTATCGCGGCAGTGGAGCGGGACACCGGGCTCTCCAAGGACACGCTGCGGATGTGGGAACGGCGGTACCAATTCCCGGCGCCACTGCGCGACGCGAACGGTGAGCGCCTCTATCCCCGCAGCCAAGTAGAAAAACTGCGGCTGGTAAAGCGGCTCATGGATCATGGGCACCGTCCCGGCCGCATCATGAACTGCAACGCGGACGAGCTCGCCGCACTCACGGCGGAACCCGCGACGGGCCCTCTTTCCGGCCAGGATCTCGGCAGCACGCTGCGTCTGGTGCAGGCCCATCAGATTCCCGAGCTGCGACAGCAATTAGCCCAGACGCTGATGAAGCATGGGCTCCAGCGGTTCGTTCTGGATACGGTCGCCCCCTTGAACCAGCTCATCGGCGACGCATGGATGCGCGGTGAGCTCGCAGTCTTCGAAGAGCATCTATACAGCGAGCAGATCCAGGGCGTACTCCGCACCGCGATCTCGAATCTGCATCAACCGTCGAAGCCGCCGCGGGTGCTTTTGACCTCGTTCCCGAACGAGGAGCATCGACTCGGTCTCCTCATGGTGGAAGCGCTTCTCACCGTGGAAGGCGTGACCTGTATCGGGCTCGGCAACGAGATCCCGCTGGTCGAGATCGTCCAGGCCACGTTCGCGCATCGCGCCGAGGTCGTAGCGCTTTCGTTCAGCGGCGCGTTCCAGACCCACGCCGCGGTGGCAGGACTGAAGGAGCTGCGCAACGGCCTGCCGCGGACCGTCGCGATCTGGGTCGGGGGCAGCGGCATGGAGCGCGTGCGAAGGCCGATACCGGGTATTCTCGTCATGTGTTCGCTCGCGGAAGTGCTCGATGCGCTGCATGCGTGGCGCGAGACCCACCCCGCGCTGTGAGCCGCCGCGCACCGTGAACCGGATTGGGCGACGCTCCGACGAATGCCCGCCTTTGGCGCTACGTGATCTCGTCCTCGTTCTGGGGGATCAGCTATCGCTCGCCAATCCCGCTCTGACCGCTTTCGATCGATCGCGGGATCGGGTGCTCATGATCGAATCCGCGGCCGAGGCGCGCCACGTCTGGACGTTCCGGATGCGGAAGAGAGCTCACCGCGATCCTGGCATCACAGGTGCGCCGACATCGGCCCGCGGCACTGGTCGTGACGGAGCCGGGCGAGTACCGCGTGCTGGCTGCGCTCAAGGATGTCTGTCGAGCCGAGGGCGTCGCGCTCGACGTGCGTGCCGATACTCACTTCATGGCCTCACGCGGGAGCTTTGCGCGGTGGGCTGGCACGAGGCGGCAACTCCGCATGGAATTCTTCTACCGCGACCTGCGCCGGCAGACCGGAATTCTCATGGACGGCGCCAAGCCTGAGGGGCGGCGCGTGGAACTACGACACCCGCAACCGGACGGCCTTCGGCAAGAGCGGGCCGGGCCGCATACCGGTTCCGCCCACCTTCGCGGCCCGACGCGGTGACACGCGAGGTGCTGGCGCTGGTGGCGGGCCGCTTTCGCGGTCATCCGGGGACGCTCGCACATTTCGGCTGGCCTGTTACCCGGAAGCAGGCACTCATCGCACTTCGAAGCTTCGTGGACGAGCGCCTCGGCAGCTTCGGCCCCCACCAGGATGCCATGTGGACGGACACGCCGTTCGCGTGGCATTCGGCCCTGTCGTCGTCGCTCAACCAGAAGCTGCTCGACCCGCGCGAGGTGGTGGACACCGCGGTGGCCGCCTACCGCGAGCGCCGGTTGCCGCTCGCCAGTGTCGAAGGCTTCGTGCACCAGGTGATGGGCTGGCGCGAGTTCATGCGCGGCGTCTACTGGCTCGACATGCCGGCCTGGCGCACGCCAACCATTTCGGCCACCATCGCGCGCTGCCGTCCAGGTACTGGACCGGCGAGACGCACATGAACTGCATGCGCGACGCGATCGCCCAGACGTTGCGCTATGGCTACGCGCATCACATCCAGCGGCTCATGGTGACCGGCAGTTTCGCCCTGCTCGCCGAGCTCGAACCGCGACAAGTCTGCGACTGGTATCTCGCCGTCTACGTCGACGCCGTCGAATGGGTCGAGCTGCCCACTGCAGGCATGGCGCTCCGCGCTGCAGGACCTCGTTTCACGAGCAAGCCCTACGCCGCGTCGGGCGCTTATATCCACCGCATGAGCAACTACTGCGAGGGCTGCCGATACGCACCGAAGGCGCGCTCCGGAACGTCGGCGTGCCCACTTACGGTGCTATAATAAAAATTTTTGGATCGGCACGAAGTGTCGCTCGCAGCCAGCCCGCGCGCTTCCCTGATGGTGCGCAATCTGTCCCGGCTCACCGCAGCGGAGCGCGCGGCGATCGAGGCCCGAGCCGGGGAGGTGTTGGCAGACTTGAGCAGCCTCTGATGGCAGGTGGCGTTCATTGCCGTGCACCTCCGAATTCCTCGACGCTCAACCATCGCGAAAGGTGTCCGCCATGCTCTATCCCGAGCTCTTCCGCTCCCTCGAGAAATCCCGCTGGAACATGGCCGAGGACGTGCCTTGGGCAGGGTTCGAGGCGGACAAGCTCTCAGACGAGCACGCCCGCACCATCAAGATGAACGCCATCACGGAATGGTCGGCGCTGCCCGCGACCGAGATGTTCCTGCGCGACAATCGCGAGGACAGCGACTTCTCGGCATTCATGTCCGTGTGGTTTTACGAGGAGCAGAAGCACGCGCTCGTCCTCATGGAGTACCTGCGTCGCTTCCGCCCGGAACTGGCGCCGACCGAGGACGAGTTGCACGCCGTCCGCTTCGATTTCGACCCGGCGCCGCCATTGGAGACGCTCATGCTGCACTTCTGCGGCGAGGTGCGCCTGACGCAGTGGTACCGGTGCGCTGGCGAATGGCATGCGGAGCCGGTGATCAAGCACATCTACGATCTGATTTCCAAAGATGAGGCGCGCCACGGCGGCGCGTACCTCAAGTACATGAAGAAGGCGATCGAGCGCTGCGGCGATACGGCGCGGCGAGCATTCGCGAAAGTCGGCGTGCTGATGGCCTCGAGCGCGCGCAGCGGCAAGCCGCTGCATCCGACCAATCTCCACGTCAGCAAGCATCATTTTCCCAAGGATACGGTGCAAAGCCGTCTTGCCCGACCCCGACTGGCTCGATCGCTGGCTGACCGAGCAGATCGGCTTCGACAAGGAGTGGGAGTCGCGGGTGGTCGGGGGCATTCTCCGCAATCTGTCCGGCCTGTTCGGGCAGACCTTCACGTCGGTGCACGAGTTGAACCGCTTCCGCAAGGGCCTAGCTACCGCTCCCGCTTGACCGACGCATGAGCGCGCGGCGCAACCGGCCGCCGTTGCGGCGTTGAGCACTTACGCAGCCCCCGGGTTCGAGGGCAAGATCTGCGAGCCGTCGGGTCTGCCTGGAACGCTCCCACGGCTGACGACGCCCGTTGGTGTTCACCAACGGTTGCTTCGACATCCTCCACCGCGGCCACGTCACCTATCTGGCGCAGGCGCGGGCGCTAGGCGCAAGCCTTGCTGGTCGCAGTCAACACCGACACTTCGGTCAGAGCGCCAGAACAAGGGCGAGGATCGCCCGATCAACCGGCTGGAGGACCGCGTGGCCGTGCTCGCGGCACTGGAGGCCGTGACGCTCGTCTACCTGGTTCGATGAGGACACGCCGCTCGATCTGATCCTGTGCTGCCGGCCCGATGTACTCGTGAAGGGCGGCGACTGGCCATTGGAGCGCATCGTCGGCGCAAACGTGGTGCGCGGCTGGGGCGGCACGGTGCACGCCATCCCGTTCCTGCACGAGCGGTCCACCACCTCGGTTCTGGCACGCATTCGCGGTCCCTCGTAGGAGCGGCAGATGCTCGATACACGCGCTCGCGTCGCGCCTCGAGTCGCTGCTCGACCGCGAATCGCTTCCTGACCGACCCCGTAGACTGCTACGCCTACGCTTACGACAACACGCGCAAGATCTTTCCGCCGGATGCGGTCGAGCTTTCCGGAATCCGCTGAGGAAGTGCGAGCGATCGTCGGCGCGTGCAACGAATTCGGTGTTCCGCTCGTGGCACGCGGGCGCGGCACCGGCACGGCTGGAGGCAGTCTGCCGGAACGAGGGCGGCATCGTCCTCTCGCTCGAACGCATGCGGCGCATTGTCAGCATGGATCCGGCAAATCGCGTGATGATCGTCGAGCCAGGCGTGCTGAATCAGGAGGTTCAAGACGCGGCGGCGGCGCATGGTTACTTCTGGCCACCCGATCCGTCGAGCGCGTCCTACTGCAGCGTCGGCGGCAATCTCGCCACCTGCGCCGGCGGGCCGCATGCGGTCAAGTACGGCACGACCCGCGATCATGTGCTCGGGCTGAAGGCGGTGACCGGCTCAGGCGACCTTGTCCGGACCGGCTGCTACACGACCAAGGGTGTGGTCGGCTACGACCTCACCCGGCTCATCATCGGCTCCGAGGGGACACTCGCCGTCATCGTCGAGGCGACGCTCAAGCTCACACCGAAGCCGGCAGCCGTGGGCGGTCTCACCGCGCATTACCGCGACGTCGCGAGTTGCGCCGCGGCGATCGTAGCCGTGATGGGCCAGCCACGAACACCGAGCGCCCTGGAATTTCTCGATGCCGGATCGCTCTCGCTGCTGCGTACTCACCACCCCGGGCTGGTGCCCGACAGCGCGCAGGCGACCCTCATGATCGAGGTCGACGGATCGGATCAGGAAGTCCGGGATTCGACGGCTGCCGTGCTCGACGCGTGTCGCAACGCGGGCCTTGTCGGCACCGAAACCAGCCGCGACAGCGGCCAGCTGTGGCCGGCGCGCAAGGCTCTCTCACCCCTGCTGCGCGACATCGCGCCGAAAAAGATCAACGAAGACGTGGCGGTGCCAGTCTCGCGGCTGCCGGCATTTCTGGACGGCCTCGCCGGGCTCGCGGCCAAACACCGTGTAGCGAACGTCAATTTCGGCCACGGCGGCAACGGCAACATCCATGTCAATCTGCTGGTCGACCCCGGCCGCGGAGACGAGCTCCGGCGCGCGGAAGCCTGTCTCGAAGAAGTCTTCGATCTCGTGGTCGCGCTGGGAGGCACGCTCTCGGGCGAACACGGAGTGGGTAGCGAAAAGCGCGCGTTCATCGGCAAAGAACTCGATGCGGCGACCATCGCGCTGATGCGCAAGGTAAAGCAGGTATTCGATCCGGCGAACGTGCTGAATCCTGGGAAAGCTCTTTCCCTGACTCAGCCGGGGCCAGGGACCGGGCACGGCGGGAAGCTAAGCTCCGCGCCCGAGACACCACCGGCAATCCCCTCCAGCGCGCTGCGTTCGGCCGCGGTCACGTCCTTCATGTGGAGCGTGACGGTGAGATTGCCCGAAGGCTTGGGTTTGACGATTGCGTCCTCGATACCCTTGGCCTTGAGATAGGCCAGTTGGCGGTTCGCGGCCTCTTCGCTCCTGAAGTAGCCGAGCGAGATGCCGTTACGCAGGTCCCCGTCGTTAATGACGAATTGATCGGTGACGCCGAGGCGCTTCAGTTCCTCTGACCGCGCGTTGAGGTCAGCGCGTGCTGGGATCGGCGGAATGATGACGAGATAGTTGGTCGTGGCCGCGGTCGTGGTGCGCGAGAGCCGCGCTCCGAACTGGAGCGAAGCAAGCCGGGCCTCCACGACAGCCACCTGGCTCTCCGGAAAGCTTCCCCAGTTGGCGCATACGACGCGGGGCTCCTGCGCTTGCTCGGCGACCCTTGCTTCGGGCGCGGAGCGGGGCTCGCGGTCGATACCGATGATGCGGATGGCCTCAGGGTGGATTTGCTGCTGCGGCCGGTCGCCGGTCCGCGAGACATCTTCACCTCCCATCAGGAATGACGCGGCGACAAGAAGATTCGCGAGCAACAGAACGATCGGGATCAGTTTCACGATTCGGCGGCGATGACGAGCAAGCCCTCCAGCACCAGATTCTCCACCACGCGCACTGCCTGCGGGAGGTGCGGCACGACGGACCCGACTGCACCGCCCGTTCCAATCAGAGCCACGGGCGCACCTTCGCGCTCCTGCAGCCGCTGCACGACGCGTTGTACCGCGCCGGCGACGGCGTCGATCGCACCGCTTGCGATTGCGTCCGCAGTCGCGCGCGGAAAATCCGTGTAGGTCCCTACGCTGTCGGGCAATCGGGCCGTGTCGCGTGCAAGCGTCGCGGACATAAGCGACAGTCCGGGCAAGATAAGACCGCCTAGGAAATCACCATTGGCGGTGAGCGCATCAATGGTCACCGCAGTACCGGCCGCCACCACGACGCACGCACTCGGGTGCATCGCCCGTGCAGCGATCAACGCCGCCCAGCGATCCGTGCCGAGTTGCGAGGGGTCGACGTACAGATTGCGCACGCCAAACTGCGCCGGTTTGCTGCTGATCCAGCGGATGGGCGGTGTCCCACGAGGCGTGAGAGTCGCGCCCAGACGGCGCGCAAGACCAAGGTCCGCCACGTTCGATCCGATGGCCTGGACCACCGCCGGAAGTCCAGCCCATGCGTGCTCCAAGGCAGTCGCCGACGCGTGATCCACGGCGCCTGTACCGACCCACCGCGTCCCGTCGTGGCATCCCCACTTGATCCGGCTGTTGCCGATGTCAATTGCAAGCACGGTCATGTCACGTGCGCAAGCTCACGTCCCCCGCCAAGCACCGCCTGACCGTATCTCCACTTTCGAGAAGAAGGGCGCCGTCGTCGTAAACACCCCGCGCAATTCCGGTTTCCGTGACCCCATCGGACCGCAGAAGCGCGACGGGGCGGTCCTGATGCGCGTGATAGCTCTGCCATTCTGGCCGGAACCCGGCGAAGCCGTCCCGTTCGAAGGCCACCAACGTGCCGCACAGCTCACGGAGCAGCACGCCCAGAATGGCATTGCGATCCAGCGTGCCGATACCGGCATCCACGAGATCGACCGCTGCCTGGTCGATACGACTCTTGAGCGCGGTCGACAGGCGCACGTTGAGACCAACGCCGATTACAGCGGTGCTGGGTCCCAGCGCGTCGCCCTCGACTTCGATCAGGATGCCGCCGAGCTTCCCGTTCGCCAGAACGATGTCGTTCGGCCACTTGAGCATCACGGCCTGCCCGCCGAGTCCGCGCAGGGCACGCACGATAGCCACGCCGACAGCGAGACTCATCCCTGAGAGTGCTGCCACTCCGCGCTCGAAGCGCCACAACATCGAGAACGTGATTGCCGCGCCCAGCGCAGACTCCCAGCTTCGGCCACGCCGGCCGCGCCCCTGGGTCTGCAACTCCGCAGCGACGACCGTTCCGCTGGCGGCACCGGCACGCGCACGATCCAACAGCACCGTATTCGTCGACTCGCAGCTTGCCTCCACGCTGACGGCGATTGTCGCTGCCGCATCGCCCGCAGCGTCCCGAATACGGGCACCATCGAGCCAGCACGTTGCATCGTGGAGACGATAACCCAGTCCGCGCGAGCGCGAGACCAGCACACCGAGCCCTTCGAGCCCGCTGAGCGCATTATGGATCGTTCCACGGCTAACGCCGAATGCATGGGCGAGCGCCTCGCCCGACCGGTATTCCACATTCGACAGGGCGCGCAGAACGTGAAGGGTTAGCGCATTCATGGCGGCGAAGCTTAAGCGGCAGGTCGCCGCATGTAAAGGTAACTGCGGTCAGCAGATCAGGCTGCGCCGTGCGCCGCGCGCCGTCGGCCAAAGAAACGGAAGAAGTCGCCGAAGGACTGGCGGGCGAATATGAATCCGAGTCCGGCGTAGGTCACGGCCCCCACTAGGGAAAGAATGATCAGCTGAACCAGTTCGGAAAGCCCTGACCCCGCAACAACGAGTTCCCGGAAGCTCCAGACTGCCACGAGCATCACCGCCGTAATCGCCACCGGCACCGTGATTGTTCGGAAGAACCGCGAGAGATCCTCGCCGAGTTCCCTGAAGACGATGTAGAAAACGGGGATGAACTCGACGGCGTTCTCGACGAAATAGCCCGCCGCAACCCCAGCGACGCCCCACTTGACCCCGATCCCGAACGCTGCGACCACAAGGATGGTACCGACGATACCAAGATAAAAGAGTACGTCGGTTCGACCACGGGCCATCAGAACCGACCCCGTCGTACTCGTGAGCGACTGAATGAAGCCGACTGGGGCGAGCCAGACGAGAATCTCGCCCATCGCCGCCCACTTGCTGCCGAGGAGTACAGCGATGAACAGGTCTCGCAACACCAAAAGCCCAGCCATCATCGGCGCTGTCACGAAGGCTATCACCGACAGCGTCCTCAGGTAGAGGTCCGCCACTTCCGCAGGCGCCGCCTGCTGCCGACTCATTACAGGGTAGAGCGCTCGCGAGGCGACGAAAGTCAGGTTCCGCAGCGGAAACAGCATGATCTTGTAGGCAAGTGAGTACATCCCGAGGCTGTCCGCCCCGAGAAATCGGCCAATGATCATGCTGTCCGCATTGCGCGAAAAATAGTTGATGATGTTGAAACCGACCAGGTGGTCGCTGAAGCGACGAATCTCACGGAGTTCCTGGCCACTCCACAACCAGCGTGGGCGAAGCGGTGACGCGATCCAGAGCTGAGTCGAAGACACCACCGCCTGCGCCACCGAGCCCAGCGCCAGGCTGTACGCCCCAGCCCCGAGGTACGCCGTGCTCACCGCTACGGCCAAGCCGATCACAGCGGATACGGCCTCGACACGCGCAAGCAATGGAAACCGCGAGTCGCGTTCCAGCAGCGCCTGGTGCACAGTCGTCGAGCCAAGTACGGGGAAGGTCAGAGCCAGCATCCAGAGCACACCCCTGACCGCCGGCGCATCGAACGCACTTCCCACGACGGGCGCCAACCCCACTACCAGCAACCCCAGAATTCCACCCAACCCGACGGTGAACCAGAAGGCGGTCAGTATCGACTCATCATTGAGATCCCGCTTCTGGATAAGGGCGAGCCCGGTACCCATATCGCGCACCAAGTTGGCCAGATTGGTCACTACCAGCGCCAGCGCCACAACCCCGTAGTCAGCCGGTGTCAAGAGGCGCGCAAGCCACATCACGCTGAGCAGTTGCACAGCAACTGACACTGCCCGGGAGACCGCGATCCAGCGGGCGTTAGAAACTGCTCGACTGCGCATCAACCGCTCCTCTTACCCGCCGCAAACTGCCCGGAGCACCCGTGCACGACTGCTTCCTCCGCGCCCGGAATGAAGTCCGGTTTCCTGTGAACCATCCGCTTCCGCTGCGTGGCGTGCGCTGAGTCAATGAGGATGAATCTACCACCGAATTGACTAGGTTCACCGCGAAGCTAGCCCCCGGCCCTTGCTGATGGTCGCGGCGGGGTCGCCCAATAAGCGCTTCGCCTTCCTGATCGCCCGCTTAAGCTTGAACTTGATTCGCGTGGCGCCGACCGGTCGATTGATGGGCCACTCCAAGAGAGCCTGCCATTCGCGCGCGATGATGTCGCGCGGCAGGCGCCCCGCGCGCCGATATGGTGCGGGCAATGCTAGCATCCGCTCGACAATTCGACGGTGGCAGAGCGGAAAGATCGCAAAACCGGGGTCACACTCAGCATACTGAATCACCGAAGCCCAACACCCCATATCCTGCTCGATCATGAACAGATCGAGGATCTCCAATGCATTGGCAGTGGGAACCCCGTCCAACCAAGCTTGCGCGCGCGCCGCGGTGGCGTCCTCGAGCGGACAGCCACAGTAGGCAAGGAGACGCTCGGGCGTTATGGCACTGTTTTCCGTATCGGTGTCATTCCAGTAGTAGGCGCGCGCTACCTCCCCCGCGTTGCCCGCAAGCACAGCATGGTTCCCTGGGAGGTGCTTGTACATGGTCACGGCCTGCCAACCGCGGCGTTCGCTGGTTGAATAGCCGATCCGGAACATCCACTCCTCAAGGTCTTCGTCCCGCGCCGGTTCGCGCCGGAGTACGCGGTGCCTGAGGCCGAAGCGGCTCGCGATTCGTCGCGCGGTATCGCAGTCGTTGGCCGCGCCTTCGTCACCGATCTCGGCAGTAAAGAGTTCAAGTTTCGGCGCCCACTCGCGCGCGCACGCGAGAAGCATTCTTGAGTCCCATCCGGCCGTGAGTTTGAGGTAGGTGGGCGTTGCTGCAACCACCGCGCCGATTTGCCGCTTGAGCAGAGATGCAATCTCGCCGATCGCCTCCTCCACAGGGTGAGGTTGCAGTGGTTGCCTGGGCCAGTGTCGAATCGTGCGCCACTCGCAAAGGTCCAGGTAATGATTCGGCAGGATGCGCTCGACCCCCAGACGTAAGGTCATGTCCAGGGGATACATACCCTCCGTATGCGGGATACCAATTTCGAGCGCAAGTTCGCCTCGATCACCGCTCAGTCGATCATACGGAATCAAACTTTCGGTGGACGCGACCATGCGCTGATGTGCGCAGTAGACCGCCGACAGCGAGCCAAAAGGATCGAGATAAAAGCGTGGGTAGGAGGTCAGCACCACAGCCGCGAAGCGGCCCCCGAATGAGTAAATGGATGCTTCCAGCGCCTCTTCAGAGGCCAACGAAGGTGCAGGAATTATTACGCCCTCGCCGTCGACGATGAGCTTGCCCGCCTCGCTGACCGGATAGCCCAGTAACCAGCCGACGGGACGGCTCTGCTCGCCGAGCAATCGCATTGCCGGCAACGCCGCATGCCTTGCCAAATGCCAGTCTCCGATGCGGTCGCATATCCAGTTGCGCGGGCCCCTATAGCTTCCCGCGCTAACCACGAACTGCCCGATCAATCGTTCAAAGTCGACCACCAGTTTTTTTCCGGGAGAAGCATCAGCAACTGAGGGTAGTAGCTAACGGCCTACACTTTCAAAACAAGCCGCCAAGAGCAATCGGCGTTCCATACTCCACCGGCGTGGTCCACTTCGCAGCTTGGGCGCGCACAAGGTCAGCGACTGACCGATCGACAAATGTGTTGAATTGTGCAAAGCAGTTTTCGACTGGGACTGTGGTCTTGAGACACGCCCTCTGGCGCGTTGCTTGCAACCACACTATGATCTGCCTGCACGTAGGAAATCGCATGCTTCGAGGGTCCTGTTCCCGCTGCGGCGGTCGGCCGTCGATCGCGCAGCCCGTACAACGTGCTCACGTCGAGATACATTCCGACTCGCTCCGCGCGAGTTCCGGCGTTTCCGCTCAATCACCGCCCTTCCCGAAGTCCTGCCGCTAATGCTCTTCAACTCATACGAATTCATCTTCGTGTTCTTGCCGACGACCTTGGCTGTATTTTTTCTGCTGGGAAGGATTTCGCGCGAGTGGTCCCTTTGTTGGCTAATTTGTGCATCGTTGGTGTTTTACGCTTGGTGGCGCCCGATCAACGTTTTAATCATCGCTCCATCGATTCTCATCAACTTTGCTCTCGCCCGCACCCTTCTTCGACTTCGATCGAATCCGGCGCACGCCTCCACGGCGCGATGGGTTCTCGGATTCGGTATCGTTTTCAACCTCGCTTTTCTAGGCTACTTCAAGTACGTGAACTTCTTCAGCACAGTTGCGAATGACGTCGCCGGCACGCATTTCTTCATTGAGCAGGTTATCCTACCACTTGGGATCTCCTTCATTACCTTTCAAAAGATTGCGTTCCTGATCGACGTACACGCTCGTCGCATTGAGTCTTTCACGCTGAAAGATTACTGCCTGTTCGTTCTGTTTTTCCCGCAATTGATCGCGGGGCCCATCGTGCACTATCGCGAGATGATGCCCCAGTTCCAGAAGACAACATGTCGCTTTGATAAGGAAGGCGTCGCGGTTGGCCTCACCCTGTTCCTCATGGGTCTCTTCAAGAAAGTGGTGCTCGCTGATGGCTTGGCAGCCCATGTTTCACCGATCTACGATTCTGTTGCGATAGGCGGCGACGCCTCACTTTTCCCGGCGTGGATAGCGGCGGTCGGCTTTACCCTTCAGATTTACTTCGACTTCTCCGGATACACGGACATGGCTCTGGGACTGGCTCGCTGCTTCAGTGTGCGACTGCCTCCCAACTTCGATTCGCCACTCAAGGCATCCAGCATCATCGATTTCTGGTTGCGTTGGCACATAACCTTGACGCGTTTTCTCACCGCTTATCTTTACAATCCTCTCGTTCTCTGGCTAACGCGGCGGCGACTGGCTGCAGGAAAGTCTGTTCTCGGTGGACGCAACGCGCGAATCGGCGGAGCGTACTTCCACCTGTTGGCCGGGCCCACCGTCCTTACGATGTTGATTTCGGGTCTTTGGCACGGTGCCGGATACGTGTTCCTGCTTTGGGGTCTGCTGCACGGTATTTATCTCTCGGTAAACCACGCTTGGCGTATCGTCGGCCCGAAAATGTGGCGCGATAAGGAGAGCTATCACCGATTCATGCGGCCGGTTGGGTTCATGCTGACCTTCCTCGCAGTTGTTGTCGCAATGGTGCTGTTTCGATCGCCTTCGGTGGGGACTGCCACCGACCTGCTGCAAGGTATGATCGGCTTCAACGGTATCGTCTTGCCACAGCAGATCTTTGACCGCTTGGGACCCTTCACACATCTTCTGAGCTCGATCGTCGTAGCTTCTCCGACCGTCGGGGGCAGCGGCGCGGAGTTCCTCACAACGATCACTTGGATCATTGGATTGCTGGTGATTGCACTTGCGCTTCCTAACTCGCTGGAAATGCTGTCGAGTTTCGAACCCGCAATCGGCGTCAAACACCGCGATCTCGGTGGTTGGGCGAAGATGCTGGCGTGGCGGCCGACGCTTTCCTGGGCATTGGTAATGTCCGCCGTCACGGTATCCGCGATGTTAAAGCTGGGGGGCAAGAGTGAGTTCCTATATTGGCAGTTCTAGGACGAAGCGACACCAAGCAACAGGTTGGAAACGAATAGGCATCGATGATCAGTTCTGTGCTGCTAGCAACGATTACTATTTTCTCGCCTGTTCTTTGTGCTCGTGCACTTTTCAGAATGACCCAAACTGACTCCAACCGTTATGCAGTCTCCCTCATTTGCCAGCCCTAGTAGTGGTTCTTTCAACAGTGTCGGCACGACCCTTTTTGCCGCGAAGCCCGGTCTCTATATTTTGATACTCATCTGCAGCCTGCTCGGCAGCGTTGCTTACAAACTGCGGGGCGAGGGCGTTTTCGCCTGTCCAGCCGGTGGGTACGGCCCCAACTATTACCTAGCCCACTGTGAAACCACGGGGTACGCAGACTTCGACCACGGCGCGTTCTGGTTCAATCTCGAGCCGGAAGCCCGTCGTTCTGCCGCGGCGGCGGATGTGTTATTTCTTGGAAGCAGCAGAATGCAGTTCGCATTCTCGACCGAGGAGACACGTAGGTGGTTTGCGCAACTCGGCGTCCCATATTACTTGTTGGGCTTCAGCTATACCGAGAATGTCCTGTTTGCAGCACCACTGCTCAAAAAAGTTAATCCGCGCGCAAAAGTGTATGTCATCAATGCTGACCGATTCTTCGATGACACACGTGAAACGGCGCCCGCGAAGCAGATTCTGCACGAAAGCGATGCACGCAGTCGATACGAGGATAAGCAGTTTTGGCAGTCCGTTCATAAGCATGTATGCACTACGGTGCCGTCCCTGTGCGGGACTCGCCCCGCCTTCTTTCGATCCCGGATCAACGGCTCTTGGGAACTTGAAGGCTCGACCGCGGTCTGGAACGCCGTCGCCAAGACCACGGCGGATGGGCCGGCCGGTGAGGCTGACCAGTGGAGTCGCTTCTCTGCATTGGGGGCCGATTTCCTAAGTCATCTGCCAGTTGACCGTCACTGCGTGCTTCTGACCCTCGCCCCTTCGGAAGCAACAAAGAGATCAGAGGCTGCGGCGATTGCCTCGGCACTCGGCGTAACCTTGATAGCCCCGAAGCTAGATGACCTGAAGACATTCGATGGTTCTCACCTCGACCGCCCAAGTGCCGAGAAGTGGTCGCGTGCGTTCTTCGACGCTGCGGGCCCAAGAATTCGAGAGTGTCTAAATGAGCCCAATACGCCTCCAGATAGCAGGGCGGCCCGCAGGGGTTAACTCCACTTGGTATTTCCGGTTCCGAGATGAACAAGCAAAGGGCAGAGGACTTTCGGGAAAAACTCCGAGCCGCCGGTGCGGTAGGCGCCGCAGAGGAGCGCTTGAAGGAACTTGCTCGCCTAGCGCAACCGCGACTGGCATTTCTCGAAACGATTCAGGTCGATAATGCCCTGCGCCAGGTATCTCAGGAAGATGTCGCGGGGTTCACGCGTATGCGGCTAGCGGTTCTGTCTTCCTGTACGATCGATCATCTCCTTCCGGCGATCCGTGTTGCTGGCTTGCGAAGAGGAATTCGATTCGAAATCTATAAAAGTAGCTTTGGACAGTACCGACAAGACATTCTTTCTCCAGACTCCCCCCTCAAAGCATTCGCACCGGAGGTAGTCGTGCTCTCGCTTACCGCGCGAGAGACGTTGGTGCAGGTGGCACCGAGTGCAACTTCAGAGAAAGCAGAGAGTGTCGTAACACAGACCATTGAAGAGCTTCGTAGCCTGTGGCGCACCGCGCAGAATGGTCTTAGCGCGGTGGTCATTCAACAGACGTTTTTGGATGTTTATGAACCTCTCTTCGGAAGTTACGATCGGCTCGTCTCAAGTACCCCGACACGGTTGGTAGCGCGCTTGAACGACAGAGTCGCGGAATCCGCTCAACTGAACGATGTACTGCTTCTCGATGTGTCGCGGGCAAGCGCCCGCGACGGAATCAACGCTTGGTTCGACGTCGCACGCTGGCTTCAGGGCAAGATTGAGATCGCGCCCCAAGCAGCCCCGACTTACGGCGAATTGCTTTCAAGAGTGATTGCAGCCCAGCGCGGGCAATCAAAGAAATGCCTGGTGCTTGATCTCGACAACACCCTTTGGGGAGGTGTAATCGGGGACGATGGCATGGACGGAATAGTGCTCGGCGAAGGCAGCGCCCTCGGCGAAGCTCATCTGGCTCTGCAACGCTACGCAAAGATGCTGAAGACGCGCGGAATCATTCTTGCGGTCTGCTCCAAGAACGAAGCGGCAGTCGCTGAGGCAGTGTTCCGCGATCATCCCGAGATGGTCCTCAAACGGTCGGACATTGCGGCGTTTGTGGCGAACTGGGAGGACAAGGCGCAAAACCTGAGGGCAATCGCGCAGCAGCTGAATATCGGCCTCGACAGCTTGGTGTTCGTTGACGACAATCCCGTCGAACGCGCCCGAATTCGCGAAAGCTTGCCGATGGTGGCGGTACCGGAATTACCTTCGGATCCAGCTCATTACGTGAGTTGCATTGCCGAGGCGGGCTATTTCGAGTCGGTGAGTTTCACCAACGAGGATCGCGACCGCTCGGATCAGTATGCTGCGAACGCCGAACGCGAGTCCCTGCGTGCTGGCTCTCAAGGAATAGAAACCTTTCTCAGCGGCCTCGATATGCGGCTGGAGTTCGGCCCCGTTACACCGGTCGATCTCGCTAGAACCACTCAGCTCATCAACAAAACAAATCAGTTCAATATGACCACGCGTCGATACTCGGCTGAGGAAGTCGCGCGGCTCACCAATTCTCCAGAGAATCTGGTACTTCACTTTCGGCTCGTGGATCGATTCGGGGATAACGGTTTGGTGAGCGTCGTGGTCATGCGTCAAATACCCGAGAACCGTGACTGTCTCGAGATCGACACGTGGGTAATGAGTTGCCGAGTGTTCGGTCGTCAGCTCGAACTTGAAGTGATGAATATCGCCGTCGAATTCGCACGTGCCCGTGGCGCCTGTCTGCTTCGCGGCGATTACATTCCGACGGAGAAGAACGGCGTCGTGCGCGACTTATACGGAACACTCGGATTCTCAAGGCGCGCCGATCTTTGTGGAGAGCAAGCGAATACTTGCTGGCTCCTGCGCCTCGGCGACTACGTGCCTCGCCCCACCTTTATCACTCGAAGGACCATGTAACGTGACAGATCAAGAATTGCTCGCCACATTCACCCGGATCCTTCGTGATCTTCTGGGAGACGACTCGGTCGTGCTGAAAATGGATACAACACGGAGCGATGTCCCGGATTGGGACTCGTTCAAGTATGTGACCTTTGTCGTTTCAGTGGAGATGGAACTCGGCATCAAGTTCGGTGTTGCGGACGTCGAGTCGTTCCAGACAGTGGGTGATATCGTAGGCGAGGCACGCCGCCTTCTGGGGTAGTGTCTGGTCAAGCCCCGCTAATCTGCCGATGCGGCAAGCCTCTGCGCACAACCTCCACCACGATCAGTCGGACAGCAATCCGTAGACAGTAAGTTCTGTCTGCGTCCCGACGTACACCTTTCCATTGGCCACTGTGGGTACAGTGAACTTCACGGCGTGGCCCGCTTGGTCCCGATTATCTTGAGCTTGACCACTGTTCCACAGCTCTTTCGTCAGGTCTAGCGCATCATACGCGTGCAGTACCGCTGGACCGCTCTTGGCAGCCGGCCACGGAGAAGGTTTGCCGTTCTGCCAGTAGCCTCCCGTGGGCGTACCATGCATGAACGAATCGATCACCCAGACTATCCCGTTCGTTGCGCCGAGCGAAGACACCGCTGGCGATGCACCAGGGTACCCGAACCTCTGGTTTGAAATGGACGTTGGCTTCAGGGTAACGCGAGCATCGCTAATTGAGTAGGACTTAAGATAGTCTCGCACAGCCTGCACGTACAGCCTTCCTTCCCAAATCGCGGGTGTGGCAAATATGCCGCAAACCACGCAGGGTTCGTCAATCCCATCCAGTGCTACCTGCTGCACGATGTTCGAGTTGCTCACGCAACCCCTGCAATATCCGCCCATCGCGTCACGATCCAACAGATAAAGTTGGCCGGATTTATCTCCTCCGATGAGCAAATGCGGATGCGACTTCGACCCCACAGAGTCAGGCAGTACAAGTGGACCGCCAGAGCCCAAATCAAGGTCGAGTGGATTTAGTTCGTCCTGATTGAAAGGGGTAAAGAAACCCGCGACAGCGAGCTTGCCACCCGCGCTGCTTAGCCTGATGAAGCTGTTTCCAAAGTTGACGCGAGGTTTCTCGCCATCGAAGAGTCCATTGCCAGTTATGATGTAGACATTCTCGTCATCACCCGCCATGTGCCAGATTCCCGCGCCAGCACCGTTTGGCGAGGTATTGAAGAGGACCGGTTGCTCTGAGAGATTCGATGAGTTGTAGCCGATCACCCATCCATGATAATGCGGCTTGACATCGCCATGCGAACCCCACGCGACGTAGACCTTGCCGCCCAGCAGGAGCAGGCTAGGTCTTTGATGCTGGTGGATGGAGCAGAACGCCACTTGACCTTCGGGGCTTGGGCAAAGCATATCTTCGGGCTCGCCACCACCCGGCACTGAAAGCGCGCCAGATATCTCCCCAGGTCCGTTGAATTTCTCGACGCCGTCGGCAAGATTGAGAGCGTGTAGCCGCTGACGGTACTGTGCGCCGTCGGTTTCCTTGCGCACGAATGCAAGCGCCCGTCCCAGAAGACTCTTCTCTCTGGTCTTGGTTACGACGTAAAGAGTTTCAGTGGCTGGATCGATGACTGGTGTCCCTGTGATCCCAATCTCACCCTTTATGTCCCAACTATTCCCGGTTCTTGCGGGCGGCACGGGAGTAACTTCCCTCGGAAGTTTCAGGTAAGTCTGGTCTACGAACTTTCGCTGCCAGTAAACGTGGCAAGGTCTTCGATCGGCGTCAAACGCGTATACGCTGTTGTGCTGGGTTGCAACGAACACTACGTTACGCGTTCCACCAGCGATCCGCAGATTCGCGACATAGAGAGGCTGCGCATATATGGCCCCATCCACGGAGCATGAAAAGATCTTCCCAAATGTCGACGGGCTTACGGTGCCTGGTCTTAATGCATACTCAAGACGATTTTGGCCAGTGCGCTGGCTATCATAGCGCCCGGTAAAGACGCCACTGAGATCGGTGACGGAAACGCCGGCTCGTGCGACTTCCCCGCCCCGGCGGACGGTAATGACATGGTTCCCGGCACTGCGCGGCGCGGAATACAACCCGCGCTGTGTAATGGTTCCGACGGTGGTGCTTCCCCCGTTGATACCGTCCACATTCCAGCTCAGCACATCGCGTGGACTACTCTTAGCTTGAAATTGTGCGCTTTGAGACGTAGTAACCGCCGCAAGCTTTGGGGTGACGGACAACGCCGACGACGACGCAGACGAGCCGCTCTCGTCGCATCCCACCAAGTTAGCGGTGATCGAAAGTTGGAGCAAAATGCCGCACCATTTGCCGATCCAGATAGTGAGGTGTGGACGCACACGCACCTGGGTTCGTGCTACCCGCAAAACCATCGAGCTTCGCTATCGGAGATGTTTCGGTTGCGGAATCGTCGGGGATGGCGCGGTTACGCGCACAGCGTTGCGCAACGCGTTCCTCTGCAAAATGTAGAGATCCGAACCGAGGCGACCCGTGCAGTCATCGTGATTCAAAGGACAAGCTTTCGTGCGAAGAATGCTTCCGCGTGACGCTCAGCACATTCAATCCCACGTAACCGAAGCATTGCCCAGAACGTGTCCTCATCAAACCAGTGCTTGTCAGCCTGGGTGGCGAAAGCTAGCCGCAAGTACTCAATCTTGCGCTTGCAGTCTTCTTCGCATATCGGAACATAGACATTCGGTCTACCAAGATCCCCATCATACTTCGGGATCTCGAACTCAAGTATGGTGTGCCGTCGAAATGTGTTCCACGTGAGTTCGTTTATCAGCCGATGGTCTTGGTGCGCATCCGATGCACTGTGGGTCAATATAAGGTCCGGTTCGACCTCCCTCTTCAGAGACTCGAACGCCTGCTTGATCGACTGACCTTGGTACGGGAAGAAGCCATCGTCGAAACGATGAATGGCTACGCTTTGCCGTCCGGCCTGCGCCAGAAAGCAACCGGCGCTCAGCCGCGCCTCTTCGTCGCGGTGGCCAGCAGCACTGAACACCACCCAGTGGGCGGTGACCCCAGGGTGCTCTCGAAGAAGCCGGAGAATGGTGCCACCCGCTCCGATCTCTATGTCGTCCGCATGCGCGCCGAGGCACAACAGGCGCCCTAGCTTGTCGGGGTGAAACTGAATCATCTCTTCCCTAAACAAATGGAAATCCATAACTAGGGACGTAGTCTCGCTATGGTCTCGTGTGGCGCCACACCTCCCAAGGCGCCTCGCCTCTCGTGCACAGATCGTCAAGCATTTGGCGCTCCTTGAACGTGTCCATGCAAGCCCAAAAGCCAGGGTGCCTATGGGCAACTAACTCCTGCTTCGACATCAGCTTCTGGAAGGCCTCGACGACAAGTTCATCTCCTTCATCGAGGTAGTCAAAAATCTGCTGCTTTAAGCAGAAGAACCCACCGTTGATCCACATATCTGAGGCAGTTACCGCATCAATACTGACCACTCGGTCCGTGGCGTCTGTCTTCACCACATGAAAGGACTGGGGTGGGCGAACCAAGAGAAAACTCGCCACCTTGTCTTGCTGCTTGAAGAAGTCGATCAGACTTGGAAGCGGTACATCAGAGAGATTGTCACTGTAATTGGCGAGAAAGCAAGGCTCGTCCTTCAAGTACCGCCGCACGGCGCGCAGACGCTGACCGATATTGGAATGCATGCCGGTGTCGACAAACGTAATGGACCAGTCCTGAATATCAGTATTCAGTAATTCGACCTTACGACCGCCTTCGCGCAGGACAAAGTCATTTGAGACTGTCTCGTCGTAGCTCCGGAAATAGCTCTTCACCACATCAGCCTTGTGGCCAAGGCATAGGATAAAATCCTTGTAGCCATAATGCGCGTAGTACTTCATGAGATGCCAGACAATGGGACGATGCCCAATCGGCACCATCGGCTTTGGTAAAGCCTCTGAGAACTCCCGCAACCTCAGCCCCAAGCCACCACAGAACAGCACAACCTTCATATTGGAACTCGCTGGATTCCTTTAGGCCAATACACTCACTGACGGAATCGGGACAACAAAGCGCCCGCCCCATGAGCGGATATGAGCCATCTGCGCCGTGATCTCGTCCTTAAGGTTCCAAGGAAGAATTAGTACGTAATCGGGCTTTGTCTGCTCGATGCGCTCCGGCCCAAGTATCGGGATGCGCGTTCCAGGTAGAAATCTTCCCTGTTTGTGCGGACTGCGGTCGACCGTGTAGTCAAGAAAGTCCGTGCGGATGCCACAATAGTTGAGGAGCGTGTTCCCCTTTCCCGGTGCACCATAGCCGACAACCCGTTTTCCCTCACGCTTTGCTTCAATCAGAAAGGTCAGCAGCTTGCGTTTTGTCTCCTTCACTCGCTCCCCGAACCCTGCATACACAGCGAGATCCTCATATCCGAGCGCCACCTCGCGCGCACGAAGCAGCCTAACTCGCTCGGTAGCTGGTTTCGTTGAATCCGACACATGGCGAGCGTAGATGCGAAGTGATCCGCCGTGAGTGGACAACTCCTCCACATCGAAGATCGTCAAGCCATGCGCAGCGAATACGCGCTCCACTGTTACGAATGAGAAATACGAGAAGTGCTCATGATATATCGTGTCAAACTGATTCTCTTCGATTAACCGCTGGAGGTGCGGAAACTCCATGGTTATGACCCCAGACGGCTTCAGGAGAATCTTCATTCCGCCAACAAAGTCGTTTAGGTTGGGAACGTGTGCGAGAACGTTGTTTCCCAATAAAAGATCAGCCTGCTTACCCTGCATGGCAAGCGCTTTCGCAGTGTCCGTTCCGAAGAACTGTACAACAGTTGGTATGCCGCGCTCCCGCGCGACCATGGCTGTATTGGCTGCCGGCTCCACACCCAATACTGGGATACCTTTTCTTACAAACCATTGCAAAAGATAGCCGTCGTTGCTCGCAATCTCGACAACGTGGCTCTGTGAGCTAAGCCCAAACCGTTCGCCGACGACATCGGCGTACTCTCGAGCGTGTGCCAGCCAACTATCCGAGTATGATGAAAAGTATGCGTACGCACCGTCTCCGAAGATTGCCCCAGGAGACACGAACTCATCGAGTTGAACGAGGAAACAGCGCTCGCAGACATACGCATGAAGAGGATAAAACGGCTCCATCTTAGCGACGTCGTCTGGCTCCACATGCTTCTGACAAAGCGGAGACGTACCTAAATCGACAAACGTGTGAACCAACGGCGCTTCGCAGAAACGGCAAGGAATTTTATCGGCGTGCATTTTGAAGGAGGGACTCAAGGACAGAGCCGCATTATATATCCGGGCTCCAACCCCAACATCATGCCGAAGATAAGCGGTGGCGTCGAAGTGTGCGTCGCGGGAGCGCACCCCGGCGGAACGGCTTTGAACCCTCCACGCTGCCCTATCAGAGTGGCCTCTTGATGGTTGTCCTCGGCGAGCGTAGCCTGCCGAAAGGGAGGAACTGCTCGCACTGGGGCGTCACTGGCAGAGTAGTTGCGTGCGCGGCTTGCCTTCACCTTAAAGTACCTTCGGGAAATGCTTGGCCGAGAGTGTCGCAGCATTGTGGGCGCGAGGTCAATTCGGTTTCACGCGAGGCATGATGCCGATCAGCTTCCCAGATGAGCATCTTAGATGAACCTGAACGAACTCATTCAGACGTTTGACCCAGAAACATCAGGCCGTGAGATGCACGCGTTGGCTGCTGAACTCTATCCGCTTTGCCGCAGCATAAGCGGCAGCGGGTTGCGCAGTACCTTGGAAACAATTCGACGAGAGATTCCACTGGAGGTGCACGAGATCTCAAGTGGCACCGAAGTGTTTGACTGGACGGTGCCCAACGAGTGGAACATCCACGATGCTTACGTTAAGAACGCACAAGGCGAACGTATCATTGATTTCCGCAAGCAGAATCTCCACGTGGTTGGCTACAGTGTGCCTATTCGGCAGAAAATGTCGCTGACAGAGCTTAGGCCGCATCTCTTTACGCTTCCCGAACGACCCGACTGGATTCCTTATCGCACCAGCTACTACAGGGAAAGCTGGGGGTTCTGTCTCCCGCATCGCGAGCTTGAACTACTGTCCGAAGGGGAGTACGACGTATGCATAGACTCGACGCTCTCCCCGGGAAGTATGACTCTTGGCGAAGCATACCTTGCCGGAGAGCTGGCCGATGAGGTGCTAATTTCCTGCCACTGCTGCCATCCTTCGCTCGCGAACGATAATCTATCCGGTATCTCGGTCGCAGTCGCGCTCGCGAAGCGCCTTCTCAGCATTTCACACAGGTACTCTTATCGATTCCTGTTCATGCCCGGTACAATCGGGCCCGTTGCTTGGCTCGCGCTCAACGAGGCCACGACCGCACGCATACACCACGGCCTCGTCCTGTCGTGCGTCGGCGATGCGGGGGCATTCACATACAAGAAGTCGCGTCGCGGGAACGCTGAGGTAGATCGCGCGGCACTCCACGTCCTTGACGTCAGTAAGGGTCCCAATCGTGCGATAGAGTTCTTTCCATACGGCTACGACGAAAGGCAGTACTGCTCGCCAGGCTTCAACCTTCCAGTCGGATGCCTGATGAGATCACCGCACGGAACGTTTCCGGAGTATCACACGAGCGCTGACGACCTTGCCTTTCTTCAACCTTCTTCTCTCGGCGAGTCGCTGGTCAAGGTGATCGAATTGGTGCAGGTCTTGGAGGGAAACCGTCGCTACGTGAACCAAAACCCGAAATGCGAACCCCGGCTTGGCAAGCGTGGGCTCTACGGCGAAGTTGGCGGCACTCGGCGGAGGGACTTTGGAGAAATGGCCCTGTTGTGGGTGCTCAATCTTTCGGACGGTCAACACGATTTGCTGTCCATCGCGGAAAGATCCGGGATTCGATTTCGCGAGATTGCCGCAGCAGCAGATGCGCTCGTTGCCACAGGCTTACTGAAATCATCCGAGCAATGACCTCCGCCAACTCAGTAAGCAAGTGCGTGGTCGGAGATATGTATCCAAGAGAGTTCTCGGTCGGCCGTAATGACTGCCTCCATGGCTACTTGCGCTGCCAGTCCGTCCAGAAAGGATGCGTCATCTCCCGCAACCAGTCGTCCGCGCAAACATGCGTCGACGAAACTTCGCATCATGCGTCCGAGCGAGTGAGGCAGACCGTCGCTTGCTTCGGACGGTAGCGGCAACTCCTGCCATTCTGATGCACCGGGTCGCGATACCCGCAAGCGGTCAACACTGCCCCTACTCAGGCCCGCCTTAAGCGCGCCCTCTGGGCCGATCACCTCAAGATAACCCTTGTCCCCAAATGG
The DNA here is from genome assembly GCA_963719715.1 of uncultured beta proteobacterium. Taxonomy (GTDB): domain Bacteria; phylum Pseudomonadota; class Gammaproteobacteria; order Burkholderiales; family JAEUMW01; genus JAEUMW01. Next base: position 131,189 of record CAVRDD010000049.1, read on the forward strand.
TGGCGTGATTCGGCCAATGAACCATTGGCCGCGAAGCCCGTCGGCATGGCGGAACCAAGCCGCAGCGATTTCGTCTGTCTCGATCGCGCTGTGCTCACCGGTCGTACCGTCCACACCTTTGCGTGGCAAGTGGTGCAGAAACCCCGTCACCGCTTCGATCGATCCAACCGCGTACCTGACGATGTCGAATAAGTGCGAACCGATGTTGAAAAGAACTCCCGCGCCCGCTGCAGTTTTCTTGTCTTGCCAGACAACCTTGCGCCCAGACTCCAGACCTTCCCATCCATCGTATTGGATACGTAAGTAGTATGGCTGGCCGATATCGCCTGCCTGGATCCGGCGACGCAGTTCGGCGACAGCATACCCATAACGGAAGATGAAGCCGACTTGATGGATGCGCCCAGCCCGCTCGGCCGCGTCCAGCATGGCGCGCGCTTCCGCCACGTTCGTGCTGAGTGGCTTCTCGCAGAAGACGTGCTTGCCGTGAGCGAAGGCCGAGAGGGCTTGTGCACAATGAAGATTGTTTGGGGTAACAATGGTCACCGCGTCGATGTCCGGACGCGCACAGAGATCGCGATAATCGGTGTAGACCTCCGAGACACCCAGTCGGTCGGCGAGCGCTCGCGTCGGCTCGAGCCTGCGACCGCACACGGCAACGACCTGCGCGTCGGGATGAGATTGCAATCCCGGAATGTGTCCAACCTCTGCAAACGAGCCGGCGCCGATAACACCAACCCGCAGTCGACTGGGGTACCTCACGCTCATTGTTTGCTCACCGCTGTTTCTGAAAATTTCTTCTTGGAGTATAGCCAAGTTGGATCGGTTGACTCCTTGGGTTTCTCTGCGATCGTCCGCTTACAGTACAACGTACCCATGTGGCCACGAGCCAGTCTATATTACGGTCGGAAATTCCCTCAGTAACTAACCAACTTATGTCTCAAATCGGCTCCTACGCAATCGTCGGTGGCGGGATCATTGGTCTCGCAGTAGGTTACCGGCTTACCAAACGATTCCCCGGTGTCAAAATCTCTCTTTTCGAGAAGGAGCCGGAAGTCGGCACACATCAAAGTGGGCACAACAGCGGCGTCCTTCACGCGGGGCTCTATTACAAACCGGGGTCGTTGAAAGCGAAGCTCGCAGTCACAGGCATTCGTCAGATGAGGGAGTTCTGTGAGCAGCACACCATCCCTCACGAAGTTTGCGGAAAACTCGTCGTAGCGTGTTCGGATGAGGAAATTCCCCGACTTCGCGAATTGTACGACCGAGGCCAGCGCAACGGACTACGAGGCTTGTCGTGGCTGGGTCCACAGCAGATGCGAGAGATCGAACCGCACGTCGCCGGCGTCGCCGCGGTTCGCGTGCCAGAAGAAGGCATCGTCGACTACCCAGCGGTTTGCCGGACACTACAGAAACTCATCATTGCAGGCGGTGGACAAGTCATCACGGGTGCCGCAGTGGAAGAACTGCGGCGCACGTCCGCGGGCTGGGCCGTGAACGGCCGTGAGGCGGGATTCCTCGTAAATGCGGCCGGTCTGCACTGCGATCGGGTGCTCGCCCTCTCCGGCCTAAAGCGGAGCACTCGTATTGTCCCCTTCCGGGGGGAATACTATCAGTTGAATGAAGAGGGGCGCCGCTTAGTCAGAAATCTGATTTATCCGGTGCCGAATCCTAGCTTTCCGTTCTTGGGGGTGCACTTCACTCGCATGATCCACGGCGGCGTCGAAGCAGGTCCGAACGCGGTGCTCGCCACAGCCAGGGAAGGTTATCGGTACGACGATTTCTCTCTGAGAGATGTATTAGATACTTTTGGCTACGGTGGCTTCTGGCGTTTTATTGCTCGATATCCCTCGATGACTTTCTTCGAACTCAAGCGCTCTCTTAGCCGATCCGAGTTTTGCCGATCGCTTCAGCGACTTGTTCCCGCGATCGAAGAACACCATTTGGGACCGGGTGGCTCCGGCGTGCGAGCACAGGCTCTGGCTCCAGACGGAACTCTGGTGCAAGACTTCGAAATCGTTCGAGGCGAGAATGCGCTGCATCTCATTAACGCGCCGAGCCCGGGTGCGACCGCGTCGTTAGCTATCGCCGATTACTTGATCGACTGTGTCAGCGCGTACTGACGGGCGAATTCTGAGTGCGCTAACCACCCCAGCGCGCTATCGGGACGAGCCCCGTATAGTTACTCGCACCCAGTCTGGTTCTCTGAACGTCGGAGGCTAACGCTGCAACTGGACCCAACTCGTTAAGAAGCAACCGTTTGACGCTTCACAGCTAGGCGAGCTTGTCATGTGACGGAATTGATGGTGGAGACGAGGAGGATCGAACTCCCGACCTTCGCATTGCGAACGCGACGCTCTCCCAGCTGAGCTACGTCCCCACGTCGCTCGGAATGATAAAGAGAAACGCCGACCACGACAATCCAGAGTGCTTCCCCGCATTAGAGGGCCGCCCCCAAAGCACTGGCGCCGCCCGATGCTCCGGCGGCGCCACTGGCTTTGGATGAAAATGGGTATCCCCATCATCCAAGTTGCGGTTACGGGCCGGAAACAATGACGTGGTAGGGCGCCGGGCCGACGGCGACAGCCTGTTGGGCGAGTCGGTGAAACAGGAGGCCACGAGCCCGTGAGCGACGGCGGTTGAAGCGAAATGTAAATTCGTCGAGGTAGTAATCGAGATGCTGATGCTGGATGCCGCCTTGGAGCGTACCGAGCAGCCATCGCTTGAGCAGCGCGGCGACTTTATGGACGCGAGGCATGACCTCATGGGCCGGTTCTGGGCTGGCGCTGATCACCGTGACGCGGTGGGGATAGCCTGCGTCCGCAAGTCCCGCATAGCCTCTCCAGCCATCGGTATGAATGGTCGCGCCGGGCTCGATAGTCTCGCGGATGAATTGCAGCAGGCTTTCCGCGGAGACGTCCTTGATTCGGCGCAGCCGGATGCGCCCGATGGCGTGACCGCGTCTCTCGGTCGCTACAACCACGATCGCCTTGTTCTCGATCTCCCGGCCTCGCTTGCCCTCTTCCGGGCCGCCCACATAAGTCTCGTCGATCTCGATTTCGCCGGTAAGCCGCTCACGCTCTGGCCGCACCATGGCCCTGCGCAGCTTGTGCAGCCAAGTCCAGGCAGTCTCGTAGCTGCCCAGGCCCAACACCCGCTGCAAGCCCAGAGCGCTCACGCCGTTCTTCTGGCTGGTCACAAACCACATCGCCAGAAACCACATCCGCATCGGCTTGCGGGGTGTCTTGGAACACCGTGCCGGCGGTCAGCGAGGCTTCCGCGTTGCACGCCTTACACATGAGCACGCCTCGCGCCGTCACCCACGGTTCCTCAATTGCGCCGCACCGCCGACAAACAAACCCGTCCGGCCAGCGCAGGCGGCGAATATAGTCGCGACAACCACTCTCCAGTCGGAACCAGTCGTCCATCTCCTGGAACGTGCGCGGGTAATCGACGCCGAGGATCGGTCTTGCATTCTCCATCGCATGACCGTATCACTCTGTCGTACTTGGGTCAAAGGGATACCCATTTGGATGAAATTACCGCGTCGCTAACGTATCCTTGATAATCTTCGGTGAGATAAAGACGAGAAGCTCGGTCTTGTTGTCCGTCCGTTGATTTTGCTTGAAGAGGAAGCCGATGACGGGCACGTCTCCCAGCGCAGGCACCTTCCTAGTCTCGGATCTCTCTTCCTGCTCGTATATTCCACCGATCACTACCGTTCCGCCGTTTTCCACCAGAACTTGAGTGCTCACCTGTTTCGTGTCGATGGACGGGCCAGACCTAGTTTCCACGCCGACCCGATCTTTATGCACGTCAATCGTCATAATTACGTTATCGTCAGGCGTGATCTGCGGCTTAACTTTGAGGCTGAGTGTAGCCTTCTTAAACTGTACACTCGTAGCGCCGCTCGCGGTGGCTTGCTGATAGGGAATTTCCGTACCTTGCTCGATGCTGGCCTCGACCTGGTCCGCTGTAACCACACGAGGGCTTGAAATGATCTTACCCTTGGAATCGGCTTGCAGCGCTGACAACTCAAGGTTCAAGAACTTGGTTCCCGCAGAATTGAAAAGCAGCAGAGAAAACGCAGCCGGATTGAATCCTGCGATTGCGCTCGCAGGCAGATTTACGCTCAGCGACTGGTCGAGAGTCGGGACGGGCGTTGTACTCTGCCCCGTCGTGTAACCCGTTGCAGCCAACTGGCCACCAACCATACCGCGAGTCCCTCCCCCGCCGAGCTGTGTTCCTTGACCGGTCATATCGTTGTAGCCAAGTTTCACGCCGAGATTTCTCGCAAACTGATCGATCGCCTCGACTATCCTTGCCTCAATCATGACCTGACGCACAGGCACGTCAATCTTCGCGATGAGCTTCCTGATCTCCTCGAGACGGCTTGCAGTGTCCTGGACGAAGACGGTGTTCGTTCTCGGATCATGCACGGCACTGCCACGACGAGAGAGCAGACGTTGCCTTTCGTCCGTGAGGATCTTGATGACGTTGTCTCCCTTCTGATAGTTCAGCTGGAAGCTCTCCGTGCGAGTCGGCTCAAGGTCTGCTATCTGCTGCTGGGACTCCAAGGCGAGCTTCTCCTTGGTGGCAAGCTCGTCCCGTGGTGCAATCCAAACCACGTTCCCGTTCTTGCGCATGTCAAGGCCCTTGGCTTGCAGGATGATGTCTAGTGCTTGGTCCCAAGGAACATCCTTCAGACGCAATGTTAAGTTGCCCGTAACCGTGTCACTCGTGATGATGTTCAGCCCTGTAAAATCTGCAATGACCTGCAGCACAGCGCGGACATCCACGTTCTGGAAATTCAACGAGAGCTTCTCGCCGCTATAGCCCTGACGGCTGCCCTGCACTAGTCTGTTTGGATCTTCTACGATCTGCCGCACTTCAACGGTCAATCGGTTATCAGTCTGGTAAGCCGAGTGTTCCCATAATCCCTTGGGCTCGATCACGACTCTCGTGTTACCGCCTTGGCTGGTTGCCGTAACTGTCTGAACAGGTGTCGAGAAATCCGTAACATTGAGACGACGCTCAAGATTCTTTGGAAGGGCAGTATCGGGCATATCGATCACGATGCTCTTACCTTGAACGCGAAGATCTATACCCGTCGCATTGTCGGATAGATCGAAGACCACTTGGCCCTCTCCACCCTTTCCGCGCCGGAAATCGATGTCCCGTACTGCGTGCTTCTGAGCTAACGGCGACGCTTCTGCAAACCGCGTTGCTGACGGTACCGCATCCGCACTTCGTGACTGCGGCGACAGAGTAACCAGGATTGCGTTGCCGTCCAGCTGGGCGTCGTAGCTCATTGGGCGGTTCAAATTCATTACGATCCGCGTGCGATCGCCCGCCTGTACCACGTTGACGCTTCGTAGATCGCCGTCGCTTATCTGTTGGGAAGTCCGCCCGAGGGAGTTTGTTGTGCCTGGAAGGTCGAACACAACGCGGGGAGGATTGATGACAGCGAAACCCGCGGGTACAGTCGCTGGCGGTTTCTGCAGTCCCACCTTCACGACAACCTTTCCACCCTGCTGCGGCGAGACATTAAGCGTCTCGATCACGTTCCCGGCCGACACCTCTGCTGCCTGCGCGGCAAACCCATAGAACGACGTCGCTGCAGCCAAGACACCACCCGCGACGAGTTTGGTCAGACAAAGCGACAGTCTGTTCATTTCTTCTGTTCCTCTTCCAAGAGCTGCAGGGTGCTGACGCGCTCACTCCAGTCGCCAGTGCCGTCCTGAACGATTTCCTTCAACGTCACCGAGGAATCGGTGATCTGCGTGATGAACCCGAAGTTCTGACCCACGTAGTTACCTTGCCTTACGCGGTATAGGGTGTTGTCAGGTGTTCGGACCAGCGCGAAGACACCACGACCCTGCTCGAGGGTCCCCACCATCCGAAGGTTATCCAAGGGGTAGGCCTCCAACGCTTCTCTGCGGCGATTCATGTCAGGTGCAAGGCCGCCACTTCCTCTTGCTTGCTCAGCCCTTCGGGGCTTGAACGGATCAGATAGATCGAAAGCGTTGTAGGCGACTGGCTCATACGGCTTGACCTCAGGAAGCGGTTCGATCCGTCCGCGCGGCGTGTTGTCCGAGTCTTTCACGAACTGCTTAAGGTCTTCGTAAGGCTCACCGGTACAACCGGTGATCAACAGCAACGCGAGCAGCGAAAGATACGTCAGTCGCTTCATTTCTTGACCCTCTCTTTTGCCGCTCTGTCACGAAGAGCCTTCTTCTGCCGAGCGACTTCTTCCTCATCGAGGTAGCGGTAAGTCTTCGCAACCGCATCCATCGTAAGTGCGCCTTCCTTCCCGGCCGAGATTGTCAAGTCGTTGAGAGTGACAATGCGGGGTAGCTGGGCAACATCGCTGGCAAATGCCCCAATGTCATGGTAGCTACCTGACACCTTCAGAGTAATCGGCAACTCGGCGTAGAAGTCCGAAGTGACCTCTTGGCTTGCAGGACGGAAGAGCTCGAACTGAAGACCGCGGCCAAGACCTGCCTGGTTAATATCCGTGAGAAGCGCATCCATCTCAGATTTGTTGGGTAACTGCTTCAACAGCGCACCGAAGGATTGCTCAATGTCTGCAAGCTGCTTTCGGTACGCATCCAAGTTGATCGCCTTCTTCTTTTTCTCAAGAAACGTTGTGCGCAGTTCTTCTTCCTTCTTCTTTGCCGCATCGAGTTCGTCGAGCTGGTGCTGCCACACGAACCAATATCCAGCGCCGAGCAGCAAGAGAAGCACGAATGCAAGTACGGCAATTCTGGGAACGATAGGCCAAGAAGCCATATCCTTCGGGTTCAGCCGCCTGATCTCATCAAGCCTCATGACTGCTTTTCCTTCTGGGGCGGCGGCGTTGCATTCGAGCCCTCGAGAGCGTCACCCGACGCACGCGTAAGCTTTACGTTTACCGTGAATTCGTTGAGTCTTGCATTGCCGGTAGTCGCCGCTTTGATCTCCACGAGGCTAGGCTCCTGCAACCACGGTGAGGCTTCCAAGTTGCGCAGCAGGGACGACACGCGAGCATTCGACTGCGCATACCCCGTCAGATTCACTGTCGCCCCTGCCTGCTTGACGCTTCTCAGATAGACCCCCTCGGGCAACTGACGCACCAGCTGGTCCAATAGATTGACAGCCTCCGAACGGTTGCCCTGTAGCGTCTCGACGACCTTCTTTCGTGCCAGCATGGCCTGGGTCTGTTCGCGCAACTTCTGAATTTCTTCAATTTGCTTGTCGAGCTGCGCTATCTCACCGTCGAGATACTTGTTACGGTCGACCTGCTGTTCGATTCGGCTGCCGATCACGCCGTACACGGCGAACACGATCGAACCTCCGATGACGACGGTGATCGCAGTAAGAGCTAGAAATGCGTCCCGCTGCCTTCTGCGTTTCAGCTCGCGGTGTGGAAGTAGATTAATGCGTACCATCAGAAGTCGAACCTCCGCATTGCCAAACCACAAGCCACCACCAGCGAGGGCGCATCGGAAGCCAGATGACGTGGGTTTACTCTCGGGGAGTAGGACATGCCAACAAACGGATTCGCGATCAACGTATGCACCTGCGTTCGTTGCCGCACAACTTGATCTATTCCAGCGATCGCGGCGCAGCCGCCGCATAGTACGATGTGATCGACTTGGCTGTACTTGGTCGACGTGTAGAAGAACTGCAGCGCCCGTGCCACCTCTAGCGCGAGCGTGTCGCTGAATGATTTGAGGACTTCGCTCTCGTAGCCCTCCGGAAGGCCGCCTGCTCGCTTTGCCGCCTCCGCTTCTTGAACGGTAAGGCTGTAACGTGCACAGATGTCTTGGGTCAGCTGGTTTCCGCCGAAGGGCGCTTCCCGCATGTAGACTGACGCCCCATTTCGCAAGACGTTGACATTGGTTATGGTGGTGCCAACATCGACGATAGCGACCGCCAGGTCTTTGCCGCCATTGGGCAGTTGTTGCCGTTCTATGAGCTCAAGAGCGGTTTGAGTGGCGAAAGACTCCACGTCCATGACGACAGCCTTTAGGCCCGATGCTTCAGCCGCGGCGACTCTGTCCTCAACTTTGTCCTTGCGCGAAGCTGCGATGAGCACCTCAAGCTGTTCCTGGTTGTGGGGGACGTGCCCCAGCACCTGAAAGTCGAGGTTTACTTCATCCAATGCGAATGGAATGTACTGGTTGGCCTCTGTCTCCACCTGAAACTCCAGATCTTCGTCTCTTTGCCCCGCGGATACGGTGATTTTCTTTGTGATGACGGCCGCTGTCGGAAGCGCGAGCGCGAGGTTCCTGACGCGGGTGCCTAATCGCCTCCATCCGCCGCGCAATGCATCGGCCACGGCATCCAAGTTGTTGACATTGCCCTCGCTGACAGAGTCCTTCGGCAGCGGCTCAATATGGTAACGTTCGAGGCAAAGCTGGCCCTTTCCGTCCGCGGAAAGTTCCACGAGCTTGATGGACGATGAACTGATGTCGACGCCAATCAAGGGAGGCGATTTCGACTGCAGCAGTCCGCGCAAGAAATCGAGGCCGAAATCTAGATTTCTTCTGAGCATAAGTTCGGTCGCAGAACGGTTGGATGCGAAGTTTCAAGCTACGGCTTTCTGCGGCAAACTTTCGTTGGAACCTTTGCCGCCACGGAAGGAGTCGTAGCAACTATAATGCCCGTGGTTATCGGCTTTATCCCTATCTACTGACCACTCATGATCGTCCGAGTCGGGGCGTTGTTTCTCTTCGGAATCGTAGCGATTGGCCTGATCCTGACCGCCCTTCTTGGCGTCGCTGCGGTCTCGGCATATCCGAACTTGCCCACTCTCGAAGTACTGACGGACTACCATCCGAAGATCCCGCTTCGCATCTACAGTGCCGAGGGCTTTCTATTGGGCGAATTTGGGGATGAGCGGCGTACTGTCGTGAAAGTAGTTGACGTTCCCAAGCAACTGAAGCAAGCCATCCTCGCAGCGGAGGACGAACGGTTTTACGAGCACAGGGGTGTGGATTACATTGGTGTGCTTCGTGCCGCCTACTCGAACTTCACCGCCGGCGAGACTCGGCAAGGGGCGAGCACGATCACGATGCAGGTAGCTAGGAATTTCTTCCTTACGAAGGAAAAGACACTCGCCCGGAAATTCAATGAAGCCCTGCTATCCTTCAAGATCGAGGCAAACCTCACAAAGGACGAGATTCTTGAGCTGTATCTGAATCAGATTTATCTCGGGCAGCGCGCGTACGGCTTCGCTTCGGCAGCGCAAATCTATTACGGTAAGAGCCTGCAGCAACTCTCGTTGGCGGAGATCGCGATGCTGGCCGGCCTGCCGAAAGCACCCTCCCGCTTCAATCCGGTTGCAAATCCTGTACGTGCGCGGCAGCGGCAACAGTATGTGCTGCGCCGGATGCGCGAGCTTGGGTTCATCACCGCCGAGCAGTATCAGAGCGCCGACGTCGACGCGCCACCGGTTCGTGCGGGGGCCACCGAAAGGACCATTCAAGCCGACTACTTCACGGAGATGGTGCGACATGCCGTCTACGAACGCTACCGTGAGGAGTCCTACGCGCGCGGACTTCATGTGTTCACGACGCTGATCAAGTCGCACCAAGACGCTGCCCAGCAGTCCGTGCGCAGCGGCCTTATCGACTACGACCGGAGGCACGGATATCGCGGCCCCGAAGCCCATGTCGCTATGGCGGCCCGGGCCACCGCCGAGGAATTGGAGGAACTTCTTCAGGACTACCACGACGTTGAAGGCTTGTTTCCCGCGCTGGTCACAACAGCTGGTCCGCAGGCCATCAAAGCCCTTGTCAAGGACGGTGAAGTGGTCGAGCTAACTGGGGAGACGCTGCGATTCGTGCAGATCGCGCTGGGGGAAAAGGTGCCTCTCGAACAACGGATCAGGCGCGGCTCCATCATTCGACTTGTGAAGGACGACAAGGGGCGCTGGCAGATCGGCCAGATTCCAGAGGTCGAGGGTGCGCTGGTATCGGTGGATCCCGTCGACGGTCGCGTGCTCGCCTTGGTCGGCGGCTTCGATTTCGATCGCAACAAATTCAATCACGTTACGCAGGCGGTCCGACAGCCCGGCTCCGCATTCAAGCCCTTCATCTATTCTGCGGCATTGGAAAAGGGGTTCACCGCAGCGACGGTCATCAACGACGCCCCGCTTCGCTTCGAGGCAGGGCAAACCGGAAGCGAGGCGTGGGAGCCGAAGAATTACGACGGAACCTTCGGCGGGCCGATGCGGCTGCGCACTGCTCTTGCGAAGTCAAAGAATCTCGTTTCCGTGCGAATCATGCAGGCGATCGGACCCAAGTATGCGCAGGACTACATCGCCCGCTTCGGATTCGATCCGAAGCTGAATCCGCCCTACCTAACGCTCGCGCTGGGTGCGGGAGGGGTGACCCCGATGCAAATTGCGGTCGGCTACTCAGCCTTTGCCAATGGCGGTTTTCGCATCGAGCCGAATTACATCACCCGCATCGTAGACGATCGCGGCAAAGTCTTGGAGGAGTGGCAACCTGCTCGTGCGGGAGCCGGCGCCGAGCGCATCATCGACCCGCGTAATGCCTTCATCATGACGAGCCTGCTGCAGGATGTCATTCGCTACGGCACCGCGACCAAAGCGAAGAGCCTCGGTCGGAGCGACCTCGCCGGCAAGACCGGGACCACCAATGACTTCATCGACGCATGGTTCGCGGGATATCAGCGCTCCCTGGTAGGGATCGCCTGGATCGGTTATGACACGCCACGGACGCTTGGCAAGGGCGAGACCGGCGGTCAAGCTGCGCTGCCGATGTGGATCGGGTACATGGCGAAAGCTCTGAAGAACGTGCCGGAAGCAAAGCTGTCGCCGCCTCCCGGCGTCATCTCGGTGAAAATCAATCCTGAAAGCGGCTTGCGTGACTCCGGTCCGACTGGCACATTGGCGGAGTACTTCTTCCAGGAATTCGTGCCAGCCGAGCAGCCGATAATATCGTCAGGAGGGGCGGCCGGCCCGTCTGAGGAGGTGCGTAACCAGCTGTTCTGAAGCTTCTCTCATGGCACGAGAACCCAGAGGTCGCCGAGACCTGATGCGCGAGCAACTGGCGCATATCGCCGCCCGCATCATGGCCGAGGACGGCGTCGGAGACTTTGCCTTGGCGAAGCGGAAGGCAGCTCGGCAGGCTGGTGTGCGGGATACGCGTCACCTGCCGACCAACGTTGAAGTTGAACAGGCGCTCCAGTCGTATCGGTCGCTCTATCAGCACTCTGAACACCGAGCCCGCCTGCATTTCCTTCGTACCGAGGCGGTCCGCGTGATGCGTGAGTTCGCGGCCTTCAATCCTCGCCTCGTCGGGTCGGTGCTCTCGGGCAGCGCCGGTCGCCATTCCGACATCAATCTGCAACTCTTTACGGATCGCATCAAGGAGGTGGAACTACACCTTCTGGATCGCAGGGTCCCCTATAGGGCCAGTGATACCCGGCTCCACGTGAATGACCAAGTGCGCACCCTGCCGTGCTTCACGCTCACAGGCGGAGATGCAGCCGTGAGCTTGACCGTGCTGACGATGAACGACGTGCGCGGCAGCGTGAGGCGGACCGCCGAGGGGCGAGCGATCGACCGCGCCCGCGTGGACGAGGTTATTGCCCTGCTGACTGACGCGGAACAGCAAGAGCCCGCTGCCGACCGCGGATGACTGGTGTTTACCGGGTGTCTTCGGCGATCCAGGTTGCGGCTTCGAGCGCGTAGTACGTAAGTATGGCATCGGCGCCGGCCCGCTTGCACCCGAGCAGGGCCTCCAGCACGCAGGCACGTTCGGCCAGCCAGCCCTGGCCAGCGGCGGCCTTCAACATCGCGTACTCGCCGCTCACCTGGTAGACGAATGTCGGCGCTCCGTACGTGTCCTTGATACGGCGAACGACGTCCAGATAAGGCATTCCGGGCTTGACCATTACCATATCCGCCCCTTCCGCGAGATCGAGCCCAACTTCCCACAGCGCCTCGTCGCTGTTCGCTGGATCCAGCTGGTAAGTGTACTTGTTCCCTGTACCCAAGCTTGCGCCAGAGCCCACTGCATCTCGAAACGGTCCGTAGAAGCTGGAAGCGTACTTTGCGGCATAGGCCAGAATTGCGACATGGTCGAAGCCCCGCGCGTCCAGGGCCGTGCGGACGGCGCCGATGCGCCCGTCCATCATGTCTGAAGGAGCGACAATGTCGGCGCCCGCCGCGGCGTGCGCTTGGGCTTGAGCTGCCAGTACGGCGACGGTCTCATCGTTGACGACGTAGCCGCCGGCATCGATAAGACCGTCCTGACCGTGACTGGTATACGGATCGAGCGCCACGTCGGTGATCACCCCGAGTTCCGGGAAGCGAGCCTTGAGGGCGCTTACCACCGTCGGGACGAGTCCCTCCGGGTTTGTGGCTTCGACCGCGCCTGCGGTCTTCAGGCTCGGATCGATGACAGGAAACAAGGCAAGCGCAGGCACCCCAAGGCGCAGGCACCGTTCTGCGTCCTCGAACAGGTTGTCCACGGATTGCCGATAAACTCCCGGCATGGAGGGTACGACCTCCCGGCGATTGCTCCCGTCAATAACGAACACCGGATAAATGAGATCGGCGGCAGACAAGGAATTCTCGCGCACCAGCCGACGACCAAACTCGTTCCTCCGCATGCGCCGCATGCGTCGTTCAGGGTACTTGCCCAGTGTCTGCATGTTTCTTGATCAGAAAGTTCGTGTATTCGAAGAAACCGGGAACTTTTTTTAACCTTATCGGCCCCATGGTTCAGACGGCGATGTCGTCTCCCGCTTCTCCTCCCTGAGCGGGCGCCTTAATCCAATTAAGGCTTTCACCCCCGGTTTTGCTCCCCTTTAACCGGGGGTTTTTTCTTTTCTAGCTCGCGGGTTGATTGTGGAATCCTGCGCAACCAACCTTCCACGGTCAGCCGCGCGCTATCAACACCCAGCTTGGAGCGGCTCGAGAAGAGCTGACAGGTGGCCGAGCCCGGATATCCTTTCAGGCCCTCCTCCACGTTGCGCAGCGTCGAAAGAGCGGCGCCGCGCGTAAGCTTGTCTGCCTTGGTAAGCAGAACATGGACGGGCTTCCCGGTCGGCGCAAACAGATCCAGCAGGAGGGCGTCCAGCTCCGTCAGCGGATGGCGGATGTCCATGATAAGTACCAAGCCGCGCAATGCGTTCCGGCTCTGCAGATAGGTCGGCAGCAGCCCCTCCCACCGAGCCTGCTCGGGCTTGGAAACCTTGGCGTAGCCGTAACCCGGCAAATCGACGAGGTAAAGCTGATTTCCCAGATCGAAGAAATTGATCTGCTGCGTCCGCCCCGGCGTGCGGCTCACGAATGCGAGCTTCTTCCGATTGAGCAACGCATTGATCGCGCTCGACTTACCGGAGTTGGACCGGCCCGCGAAGGCGGCCTCGGCGGCACTCATTTGCGGCAATTGCGACAGTTCGGCGACGCCAACTGCGAACTGCGAACTTTGAAACAAGCCCATGGAAAGATGGAAGATTCGCCGGGTCAGCGCGACTCGCGCTAGAATACGCCGCCCTTCATATATCAAGCAACCAGCGAGTCAAGAAGATGAGATCGCGCGTCGCCCTAGTCTGTGCTGCCCTTCTTATCGGCCCCTGTGTCTGGGCGGCCGAGTCCGCACCCGCAGATCCTGCAAAAGCGCAGCAAACCGTCACCCAGATCTGTTCAGCCTGTCACGGCGCGGATGGCAACAGCGCCATCCCGGCAAACCCCAATCTAGCGCAACAGATTCCGGAATACACGACCAAGCAGCTAAGCAATTTCAAGAGCGGGGAAAGGGTGAACGCTGTCATGGCCGGAATGGTGGCGTCGCTCACACCCGAGGACATGACGAATCTGGGCGCCTACTTCTCCCAGCAAACCGCCAAGCCCGGGGTAGCGACCAACAAGGAGCAAGCCCTTCTTGGCCAAAACCTGTACCGGGGTGGTAACGCCGCCACCGGCGTGCCGGCATGCGCCGGCTGTCATTCGCCCAACGGTGTGGGCATACCCAAGCAGTATCCCCGACTGGCGGGCCAGCACGCCGATTACGTCGCCGCGCAGTTGAGGGCCTTCCGCTCCGAGGAGCGAGCCAACGACGCCAACAAGATGATGCGGATGATCGCCGGCAAGCTGTCCGACCGCGAGATCGCGGCCGTATCCCAGTTCATTCAGGGCCTACGCTAAGTCCTTTCGACAGCGTCTTGAACGCATCTGCCGCGGCGGCTACCGTCGCGTCGATGTCAGCGTTGGTGTGCGCAGTCGAAACGAAGCCGGCCTCAAAGGCCGACGGGGCTAGGTAAACGCCACGGTGCAGCATTTCGTGGAAAAAGCGGTTGAAGGCCTCACCATCGCTTTCCATCACCTCGGCGAACGTCTTGGGCACGGTTGACCGGAAGTAGGCACCAAACATCCCTCCCACGGCTTGGGCTGAAAACGGCACGCTCGCAGCAGTTGCCGCGCTGGTGAGTCCATCTACCAAGCGCTGGGTCGCAGTAGCGAGCGCCTCGTGCAGTTCATGCGATTGCGCCTCTGCCAGCGTGGCAAGACCGGCAGCAACCGCGACTGGGTTTCCGGACAGCGTGCCCGCCTGATACACCGGACCAAGCGGCACAATGCTTCGCATGATGTCGCGTCGGCCGCCGAAGGCGCCCAGCGGCATTCCGCCGCCGACGATCTTGCCGAGCGTGGTGAGATCGGGGCGGATGCCGTACAAGGCCTGTGCGCCACCCGGATGCACGCGAAAACCGGTCATTACCTCATCGAAGATGAGGACCGCGCCGTGCTCTGTGCAAAGGCTGCTAAGCGCGTGCAAGAACTCGTGCCGCGGCCGGATGAGGTTCATGTTCCCAGCCACCGGCTCCACGATCACCGCCGCGATCTCGGCGCCGTGCTGGTCGAAAGCGCGCCGCACTCCTTCTACGTCGTTGTAGTCGAGCACCAGGGTGTGAGCGGTGACCTCCGGCGGCACCCCCGCCGAGCTCGGCTGACCGAAGGTGAGCGCACCCGACCCCGCCTTCACCAACAGCGCGTCCGCGTGGCCGTGATAACAACCCTCGAACTTGACGATCCGGCTGCGTCCGGTGAATCCGCGGGCGAGCCGGATGGCGCTCATGGTCGCTTCGGTGCCGGAGCTCACCAGACGCACCTGCTCGATCGAAGGCATGAGGCGGCAGAGCATCTCCGCCATCTCGAGCTCGCTGGCGGTCGGCGCGCCGAAGGAAAGTCCGTTGGCGGCGGCGCGCTGTACAGCTGCCACCACCGAAGGATGAGCATGCCCGAGAATCGCCGGCCCCCAGGAGCCAACGTAATCGATGTAGCGCTTGCCATCCGCGTCCCACAGATATGCCCCGCTCCCGCGCTCGATGAAGCGCGGCGTACCGCCGACGGAGCGGAAGGCGCGGACCGGGGAATTGACACCCCCGGGGATGACCACTTGCGATCTTTCGAACAGCGCGTCGTTACGACTTCCCATGGGCTGTTGCTTCTCCGTCGAATAGTGCCTGCAGCTCGCGTGCACAGCGCTGCACGTCCGGCGCGGAAAAGATACCGTTGATCACGGCGATCATGTCGGCGCCGGCCGCGATCAGCGCTCCGCCATTGTCGCGCGTGATGCCGCCGATGGCGACGATGGGTGTGCGCAGCGTGCGGCGAGCACGGGTGATCAGATCGACTGGCGGGCGCGGCGCTCCAGGCTTGATGCTGGACGCGAAGAAGCTGCCGAACGCCACGTAATCGGCGCCCGCAGTCTCGGCGTCGTGCGCCAGGTCCAGCCGGTCGTAGCACGAGACGCCGATGATCGCCGCCGCTCCCAGCCTTCGGCGTGCTTCGGCAATCGTGCCGTCGTCACGCCCGATATGGACGCCGTCCGCCCCGCTGCGCAGCGCGAGATCAAGGCCGTCGTTCATGATCAGCGGCACACTGAACCGACGACACAGTTCGCGCAGCGCGATGGCCTGCTCCAGCCGGAGCGCTTCGTTCTGTGACTTGCTCCTGTACTGCACGAGACGCGCACCGCCGGCAAGCGCGGCGCCGACCAGTTCGACGAGCCTGCCCGTGTCCGCACATTCCGGCGTGATCGCGTAGAGCCCCCGCAACATCGAACGCTCAGGTGACCGCGCTAGCTTCGTCGTCGCCCTCGGCTGCGCGCGCCCAGAAGAGCCGGTCCGGGATCTGCTGACCCATGCCGGGCCGGAACGCAGCCTTGAGGCTCTGCCAGGTGAATTCCTGCGCATCGCGAATCGCCTCGGGAATGCTGAGTCCGTTCGCGAGCGTAGCGGCGATTGCCGCAGCGAGCGTGCAACCGGTGCCGTGGAAGCTCCCCGGCAGACGCTCCCAGGCGTCGCTGCGCACGACACCCTCGGAACCGTAGAGAACATTCAGGACCTGCGGCGTGTTCTCATGTGTACCGGTGATGAGCACGTATTCGCACCCCAGCTCGATCAGACGGCGCGCGCATTCGGGCAAATCCGGAAACTCGGCCTCGTCGTCCGCGGTCGCCAGACGCCGCGCTTCGATGCTGTTCGGCGTGATGAGCGTCGTCTGCGGAATGATGAGATCGCGCATCGCCTCGACCATCTCGTCTGTCGCAAGTTCGTCGCCCCTGCCAGAGGCGAGCACCGGGTCGAGAATGAGGGGAACGTCCGGGTAGTCCGCAACCACTTCCGCGACGGCAGTGATGATTTCGACGCTCCCCAGCACACCGATCTTGAAGGCGGCGACCGGCATGTCCTCCAACACGTTGCGCGCCTGCTCGACCACCCATTCGGAATCAAGGGCAAGCATCTGGTCGACGCCTGTCGTGTCCTGCACGGTGATCGCCGTGACAACCGACAGCGGATGGCAACCCATGCTGGCGAGCGTCAGAATGTCTGCCTGCAAACCGGCACCCCCGGTGGGGTCGGTCGCGGCGAACACGAGAACAATCGGAGGGGTGGGGGAGGGAAGCATGGGGGGAACGTCGCGTCGTGCCGTGCGTGCGGCAGGAATCGACGAGACGATTTGCTAAAATGGCATTTTAGCCGAAAACGGAAACCCTCATGCCCTCCACGGAAGTCGCGGTTTACCGCACCTATATGTGTCTAATCTGCGGTTTCATCTACGACGAAGAGAACGGGTTGCCGGAGCAGGGGATCCCGGCCGGAACGCGTTGGGAGGACGTGCCCATCAACTGGACGTGCCCGGAATGCGGTGCGCGCAAAAATGAGTTCGAAATGGTGGAGATCTGATCCTTTCGACGGAGGCAACGATGCGATTCCTTCATACCATGCTGCGAGTGGGCGATCTCGACCGCTCGATCGATTTCTACACCAACGTGCTCGGCATGCGGGTGCTACGCCAAAACGACTATCCCGAGGGCGAGTTCACGCTTGCATTCGTGGGCTATGGGCCGGAGTCCGAGAACACCGTGCTCGAACTCACCCATAACTGGGGCACCGCGTCCTACGACCTCGGGACGGCTTACGGTCATGTCGCCATTGAAGTCGACGATGCCTATGCGGCGTGCGCTGAGGTCAAGAAGCGCGGCGGGAAAGTCACGCGGGAAGCCGGCCCGATGAAGCACGGCACGACCGTGATCGCCTTCGTCGAGGATCCCGACGGCTACAAGATCGAGTTCATTCAGAAGAAGACGGTCTGACGCCCAACGCCGCGGCCGCGTTCGCGATCGCCACGAACGCGTCCACCGGCAACACCTCGCCGCGCACGCCCGGATCAAGTCCGAGCCCGCGCAGGAGATCCTCGCTGACGCAGCCCATGAGCGCGTTGCGCAGCGTCTTGCGACGCTGTCCGAAAGCTCTCCTGACCACCTCCGCAAGCACTGACTCGTCGTTCACCGTCGGCGCGCGCGCGCCGAGAGGCAGCAGCCTGACCACCGCCGAGTCGACCTTGGGCGGCGGACGGAACGTGCCCGGCGGTACATGAAAGAGCAGCACCACTTCGAATCGGTACTGCAGCATGACCGACAGGCGCCCGTAGGCAGCAGTGGCCGGCACCGCAGCCATGCGCTCGACCACCTCTTTCTGCAGCATGAGGTGCAGGTCCCGCAACGCCCCGCTCGCCGCAGCAAGGCGAAAGAGCAGCGGCGAGGAGATATTGTAGGGGAGATTGCCGACCACCCGCAGACCATCGCCGAGAGCGGTGAAGTCGAAGGCCAGCGCATCCTGCTCGCATACGGTGAGCCGATCGGCAGCGAATTCGCCACGCAGCGTCGCCACGATATCGCGATCGATCTCGACGGCCGTGAGGTGACGGCACCGATCGAGCAGCGGCCGTGTCAGCGCACCCAGTCCCGGGCCGATCTCGACCATGCGGTCGTCCCGCTGCGGATCGACAGCGTCGATGATGCGCTCGATGTAGTGTCGATCTACCAGAAAATGCTGGCCGAAACGCTTGCGTGCAGTGTGCTGCAAAGGGCTTGTGATGGGCTCGTTGGCGTACCGCTCAAGCGTTCGCGGCGGCGCCCATGGCGCGCTCCCGCTGCACCAGTTCGATCGCGAGTTCGATGGCGGCGATCAGGCTGCCAGGGTCGACGTCGCCAGTCCCCGCCCGCTCCAGGGCCGTACCGTGATCGACCGAAGTACGGATGAAGGGCAGTCCGAGCGTCACGTTGACACCTCGACCGAAGCTTGCATACTTGAGCACGGGCAGTCCCTGGTCGTGATACATCGCCAGCACGCAGTCGGCATCGGCAAGGCGAGCTGGGTGGAACAGCGTGTCCGCGGGCAGCGGTCCCTCCAGGCGAAAACCCTCGGCGCGCAGTGCATCCAGCACAGGACCCACGACTTCGATCTCTTCGCGCCCGAGATGGCCACCTTCGCCGGCATGCGGATTGAGGCCGGCGACGAGGATGCGCGGACTGGCGATGCCGAAGCGTCGCACGAGGTCGTCGCGCAGAATGCGCAGCGTCGCCGTGAGCGATTCGCCGGTGATGGCTGCCGGCACCTGACTCAGCGGCAGATGGGTCGTCGCGAGCGCCACGCGCAAGCCGGTCTCCCACGAGCATCATCACCACCCGCGCCACACCTGCCCGCTCGGCCAGGAACTCGGTGTGGCCGGTGAAGGCAATGCCAGCCTCGTTGATCACGCCCTTGTGCACGGGAGCGGTGACAACGGCATCGTAGCGTCCGCTGCTGCAGCCAGCGACCGCATGTTCGAGCGTCGCCAGCACCGAACGGGCATTGCGCGGGTCGAGCTTGCCGGCCTGCGCAGTGAATGCGAGTGGCACGTCTTCGAGCGCCCAGTCCGCTGCCTCGCCTGCGGCGCCGAGCCGTAGCGGCAATTGCAGCTGCGCGGCGCGCGACGCGAGCACACCGCGGTCGCCGATCACTACCACGCGCCCGCCGAAACGGCGTTGGGCAGCCATGGCAACGATGTCGGGGCCAATCCCCGCCGGCTCACCGAGGGTCAGTGCGATGACGGGCGGCGCGAGGCTCGCACCGGCGCCTTGCCCACCCGCTGTGGCCATCACGTTGTGAACCGACTCAGCGGTCCTCGAAGCGATACTCGACGTAAGCGCGATCGCGCAACTGTCGCACCCACTCCTGATAGGCCTCCTCACCCTTGCGCTGGCGCAGCGCCTGCTTGGCAACCAGACGCTGGCGCTCCTTCGACATGTCCTCGGTGCGGCGCTCCTGCACCTGAATCAGGTGAAAGCCGAAGGGCGACTGGATCGGCTCGCTGACCTGATCGATCTGCAGGGCGTTCATGGCCCGCTCGAAATCGGGCACGGTGTCCCCCGGCGAGATCCAGCCCAGCTCACCACCGCGCGAAGCACTCCCGTCCTCCGAGTGCAGGCGTGCCATCTCGGCGAAATCCGCACCGTTGTCTATCCGCTCCTTGAGCTTGACGAGTCGATCGCGCGCATCGCGCTGCGACACGAGCTCGTTGGTCTTCACGAGGATATGACGGACGCGGGACTGCTGGATCATGACCGGTCCCCCGGCGCTGCGCCGGTCGACCAGCTTGACGATGTGAAAGCCGTTGGGGCTGCGCAGCACCGGGCTCAGGTCCCCCGGATTCATCGACTGCACCATCTCGACGAAGATCGCCGGCAGACGTGCTGGCGCGCGCCAGCCGAGCGACCCGCCCTGCAAAGCGTCAGGCGCGTCGGAGAAGCTGGCCGCAATCTGGGCAAACGAAGCGCCAGCGCGCAGCTGCGTGAGGGCATCTTCGGCGCGCGCGCGCTGCTTCTGCAGTTGCTCCGGACTCGCCTGCTCGGGCACCAGTATGAGGATATGGGAGATGTTGTACTCATCGCCCTTGCCGAGTTGCGCGTCGGCGGTGCTCAGGAAATTGTCGATCTCGCTGTCGCTCACGACCAGCTTCGAGTCGACCTCGCGCTCCTTCAGACGGGCGAGCAGGATCTCGCTGCGGATCTCTTCGCGGAACTGGTTGAAAGCGATGCCCTCACGCTCTAGCGTGTCGCGGAACTGCTGCAGGGTCAGGCCGCTGTCCTGTGCGATGCGCGAGAGCGCACGCTCTAGCTGGACGTCGTCGACGCGGATGCCGGTTTCCCTGGCGTACTGCAGTTGCACCCGATCGTTGATCATGCGCTCGAGCAGTTGCTTCTCGAGCACGTCCTTCGGCGGCAGCGGTGTTCCCTGTTGCCCAAGTTGCCGGATGACGAGGCCGTAGCGCTCCTCCAGCTCGCGCTCGGTGATCACCTCGTCGTTCACCACCGCAACGATGCGATCCAGCGTGAGCACGCGCCGGCCGGGTTTGTCTTCAGTCGCCGCGGCAGCGGCATTGACTGCCAGAACCGCGCAGAGCAGCAGTAACACGCCGTGGAAATGCCAGCGGACGGCGCCGCCGCAGAATCGATCGTTCATGGCCTCACTGTGCGAGGTAATACTGATCCTGGAACGTCGTCGCTGCTCTGCCGCGAGAGTACCCCGGGATGTAGCGATTCAGGATGTTGAAGAAGGACGAGCCGACGGCGGAGACGCCCGTCAGTTCAAACTGAGCAAAGAAGAGCGTATTGGAAGTCGTCGCACTGGTAACGAACCGTTGCGCCACCGCGCGAAATGCCCAGCACGCGGTAGTGTACTCAAAGCCGGCAATCCCTTCCAGGAGACCGCCTCCCGCAATCGAGTAATTGACCCGTGTCAGGGCCGTCAGGTTCGAGGTGAACGGCCACTGCGCGGAGAACTCGATCTGGCTGGTTTCCTGATTCGACGCCGTGCCCAGGCCGGGTTGCGGCTGGATATAGCGGTATCCGACATTGAGCACCCGTCCGGGCGCGGGCTGATAGCGGACGTTCGTGTAGGCACGCGCGGTCGAGGTCGTCGTGGGGCTGTATTCCCACGAGATGTCGCCGCTCCAGTAGGGATTGATGCGCCCCGAGAGCAGCGCTAGAAAGTTCGAGGCGTTGGTGCTGCTCGCCGGCACACCGGGCAGCGTGACCTCCTGGCGCGAGAAATAGTAGCGATTGCCGACCGACGCCCGCAGGATTTCGCTGCCGTCCTTGGGGTCGAGCAGGCGTGAGCTCACCGCTGCCGTGAGCTGGTTCGCGTTGTTGATCCGGTCGCCACCGGCGAACTGGTTCTCGGAGAAAAGCTGCGCGAAATTGTAGGTCGCGAGCGCCGTATCGAACACCGGATACTTGTTCTGTTCGGTGTTGGTCGGAATGTACAGGTAATAGAGACGCGGCTCCAAAGTCTGGATGACTTCGCGGTCCTCAAAGGGAAACACGGTGTCGCGCTCGAAGATCAGACCGCTGTCGACGCTGGCGATGGGCAGCGTCCGGTTCACAGACTCTTGGTTCGTCTGCTCGGGATTGATGCTGAACGCAGGCTGGTTGAGTGAATACTGCGTGAAGTTGACGCCGATCTTCGGCGTCAGGAACGCGTACGAGTTCTGCAGCGGCAAAGACACGCTCGGGTAGATGATGAAGCGCGAGCCCTCGATCTGATTGGTCAGGGTCGAGCCGAAATAGTTGAAGCTGCCGATCACATTGGCGTCGGCGCCGGACACGGCATCCAGCTCGGTCCCGCTGAAGACGATCTGCGGGAGCTGGCGATACGGCGGTACGACGGGCGCGCCGGGGTCCTGCAGCGTCTGCCACGTCTGCATCCGTCCGAGCACGCTCCACCAGCCGGACGCGTAACGCACCCATCCCTCGGAGGGAAGGTTGACGATGGAGGTCAGGCCGACACGGCTGGACAGATCGCGGAAATACGTGTTGTCCGAGACACGCTGCAGAAGCATGAAGCCCGTCCACTCCGGCGAGAAAGACTGACTGTGGCGCCAGGAGTAGGCCCAGCGGTCGGTGCCGAGCTTATCGTCGTTGGGCATGTATTCGCCCCGCGCCGTGCCCTGGAACTTCGGATCCATGTAGCGGACCTCGTTGCCGAGTTGGATTCCACGCTCCGACATATAGCGCGGAAAGAACGTGTAGTCGATGTTCGGTGCGATATTCCAGTAGTACGGAACAGTCACCTCGAAGCCGCTGCTCTGGCTGGTGCCCCAGATCGGCGTCAGGAATCCGCTCTTGCGATCGCCGGTCAGGGGGAATTCGATGTAGGGCGTGTAGGCGAGCGGCGTGCCCTTGAAGTAGAACGTCGCGTTGCGCGCAACCCCGATCTCCGCATCTCGATCCAGCGAGAGGGTGCCGCTTTCGAACACCCAGTCCTGGGAGCTCGGTCCACAGGTCGTGTAGTTCGCGTTCTCGAACTTGAAGAGCCCCGGCCCCTCGAGATCGAGTCGTGTACCCTCACCGTAGCCGCCCGTCTGCCCGATGCGATAGCGCGGATCCTCGACGAAGCCGGTCTCGGAGTCGAGATTGATGCGCGCCTTGGTACCCTGCAGCACACTGCCCCGCTGGTACAGCTTGACGTTGCCGATGGCATAGACCTCCTCGTCCGGCACGTCGTAGAGCATCCAGTCCGAGAAAACGACCTGGCCGCGCCGACGCAGCTTGACGTCGCCCTCGAGCTCGACGTTCTGCTCCGGGTTGCCCTCGATGCGGTCGGCTTCGACGTATACCGGTAGCGGCACCTCGCCAGGCGGGGTGTAGGGTCGCAGGGTCGCCTCCGGCTGCAGCTTGAGGCCGATCAGCGTCCCCGCGGGCTCGTCCGCCTGCGCAACAGGCGCGAGCGCAGCGAGCGCGGCAAGGCCGAGTAGCCTTAAGCGGGGAACGCACATCTTGGGAGGCGGGGCGAAGCGGGTGATAAAATCGCACAATTCACTTGCAACGGCAACCGAATCGCCTGTGGCATGTGCACGGTCGTGGTTGCGACCACTCGATTGGATCGACTCGAACAGTTGCGCGCCTGGATCGACGCGCGGCGTCCCGGCACCGCTTTCGACCTCACTCCCGCTTCGGCGGACGCGAGCTTCCGACGCTATTTCCGCGTGCGCTACGCCGACGGCTCGAGCCTGATCGCCATGGACGCACCGCCTGCGCACGAGGACTGCCGGCCGTTCGTTCATGTCGCCGGACTGCTCGCCGAAGCCGGTCTCAACGCCCCGCGCGTCGAGGCGCAGGATCTCGAACAGGGCTTCCTGCTGCTCACCGACCTCGGCGACACCACCTATCTCGCGGCGATGAACGCGGACACAGGCGTCGCAGACAGGCTGTTCGACGACGCGACCACAGCCCTGGTACGCTGGCAGAAGGCGAGCCGTCCCGGCGTGCTGCCGCCGTATGACGCGGCGCTGCTGCGACGCGAGCTCGATCTGTTTCCGGACTGGTACGTGGCCCGGCATCTCGGCCTCGCGCTGACGCCCGGGCAGAGGGCGGTGCTCGAGCGCACGTTTGCGCTCGTCATTGCCGCGAATCTCGCGCAGCCGCAGGTGTTCGTTCATCGCGACTACATGCCGCGCAACCTGATGGTGTGCGACCCGAACCCGGGCATCCTCGATTTCCAGGACGCGGTGTACGGTCCGATCACCTACGACGTCGCTTCGCTGTTTCGCGACGCCTTCGTCGAGCTGGGAGGAGGAGAACGTGCTCGACTGGACCGTCCGCTACTGGGAAAAGGCGCGCAAGGCGCGGACTGCCGGTGGAAGAGGATTTCGCGGCGTTCTATCGTGATTTCGAATGGATGGGCCTGCAGCGGCACCTCAAGGTGCTCGGCATCTTCGCGCGGCTCAAGTACCGCGACGGCAAGAGCGGCTACCTCGAGGACACGCCGCGCTTCATCGGCTACGTGCGCACCGTTGCGCCGCGCTACACGGCGCTGCATGCCGCTGCTTGTCCTCTTCGACGAGCTCGAGGGGCGATCCGGCGGCGTCGGCTACACCTTCTGATGCGCGCCATGATCCTGGCAGCCGGGCGCGGCGAGCGCATGCGGCCCCTCACCGACACCGTGCCGAAGCCGCTGCTCACGGTCGGCGGCAGGTCGCTCATCGCACGGCACGTAGAGAATCTCGCGGCAGCCGGGGTACGCGACGTCGTCGTCAATCATGCCCATCTCGGCGTCGATGATCGAAGAAGCCTGGGCGACGGCAGCGCATTCGGTGTGGCGATCCATTATTCCCGCGAAGGGGTGGCGCTGGAGACCGCAGGCGGAATTGCACTGGCGTTGACGCCTGCTGGGGAAGCGAACCTTTCCTCGTCGTCAATGGCGACATCTACTGCGAGTTCGATTTCACCCATCTGGCGGCGCGGCTCGCTTGCATGCGCTTGAGCGACTCGGCTGCCCATCTCGTCCTCGTCGACAATCCTCCGCACCACCCGCGCGGCGACTTCGCCCTGGTCGACTGGCCGCTTGCACAATGAAGGCGAGCACCGGCTGACCTACTCCGGCATCGGCCTCTATTCGCCGCGGCTCTTCGTGGGCGTCACCCCCGGCGCGAAGGCAGCGCTGGGACCGCTGCTGCGACAGGCGGTGGATACCGGTTCCGTCACAGGTGAGCATTACTGCGGACGGTGGGAGGACGTCGGCACGCCGGAACGGCTCGCCGCGCTCGACCGCCAGTTGTCCGAGCGCGCGACCGCGGGCGGCTGACGCCGCGGCGCCGGAATCCTTCCCGCCAGGCCCGGTCGAATCGATGTCCGCGCTCAGAGCCGATCAACATGCCGAACATTTCAGCTTATCAGAATCGACGTACCCGAGCTTGCGCAGGGCATGGAGCAGGGGGTCGCCGTGATTCCCACGGCGCCGGAGCGCATCCGCAACCGCGACTCGCATTACCCGTTCCGGTTCGACAGCTATTTCCACTACCTGACCGGCTTTCCGCGAGCCGGAAGCGGTGCTGGTGGTCGTCGCCGGCGACCCGCCCCGCGCTCGCTGCTTTTCTGCCGCGAGAAGGATGCGGAGCGCGAGATCTGGGACGGCTTTCGCTACGGCCCCGAAGCAGCGCGCGAGCGCTTCGGCGTCGACGAGGCGCACCCGATCGCGGAACTGGATGAGCTGGCTGCCGGCGCTGCTCGAGAACCAGTCCGCCGTCTTCTGCGCCTTCGGCGCCGATCCGGCCTGGGACGCTCGCATCGCCGGCTGGCTGAACGCAGGTGCGCGAGCGCGCTCGCAGCGGGCGTCTCGGCGCCGACCGAGATCCACGACGTGCGCACGCTTGCTCGACGAAATGCGGCTGCTCAAGGATGCGGACGAACTGGCGCTGATGCGGCGGCCGCCGGACATCGCCGCGAGCCGCACACGTGCGCGCCATGCGGCAGCACGCGGCCGGGCATGCGCGAGAACGAGATCGAGGCGGAGTTCCTGCACGAGTTCCGCCGGCAGGGCGCGCAGGCGCCGTCGTACACGCCGATCGTGGCGGCAGGCGCCAACGCCTGCGTGCTGCATTACGTCCAGAACGACGCGCTCGTGCGCGACGGCGATCTGCTGCTGATCGACGCCGGCTGCGAGGTCGACGGCTACGCGTCCGACATCACGCGCACATTCCCCGTCAACGGCCGCTTCAGCGCGGCGCAGCGCGAAGTCTACGAACTGGTGCTGGCGGCGCAGCGTACCGCGATCGACACGGTGCGGCCCGGTGCGACGTGGGACGCGCCGCACGAGGCGGCGGTGCGCGTGCTGGCGCAGGGATTTCATCGATCTCGGCCTTGTCCGCGGCACGCTCGACCAGGTGCTGGAGAACGGCGACTACAAGCGCTTCTACATGCACCGCACCGGCCACTGGCTCGGCCTCGACGTGCACGACGCTGGCGACTACAAGCGCGACGGCCAGTGGCGCCCGCTCGAGCCGGGCATGGTGCTGACCGTCGAGCCCGGGTGTTACATCCGGCCGGCGGACGACGTGCCGGAGCGCTTCTGGAACATCGGCGTGCGCATCGAAGACGACGTCGTGGTCACCGACACCGGCTGCGAAATACTGACGGTGGCGCACCGAAACAGGTGGACGAGATCGAAGCCCTGATGGCACGATGCGCGCGCGCATGCGTCCGCTGCCTGAACACGCCGCGCTCGTGATCGTCGGCGGCGGCCCGGTCGGCGCAGCGCTCGCGCTGGGACTGCGCGGCAGCGGCATCGAGCCGCTCCTGCTGGAAGCGAATCCGGCACCTAGCGCCGACGACGATGTCCGTTTCATGGCTCTCTCCTTCGGCAGTCGGCTGATTCTCGAACGGCTCGGGGTGTGGGGACAGATCGAGCCGTGCTCGACGCCGATCCGCTCGATCGAAGTGAGCCAGCGCGGCGGCTTCGGCTCGACGGAACTCGACGCCAGCGAAGTCGGCCTGCCTGCGCTCGGCCACGTCGTGCGCTATCGCGACCTGGCGCGCGTACTGACTCAAGCGGCACGCGGCGTGCGCCACGATTGCGCGCGGCATACGCGTCACCGACCTGAAATCCCTCGGTGACTTCGCCGTGATCGAATGTGCAGGCGGCGACGGCCTGCACTCGATCTCGACACCGCTCGTGGCCCTGGCAGACGGCGGACGTTCGCTTGCTGCGCAAGGCAGCCCGCGCGTGCGCGACTACCAGCAGTGGGCCGTCGTGGCGTGGGCGCGTGCCCGCGACGGTCACCACCACCGTGCGTACGAACGTTTCACAGTGTCGGGCCCCGCCGCGCTGCTGCCGGCCGCAGATGGCTACTCCATTGTGCTTACGACATCCGAAGAAGCGGCCGAGACGCTCTGCCGCGCCACCGACGATGCGTTCCTCGCGCACTTGCAGACGACATTCGGCGAGCGCGCCGACGGCCTCGGCGACTGTTCGCCGCGAGCGCGCTTCCCGCTGTTTCTGCGCTACGCCGAGTCGGTCACCATCGCGCACGCAGCACTGATCGGCAATGCGGCGCAGACCCTGCATCCGGTGGCCGGCCAGGGCTTCAATCTCGGACTGCGGGACGCGTGGACGCTCGCCGGCATCGTGCGCGACACGCCGCGCGCCGTGCTCGGCAACCGCGACATGCTGATGCGCTATCGGCGCGAACGCGCGCGCGATCGCACCGCCGGCATCCTGCTCACCGACTCACTCGTGCAACTCTTCTCCAACAATCGCGGCTGGCTGCGCGCGGCGCGTGGGCTCGGCCTGACGATGCTCGACTTATCAGGCGCACCGAAGCGCTTTCTCATGCGACGCATGATGTTCGGTTCGTAACATCCTGCGCCGTCGCGGCACGCATCACTTCTCGCTCCACACGCACACGTTGCTGAAATTTTCAGCAAAGCGCTATGTTTTCGGCGCGCGATTGTGATTACAATTTGCGTCTCCTCCGCAGAACATTCCAGACTCGGCAGCATGCAGATCGGACGCTACGTTATTCACGGCGGGCTCGTCGTCGCGCCCATGGCAGGCGTCACCGATCGCGCCTTCAGGCGGCTCTGCCGCGATCTTGGTGCCGGCCTCGCCGTCTCCGAAATGGTAAGCGCGAACCCAGCGTTGCAGTCCTCGGCGAAGACACGCCGGCGGCTCGATCACGCCGGTGAGCCGGGGCCGATCGCGGTGCAGATCGTCGGTGGCGACCCGCAGCAACTGGCAACGGCCGCTCGCGTGAACGTCGACGACGGCGCGCAGATCATCGACATCAACATGGGCTGCCCGGCGAAGAAGGTGTGCAACGTACGCGCAGGCTCCGCGCTGCTTGACGACGAAGCGCTGGTGGCGCGGATTCTCGCGCGCGTGGTCGGCGCCGTCGACGTGCCGGTGACGCTCAAGCTTCGCACCGGCCCCGACGCGACGAACCGTAACGCGGTGCGCGTGGCGAGGATCGCCGAGGACTCAGGCGTGCAGGCGCTCGCGATCCACGGCCGCACCCGCGCGTGTGGTTTCAGCGGACACGCCGAGTACGACACGATTGCCGCAGTGAAGGCGGAAGTCGGCATTCCGGTGATTGCCAACGGCGACATCGATTCGCCGGAGACGGCGCAGGCGGTGCTCGAACGCACGCGCGCCGATGGCGTGATGATCGGGCGTGCGGCGCAGGGCCGGCCGTGGCTCTTCCGCGAGATTCGTCACTTTCTCGAGCATGGCCGGCGCGCACCGGCGCCAGCAGCAGCGCGAGATCCGGGCAGTGCTGTGCCGCCACCTGCGGGAGCTCTATGACATGTATGGCGAGGACCTGGGCGTTCGCATCGCGCGCAAGCACGTCGGCTGGTACGTGCGCAGCCTCAGTGGGGCGGACGGCTTTCGCGCGCGCTTCAATACGCTGCTGAGACGCTGCCAACCAGCTCGCGGAGCTCGATGCCTTCCTCGCCGAGACGGTCGATGTCCGCGCGGACCCGGACCGTCTCGAAGCACGGGCAGCGTAATGAAAGAAAATGAAGTCGAGCGCTGCATCCGGCGCGCGATCGATGGCTACTTCCGCGATCTGGACGGCGAGGAGCCGAGCGCCATCTACGACATGGTGATCGGCTGCGTGGAAAAGCCGCTGCTCGAGATCGTGCTCGACAAGGCCCAGGGCAATCAGACGCGCGCCGCCGAGATGCTCGGACTCAACCGCAACACGCTGCGCAAGAAGATGAAGCAGCACGGATTCAAGTAGGCCGTCCGGCGAACCCCGGCGACCGCCCGCTCAACGCATCTCGCCAATCACTCATGAACACCATCAAGCAAGCGCTCCTCAGCGTCTCCGACAAGACCGGGCTCGTCGACTTTGCCAAGGTACTACACGGTCTCGGCGTCACCCTCCTGTCCACCGGTGGCACCGCCAGCCAGCCTGCGCGATGCAGGCGTTCCGGTCACCGACGTCTCGCGACTACACCGGCTTTCCGGAAATGCTCGACGGTCGCGTGAAGACCCTGCACCCGCGGGTCCACGGCGGCATCCTCGCCCGTCGCGATCTGCCCGCGCACATGGACGCACTGAACACGCACGAGCATACCCCCCATCGATCTCGTCGTCGTCAATCTGTATCCCTTCAGCGCTACGGTGGCGAAAGAGGACTGCACCTTCGACGAGGCGATCGAGAACATCGACATCGGCGGTCCCGCCATGGTGCGTTCCGCCGCGAAGAATCATGCGCACGTGGCGGTGGTGACGGATCCCGCCGACTACCCGTCACTCGCCGCCGAGCTCACCTCCAGCGGTGGTGCGTTGAGCCCCGCGACGCGCCTCGGTCTGGCGAAGAAGGCGTTTTCGCACACGGCCGCTTACGATGGTGCGATCAGCAACTATCTCACCGCGCTGGAGACCGATGGCGGCCGCAATCGCTTCCCGGCCCGACTCAATCTCCAGTTCGACAAGGTGCAGGACCTGCGCTACGGCGAGAACCCGCATCAGGACGCCGCGTTCTACCGCGATCTCGCTCCGCCGGCGGGCGCGCTCGCGCAGTATGTCCAGATCCAGGGCAAGGAGCTCTCCTACAACAACATTGGCGATGCCGATGCGGCATGGGAGTGCGTGAAGACCTTCGACGAGCCTGCGTGCGTCATCGTCAAGCACGCCAATCCCTGCGGCGCTGCCGATCGGCGATACGCCGCTCGCGGCCTATCGTCTCGCGTTCAGCACCGATCCGACGTCCGCGTTCGGCGGCATCATCGCCTTCAACCGTCGCGCTCGATGGCGCGACGGCCAATGCAGTCGCGCAGCAGTTCGTGGAGGTGGTGATCGCACCTGAGGTCGACGCGCGGCGCGAGCGGTGCTGGCCGCCAAGGCGAACATCCGTGTACTGGAGCTGCCGCTGCGGCGCCGGCGCGAATCGTTACGATCTCAAGCGCGTCGGCGGCGGTCTGCTGGTGCAGACGCCGGATACGGCGAACGTCGCCGTCGACGAGCTGAAGGTGGTGTCGCGCAAGGCGCCGACCGCCGCGCAGACTGCACGACCTTCTCTTCGCCTGGCGCGTGGCGAAGTTCGTCAAGTCCAACGCCATCCTGTTCGCCCTCGAGGCCAGACCGTCGGCGTCGGCGCCGGGCAGATGAGCCGCGTCGACAGCGCGCGCATCGCCTCCATCAAGGCGCGCAACGCCGGGCTCTCGCTGAACGGCTCGGTGGTCGCGTCCGACGCCTTCTTCCCTTTCCGCGACGGCGTCGACGTCATCGCCGAGGCGGGTGCGACGGCCATCATTCAGCCGGGCGGCAGCCTGCGCGACGAGGAGGTCATCGCAGCCGCCGACGAGCACGGCATGGCGATGGTATTCACCGGCTTGCGCCACTTCCGGCACTGATCGTGAAGGCGCTCGTCATCGGCGGCGGCGGACGCGAGCACGCCATCGCCTGGAAGCTCTCCACGTCGCCGCGCGTATCCCGCGTCTTCGTCGCGCCCGGCAACGCAGGGACGGCACTCGAGACAAGGGTCGCACAACGTTCCCCTCACCGCGATTCCGCTACTGGTCGAAGTTCGCCGAGCGCGAGCGGATCGCGCTCACGGTGGTCGGACCCGGAGGCGCCGCTTGCCGACGGCATCGTCGATGCCTTCCGCGCTGCGGATCTGCGCGTCTTCGGACCGAGCCAGGCGGCGGCACAGCTCGAGAGCTCGAAGGAGTACGCGAAGGCGTTCATGCAGCGGCACGGCCTGCCGACGGCCGCCTCGCAGAGCTTTCACGCGATGCAGCGGCGGCGCACGCCTACGTCGATCGGCAGCGGCGCGCCGATCGTGATCAAGGCCGACGGGCTTGCCGCCGGCAAGGGCGTGGTCGTCGCGACCAGCACTCGCCGAAGCGCACACGGCGATCGAGCAGATGCTGGTGCACGACAAACTGGGCGACGCCGGCCGGCGGATCGTGATCGAGGAGTTCCTCGACCGGCGACGAGGCGAGCTTCATCGTCATGGTCGACGGCAGGAATGTGCTGCCGCTCGCGACCAGCCAGGACCACAAGCGCCTGCTCGACGACGACCAGGGACCCAACACGGGCGGCATGGGCGCCTACTCGCCGGCACCCGTCGTGACGCCGACGGTGTACGCGCGCGTCATGCGCGATGTGATCCAGCCGACCGTGGCCGGACTGGAGCGCGACGGGACGCCCTACACCGGGTTTCTCTACGCCGGTCTCATGATCGGCGCCGGACGGCAGCGTCAAGGTGCTGGAGTTCAACTGCCGCCTCGGCGACCCGGAGACGCAGCCGATTCTGATGCGGCTGAAGGGCGACTTCTTCACGCTGCTCGAGCATGGCGTCAACGGCACGCTGGACCGGATCGAGGCCGAGTGGGACCGCGCGTACCGCGCTCGGTGTCGTGCTCGCCGCGGCGGGCTATCCGGAGGCACCGCGCACGGGCGACGTCATCGACGGTCTGCCGAAGGCGGAGGAAGATTTCCACGTCTTCCACGCCGCGACTGCGCTGGACGGCGACAGCGGTGGTCACCACCGGCGGTCGCGTGCTCACCGTCACCGCGCTCGGCGACAGCGTGCGCATGGCGCAGCGCCGCGCCTACCAGGTCGCAGAGCAGATTGAGTTCGACGGTTGCCAGATGCGGCGCGACATCGGCTATCGCGCGGTGAAGCGACCCGGCTGATTATTGGCAGCGGAGGTCGCGAGCGTGGATACGCAGGACGTCAAGGCGTACCTGACCGGCCTGCAGGAACGCATCGTAGCCAGCTTGGCCGATGCCGATGGCAGTGTGTTCCAGCGCGATCACTGGGAACGGCCGGAAGGCGGGGGCGGCGTCAGCGCCCTAGTGGAGGAGGGGAATCTCTTCGAGCGCGCCGGCGTGCTGTTCTCCCACGTCCATGGCGACCGTCTGCCACCTTCGGCGAGCGCGGCGCGGCCGGAACTGGCGGGCCGCTCGTTCGAGGCGATGGGCGTCTCGCTCGTCTTGCATCCACGCAACCCCTTCGTCCCCACCGTGCATCTCAACGTGCGCCTGTTCTCGGCGCAGCACCCGGACGCGCCGCCGGTATTCTGGTTCGGCGGCGGCATGGATCTCACGCCGTACTATCCGTTCGAGGACGATGCGATCCATTTCCACCGCACGTGCCGCGACGCGCTCGCGCCTTTCGGTGCCGAGCTCCACGCGCGCTTCAAGAAATGGTGCGACGAGTATTTCTATCTGCGACACCGCGGTGAGCCGCGCGGCATCGGCGGCATTTTCTACGACGATCTCGCCACGCCGGATTTCGAGACGTGCTTCGCGTTGACGCGCAGCGTCGGCGATCATTTTCTGTCGGCCTACCTGCCGATCGTCGAGCGGCGCCGGGATCTGCCTTTCGGCGAGCGCGAACGCGACTTCCAGGCTTACCGCCGCGGGCGCTACGTCGAGTTCAACCTGGTTTTCGATCGCGGCACGCTCTTCGGCCTCCAGTCCGGCGGACGCACCGAGTCGATCCTGTTGTCGCTGCCGCCGCTGGTGAAGTGGCGTTACGACTGGCGGCCGCAGCCCGGCACGCCGGAAGCGCGTCTCTACTCAGACTTTCTGGTGGCGCGCGACTGGGTCTGACGCAGGCGCCGGTCATGGGTACCGGAACCGTTCTGCATAACGAATAGCTTATGGCAATGATCATGAAAAGTGATTGGAGCGCGGACTTGGGCTTGCGTATCGACGCTGTACCGCACACGGGTTTACCCATGCGCGCCAAGCGCTTCCCGGCGTCGGGCGAAGCTCCATGTGGGGCTTGCAGGAGTCTCCTTCTCGTGATCTTCGGCGCCCTTCCTGGGCGCCATTCTTTTTCTTTCTTGCCGCCTCGCCAGTGCTCGCGACGAGCATTCTTAAGCCGCTGAATCTTGTGTCAAATTGACACGCGCAGAAGTCTGAGGCTAAAGTCTGCCGACATCGAGTCCCGCCTCACTTTCCCTCCCCCTCTTCCACCTTCGGAGCGTTCATGATCAACAGACACATCGCAGCCGGTCTCGCACTTGCCCTGTGCGTTACGGTTGCCGCCTGCAGCAAGAAGGAAGAGGCACCCGCGCCCAAGGCTGACGCCGCCAAACCTGCGGCAACCGCCACGATCGTAAAGATCGGCGTGGCCTCGCCGCTCACCGGCCCGCAGGCGCACATCGGCAACGACATCAAGAACGGCGTGCAGCTCGCGGTCGAAGATCTGAACGCGCAAGGCGTTGTCATCGGCGGCAACAAGAGTCGAAGTTCGTGCTGGTCGCGGAGGATGACGAAGCCAACCCGACCAAGGCCACCACGGTCGCCCAGAAGCTCGCAGATGCGAAAGTCGCCGGGGTGGTCGGCCACTTCAACTCGGGCGCATCGATCCCGGCATCGAAGATTTATTCCGACGCCGGCATCCCGCAGATCTCGCCGTCGTCGACCAATCCAAAATACACGCAGCAGGGCTTCAAGACGACGTTCCGCGTCGTCGCCCATGACGACCAGCAGGGTCCGACGCTCGCCACGTTCGCGGTCGAGAAGCTCGGCGCGAAGAACGTTGCGGTGATCGACGACAGCACCGCCTACGGTCAGGGTCTCGCCGATGCGTTCGAGAAGACGGCCGCGTCGCTCGGCGCGAAGATCGTCGCGCGCGAGCACACGACCGACAAGGACACGGACTTCACCGCGATTCTGACCAAGATCAAGGGTACGCAAACCGGATCTCATCATGTTCGGCGGCATCGATCCGCAGGCCGGCCCGATGGCGAAGCAGATGGCCTCGCTCGGCATCAAGGCGAAACTGATCGGCGGCGACGGCATGCAGACGCCGAACTTCGTCAAGCTCGCGGGCGAGGCGGCGGACGGTCAGATGGCCTCGATGCCCGGCCTGCCGAAGGAAAAGATGCCGGGCGGGCAGAAGTTCATGGACAAGTACAAGGCGAAGTTCGGCAAGGACGTTGAGCTTTTCGCGCCGATGGGCTATGACGCGGTGTTCGTCTTCGTCGATGCCATGAAGCGCGCGGGTTCAACCGATCCCGCGAAGTACCTGCCCGAGGTCGGCAAGACGAAGATCGAAGGCGTGATCGGCCCCATCGAGTTCGACGACAAGGGAGACCTCAAGAACGGACCGATCACCGTCTACGTCGTGGAGGGCGGTGCGTGGGTGCCGTTGGAGACCGTGATTCCGGGCGGCGACAAGGTCGCGGCCACGGAGCCCGAGAAGAAGACTGCCGACGGCGGTTCGAAGTAACTCCCTTCCTTCAGATGTGAGCCGTGCGGCACCCTAGGGTGCCGCACGCACGTCATACCATGGACATCTTCCTGCAGCAGATCATCAACGGCCTCGTGCTGGGCAGCATCTACGCCCTGGTCGCGCTCGGCTACACGATGGTCTACGGCATTCTCGGTCTCATCAACTTCGCGCATGGCGACATCGTCATGGTGGGCGCGATGGTCGCGCTCGCCGTCTTCCAGTTGCTGGCCGCGAGCGGCATGCCGGTGCCCGTCACCGTATTGCTCGCGCTGGTCGCCGCGATGATGGTCTGCATCGCACTCGGGGTGTCGATCGAGCGCATCGCCTATCGTCCGCTGCGGCGCGCACCGCGGCTGGCACCGCTGATCACCGCGATCGGCGTCTCGATCCTGATCCAGTACACGGCGGCGCTGATCTGGGGCAAGCAGTACATCGCTCTGCCGCCACTTTTCAAGACGACGCAGCTCCACCTGGGCGGCGCGCACATGACCGACCTGCAGGCCGCAATTTTCATCCTCGCCTGCGCGGTGATGGCGAGCCTCTACTGGTTCGTCACGCGCACCCGCATGGGGGCCGCGATGCGCGCCACCGAGCAGAACCCGGACGTGGCGGGCCTGATGGGCATAAACATCAACCTCATCATCGCGCTCACCTTCGTGATCGGCTCCGGCCTCGCCGCCGTAGCCGGCCTGATGGTCGTCCTCTATTACGGGATCGGCCACTATTACATGGGCTTCGTCCTCGGTCTCAAAGCCTTCACCGCTGCCGTGCTGGGCGGCATCGGCAACGTCACCGGCGCCATGCTTGGCGGACTTCTGCTCGGCGTCATCGAAAGCCTCGCCTCGGGCTACATCGGCGACCTCACGGGTGGCGTCTTCGGCAGCAACTATCGCGATGTCTTCGCTTTCCTGGTGCTCGTATTGGTGCTCATCTTCCGACCCTCGGGGCTGATGGGTCAGCCTTCGGCGGAACGCGCCTGAGCCGGAGGAGTACGGTGCCCGGACTCCAGAACACTTCGTTCACGGTCCGCATCCTCGTCTACGCCGCGATAACCGCACTGCTGCTGGTGCTGCCGTTCGTGGTCGAGCCACTGCTCGGCCGCACCTGGGTGCGCATCATCGACATCGCGCTGCTTTTTGTCATGCTCGCGCTCGGCCTCAACATCGTGGTCGGCTTCGCCGGTCTGCTGGATCTCGGATATGTCGCCTTCTTCGCCGTCGGCGCGTATCTCTACGCGCTCCTCGGCTCGCCGCATTTCGGCATCCATTGGCCTTTCTTCGTGGTTCTGCCGCTGTGCGCCGCGCTCGCCTGCCTGTTCGGCCTGCTGCTCGGTGCGCCGACGCTGCGACTGCGCGGGGACTACCTCGCCATCGTCACCCTCGGCTTCGGCGAGATCATCCGCATCTTTCTCAACAACCTGAACCGTCCCATCAACATCACCAACGGGCCGCTCGGCATCACGCTCATCGACCCGATCCGCTTCGGCGACTTGTCCCTCAGCCAGCAGCACGTCGTTGGCGATCTGACGTTCGCGCCCGTGCACAGTTATTACTACGTCTTTCTCGCCTGCGTGGCGCTTTCCATCGCCATCTCGCTGCGGCTGGAGGATTCGCGCATCGGCCGCGCTTGGATCGCAATCCGCGAGGACGAAATCGCCGCCAAGGCCATGGGTATCCATACGCGCAACGTGAAGCTGCTCGCCTTCGCCATGGGGGCGAGTTTCGGTGGTGTCTCGGGCGGACTGTTTGCCGCCTTCCAGGGCTTCGTGAGTCCGGAGAGCTTCGCGCTGCTCGATTCCATCATGATCCTCTGCATGGTCGTGCTCGGCGGGATGGGTCATGTACCCGGTGTCGTGCTCGGCGCCATCCTGCTCACCGCGCTGCCGGAAGCGCTGCGCTACGTCGGGCCGCTGCAGCAGCACTGGTTCGGCGAGGTGCTGATCGATCCGTCGGATCTGCGCATGCTGCTCTTCGGCCTGGCGCTGGTCCTCATGATGCTCTTTCGGCCGGCCGGACTCTGGCCCTCGCGCGTGCGCAAACGCGAGTTCGCAAAGTGAGCGTGCTGCTCGAAGCTTCTGGTGTGGGCAAGCGCTTCGGCGGCTTGCAGGCACTCTCCGAGGTTTCGATCGCCATCGATCGCCACTCGATCTACGGTCTGATCGGCCCCAACGGCGCCGGCAAGACGACCTTCTTCAACGTGCTGACAGGACTCTATTCGCCCGACGGCGGCAGCATCGTGTTCGACGGCACGTCGATCGCCGGACTCGAGCCACACGCGGTCGCCGCCGCCGGTGTCGCGCGCACCTTCCAGAACATTCGTCTCTTTGCCAACATGACCGCCATCGAGAACGCGATGGTCGGACGCCACGTGCGCACGCGCGCGGGCGTGTGGGGCGCGATCACGCGCAATGCGAGCACGCGCGCCGAGGAGGCCGCGATTGCGCGCCGCGCGAAGGAGGTGCTGGACTACGTGGGGATCGGGCGGCACGCGCACGCACTGGCGAAGAATCTCTCCTACGGCGACCAGCGCCGCCTCGAGATCGCGCGGGCGCTGGCCACCGAGCCGCGCCTGCTGGCGCTCGACGAGCCTGCCGCCGGCATGAATGCGACCGAGACGGGCGCGCTGCGCATCCTGATGGAGCGTATTCGCGCCGACGGCGTCACCATTCTGCTGATCGAGCACGACGTGAAGCTCGTCATGGGTCTGTGCGACCGCGTGGCCGTGCTCGACTACGGCAAGAAGATCGCCGAAGGCGCGCCCTCGCAGGTGCAGCGCGATCCGGCCGTGGTCGAAGCGTACCTGGGCGGCGAAATCGCGTGAGTGCAGATGCCAGCCCGGCGAAGCCGCTGCTCGAAGTACGCCACCTGCGCGTTGCCTATGGCGGCATCAACGCGGTCAAGGGCATCGATTTCGATGTCAACACGGGCGAGGTGGTCGCGCTCATCGGCGCGAACGGTGCCGGCAAGACGACGACGCTCAAGGCGATCACCGGACTGGTCCATGTCGCGGGCGGCTACGTGCATTTTGAAGGCAAGTCCATCACTGGCCATCCCGCGCACACGCTTGTCCGCCAAGGCATCGCGCTGGTCCCGGAAGGACGCGGCATTTTCGGGCGACTCAAGGTCGAGGAGAATCTCGACATCGGCGCCTATTGCCGTACCGACAAGGCCATCGGCGCGGATCGCGAACGCGTCTACGGCCTCTTCCCGCGGCTCGCGGAGCGCCGGCGGCAACTCGCCGGCACGCTGTCGGGTGGCGAGCAGCAGATGCTGGCGATCGGCCGCGCGCTGATGAGCCGCCCGCGGCTCCTGCTGCTGGACGAGCCGAGCATGGGCCTGGCCCCGATCCTGGTCCAGAAGATCTTCGAGGTGATTCGCTCGATCGCCCGCGAGGGCGTCACGCTGGTGCTGGTGGAGCAGAATGCGAAGCTTGCCCTGCAGGTGAGCGATCGCGGTTATGTCATGGAAAGCGGCATCATCTCGCTTGCCGATCGTTGCGAGCGCCTGCTTGCCAATCCGCAGGTGCAGGCCGCCTATCTCGGCGAATAACGCACACGTCAGGGAGACGCGCATGAAGAGCTATCGCAAGGAGCTGTGGTTCGACACCCCGAGCCGGGTGGCCTTCATCAACATCACGGGCGAGGTGCGGGAGTGCCTGAAGGCGAGCGGGGTGCAGGAGGGTCTGCT
Organism: uncultured beta proteobacterium; assembly: GCA_963719715.1. Lineage (GTDB taxonomy): Bacteria > Pseudomonadota > Gammaproteobacteria > Burkholderiales > JAEUMW01 > JAEUMW01. The sequence goes on from CAVRDD010000049.1 coordinate 169,202, forward strand.
GCTCGTGAACGCGATGCACATTACCGCCTCGGTCTTCATCAACGACGACGAACCCGGTCTGCACCACGACTACCGCCAGTGGCTCGAGACTCTGGCGCCGCATGAGCCGGTCGACTCCTATCGACACAACGACACCGGCGAGGACAATGCCGACGCGCACATGAAGCGTCAGGTCATGGGTCGCGAGGTGGTGGTCGCGATCACCAAGGGGCAACTCGACTTCGGGCCTTGGGAACAGATCTTCTATGGCGAGTTCGACGGCCGCCGCCGCAAACGGGTGCTCGTCAAGATCGTCGGGGAGTGACCTGCCGACTGCGCTGCTGCCGCTCAAAGCGTAGCCAATCCGCCGACGAATAATCGAAACAAAGCATTGCAAGTGGCGCCCACGTGCGGGGCACGCAACTTGCGTATTGCGCAGACCTCCGCAGTTCTCAACTGGGCCGAAGGATATCTCGAGCCCCCATGTCTACAATCAAGCCATGCAAGTCGTTCGGGGCGGACTCGTCGCAGTGACCGCCGCGATCCTGACCGGCGCACTTGCCTTTCTGTACGTCCACACCGCAGGCGGTGAATTCGCTCGCCAGGCGGACATCGCGGCCTTGCTGCGGCGTCTGAAGGAGATCGACAACCGCTGGGACAGCGAGGTATTGCGGCGGGAAAGCGGTGTACGGCGTGCAGTCCCCGCGCTCGGTCGCCCGGCAGGTGAGGTCGATCGCACGGAGCAGTCGCTGACGTCCGCGCTGCGCGAGGGCGGCGACGCGAGTCTGGTCGATGGATTCGCGCCGGTGGCCACAGCGCTCGCCGAAAAGAAGGCGTCGCTCGATCGCTACCACGCTGTGGCCGTCGCGGCGCAGGATGCCTTGCGCAACGCGCTTCAATCCCTTCACGTCGCCGCCCTCGCGCCCGCGACCACCGGCAAGTTTGCCGCCGCGCTCATCGCCTGCGACGCGACGCCCGCCGAGAACGCCAGCCGCCTTGAAGCCGACCTTGCCGCGCTGGAGCAGCGGTCGGCCGGTTTGCCGGCCGCCACCCGGGAGGCGCTTGCGGCACTGGCTGCGAAGATTCGGATGTTCCTGGCGCACCGGCGCGAGGAAGCTGCGAGCGCGCACGAACTCTCGTTCGCGACCGCCGGGGCCCGCCTCGACGCGTTCACCGCGAGCACCGAGGAGCGCTTCGCGAAAGCGGCGCAGAAGCGCGACCTCTATCGGATCTACCTGTTGTACTACACCGCTGCGCTGCTCATCCTGCTGGCGTATCTGGGGGCGCGCCTTGCCCGCAGCTACCGCACGATCGGCCATATGAACCAAGCGCTCAGCGATGCCAACGACACCCTCGAAAGGCGGGTGGCCGAGCGCACCCGCGCGCTCGACAACGCGCTGGCAAGTCTCAAGGAATCCGAGGCACAGCTCGTCCAGTCGGCGAAGATGTCGTCCCTCGGCCAGATGGTGGCCGGGGTTGCGCACGAGATCAATACACCCCTCGCCTACGTCAAGAACAGCCTCGGTGCTGTGGCTGACCGCCTTCCGGAAGTGGGTGTCGCTCTGCATGAAGCGTCCGTCCTCATGCACATGCTCGAGCAGGGCAGCGACAGTGAGGAGGCGCTAGGAGAGCAGTTTTCGCGCACGGCCGCCCACGTCTCCAGACTGCATGAGGAACAGGCGGTCGAGGACGTGTGCGCGCTCGCCCGCGACGGTCTGCACGGCATCGATCAGATCGGGGGGCTGGTCGGCAATCTGCGCAACTTTAGTCGCCTCGACCGCAGCCAGGTCTGCGCCTATGACATTAACCACGGACTGGAGAGCAGCCTCGTGCTGGCGCGCCATCTGCTCGCGGCGATCGAGATACGCCGCGAGTTCGCGGACCTGCCGACGATTCGCTGCTCACCCTCGCAGGTCAACCAGATCTTCCTGAACCTCATCACCAATGCGGCACAGGCCCTGAGCCGCGATGGCGCATGCCTGACGCTCCGCTCCCGGTCGGAAGGGAAAGCCTGTGTGGCGGTCGAAGTCGAGGACAACGGCGGCGGCATTCCGGCCGAGGTGCTGCCGAAGATTTTCGATCCGTTCTTCACCACCAAGGAGATCGGCAAGGGCACCGGCCTCGGGCTTTCCATCGCCTACAAGATTGCGGAACAGCACGGCGGTCGCATCGACGTTGCCTCCACCGTCGGCGTCGGCACACGTTTCACTGTCGTGCTTCCGATCTCCGTGCCGGCGGCGGTGGAACTCGCTGCCTGAGGCATGCCCATGAAGCTGCATACCCGCATCGGCAAGTACGAGATTCAGGGTGTCCTGGGCGAGGGCGGCATGGGCGTCGTCTACAAGGCGCTCGACCCCTTCATCCGCCGGCTGGTGGCGATCAAGACGATCGAGAAGGCGCGCCTGGACGCAGGCGCGCAGCGCATGGGCATGGTGCGCTTCCGCAACGAGGCGCAAGCTGCCGGCCGCCTGCAGCACCCCGGCATCGTCGCCGTATATGACTACGGCGAGGATGAGGAACTCGCGTACATCGTGATGGAATACGTGCGCGGCAAATCGCTGCACGAGCATCTCGCCAACGAAACGCGCTACGAGCTGGCCGAGGCCTGGCAGATTCTGAGTCAGTTGCTGGACGCGATCGGCTACTCTCACGCGCAGGCAGTCGTGCACCGGGACCTGAAGCCCGCCAACATCCTGATCAACGAAGATGGCCGCATCAAGGTCAGCGATTTCGGTATCGCCCGCGTCGATGCCAATCAGTTCACCGAAGTCGGCGAGGTGCTCGGCACACCCTATTACATGGCCCCCGAGCAGGTCCTTGGCGGCCCCATCGATCTGCGCGCCGATCTCTACGCCGTGGGGATCATCTGCTACCAGCTGCTCACCGGCCGACGCCCGTTTGCCGGCACGCCGATGGAAGTCATGCAGCAGGTCATCGATTTCATGCCGGTGGATCCCTCGCGCATCAACCCGGCGCTGCCGCGCGATCTCGATCACGTCATGCGCACCGCGCTCGCCAAGCTGCCAGAGGACCGCTTCCAGGGCGCCCGCGAGCTCGCTGACCGCCTCCGGCATACGCTCGACGCGGCCCTCCCGCCCCTGGCTGCGAACACTGCGTCGGAAACCGAGAATCTGCCCACGCAACCTTACCTGCCGAGAATTGCCCCGCAGGCGGGCGGCCTTGACGGATCGCCGCCAACGGCTCCGGCCGCTGAGCCAATCTCAGCCGCTGGGCTAGTGACCGGCGCGCCGCAACGACCACGCATCCTGTTCGTGGACGACGACGAGCGCATCCTGAACGCACTGCGTTCCCTGGTGCGCAAGGAATACGACGTAACCACGGCAACGGACGCTGAGCTGGCGCTCGAAGCGCTGCAGGGCGATGCCTTCGACGTCGTCGTCAGCGACCAGCGCATGCCGGGGATGACAGGCGTAGAACTGCTGCGCCGCGCGCGACAGGCCGCCCCCGACACCGTGCGCCTGCTGCTGACAGGCTACTCCGACCTGGCCTCGATGGTGGGCTCCGTCAACGATGGCGAAATCTATCGCTTCGTCAGCAAGCCGTGGGACAACCAGGAGTTGACCGCCATTCTCAGGGAAGCGGTCACTCTGGCGTGCGCGTTGCGCGACATGCGCAGCGATCCCGCGCCGCTTCTGGCAATCGACGGAACGCTGCTGGTGGTCGAGCCCGAGCCGAATCTGATACGTGCCGTGCGCGAGCTCTTCGGTCGACGCTACAAAGTGCTGTACGCGCCGAGCGCCGACGACGCGCTCGACCTGATGGTGAATGAGGAAATCGCGGTCCTGCTCGCGGACATCGACAGCCAGCAGGTGCCGGTGACGACCATGCTCAAACTGCTGAAGCAGGAGCAGCCACAGGTGCTGGCGATCGCGGCGACGGCGGCATCGGACTCCGAGCTGCTGGTCGAGCTAATCAACCAGGCGCAGATTCACCGGCTGCTGCACAAGCCGCCCGACTCCCGGGTGCTCAAGGAGCACATCGAATCCGCCATGGCGCGCCATCGCACGCTGCGCCAGAAGCCGGCGGTCGCGCAGCGACAGAAAACCCAGCCGCCGCCCGAGGCCGACTGCGCATCGAGCGTCGGGCAAAGCATTCTCGGCAAACTCAAGCTGCTGCGTCGGCGCGTCGCGGGAGCTTGATCGCCGCGCGGCCTTGCCGGGTTGCGAGTTGCACCAGGCCGGCTGAATGCCCTATCGTGCGGGCATGAACACCCCCGATCTCAGGACGCTGATACGCACGGTTCCGGACTTTCCGAAGCCGGGAATTCTCTTCCGTGACATCACCACCCTGCTGCGCGATGCGGCGGGGCTTCGCGCGTGCATCGATCTAATGGCCAAAACCGTTGCGCCTTGTTCGTTCGAACGCATCGTCGGCATCGAGTCGCGCGGCTTCATCGTCGGCGCCGCGCTGGCGCAACATCTCGGTCGCGGCTTCGTGCCGATCCGCAAGGCGGGCAAGCTGCCTGCCGAGAACTTCGGTCACGATTACGAGCTTGAGTACGGCACCGACCGCGTCGAGATTCACGCCGATGCATTCGATCCTGGTGAGAGAGTGCTGCTGGTGGACGATCTGCTCGCCACTGGTGGTACGGCGGTCGCCGCCTGCAGGCTCATCGCGATGACCGGCGCACGCGTCGCCGCGGCTACGTTCGTGATCGAGATCGACGGTCTCGGAGGGCGCTCGCGGCTCGAAGCCGTGCCAGTGCCGGTGCTGTCGATCATGACGTTCGCTGAAGATTAAGTTACGGGCGCCAACAAAAAACCGGCACGAGGCCGGTTTCCTGGTGGTGCCGGGGCTTGAGGAACCTCCGCTTACATGGCGAGGATCCACTTCACGAGCTGCTGTGCCTGCGCTTCGGTAACGTTATTCGGCGGCATGGGAATCTGACCCCAAGTGCCGCTGCCACCCTTGATGACCTTATGCGCGAGGGTCGCCTCGGCCGCCTTGTCACCCTTGTACTTTGCCGCGACTTCCTTGTAGCTCGGACCAACCAACTTCTTGTCGAGCGAGTGACAGGCGAGACAGCCGCTCTTTTGAGCGAGCTCCATGTTGGCATCGGCGGCCACCGCGGCACCGACGACGAAGAGGCCGGCGGCGAGCAACGTTCCAGTCCATACTGGCTTCATACGATTCTCCATTGTTGTCGAACAGCGGTCCGATTGTAGCTCAGTCATTGCCGGAGTTCGTGTGCGATTGCGGGGCCCGCTGCCCGGGTAGTCATGCAGGTGTGACGATGATCCGCTCGAGGTCGCTCAGGCACGAAACAGGCGGCCCGCAGCTAACGCCCTGGCATACCCAGGCGTTGACGCCGGCAGGCGGTATCGGCTTCGCCAGCGCCTCGGGCAGATCCGTGGCATGGCTGGGAATGGCAAAGACGAGCGTGGCTGGCCGGTAATGTCGCGCCAGAGCCTTCTGCCACGGTGCCATCTCTTCCTCGGTCCCGCGCAGCACGACCACCCGCGACGGCACAAGATACTCGTCAAGCGCCATGAGCAGCGTCGAGTACCCCGTCGGCTGACGCTCCATCGCAGTCTGGAAAAGTCGCAGCGCGCGCTCGGCCGCCGCCAGGTATCGAGGCTCGCCGATGACATGGCCGAGCCGTTGCAGCGCGCAGGCAGCGACCCCGTTGCCAGACGGTGTGGCGTTGTCGTGGCCGGGTTTCGGCCGCAGGATGAGCGCTTCGTGGTCGCGGCTGGTGAAGGCGAAGCCGCCGGTCTGCGTGTCCTCGAACTTCTCCAGCAGTGCGTGCGCCAACTCGCAGCCGAACGCGAGATCTTCGGATCGCCAGCGGGCTTGCAGCAGCTCCAACACCCCGGCGAGCAGAAACGCGTAGTCGTCGAGATAGGCGTTCAGATGCGCCCGTCCGTCCTTGTACGTCGCGAGCAGCCGGCCGCCGGACCACATCCGGTCACGCACGAAGTCGAGCGCCCCCTGCGCACACGCGAGCCATTCGTCGCGGCCGAATACGCGCGCGGCGTGGGCCATGCCCCCGATCATCAGGGCGTTCCAGCTGGTGAGGATTTTCTCGTCGCGCCCGGGCCGCACGCGCTGCGCCCGTGCCTGCAATAGCTTGCCGCGGGCTCTCGTGAGCAACTGCTCACATTCCGCAATTGCTCTCGTCTGCATGGCGGCGATCTCGGCGAGCGGATGCACCACACGCAGGTGCCAGTGCCCGCCCTCGAAGTTCGCCGATCGGTCGAGCCCGTAATGCGGGGCGAGGACGGCGTATTCCTCCGGCGTAAGGCAAGCCTTCACGTCGTTCGGAGTCCAGACGTAGAACCTGCCCTCCTCCCCTTCCGAATCCGCGTCGAGCGTCGAATAGTACGCCCCTGCCGGCGACTGCATTTCGCGCCTGATCCACTCGACCGTCTCGGCGGCCACGCGCTCGAACAGCGGGTTGGACGTCACCTGCCAGGCATCGGCGACGAGTGCGAGAAGCTGCGCATTGTCGTACAGCATCTTCTCGAAGTGCGGGATGGTCCACTCGGCGTCCACGCTGTAGCGGCAGAAGCCGCCACCGAGCTGGTCGTAGATTCCGCCTTCCGCCATCTTCTCCAGCGTGTAGGTGGCAATCCGGGTGACCGTGGCATCACCGCGCTCAAAGCCGCGACGCAGACAAAACGACAACCCGGCAGGATGCGGAAATTTCGGGGCGTCGCCAAAGCCGCCGTTCATTGGATCGAACGCCTGCAGGTGGCCTTGAACCGCGGCCTCCAGGAGCGCCTGGTCCAAGGTCGAGTTTCCCGCGACAGGTGGCGGCGGGACGGTACGGGCGAGCGCTTCCAGGAGCGAGGTGTTCTGCGCCTCGATCGCGTCGCGCCGGGTGCGATAGGCCGCGGCCACTCGCGGCAGCAACTCGAGAAGCCCGGGCAGGTTGTGGCGCGGTTGCTTGGGGAAATAGGTGCCGCCGAAGAAGGGCTTCTGCTCGGGCGTCAGAAACATGGTCAGCGGCCACCCCCCACCGCGGCCGCTCAGCATGGCGTGTGCAGTCTGGTAGATCTGGTCGAGGTCGGGGCGCTCCTCGCGGTCCACCTTGACATTGACGAAGTCGCGGTTCATTGCCGCCGCCACCTCGGCGTCTTCGAAGCACTCGTGCGCCATCACGTGGCACCAGTGGCACGCGGAATAACCCACCGAAAGCAGGATCGGCTTGTCTTCAGCGCGCGCCCGGTCGAGCGCCTCCGCCCCCCAGGGATACCAATCGACCGGGTTGTCGGCGTGCTGCTGCAAATAGGGAGAGGTTTCCCCGGCAAGGCGATTGGGCATCGGCAGGTTCCAGGCGGGGCGCGGCAACCTGCGCCGACCTTATCATCCGGGCAGACACGCACGAGCCGCGATTGGTTGCGGCAGCGTGGCTATACTGCCGAACTGCGCAGCGCACCCAGCGGAGACCACACCCCATGAAAATCGAGACCATCGCTATCCACGGCGGCTACACGCCAGAGCCCACCACCAAGGCCGTCGCTGTTCCCATCTACCAGACCACTTCCTACGCGTTCGACGACACCCAGCACGGGGCCGACCTCTTCGACCTCAAGGTGAAGGGGAACATCTACACGCGCATCATGAACCCCACCACCGACGTGCTGGAGCAGCGGCTCGCCGCCATGGAAGGCGGCATTGGCGGTCTCGCGCTCGCTTCCGGCATGGCGGCGACCACCTACGCGGTAATGACGATCACCGAGGCCGGCGACAACATCGTCACCTCCAGCACTCTCTACGGCGGCACCTACAACCTGTTCGCGCACACGCTGCCGCAGTATGGCATCGAGGCACGCTTCGCTGATTACCGCGACCCCGCGAGCTTCAAGAAGCTGATCGATGACAGGACGAAGCTCGTGTTCTGCGAATCGATCGGAAACCCGCTCGGCAACGTCGTCGATTTCGGTGCGCTCGCGGACATCGCGCATGCCGGTGGCGTGCCGTTGATCGTCGATAACACGGTGCCGACGCCGTATCTGTGCCGCCCCTTCGAGCACGGCGCCGACATCGTCGTCCACGCGCTGACCAAGTATCTCGGCGGCCACGGCAACTCCATCGGCGGCGCGATCGTCGATTCCGGGAAATTCCCGTGGGCGGACCACAAGAAAAAATACAAGCGCCTCAACGAACCGGACGTGTCCTACCACGGCGTGGTCTATACGGACGCGCTCGGCCCGGCGGCGTACATCGCCCGCGCGCGAGTGGTGCCGCTGCAGGAACATGGGCGCGCCGATCTCGCCCTTCAACAGCTTCCTGATCCTGCAGGGAATAGAAACGCTCGCGGTGCGCATGGACCGCATCTGCGAGAACACGCTGGCGGTCGCGCAATACCTCAAGAGCCAATCGAAGGTGGTCTGGGTGCGCTACGCCGGCCTGCCCGACCATGCCGACCGGCCGCTCGTGGACAAATACATGGGCGGTAGGGCATCCGGCATTCTGTCGTTCGGCGTCCGTGGCGGCCGCCGAAGCCGGCGCGCGCTTCATCGACGCGCTGCAACTGGTGACGCGTCTCGTCAACATCGGCGATGCCAAGTCGCTCGCCTGCCATCCGGCGACGACGACACACCGGCAGCTCGGTCCCGACGAACTGGCAAAGGCGGGTGTGTCGGAAGACATGGTCCGCCTTTCGATCGGCATCGAGCACATCGACGACATCGTCGCCGACCTCGAGCAGGCGCTCGCCGCGGCGTGACATTTCAGTCGGTGACGGCGCCCTGGCTCAGGACGCCAAGATTGACCTATTCATGGGAAACCAGACGGATGAAACGATCGAGACGCCGGCAACGAGGAATAGCAGCGTCAGCACGAAGGGTGTAGCGGGGTTCGGATGGTGTTCAAGCACCGCGGTCTCGACCCGAAAAAGCGCCGAGATCAGAAAGATGCCTGAAGCCGTATTCCATTCGCGCTCGCATTCCGGGATCAGTCGATTCTCCGGATCAAATGTGCATTGCTGCAGGTGAGCAGAAATTCGACGATCTCCTGTCGCGCAAAGTGCGACGAAGAGAAAGGCGGTTCACGCCCGATCGGGTTCCTTCCTCGGCCTGCCTACACCCTTTGACGCGGCACGCCGCTGTCCCAGCGCTTCGACCTGTTCCCTGAACCGCTCTCCACCCAGCGCCCAGCCCTTGTGCGTGCAATCGCGGATCTGCGCGAGGTCGGCACCTGAGACGGCTGCCCGGAACAGTTGCCGGTAAGCGCTTTGCCTGTCCGCCGGGTTTCGCCCCAAGCGCAGATACTCGCGGTGCGGCGTGATCCAGTCCGCGTTCGATCCCGACTCGCCCAACGCGTTGTAGCGGTAGCTCGACCAGACGTAATCCCTTGGGTGCGCGACCAAGCCCGCGCGCGCCGGGTTGAGCTCGATGTATCGCATCAGCGTCAACAGATACCGCTCGCTATCCACCACCGTCGCCCGGTAGCGGCCTTCCCAGAGGGTGCCGCTGCGCCCGTAAGTGACGTTAAAGTACTGCACGTAACGCCGGCCCACGGATTGGAATACCTTGCTGATGCTGTCGTCGAGCTCAGGCGTCGCGAGCAGATGGACGTGGTTGGTCATCCAGACATAGGCGTGGACCGCCAAACGGTGCTTGATTGCCGCGACGACCATAGCATCGCGGAAGAACTGGTAGTCCGCATCCGCGGCAAAGATCACCTGCCGATTGTTGCCCCGCTGGATGATGTGTTGCGGCTGGCCGGGGAGAGCGTAGCGCGGAAGGCGAGCCATGGCGGGCGATCGATCCGAAGGGAGGTAGAGAATAGCACCAATAATCGTGTCTGACCTTTCCCTTCAAGATCATCAAAACGCGTGGCCATTTCCCGTCCGATGACGCCGCCGGCAAACTGATCTGGCTGGCACTGCGCAACACTCACCGCCGATTGGGGCCGTGCAGCGAACGACTGGAAGACGGCCATGTAACCGATTCGACCCATCCTCTACCAGATGACCGCTATCACGCGGCCGCAGGCGTAAGATGCTTCACCAACGACTTCCCACCGCAGCGCTCGCTCGTGTGCGTGGCATGCGCCACGCGCGCGCCGCCGTGGAAAAGTCGTCGCGCCAGCCTCACACACAGAAGATCCGGACATCCCCCGGGGTTAGGTTCCCATCTCGGCTCACCACAGATCGCAGATCGCATAGCTGGTGGTTCGCGTTCTATCGAGTGCATAGATCTCTTCACCTGATTCTATGAAGATGCGATGGAACCCCTTAGGCGACCAATATCTGGCCGGGCAACGGACAAGAGGCCGACAGCAACATTGCGTGCTGAGCGCCGGGAGTGACAGATTCTCGTGGATCAAGCAACCAATCTTCACCCATACCGAGCAAAACGAGGTTTGTTCAAGTTTCTCTGACGTCTTCTCGATACAGCTGTCATCGCGTCGGCGAACTCTTGCTCAGGTTGGAGTCCCGCCCACCCGGGGCCAGTCAGTCTCTTCTGACTCGTGATCGTCTTTAGCTCTGACGTGGACTTGCGTGCATCCCGCCACTTATACGGGGAGACGTCAATGACGGTATCTGGTGACGTTGACGGAACCATGCCTGCGCGCGCGCAATGATCTGTGCCTTCACTGCTTCAGCGTGATCTCTACCCGAAACAGTTCTGCTCCGAGCCGAAGCACGTAGTCCGGGCGTCTCGGATGTTGGTGTGCCTTCACCGGAAACGTAGCTTCCGCTCCAATGCCAAGGTGAAAAGCAATCTACAGATCGACCACCGCTCAACTTGGTCCTGGGTTCGCGGCTTCCCTCTCGCCTGGACGGAGATGTCAATGTCCGTCTGCTTGCTAGGCGGTGAGCGTCTACCAACGGCAGCGAGCGAATTCATGGGAACGTGTTTGGTCGAGACACACTTCAATCTAACCGGAACCAGGTCTCGAGTTAACACCAATGCATACCCGGATGCACGCGATTGATGTTGCGTGCAATCGCCCGCGCTTGCATGCACCCGCAGGGTGACAACTTCCGGCGAAAGCGCAAGCGGCGCGAACGACTAGGACATCGAGTCAATCGAAGAAGATTGCTCCGCCCGCCGGATTCGCATACGCCTTTGCCGCTTCCCCTTCCGGCCCTACTTCCATGCGCCAATACCACGACCTGATGCAGCACGTGCTCGACAGCGGCGTGCGCAGTGGGACCGCGCCGTGCACCGTGGACGCTCTGTCTTCGGCCATCAGATGCGCTTCGACCTCGCAGCGGGATTCCCGCCGGTGACGACGAAGAAGCTGCACGCACCCAATGGGGTCGCGTCTAGGTCGCGTCTTGCCTTTTGCCTAATTTAAGCGCTCAGTCGGTCACCGCGCCCCTGCTCGCGGAGGACACGAGCTTCGCGTACTTCGCGAGCACGCCGCGGGTGTAGCGCGGCGGCGCGCGGCTGCCAGGCCGCGCGTCGCGTCGCCAGCTCGGCGTCGGCGACGTCGAGCTGGATCAGGCGCCGTTCGGCGTCGATGGTGATCGAGTCGCCCTCGTGCACGAGCGCGATGGTGCCGCCGACCGCCGCCTCGGGCGCGACGTGCCCGACCACCATGCCCCAGGTGCCGCCCGAGAAGCGGCCGTCGGTGATGAGGCCGACCGACTCGCCCAGCCCGTCGCCGATGATGGCGGAGGTCGGCGACAGCATCTCGCGCATGCCGGGGCCGCCCTTCGGGCCTTCGTAGCGGATCACGACCACGTCGCCGGCGTGGATGCGTTGGCGAGGATCGCCGCCATGCGCTCCTCCTCCGAGTCGAAGACGCGCGCCGGCCCGGTGATCGCGGCATGCTTGAGGCCGGTGATCTTGGCCACACACGCCTTCCTCGGCGAGATTGCCCTTCAGGATCGCGAGATGGCCCTGCTCGTACATCGGATTCGACCACGGCCGGATCACGTCCTGATCCGCGCGCGGCTGCCGAGGCGACATCGTCCAGCAGCTCGGCGACCGTCTTGCCGGTGATGGTCATGCAGTCGCCGTGCAGGAGATCGTGGTCGAGCAGCATCCTCATCACCTGCGGAATGCCGCCGGCGCGGTGCAGGTCGGTCGCGACATAACGACCGGATGGCTTGAGATCGCACAGCACCGGCACGCGCTGCGCGCACGCGCTCGAAGTCGTCGATGGTCCAGTCGACTTCCGCCGCATGCGCGATGGCGAGGTAGTGCAGCACCGCGTTGGTGGAACCGCCCACCGCCATGATCACCGAGACGGCGTTCTCGATCGACTTGCGCGTGATGATGTCGCGCGGCAGGACGCTGCGCACGGATCGCGTCCAGCAGCACCTCCGCCGACTGCGCGGCGCTCTCGCGCTTTTCCTCGTCCTCGGCGGCCATCGTCGAGGAGTGCATGAGGCTCATGCCCATCGCCTCGAACGCGGAGGACATGGTGTTGGCCGTGTACATGCCGCCGCACGATCCCGCGCCGGGACAGGCGTGCCGCTCGATCGCCGAAGCAGCTCGGCTTCGTCGATCTTGCCCGGCGGTGAACTGGCCGACCGCCTCGAACGCGCTCACGATGGTGAGATCGTGGCCGCGGTAGTGGCCGGGCTTGATGGTGCCGCCGTAGACGAAGATGCGCCGGGATGTTCATGCGCGCCATCGCGATCATCGCGCCGGGCATGTTCTTGTCGCAGCCGCCGATGGCGACCACACCGTCCATGCTCTCGGCCGTTGCAGACGGTCTCGATCGAATCGGCGATCACCTCGCGCGACACGAGCGAGTACTTCATGCCCTCGGTGCCCATCGAGATGCCGTCGGATACGGTGATGGTGCCGAACGTCTGCGGCATGCCGCCGGTGGCCTTGACCGCCAGCTCGCAGCGGCGCGTGAGGTCGTTCAGCCCGAGATTGCACGGCGTGATGGTGCTGTACCCGTTGGCGATGCCGACGATGGGCTTCTCGAAGTCGTCGTCCCCGAAGCCGACCGCGCGCAGCATGGCGCGGTTGGGTGAACGCTGCACGCCCTGGGTGACGATGCGGCTCCTGCGATTGTCGGACATTCTCGTAATCTCCTGTGCACTCGATGTCGAGCCTGCAGCGCCGGTGCGGGCCGCCGCAAGGCGGGCTCGTATAATCGCGAATCTTAGCGCAAGCCGGACCCCCTCATGCTCGTTCACCCGCAGTTCGACCCCGTCGCGATCCATCTCGGGCCGCTCGCCGTGCGTTGGTACGGGCTCATGTATCTCCTCGGGTTTGCGGCTGCCATCGTGCTCGGCCGCTACCGCATCCGCAATCAGCCGGGCGCGCCCATCACCGCCCAAGGACTCGACGACCTGGTGCTCTACGCCCTGTTCGGCGTGATTCTCGGCGGGCGGCTGGGCTACGTGCTGTTCTACAAGTTCTCCGACTATCTCGCGCATCCACTTTCCATCTTCGCCATCTGGGAAGGCGGCATGTCGTTTCACGGCGGCCTGCTCGGCGTGCTCTTCGCGGCTGCGCTCTTCTGCCAGCGCAGCGGCAAGTCATGGCTTGCCGTAATGGACTTCGTGGCGCCGCTCTGTCCGCTCGGTCTGGGCGCCGGTCGCATCGGCAACTTCATCAACGCCGAGCTTCCCGGACGGCCCACGGATGTGCCCTGGGCGATGGTCTTCCCGAACGTGGACGCGTTCGCACGCCATCCCTCGCAGCTCTACGAGTTCGCGCTCGAAGGCATCGCCCTTTTCGTGCTGCTGTGGTGGTTCTCCGGCAAGCCGCGCCCGCGCGGCGCGGTCTCCGCGCTTTTCCTGATCGGCTACGGCGTCTTCCGTTTCGCGGTGGAGTTCACCCGCCAGCCCGACGACTTTCTCGGATTCCTCGCCCTCGGCTGGACCATGGGGCAGTGGCTGAGCCTGCCCATGATCGCCGCCGGCGTTCTCATGATGGTCTGGGCTTACCGGCGCCCGGCCTGAGGCGCCGCCGCGGTTGCCGCTGTCGTTGCGGATACATAGAATCCGGCAATGACATCGGTCGATGCGCGCGAACCCCTCCGCAACATCTTTCTCGTCGGTCTCATGGGCGCCGGCAAGACGTCCGTCGGGCGTCTGCTCGCGAGGGATCTGCGCATGACCTTCATCGATTGCGATCACGAGATCGAGAAGCGCACCGGCGTCACCGTGTCGGTGATCTTCGAAATCGAAGGCGAAGAGGGATTTCGTCGGCGCGAGTCCGCGCTCCTGTGTGAGCTGGTGCTGGCGGACAACGTCGTGCTCGCAACCGGCGGCGGCGCGGTGCTATGGCAGGAGAACCGCGAAGCGCTCGCGTGCAACGGCTTCGTGGTCTATTTGCGGGCGAGCGTCGACGAGCTCTGGCAGCGCACCCGGCACGACCGCAGCCGGCCACTGCTGCGCACCGAGAATCCGCACGCACGGCTGGCCGAACTTTTCGAGCAACGTGACCCGCTCTATCGCGAAGTGGCTGACATCACGGTGGACACCGGCAGCCAGAGCCTGCGCCAGTTGGTGAGCCAGCTCGAGCAGCGGCTGCGCCAGTCGCTGCCGCGCGAGCCTGCCTGAGGCATCTGCCGATGATGGACACGATCACGGTCGACCTCGGCGACCGCAGCTATCCGATTCACATCGGCGAGCGCCTGCTCGGGCAGCGCGGACCTGATCGTTGCCGCATCTGCCGCAGAAGCGGCGGCGATCGTCACCAACACGACGGTGGCGCCGCTGTATCTCGGCTCGCTTGCACGACAACGCTGCAGTCCGCCGGCGTCGACGTGGTGCCGGTGGTTCTTGCCGGACGGCGAGGCCTACAAGAACTGGGAAACGCTGAACCTGATCTTCGATGCCCTGCTGGCGAGCGCGCTGCGAGCGCAAGACCACGCTCATCGCACTGGGCGGCGGCGTGATCGGCGACCTGACCGGATTCGCGGCGGCGAGCTATCTGCGCGGCGTGCCCTTCATCCAGATTCCGACCACGCTGCTGGCGCAGGTCGATTCTTCGGTGGGCGGCAAGACCGGGATCAATCATCCGCTCGGCAAGAACATGATCGGCGCGTTCTATCAGCCGCAGGTGGTGCTCGCCGATACGACACGCTGAAGACGCTGCCCGATCGCGAACTCGCCGCCGGCGTCGCCGAAGTCATCAAGTACGGCCTGATCCGGGACCGGCCGATTCTTCGAGTGGCTGGAAGCCGAACATGGATCGACTCGCGGCGCGCGATCCCGCCGCGCTCGCCTACGCGATCCGCCGCTCGTGCGAGATCAAGGCGGAGGTCGTGGCGCGGATGAACGCGAAGGCCGGCGTGCGCGCGCTTGCTCAATCTCGGCCACACCTTCGGCCACGCGATCGAAGCCGGCATCGGCTACGGCAAGTGGCTGCATGGCGAAGCGGTCGCCGCCGGCATGGTGCTCGCGGCGGAACTGTCGCGGCGCCTCGGGCTGCATCGACGAGCGCGATGTGCGCGCATGCGCGCGCCTGCTACCTGCGCGCCGGACTGCCGGTCGCGGCCCCCGACCTCGGCGTGGAGCGTTACCTGGAGCTCATGGGGCACGACAAGAAGGTCGAGGGCGGGCAAATGCGTTTCGTGCTGCTGAAAGCAATCGGCGCAGCGTTCGTGACCGCCGACGTGCCCGGCAGCGGTGCTCGAGGACGTGCTCGTCGCGACGCGCCGCAGCATGGCTGAAGCTGGCGCCCTACGCCGTGCACTCCGCGCAGCTCGCGCGGGCGCCGTGCATCCCGAAGCCGCGCCCGCCGCGCCGCAGCGAATTCCAGCGCGACCGCGACCGCATCATTCACTCCACCGCGTTCCGCCGGCTCGAATACAAGACCCAGGTCTTCGTCAACCACGAAGGCGATCTGTTCCGCACGCGCCTCACGCACAGCCTGGAAGTCGCGCAGATCGGGCGCACGGTCGCCCGCGCGCTCGCGCTGAACGAGGACCTGGTCGAGGCGATTGCGCTCGCGCACGATCTCGGCCACACGCCGTTCGGCCACGCCGGTCAGGATGCGCTGAACGCCTGCATGAAGCGCACATGGCGGATTCGAGCACAATCTGCAGTCGCCTGCGCGTGGTCGACGTGCTCGAAGAGCGCTACGCCGCGTTCGACGGACTCAACCTGTCCTTCGAGACGCGCGAGGGCATCCTCAAACACTGCTCGCCGTGCCGCGGCGAAGACCTGGGTGAAGTCGGCGAGCGCTTCCTTGACGCGCGTGCAGCCGTCGCTCGAAGCGCAGATCGCGAATCTGGCCGACGAGATCGCCTACAACAATCACGACGTCGACGACGGCATCCGTTCCGGACTGGTGAGCCTCGACGAGCTCGCCTCCACCAGCATCGTGCGCCGCCATCTGGAGCGCGTGCGGAGCGACTACCCCGAACTCGGAGGGCGGCGCCTCGTGCACGAGACGGTGCGGCGGATGATCAACACGCTGGTGAGCGACCTCGTCGCGCAAAGCCGCGCCAACATCGATGCAGCGGCACCCATGTCGGTCGAGGCGGTGCGGCGCGCGCCGCCGCTCATTGCATTCAGTGCGGACGTGCAAACGGAGCAGCAGGAACTCAAGCGCTACCTTCGGCGGAATCTGTACGAGCATTTTCGCGTCGCGCGCATGAGCCGCAAGTCGAAGCGCGTCGTGGCCGAGCTGTTTCAGGCTTTCTTCGAGGAGCCGCACCTGCTGCCCCCGCAGTATCAGGCGCGCCAGCGCAGCGAGGGACCGCGCGCGATCGCGGATTACGTTGCCGGGATGACCGACCGATTCGCCATTCGCGAACATCGTAGGCTCTACGCAATCGAAGAATCGTGACCCGTCTTGGTGCGCCGTGCTGCAATGCGGTGCATGCGCGGCGTCTCCTCAGGTATTTCCGCATTTTCAGTAGCTTGTAACGGTTGAAGGCGGGGTGCGATCGAGATACACTCTGCAGCCCTCCGCCACATTTTCCGCTTTGCGTCGTGGACGCCTGCCGCGTTCGAGCCGCGGCGACGTGAGGACCGGCTTGACTCTACCGCGAGGTCGCCCGTGAACGAATATCTTCCCCCCCGCCAAGGCCTGTACGATCCCCAGAACGAACACGACGCCTGTGGCGTCGGTTTCGTCGCACACATCAAGGGTTCGAAGTCCCACGAGATCGTCCAGCAGGGACTGCAGATCCTGAAGAACCTCAACCATCGCGGCGCAGTGGGCGCGGACCCGCTTGCCGGTGATGGCGCCGGCATTCTGCTCCAGATGCCCGACCAGTTTTTCCGCGCAGAGATGGCCAAGCAGGGCGTGGCTCTGCCGCCGTTCGGCGAATACGGCGTCGGCATGCTGTTCCTGCCGCAGGAGCCGGCCTCGCGGCTCGCCTGCGAGGAGGAAATCGAACGCGCGATCAGCGCCGAGGGGCAGGTGCTGCTCGGTTGGCGCGACGTGCCGAGAGACAACTCCGGCATCGGCGAATCGGTGAAGAAGATCGAGCCGGTGATCCGCCAGGTCTTCATCGGGCGCGGGGTGGGCGTCACCGTCACCGATGCGCTGGAGCGCAAGCTTTATGTCATCCGCAAGTCTGCGGGACACGCCATCCGTGCCCTGAAGCTCGCGCATGGCAAGGAGTTCTACGTGCCCTCGATGTCGGCGCGCACCATCGTCTACAAGGGGATGCTGCTCGCCCACCAGGTTGGCACCTACTACAAGGACCTGCAGGACCCATCGGTGGTGTCGGCGCTGGCGCTCGTGCACCAGCGCTTCTCGACCAACACCTTCCCGACCTGGGATCTGTCGCATCCGTTCCGGATGATCGCGCACAACGGCGAGATCAACACGCTGCGCGGCAACGTGAACTGGGTCCGCGCCCGGCAGCACGCCATCTCGTCACCGGTGCTCGGAAAGGATCTGGAGAAGGTGTGGCCGCTTATCTATCCGGGTCAATCGGACTCGGCGTCGTTCGACAACGCGCTCGAGATGCTGGTGATGAGCGGGTATTCGGTGGCGCACGCCATGATGATGCTGATCCCCGAGGCATGGGAAAAGCACACGCTGATGGATGCGAACCGGCGCGCCTTCTACGAGTACCACGCAGCGATGATGGAGCCGTGGGACGGCCCGGCCGCGGTTGCCTTCACCGACGGACGCCAGATCGGCGCAACGCTTGATCGCAACGGCCTGCGGCCGGCACGTTATCTGGTGACCGACGATGATCTGGTGGTGATGGCGTCCGAGACCGGCGTGCTGCCGATCGCCGAGGAGCGCATCATCAAGAAGTGGCGTCTGCAGCCCGGCAAGATGTTCATGGTCGATCTCGAGGCCGGACGCATCATCGACGACAAGGAACTGAAGGACTCGCTTTCCACCGCGAAGCCCTATCGCGAATGGATCGAGCGCATCCGCATCAAGCTCGACGACCTGCCGGCACCGACCGAGCCTCGCGAAGAGAGCACGACACCGCTGCTCGATCGCCAGCAGGCATTCGGCTATACGCAGGAGGACCTCAAGTACATCCTCGGCCCGATGGCGCAGAACGGAGAAGAAGGGATCGGTTCGATGGGCAACGACAGCCCGCTCGCCGTGCTCTCCGACAAGAACAAGCCGCTTTACAGCTACTTCAAACAGCTCTTCGCGCAGGTCACCAATCCACCGATCGACCCGATCCGCGAAGATCTCGTGATGTCGCTCGTATCCTTCATCGGACCAAAGCCGAACCTCTTGGGGGTCGACGAGACCAACCCGCCGCTTCGCTTCGAAGTCAGCCAGCCCGTGCTGAGCTTCGACCAGATGCAGACGATCCGTTACATTTCGACGTTACACGCGCGGCAAGTTTCGCTCGTGCGAGATCGACATCACCTACCCGGTCGCCTGGGGCAGCCGGGCGATCGAAGCGCGGCTCGCCAGCCTGTGTGCGCAGGCGGAGGACATGGTGCGCTCGGGTTGCCAGATCCTGATCGTTTCCGACCGCAACGTGAATGCCGAGCAGGTCGCCATTCCGGCGCTGCTCGCGCTGTCCGCCATTCATCAGCACCTGGTCGACAAGGGGCTGCGCACCTCGGCAGGTCTGGTGGTCGAAACCGGTTCGGCGCGAGAGGTCCATCATTTTGCATTGCTCGCAGGTTACGGGGCCGAGGCGGTTCATCCCTATCTCGCGCTCGAGACCATCCTGCACGGCGGCAGCGACTACATCCTGCCGGATTACCGCGGCGAGAAGGGCGTCGCCCACTACATCAAGGCGATCGGCAAGGGATTGATGAAGGTCATGTCCAAGATGGGCATCTCGACCTACATGTCCTACACCGGCGCGCAGATCTTCGAGGCCGTCGGCCTGTCGCGCGCGCTCGTCGACAAGTATTTCACCGGCACCACGTCCAGCGTGGAAGGCATCGGCGTGTTCGAAGTCGCAGAGGAGGCCATCGTCGTGCACCGTGCCGCCTTCAGCGACGATCCAGTGCTTGCGCGCGCGCTCGACACCGGCGGCGAATACGCCTTCCGCGTGCGCGGCGAGGAGCACATGTGGACGCCGGATGCGATCGCGAAGCTGCAGCACTCCACGCGCACCAACAGCGTCGGCACCTACCGCGAGTACGCGCAGATCATCAACGACCAGTCGCGGCGGCACATGACGTTGCGCGGGCTGTTCGAGATCAAGATTGATCCCGCGACATCGATCCCCATCGACGAAGTGGAACCGGCGAAGAGCATCGTGCGGCGTTTCGCCACCGGCGCGATGTCCCTGGGCTCGATCTCGACCGAGGCACACACCTCTCTCGCCATCGCGATGAACCGCATCGGCGGCAAGTCGAACACCGGTGAAGGTGGCGAGGATCCGCGCCGCTACACGCCGGTGAAGGACGGCGATACGCTGGCGGGGCTGCTCGGCCGTGACCGCATCATGCGCGACCTGCCGCTGAAGGCGGGTGACTCGCTGCGCTCGCGCATCAAGCAGGTGGCGTCCGGCCGCTTCGGTGTCACCGCGGAGTACCTGACGAGCGCGGACCAGATCCAGATCAAGATGGCGCAGGGCGCGAAGCCCGGCGAGGGCGGGCAGTTGCCCGGTCACAAGGTGTCCGAGTACATCGCCGAGCTGCGCTTTTCGGTGCCGGGGGTCGGCCTCATCTCGCCGCCGCCGCACCACGACATCTACTCGATCGAGGATCTGGCGCAGCTCATTCACGACCTCAAGAACGGCAATCCGCAGGCCTCGATCAGCGTCAAGCTGGTCTCCGAGATCGGTGTCGGTACCGTGGCGGCGGGCGTGTCCAAGGCGAAGGCCGATCACGTGACCATCGCCGGTCACGATGGAGGTAGCGGGGCCAGTCCGTGGTCTTCCATCAAGCACGCCGGCACACCGTGGGAGCTCGGGCTCGCCGAGACCCAGCAGACGCTAGTGTTGAACCGGCTGCGCGGTCGCATCGCGGTGCAGGTGGACGGACAGATGAAAACCGGTCGCGACGTTCTGATCGGCGCCCTGCTCGGCGCGGACGAGGTCGGTTTCGCCACCGCTCCGCTCGTGGTGCAGGGCTGCATCATGATGCGCAAGTGCCATCTCAACACCTGCCCGGTGGGCGTGGCCACACAGGATCCGGAGTTGCGCAAGAAGTTCTCCGGCCAGCCTGAGCACGTGGTCAACTTTTTCTTCTTCGTGGCGGAGGAACTGCGCGAGTACATGGCGCAACTCGGCATCCGCCGCTTCGATGAGCTGATCGGTCGCAGCGACCTGCTCGACATGAAGAAGGGAATCGAGCACTGGAAGGCGAAAGGGCTCGACTTCTCACGCATCTTCTACATGCCGTCGATGCCGCCCGAGGTCGCCCGCTTCCATCAGGAGGAGCAGGACCACGGTCTTGAGCACGCGCTCGATCATCGCCTGATCGAACTCGCGCGGAGCTGCGATCGAACGCGGGGAGCGAGTGTTGATCGAGATGCCCATCCGCAACGTGAACCGGACTGCCGGCACCATGCTCTCGTCCGAGGTCGCCCGCCGCCACGGCCACAAGGGTCTGCCCGACGACACTATCCACGTCAAGCTGGCGGGGTCTGCGGGTCAGAGCTTCGGTGCCTTCCTTGCGCACGGCATCACACTCGATCTGATCGGCGAGGGCAACGACTACGTCGGCAAGGGACTCTCCGGTGGACGCATCATCGTGCAGCCGTCCGCCAAGTTCCGCGGTGTCCCCAGGGAAAACATCATCGTCGGCAATACGGTGCTGTACGGGGCGATCACGGGTGAGGCGTATTTCCGCGGTGTGGCCGGCGAGCGCTTCGCCGTGCGCAACTCGGGAGCGCATACCGTCGTCGAGGGAGTCGGTGACCACGGCTGCGAATACATGACCGGCGGCACGGTGGTCGTCATCGGCACCATGACGGGGCGCAACTTCGCCGCCGGCATGTCGGGCGGCATCGCCTACGTTCTCGATCTGGACGGCACCTTCAAGGACCGCTGCAACACGACGCATGGTCAAGATCGAGCCGCTGTTGGCGGAAGCCGAGCAGGAAGGCAAGGTCCCGCGGGAAGTCTGGCATCTCGACAGTTCCGACGAGTCGGTGGTCAAGCGCCTGCTGACGTCCCACCTGCGCTACACGGGCAGCACGCAGGCGAAGCAGGTGCTTGATCACTGGAACGAGTTTCCGGCCCCGCTTCGTGAAGGTGTTCCCGAACGAATACCGGCGCGCGCTTGGCGAACTCGCCGCGAAAGGCAGCAAGCTCGCGGCCTGACAAAGCCTGGCGATGAACCCTCGACCCTCTGAAACGGAGACTGAATGGGCAAGATAACGGGATTCATGGAGTTTGAGCGCCTGCAGGAAGCGGCCGACCCGCCGGCCGAGCGTCGTCCGCCATTACGGGGAGTTCGTTCACCATCTCACGGATCAGGAAGCGGGCGTGCAGGGTGCGCGCTGCATGGATTGCGGCATCCCGTTCTGCATGAGCGGGTGCCCGGTCAACAACATCATCCCGGACTGGAACGACCTGGTTTTT
The DNA here is from genome assembly GCA_963719715.1 of uncultured beta proteobacterium. Lineage (GTDB taxonomy): Bacteria > Pseudomonadota > Gammaproteobacteria > Burkholderiales > JAEUMW01 > JAEUMW01. Next base: position 191,006 of record CAVRDD010000049.1, read on the forward strand.
CGCGCAGAACTGGCAAGAGGCGCTCGACACGCTGCATTCCACCAACAATTTCCCGGAATTCACCGGGTCGCGTGTGTCCGGCACCCTGTGAGGCGGCGTGCACCCTCAACATCAACAACGACCGCCGTCGGCATCAAGTCGATCGAGCACGCCATCATCGACAAGGGCTGGGAGATGGGCTGGGTTGTACCCCAGCCGCCCAGCTCGAAGACGGGCAGGCGTGTCGCGGTGATCGGCTCCGGCCCAGCCGGTCTCGCCTGTGCCCAGCAGCTTGCACGGGCTGGACACGACGTGGTGCTCTTCGAGAAGAACGACCGCGTCGGCGGTCTGCTCCGTTATGGCATCCCGGACTTCAAGATGGAGAAGGATCACATCGATCGGCGGATGGAGCAGATGCGCGCCGAAGGCGTCGAGTTTCGCGTAAATCAGCATGTCGGCGTGACCGTGGCGGGCTCAGCCCTGCTCGCTGAGTTCGACGCGGTCGTGCTGTCTGGCGGCTCCGAGCACCCGCGCGATCTCAAGGTGCCGGGGCGTGATCTCGACGGCATCTACTTCGCGATGGACTTCCTGCCGCTGCAGAACAAGCGCGTGGCCGGTGACCAGGGGGTGTCGCCCCTGATGGCGAAGGACAAGCATGTGATCGTGATCGGCGGCGGCGATACCGGGTCCGACTGCGTGGGCACATCGAATCGCCACGGCGCCAAGTCCGTCACCCAGTTCGAGCTGCTGCCGCAGCCGCCGGAGCAGGAAAACAAGCCGCTGACATGGCCTTACTGGCCGCTCAAGCTGCGCACTTCCTCGTCTCACGAGGAAGGATGCGACCGCGACTGGGCGGTGACGACCAAGTCGTTCCGTGGCAGAGGGTGGCCGCGTCAAGGCATTGGTTGCGGCGCGGGTGGAATGGGTCAAAGACGAGAAAGGGCAGATGAGAATGGTCGAGGTGGCGGGTTCGGAGTTCGAACTCCCCGCTGACCTGGTCCTCCTCGCCATGGGTTACCTGCATCCGGTACACGCCGGTCTGCTGGACGAGTTGGGCGTCGCCTACGACGGTCGTGGCAACGTCAATGCGACGGTCGATGGCACCGGCTGCTATCAGACTTCGGTGGACAAAGTCTTCGCCGCCGGCGACATGCGCCGTGGGCAGTCGCTGGTGGTCTGGGCCATTCGAGAGGGTCGCCAGTGCGCGCGCGCGGTGGACGAGTTCCTCATGGGAACCTCCGAGCTGCCGCGCTAACCAATCGCAAAGGACTGCCGCGAAGGACGCGCCCCCGGGCGCGTCCTTTTGCTTCGAGCGCCGAAATGACGAGACTGAAGAACGACACCTTTCTGCGCGCGCTGCTGCGGGAGCCGACGCCCTATACGCCGATCTGGATCATGCGCCAGGCCGGCCGCTATCTGCCGGAATACAACCAGACGCGAGCCCGTGCCGGCAGCTTCCTCGACCTGTGCCGGAATCCGGACCTCGCCACCGAAGTCACGCTGCAGCCGCTCGCCCGCTTTCCGCTCGACGCGGCGATCGTATTTTCCGACATCCTCACCATTCCCGACGCCATGGGGCTCGGACTCTATTTCGCAGATGGCGAAGGGCCGAAGCTCGAGCGGCCGCTGCGCAACGAGTGGGAGATACGCGACCTCTCTGTGCCGGACATCGAGGCCCAGCTCGGCTATGTGTTGGAAGCTGTCGCGCAGGTGCGCCGCGCCCTCGACAACGAAGTGCCCCTCATCGGCTTCTCCGGCAGTCCCTTCACTCTGGCGTGCTACATGATCGAAGGCGGCGGCAGCACCGATTTTCACCAGCTGAAGCGGATGCTGTACACACGGCCCGATCTCCTGCACCGCATCCTGGAGGTCACCGCGACATCGGTTACGGCATACCTCAACGCACAGATCGCGCACGGCGCACAGGCGGTCATGCTGTTCGACACCTGGGGCGGGGCGCTGTCCCATGCCGCGTTCCATACTTTCTCGGCCCCTTACCTCAAGCGCGTCGTGGCCGGACTCACGCGCGAGCACCAGGGCATGCGCGTGCCCAGCATCGTGTTCACCAAGGGCGGCGGTCTGTGGCTGGAAACGCTGGCGGACTGCGGCTCGGATGCCCTCGGACTCGACTGGACAGTCGATATCGGCGCGGCCCGGCAGCGCGTCGGCAGCCGGCTCGCGCTGCAGGGCAACCTCGATCCCGCAGTCCTTCTCTCCACTCCCGACGCAGTGAGGCGCGAAGCCCGGCAGATTCTGGCCGCGTTCGGCAGTGGCACAGGCCATGTTTTCAATCTCGGCCACGGGGTTTCCCAGTTCACGCCACCCGAAAACGTCGCCGCGCTCGTCGATGCGGTCCACGAAGAGAGCACGCGCTATCACTGACCCACAAGAAACTGCGCCTCTCGAGCAACCGCGTTAATCCACAGTAAAATCTACCGCAGCCAGAAGCGCCCCAGGGCAAATCTGCCTGTGCAGGCTCATACGCATCCACTTGATTGCAAGAGCGTTTCCCGTGGCAGCCGAGGCGCTTGCGAAGCAAGCCAAGGTTGGGGGCGTTGCCAAAATCTCCGGATCGGCTCCGCTTTCCCACAGAGTTATTCACAACGTCGCTTTCTGTGCTGAGCGGACTTCTCGACCCATGATGGTCGCTCGCGTCGCGGTGGACGTGCCACTCGACACGCTGTTCGACTATCTGCCGGGACCGGCGACACCCGACGACGTGGGGCGGCGCGTGCTGGTGCCGTTCGGACGGCGGCAGACCGTGGGCGTACTGCGCGCTCTCGTTGCTGGCAGCTCAGTGCCGGAAGGACGGCTGAAGCCGGTGACACGGGTATTCACCGATCTGCCCCCACTCGATCCCGACAACACTGAAGCTGCTCGATTTCTGTGCCCGCTATTACCACCATCCCGTCGGGGAAACGATTCTGCGTGCGCTGCCCGCCCAGCTGCGTTCGCTTCGACCGTTCACCGCACATCTCGCGAAGGCTTACCGTCTCTCCGCGCTCGGCCGCAGCCAGATGACGGCTGCTCCAACGCGGGCGTCGCTCAAAACCCGAATTCTCGAACAACTCGCTGCGGCCGATGAAGTCCCCGAGGCGACACTGCGGGAGCTGGGTGCGCGCGCGGGCGCGGTGCTGCGGGAATTGAAGGACGCCGGGATCGTCGACGAGATCGTGCGCCCTGCCCTGGACGGCGTGACGAGCGAGACTGCCACCGAGCGCGTGCTGCCTCCGCAGTTGACTGCCGATCAGGAGCAGGCGCAGTCGGCGGTGGTCGCGGCCGGGGCTGGCTTCCGCGTATGGCTCGCGCACGGTGTCACCGGCAGCGGCAAGACGGAGGTCTATCTGCGCGTGATGGAGCACTTGCTCGCGCGAGGCCGCCAAGTGCTTTACCTCGTCCCCGAGATCAATCTCACGCCGCAGTTGGAGAATTTCGTCCGCGCCCGCGCAAACGCTGCGCGCCTGGTGTCGCTGCACAGCGGACTTGCCGATGGCGCGCGCGCGCGCAACTGGGCGCTTGCCCAGCGCGGGGAAGCGGATGTCGTGCTCGGAACACGTCTCGCGGTGTTCACGCCGCTGCCGCGGCTGGGCCTGATCGTCGTCGACGAGGAGCACGACGCCTCTTTCAAGCAGCAGGAGGGCTTGCGCTACAGCGCACGCGACGTCGCCGTCATGCGCGCCAAGCAGCAGGACGTTCCGATCGTGCTCGGCTCCGCCACACCGGCGCTGGAAAGCTATGCTCAGGCACAGTCCGGGCGTTACGGTCTGCTGCGCCTGCCGACCCGCGCGAGCGGCAAGACGCCGCCCATCCGGCTCGTCGACACGAGTCTGGCGCCCCTCACCGAAGGCATCCACGAGGCCGCGCTTGCCGCAGTCACGGAGCGCATCGGACGCGGCGAACAGACGCTCGTCTTCATCAACCGGCGGGGTTACGCGCCGGTGCTGCACTGTCGCTCGTGCCAGTGGATCGCGGGTTGCCCGCGGTGCTCTGCACGGCTCGTCGTCCATCTCCGGGATCGCACGCTGGTGTGTCACCTGTGCGGGCACGGTGAACGACCGCCCGCTGCGTGCCCAATCTGTGGCAATCAGGATCTGCAGCCGGTCGGCCACGGCACGCAGCGGATCGAGAGCTTTCTCGCCGGACGCTTTCCGCAGGCTCGCGTGTTACGCGTCGACCGCGACACGACACGCGCGCGCCGCGCCTGGACTGACATGCGCGCGGAGATCACCGGAAATCGGGTGGATGTACTCGTCGGCACCCAGATGCTCGCCAAAGGCCATGATTTTCCGCAACTCACGCTGGTGGTCGTGCTGAACGCCGACAATGCCCTGTTCAGCTCTGATTTCCGCGCGACCGAGCGCCTGTTCGCTCTGCTCATGCAGGTTGCCGGTCGCGCCGGTCGCGCCGCGCTGCCCGGGGAGGTGCTGATCCAGACCGCGTTTCCCCAACACCCGCTGTATCAGGCGCTCGTCGCCAATGATCACGAGGGCTTCGCGCGCACCCAACTCGCCGAGCGGCAGCAGGCGGGTTTTCCACCGTTTGCGCATCAGGCGCTGCTGCGCGCGGACGCAGCGCGCGGCGAACTCGCGTTCGATTTCCTGGAACGAGCCGCAGCGGCCGGGCGGGTGCTCGACGCGCCGGTACAGATCTACGATCCGGTTGCCGCGGTACGGCCTCGCGTCGCGGGTCGCGACCGCGCCCAGCTCCTCGTCCAGTCGCCGACCCGGTCCCGCCTGCAGCACTTCCTGGATGCGTGGTACCCGTCGCTCGACGCACTCTCCAGCCGTGCCGTGCGTTGGTCGCTGGACGTGGATCCCCTCGATCTTTGAGTCCCCGCCGCCCGGGTCTGCCACGGCGATGCAGGTATAATGCAGCCTCCTCGCTGTCCGCCCCCCGATGAACGAACCTGCTTTCCCCGACCTGCGGTCACATCTCACGGAACTGCTGCGCGCCGCACACAACCAGATGAATCCTGCAGGGCCCGCGCCGACTATCGTGCTCGAGCGGCCAAAGCAGGCCAGTCACGGCGATTACGCCTGCAATCTCGCGCTGCAACTCGCCAAGCCGCTGCGGCGCAATCCGCGCGAACTCGCCCAGTCGCTGCTCATCGCGATGCCAGTGTCGGCGCATCTCCTCAAGGCTGAGGTGGCAGGCGCGGGCTTCATCAATCTCGTGCTGCGGCCGGGCGCGAAGCAGCAGGTGGTGCGCCAAGTGCTGAATGCCGGTCATGCTTTCGGTCATGGCGAGTCCGGCCAGGGACGGCGCGTGCTCCTCGAGTTCGTCTCCGCGAATCCTACCGGTCCGCTGCACGTGGGCCACGGTCGCGGGGCCGCATTCGGGGCGAGCCTGGCCAATGTGCTCGATGCCGCCGGCTACCGCGTCGCCCGCGAGTACTACGTGAACGACGCCGGGCGGCAGATGGATATCCTGGCGCTGTCCGCGTGGCTGCGTTACCTGGAGCTTTGCGGTGTCGCCGTGGCGTTTCCGCCGAACGCCTATCGCGGCGACTACGTTGGTGACATGGCGCAGCAGATCCGGGCGCTGCATGCCGACCATTACGTCCGCGAGCCGGAGCGCTGGCGTGAAGGGCCTGGCGGCGACCATGCGGAACCGGAAGTCCAACTCGATTGGCTCATCGCCGCCGCCAAGGAAGTCCTCGGTGCGGATTTCAGCTACTTTCACGACTTCGTGCTGGCAGAGCAACTCGGCGATTGCCGCGAAGATCTGGTCGAATTCGGGGTGACCTTCGATCAGTGGTTCTCGGAGCGCTCGCTCTACGACACAGGGCTGGTCGAGCAGGTGGTCACCACGCTCGAAGAGCGCGGACACATTTACGTACAGGACGGCGCCCGCTGGTTCCGGAGTTCCGCCTACGGCGACGAGAAGGATCGGGTGGTCCAGCGCGAGAACGGTCAGTACACCTATTTCGCCTCGGACATTGCCTACCATCTCAACAAATTTCAGCGCGGCTTCGAGCGGGTAATCGACATTCTCGGCGCGGATCACCATGGTTACGTGGCGCGGGTACGCGGGGCGATTGAAGCGCTCGGTCTCGACGCCAGGCGCTTCGAGGCGGCGCTCGTGCAGTTCGCTGTGCTCTACCGCGGCGGCAAGAAGGCCCAGATGTCCACGCGCAGCGGCGAGTTCGTGACGCTGCGTGAACTGCGCAACGAGGTCGGCAACGATGCGGCGCGTCTCTTTTACGTTCTGCGCAAGAGCGACCAACATCTGGACTTTGATCTCGATCTGGCCAAGTCGCAAAGCAACGAGAACCCCGTTTACTATCTGCAGTACGCGCACGCCCGCATCTCCAGCGTGCTCGCGCAATGGGCGGGTGACTTGGCGACACTCACGCAGGCCGATCTCACACCGCTGGTCACCGATGCCGAGCTCTCCTTGCTGCGGCGTTTGATGGAGTACCCAGAGATCATCGAAGCGGCGGCGCAGGACTTTGCACCTCATTACGTCGCCTTCTATCTCAAGGATCTCGCCGCAGAGTTCCACAGCTACTACAACGCGACGCATTTCCTCGTCGCGGAACAGGACATCCGCGTGGCGAGGCTTGCCCTCGTCGCTGCGGTGCGCCAGGTGCTCGCGAACGGTCTCGGGCTGCTGGGCGTTACGGCCCCCGACAAGATGTAGGGCAGGGAGGAGGTTATTCATGACCCGCGAATCGACACAGAAGACGAAACGCAGCGCAAAGGGGTCGAGCTGGATGTCGCTCGTGGTTGGGCTGCTTGCAGGACTCGTGATTGGACTCGGCGTTGCGTTCGTTGTCGCATGGTATGTGAACAAGATGCCGAACCCCTTCGCGCAGAAAGCGAACGGCGCTGCCGCCGCGCGGTCGGAGACTGCGAAGCCGGAAACGGTGAGGGCCGAGCCGCCGCCCAAGCCGGAACCGAAGATAGAGACCCAATCGGAATCGAAGGCCGCGCCCAAGTCGGATGCGAAGGTCGCGAAGATCGAGGAAGAGAAGCCGCGCTTCGATTTCTACAAGATCCTGCCCGGGTCGGAAGAACAGGTGCCGGATCGAGATTTGAAGCGCCCGAAGACAGCGGCAACGCCGTCCAAAGACGTTTACTTTTTGCAGGCTGGTGCGTTTCAGAATGCGGCCGACGCCGACAACATGAAGGCGCGCCTCGCGCTGATGGGTATGGAAGCAACTATTCAGACGGCGGCGATTCCTGACAAGGGAATGCTGCATCGCGTGCGTGTAGGACCCTTCGGATCGGTCGAGGACCTCAACAAGGTGAAAGCGACGCTGCACGAAAGCGGTGTTCAGTCGACCGCCGTGAAAGTCAGCGAGGCACCGACGGGCCGTTAATCCGTCGCTATGGGCATGGAGAACTTGAATGAAATCTATCGATCGTCTGTGGGGCTTGGCGCTGTTCGGCCTCTTCGCGTTGTTGCTCACGGGGAATGTCGTCATGGCCGCCGCGCCGGCCGTGCTCGACAAGGAGTTTCGCCTGATCACCCCGCCCCAGCCAGGCGATGGCTCGAAGAAGATCGAGGTGGTCGAATTTTTCTATTACGGGTGCTCGCATTGCTATGACCTTGAGCCCGCGCTCAAGAACTGGCTCAAGAGCAAACCGGCCGATGTCGAGTTTCGGCAGCAGCCGGCGGTTTTCCGCGAGGACTGGATTCCGTTGACGAAGACCTTCTTCGCGCTCGATGCGCTGGGCCTGCTGCCGAAACTGAGCGACAAGGTGTTCTCGGCGGTGCACGTCGAAAACATCGACCTTGCGAACGACGCGGTAATGAGCAAGTGGATCAGCCAGCAAGGGGTTGATCCGGTGAAATTCAGTGAGGCGTATCGCTCCTTCGCCGTGCAGAACAGCGTCCAACGCGCCATACAAGTTACCCGCGACTACCAGGTCAAGGGCACCCCCTCCATCGTCGTCGCCGGCAAGTACATCACCTCGCCGGCGATGACCGGAGGTTACGAGAGGTTGTTCGAAGTGGTCGACCAACTCATCGAGATGGCACGTAAGGAAGTGGCGGGGAAGAAAAGCTAGCTTTCACTCAGGTTGTGACAGGACTGCCGCGACATGCGCGGCCGTTTTCGTCTCCGGCTTACACAGCTGCGATCGACTACAGTTGTAGCGCGATGCCCTTGCGCCGGCAGGGTCCGAGCTTTGCTTTCACTGCCGCGCCCGGGAACTTCACCGGGCGATGGAAATGGAGGACCGCATGGACTCGGATGGCACACGTGTGCTGGCGCTCGTGGGGCTCAGCAATCACGATCTCGTTCTGATCAAGAGCTTGGCGAAACTTTCCTCGGCCAGGCCACGAAAGTATCGCGTGGCCCCAAGCGAGGAGCGGGTGAGTGCGGACGTCTTCATCGTCAATGGGGATGACGCGTTCGCCATGCAGGAAGCGAAGAACCTGGTGGCTCAGCGCCCGGTCAAGGTGATTCACGTGCGAAAGACAGCCAAGGCGCTGAACGGTCACGCGACCATGGTCCTGCCCCTGCATGCCAAAGTCGTCTACGGGACGCTCGACAGCGTGTAGTCCTTAGCCGAGCCGAGGCTCGGCTTCCCTGCTCACTCCACGGTTACTGACTTCGCCAGATTGCGTGGCTTGTCCACGTCGGTGCCCTTTTGCAGCGCGGCGTGATAGGCAAGGAGTTGGAGGGGTACGGTGTGAAGAATCGGGGACAGCAGCCCCGCATGGTCACTCAAACGAATGACATGCAGGCCATCCCCCTCGCTCACGCGTGATCCCTGATCGGCGAAAACATAGAGTTCGCCTCCGCGCGCCCGAACTTCCTGAAGGTTGGATTTCAGCTTCTCGAGTAGCGCATCGTTCGGGGCAATCGCGATAACCGGCATGTTCCGGTCGACGAGGGCCAGTGGTCCGTGTTTCAACTCACCCGCCGGATAGGCTTCGGCGTGGATGTAGGAAATCTCCTTGAGCTTGAGGGCGCCTTCCATCGCGATCGGGTAATGAACGCCACGCCCCAGAAACAGGGCGTGCTGCTTTTCGGCGAATCGTTCGGACCACGCCCGCACCTCCGATTCCACTCCCAGAACGTGCTGGAGGGCCGTCGGGAGATGGCGCAGCGCCGCAATCAGGTCGCGCTCCTGCTCCGCTGAGAGGCGGTTCCGCAGCTTGGCCAGGACCATCGTCAACAGAACCAGCACGGCCAGCTGCGTCGTGAACGCCTTTGTCGACGCCACACCGATCTCCGGACCTGCACGCGTCAGGAAGCGCAGGTCGGACTGCCGGATGAGCGCACTTTCGGGGACGTTGCAGATCGCGATGGAGTGTCGATGACCCAGTGCCTTGGCATGCTGCAGGGCGGCTAGCGTGTCGGCCGTCTCTCCGGACTGGGAGATCGTGACCACGAGTTGGTGCGGATTGGGCACCGATTGCCGATAGCGATACTCGCTCGCGATCTCCACTGTGCAGGGAAGCCCAGCCACTGACTCGATCCAGTATCGGGCAACCAGCCCCGCGTGGTAGCTCGTTCCGCACGCAAGGATCAAGACGGCTTCGGTCTTCGATAGCACGTCCGCCGCCTGGGCGCCGAACAGTTGAGGCGAGATCGAGCTCGAGTTCAGAACCATTTCGAGCGTATTCGCGACAGCTCCCGGCTGCTCGAAAATCTCCTTCTGCATGAAATGCCGGTAGGGGCCGAGCTCGACGGCGGCTGACGTGAGTTGGCTCACGTGAACCGGGCGCGCGACCTCGTTACCGGCCTCGTCGAAGACGCGCACGCGGTCGACTTCGAGGTCCGCGACGTCGCCGTCCTCGAGATAGATCACCCGCTGCGTCACGTGCAGCAAGGCAGAAACGTCGGAGGCCGCAAAGTTCTGCTCGTCTCCGAGCCCCAGCAGCAAGGGCGCGCCGTTGCGAGCGACGATTACCCGTTCCGGGTCGGCATCGCAGAGCACCGCAATCGCGTAGGCACCCTCCAGTTCGGCGATCGCGGCACGGGTGGCGGAGAGCAAGTCACCACCAGAGTCCAACTTGTCGCGGATCAGGTGAGCGATCACCTCGGTGTCTGTGTCCGATGTGAAGACATGTCCGTGTGCCTGCAGGCTGGCCCGCATCGACTCGTGGTTCTCGATGATGCCATTGTGGACAACGGCGATGCCGCCGCTCACGTGGGGGTGTGCGTTGCGCTCGGAAGGGGCACCATGCGTTGCCCAGCGCGTGTGCGCGACACCGATGTTTCCGGCGAAGCCGTTGCGTTCCGCGAGTTTGGTCAGTTCGGCCACACGACCCGTAACACGCAAGCGCTCGAGTTGTGGATGGAGAATCGCAACACCCGCCGAGTCGTAACCTCGGTACTCGAGGCGCTTCAGTCCTTCGAGGAGCGAGGGCACCACATCACGGCGCGCGATGGCGCCAACGATCCCGCACATGTTGGTGTTCCTCTAGGTGGCGATTGGAGACAAACTACGCCGAGACAGCTGCAGCGACGTGCGGATGGTCAACCGTCGGCCTTTGGCTTTTTGTGCGGTCGCTGCCATCCCTCGATGGCAACCTGCTTGGCACGCGATACAGCCAGCACACCGCGTGGCACATCGCGCGTCACCGTGGTGCCGGCGCCGATGGTCGCCCCTTCGCCGACCCGGACAGGCGCGATCAGCTGCGTGTCCGAGCCGATGAAGACGTTGTCTTCGATGACCGTCCGGTGCTTGTTGGCACCATCGTAATTGCACACGATCGTCCCGGCGCCAATGTTCACATTGCGACCGACTTCGGTATCTCCCACGTAGGCGAGGTGGTTGGCCTTCGAACCGTCGTGCACGGTGCTGTTCTTCAGCTCCACGAAGTTGCCGATGTGGACATGACCCTCGACCCGGGTCCCCGGCCGCATTCGCGCGTAGGGTCCGATGCGACACACCTCCCCGATCTTCGCCTCCTCCAGATGGCAGAAGGGAAAAACGACGGAACCGTCGCCCACTGCCACATCGCGCAGTACGCAGTGCGACCCGACCGTCACTCCGTGGCCGAGGCGCACCTCGCCTTCGAAGATGCAATTCACGTCGATGGTGACGTCGATCCCCGCACTCGAGCGTTCCGCGAACGTCGATGCGGGCGGGGTCCGCCAGCGTCACGCCGCACGCCAGAAGGATTTCTGCCTGCTCGCGCTGGTAGATCCGTTCGAGGAGGGCGAGATCTGATTTGCTGTTCACACCCAGCGTCTCCCAGGCCGCTTGCGGCTGCGTCGCGATCACGGGGACGCCGTCACTAATCGCACAGGCAACGAGATCGGTCAGGTAATACTCACCCTGCGCATTGTCGTTCTGGAGCGTCCCTAGCCAGTCGGCGAGCCACGGCGCCGGGACCACCATGATGCCAGTGTTGATCTCGTGCACGCCGCGCTCGGCTTCGGCTTGCATCGTTCTCCTCGACGATCCGCTGCACACGGCCCGCCGCGTCGCGCACGATGCGCCCATAGCCCGGTCGGATCCGGCAGTTCAGTAGTAACGATGTGCAAGGCGTCGGCGTCACCCGCAACGAGCCGCTGCAGCGTAGCGAGTCGCGTGAGCGGGACATCGCCGTAGAGGATCAGAACGCGCCCGTCGCGGCCGATGTGGGGCAGGGCTTGCATCACCGCGTGCCCGGTTCCGAGCTGCGGTTCCTGCAAGGCGAAGCAGAGATCCGGGGCAGTCAGCGACTCTCGCACTTCCTCGCCGCTGTGACCATAGACCACGCAGATGCGGCGCGCACCCAAGGTCCGCGCCGTATCGATCACGTGCTGGGCGAGGTAGCGCCCGCCCAGCCGATGCAGCACCTTCGGCCGCGGGAGTGCATGCGCTTGCCTTTGCCTGCGGCGAGGATGACGACGTCGAGGGGTGCGGTCACAGGGATAGGGATTGGCTTAGAGGAACTCCGGTGCAATGCAGCTTACCAGCCGCGGGACCGCGCCGACAAGGCCGTAGGTCGACGCCCCTTGGGCTACCAGAAAGGCAGCGAATTAGCGTCCCTTCTTTCTGAGCTTCTGGATCGCGGCGAGCTGCGCGATCGCTTCGGCCAGTTCGGACTCGGCTTTCGCGAAATCGATCCCCGTCGACCGATCCTTGAGCGCCTCTTCGGCACGCTTCTTTGCTTCGCTCGCCTTGGCCTCGTCGAGATCGGGACCGCGAATGGCGGTGTCCGCCAGCACGGTGACGACGTCCGGCTGCACTTCCAGAATGCCGCCTGACACCCAGATCATTTCCTGCTCGTCCTTCATCGGAAGCTTGAGACGAACAGCGCCCGGCCGAATGCTCGTGAGCAAAGGCGCGTGGCGCGGCAGAATGCCAATCTCGCCCGCCTCCGCAGGAGCGACCAGCATCTCGACCGGTCCGGAAAAGATGGACTCCTCCGCGCTGACGACATCGACGTGCATGGTGATTGCCATCGGCTGCGCTCCGTTACTGAAGGGTCTTGGCTTTCTCGACCGCTTCCTCGATGCCGCCGATCATGTAGAACGCCTGCTCCGGCAGATGATCGTACTCGCCCTCGACGATGCCCTTGAAGCCCTTGATCGTGTCCTGGAGCGAAACGAACTTTCCGGGGGAGCCGGTGAAGACTTCGGCAACGAAGAATGGCTGCGACAGGAAACGCTGGATCTTGCGCGCACGGGATACCGATGAGCTTGTCCTCGGCCGACAGTTCGTCCATGCCGAGAATGGCGATGATGTCTCGCAGTTCCTTGTAGCGCTGCAGCGTCTGCTGGACCGTACGCGCAGTATTGTAGTGTTCCTCGCCGACGACGTGCGGATCGAGCTGACGCGAACTGGAGTCGAGCGGATCGACGGCCGGGTAGATACCCGAGCGACGCAATGTCACGGGACAGCACCACCGTCGCGTCGAGGTGGCCGAAGGTCGTCGCGGGCGACGGGTCGGTGAGGTCGTCTGCCGGAACGTAGACAGCCTGGATCGAGGTGATCGAACCGACCTTGGTCGAGGTGATGCGCTCCTGCAGCTGACCCATCTCCTGCGCCAGAGTGGGCTGGTAGCCCACCGCGGAGGGCATGCGCCCGAGCAGGGCAGACACTTCGGTTCCGGCCAGGGTGTAGCGATAGATGTTATCGATGAAGAGCAGCACGTCGCGACCCTCGTCGCGGAAATTCCTCGGCGATGGTGAGGCCGGTCAGCGCCACACGCAGGCGGTTGCCCGGCGGTTCGTTCATCTGGCCGTAGACCAAGGCCACCTTGTCGAGAACGTTCGACTCCTTCATCTCGTGATAGAAGTCGTTGCCCTCGCGCGTGCGCTCACCCACCCCGGTGAAGACCGAGTACCCCGAATGCTCGATCGCGATATTGCGGATGAGTTCCATCATGTTCACGGTCTTGCCGACGCCGGCGCCGCCGAAGAGACCGACCTTGCCGCCCTTAGCGAACGGACACACGAGATCGATCACCTTGATGCCAGTCACGAGGAGCTCCTGAGACGGCGACAGATCCTCGAACTTGGGCGCCGGCCGATGGATCGGCATCACCTTCTCGGCCCCGATCGGGCCCGCCTCATCGATCGGCCGTCCGAGCACGTCCATGATTCGGCCCAGCGTCTTGGCGCCAACCGGCACCGAGATATATCTGTGGGTCCGCGTGATCTTCATGCCTCGGCGCAACCCCTCCGCAGAGCCGAGCGCGATGGTGCGCACCACGCCGTCGCCAAGCTGTTGCTGCACTTCCAAGATGAGCTCGGAGCCTTCGAGCTCGAGCGCCTCAAATATCGATGGCATCGAGCCAGGAGGGAATTCCACGTCGATCACCGCGCCGATACACTGGACGATGGCGCCTTCCTGTGCTGCGACGGGATTGGCCAGTTGGTTCATGTTTGTTTCCTGTTGCCTGGATAATTAGGACGCAATCGCGGCAGCTCCGCCGACGATCTCCGAGATCTCTTTGGTGATCGCAGCCTGCCGGGCCTTGTTGTAGATCAGCTGCAGCTCGTCGATAATCGTGACGGCGTTGTCCGAGGCCGACTTCATGGCCACCATGCGCGCACTTTGCTCGGACGCGAAGTTCTCTACGATGGCCTGATAAATCAGCGCCTCGACGTAGCGCACGAGCACCGAGTCGACCACGCTCTTGGCTTCGGGCTCGTAGATATAGTCCCAGGGACCGCGCCGCTTCTCGCCCTCGCCGAGCAACCTGTCGTCCAGCGGCAGCAACTGCTCGAAATACGCTTCCTGCTTCATCGTGTTGATGAACCGCGTGTAGAGCAGGTACAGAGCGTCGATCCGATTCTCCGTGAAGGCGTCGATCATGACCTTCACCGGACCGATCAGGCGCTCAAGGCGCGGCGTATCACCGAGGCCGACGACCTGGCTGACGACATTGGCACCCACGCGCTGCATGAAACTGAGCCCCTTGCTGCCGATCGCGCACACCTGGACGCCGACCTTCTTTCCCTCAAGCTCTTTGATGCGCCCGAGGGCGAGCCGCAGTACGTTCGTGTTGAGACCGCCGCAAAGTCCCTTGTCGGAGGTGATGACGATCACCCCGATGTTCTTTACTTCGGGACGCTTGATGAGGAACGGGTGACGGTACTCAGGGTTCGGCCCCGCCATGTGCGCCGCGACCAGACGCATCTTCTCGCCGTACGGGCGAGCGGCGCGCATCCGGTCTTGCGCCTTGCGCATCTTCGAGGCGGCGACCATCTCCATTGCCTTGGTGATCTTCCGCGTGTTCTGCACGCTTCGGATCTTGACGCGGATTTCCTTGCTGCCAGGCATCGACGGGGCCTCAGTAGGTGCTGTTCTTCTTGAAATCCTCGATGGCGGCTACGAGCGCCTTCTCCGTGTCTGCGTCCATGTCCTTCGTCGACTCGATCTTGTCGAAGAGTGCGGCGTGGCTGCCTTTGACGAACGCCCGCAGACCCGCCTCGAAGCGCGAGCGCATTCTTGACGTCGATATCGTCGTAGTAGCCGCGGTTCACCGCCAACAGGGTGAGGGCCTGCTCCGCCACCGAAAGCGGCGCGTATTGCGACTGCTTCATGAGCTCGGTGGCAAGCCGGCCGCGCTCCAACTGCTTGCGGGTCGCCTCGTCCAGGTCAGAGGCGAACTGCGCGAACGCCGCAAGCTCGCGATACTGCGCAAGCGCGAGACGGATACCGCCCCCCAGCTTCTTGATGACCTTGGTCTGAGCCGCACCGCCGACACGCGAAACCGAGATGCCGGCGTTGATGGCGGGCCGGATGCCGGAGTTGAAGAGGTCGGTCTCAAGGAAGATCTGGCCGTCCGTGATCGAGATCACGTTCGTGGGCACGAAAGCCGTCACGTCACCGGCCTGCGTTTCGATCACGGGCAGGGCTGTGAGCGAACCGGTCTTACCCTTGACCTCACCCTTCGTGAACCGCTCCACGTACTCTTCGTTGACTCGGGCTGCGCGTTCGAGCAGAGCGGCTGTGCAGGTAGAACACGTCGCCGGGATACGCCTCACGGCCCGGCGGACGACGCAGGAGCAGCGAGATCTGACGATAGGCCCAAGCCTGCTTCGTCAGATCGTCGTAGATGATGAGCGCGTCCTGTCCGCGGTCGCGGAAGTATTCGCCCATCGTGCAGCCGGAATAGGGAGCGATGTACTGGAGGGCGGCCGGATTCCGAGGCCGAGGCGGCGACGATGATCGTGTACTCGAGCGCGCCGTGCTCCTCGAGCTTCTTCACCACGTTCATGATCGACGAGGCTTTCTGCCCGATCGCGACGTAGATGCAGATGAGATCCTTGCCTTTCTGGTTGATGATCGTATCGATCGCGACGGCAGTCTTGCCGGTCTGGCGGTCGCCGATGATCAGCTCGCGCTGTCCGCGACCGATCGGAACCATCGCGTCGATCGCCTTCAGGCCGGTCTGCACCGGCTGCGACACCGATTTGCGCCAGATCACGCCCGGCGCGATCTTCTCGATCGGATCGGAGAGCTTTGCCTGGACCGGGCCCTTGCCGTCGATCGGTTCGCCGATCGGGTTGACGACGCGCCCGATCAGTTCCGGACCGACCGGCACCTCGAGAATGCGGCCCGTACACTTGACGACGTCGCCTTCCGAGATGTGCTCGTAGTCGCCGAGCACCACCGCGCCGACCGAATCGCGCTCAAGGTTGAGCGCGAGACCGAAGCTGTTGCCGGGAAACTCCAGCATTTCCCCCTGCATCACGTCCGCGAGTCCGTGAATGCGGCAGATGCCGTCGCTCACGGAGACCACGGTTCCTTCGGTGCGGACTTCGACGCCGGTATCGAGCTTCTGGATCTGGCTCTTGATGAGCTCACTGATTTCAGAGGGGTTGAGCTGCATGTTGACTCCTATTTCGTGAGGGCGGCCGCCATCGCGTCCAGCTTGCCGCGTACGGAACCGTCGAGAACCTCGTCGCCTACCCGGATCACCGCACCCCCGATGAGGGCCGGGTCGACGGTGGCATGGGCAACGATCTTGCGCTTGAATCGACCTTCCAGCTTCGCGACGAGCGCCTGCAACTGGTCGTCGGTGAGCGGAAAGGCGGAGGCGACGTCTCGCCTCGACTACGCCCTCGTCGCGCTCCTTGAGCTCTTCATAGAGCGTGCTGATCTCCGGCAGCAGCTCCGCACGGCCGTTTCGCAGCAGCAGGCGAAGCAGATTCTTGCCCGGCCTCCGACATGCTGCTGCCTGCGGTCGACAGCAGCAGATCGAGCTTCTGCTCGTGCGTACACGCGCGGGCTGCGACAGCATCGCCTTCATGCGGCCGTCGCTCGCGACGGCCGCCGCGAACTTGAGCGCTTCCGACCACTGTCCGAGCTGTGATTCCTGCTTGGCGAGCCCGAAGACCGCCTCGGCGTATGGTCGCGCGATGGTGACGAGTTCAGCCATGACGTTCGCCTAGAGCTCGGCGCCGAGCGTCTGCAGCATCTGGGCGTGTGTCTTCGGGTCCACCTCGCGCTCGAGGATCTTCGACGCACCCGTCACCGCCAGTAGCCGCGACTTGCGTCGCGCAGCGCTTCCTTCGCGCGCGACACCTCGCGCTCGATCTCGGCCTGGGCCCCAGCCACCAGCTTCGCGCCTTCCTGCTTGGCGACCTCCTTGCCTTCCTCGACGATCTGCGCCGCGCGCTTGTCCGCCTGGCCGATGATCTCCTGCGCCTGGACCTTCGCCGAACGCAGAATTTCTTCGGCGCGGTGCGAGGCGAGTTCGAGGTCGTGCTTACCGCGTTCCGCCGCTGCCAGACCGTCCGCAATCTGCTTCTGGCGATTGCCGATCGCCTTCTGCAGCGGCGGCCACACGAACTTCATCGTGAACCAGATGAAGATCGCGAACCAGATCGCCTGGCCGATTAATGTTGCATTGATGTCCACGCTGGCCTCCTACGAGTTCCGAAACGTGGACTCAGCCGCCGGCAGCCTTTTGGACCACGGAGATGAACGGGTTGGCGAACAGCAGGTAGAGCGCGATACCGACACCGATCATGGCCACAGCATCGAGCAGGCCGGCGACGATGAACATCTTCACCTGCAGGGTCGGAATCATCTCGGGCTGGCGCGCCGAACCTTCAAGGAAGCGGCCGCCGAGAAGGCCGAAGCCGATGGCCGTGCCCAGTGCGCCCGAACCGATCAGGATGGCGACTGCGATAGCGGTGTTACCCAAGAGCAGAGACAGTTCCACTTTTTCTCCTTTAGCGATGAGCCAACGTTGACTGACAAGAAACCGAGCCTTAGTGGCTTTCGTGCGCCATGCTCATGTAGACGATGGTCAGCATCATGAACACGAATGCCTGCAGCGTGATGATGAGGATGTGGAAGATCGCCCACGGCAGCGCCAGAAACCCCTGCCACACGCCGAGCAGGGCAATCAGGATGAACACCATCTCCCCCGCATACATGTTTCCGAACAGACGCAGCGACAACGAGATCGGCTTGGCCATGTATTCGATGGCCTGGAAAAAGAGATTCAGCGGGAACAGCCACTTGCCGAAAGGCGTAGTGAAAAGTTCGTGCAGCCAGCCGCCGACGCCCTTGACCTTGAGATTGAAGAAGATCATCAGGGCGAACACGGTGAGCGACATCGCGAAGGTGAGGTTCGGGATCGGTGGTCGGAACGAACTTGAAGTGGTCCGACTCCGAGAGCGCGTGCCGCCGGCGGCAGGAAATCGACGGGAATCAGATCCATGGCGTTCATGACGAACACCCAGACGAAGATCGTGATCGCGAGCGGTGTGATGAGCGCGTTCTTGCCGTGGAACGTGTCGCGAACCTGAGCGTCAACCATGTTGACGAGCATTTCGATGAAGGTCTGCAGCGATCCCGGGAACACCGGACGTGGCGCGCTGCGCGACGTACGCCATGAGACCGAACACGGCGATTCCGAGCACGCCGGAGACAAGCAGGGTGTCGACGTGGAAGGTCCAGAAACCGGAGCCGACCTTCAGATTGGTGAGGTGGTGAACAATGTACTCGGTGGTGGTTGCGGGTGCGTGCGAGGCGCTCATCGTTCGTCTTGGTATCGAATTAGCCCTGCCCAATAGGTGAGCAGGGTCGCAATGTACGTCAAGAACAGCGGCAGCGGCGCGATATGCTTGGCGAGAGCGAAGGTCGCCGCGAAACAGCACGATGGTGACGCCAAACTTAAGCGCTTGCGCGAGGTAGTGAGCTTTTACCAACTCGTTCGGCCCCGACCCTGCGCTGCCTGGACGACGCGGACGTAAACCAAAGCCGAGAGGAATCCGATCGACCCTCCCCATACTGCCGAGACGGCGCTCCCCCTTTCTCCCGAAGCAAGCCAGACGATCAAACCTGCTGCCAGCGTTACCGCGACTTGCAGGCCGATGATCAGGTTGACCGTTCCTACCTCGACAATCGTCCGGCCTGTCTGAAAAAGTTCCCTATTTTAGGTTTTCGGCGCCCAAACTGTCAACCAAATGGTGCGATGCATCACGCAATCTCAGCCGTCAGCGAAGACTGGTCAAGAAGCCGTCGAGCTGATCGAGGCTCGAATAATGGATGATGAGCTTTCCCTTGCCGCGCTTCGCGCTGTGGGTAATGGCGACCGTGGTCCCGAACTTATCCGACAGTTCTTCCTCCAACGCAGCTATGTCCGGATCTTTCCGCATAGCCGACGACTTCATCCCCGCACCCTTGAGCAGCCGCGCGACGAGGCGTTCGGTTTCCCGCACTGAAAGCTGTTTGTGCGCAACATCTTCGGCGGCATCGAGTTGACTCGCCGCCGGCAGCGCGAGCAGCGCACGCCCGTGTCCCATATCCAGCTGACCGCCCATGATGAGTTCCTGGACAGCCGGCGGAAGCGCCAGCAACCGCAGCAAATTGCTGACAGCGCTGCGCGAACGGCCCACCGCCTGCGCCGCTACCTCGTGCGTCATTCTGAACTCGTCGATCAGGCGCTGAATGCCACGCCGCTTCTTCCAGAGGGTTCAGATCCTCGCGCTGTATGTTCTCGATCAGCGCCATCGCCAATGCCGACTCGTCCGGCACCTCTCGTACAACAGCCGGAATGTCGGCGAGCCCGGCGCGGCGAGCCGCTCGCCAACGGCGCTCGCCGGCGATGATCTCGTAGCGACCGTCCGCCACGGGTCGCACCAGGACTGGCTGCATCACGCCCTGCTGGCGGATCGACTCGGCTAGTTCCTCGAGACTCGCCTCGTCCATGTGGGTGCGCGGCTGGTAGCGGCCCGCTTGGAGCAGGTCGACGTTCAGACTTTGAAGCGTTTCTGCCGTCCGCTCACTTTCCCCGGACAAGAGTGCGTCGAGGCCCCTGCCCAGTCCCTTCAGCTTCGCCATGTCCTCACCGAGTCGGTTGCCTCCAGGCGCCCCAAGCACTTCCCCGGCCAGTGCAAGGTAAGCCAGGGCTGCCCTTGCAGTGTTTGTCGAACACGGACACCGGCATTCCGTAGCTAGGCGCTTCCGCGAGCCGGACGTTGCGGGGAATCACGGTATTGAAGACCTTGTCGCCAAAATGCTGTTTCAACTGCGCGGATACATGATGGGCGAGCGTGTTGCGTGGATCGTACATCGTCCGCAGCAGCCCATCGATCTCGAGTTGTGGATTGAGGTGAGCGCGCACTTTCTTGATCGTCCCCACCAGATCGGAAAGTCCTTCGAGCGCGTAGTACTCGCACTGCATCGGAATCATCACGGCGTGCGCCGCCGTCAAGGCATTGACGGTAAGCAGACTCAACGCCGGCGGGCAATCGAGGAGAATGAAATCGTATTCCTCGGCGATCTCCTCCAGGGCAGTCTTCAGGCGATGCTCGCGCCGAGCCAGATCGACCATTTCCACTTCTGCACCCGCCAGTTCGCGGTTCGACGGCAGCAGGTGAAACATCCCCTTGGTCTCGGTCAGTCGAACCGACGACACGGGTTGAACGCCGAGCAGCACGTGGTAGACGGTATGCGTCAAAGCCCGCTTGTTGACGCCGCTTCCCATGGTTGCATTCCCTTGCGGATCGAGGTCCACGAGGAGCACGCGGCGGTGCGCCGCCGCCAGGCTGGCAGCGAGGTTGACGCTGGTCGTTGTCTTGCCAACGCCGCCCTTCTGGTTCGCAACCGCGACGATCCTTGCCATCACGCGCGTTTCATCAGTATCAGGTGCCGAGCCGCCTCGATACCTGGCACGCGCAGGGGAATGATGTCCTCAGCGCGCCATTCCTTCGGCAGCAACGCGAGTTCTTCGTCCGGATACAGCCCCTTCATTGCCGCCAAGGTACCGCCGGGAGCGACCAGAGGACCGGCGAGTCGTGCAAACTCGGGTAGATCCGAGAACGCTCGCGAGACAACGAGATTAAAATTTCCCGCCGGGAGTGCTTCCACCCTCTGCGTGGCAACGCCCGCGTTCGTGATGCCGAGTTCCGCGACTGCCTGCAAGAGGAAGCTGCTCTTCTTGTGATTGCTCTCGATCAGGGTGACTTGCCACTCGGGTCGGGCAAGAGCGATCGGAATGCCGGGCAGGCCGGCGCCGCTGCCGACGTCTGCCACGCGGCCACCCTGCACGTGGGGAAGAATGGCAAGGCAGTCGAGCACGTGGTGTGTGACCGCGCGGTCCGCCTCACGGATCGCCGTCAGGTTGTAGACGCGATTCCACTTTGCCATCAAGTCAAGATAGGCGACCAAGCGCGCCGCTGCCCCGTCTGGCAACGAGAGATTCAGCTCGCGCAGGGCGCCCTCGATCTGGCTCAAGATCGCTTCACTCATGCCGACCTCTTGTGCGGGCGCTCGCTGCGGCGCTTGAGATGCACAAGGAGCAGCGATATCGCTGCTGGCGTAACGCCGGGAACGCGGCCGGCCTGACCCAGCGTCGTCGGTCGGTGCAGATTCAACTTCTCCTGCACCTCCACCGACAGCCCATGTACCGTGCGGTAGTCGAGGTCATCTGGCAGCGCGATCGCCTCGCTGTCACGGTGTCTGGCGATCTCCTCCCGCTGACGATCGATGTATCCGTGGTATTTCGCCTGTATCTCTACCTGCTCGGCCACTTTAGGATCCGCCACCGCAGAGCCCGCACCCGGCAGGGACATGAGGCGCTCGTACGTCACCTCCGGACGTCTTAGCAGCGTGTGCAGCGACTGGTCACGCTCGAGGGCCTGCCCAAGCACACGCAGCGCGTCTTCGGAGGGGATCCGTTTGCCGTTGAGATGAGTCGCGCGGAGCCGTGTCGTTTCGTGCTCGATAGCCTGTTGTTTTGTATCGAACGCTGCCCAGCGGGTATCGTCGATCAGGCCGAGACGGTGCGCGGTAGGTGTCAGCCGAAGATCAGCGTTGTCTTCGCGCAGGCTCAGACGGTACTCGGCGCGGCTCGTGAACATGCGGTACGGCTCAGTCACGCCGCGCGTCACCAGGTCGTCGACGAGCACCCCCAGATAAGCCTCGTCCCGACGCGGTGTCCAGCCGTCCTCGTTCGAGGCGTGCAGCGATGCATTCACGCCCGCGAGCAATCCCTGGGCAGCCGCTTCCTCGTAGCCCGTGGTGCCATTGATCTGACCCGCGAAGAAAAGTCCTGCGATCGACCGCGTTTCAAGGGTCCGCTTGAGCGCTCGTGGATCGAAGTAGTCGTACTCGATCGCGTACCCGGGCCGCAAGACGTGCGCTGCTTCCAAGCCCTTGATGGAGCGCACGATGTTGAGTTGGACGTCAAACGGCAGGCTGGTGGAGATCCCGTTCGGATAGATCTCGTGGGTCTCGAGCCCCTCCGGCTCAAGGAAGATCTGATGCGCGTCCTTCCCCGCAAAACGGGTGACCTTGTCCTCGATCGATGGGCAATAACGCGGACCCACGCCCTCGATTACCCCTGTATAGAGGGGCGAGCGATCCAGGCCGCCGCGAATGATGTCGTGCGTCCTGGCGTTGGTGTGCGTGATCCAGCACGGCACCTGCCGCGGGTGCGTCGAGGCGTCCCCCAGAAACGAAAAGACCGGTGTTGGCGAGTCGCCAGGTTGTTCGCTCATCACCGAGAAGTCGATCGTCCTTCCATCGAGACGCGGCGGCGTACCGGTCTTGAGCCGACCCACCGGCAGGTTCAATTCGCGCAATCGGTGGGCGAGCGTGACGGCCGGAGGATCCCCCGCACGGCCCGCCTGGTAATTCCGCAGACCGACGTGCACCAAGCCCGCTAGGAAGGTGCCGGCGGTGAGAACGACCGCCTGTGCGTGAAAACGAATCCCGAGTTGCGTGACGGCACCAGCGATACGGTCTCCCTCGAGAATGAGATCGTCGACCGCTTGCTGAAAAAGCCAGAGATTCGGTTGATTCTCAAGGCGGCGACGAATTGCATGACGATAGAGCACGCGGTCGGCCTGTGCTCGCGTTGCCCGCACAGCCGGTCCCTTGCTCCCATTCAGGATGCGAAACTGGATACCGCCCTCATCGGCAGCGGCAGCCATCGCACCACCGAGCGCATCGATCTCCTTTACGAGATGCCCCTTGCCGATGCCGCCAATCGAGGGATTGCACGACATCTGTCCCAGCGTTTCCAGATTGTGGGTCAGAAGCAAGGTCCGGCTGCCCCGACGTGCCGCAGCAAGAGCGGCCTCGGTTCCGGCATGGCCGCCGCCAATTACGATGACGTCGAAGTCGGTGGAATAACGCATTCGGAGGAGAAGGAAAACGATACTGCTCGCGGAGGGCGCCCATCATACCGCAAAGGTGGGACACGAAGCCCGTGATGGGGAAATGTTCCACGTGAAACAGCCTTGACGCCCTGTTCCACGTGAAACCTATTTGGGCCTTCTATTTACCGATACAGAATCGCGAGAAAATTTCACCGAGCAGATCATCGGGCGTGTCAACGCCGAAGACGGCCGCGAGCGCGTCGTGCGCGAGCCGAAGATGCTCGGCGAGCAGTTCAAGGCTTTGGCCGCCCACCTCCGCCTCCGCGATCATCCCCTCGGCTGCGCGGAGTGCTTCCAGATGGCGCGCGCGCGCCATCAACAGTCCCTCTTCCTTGCCCTGCCAACCTACCGCGGTAAGCAGTGCGTCCTCCAGGCAGTCCACCCCGGCACCCGTCCGTGCGGAAAGCCGAACCCACGTCTCCGTACCCCGCTTCTCCCACCCCGGTGCTTCCCCCGTGAGATCGATCTTGTTCACAACTTCGATCCTCGGGGTCGATGCCGGCAAGCGCTCCCAGCCAAACTCTTCGCCCGCATCCTGCGTTCCTGCTTCCCGCATTCGAACGACCACATCGGCACCCTCGAGGGCCAACCACGCGCGTTCGATACCGATGCGCTCCACCGGATCGCCGGACTCTCGCAACCCTGCGGTATCGACCACCTCGATCGGCACGCCCCTAATCTGGAGCGTCTGCCGAATCGCGTCCCGCGTCGTTCCGGGAACATCCGTCACGATCGAAAGTTCCTCGCCGGCCAGCCGATTCAGGAGACTCGACTTTCCTACGTTCGGCTTTCCCGCCAGAACGACCCGAATGCCTTCGCGCAGAAGGCTGCCCTGCCGCGATGCCTGGAGCGTTGCGGCGACACGCCGCTGCAGTCGATGCAAGCGCCCCCGAGCGTCCTGCGCTTCGAGGAAGTCGATCTCCTCGTCAGGGAAGTCCAGGGTACCTTCGACCAGCACCCGCAGATCGAGCATCTCCTGCCGCAGATCGTCTATAGCACGCGAGAACTCACCGGTCAGCGAGCGGACTGCACATCGGGCGGCTTCCTCGGTACCTGCAGCTATCAGGTCCGCGATCCCTTCGGCTTGCACCAGGTCGATCTTGTCGTTGAGGAACGCTCGGAGCGTGAACTCCCCCGACTCCGCCGCCCGCGCGCCAAACGCCATGCACGCGTGAACCAGCCGTGTAAGCACCGCCGGACCACCATGCCCCTGCAATTCGAGCATGTCCTCCCCGGTGAACGATGTGGGAGCGGGAAAATAGAGGGCAAGACCTTGGTCGATCACCCCTCCGGCGCCATCCCGAAATAGAGAGAGGACGGCCTGCCTCGGCGGGAGCGACCTGCCGAGGATACCGTTCAGTACCTGCTCGAGATCTGGTCCGGAAACCCTGACGATGCCGATCGCGCCCACCCCGGCGGGGGTAGCGACGGCGACGATCACATCCCCGCGCTTCATCCCCGCCTCACTACCGAGGTCAGGCCTTCAATGCGGCCGCTCTCTGCTTTTCGAGGCCGCGCGTGATGGACCACTGCTGCGCGATGGAAATGATGTTGTTGACCAGCCAGTAGAGCACGAGTCCGGCCGGGAAGAAGAAGAAGAAGACACTGAAGACAATGGGCATGATCTGCATCATGCGCGCCTGTATGGGGTCAGGCGGTGCGGGACTCAGGCGGCTTTGCAGGATCATACTGAGTCCCATGAGGATGGGCAGAACGTAGTACGGGTCCGGCTTGGACAGGTCATGAATCCAGAGGATGAAGGGTGCCTGCCGCAATTCGATGCTGCTCAACAGCACCCAGTAGAGCGCGATGAAGACGGGTATCTGCACCGCGATCGGCAGGCAGCCTCCGAGCGGATTGATCTTCTCCGTCTTGTACAGATCCATCATCGCCTGGTGCTGACGTTGACGGTCGTCCCCGTATTGCTCCTTCAGCCGCTGCAACTTCGGCGCGAGCACCTTCATCCTCGCCATCGACCGATAGCTCGCGGCTGACAACGGGTAGAACGCCGCCTTGATCAGAATGGTGAGCAAAATGATGGCGACACCCCAGTTGCCCGACCAGTTTGTACAGCCACCCCAGCACCTTGAACAACGGATAGGCGATCACCGTAAGCCAGCCATAGTCGACCGCGAGGTCGAGGCCGGGTGCGGTCGTCGCCGATAGTTGCTGCAGCCGCTCCTGATCCTGCGGGCCGCTGTAGAGGGACATGGGTACGCGCACCGTTTGACCGGGTTCCACAGCCGGACGAGGAAACGATGACCCCCGCCGAATAGAGATTGTCGGCCAGTCGCTTCGTGAAGAATTCGCGCGGCACGTCCGCGGCCGGCAGCCACGCACTCAGAAAATAGTGCTGGATGATGGCGATCCACCCATCGGTGGCGTTGCGCGGATAGGGGAGCTTGCCCTTGGCGATATCCTCGAAGCTGACTTTCTGAAACTTGTCTTTCGACGTGAATACGCCGATCCCCGTGAAGGTCGGGGCCATCCGTGACCCCCCCACCGGTGCCTGAACCATCGCGGACAAACTGAAAGTACAGATACGGCTGCACCGGAGCATTCCCGGCACTCACAATTTCATGGTCCAGTTCGATCAGGTACGAGCCGCGGTGGAAGCGGTAGGTCTTCGTGACTTGGACGCCGCCACCGGAGGCGTCCAGTTGCACCTCCAGGACATCCGCCCCTTGCGCTAGCTGGTACGTCTTCGCCCGCGGAGTCCAGACTGTCTTGTGATTCGGCAGACCGTCTCCGATCAAACCCGACTGCGCGAGATAGGTTCGTCCTGGCGCTTCCCCGAGGAGCTGGAACGATCTTCTTAAGATCCTCGTCGTCGGCCTGCTTCAGCAGTTCGAGCCGGCGCAAGTCCCCCCCGGCAGTGCTGATCTGCGCGTGGATGACATCGGTGACGACCTCGACGGACTCCCCCGCTGCCAAGTTCTCTGCCTGCGGCGCCGACGGAAGCGCTCCGGGTGTCCCCGCCGGCCTGCTCGGGGCTGGCACATCCCCGATTTTGGCGCCGGCAGCGTCGGTTGCAGCACCCGCAGCCTGCGTCCCGGCAGCCGTCGTTGGCTGCGGCACGACATGCTGCCGCTGCCAAGCGTCGTGCAGGAGGAAGAGCGATACGGTGAAAACGAGGAGAAGTACGATGCGCTGGGTATCCATGGCGCTCAGCAATCAGGGAACAGGATCAAATCCTCCATCATGCCAGGGGTGGCAACGGAGGATGCGCGTCACGTGCCAGCCAGCCGCCACGCAGCGCACCGTGCTTTACCACGGCCTGCTTCGCGTATTCCGAGCAGGAGGGCGCGAAGCGGCATGACATCGGTAACAACGGGCTGACGATCAGTTGATAGAGTCGGATCAGGCCGACGAGGAATTGCGACATTGGACAATTGCAGAAAAAATCTCGGTTACGTCGAAACGCGTGTCCGCGCTCGCTCGGATTTCACGGCAGGGGCGAAAACGAACCACCACGTCGAGTCCGGCGAGTTCCAGCTGTAGCGCTCGAAACGCCTCTCGCACCCAGCGTTTCGACTGATTGCGAGCAACCGCGCGTGCTGCGGCCTTGCGTCCGATGACGATGCCCAGTCTGGCAAAGCCTACATCGTTCGGTTGCGCGTACCCTTCCAGCAGACGTCGCCGCACGACCGCCCGACTGCGCAGAAGAGCCCGAAACCTCGCTTGTCCCGTCAGGCGCTGGGCTTTCGTCAGCCCCCCCAGCGTCGTCCCGACCGTCGTCTCGACGCTAGACCGCCAAACGATGGCGACCCTTTGCGCGACGGGCGTTGATGACGGCGCGACCGCCCCGGGTACGCATGCGCACGAGAAATCCGTGAGTGCGCTGACGGCGAACTTTCGAGGGCTGGTAGGTGCGTTTCATGGGATATGGCCTTGTCGGTCAAAAAAGCTCGTCATTACAACCTCGACTGTGCGGTGCTGTCAATCCCCGCGGCGGTTCTGTGGATAACTTGCCCGCAAACGGTTAAGATTCGAGCTTGGCCGTGCCTGCGTGCCCTCCGCAGAAAAATCAAAAAATTTCAATGATTCAGACAGATAGCTTCTGGCAGGCGTGTCTTGCGCGCTTCGAGGCAGACCTTTCCCCACAACAGTTCAAGACGTGGATCAAGCCGCTGCGTGTGACCGACAACGGTCAGTCGCTGGTGCTCTGGGTGCCAAATCGCTTCGTCCTGCAGTGGGTCAAGGACCGCTTTCTGGCAGGAATCTCCACCCAGGCAGCGCAGTTCTTCGGCCGCCCGGTGGCTATCGACATCGCGCTCTCCCCGACCGCACAGGAGGCGATCCCGGAAAGGCCGTTGCTGCCGCCGCAGACCGAACGCTCTCAAGTGCCGGCGTCGCGCGAACAATCGCGCCTCAATCCCTTGTTCAACTTCGACACGTTCGTCACCGGCAAGGCCAATCAACTGGCGCGCGCGGCAGCCATCCAGGTTGCCGAGCGGCCCGGAGCCGCCTACAACCCGCTATTCGTCTACGGCGGCGTGGGCCTGGGAAAGACGCATCTGATCCAGGCCATCGGCAATCTGCTGAGCGAACGCGACCCCGCAGCCAAGGTTCGCTACATCCACGCCGAGCAATACGTGTCGGATGTCGTGCGGGCGTATCAGCACAAGGCATTCGATGATTTCAAGCGCTATTACCACTCGCTAGATCTGCTGCTCGTCGACGACATCCAGTTTTTCGGTGGCAAGAACCGCACGCAGGAAGAATTCTTCTACGCTTTCAATGCGCTCATCGAGTCGCACAAACAGGTCATCATCACGTGTGACAGCTACCCGAAAGAGATCAGCGGCATCGAGGATCGCCTGATCTCGCGCTTCGGCTGGGGGCTGACCGTGGCCGTGGAGCCGCCGGAACTCGAGATGCGGGTGGCAATTCTGCTGAAGAAGGCCGAAGCGGAACGCGTCAAGATCGATGAAACAGTGGCCTTCTTCATCGCCAAGCACATCCAGTCAAACGTGCGCGAACTCGAAGGGGCGCTCAAGCGCGTGCTCGCCTATTCGCGCTTTTCGGGTCAGGGACTGACCGTCGATCTCACCCGCGAAGCGCTCAAGGATCTGCTTGCTGTCCAGAGTCGCCAGATCTCGATCGAGAATATCCAGAAAACGGTGGCCGACTATTACAAGATCAAGGTCTCGGAGATGTACTCGAAGAAGCGGTCGCGCACGATAGCGCGGCCGCGACAGATGGCCATGGCGCTGGCCAAGGAGCTGACCCAGCTGAGTCTCCCGGATATCGGCGATGCATTCGGGGGGCGCGATCATACGACGGTGCTGCATGCGTGCAGAAAAATCGCCGAGTTGCGTTCGAACAATAATGAGATCACGCGGGACTTCACCGCTCTCCTGCAGGTTCTGCGCAGCTAACTTGTGGATCGATTGTGTGCAACCGCCTGCTGCAGCGAAGAAGCCTTTCCTACGCACATTTTGTTCACACCCCGTCGCCGCAATTATGCAAGCGGTCATGAGTGCTGCAAGTCATTCACGGAACAGCGATTCTCCGCGTTGTACGCTCTCGCGGCGCAGCCTTATTAATTCTTACTAAAGATATATATAGATGAAGCTGATCCAGGCACCGCGCGATGCACTGCTGAAACCGCTGCATGCAGTTACTGGCATTGTCGAGCGCAGGCATACGTTGCCGATTCTCTCGAACGTCCTCATCGAGCGCAGGCTGGGCAATCTCGACCTGACGGCGACTGATCTCGAAATCCAGGTCCTGACACGCAGCCCCTGCGCCCTGGAAGGCGAAGATATTGCGGTGACGGTGTCCGCGCGCAAACTGCAGGACATCCTGCGCTCACTGCCGGAATCGACCGAGGTCAGTCTCGATGTGGCCGAGAACAGGTTGCACGTCAAGGCCGGGCGCAGTCGTTTCAATCTACAGACGCTGCCGGCCCAGGATTTCCCGCGCATTGCCGAAGGTACCGCGGTCGGCGCGAGTTTCTCCGTGGAGCAGCGCGCGTTGCGCCATGCGCTCTCGCTCGTTCAGTACGCGATGGCGCAGCAGGATATCCGGTACTACTTGAATGGCCTGCTCCTGATCGTCGAAGACGGCACCATCACCCTGGTTGCGACCGATGGTCACCGGCTCGCACTTGCCACGCTCGCGACGACAGCGAGTACCCCGCGTGAAGAAATCATCGTTCCGCGAAAGGCGGTGGTCGAGTTGATCAAGCTCCTGTCCGAGACGGAAGCACCGGTGCAGATTGAAGTTCTCGGCAACCAGGTGCGCTTTACCCTCGGCGAGACAGTGCTCGTCAGCAAGATCGTCGACGGCAAGTTTCCGGACTACAAGCGCGTCATCCCGGCCGGCCACGAGAAGCAGTTCCAGATCGATCGCCAAGTGCTGCTGCAGGCGCTTCAGCGCGCTGCGATCCTCTCCAACGAGAAGTTTCGCGGCGTGCGCTGGATTCTCTCCGCCAATACGCTATGTATCGCCTGCACAAATACCGAGCAGGAGGAGGCGCAGGAAGAGCTTGAGATCGACTATCAGGGCGACACGCTCGACATTGGTTTCAACGTGACGTACCTGACGGACGTCCTGTCCAATCTTGACGATCCGACAGTGGCCTGCGGGCTGGGCGATGCCAACTCGAGTGCCGTCCTGACGATTCCCGGCAGCGCCGGCTTTCTGTACGTCGTCATGCCGATGCGCATCTGACTTCTAAACTTCACGGACGATTCATGGGCGACAGCAGCACGCAGGCGCAGAACGGCATCGGCAATTACGATTCGAGCAGCATCAAGGTACTCAAGGGTCTGGATGCTGTTCGCAAACGCCCCGGCATGTACATCGGAGACACGTCGGACGGCAGCGGCCTGCATCACATGGTGTTCGAAGTCGTCGATAACGCCATCGACGAGGCCTTGGCGGGCTTCTGCGACGAGATCTCGGTGATCATCCATCCCGATAATTCGATCAGCGTCTTCGACAATGGTCGTGGCATCCCGACCGACATCCATCCGTCTGAGGGGCGTTCCACTGCAGAAGTGGTCATGACCGAACTTCATGCAGGCGGCAAGTTCGGTGATAACGCCTACAAGATTTCCGGCGGTCTCCACGGTGTCGGGGTATCAGTCGTCAATGCGCTCTCGGAGTGGCTCCGCCTCACCATAAAGCGCGACGGCGAGACCCATTTCGTCGAGTTCCGCCTGGGTGTTCCCGTCGAACCGCTCAAGATCATCGGCAAGACCGAGCGACGCGGCACCGAGGTCCATTTCCTTGCTTCGAAGGAAATGTTCGGTAATGTCGAGTATCACTATGACATTCTCGCGCGGCGATTGCGCGAGCTCTCGTTTCTGAACAATGGTGTGCGCATTTTTCTTTCCGATCAGCGCACCGGGAAGGAGGATCACTTCGCCTTTGCCGGAGGTGTGAAGGGCTTCGTCGAATACATCAACCGCACCAAGAATGCCCTGCACGCGAACGTCTACCATGCTGTCGGATCACGCGACGGAATCACCGTGGAAGCTGCCATGCAGTGGAACGATTCCTATCAGGAATCGGTGCTGTGCTTTACGAACAACATCCCACAGCGCGACGGCGGCACGCACCTCACGGGCTTGCGCGCGGCAATGACGCGTACGCTCAATCAGTACATAGAGCAGAACGAGGTCGCGAAGAAGGCGAAGGTGGAGACGACCGGCGATGACATGCGCGAGGGTCTCACCTGCGTGCTGTCAGTGAAAGTGCCGGAACCCAAGTTCTCGTCCCAGACCAAGGACAAGCTGGTGTCCTCAGAGGTGCGTCCTGTAGTCGAGGAAGTCGTGGCGGAAACGCTCATGGCGTTCCTGCTCGAGCATCCGCCAGAGGCGAGAATGATTACGTCGAAGATCATCGATGCGGCGCGCGCGCGCGAAGCCGCGCGCAAGGCGCGTGAGATGACTCGCCGCAAGGGCGTGCTTGACGGCATGGGACTGCCCGGTAAGCTCGCCGACTGCCAGGAGAAGGACCCAGCGCTCTGCGAGATCTACCTCGTGGAGGGCGACTCGGCCGGCGGTTCGGCCAAGCAGGGGCGGGACCGGAAATTTCAGGCGATCCTGCCCTTGAAGGGCAAGATCCTCAACGTCGAACGCGCGCGCTTCGACAAGCTCATCTCGTCGCAGGAGATCGCCACCCTCATCACAGCGCTCGGCACCGGCATCGGCAAGGACGAGTACAAACCGGAGAAGCTGCGCTACCACCGCATCATCATCATGACGGATGCCGATGTCGACGGCTCCCACATCCGGACATTGCTGCTGACCTTCTTTTATCGACACATGCACGAACTCGTCGAAGGCGGCCATATCTACATCGCGCAGCCACCGCTCTACAAGGTCAAGCATGGCAAGCAGGAGCGCTATCTCAAGGACGATCACGAACTCAAGCAGCACCTGCTGCAAATGGCGCTGGACGACGCGGCGCTCTTGCCAGCGGCGGACGCTGATCCGATCGGCCGCGAACCGCTCGAAAATCTGGCCAAGGAGTACCTGCTGGCTGAGGCGGTCATCGAACGTGTCGGTCGCCACATCGATCCGCTCGTGCTGCACGCGCTTATGCAGCACCCAGCGTTCTCGCTCGATGACGCCGAAGCAGCGGCGGAAGCCGCCCGCACGCTGTCGGCTGCGGTCGCCAGCGCGGATCTCAGCATCGAAGCGAGGTATGACGACAGGACAGAATCCCATCTGCTCGTGATCCGACGCATGCAGCACGGCAACGTGCGCACTACCCATCTGACTCGGGATTTCGTCCAGAGTGGTGACTATGCGCAGCTTGCACGCACCGGTGAGCTGCTGCAGGGACTGATTCGCGACGGCGCCAGTGTGCGCCGCGGTCAGCAGACCCGATCGGTGTCGAGTTTCAGGGAGGCGCTCGATTGGCTGCTCGACGAGGCCCGTCGAGGCCTTGCGATTCAGCGTTACAAGGGTCTGGGAGAGATGAACCCGGAGCAACTGTGGGAAACGACGATGGATCCCACGAAGCGTATTCTTCTGCGAACCCAGATCGAGGACATGATCTCGGCGGACGAGATATTCAGCAAGCTGATGGGCGACGTGGTCGAACCGCGGCGGGAATTCATCGAAGCGAACGCGTTGGGTGTGCGTAACCTCGACATTTGAGCGATGTCGGGTGCCAGATGAACGAACGCCCGGTTAGTCCGGGCGTCCTGCTTTTTGGGTCCCTTGCAACCGTGGGAACTGCAATGGGATGGCGCTGCGTCCCCTCTGGAGAGAGGCTGAACCGAATTCAGCTACCTTCCGATTTCCCGCGCGGCGGCTTGGCAGCCGCAACGCCTTTCTTCGCCGTATCCTTCTTTTCCGGCTTCGGCGCCCGCGGCGCGAACTCGAAGCCGATCTTGCCCTGCGGCTGCGCGACGAGAAAGGCCTTGAACTTGCGGCCGTTGCGCTTGCTCACGAAGCTGGTGAGAAGGTCGGTGCGGCCTTCTTTCAGCAGCTTTCTCATCTGCTCATGCGAGATCTCCTGCTGCAGGATGATCTTGCCGGAGCGAAAGTCACACTGCTTGAGCGGCAGGTTTTCGCAGAGATAGCCCAAGCCGTGTTCGTACACCGCGGCACCGCACTTCGGGCAGGGACCGAGCGGCTCCTGGCCGGAGAAATTGATTTCTTCCGGCTCGTCCCCGTCCGGGCGACTCTGACCGAAATCGAATTCCAGCTTGTGGTTGCTGCTTTCCTCGTCGGAAACGATGCGCAGAATGGCCGCGAACGGTCGGCCCATCTTGGAGCGGAATCCCTGCAGCGGGCCGAGTTCGCGCTGGGCTAGCAGCGTTTCCACCTCGTCAATCTCGAACTGGCGTCCGGCCGGCGTCTTGGTGATGGAGAAACCGCACCGATCGCAGGCGAACCGCCGATAGTTCTCGCGCACGACGCTGCCGCATGTCGGGCACGGAGTCCGGAGTGTCGCGTAGTCGCCCGGCACTGTGTCGCTGTTGTACTCTTTCGCGCGCTTCACGATCTCTTCGGTCATGTGGGCGATCTCAGCCATGAAGGCCTCGCGCTTGAGCCGCCCGCGTTCCATCTGCGCCAGCTTGTACTCCCACTCTCCGGTTAGTTCTGGCTGGGTGAGCTCGCTCACGCCGAGCCCGTGGAGCAAGGTCATCAACTGAAACGCCTTGGCGGTGGGGACCAGTTCCCTTCCCTCCCGCAGCAGGTATTTCTCGCCGATCAAACCCTCGATGGTCTGTGCACGCGTCGCCGGCGTACCCAGCCCTTTCTGTGCCATCGCCTCGCGCAACTCGTCGTCCCCGACGAGTTTGCCGGCGCTTTCCATGGCTGTCAGCAATGTCCCCTCGTTGTAGCGTGGTGCAGGCTTCGTCTGCAGCGCGACTGCATTTACCACCTGTGCAAGAGGCTTCTCGTCGGGTGAAACGGCGACGAGACTCGCATCCTCGTCGGCGCTTTCCTTCCCGTAGACTGCGAGCCAGCCCGGATCCACCAACACCTTGCCTTCGGTGCGGAAATGGTGCTCCTGCACGCGAGTGATGCGGGTGGTGACCAAATATTCGGCGGCGGGAAAGAACACCGCGAGAAAGCGCTTCGTGACCAGGTCGTAGATCCGTTGCTGCACTTCATTCAGGCCCTTGGCCGGAAGCGGTGTCGGAATGATGGCGAAGTGATCGCTGATCTTGGAATTGTCGAAGACCCGGCGGTTCGGCCGAACCCATTTCTCTTTGAGGATCTTGGTAGAGAAGCGGTGATAGGCATCCGCCTCACCGACCGCCTCGATCGTGCTGGTGACCGTCCCCAGATAGTCCTCCGGCAGATGGCGCGAGTCGGTGCGCGGATAGGTCAATACCTTGTACTTCTCGTACAGTTCCTGGGCGATCGACAAGGTCGTCTTCGCCGAAAATCCAAAGCGACCGTTCGCCTCGCGCTGCAACGACGTCAGGTCGAAAAGCGGGGGCGACAACTGCGTGCTCGGCTTGGATTCCTCGGTAACGCTCCCCCTCTTGCCGAGGCAGGCGTCGACCACTGCGAGCGCTTCCGACTCAAGCCAGAGCCGCGTATCCCTGCGCTCCGGGTCGTCCTCCGCGCGCTTGAACTTCGGCTCGAACCACTTCCCATCGTACGCCCCGGCCTCAACGCCGAAGCTTGCGCGCACCTCCCAATAGTCACGGGGGACGAACGCCTTGATGATCCGCTCGCGTTCGACCACGATCGCCAGCGTCGGCGTCTGTACGCGGCCTACCGTGGTGAGGTAGAAACCGCCACCTTTCGAGTTGAAGGCGGTCATCGCCCGCGTACCGTTGATGCCGACAATCCAGTCAGCCTCGGAGCGGCTGCGCGCGGCGCTCGCCAGCGGCAGCATTTCCGCATCATCGCGCAGCTTGGCGAAACCATCGCGGATCGCAGCCGGGGTCATGGACTGCAGCCACAGGCGGCGAATTGGCTGGGGGGCGCGTGCGGCCTGCACGATGTAGCGGAAGATGAGCTCGCCCTCGCGTCCGGCATCGCAGGCGTTGATGAGCTCGGTCACGTCCTTGCGCCGGATCAATTGCTTGAGCAGCCGTAGACGCTCGGCGCTCTTGGCGATCGGATGCAGGTCGAACTCGGGCGGAATCACCGGCAGGTGCGTGAAGCTCCACTTCCCACGCTTGACCTCGTATTGCTCGGGGGCGGCAATTTCTAGGAGGTGGCCCACCGCCGACGACAGCAGGTACTGGTCCGATTCGAAATAGTTATCGCGCTTCGCAAAGCCGCCGAGCGCCTTCGCGATGTCGTTCGCGACCGAAGGTTTTTCGGCGATGATCAGCCGCTTCCCTTCCGCCGCGGTGGCGGGCGGTGGTTGGGCGGACTGGCGCGCAGCGGCGCGTGGTGAAGGTGGCATGGGAGTTCGGGAGCGTCCGGCAGGCCGGGAATGGGCTGGGAATGATAAGCGGACGAAATCGGGCGGCGCAAGGCCGAACAATCGTTGTCGCACGCACGCCAGCCTTTCCAGCCGACATCAGGAACGCCGCTGGTAGAGTCCTCCGGGCAGTACAGCCACACGGCCGGCCAGTTCCAGTGCTAGGAGTTCTGCTGTCACCACCTCGGGTGGGAGGCCGCTGCGGCTGCAAAGCGCGTCGATGTCGACAGGGTCGTAGCCCACGTGGGAAAGGAGGCCGGTGACCTCAGCGGGTTCTCCGGAATTGCTGAGCGCTGCAGTGGCACCAATGGCCTCGATCATCCCCAGTTCCTCGAGGACGTCGCCAGCGCTTTCGACCAGCTTTGCCCCCTGCTTGATGAGCGCGTGGCAACCCTTCGAGAGCGGCGAATGAATAGACCCGGGAATGGCAAACACTTCCCGGCCCTGTTCGAGTGCGCATCGGGCGGTGATGAGGGAGCCGCTCTGTGGGGCGGCCTCGACGACGAGGCAACCGCGCGTGAGGCCGCTGATGATGCGGTTGCGCCGCGGGAAGTTGCCCGGCAGAGCCCGGGTTCCGAGGGCGAATTCGGATACGAGCGCCCCGCTTTCCAGGATGGCCTCGGCAAGCGCTCGGTGGCGAGCCGGATACACGCGGTCCGCTCCGGTACCTACGACGGCGATCGTGCCTGCCCCGCCTGCCAGGGCACCGCGATGCGCTGCGGCATCGATGCCTTCGGCGAGACCGCTGACCACCGTGACGCCCGCCTCACTTAAGGCGCGGGAGAAGGCCTCTGCGTTGTCGAGCCCTTGCGGGGTCGGCGTGCGGCTGCCGACGACCGCGACGGCGACAGCAGAAAGCAGGCTTCGATCTCCGGCGACGTACAACACCGGGGGCGGGTCGGCGATTTCAAGCAGCAACCGCGGATAATCGGGGTCGGCCAGGGTGACGAGATGATGGGCTTCGTTGTCGAGCCAACCGACAGCTGCCTCAATCGCACCCTCTTGCGGTGGGGCCATGAGACGCGCTGCCAGCCGCCTTGGTATCACACGTTCGAGCTCACACCGATTCGCGGCCAGTACGGCTTCGGGCGTGCCAAACGCCCACAGCAACTTGCGCACTGTTCGTGGGCCGATTTCCGGCACCAGTGTCAATGCGAGCCAGGGCTTTTGGTCTGGCGTGGACGGCATGAGGGCTTCCCAAAACAAGAACGGCCGGAAGGCCGGCCGCTCGTTGAACTGCACCGCGCAAACCTAGGGGTTGCCGACGGCGTCCAGCACTTCAACCGGCCGGCTCGACTCGAGGACCAGGGCAAACGAAACACGCTCGAAGCTCCGGAAGACCATCAGCAGGCCGTAGCGTTCCTTCGGGAGCTTGTTGAGTGGGTTGTTCTCGTCGATGATCGGTCGCGTGACTGCGCCGCGCGGGCGAGGTAGCGGCGCCGTTGCCGCCATCGGGTTGTCCTGGAGCGCAGTGAGCTCCTGGGCGGGTCCGGGGTCACCCCAGTAGGGCGGTCCGCGCCAGGCCGACTGAGTTGTTTCCCACTCGGCAGGATCACCCCAGAAAGGCCCGCCCGTACGCAGCGCGCGGCGGTGGACTCCAGGGTCGCGGTAAATGCCGAGCACGGTGCCCTCATCCAGTCCGTCACGCGTGCCGCGATTGAGGGCAATGATCGAGTTCTGCCCCATTTGCCGCAGATTGCTGTAGGCCGAGATGATGCGGCCATCGACAGCAGTGGCCGGAGCGTGCGGAGCGTAGGCGTAGGGCATGGGTTCACCAGCCGGCAGCAGGCGGTCGCCGATCCCGAGTTCGCGCCTGACGCTGACGATTTCGATGGTGCTGATCTCGCCGAACTCGATCACCTTCGCTTCGCCGAGATAGAACGCCCCATAGCCGAGATACTCACCCGTCTCCGGATCGACGATGGGAGCGGCCGGTCGATACGCATGCAGTGTTCGCCCCTCCTCAGCCCTCAGGCCGCGTGCAAACGCCCTGCTGCCATTGCCCATCATGACCCGATTCTCGTCGCCGGCGACAATCCGTGGTGCAACGTCAAGCGTGGCAGCGGAAACGACCAGGGGACGGGACAGAAAGGGCTCGATGACGCCAGCCGGGATCGTCGGGATGGCGTGGGCGTTGAGTTCTTCGACGCGCACACGCGGGCCCAGGCGTTCAGTGTCCGCTGCGCGTCCCAGGCGCAGCCGTGGCTCAGGACCGCTGCGATCGAGAACGACCACGTCACTCGGATAGATCCTGTGCGGGTTCTTGATCTGCTCGCGGTTCAGTTCCCAGACTTCGGGCCAGCGCCACGGTTCCTTGAGGAACTTCCCGGCGATACCCCACAGCGTGTCACCCTTCACGACGGTGTAGCTCTCCGGCGGATTGTCCGTCAGGGTGACCGCAGCGTTCACCGTGCCAGCGACGCAGAGCGCAGTGAACAAAACGGCGGATATAATGGACTTAAGCATTAGTTTGCTCCACTTCCCTTGAGGCATTACTAGACTTTTTCCCTGGAAGCTGTTTTCGCGCCAGGCGACTGCCGACTCGCGCCCGTGTTGGCGACTCTGTCTCGAACTCCCGCTAGAAGAATGGCAATTCGCAGCATCCTTCAATATCCCGACGATCGCTTGCATCGAATCGCCGAGCACGTGCGCGATGTGACAGACGACGTCAAGGTGCTTGTCGCCGACATGGCGGAGACCATGTACGCCGCGCCCGGAATCGGCCTGGCGGCAACACAGCTGGACGTGCACAAGCGGGTGATCGTGATCGACATCTCTGAAGCGCGCGACCAGCTCCTGGTTCTGATCAACCCGGAGATCGTTTCGGAGAGTGGCGTCATTGAATGTGAAGAAGGCTGTTTATCGGTACCGGGTGTCTACGAGACCGTGCAACGTTCCGACTGCATCCGCGTGCGCGCCCTCGATCGTGACGGACAACCGTTCGAGCAGGATGCCGAAGGACTGCTCGCCGTTTGCATTCAGCATGAGATGGATCATTTGCAGGGACGGGTTTTTGTGGAGTACCTGTCGCGTCTGAAGCAGACCCGCATCGCGGCAAGGATGAGGAAGCTGCAACGCAAGGCCTCCTGAATTTTCAGACCCAACTATCCACGACGGTCGGCTCGACGGCGGGTCTGCGCGGACCCCGTCGCAGACGGTCGCTAAAGCATGTTCTGCACCCGCATTCCTCGGAAGTCATATGCGTCTGATCTTTGCTGGTACCCCTGACTTCGCCGCTACCGTGCTGCGCGCTCTGCTGCGCGCTGGTCACGATGTCGTGTTAGTGCTCACTCAGCCGGACAGGCCCAGCGGTCGCGGGCTCGCCTTGAGGCCGAGCGAAGTGAAGCGGACCGCTGTGGAGCGCGGTATCGCGATCGACCAGCCGGCGTCGTTGCGCGGCGAAGCGATTCTCGCGCGCTTGAAGCACGCGCAGGCGGATGTCGTCATCGTTGCTGCTTACGGCCTGATTCTCCCGCCAGCCGTGTTGGAGCTGACGCCGCTCGGCTGCATCAACATCCACGCGTCGCTCCTCCCGCGCTGGCGTGGAGCGGCGCCGATCCAGCGTGCGCTGCTCGCGGGAGACGCGGAGTCCGGCATCTCCATCATGCAAATGGACGCCGGGCTCGATACCGGACCGGTGCTGCTCGAGCGCCGAGTGTCGATTGCGTCAGAGGAGACTGCAGGGACGCTCGAGGGAAAGCTGGCGGTGCTCGGAGGTGACGCCATCGTGGCTGCGCTTGCGGCGATCGAACTGGGGCAGCTCACCAGCCAACCGCAGCCCCAGACGGGGGTGACCTACGCGCACAAGATTTCGCGTGAAGAGGGGAAACTCGCGTGGGAGCGGACGGCGGTCGAGTTGGAGCGGACGATCCGCGCATACGATCCGGTGCCCGGCGCGTACACCACGCTCGCCGGTCAGCCGCTCAAGGTGTGGCGGGCCCGGGCAGAAGTGGGCGCGCCGCGGAGCGTCGAACCGGGGACAGTCGTGGACACTGTGGGCGATCTGGCGGTTGCCTGCGGTGAGGGTATCCTCAGAATCATCGAACTGCAGCGGGCAGGAGGTCGCCGCCAGCCTGCCGCCGAGTTCCTGCGTGGCGCAGCGATCGCGTCGGGCACTCGGCTCGGCTCTTGAAATCGACAGCGGCGGACGCATTGAACTGAATCAGCTTTCGCTGGCGAAGGAGATCAAACGATGCTTGGTAGTTGGCTCAAGACTTTCACTCTCATGGCCGCGATCGTCGCCCTGTTCGGCGCCATCGGCTATACGCTCGGCGGTGGAGGCGGCATGCTCATCGCGCTCGCGCTGGCCGCGGCGATGAATTTCTGGGCCTACTGGAATTCCGACAAACTCGTTCTGCGCATGTACAACGCGCAGGCCGTGGACGAGACAACGGCGCCGGAGTTCCATGGGATGGTCCGTGAACTCGCCCAGCGTGCAGGCTTGCCGATGCCTAGGGTGTATCTCATCCACGAAGACCAGCCCAATGCGTTCGCCACCGGGCGCAACCCGGAGAATGCGGCGGTCGCCGCCACGACCGGCATCATGCAGGTGCTGACACCGCGCGAGCTGCGTGGCGTCATGGCGCACGAGCTCGCCCATGTCAGGCATCGCGACACCCTCATCAGCACCGTCTCGGCGACGCTCGCCGGGGCCATTTCGTCGGTGGCGCAGCTCGGCATGCTGTTCGGCGGCCACCATCGGAACGGCGAAGGGTCGACCAATCCCATCGCTGGCCTGCTGATCATGCTGTTCGCGCCGATCGCCGCCATGCTCATTCAGTTTGCAATCTCGCGCTCGCGCGAGTTTGAAGCGGACCGCGGTGGCGCCGAAATCTCGGGCGATCCAAAGTCGCTGGCGGCGGCACTGGACAAGATCGAGCGCTATGCGAAGGGGTTGCCCATGCCGACTGCGGAGCAGCATCCCGAGACAGCGCAGATGATGATCGTCAATCCGCTGTCGGGCGGGGGCTTAAAAGGGCTGTTCAGCACGCACCCGTCCACGCAGGAGCGTGTCGCCCGCCTGCTCGCCATGCCTGGGTGACGTTCCGGTCCGTGCCTCGCGGGCGCCCCAGCGCTTGATCGATATCCAGAAGGCTGCTGCGGAGACCCTGTGCGGGGTGCTCGGCGGGCGCAGCCTCGCAACGCTGCTGAACGCGCCCGGACCGCTTCGTCTACAGGGTTGGGCGCGAGCGGCGTATCTGGATGTCACGTACGGCGCGCTGCGTCATCTGGGGGAATTGCGCGCGTGTCTCGCACAACTGCTGCGAGAGCCGCCGCGGCAGAGCATCGTTGAATGTCTGCTGGTCGCCGCCCTCTACCAACTGCGCTACACCCGCGCGGCGCCGCATGCGGTCGTCGACCAGGCGGTGCGCTGCGCCGGCGCGGTGGGGGTAGCACGCGCCGGCGGCTTGGTGAATGCAGTACTGCGTAACTTCCTTCGCGACAGCAACGGCATCGTGTCGCGCGCCCTGACTGGCGAGGAAGGTCGATATTCGCACCCGTCTTGGTGGATCGCAAAGCTGCGCGAACAGCAGCCGAGCGGGTGGACGGAAGTGCTTGAAGCGGGCAATCAGCATCCTCCCTTCACGCTCAGGGTGCGAACGGAGCGCATTGCCATCGGGAGCTATATCGACCAACTCGAAGGCGCGGGAATCGAGGCGCACCAGACCGGACCGAGCGCCGTTACGCTGACGCGGCCGCTGCCGGTCGCCGAGGTTCCCGGTTTTGCCGCGGGACTGGTCTCCGTGCAGGACGCCGGAGC
This sequence comes from uncultured beta proteobacterium, assembly GCA_963719715.1. GTDB lineage: Bacteria > Pseudomonadota > Gammaproteobacteria > Burkholderiales > JAEUMW01 > JAEUMW01. The sequence goes on from CAVRDD010000049.1 coordinate 231,637, forward strand.
GCAGATCGCTGCGCCGGTGCTCGATCTGCAGGCGGGGATGCGCGTACTCGATGCGTGCGCTGCTCCCGGCGGCAAGTCAGCGCATATCCTGGAACTGGCAGGCGTGAGCTTGCTCGCGCTCGATTGCGACGGTGCGAGACTGCGACGCGTCCAGGAGAACCTAGATCGTCTCGGTCTTGACGCCGATCTGGTCGTCGGCGATGCGGCCGCGCCGCAAACGTGGTGGGACGGAATTGCGTTCGACAGGATTCTGGCCGACGTTCCCTGCTCCGCTTCCGGGGTGGTACGGCGGCATCCGGACGTCAAGTGGTTACGGCGTCCGACCGACCTTGCGGGCTTCGCCGCACAGCAGACTGTCCTTCTCGACGCTCTTTGGCATACCCTTCGCCGAGGTGGTAAATTGCTGTACGCGACCTGTTCCGTGTTTCGCGAGGAAAATCAGGATCAGGCGGAAGGATTTGCAAGCCGCCATCGAGATGCGCGCCGCCTCCCTGTAGCCGCATTGCCGGATGACGGCGTGCTGCTCCCGAACCGCGACCATGACGGCTTCTTCTACGCATTGTTCGAAAAGGACTGAGCCCGCGTGGATTTGGCGGGCTTGGTGGGCCGCGGTGCTCTGCGTGGTCGCGCTTTGCGTCTCCGCGCACGGCGTTCAGGTGACTTCGGCTGAGATCGTTCCCGGCGAGGACGAGTACTATCTCAATGCCGATTTCGACATCGTGCTGGGCTCCGCAGTGGAATCCGCGCTGAACCGGGGGGTGCCGCTCACGTTCGTCGTCGAAGCACAGCTCACGCGACCGCGCTGGTACTGGTTCGACCAGACTGCGGGCGAGATGCGCGGCCAATATCGGCTCAGCTACAACGCGCTCACGCAACAGTACCGCGTCGCCGTGGGCAGCCTGTTTCAGAACTTCGGCACCCTGGCGGAGGCGTTGCAACTGCTGTCACGGATTCGCCACCGACCCATGGCCGAGCGCGATGCGCTTACCAAGGGCGACACCTACCTCGCTGCGGTGCGCTTCCGACTGGATACGACCCAGCTGCCGAAGCCGTTTCAGGTCACCGCGCTGGGATCGCGCGAGTGGTCGCTCAATTCCGACTGGTACCGCTGGAACTTCACGCCATGAAAGCCGTGCGCTCCCGGCTGCCGGCGCTGCTGAGGCGGCGGCGCATCCAGTACGCGCTCATCGTCATTCTCGGATTCGGCGCGCTGGCGCTCTACCTGCTGTCGCTCGCGACGGCGAACAGCGAGCTCTTCAGTCGTCACTATCCGATTCTGCTGCTGGTGAACGGGGCGCTCGTTCTGGCGCTGTTCGGGCTCGTCGGTTTTCAGCTCTGGAACCTGCTGCGGCGGCTGCGCACACGGGTCTTCGGCGCAAAGCTCACCCTGCGCCTGGTCGTCATGTTCGCGTTCATGGCGGTGGTGCCGGGGATCCTGATCTACGCACTGTCGGTGCAGTTCCTGGTGCGCTCCATCGACTCCTGGTTCGATGTGCAGGTCGATAGCGCCATGGAAAGCAGCCTTCGGCTCGGGCGCTCGGCGCTCGACAGCCTGCTCAAGGATCTCGCGAACAAGGCCGATGCCATCGCCTTCGATCTGTCCGAGACCCCGCAGTCGGATCATGCCCTGGCGCTCAACCAGTTGCGCGAGCGAATCGGTGCGCAGGAGGCCACGCTCTTCAATCAGCGCGGCACCATCACCGCCTTTTCCAGCGCCGAGCGCGCCAACCTCGCGCCAGATGTCCCGAGCGCTGCCGTGCTGCGGCGGGTGCGCATCGCGCAGTCCTACAGCGCGGTCGAATCGATCCCCGGGAAGGGGCTGCAGCTGCGCGTCGTCGTGCCGGTTACCGGGCTCGGCCTCGGCCAGGACGTCCGCATGCTGCAGCTGCTGCAACCGGTACCTGCCGACATCGCGGCCGACGCCGATACCGTGCAAGGCATGTATCGCGACTACCAGGAAGTGCTGCTGTCGCGCGTCGGGTTGAAACGTCTCTACGGTGTCACGCTGACGCTCGCGCTGCTGCTCGCCCTGCTCTCCGCGCTCGCTGTGGCTTTCTACCTGAGCGAGCGCTTGTCCGCACCCCTGGGCGTGCTCGCGGAGGGGACGCGGGCAGTGGCACAGGGCAATCTGAGCGAGCAACTCCCGGTGCCGAGCCGGGACGAGCTCGGCGTGCTGACGCAGTCGTTCAACGCCATGACGCGGCAGCTCGCCGATGCGCGCGCTGCGGTCGAACGCAACCAGTCGCAGCTCGAGACCGCCAAGGCATACATCGAAAGCACGCTCGCGAATCTGTCGGCGGGCGTCCTCGCCTTTGACGAAGCCTTGATGCTGCGGGCGAGCAACGTGAGCGCGGGCATGATCCTGGAAATCGATGCCGACTCGCTCAAGGGCATCCCACTCTCCGACTGGGGCGGTGCCGACTCGCGTCTTACCCCGTTCTCGGATGCCGTACGCGTGGCCTTCGAGGAGGCCGGCGATCGCGAGTGGGAGAAGCAGGTCGAGCACCGCGTGCACGGCGGTGGACGCGTGCTGCTCGCGCGCGGAACACGCTTTCAGGCTGCCGACGCAACGGGCTGCGTGGTGGTCTTCGACGACATCACGCACCTGCTGCAGGCACAGCGTGACGCGGCTTGGGCGGAAGTCGCGCGGCGGCTGGCGCACGAGATCAAGAATCCGCTCACGCCGATCCAGCTCTCGGCGGAGCGCCTGCAGCACAAACTACACGACAAGCTCGGCACCGCCGACGCGGAAATGCTCGATCGCGCAACGCGCACCATCGTGAATCAGGTCACCGCGCTGAAGGGTATGGTGGATGCCTTCAGCCAATACGCGCGCTCGCCCGAGGCGACGCTGCAAAGCATCGACCTCAACCAGCTCGTGCGCGAGATCCTCACACTCTACGACGCCATGGGGTCGCACATTCGCGCCGAGCTCGCACCCCGCCTCGATCCGATGTTCGGGCATGCCGGCCAGATCCGCCAGCTTGTACACAATCTGCTGCAGAACGCCCAGGATGCGGTCGCCGGCTCGAGCGAGCCGCGCATCACCATCCGCACCGAGCAGAAGGCGGGTACCCTTTGTCTTTCGATCGAGGACAACGGCACCGGTTTTCCGGATGCGACTGATGGGGCGAGCGTTCGAGCCCTACGTGACGACCAAGCCGAAGGGTACGGGTCTCGGTCTCGCGATCGTGAAGAAGATCGTCGAGGAGCACGGGGGCAAGGTGGAGATCGAGAATATCCGGCCCCGCGGCGCGGCAGTGCACATCAACCTGCCGCTCTTCACCGCGCGCGCGGCCGCGCGGAAAAGCGAAGCGAAGGCACAGAACATGACCCAGATTCTCGTAGTCGACGACGAAGTCGGAATCCGCGAACTGTTATCGGAAATCCTCGAGGACGAGGGTTACCAGGTGCGCCTGGCCGAGAATGCGGGACAGGCGCGCGAAGCGCGCACACAGGGTCGACCCGATCTTGTTCTGCTCGACATCTGGATGCCGGACACGGACGGCATCACACTGCTGAAGGAATGGGCGAGCTCCGGACTGCTTACCATGCCGGTCGTGATGATGTCCGGCCATGGCACTATCGACACCGCGGTGGAGGCGACCAGGATCGGCGCCTATGACTTCCTGGAAAAGCCGATTGCCCTGCAGAAGCTGCTGTCAGACGGTCGGCCGGGCGCTGCGCCAGGGTGTCATGCAGCCTAAGCCGGCGCTCTCGCTCGCAAGCCTGGGACGGGCTTCGCTCATCTCCGACCTCAAGCAGCGTCTGGAGCGTGTCGGCAACCTGAAGACGCCGGTGCTTGCTCACCGCCGAGCCGGGTTGCGGCGTGGAACTGTGCGCCCGCTTTCTGCATCGCCCCAACACTTCGTGGGTTGCGCCGGAGTCGTTCGCGATCCTTGCGGAGGCCCCAGTCGACCTGCTGACGGAGGCCAAGGAAGGCACGCTCTTCCTCTCCGAGGTGGGCAACCTCAACAAGCTGGAGCAGAAGGGACTCGCCTTGCTCGCCTCCAAGCTCGACAAGTACAACGTACGGCTGGTGTGTGCAAGCGCCAAGTCGCTCCCTGAACTGGTGACGCAGGGCGCCTTTGATTCGCGCCTGCTGCAGAGCCTCTCCGGACTCACCATACGCGTGCCGAGCCTGCGCGAGCACCGCGAAGACGTGCCCGAGCTCGCCAATCTCTTCCTCTCGCGGCTCGTGGAAGCACGCGAGGCGCCGGCGCATTCGTTCAGCACGGCAGCGTTGAATGCGCTGCGAAACTGCGACTGGCCCGGCAATCTCTCCCAGCTCGAAGCCACGGTCAAGACGCTGGCGCTCACCGCGCTACAGGAGGAAGTCACGCTCGCCGACGTAAACCGCGTGCTCGCCCAGTTCGACGTCGAGCTGCCGACGCTGGCGAAAACACTGCCGCTTCATCTCACGCTGCGCGAGGCGCGCGACGCGTTCGAGCGCGTCTACTTCGAGCATCACATCGCGCGTGAAGGCGGCAACATGAGCCGGGTCGCCGAGAAGGTCGGCCTCGAACGTACGCACCTCTATCGCAAGCTGAAGCAACTCGGCGTGCGGCTGTCACGGCGAGTCGAGGACTGAAGGCCGTGGCGCCGGATGCGATTTGCCGGCGGGGTCGCCGGAACGGCGCTGCCGACGCGGCGTTCCTTTATGGTTGCAATAACAAGAAACACTTTCCTTAACTTTGCGGTCTTCGGAATAATTTGCCGGGAAAAGCGCACGGACCCGTGCGCAGGGAGAACGGATTCGGCTGGTTCCTGTAGGTCGCCGCTGTTTCGGGGCAACAGGGAAGTGGCCAAGTGCGTGTCCATACCCCTGATTCTGGACACGCCGACACACACATCATCCGTCTTCCATCCACTACCAATCGAGGAAGGGTTCCATATGGCGACGCGGAAGGATCTGACCAATGCCATTCGAGCATTGGCCATGGACGCAGTGCAAAAGGCGAACTCGGGCCATCCCGGCATGCCCATGGGTATGGCGGAAATCGCCGAGGTGCTGTGGAACCATCACCTGCGGCACAACCCGGCCAATCCGCACTGGCCGGACCGTGACCGCTTCGTGGTCTCCAACGGCCATGGCTGCATGATTTTGTATGCGCTGCTGCATCTGACTGGCTACGCGCTGCCGATCGAGGAATTGATGCGCTTCCGCCAGATGCACTCGAAGACGCCCGGTCATCCCGAGTACGGCATCACGCCGGGCATCGAAACGACCACCGGTCCGCTCGGCCAGGGCCTCGCCAACGCCGTGGGCATGGCCATCGCCGAGCGCACGCTGGCGGCGGAGTTCAACCAGCCCGGCTTCGAGATCGTCAACCATCACACCTACGTCTTCGCCGGCGACGGCTGCCTCATGGAAGGCATTTCGCACGAGGCGTGCTCGCTAGCGGGCACCCTCGGGCTGGGCAAGCTGATCGTGTTCTACGACGACAACGGCATTTCGATCGACGGGCACGTCGAAGGGTGGTTCACCGACGATACGCCGAAGCGATTCGAAGCCTACGGATGGCACGTCGTACCGCACGTGGACGGTCACGACTCGGCCGCCATCGAGAAGGCGTTGCAGGCCGCCAAGGCGGAGGGCGAACGGCCGAGCCTGATCTGCTGCAAGACCGTGATCGGGCAGGGCTCGCCGAACAAGGCGAACACGCACGAAGCGCACGGCGCCGCGCTGGGCGTGGCGGAAGTGGCTGCGACCCGTGTCCACATCGGCTGGGATCATCCGCCGTTCGTGATTCCGCAGGATGTCTACGACGGCTGGGATGCGCGCGTCAAGGGCGCCGGTCTCGAGACGTTGTGGAGCAACCGTTTCGCGGAGTACGAGCACGATCATCCGCAGCTTGCCGCCGAGTTCAAGCGTCGTATGCGGCGCGAGCTGCCCGCGAACTGGCCGGAGGTCGCGCGCGCCTTCGTCGCAAAGACCGTCGACAAGGGCGAAACGATCGCCACGCGCAAGGCCTCGCAGAATGCGATCGAGGCGCTTGCGCCGGAGCTGCCGGAAATCGTCGGCGGTTCTGCCGACCTCGCCGGATCGAACCTCACGCTGTGGTCGCAAGCGCGCGGCATGCATCGCGACCGGCCGGGCAACTACATATACTTCGGCGTGCGCGAGTTCGGCATGTCCGCGATCATGAACGGCATCGTGCTGCACGGCGGCCTGCGCCCCTTCGCCGCCACTTTCCTCATGTTCTCCGAGTACGCTCGTAATGCGCTTCGCATGTCGTCGCTGATGAAGATCCCGTCGATCTTCGTCTACACGCACGATTCGATCGGCCTCGGCGAAGACGGTCCGACACATCAGCCAATCGAGCAGACGGCGACCCTGCGCCTGATTCCGGGGATGCAAGTCTGGCGGCCGTGTGACTCGGTCGAGAGCGCAGTGTGCTGGATTGCCGCGATGGAGCACATCGATGGACCTTCCTGCCTGCTCTTCTCACGGCAGAATCTGGCGTTCCAGAAGCGCACACCGGAGCAGATCGCCGACATCCGGCGCGGCGGCTACGTTCTCGCTGACGCGCCTGGCGGCACGCCGGTGGTCGTGCTGATTGCCACCGGCTCGGAAGTGGCGCTGGCGATGGACGCGCACAAGGTGCTGGCCGAGCAGGGCATCGCCGCACGTGTGGTCTCGATGCCATCCACCAACGTCTTCGACCATCAGGACGAAACATACAAATCGGCCGTGCTGCCGCGCGGCGTGAAACGTGTGTCGATCGAGGCTGGCGTCACCGACGGCTGGCACAAGTATGTCGGGCCTGAAGGCGCCACGCTCGGTATCGACACCTTTGGCGAGTCAGCCCCTGCACCCGAGTTGTTCAAGCACTTCGGGTTCACCGTCGCCAATGTGGTGAACATCGTAAGGAGCGTCCTCTAGGAACCTCCGCTTAGCTCCCACGCGGGCGCGACGGTGGTTACGACCTTCGTCGCCCGCTTGGCCATCATTCGCGTTCCCAAGTGCGCTCCGCGGAGGAGTGAAGTGGAGGTTCCCTGGGGAACGCAAGTTGGTGCGTCGCGAAAGAGCGATCGATAAAAGTCGAAAGTTCGCGATAGAATCGAGCCTCAACTCAGTCACGGGAGGAAATAAAATGGCACTTCGTATCGGCATCAACGGGTTTGGCCGCATCGGGCGGATGGTCATGCGGGCTGCGGCGAGAGATTTTCCGGAGATCGAGATCGTCGGCATCAACGATCTTCTCGAGCCCGATTACCTTGCCTATATGTTGAAGTATGACTCGGTGCACGGACGCTTCAAGGGCGACGTCAGCGTCGATGGCACCTCGATGACCGTGAACGGCAAGAAGATCCGGCTGACCGCTGTCAAGGATCCTGCGGAACTCAAGTGGGGTGATGTCGGCGCCGACATCGTCGTCGAATCCACGGGCCTGTTCCTCACCAAGGAAACGGCGGAGAAGCATCTCGCGGCGGGCGCTAAGAAGGTGATCATGTCTGCACCTTCGAAGGACGACACGCCGATGTTCGTCTACGGAGTGAACGACAAGACTTACGCCGGTCAGACCATCATCTCGTGCGCATCGTGCACCACCAACTGCCTCGCGCCGGTGGCCAAGGTGCTGAACGACACCTGGGGCATCAAGCGCGGTCTCATGACCACGGTGCATGCCGCCACTGCCACGCAGAAGACCGTTGACGGACCTTCCAACAAGGACTGGCGCGGCGGTCGCGGCATCCTCGAGAACATTATTCCGTCCTCGACGGGCGCGGCGAAGGCTGTTGGCAAGGTCATTCCTGAGCTCAACAAGAAACTGACCGGCATGGCCTTCCGTGTCCCGACGTCGGATGTCTCTGTCGTCGATCTCACCGTCGAGCTCGTCAAGGAAGCGACCTACGCGCAGATCTGCGCTGCCATGAAGGCGGCCTCCGAAGGACCGATGAAGGGCGTGCTCGGTTACACCGAGGACAAGGTCGTCGCGACCGACTTCCGCGGTGAGAGCTGCACGTCGGTATTCGACGCCGATGCCGGTCTCGCGCTCGACGGCACCTTCGTCAAGGTCGTGTCGTGGTACGACAACGAATGGGGCTATTCCTGCAAAGTCCTGGAGATGGCGCGCGCTATCTCGAAGTGATAGAGGTAGACCGGCGCGGGCGCACCGGTACCCCGGAGCGGGGTATCGGTGCGCCCGCGCAACTGTTATCCACGGGCGCAGCGACGCTGCGCACGTTTAGGGAGCCATACCAATGAACGTTCTGAAAATGGCCGATCTCGACCTTGCGGGCAAGCGCGTATTCATCCGCGCCGACTTGAACGTCCCGCAGGACGACTCCGGCAACATCACCGAGGACACGCGCATTCGCGCCTCCGTCCCCGGCATCAAACTCGCGCTTGAAAAAGGCGCCGCAGTGATGGTTACCTCGCACCTTGGGCGGCCGAAGGAAGGGGAGTTCAAGCCGGCGGACACGCTCGCACCGGTCGCCAAGCGCATGTCCGAATTGCTCGGACGCGATGTGAAGCTGGTACAGAACTGGGTCGACGGCGGTTTCGAGGTCAAGCCCGGCGAAGTGGTCATGCTCGAGAACTGCCGCGTCAACAAGGGCGAGAAGAAGAACGTGGACGAGCTCGCACAGAAGATGGCGAAGCTCTGTGACGTGTTCGTGATGGACGCCTTCGCCACCTCGCACCGGGCCGAGGCAACCACGCACGGCATCGCGAAGTTCGCACCTGTGGCATGCGCCGGACCGCTGCTCGCGCAGGAACTCGATGCGCTTACGAAGGCGCTCGCCAATCCGAAGCGGCCGCTGGTTGCAATCGTCGCCGGCTCCAAGGTGTCGACCAAGCTCACGGTGCTGAAGAACCTTTCGGCGAAGGTGGATCAACTCGTCGTCGGCGGCGGCATCGCCAACACCTTCCTCGCGGCGCAGGGCAAGAAGATTGGCAAGTCGCTGTGCGAAGCAGACTTGATTGACGAAGCCAAGGCGGTGATCGAGGCGTGCCACGCACGCGGCGGGGACGTCCCGTTGCCGACCGATGTCGTGTGCGCCAAGGAGTTCTCGGCGACCGCGGCGGCGACGCTCAAATCCGTAGACGAGGTGGTGGACGACGACAGGATCCTCGACATCGGGCCGCAATCCGCGCAGAAGCTGGCCGACGTGATCGCTCGTGCCGGAACAGTCGTGTGGAACGGGCCGGTCGGCGTGTTCGAGTATGACCAGTTCGGCAAGGGCACCGAGACAGTGGCTCGCGCCATCGCGTCCTCGCCTGCCTTCTCGCTGGCCGGTGGCGGAGACACGCTCGCGGCTATCGCCAAGTACGACATCGGCGCCAAGGTGGATTACATTTCCACCGCAGGTGGCGCCTTCCTCGAGTTCCTGGAGGGCAAGACATTGCCAGCCGTGGCGATCCTCGAGGAGCGGGCGGCGAAAGGCTGAAGCCCTTCGCTGCCAGGTTCGCGCCGCCTGTGTTCTGCGATCGGCCTCACCCATATCGCTGAACATGCGGCGGCGAACCAAAATCGTTGGAACCCTCGGGCCTGCGTCCAGTTCGCGGGCGACGCTCGAGCGGCTGATCGAGGCCGGGCTCGACGTGGTTCGGCTCAACTTCTCTCACGGCAAGGCCGAGGAGCACGAGGAGCGGGCAGAACTGGTGCGGGCGCTGGCACGTGCCGCGGGGCGCCCGGTGGGCGTGATGGCCGACCTGCAGGGCCCGAAGATCCGTATCGGCGCCTTCGAGCATGGCCGTGTGGTGCTGAAGCCGGGCAGTCCGTTCGTGCTCGACGCCGAGTGCGAGCTCGGCGACAGTTTCCGCGTCGGCCTCGACTATCGGGAACTGCCGGCCGACGTGAGCGTCGGGGATTTCCTGCTGCTCGACGATGGGCGCATCGTCCTCTACGTTGAGAAGGTCAAGGATTCGCAGATCTTCACGCGGGTCGAGCAAGGCGGTGTCCTCTCCAATAACAAAGGCATCAACCGGCGCGGTGGGGGGCTCACGGCGCCAGCGCTGACCGAGAAGGATCTGGAGGACATCAAGACCGCTGCGCGCTTCAAGGCGGACTACATCGCCGTCTCCTTCCCGCGCTCCGGCGCTGACATGGAATACGCCCGTACCCTGCTCCACGAGGCGGGGGGAAAGGGGCTGCTAATCGCAAAGATCGAGCGCGCCGAGGCGATCTCCGCGCTGGATGAGATCCTTGATGCGTCGGATGCCATCATGGTCGCGCGCGGTGATCTGGCAGTCGAGATGGGCGACGCCGCGGTGCCGGCGTTGCAGAAGCGCATGATTCACAGGGCGCGGGCCAAATACAAGCTCGTGATCACGGCCACCCAGATGATGGAGTCGATGATCTCGAGCCCTATCCCTACCCGGGCCGAGGTGTCGGACGTGGCGAACGCCGTGCTAGACGGCACCGATGCGGTGATGCTCTCGGCCGAGACCGCGGTCGGCGAATACGCGGTGGAAACCGTGCAGGCGATGGCGCGGGTCTGTTTCGAGGCCGAGCGGAACATGGAACCGTCCGTTGCCCGTGGCCTGCTGGAACGCACGGCAACGCGAATCGATCAGGCGGTGGCGTTCGCGGCGGCGTTCACCGCCTTGCACTTCAAGGTGCGTGCCATCGGAGCGCTGACGCACTCCGGCGCCACTGCGCTCTGGATGTCGCGCGTGAATCTCGGTGTGCCCGTCTATGCGCTCACGCCCGTGGTGGAAACGCGGCGTCGGCTGACCCTGTTCTCAGGCGTGCATCCCTACAATCTGCGCGAGACCTCGACCGACCGTGACGTGATGTTGCGAGCCGCCGAGGACGAACTGCTGCGGCGTGGGGCCGTGCAGCCCGGCGATCTGGTCGTGCTCACGATCGGCGAGCTCGTCGGGAAGGCGGGACAAACAAATACGATGAAAATAATTCGGGTGGGAGATTCGCGGAGGAGCGCGGCCTGAGGCCTCGCGCCGCGCTCGCTTTTTTCATCCGCGCCTTCGGAGGTTAGTCAAATGGCTCTCGTTTCGCTGCGACAACTGCTCGACCACGCTGCCGAGAACGGCTATGGCCTGCCGGCATTCAATGTGAACAATCTGGAGCAGATCCAGGCCATCATGCAGGCGGCCGATGAGTGCAACAGTCCGGTCATCATGCAGGGCTCAGCCGGGGCCAGGAAGTATGCCGGCGAAGCGTTTCTGCGCCATCTCATCGCTGCTGCGGTGGAGGCGTATCCGCACATTCCGATCGTGATGCATCAGGACCACGGTGCGACGCCGGCGGTCTGCGTCAATGCCATTCGTTCCGGCTTCTCGAGCGTGATGATGGACGGGTCGCTCCGGGAAGACGCCAAGACACCGGCCACGTACGACTACAACGTCGAGGTGACACGCAAGGTGGTCGACATGGCACATGCCGTCGGCGTCTCCGTGGAAGGCGAGCTCGGCTGCCTGGGATCGCTGGAAACAGGCATGGGCGAGAAGGAGGACGGGCACGGCGCCGAGGGCGTGCTCTCGCACGATCAGCTTCTGACCGACCCCAGCGAGGCTGCGGACTTCGTCAACGCCACCCAGGTCGACGCGCTAGCGATCGCCATCGGCACCAGCCACGGCGCGTACAAGTTCACCCGCAAGCCAACCGGCGACATTCTCGCCATCGCTCGTGTGAAGGAAATCCATGCCCGTCTGCCGAACACGCATCTCGTGATGCACGGCTCGTCCTCGGTGCCGCAGGACTGGCTCGAAGTGATTCGTGAGTTCGGGGGTGAGATGAAGGAAACCTACGGCGTGCCGGTGGAGGAAATCCAGGAAGGCATCAAGCACGGCGTGCGCAAGATCAACATCGATACCGACATCCGCTTGGCGATGACCGGCGCCATCCGCCGTCACTTGGCCAGGAACAAGAGCGAATTCGACCCGCGCAAGTATCTCAAGGACGCGATGGCGGCAGCCAAGGATATCTGCAAGGCGCGATTCGAAGCATTCGGATGCGCCGGTCAGGCCTCCAAGGTGAAGCCCGCTTCGCTGGATGCCATGGCGGGTCGCTACGGCAAGGGCGAACTGAAAGCAATCGTCCACTGATCCTGCGCGACGAGGCGGCAACGTGGTTGATTCCGGAACTGTCGATTACGCTGCCGTGGCGGCGGCGCTGCAGGAGCGTCTGGGCCTTCGCCTGCCGCCGATCGCGGTGTGCCTCACTGAGTCCGTGCCGGACGGGGTACCGATGCACCACGGCAGCGTTCCCGCTGGCTGTGTTTTCTGGGAGCAGGCGGCGCGCGGCGTCTTCGCGACCGTAGCCGCCGATCACGCGCTTTGCGCGGTCGGCGTGCACACCCATCATCTGGTGGATCCGCCTGCGGCCTACGCATCCGAGTTGGCGAACGTGCTGGAGGTGATGGCGGGCATGGAGTACGTGCGCGAACAGGATGTCGCGGGCATCCCGGTCGTAAGGACTCCAGTGCGGCACGTCGTTTACGCGCCCCTCGCGCAGACGCCGCTTCCTCCCGATGTGGTGTTGCTCTTCGCGGATGCGCGGCAGGGTTTGGTCATAGCGGAAGCGGTGCAGCAGGTCGATCCGGAACTTCCCCCAGCACTCGGGCGACCGGCCTGTGCTGCCGTACCGCAGGCCGTGAACAGCGGGCGCGCTGCGCTGAGCCTGGGATGCTGCGGTGCTCGCGCCTATCTCGATTCCTTCACCGACGATACGGCGCTGTGGGCGCTGCCGGGGGCGAAGGTAGCGCTCTACGCCGCCCGCGTTGCCAAACTGGCTCAGGCGAACGACGTTCTCGGGCGTTTCCACGCCCTGCGCCGCGATCAGGTGGCCGCCGGCGAAGCGCCCACTTACGCAGAGTCACTCGCCCGTATGCAGGGCTGAGACCGCGGGCAGCGGTCAGGGGAGCCGGATCTGCGTGCCTTCGCCGGGTGCGTCAGGCAATGCCGGATTCGCTGCCAGCAGCGCCGCCGCGCTCGTACCGCAACGCAGTGCGATGGCCTCGATCTGCTCGCCCGGCTGTACCACTGCCTGATCAGCGATCAGCGCGCCGCTCGTGGCACGGTGTGCAACGCGCAAGGTCGTGTGCGCGCTCGTTTTCTCGGTGGTGATGGTCGAGCCGTCCACTCCGAGATGCAAGTGCAGGAAAAGCTCCGGCGTGCATCCGAAGACGAAGTGGCGTTCCCGGTTGCCGTAATCGTCGATGACCCAGGCCGGGTGCCCGGCCACCTCCCACGATCTCATCACGGTGTTCGATCCGATCACCCGAACCGCCGGTTCAGCGGGTTCGTTCGCGCGCGGCGCGGCGATCGGGAGGTCCTGTCCAGCGCCGTCGAGCAAACGGGTCGCCCCGGGTTCGATGACGTGTGCGACGAGCAGGAAATCGTCCCCGGCATCGCGCCATTCGAGGTGCGTGGTGTTTGCGTCCCGCATACAGCGCAGCGTGGACACCACGCTGCCGGTGTCGGCGCGGACAACGTGAACGAAGGTCGCTTGGCTCATGAGTCTTCCTCAGCGTGCCGTGACCACCACCTTGATGCCGAGAAGCGCGGCAAGTCTGGCTGCGGCCGCGCGCGCCTCTGCGTCGGTTGCGTACGGCCCGGATTGAACCCGGTAGAGACCGTTCAACAGGAAGACATCGAGTGACCCGAGAGCGTCGGCCGCCTGGTCCCTGACGCGGACGAGAAATCCTTCTGCGTTGTCGCGTGCGCTGAATGCCCCGAGTTGCAGGAAGATGCCGCGCCCGGCGCTGATCTCTTTCAGCACGTCCGGCGGCGGCGCCGGCGCGACCGCTGGCCGCGGTGGCTCGGGTTGTATGTCCACGGCCGCAGGGCTCACAGGCGGCGACTCTCTTCCGGGGATGATGAGTTCCACCTCTACCAGCCCGCTGCCATCGGAGAGCGTGCCGATACGGTAGGCGGCGGCGTACGAGAGATCGATCACGCGCTCGTGCAGGAACGGGCCGCGATCGTTGACACGAACGACGACGACGCGGCGCGTCTTGAGATTTGTGATCCGCGCATAGCTGGGGATCGGCAAGGTCGGATGCGCGGCGGTCATGGCGTACATGTCGTAGATCTCGCCAGAGGAAGTCGCCTTGCCGTGATAGCGCCGGCCGTACCAGCTTGCGACCCCTGACTTCCGATACGGCTGCAGCGTGGTCAGCGGTGTATAGGTCGTGCCCATCACCTCGTAGGGACGGTTCGAGGCGGGGCGCAGCGGCTCCAGTCTGGGCACCGCGTCGGGTAGGCTGTCCAGATTCGCAGGCGGATTCGCGCCCGGCCCGTCGTCGAGGTAGTATCCGCCGCCGGGCTTCGGCGCCGCCGGTGTACCGCTCGACTTTGCGGAGGGTGCGGGCGCAGTCTCCGGCTTGGGGGGGGTCGTCCCGCAGGCAGCCAGGGCGAGCGTCAGCAGCCCCGCCACGCTGGCCGCGAGGCGCTCCGCAAGGATGCCCGGGACGGGCGTTGTCACGTTTGCACCAGCTTCCGGTTGGTACGGATGCTCATGAGGATGCCAAAGCCGAGGAAGAGCGTCACCAGCGCAGTGCCGCCATAGCTAATCAGGGGCAACGGCACTCCGACCACGGGGAGAATACCGCTTACCATGCCCATATTGACGAAGGCGTAGGTGAAAAACGAGAGAGCGATGGATCCGGCCAGCAGGCGCGCAAACAGACTCGGCGCGTCGGCCGCGATGACGAGCCCGCGCCCGATCACGATCAGAAACATACACAGCAGCAGTCCGTTGCCGACGAGGCCGAACTCCTCGGAGAACACCGCGAAGATGAAGTCGGTCGTGCGCTCGGGCAGGAAGTCCAAGTGTGTCTGAGTGCCGTTCAGCCAGCCTTTGCCAGACACGCCGCCCGACCCCACCGCGATGGTGGATTGAATGGTGTGGTAGCCGGCACCCAGCGGGTCCTGTGTCGGGTCGATCAGGGTCAGGATCCGCCGCTTCTGGTAGTCGTGCATGAACGACCAGAGCACGGGCAGGCTGGCGCAGCCCGCGGCGAAGAGCGCCGAGCAGGACGTTCCACGACAACCCGGCAAGAAAGATCACGTAGAACCCGGAGGCGAGAATGAGGAGCGGCGGTTCCCAGATCGGGCTGCTTGGCGATGAACCCGATCGGCACCAAGAGCAGTACTGCGGCCACCGCGAAGTGCTTGATGCGCAAAGTCGCCTCGTAGCGGTCGAAGTACCAGGCGAGCATGAGGGGCATCGCGATCTTCATGAGCTCGGACGGCTGGATGCGGGTGATGCCGAGGTCCAGCCAGCGCTGGGCGCCGTTCACGATCTCGCCGAACAGATCGACCGCCACCAGCAGGATGATGCCGATGACGTAGGCCGGAAGCGGCGAAGCTCTTGAGGATGTGCGGCGGGATGTTCGCGGCCACCCACATGACCGCGAACGCCACGCCGATGTTCGCGAGCTGGCTGGTCACCCGCGCCGGATTCTGCTCCCCGGCGCTGTAGAGCGTCATCAGCCCGACACCGAGGAGCACCAGCGCGACGTCAGCAGAAAGCTGTCGATGTGACCGGCGAGGAATGTGACGACACGCTTAATCGCTGGTGTCGCCATCTTCCTCTCCGACTTGCATCGACTCCGGCAGCTTGCCCAGAAGATAGAAGTCCAGGATCTTGCGTGCGATCGGCGCGGCGGTGGAGCCGCCGTGCCCGCCGTTCTCGACCAGGATTCCGATCGCGATCTTCGGATCTTCCGCGGGGGCAAACGCGATGAAAAGCGCATGGTCGCGATGGCGCTCGGCGACCCGCTTCTCGTCGTAGCGCTCGCCCTGCTTCATGGCCACCACCTGCGCGGTCCCGGTCTTGCCGCCGAAGACGTATTGCGCTCCGGCGCCCGCCTTGGATGCCGTTCCGCCCGGGCGGGTGACGTCGACCATCGCGGCCTTCACCCTCTGTACGTTCTCACGTTTGAAATCGAGCATACGCACGGGCGTGGTCGCGATGGGCGGTCAGCACCTTGGTGCGGCTATCCTCGATCTGTCGCACGAGATGCGGCTGTACACCGCGCCGTTCGCCGCGATTACCCCCGTGCCCATGGCGAGCTGCAGCGGGGTCGCAAGGTTGTATCCCTGGCCGATGCCGACCGAAATCGTGTCGCCGGCGAACCATTTCTGCTTGTAGCGCTTGAGCTTCCACGCCTGGTTTGGCAGCACGCCCGGCTGCTCGCCCTTGATGTCGATACCGGTCTTCGCACCAAATCCGAGTTGGCTCACGAAGTCGTGAATGGCGTCGATGCCGAGTTCCTGCGCAAGCCCGTAGTAATACGTGTCGCACGAGATCACGATCGACTTGTGCAGGTCGACCGTGCCGTGACCGCCGGCCTTCCAGTCGCGCCAGCGATGGCTCACGCCGGGAAGCGCGAAGTAGCCGGGGTCGGAGATCGCGTAGGAGGGTGAACGCTTGCCGAGTTCGAGGGCTGCGAGTGCCATGAACGGCTTGAAAGTGGAGCCCGGCGGGTACTGGCCCTGCAGTGCGCGATTGTTCGAGCGGCTTGTCGGGGTTGTTGTTGAGCGCGTCCCAGTTCTGTGGGTCGATGCCGTCGACGAAAAGATTCGGGTCGAAGCTGGGCCGCGAGACGAGCGCAAGCACCCCGCCCGTGGTCGGTTCGATCGCAACCAGAGCCCCGCGGTAGTTGGCGAATACGTTCTCGGCAACTTCCTGCAAGCGCAGGTCGAGCGCCAGAATCAGGTTGTTTCCCGAGACGGGCGGCTGCCGCGCGAGCGAGCGCACGGCGCGTCCGCCTGAATCGACCTCGACCCGCTCGAAGCCGGTGATTCCGTGCAGCTCCGCGCTCGTATGACTCTTCAAGACCGAACTTGCCGATGTGATCGGTGCCGCGGTAGTTGGCCGTGTCGCCGCGCGCTTCGATCTGCTCGAGGTCGCGGTCGCTGATGCGGCCGATGTAGCCGATCGAGTGCGCGGCGTGCTCGCCATTCGGATACTGTCGAAACAGGCGGGCGTTGATCTCGACGCCGGGGAAGCGGTAGCGGTTTGCCGCGAACTTCGCTACTTCCTGCTCGGACAGTCGCGTGCGGATCGGCAGGCTCTCGAAGCTCTTGCTCTCGTCCATCAGGCGCTTGAAGCGCTTGCGGTCCTTGGCGGTGATCTCCACGACGGACGTGAGTCCGGCGATGGCGGCTTCGAGATCGGGCACCTTGCTCGGGGTGATCTCGAGCGTGTAGGCGGAGTAGTTGTGGGCGAGCACGACCCCGTTGCGGTCCAGGATCAGCCCGCGGTTCGGGACAACGGGAACGATCGAGATGCGGTTGTTTTCGGCCAGTGCGTGATAGTAGTCGTGCTGCACGACCTGGACGTAGAAGAAGCGGGCGAGAAGGACCGCGAAGAGGATGACAACCATGCCTCCAGCGACGGCGAGCCGGACGCGAAAGCGGGATAGCTCGATCTCCGGGTTGCGTATCTCGATGCGGCGCGACATCGGTACGGATCAGACGCGGTCGGCGTCGGGTTGGGTTTCTGCGGCAGAACGAGCGTCACGGTCAGCAGCGGCCACAGCATCGCGGCCATGACCGGGCCCAGGAAGTACAGCCACCCGGGAAACTCGGCGCCTTCCGCCATGCGCACGAGCAACATGATGAAGCTTCACCACCTGCAGCATCAGCGAGCACGTGAATGGTTTGGGAGACGATGTCGAACATGAGGATGCGCCGATGTGCGAGTGTCGCCATCAGCGCGAGCGCCGTGTAACCGAGCGCGTACTGCCCGAACAGCGCACCTTCGGCCACGTCCATCGCCAGTCCGAGCAGCCAGGGCAGCAGGAAGCCCAGGCGGCGGGGATAATGGATGAGCCAGTAAGTCAGGAAGCAGTGCCACGAAGTCGGGTCGCCACAGGAGCACGCGCCCCGATACGGGCAGAAGATTCAGGACGAAGGCGACCGCCAGTGTACCCGCTACGAAAAAGGGGTTGACCGGAAGCAGGATCTCCGTCGGCTTGTCTGTACGGGATTGGTTCACGACCCTTTCTTCTTCGACCTGACCGACTTGGTCATCGGTTCTTCCTCGGGCGGCTTCTCCGGCAGCGTCCGCTTGTCGAGTACGAGCAGCACCAGACTGCCGCGATTCACGCCCGGCGCTCGGCGCACACTCGATGCGCGCGAACGCGTTCGTCGCGCTGCGATCGACGGACGCCACGGTTGCCACCGGGAAAGCCGTCGGGATAAAGCCCGTCTATGCCAGATGTGACCAATGTGTCACCGACCTGAATGTCGACGTTGATCGGCATGAAGCGCAATTCGAGAACATCGTCGCGACCGACTCCGAACACCACGGACCGTGCGCCGGTGCGAAGGTTCTGCACCGGCACCGCCTGGTTCTTGTCGGTGATCAGGGTGACCTCCGACGCGAGCGGCAGAACGCGCGTCACCTGTCCGACGAGACCCGATCTCGTCGATGACGGCTTGTCCCGCCCGCACGCCATGCTGCGAACCGCGGTCGACCACGACCTTGCGGGTGAAAGGGTCGCGCTTCGCATAAACGATCTCGCCCAGCTGCAGGGTGAGGTCGCTCCGCTCGGAGGCGGAGAGCAGCTTGCGCAGCTGGCGCGTCTCGGCCGTGAGGGCTTCCATCCGGGCGGCTTTGCTCCGAGCTCGAGCGTCTTCAGGCGCAGCGCCTCGTTCTCCTCGATCAGCGTGGACTGTGCCGAGAAGAAGGCAGCCAGGCGAATGAGCGCCGCGCCCGGTGCACGCGCCGCGCGCTCCAGCGGATAGAGCGCGACCGATACGGCCTCGCGAATGTGCTCGAGATACTGCAGCCGCGCGTCCGCGAACAGGAGGACGATCGACAGCAGGGCGAAAGAACGTGAAGCGGGCGAGGGGGCTGGGGCCGCGCTCAAAGAATGGCGGGTGCTGATCTTCCATGCGGGAGCGGCCGCCGGCGCGGGCTCGCGCCAGCCACATGGCAGCCGCGTCAGAAAGAGCGCGACCACCGGGTGAAGCATGACTCAGTCGTTGGCGAAGATATTGGTGAAGCGGTCGATGTGTTCGAGCGCTTTTCCCGAGCCGCGCACCACGCAGGTGAGCGGATCTTCGGCGACGACCACCGGCAGCCCGGTTTCTTCCATCAGCAGGCGGTCGATGTCGCGCAGCAGCGCGCCGCCACCGGTCAGCACCATGCCCTTCTCGGCGATGTCCGCACCCAGCTCGGGCGGGGTCTGCTCGAGCGCGGTCTTGACTGCGCTCACGATGGAGTTGAGCGGCTCGGTGAGCGCCTCGAGAATCTCGTTGGACGAAATGGTGAAGCTGCGCGGAATGCCTTCCGCAAGGTTTCTGCCCTTCACCTCCTTCTCGCGCACCTCCGATCCCGGAAACGCGGAGCCGATCTCCTTCTTGATCTCTTCGGCGGTCGTCTCGCCGATCAGCATGCCGTAGTTGCGGCGGATGTAGTTGATGATCGCCTCGTCGAACTTGTCACCGCCGACGCGGACCGACCCGGCATACACGAGGCCGCCGAGCGAAATGACGCCCACTTCGGTGGTGCCGCCGCCGATGTCGACCACCATCGAGCCGGTCGGCTCCTCGACCGGCAGATCGGCGCCGAGCGCCGCCGCCATCGGTTCCTCGATCAGCTCGACCTTGCGGGCGCCGGCGCCATAGGCCGACTCGCGGATCGCACGGCGCTCGACCTGGGTCGAACCGCAGGGCACGCAGATCACGATGCGCGGGCTGGGCGAGAAGAGGCGGGAGTCGTGGACCTTCTTGATGAACTGCTTGAGCATCTGCTCGGTGACGGTGAAGTCGGCGATCACGCCGTCCTTCATCGGGCGGATGGCGGTGATGTTGCCCGGCGTACGTGCCCAGCATCTGCTTGGCCGCGAGGCCGACCTGCTGGATCACCTTCTTGCCGTTCGGCCCGCCCTCCTGGCGGATCGCCACGACCGACGGCTCGTTCAGCACGATCCCCTGACCGCGCACCCAGATGAGGGTGTTGGCCGTGCCGAGGTCGATCGCGAGATCGTTGGAAAAGTAACCGCTCAAGAAACCGAACATGGAGGAATTCCGCTGCAAGATGTGAGAAATAAATGAGTTATGATAACCTACTCAACTTAGCCTTTTGAAGTCCCGCGTGCAGTTGTCGCGGCCTTCACGGCTCATCGTATCACGCTCGCTTTCGCACCATGTCCCTCTGCCTCGAAGACGTCAAGCGCATTGCCCACCTCGCGCGAATCGCCGTGAGCGAGGAGGAAGCGATCAGCGGTGCTGGTTCAGTTGAACGGCATCTTCGGGCTCATCGAGGAGATGCAGGCGTGTCGACTGCCGGCATCGAGCCGATGTCGCATGCGCAGGATGTCGTGGTGCGATTGCGCGAGGATGTCGTGTCCGAGGGCGATCAGCACGAATTGTTCCAGAGCATTGCGCCCCAGGTCGAGGCCGGGCTCTACCTCGTTCCGAAGGTCATCGAGTAGCTGGCAGGCGTCGCGGCGGCACGGCTGCAGGCCGCGTGACGCCGATGCTCGCGACGCGCCACCGCCCTGTCTCGACCCATGTTGAACGCCAGTCTCAAGGAACTCGTCCGACCTGCTTGACACGCGAAGAAGCTCTCCAGCGCTGGAGCTCACCCGGTCTCTTCTGGAACGCATCGAGCGGCTGAATCCGACCTTCAACGCGTTCATCACCGTGCGCGAGGAAACCAGCTTGGCCCAGGCCCGGGCTGCCGATCAGCGCCGCGCGCGCGGCGATGCGCAAGTCGTTGACCGGCATTCCGGTGGCGCAGAAGGACATCTTCTGCGCGCAGGGCTGGCGGACCACCTGCGGGTCGAGGATGCTGTCGAACTTCGTCTCGCCGTACGACGCGGAGATCATTCGCCGCTTCGATGCCGCGGGTGTCGTCAACCTCGGCAAGACCAACATGGACGAGTTCGCGATGGGCTCCTCCAACGAGACCTCCGTTCTTTGGTCCGGTCCGCAATCCGTGGGCGCCGGCCGCGGTGCCCGGCGGGAGTTCCGGCGGCTCGGCGGCGGCGGTGGCGGCCCGGCTCGCCCCGGCGGCGACCGGCACCGACACCGGCGGTTCGATCCGCCAGCCCGCGGCACTCTGCGGGATCTCCGGCATCAAGCCCACCTACGGCGTGGTGTCGCGCTACGGCATGATCGCCTTCGCCTCGAGCCTCGATCAGGCCGGCCCCATGGCCAAGTCGGCAGAGGACCTGGCGCTGCTGCTCAACGTCATGGCGGGGTTCGACCCGCGCGATTCGACCAGTCTGGAGCGCGCGCCAGAGGATTACGCGCGCGACCTCGCGCAGACCGCTCGCCGGGCTGCAGGATCGGTCTGCCGAAGCAGTACTTCGCCGAGGGCGTGAGCGCGGACGTGATTCGCGCCATCGAGGAGGCGATCGCGGCGCTTCCGGCGCCTCGGCTGCCGAGACCGTCGAGGTCGACCTGCCCAATACGCGGCTGTCGATCCCCGTCTACTACGTGCTCGCGCCGGCCGAGGCCTCCAGCAATCTGGCGCGCTACGACGGCGTGCGCTACGGTCACCGCGCTGCGCAGTACAGCGGATCTCATCGACATGTACCAGAAGAGCCGCGCGGAGGGCTTCGGCGCGGAGGTGAAGCGGCGCATCCTGATCGGCACCTACGTGCTGTCGCACGGCTACTACGATGCGTACTACCTGCAGGCGCAGAAGCTACGGCGGATTGATCGCACACGATTTCGCCGAGGCGTTCAAGGCTGCGACGTGATCATGGGCCCCACGTCACCGACCACCGCCTTCGACCTCGGAGCGAAGAGCGACGACCCGGTGCAGATGTACCTGTCGGACATCTTCACCATCGCGGTCAACCTGGCGGGACTGCCGGGAATGTCGATTCCCGCGGGCTTCGGGGACGACGGTCGCCCGGTCGGGCTGCAGGTCATCGGCAACTACTTCGCGGAGGCACGGATGCTGAACGTCGCGCATCAGTACCAGCACGCGACCGACTGGCATCGGCGCGTCCCCGCTGGCCTGGAGGTGGACCCGAGCATGAAGTGGGAAATCGTCGTCGGGCTGGAATCGCACGCACAGCTTTCCACGCAGTCCAAGATATTCTCCGGCGCGGCCACGGCCTTCGGCGCGGCGCCGAACGCACAGGCGTGCGCGGTGGACATCGCGTTGCCCGGCGTGCTGCCGGTGCTGAACCAGGGGGCGGTCGAGCGCGCAATCCGTTTCGGGCTCGCGGTGGGCGCCAGCATCAATCGTCGCTCGGTGTTCGCGCGCAAGAACTACTTCTACCCCGATCTTCCCAAGGGCTATCAGATCAGCCAGTACGAGTTGCCGGTGGTGGCGGGCGGCACTGTGCGGGTCCCGCTGAAGGATGGCGAGAAGACGGTTCGTCTCGTGCGCGCGCATCTCGAAGAAGACGCCGGAAAGTCGCTGCACGAGGATTTCGACGGTCTGTCGGGCATCGACCTCAACCGCGCCGGTACGCCGCTGCTCGAAATCGTCACCGAGCCTGATCTGCGCGGCGCGCAGGAAGCGGTCGCCTATGCCAAGACGCTGCATGCGCTGGTGCGCTACCTCGAGATCTGCGACGGCAACATGCAGGAGGGGTCATTTCGCTGCGACGCCAACGTATCGGTGCGGCGTCACGGCGATGACCAACTCGGCACGCGCTGCGAGATCAAGAATCTCAACTCGTTCCGCTTTCTCGAGAAGGCGATCGAGGTTCGAGGCGGCACGCCAGATCGCCATCATCGAGGACGGCGGCAGGATCACGCAGGAAACACGTCTCTTCGATCCCGACCGCGGGCGAGACGCGCTCGATGCGCTCCAAGGAAGAGGCGCACGACTATCGCTACTTCCCCGATCCCGATCTGCTGCCGCTGGAAATCTCGGAAGAGTGGCTGGATCGGGTGCGCGCGTCGCTGCCCGAGTTGCCTGACGCCAAGCGCGCACGCTTCGTGTCGGCTTACGGGATTCCGCCCTACGACGCGGCCGTGCTCACGTCGAACGCGTGAGCTTGCCACCTATTTCGAGGACACGGTCGAGCCGACTGCCGGCCGAGCCGAAGCTGTGCGCGAATTGGGTCATGGGCGAGGTCTCCGGCCACCTCAATCGCGATGGCACTCGAGATCGATGCAGTCGCCGGTGTCGAGCGCGGCGCTCGCGGGTCTGCTCGCGCCGTATCGCCGACGGCACCATCTCGGGCAAGATCGCGAAGGACGTCTTCGAAGCGATGTGGGGGGGCGAGGGAGACGCCGACGCGATCATCGACGCGAAGGGGCTGCAGGCAGATCTCCGACGGCGGTGAACTCGAACGCATCGTGGATGCGATCATCGCTGCCAACCCCGGTCAGGTGGCCGACTATCGCAGCGGGCGCGACAAGCTTTTCGCCTTCTTCGTCGGGCAGGTGATGAAGCAGACGCAGGGCAAGGCGAACCCTGCCCAGGTCAACGATATCCTCAGGAAAAAGCTCGCACCGTAAAGCGCGTCAGCGCTTGGCAGATGGCGTGGCCACCGTGGCTCCAACCGCTGCCGTGGCGCCCGGATTGGCGGACTGCAACTCGGCAAAGCGACGCCGGTAGTCATCGTACTTTTCGCGCACGGTACCGAGCTCCTGGCGTTTCTGCTCGATCAGGCGTTCCAGACGCAGCTTTTCTTTTTCGTCGTTCTCGATGTCCTGCTTGAGGCCGTCGGGAACCGGCTTGTCGGTCTTCGTCAGGGTCTCCGCGCGGACCCGGCTCTCGGCCAGGCGCTTTTCGGCGCTCTTGAGGACTGACTGATTGTTGGCGATGCCGAGTTCGATCTGTTGCAGGTCGCGGTCGCGCTTGAGTTCGATGTCGTGCTCGGCGGTGAAGCTTTGCAGGAGCGCCTGGTCGCGTCGCCGCTGCTCCTGCAATCGCGCATCCTCCTGCTTGGCATGCGACTCGGCATCGGCACGCGCGCGGATCTCGTCCGGCGTGAGCGCTTGATCGGTCTTCTTGATCGTGATGCCGCGTTTGCTGAGTTCGCTGTTCGCCTTCTCCTTGAACTCGGGCGGGATCGTGTCACCGTAGTGTGTTATGCCCTTGTCGTCGACCCACTTGTAGGTGCCGCCGATGGAGGACAGGGGGAAGGTGCAGAAGATGGTGGTGACGACGAGGCAGCAACCGACGCACTTAGCTTTCTTCATCGCCGCTCACTCCGTACTGTTCACGATAGCGGGCGATGGGATGCAAATACTGTTCCAAATCCGGACGTGAACGCACGAAGCGCAGCAGATCATTGAGGGCAGCAATGCTGAGCACCGGGATGCCGAAGTTGCGCGCGACCTCTTGGGTCGCGGAGAGCGGACCCGAGCCCCGTTCCATGCGGTCGATGCTGACGATAACGCCGCACGCAGTTGCGCCGGCCGCATGGATCAGTGTGATCGATTCGCGTACGGAGGTGCCGGCCGTTATGACGTCGTCCACGATGAGGACGCGTCCTGCGAGCGGCGCGCCGACTGTCATCCCGCCCTCGCCGTGATCCTTCGCTTCCTTGCGATTGAAGCAGAACGGGACGTTGTGCCCAGTGTCCGCCATCGCCATCGCCGTTGCCGCGACCAGGGGAATGCCCTTGTACGCGGCACCGAAGAGCATGTCGAACGGCAGCGCCGAGGCGAGGATGGCTTTCGCGTAGAATTGCGCCAGCGTCCGCAGCCGCTCGCCGTTGTCGAAGACCCCGGTGTTGAAGAAGTACGGGGATTGGCGCCCTGCCTTGGTCTGGAAGCTGCCAAAGCGGATTGCCTCGCAGGCGAGGGCGAAGGCGATGAACTCCTGGCTTAGCGCGGACATGTGGGGAGCAGACGTTGCGAGATGTCGGGCGCGAGCTTGCAGATGACCCACCCCGGCCCCGCCAAGAATAATGGTTTTTCCGCCCATGCGCATCATCACCCTCAATGTGAACGGAATTCGATCGGCGGCGCGCAAGGGCTTCTTCGAATGGCTCGAGCAACAGGGCGCGGACATCGTCTGCGTGCAGGAGGTGAAGGCGCAGGCAATTGATCTGTCCGATGCGATTCGCGAACCCCTCGGCCTGCACGGATTCTTTCATCTCGCCGACAAGAAGGGATACAGCGGTGTTGCCATCTACTCGCGCCAGCGTCCGCATCGTGTGGTCGAGGGCGTGGGCATCGCCGACATCGATGCCGAAGGCCGCTATTTGCGCGTTGACTTCGGCGACTTGAGCGTGGTTTCCCTGTACATGCCGTCGGGATCGTCGTCGGAGGTGCGCCAGGCCGTGAAGTTCAGCTTCCTGGAGCGCTTTCTGCCGTTGCTGGAGGCGCTGCACGCAAGCGGGCGAGAGTGGATCGTGTGCGGTGACTGGAACATCGCCCACAAGGAGATCGACCTCAAGAACTGGCGGGCAAACCGGAAGAACTCCGGCTTCCTGCCCGAAGAGCGTGCCTGGCTCGACCATGTCTTCGGGCGGCTCGGCCTCGTCGATGTCTTCCGTCGTCTGAACCCGGATCCGGACCAGTACACCTGGTGGTCGAATCGCGGGCAGGCCTGGGCCAAGAACGTGGGGTGGCGCATCGACTATCAGATTGCGACGGCGGGCGTTGCGACGACCGCGAGACGCGCACTGATCTACAAGGAGCAGCGCTTTTCCGATCATGCTCCGCTAACGATCGATTACGACTACGAGTTGCGTAGCGGCGTAGCGTGAACCTCACGCCCTATCTCCAGGTTGTCCGCAGTCCGCGCGTTGCCGCCGTTCTTGTCCTCGGCTTCGCCTCCGGGCTGCCGCTTGCTCTTTCCAGCGGCACCCTGCAGGCGTGGATGACGGTTGCGGGCGTCGACATCAAGACCATCGGCGTCTTCTCGCTGGTGGGCCTGCCGTACACCGTGAAGTTCCTGTGGGCGCCGGTGATGGATCGCTACGCGCCGCGCTTCCTCGGGCGCCGTCGCGGCTGGGTGGCGCTGACGCAGGTCATGCTGATGGGGGTGATCGCCTTCATGGGCGCCATGGACCCGACGCGCTCGCCGCTCGCGCTCGCGGCGCTTGCGCTGGCGCTTGCCTTCGCTTCTGCGTCGCAGGACATCGTCGTCGATGCGTACCGAACCGACGTGCTGCGCGAGAAGGAGCGCGGACTCGGTGCGGCGGTATCGGTGCTCGGCTACCGCCTCGCCCTGCTCGTCTCCGGCGCCCTGGCGCTGATACTGTCCGATCACATCGGCTGGCGGAACACGTACTGGTTGATGGCCGCACTCATGGCGATCGGCCTGCTCGCAGCGTTCTTCGGTCCTGAACCCGAGACGCAGGTGCGTCCCCCGCGCTCGCTCACCGAGGCCGTCGTCGGACCACTGAAGGAGTTTTTCGGGCGCCCGCAGGCGGGGGTGATGCTGCTCCTGATCGTCCTCTACAAGCTGGGGGATGCATTCGCAGGCAGTCTTACGACGGCATTCCTCATACGCGGCGTTGGCTTCACGCCGACTGACGTAGGCGCAATCAACAAGGGTCTCGGTCTTTTTGCCACCATCATCGGCGCGCTCTTCGGCGGCGGCTTGATGGTCCGCCTCGGGCTGTACCGTTCGCTGCTCCTCTTCGGCATCCTGCAGGCGGTATCGAATCTCGCGTTCATGGTGCTGGCGTGGGTCGGCAAGAGCTACCCCCTGATGGTCGTTGCGGTCGCCGTCGAGAACATTGCGGGCGGCATGGGAACGGCCGCCTTCGTCGCCCTGCTCATGGCGCTCTGCGACCCGCGTTTCTCCGCCACGCAGTTTGCCCTCCTGTCGGCGCTGGCGGCGATCGGCCGCGTGTTCGTCGGGCCGCCTTCCGGGCTGCTGGTCGATGCCGTCGGCTGGGTCTGGTTTTTCCTCTGCACGTTCATCGTCGCCCTTCCGGGACTGCTGCTGCTGTGGCGGCTGCGGCACCGGGTGTCCGATCTGGGGCATGCCGGCAGCTGACCTGCTGGTGCCCTTCCTCGCTGGCCTGCTCGGCGGCGTTCACTGCGCGGGCATGTGCGGAGGTCTGGTCGGCGCGTTTGCGCTCGGGCTGCCGGGCGATCACAACCCGCTGGCGGTGCAGGTCGCGTGCAATCTCGGCCGGGTGATGACCTACGTCGTCCTCGGCGCGCTGGCTGGGGCACTGGGCGCCGGCACCCTGCTCTTCGCAGAGGCGCTCCCGATGCAGAAGATCCTGTTCGCGCTTTCCTGTGCCGTGCTGCTGACCATGGGGCTGTACCTGGCCGGACTGTTCCCCCGATTCGCGGAAGTGGAACGCATGGGGCGCGCGCCGTGGCGGCGGGTGCAGCCGCTGCTGGCACGGGTGCTGCCGATCCGCTCGCCGACGAGCGCACTCGCTGCGGGCATCCTCTGGGGTTTCCTGCCGTGCGGGCTTGTCTACAGCGCGGTGGTGCTGGCGCTGACGAGCGCGAGCGCAACACAGGGCGCGCTGGTGATGGCGGCGTTCGGCGCGGGTACGCTGCCGAACCTGCTCGCGATGGGCTTGCTGGCGCATCGGCTGCAACCGTTCCTGCAGGATCGCCGCATGCGCGCAGTGGCGGGCGTTGTCCTCATGGCCGCCGGTGTCTGGGGACTTCTGAAGCTCGTGTGAGGACGCGTCACACGGCGCGATCGAAGCGATATACCGCCAGCTCGCCCATCAGGTTCGACGCAAAAGTTACCGGCTGACCGTCCGTGAGCACCGCGCGCTCAATGACGCGCACGGCATGCTCCGCGCAGAAGCGGTCGAAGTCCCCGATCGTGCACAGATGCACGTTTGGTGTGTTGAACCACTGGTAGGGGAGCGCGCCCGATACCGGCATGTGTCCGCGCAGCACCTGCAGGCGGTGACGCCAGTAGCCGAAATTGGGGAAGCTCACGATCCCCTCGCGGCCGACGCGCAACATCTCGCGCACGATCTCCTCCGTGTGCTTCATTGCCTGCAGGGTCTGCGACAGGATCACGCAGTCAAAGGAGTTCGACTCGAACATCGCAAGCCCGGTTTCGAGGTCGTTCTGCACCACGCTGATGCCGTTGCCGATGCAGTCGACGAGGCTCTCGAAATTGATCTCGACCCCGTAGCCATGGGCGTCCCGGGTTTCCTTGAGATAGCGCAGGAGCGAGCCGTCGCCGCAGCCAAGGTCGAGCACCTTCGCGCCGGGCTTGACCCAGCGGGCGATGTGAGCGAAGTCGGAGCGCGACGTGGGCGCAGTGAACGAGGGCGGATCCGTCACGCGATTTCCTGAGCGATATTGCCCATGTAGGCGCGCATGAGCCGGAAGTAGTGCTCGTCTTCCATGAGAAACGAATCGTGACCGTGACGCGAGCCGAGTTCCGCATAGGTGACGCGCCGGTCGTTGTCGAGCAGCGCCTTCACGATCTCCACCGACCGCTCCGGGGAGAAGCGCCAGTCCGTCGCGAACGAGACCACCAAAAAACCGGCGGTGGCGGGTCGGAGCGCCCGGGCGAGATCGCCGGCGGCATCCTGCGCCGGATCGAAGTAGTCGAGCGCCTTCGTCATCAGCAGGTAGGTGTTGGCGTCGAAGCGATCGGCGAACTTGTCGCCCTGGTAGCGTAGATACGATTCGATTTCGAACTCGATATCGAAGCTGAACTGATAGGCGCCGGTGCGCAGCCCGCGGCCGAATTTCTCCGCCATCGAGTCGTCGGACAGATAGGTGATGTGCCCCAACATGCGGGCCAGCCGCAAGCCGCGCCTCGGCACCGCGCCGTGGGCGTAGAAGTCGCCACCGTGGAAGTCCGGGTCGGTCAGGATCGCCTGCCGCGCGACGTCGTTGAAGGCGATGTTCTGTGCGGTGAGCTTCGGCGCCGCAGCGATGATGATGGAGTGCGCGACCCGCTCGGGCCTGGTGATCGCCCAGCGCAGCGCCTGCATGCCACCGAGACTGCCGCCCATGATGGCGGCGAAGCGCTCGATGCCCAGCCGGGTGGCGAGCCGCGCCTGGGTCTCGACCCAGTCCTCGACCGTGAGCACGGGGAAGCTCGCGCCATAGGGTCGTCCGCTCTTGGGGTTGACCGTGGAGGGACCGGTGGAACCGTGGCAGCCACCGAGATTGTTGACGCCGATGACGAAGAAGCGATCGGTGTCGACCGGCTTGCCGGGGCCGATCATATTGTCCCACCAGCCGACCACCCGCTCGTCGCCGTCGTAATGGCCGGCAACGTGATGGTTGCCGGAGAGCGCATGGCAGACCAGGACTGCGTTGGAGCGGTTGGCGTTGAGCGAGCCGTAGGTCTCGTAGACGAGATCGTACTGGTCGATCAGGGCGCCGCTGCGCAACTGCACGGGCTCCTCGAAGTGGGCGACTTGCGGCACGACCGCCCCGACCGAGCGCGGCGTTGTCACGTCGGGGGCGGGGTCGCGGCGGGCCTGTTCGCGGGCGATGCCAGGCGTCGCATCAGCTGCTGGACGGCATCCTGCTGCATGTCGCGATAGAGGACCACTTCTTCCGACTCGGCCGCGAGCGCGTTCTGATCGTTGTAGACGTACGAGCGAACCGTCACGATTTCGCTGGTCGGCATGAGTTCCTTGCCGGCCTTGTCGGCGAGTCGATAGACGACGCCGTAGCGAAGCTGGAACTCGCGCACCGTTCCCTGCTGCGTCAGGGTGAGGATCAGTTTCGCGCGGGTCTCGCCGACTATGAAAAGCGTGGCATCGGCTTGCGTCGCATCATCGGCGATGCGGGTGCTGGTGCCGGCACGGATCGCGCGCTTGAGATCGTTGGCGAACGCCGAATAGGCAGGTCCCGATATGTAAAGACTCTCCTGCGGCAGGCTGGCGGTCCCGCGCAGCTGGAATCCGCAGCCCGCGACCATGGCGGCGAGCACGATGCCGATCAACCTTTCACACATGACGAACCGCGTACGCGTCGACATTAGATCACCACGTTCACCAGTCGACCGGGCACGATGACGACGCGCTTGATCGTCTGACCGGCGATGAAACGCACGGCAGCCGGGTCCGCCAGCGCGAGTTGCTCGATCGTAGCGCGGTCGGCGTTGCGGGCGACGCGGATGCTGCCGCGCAGCTTGCCGTTCACCTGCAGGACGAGATCGATTTCGTCCTGTACCAGCGCCGCCTCGTCGACGGCGGGCCAGCCGGCGTCGAGGAGCTCGCCCGTGTAGCCCAGATCACGCCACAGCTGGTGGCAGATGTGCGGCGTCACCGGCCACTGCACCCGCAGCAGGATGGAGAGCCCTTCCTTGATCAATCGCGCGTGCGAGAGCGAATTGGCTCGCGGTGCGCGCTCCAGCGCATTCAGCATCTTCATGCAGGCCGAGGCGACTGTGTTGAACTGGTGGCGCTCCAAGTCGTAGCTTGCCTGCCTGAGATTGAGATGAACCTCGCGACGGCAGGCTGCCAAGTCTTCGGCAGTGCCGGCAGCCTCACCGTCGCCGGCGAGTCGGGGCCGCATCGTTTCGTTGTAGTCGCGCGCGAACGCCCACAGCTTCTTCAGGTAGCGCGCAGCGCCCTCGACGCCGGCGTCGGACCACATCAGCGTCTGCTCCGGCGGGCTCGTGAACATCATGAAGAAGCGTGCGGTATCCGCGCCGAATTCATCGATCAGCGACTGCGGGTCGACGCCGTTGTTCTTGGACTTTGACATGGTGCCGATGCCGCCCGATTCCACGGCCTCGCCGTCTGTGCGCAGTACGGCGCCAGCGCGCTGCCCCTTGTCGTCGACCTTTGCGTCGACGTCAGTGGGATTGAAGTACATGATCCGCCCTGCCTCGGTACGGCGGAAGAAAATCTCGTTCAGCACCATGCCCTGGGTGAGCAGATTGGCGAACGGCTCGTCCAAGCTCACCAGACCGAGATCCCGCATGACGCGCGTCCAGAAGCGCGAGTAGAGCAGGTGCAGGATTGCGTGCTCGATGCCGCCGATGTACTGGTCCACCGGCAACCAGTACTGCACCGCCTCGTCGACCATACGCTCAGACTGGTGGGGGCAGGCGTAACGCAGGAAGTACCACGACGAATCGACGAAGGTGTCCATCGTGTCCGTCTCGCGGCGCGCGGGCTCGCCGCAGCGCGGGCACGCGACATTCACGAAGTCCGCACGCTTCGCCAGCGGATTGCCGGAGCCGTCGGGGACGCAGTCCTCCGGCAGCACCACCGGCAACTGCTCGTCCGGCACAGGCACGTCGCCACAGCTGTCGCAATGCACGATGGGAATCGGCGTTCCCCAATAGCGCTGGCGCGAGATGCCCCAGTCGCGCAGGCGATACTGCACACGCTTGCGGCCGAGCTGCTTGCGCTCCAGCGCCGCGGCGATGGCGTCGACCGCCTGTTCGAAATCGAGCCCCGAGAACTCTTCGGAATCCACTGTCACGCCGCGCTCTGCGTAGGCGTCCTGCCACGATGCCGCCACCGTCTGGTAGGCCGCGCTTTTCGAGGCGATGACCTGCTTCATCGGCAGCCCGTAGCGGGTAGCGAACTCGAAGTCGCGCTCGTCGTGGGCCGGCACCGCCATCACCGCGCCCTCGCCGTATCCCATGAGCACGTAGTTGGCGACCCACACCGGCAATTTCGCACCGGACAGCGGATGGAGAACGAAGTCGCCCGTGGGCATGCCCTTCTTCTCCATGGTGGCGATGTCGGCCTCCATCACGCTGCCGTGCCTGCATTCATCGACGAAGCGGGCAAGCTCGGGATTGCGCGAGGCGGCGCGTGTCGCGAGCGGATGTTCGGCGGCGACCGCGCAGTAGGTCGCACCCATGAGCGTGTCGGCGCGCGTGGTGAACACGGTCAGCACGCCGCTGCCATCGGCGTAGGGGAAGCCAACTTCGACGCCCTCGCTGCGACCGATCCAGTTCGCCTGCATCGCCTTCACGCGCTCCGGCCACCCGGGCAGGCCCTCGAGCCCGGCCAGCAACTCCTCGGCGTAAGCGGTGATCCGCAGGTAATACATCGGGATCTCGCGCTTCTCGATGAGGGCGCCGGTGCGCCAGCCGCGGCCGTCGATCACCTGCTCGTTCGCGAGCACGGTCTGGTCGACCGGATCCCAGTTCACGACCCCCGTCGTCTTGTAGGCGAGACCCTTTTCCAGCATCCGCAGGAACAGCCACTGGTTCCACCGGTAATACTCCGGCGTGCAGGTCGCGAGCTCACGGTCCCAGTCGATGGCAAAGCCGAGCGAGCGCAACTGCTTGCGCATGTAGGCGATGTTGTCGTACGTCCACGCCGCGGGCGACACGCCGTTGGCGATCGCGGCGTTCTCCGCCGGCAGTCCGAACGCGTCCCAGCCCATCGGCTGCATCACGTTGCAGCCCCGCATCCGGTGGTAGCGGCTCAGCACGTCGCCGATGGTGTAGTTGCGCACATGCCCCATGTGCAGTTTCCCCGACGGGTAGGGAAACATGGAGAGGCAGTAGTACTTGGGGCGTGACGCATCCGCGCGGGCTTGATACGCCTGCGTCGTCTCCCAATGCTGCTGCGCCTCCTGCTCGACGACGCGGTGATTGTATTTTTCCTGCATGCGATGGGTTACGAGGCGGGGCAGCCAATCAAACGGAAGAGCGGGATTATAACCGCAAGGTCGCCCGGGGTTTCCGCCGCGGCGTTCTGTGATAAGCCATTCATGATCGGAACGATAAACAATCGTGACATTGGTTTATAGGCAATCCATGTAGTATGGGTTTCCGGCTGACAAGCCGACAAGAAACCGGCCGCCGCGGCCGCACGAAACCTGCACCATCGGAGAGAGCGCACCATGTCCCGCAAGCATCCAATCGTCGCTGTCACCGGGTCTTCCGGCGCCGGCACCACCTCAGTGAAGAACGTCTTCGAGCATATTTTCCGCCGCGAGAACATCCGCGCGGCGGTGATCGAAGGCGACAGTTTCCACAAGTACGATCGCGAGGGCATGCGGGGCGCGATCCGCGAGGCCGAGGCCGAGGGGCGGACCATGAGCCACTTCGGCCCGGAATCGAACCTGTTCGAGGACATCGAGGGACTGTTCCGCCAGTACGGCCGCAATGGCACCGGCCGCTTCCGCAAGTATCTGCACAACAGCGAAGAAGCCGAACCCTATCGCCAGCCAGCCGGTACCTTCACGCCGTGGGAGCCGCTGCCCGAAGGCACCGATCTCCTGTTCTACGAAGGATTGCACGGTGGCGTGCGCACCGAAACCTGTGACGCCGGCGCACAAGTCGATCTTCTGATCGGCGTGACGCCGATCGTGAATCTCGAGTGGATCCAGAAGATGCACCGGGACATGAAAGAGCGCGGCTACTCGGCCGTCGACGTGACGCAGACCATCCTGCGCCGCATGCCCGACTACGTGAACTACATCATTCCGCAGTTCTCTCGCACGCACATCAATTTCCAGCGCGTGCCGACGGTCGACACATCGAATCCCTTCGTGGCGCGCGACATTCCGACGGCGGAGGAGAGCTTTGTCGTGATCCGCTTCCGTGACCCGCACGGCATCGACTTTCCCTACCTGCTGACGATGGTGCACGACTCCTTCATGTCGCGGCCGAATTGCATCATCGTCCCCGGCGGCAAGCTGCACCTGGCGATGCAACTCATTCTTACTCCGCTCATCCTCGATCTCATGGAGAAGAAGCGGCGCTCGGGGTCCGTCACCGGCTAACCGCGGGTCTGCGGTTCGATATAATCCGGGGCTCGTTTCGATGGGCCCCGCGATGTCCTCTTCCTTTCTCGAAGGTCTCAACCCGCAGCAGCTGGAAGCGGTCACCTTGCCCCGGCAGTCCGCGCTGATCCTCGCCGGTGCGGGCAGCGGCAAGACACGGGTGCTCACCACCCGCATCGCGTGGTTGATCGCCACCGGCCAGGCGAGTCCACACGGCCTGCTCGCCGTCACCTTCACCAACAAGGCGGCGCGCGAGATGCTCGTGCGCGTGTCGGCAATGCTGCCCATCAACACGCGCGGCATGTGGGTCGGCACGTTTCACGGCTTGTGCAATCGCCTGCTGCGGACGCATTGGCAAGACGCGGGTCTGCCACAGCTCTTCACCATCCTCGACAGTCAGGATCAGCTCTCGCTCGTGAAGCGGCTCATGAAGAGCCTGAACATCGACGACGAGAAGTATCCACCGCGGCAGGTGCAGTACTTCATCAACGCCAACAAGGAAGAAGGACTGCGGCCGCCTGCGGTCGAAGCGTCCGACGACATCGGTCGGCGCATGCTCGAAGTCTATGCGTCGTACGAAGACGCCTGCCGGCGTGAGGGCGTGGTCGATTTTGCCGAACTGCTGCTGCGCTCATTCGAGCTGCTGTCGCGTAACGAAGTCCTGCGCGAGCACTACCGCGCGCGCTTTCAGCACATTCTGGTCGACGAGTTCCAGGACACCAATCGCCTCCAGTACCAGTGGTTGCGCCTGCTCGCGGGCAGCGTCAACGCAATCTTCGCGGTCGGCGACGACGACCAGTCCATCTACGCCTTCCGCGGTGCGCGTTCCGCCAACATGCAGCAGTTCGAGCGCGACTTCGCGGTCGAGCGTGTGATCAAGCTGGAGCAGAACTATCGTTCCCACGGCAACATCCTCGATGCCGCCAACGCGCTCATTCGCCAGAACCGCGCGCGCCTCGGCAAGAATCTGTGGACGTCGGACGGTGCCGGCGAGTTGCTGCGGCTGCACCAGGCATCGTCCGACGCCGACGAAGCCGCTTTCATCGTCGAGGAGATCCGCACGCTTCGCGCCGAGGGTGTGGCGCTCTCCGAGATTGCACTGCTCTACCGTTCCAATGCCCAGTCACGAGTGCTGGAGCACGCGCTCTTCTCGGCGACGCTGCCCTATCGCGTGTATGGCGGGCTGCGCTTTTTCGAGCGCCAGGAGGTGAAGCACGCGCTCGCCTATCTGCGGCTCACGGCGAATCCGCATGACGACGGCGCGCTGCTGCGCGTGATCAACTTTCCGCCGCGGGGCGTGGGCGCGCGCACGCTGGAGCAGCTGCAGGACACTGCCAGCGGCCTCGGCGTCTGCCTGTGGCAGGCCGCCTGCCAGCGCGGCAAGGGGGCGCGCGCCGCGACGGCGGGCAAGGGCGTCGAAGGTTTCGTGCTGCGGGTGGAAGAGATG
This sequence comes from uncultured beta proteobacterium, assembly GCA_963719715.1. Classification (GTDB taxonomy): domain Bacteria; phylum Pseudomonadota; class Gammaproteobacteria; order Burkholderiales; family JAEUMW01; genus JAEUMW01. Next base: position 266,547 of record CAVRDD010000049.1, read on the forward strand.
TGCGCGGCGACCGAGGGATTGCCGCTGCCGGAGATGATCGAGCACGTGATCGAGGCAAGCGGGCTCACTGCGCACTACAAGGGCGAGCGCGACGGTGCAGACCGGCTGGAGAATCTGGCGGAACTCGTCAACGCGGCGACGGCGTTCGTCGCCGAGCGCGAGCGCGGACTCGCACCTGCGGTCGAGACCGCAGGCGCCGATGCCGACGCTGCTGCGGTGCCCGAAACCGAGCTCATGGCATTTCTCAATCACGCGGCGCTCGAAGCCGGGGAGCGACAGGCCGGCGCCGGTTCGGACTGCGTGCAGCTCATGACCGTGCACTCGGCCAAAGGCCTGGAGTTTCACGCGGTGTTCATCAGCGGACTGGAGGAAGGTCTTTTCCCGCACGAGAACTCCGCCAAGGAGGACGACGGCGTGGACGAGGAGCGGCGGCTCATGTACGTCGCACTCACGCGCGCGCGGCGGCGGCTGTATCTGAGCTTCGCACAGAGCCGGATGCTGCACGGCCAGACGCGCTACCACATCGCGTCGCGGTTCCTGCAGGAGATTCCGCCGCTGCTCGTGAAGCGCGTCGGCGGATTCACTGCCGAATCACCGGCCGTGCGCCCGTATGGCTCCTACGCGGCGGCCGCCCGGCCAGCTATGCGCGCGACACAGCAGCGGCCGCTCGAGGTGGGCGGCCTGCGCGTGGGTCAGAACGTCCTGCACCCAAAGTTCGGCGCGGGAGTCATCGTTGGCGCAGAGGGCCGCGGCGACGAGGCGCGCGTGCAGGTGAGTTTTCGCAACGCCGGCGTGAAGTGGCTCGCGCTCGAATACGCGAAGCTCACGCCTGCCTGATCCGCGCCCGCGTGGGAGTTAAGCGGAGATTCCTTAAGCCGAGGTTCCTTCGGCCGGGGTCTCGGGTGTTGGCGGCGCCGGGGCCGCGCCTTCGAAAACCGCCTTGTAGCCGCGGTATACCGCGCCGGCATAGATCGGAACCCACAGCAGCATGCCGAGCCCGTACGGCAGCATGGCGATCATCGCGAAGGTGGCCGACAGCACCGCGAACAGCAGGACGGGGGCGAGATTGGCCATGCACCCCGTGAAACTTGCCTTGATCGCCTGCAGGGCCGGCAGGTTCTGAAACATGACCAGCGGCGGCGCAAAGATCACCGCCATGAAAAGCGGCACCAGCAGGAACACGGAAAGCAGCGGTGCTGCCGGAACGTCCGGCGCCGAGAGCTGGGTCTGGGCATCCGCTGCGCGTTCCAGCGCCGCCGCGATGATTCGATCGCCCCCCAGGCCCATGAACGCGCCGAAGGTGATGACGTTGCCCAGCAGGTAAAACCCGCCGACGGTGATGAGCGGGCCGGGATGGCTGCGAATGCCCGCGAAGAGATGCGCGATTTCCAGATTGTCGCCGCGCTCGAGCGCGCGACAGCCGACGAGCATTCCAGCGCCGAGCGCGGGTGTGACGAGATAGAGGATCAACTGACCCAGGCTCGGGATCGTCACCAGCACCACACCGATGAACATCCAGATCGCCGTCAGCGCGATCCACACGGACGGGCGCAGGCGGAAGAGCGCGAATCCATCCACGATCCACTTCAGGCCATTCGCCGCACTCAACTTCTGCACCTGTAGCGTCATTGCTCTTTTGGGTAGTGATCGGGGGAGGAAGACGGTCGCCGCATCAATCGAGCAGCCGACGCGCTGTCGCCTCGTGCGCGACGTGGTTCGCGAGCAAGTGACGGAAGTGGGTCGGGTCCTTCGCGTGGGTGAGTTCGCCCGGGCGCGGCAGGTGGAAGTCCTGCAGGCGCGACACCCAGAAGCGCAGCGCACCGGCGCGCAGCATCACAGGCCATGCATTCTGCTCGACCTCCGTGAACGGGCGCAAAGTGCGATAGCCGTCGAGCAACGTACATGCGCGCTGGCGGTCGATGGTTCGCTCGGGCGTCAGGCACCAGTCGTTGACGGTGATCGCCACATCGTAGAGCAGCGCGTCGTTGCAGGCGAAGTAGAAGTCGATCAAACCACCGATGCCGGCGCCATCGAAGAGCACGTTGTCGCGAAAGAGATCGGCGTGGATGACGCCGCGCGGCAGGTCCTCGAAGCGATAGTGGGACTGAAAGCTCACCTCGTCCGCGAGCAGCGAGCGATCCTCTGTCTCGAGGAACGGCATCACTCCGCTTGCCGTCGACCGCCACCAGGAGGGGCCACGCGGGTTTGCCATCGTCGCGCTGTAGCTTCTGCCTGCCAGGTGCATGTCCGCGAGCATCTCGCCCACGCGTGCGCAATGGTCCGCAGACGGATCACTCACCTCGTGTCCCGGCAGACAGCTGACGAGACTGGCGGGTCGCCCGTTCAGCGTGCCGAGCAAGGCGTTGTCGAGATCTGCGATGGGCCGCGGGCAGGGAATACCGTGACTCGACAGATGCGCCATCAGGTTGAGATAGAACGGCAACTCGGCCGCGGTGAGCTTTTCGAACAGCGTGAGGACGTAGCGACTGTGGGTCGTGGTGACAAAATAGTTGGTGTTCTCGATGCCCGCAGCGATGCCCTTGAGATCGGTGAGAGCCCCCACCGAATAACGCTTCAACCAGACGCCGAGTTCCTCGCGCGTGACAGTAGTGAACACCGACATGACGTTGGCACAGCGGGCTGTATGCTAGAAGCGCTTGATCACCCACATGGGCGGACTGACGTTGCCGCCCAGACCGTCCTGACGCGCGAAATTGCCGGCACCGGTGGGATCGAGGAGGTAGTACGGGACGCCATGCGCCGGCGTCACGCGGATCATGTAGAGCTGGCCATTCAGCCGGTATTCCTCGACCGTATCTTCACCGCGCTGTTGGATCGTCACCTCAGGCTCCGCGACGTCATCGTCCTCCAGACCGGGTGGCGGAGGCGGCGGTTCAGGCAGCGGTTCGAGACCCGGCGGCGGCGTGCTCTGGGCGTGACTGGTCGCGATTAGGAGAGGCAACAGCAGGATCGGTAACAAACGGCGCATCGGCGAAATCCGCGAGGCTCGGGCCGTGCGACCCGAAACGTGAGTCGAGTTTACCATGTCACAGATTGAGCTGTATTTCGCGCTCCCGCGCCGACGGCTCGAATCCGCGCTTCTCGTAGTGGCTGAAAATCGCGTCCACCACCTCCTTCGGCTCGTCGATCACCTGTATCAGATCGAGATCCGACGCGTCGATCATGCCCTCGGTCACGAGCGTGTGCCGAAACCAGTCGAGCAGTCCGCGCCAGAACGCTCCGTGCACGAGAATGATCGGGATCCTGCGGGTCTTGGCGGTCTGCACCAGGGTCAGCGCTTCCGACAGCTCGTCCAGCGTGCCGTAACCTCCCGGCATGACGACGTAGGCCGAGGCGAACTTCACGAACATCACCTTGCGCGCGAAGAAGTGGCGGAAGGTCTGGCTGACATCCTGATAGGGGTTCCCGTGCTGCTCGTGCGGCAGCTGGATGTTGAGCCCGACCGAAGGCGAGCGCCCGAAGAACGCGCCCTTGTTCGCGGCCTCCATGATGCCCGGCCCGCCACCCGAAATCACGCTGAAGCCGGCGTCCGACAGTTGCCGGGCGATGCGCTCCGCGAGCTCGTAGAACGGGTGGCCTGGCAGCGTGCGGGCACTGCCGAAAATGGAAACCGCGGGCCGGATCGGGTTCAGGCGTTCCGTCGCTTCGACGAACTCTGCCATAATCTCGAACACCCGCCACGACTCGCGCGCCGACCACGTCTTCTCGGTGATCTCCGTCGCCAGTGGCGACGGAATCTTCTGCATGCCGTTCATGATCCGGACTCCAGTTCGTCTCCTCGGGAAGCACAGGCGTTACGCAAGACGCACGCCGACCGTGGCCGCGTGAAGGTGATCGAGGAGAAGCACGGACGATGACCACGCTCTTGCTGGTGGACGGCTCTTCCTACCTGTACCGTGCGTTTCACGCCTTGCCCGATCTGCGCAACAAGGCGGGCGAGCCGACCGGGGCTGTCTACGGCGTCATCAATATGCTGCGGCGCCTGCACAAGGACTTCGCGGCCGAGTATAGCGCCTGCGTTTTCGACGCAAAAGGCAAGACCTTCCGCGATGACGCCTACCCCGATTACAAGGCGAACCGCCCGCCGATGCCGGACGACCTCGCGGCGCAGATCGAGCCGCTGATGGAGTGCATCCGTGCCATGGGGTGGCCGGTCCTCGTCGTCGACGGCGTGGAGGCGGACGATGTCATCGGCACGCTCGCGCGCGAGGCCGAGCGCGAGGGTCTGCGCACGATCGTCTCGACCGGGGACAAGGACATCGCGCAGCTCGTGAACGAGCATGTTCGGCTGGTCAACACCATGTCGAACGAATCGCTCGACGTGGATGGCGTGCGCGCGAAATTCGGTGTGCTGCCGGAGCGCATCACGGACTACCTGGCGCTCGTCGGCGATGCCGTTGATAACATTCCCGGCGTCGACAAGGTCGGACCCAAGACCGCCGTGAAGTGGCTGGCGGAGTACGACAGCCTGGACAACGTCATCGCCCATGCAAACGAGATCGGCGGTGTGGTCGGCGAGAACCTGCGCAAGGTGCGCGACTGGCTGCCGCGCGCACGCGAGCTTCTCACCATCAAGTGCGACGTGCCGCTGCCGCAGGAGGTGCGCGAGCTTGCGCCGCAGCCGCCGGATCGTACACGGCTCGCCGCACTCTTCGACCGCCTCGAGTTCAAGAGCTGGCGTCGCGAGCTCGACGCAGTCGCTGACGCGGCATGCACAGAACCCGTAGCGGTACCGGAAGCACGCGAGCGCCGCTACGAGACCGTGCTCGACGAGGATGCGCTGCGCGCCTGGATTACGAAACTCGACGCTGTGGAACTCGCGTCGATCGATACCGAGACGACGAGCCTCGATCCGCTCAGGGCGCAGCTCGTCGGCATCTCTGTTTCGATCGCGCCGAATGAGGCGGCGTACATCCCGGTCGCGCATCGTGGCCCGGCCGCACCCGAGCAACTGCCGCTTGCGCGCGTGCTCGCCCTGCTGCGCCCGTGGCTGGAAGATCCGTCGAAGCTCAAGCTTGGCCAGAACCTGAAATACGATCTGCATGTGTTCGCGAACCACGGCATTGCCGTGCGCGGCGTGGCGCACGACACGCTGCTCGAGTCCTATGTGCTCGAAAGCCATCTCTCGCACGATATGGACAGTCTCGCGGACCGGCATCTCGGCACGAAGACGATCACCTACGACGAGGTCACCGGCAAGGGGGCTTCGCGCATCGACTTCGACCAGGTGGCGGTCGACCGCGCAACCGAGTACGCCGCAGAAGACGCCGACGTCACCCTGCAGCTGCACCACGCGATGTTTCCGGTAATCCGCGAGGACGCCAGGCTCCTGCACGTGTATGGCGACATCGAGATGCCGGTGCTGTCGGTGCTCTTTGCAATGGAGCGCCACGGCGTCCTGCTCGACAGGCGATTGCTCGAGGCCCAGAGCCACGAGCTCGGCAACCGCTTGCGCGAGATAGAACTCGAAGCGTATGCGGTCGCCGGCCAGCGCTTCAATCTCAATTCGCCGAAGCAGATCCAGGAGCTTTTCTTCGAGAGGCAGAAGCTGCCGGTGATCAAGAAGACGCCGAGCGGTGCGCCTTCCACGGACGAGGACGTGCTGCAGCAACTCGCTCTCGACTATCCGCTGCCGAAGTTGCTGCTCGACTACCGCGCGCTGGCGAAGCTCAAGAGCACGTACACCGACAAGCTGCCACGCGCTGTCAATGCGCAGACCGGACGTGTGCACACGAATTACGGTCAGGCCGTTGCGGTCACCGGCCGGCTGTCGTCAAACGAGCCGAATCTGCAGAACATCCCGGTCCGAACCGCCGAGGGGCGCCGCATTCGCGAGGCGTTCATCGCACCAGCGCAGGCCGCGATCGTCTCCGCAGACTATTCGCAGATCGAACTGCGCATCATGGCGCACCTGTCCGGCGACGAGGGCCTGCTGCGGGCCTTCGCCGAAGGCCGTGACATCCACACCGCGACCGCTGCGGAAGTCTTTGCCGTCGACTTGGGCGCGGTCACCTCGGAACAGCGGCGCTACGCGAAGGTGATCAACTTCGGGCTCATCTACGGCATGTCGGCGTTCGGGCTGGCGTCGCAGTTGGGAGTCGAGCGCGGCGCGGCGCAGCAGTACATGGATCGGTATTTCGCGCGCTATCCGGGGGTTGCTGCCTACATGGAACGCACGCGCGCGGAAGCGAGGGCGCAAGGCTACGTGGAAACCGTGTTCGGTCGGCGGCTGTGGCTGCCGGAGATTCGCAGCGGCAATCCGGCGCGCAGGCAGGGGGCCGAGCGCGCTGCGATCAACGCGCCGATGCAGGGCACCGCGGCCGATCTGATCAAGCTGGCAATGATCGCCGTGCAGGGGTGGATCGAGCGCGAGCAGCTGGCGACGCGGCTCGTCCTGCAGGTTCACGACGAACTGGTGCTGGAAGTGCCGGACTGCGAAGTGGCAGCCGTTACTGCGGAACTGCCTGCGCTGATGGGCAACGTGGCCACGCTCGCCGTACCCATCCCAGTGCAGGTGGGCGTCGGATTGAACTGGGACCAGGCGCACTGACCACGCGTACCGCGCACGTCCCCGAACCGTCAACCGTCAACAGAGGAGGTGTTCACCATGCACACCGAGAGGTCACTACCACAGCTCCTGGCGTGTGCATTGTGCGCGCTGCTCGTCGCCACTGCCCAGGCAAAGGAGGAGACGCCCCCCGCAAAACTCGCCAACATCGTCATTCTCGCCACCGGAGGCACCATCGCCGGCACCGCGGCTTCCGCGACTCAAACCACCGGATACACCGCGGCGAAGGTGGCCGTCGATCAATTGATCGAGGCCGTTCCCGAACTGAAGAAGCTTGCCAACGTGCGCGGCGAACAAGTGGCGCAGGTCGCGAGCGAAAGCATGACCAACGACATCTGGCTCAAGCTCGCCAAACGGGTCAACGCACTGCTGGCGCGGCCGGACGTGGACGGCATCGTGATCACGCACGGCACCGACACGCTCGAGGAAACCGCCTACTTCCTGAATCTGGTCGTGAAGAGCCGCAAGCCGGTGGTGCTGGTCGGCGCCATGCGGCCGTCCACGGCGATGAGCGCGGACGGTCCGTTCAACATCTACAACGGCGTCGGGCTCGCGGCGAGCAAGGAAGCCGTCGGCCGCGGCGTCCTTGTCTGCATGAACGACCAGATCGGCGACGCCCGGGACATCACCAAGACCACCACGACGACGCTCGACACGTTCCGGTCCTACGATCTTGGTTATCTGGGCTACATGGTCGGCGCGCGTCCCCACTTCTATAGACAGCCGGTGCGCAAGCACACGGTGGATACCGAGTTCGATGTCGCCGACCTCGACGCGCTGCCGGCGGTCGACATCGTCTACGGCTACGCGAACATGAACCGGGTACCGATCGACGCCTTCGTCGCCGCTGGTGACAAGGGCATCGTGCACGCGGGCGTAGGTGACGGCAGCCTCGCGGCACAGGTCAAACCTGCGCTCGTCGAGGCGCGGAAGAAGGATGTGATCGTCGTGCGCAGCTCACGCGTAGGCAACGGTGTCGTGGTGCGCAACGGCGAAGCGAACGACGACGAACTCGACTTCGTGGTCTCCGACACGCTGAGCCCGCAGAAGGCGCGTATCCTCCTCATGCTGGCGCTTACGCGCACAAGCAGCACGCGGGAAATCCAGAGGATGTTCTATACCTACTGAGGTGGGGCGGGTCTCGCCTCGATCCGCTGCGTTAAGCCGCAGCGGGTTTGATATCGTCGAACCGAGCCTTTTAGCGGACCTAGTCTGGCTGCGGAGTAACCTTCGCGAGGCAGCCCCAGACCTTCTCGTAGGTCTCCACCTCTATATCCGGGAAATACCGCTTCCACTCGGCGAGCGCTGCCTTGCCCTTGGGGACCTTGGCGTCATCCAGATAGAGTCGCCAGCCACTCGCGAGAAATGGCCATACCTCGGGCAGCGCCCCGTTGCGCCCCACGAGCGATTTCATCGGACCGTCGACGAAGACGAGGTCGTAGGTCTTGCCGAATCTGGCAAGATCAACGTCATACCACCAGTAACGCTTCCCGTCGGGGTAGGCGCGTCGCGCAAAACCGCACAGGAGGATGTTCGTGCGACTTTGAAACGGCAATCCCTCCAGGAGATAGTCCACGTAACCGATCGAACCCGGATGGTTCTCGAGTGAGGTGACGTTGAAGCCGTGCTTGTAGCCAAGCGCGCAAAGGATCGCCGTCGTGTTGCCACAGCCGAGTTCCAGCAACTCGCGCGGTGGCTTGGCCTCGATCTCATCCATCAAGACTTCCGCTCGCTTTGGATCGAAGGTCATTCCGCCGCGGTAGAAGCGTTCCGGAACCAGACCGAGACCGCGCAGCCGCTCGGCAAACGCCGGCCCGGGATCGGGATAGGCGTTGACACGGCGCCGTTCCATGGCTGGCACCACCAGCTTCTGCACGACGTTCACGAACTCGGTAAAGCATCGCTCGGCGGCATTCATCTGCAGCACCTCCATGACGAAAGGACGGCTTTTCTCATCGACCTACGTGCTGTCTGGTTCCGTGTCCTGATGGTTGCGAGCCCATGACCTGCTCACTTGCATGTGTGTTGAGTGGAAGGCGCTAGCGCTTCTTCAACTCATCACGGATCTCACGCAGAAGCACGACATCCGCGGGATCTTCCGGCGGCGCCTCCGGCGGCGTCTGCGAACGCAGCTTGTTGATCCATTTCACCATCATGAAAATGATGAAGGCGAGGATCACGAAGTTAAGCGCAATGGTGAGGAAGTTGCCGTAGGCGAACACAGGCACGCCCGCCTTCTTGAGGCCATCCAGCGTCTCCACGGTACCGGGCGGAACGTCCTTCAGGGGGACGTAGTAGTTCGAGAAATCGAGCCCCCCCGCGATGCGCCCTATTACCGGCATGATCAGGTCGGCCACGACCGAATCGACAATCTTGCCGAAGGCACCGCCGATGATTACTCCGACAGCGAGATCCATTACGTTTCCCTTTAGCGCAAATTCCTTGAACTCGCTTAGGATACTCATCTACTGGCTCCCGTTAATCGTTTAAGAAACGCTGATGCAGGGCCGCGCTGCTGTTGCGCGTCGATCTGCGAACAAGAAGGGTGGGACGCGACTATGCCGAAATTCCCGCGTTGCAGCAACCCTGGCACGTTCACGCATGCAAGCGCGGCGGCGTGCCTGGCGGCTCTCCTGCTCACCGCCTGCGGTGGTCCCCGACCAGCCCCTCAAGTCACGTTCACGAGCCTGAGCGGGAAGGAGATCCCGATGCAAACGCTGCTCGGGCAGGTGGTGGTGGTCAACTTCTGGGCCACCAGCTGCGCGGTGTGTGTGAAGGAGATGCCCGACTTCGCCCAAATCCAGCGCCGCTTCGGCGAACGTGGCGTGACCCTCATTGCCGTGGCGATGCGCTACGATCCGCCGAACCGCGTGCTCGATTATGGAAAGAGTGCCGAGTTGCCCTTCGTTGTATCGCTAGATCCGGTTGGGAAGATCGAGCACGCCTTTGGCGGAATCTCCGGAACACCGACCACATTCGTCATCGACCGGCGTGGCACGATCGTGCGGCGCATCGAGGGCGCGCCCGACTTCGCGCGCCTGCACACGATGATCGAAGCGAAGCTCGCGGAACCTGCCTAGAGGACGCCTGCCTCGTGAGCCTGGCGATCGGCGTGGTAACTCGAACGTACCATCGGCCCGCAGGCGGCGTGGCTGTAGCCCATTGCGAGCGCTTCGTGTTCAAAGCGCTGGAACACCGCGGGCTCGACGTAGCGCAGCACCGGCAGATGACCTGCGCTCGGCTGCAGATACTGGCCGACAGTCAGCATGTCGACGGCGTGGGCGCGCAGATCCCGGATGACGTCGACGATCTCGTCGTCTGTCTCGCCGAGTCCGACCATCAGGCCGGACTTTGTCGGCACCGTCGGCATGCGCGCCTTGAAGTCCTGCAACAGCTTGAGCGAATGCGTGTAATCGGCACCCGGGCGCGCCTGCAGATAAAGGCGCGGCACGGTCTCCAGGTTGTGGTTCATCACGTCCGGCGGGCACGTCGCGAGAAGGTCGAGTGCACGGTCGAGGCGCCCACGAAAATCAGGCGTGAGGATCTCGATGCGGGTGTCGGGCGAGTGTTCGCGCACGGCGCGGATGCAGTCGACGAAGTGCTGTGCGCCACCGTCGCGCAGGTCGTCCCGATCGACGCTGGTGATCACCACGTACTTGAGTCGCATCGCGGCGATCGTTTGCGCTAGGTTGATCGGCTCGTCGGCATCCGGCGCCTGTGGCCGTCCGTGGGCTACATCGCAGAAAGGGCAGCGTCGGGTGCACACATCGCCGAGGATCATGAATGTCGCGGTGCCCTTGCTGAAGCATTCGCCGATGTTGGGGCAGGACGCTTCCTCACACACCGTGTGCAGGTTGTGCTCGCGCAGGGCGCGCTTCACCTCGCCGAAGATCGGGCTGCTCGGCGCCTTGGCGCGGATCCAGTCCGGTTTGCGCAAGCGCTCGTGGGGCACGATCTTGATCGGAATGCGCGCGGTCTTGGCGGCGCCGGTTTGTTTCTCGTGGGAAGCGCTCATCGACGGCTCCGGCTCAGTCCAGCAGGTCGAGAAGGTGGCGACTCAGACGATCACCCGCAGCATCGACCGTGAGATCGAGACCGAGATCGCACGTGCGCGTCACCGGCATGCCCACGTGACCGCACGGGTTGATGTCGGCAAAGGGCGCGAGATCAAGGTCAATATTGAGAGCGACACCATGGTAGCAGCAGCCGTTCTTCACGCGTAGCCCCAGCGACGCGATTTTCGCATCGCCGACATACACCCCCGGGGCCGATTCGTCTCCGGCGGCTGCGATCCCTTCCTCGCCGAGGAGCGCGATCACTGCGCGCTCCATGCGCCGCACCAACTCGCGCACGCCGTAATTCCTGCGGCGCACGTCGAGCAGGAGATAGATCACCAGCTGACCAGGGCCGTGATAGGTGATCTGGCCGCCGCGGTCGACGTGGACCACCGGAATCTCCGTACGCCGAAGCAGATGGTCGGGCGTGCCGTTGAGCCCGATCGTGAAGACGGGGAAGTGCTCGACGATCCAGAGTTCGTCGCGGGTGTCGAGCGCGCGCGTCTCGCTGAACTGCTGCATCGCGCGCCATGTCGGCTCGTAATCGACGCGGCCGAGACGGCACACCGCGGGAGTGGGCTCGACGGGTGAAGCCTGGGGGTTGGTGTTGCCCTGCAACGCGCTTTCCTCCTACAGCACCATCACCACCATGGGGTGGTCGGAGAGCTCTTGATACAAGGCGTCGAGCTGCTCGCGCGAAATGGCGCGAATCGTTGCGGTGACGCTCAGGTATTTCCGTGCACGGCTCACACGCATTTCGAGCGTGGCGGGATCGAAGTCAGGCGCATGGCGCTGTACGACGCCGACGATCGTCTGGGCGAAGCCGGCCTGCGAAGTCCCCATGATCTTGATCGGGAAGTCGCACGGGTACTCGATGAGGCTGGTGACGACCTCGCCGTCGGTCACGCACTTGCCTCCGCCGCGACTGACCGCGGGAGCCCGGCAAAGCAGTTCGCCTTGAATTCCTGATACAGCGCGTGCATGCGCCGATACACAGGACCCGGCCTGCCGTCGCCGACCGGGCGGCCGTTCAGCGTCGTGATCGCCAGCACCTCCTTCGTGGACGAGGTGAGCCAGAGCTCACTGGCGCCGAGTGTCTCCTGCTCGCTGATCTCGCGCACCTGATGCGGCAAGCCGGCCGCCGCCGCGAGTTCGAGCACCAGATCGTAGGTAATGCCGGGCAGCATGAGATGACTCTTCGGCGGAGCGAGCAGGCAACCTTCGGCGACGACGAAGATATTGCTGGCCGCGCCCTCGGTCAGAAGACCGTCGCGAAACAGCACCGTCTCGACTGCACCGCGGTCGATCGCGGCCTGGCGCAGCAGCACGTTACCAAGCAGGGCGATCGACTTGATGTCGCAGCGGCCCCAGCGATAGTCGGTTGCAGTCACCGCTGCGACGCCCTGCTCGACCTCGCTGCGCGGGGGCGTGATCAGAGGACTGCTCATGGCGAACACCGTCGGCGCCACGTTCTGCGGAAAGGCGTGATCGCGTTTGGCCACGCCACGCGTCACCTGCAGATAGAGGTACTGATCCGGCCACGGGTGGCGACCGATGAGCTCACTCAGCAGCGCCGTCCAGTCGGCCGCGGAGCGCGGATTGTTGATGCGCAGCGCGTCGAGACTTCTCTGCAGTCGGGCAAGATGCTCGGCGAGTCGCAGCGGTGTACCGGCATAGACCGGGATCACTTCGTAGACGCCGTCGCCGAAGACGAAGCCGCGGTCGAGCACTGGCACCCGCGCCTGCGCGAGCGGCGTCCACTCGCCGTTCAGGTAGACGATCTGCTCGCTCATTGCGGCAACATCAGCCGGACCATATCGACGGTGCGACCAATAAGGCCGGCGACCGGCACGTTCGAAAGCGCCACCAGCGGATATTCGCCGAGCGGCTTCTCTTCGAGCGCGAGCTTGAGTGTACCCACTTGCTGGCCGAGGGCGAGCGGCGCCATCAGCGGCTGCTGCGTTTCCATCGATGCCCGGAGTTTCGCCGCGTCACCCTTTGGCAGCGCCATATAGAAATCCTCAAGGAAGCCGATCCGCACGTCGCTTTCCGCGCCCTTCCAGACGCGGATCGTGGCCACCGTTTGGTCCTGCGCGTACACCTTCACGGTATCGTAGAACTGGAAGCCGTAGTTGAGAACCTTCTGGCTCTCGGTAGCGCGCGCCGCCTCCGACGCGGTCCCGGTCACGACCGAGATCAGGCGCCGGCTGTCACGCTTGGCCGAGGCCACGAGACAGTAACCGGCCGACTCGTGGTGACCGGTCTTGACGCCGTCGACGTAGGGATCGGTCCACAGCAGGCGGTTGCGGTTTGCCTGGGTGATGTTGTTGTAGCGGAACTCGCGCTGGGAATTCATCTTGTAGTGCTCGGGAAAATCGCGGATGAGGGCTGCGGCGAGCAGTGCCATGTCGTAGGCAGTCGTATAATGCTTTGGGTCCGGCAGGCCAGTCGAGTTCACGAAGCTGGTGTTTTTCATGCCGAGCTTCAGTGCCTGCTGGTTCATCATCTGCGCGAACACTTCCTCACTGCCGGCGACCGCCTCGGCCAGCGCGATGCAGGCGTCGTTGCCGGACTGGATCACCATGCCGTGGATCAACTCTTCCACGGTCACCGGCTTTTGCGGCTCGATGAACATGCGCGAGCCCTGCGCCTTCCAGGCCCTCGGCGAAACCGGTACCACCTGATCTAGCGCGATGTGCTTCTGCCTGATGGCCTCGTAGGTGAGGTAGGCGGTCATCATTTTCGTGAGCGATGCCGGCTCGACACGCTCGTTCGGGTTCTGCGAGGCGATGACCTGTCTCGCCAGGAAGTCGTAGAGCACCCAGGACTTGGCGGCGATCGCCGGTGGCGGTGGTACGGGTAGCGGCGACTGCTGTGCGGCAGCGGCGGTCACGACAAAAAAGGAGAGCAGTGCGAGGAGGAATTTCATTGCTTTGAATCTCGGCAAGAGCGTGGGGAAGGCGCGATTATAATGCAGCGCGGAATGAACCTTGGGCGCTGAGCCGGCGCGAAGCGATCGCGTGCCACGCCGGCCCGAACGGTAGGAAGCGGATGCCGTGCCACCCTGGGGCGCTGGGTCGAGCGCGCAGCGCCGCGCCGCCAAATCAGGTCTGCGAGGACGCGCGGCCACGTCATGCTGCTGCAGACTCAAGAGGTGAGCAGAGGACGGCAACGAAGTCGATCGCGCAGCCGAACATGGTCCCTCACGTGGCTCGCTACAAACGCCAAGTTCGCCGTGAGATTACGCAGATGCATTCGGGTGGCGCAGACGCCGGGTCGGCGCGTTGCTCTTGAACCGGTCAGCGCTTCGCCGACCGAGGACGGGCCGACGGAGCACCAAGCCGGAATGGCTGGACCTAGAGGCCGGCCTCGGCGCGCAGTGCGGCCGCCTTGTCCGTCTTTTCCCAGGTGAATTCGGGCTCCTCGCGCCCGAAGTGCCCATATGCCGCGGTCTTGCTGTAGATCGGGCGCAGCAGGTCGAGCGTCTGGATGATGCCCTTCGGCCGCAGGTCGAAGTGCTTGGTCACGAGTTCGACGATCTTCTCCTCGCTTACCTTGCCGGTGCCGAAGGTGTTCACCGCTAGCGACACCGGGTGTGCCACGCCGATGGCGTAGGCAACCTGAATCTCGCAGCGGTCGGCGAGACCGGCAGCGACGATGTTCTTGGCCACATAGCGCCCCGCGTATGCCGCGGAACGGTCGACCTTCGACGGATCCTTGCCGGAGAAGGCACCGCCGCCGTGCCGCGCCGCGCCGCCGTAGGTGTCGACGATGATCTTGCGCCCGGTGAGACCGCAGTCACCGTGCGGGCCGCCAACCACGAAACGGCCGGTCGGATTGATGAGGTAACGGATGTCACCGCGAAGCAGTTCCTTCGGCAGGACCGGCTTGATGATCTCCTCGATAACTGCTTCGCTCAGCTGCGCATGCGAGACGTCGGGTCCGTGCTGGGTCGACACGACCACGGTGTCGATCGCCACCGGCTTGCCATCGAGATAGCGCACGGTGAGCTGGGACTTGGCGTCGGGACGCAGCCACGGCAGCCGGCCGTCGCGGCGTACCTCGGCCTGACGCTGCATGATGCGGTGCGCGTAGTAGATGGGCAGCGGCATCAGCTGCGGGGTTTCGTTGCACGCGTATCCGAACATGAGACCCTGGTCGCCCGCGCCCTGATCCAGATCGAGCCCGCTGCCTTCGTCCACGCCCTGTGCAATGTCCGGCGACTGCCGGTTGATGGCGGTGAGCACCGCGCACGACTTGTAGTCGAAGCCGATCTCTGAAGCGTCATAGCCGATCTGGCGCACCACATCTCGGGCGATCTGCATGTAGTTGATGTGCGCCTTGGTCGTGATCTCGCCCGAGATGACGACGAGGCCGGTGCTCACCAGGGTTTCGCACGCTACGCGACCGCACGCGTCCTGGGCTAGAATCGCATCCAGCACACCATCGGAGATCTGATCGGCAACCTTGTCGGGATGCCCTTCGGAGACGGACTCGGAACTGAAAAGGTATTCGCTCATCGGCTTCGCAAGGTCGCTAGGGACAAAAATGGCTGCAGATAATAGCACAGGGGGGCGGGAAGGCTTCCTTGCCGGATCCCGGCTCGCATTGCGCGCGCCGCGCGGTGCGGACCGCAAGTGGCGTGAGCATCACCGACAGCCAGAGGCTCGCGCGACCACCCAGGTGCGGCGGTGAGGTCGTTTCGCGCGGTATCGAGAACGTCGGCCGTCCTGATCCTGCGACAGCGCCTGCCGCGCGGATATCAGCCGTGAGCGATTTCAACCAACGGGCCGGGGGTTGCTGTGGGTAAGGTCCGGGCGGCAGTCATCGGCGTCGGCTACCTCGGAAACTTCCACGCGCAGAAATACACGCTGCTCGATGACGCCGAACTCGTGGGCGTGGTGGATGCCGATGCCGAACGCGCGGGTGCCATCGCCGCGGCGCTCCACACGCGGCCTTACACGGACTACCGCGACATCCTGGGCGCTATCGACGTGGCGTCGATCGTGGTCCCGACCGAGCACCACCATCGCGTGGCGAAGGACTGTCTGGAAGCAGGCGTTCATATCCTGCTGGAGAAGCCGGTCACGGAGACACGCGCGCAGGCCGAAGAGCTGATCGCGCTGGCCGAGCGCAAGCGTCTCGTCTTCCAGGTCGGCCATCTGGAGCGGTTCAATCCGGCCATCGTCGAGGTGCAGAGTCTGCTCGATCGGCCGCTCTTCTTCGAGTCCCACCGCCTCTCCGTTTTCAAGCCGCGCGGCACCGATGTCAATGTGGTCCTCGACCTCATGATCCACGACATCGATATCATCCTGAGCTTGGTGCAGCAGGACATCCGCGAACTGCGTGCGAGCGGCTACCCGGTGCTGACCGACGAGGTCGACATCGCGAATGCGCGGCTCGAATTCGCCAACGGCTGTGTCGCCAACGTCACCGCCAGCCGCGTGAGCCAGAAGGCCATGCGCAAGATGCGCATCTTTCAGCACGACGGCTATTTCTCGGTTGACTTCCCCACGAGCAGCATCGACATCGCGAGGCGCAACGGTGCCGAGCGCGACGAGCAGGGCTTTCCTAAAATTTCGCTCGAGGAGCGCAAGACGGCGGAGAAAGCCGACGCGATCCTCGCCGAGATCCGCGCCTTTCTCGATTGCGTGCGCACCGGTAAGACACCGCCGGTCAGTGGCCGCGACGGCCTGCAGGCGCTCGCCGTCGCGCTCGAGATCAGTCGCGCCATCGGCAGCCCGCGACGCGCCGGGGGTTGACGCAGCACCGGCCCTCGCCAACACTTTCGGCGTCCCTCGTCCGCTGCCGCAGGAGGCTGCAACCCCATGTCCATCCCGATGCTCGATCTCAAGGCTGAGTACGCGTTGTTCCGCGAAGAACTGCTGGAGCGTCTCGCGACAGCGCTGGAGTCGACCCAGTACATCCTCGGCCCCAACGTTCAGGCTCTGGAAAAGGAGGTGGCGGCGCACGTCGGCGTCGCGCAGGCGGTCGGCTGCGCATCCGGCACCGATGCGCTGCACCTGGCGCTGCGCGCGCTCGGCATCGGTCCGGGCGACGAGGTGATCACGTCGCCCTTCACCTTCATCGGCACCTCGGAGGCGATCTCCTACACCGGCGCCACCCCGGTCTTCGTCGACATCCAGGCCGACACCTTCAATATCGACCCGGCTGCGATCGAGCGGGCAATCACGCCGCGCACGAAGGCGGTGATGCCGGTGCATCTTTACGGGCAGGCCGCCGATCTCGATGCCATCGTCGCGCTGTGCCGCAAGCATGGTCTGCGACTCGTCGAAGATTGCGCGCAGTCGTACGGCGCCCGCTACGGCGCGCGCATGACCGGCAGCTTCGGCGACTTCGGGTGCTTCTCGTTCTATCCGAGCAAGAATCTCGGCGCGTTCGGCGACGGCGGCATGGTCACGACCGGCGACGAGCACCTCGCGGCGGAGGTGCTCGTCTATCGCAACCACGGCAGCCGCGAGCGCTATCACCATCACGTAATCGGTTACAACAGCCGGCTGGATGAGATCCAGGCGGTGATCCTGCGCGTCAAGCTGCAGCATCTCGAAGACTTCAACACGCGCCGGCGGGCCATCGCCCAGGCGTATAGCGAGCGCTTGGCGGGGGTCGTCGTGACGCCGGTCGAGGCACCCGGTCGCACGCACGTCTATCACCAGTACACCGTGCGCAGTCCGCGCCGCGATGCCATCCAGAAAACGCTCGGCGAGGCGCAGATCGGATCGATGATCTATTACCCGGTGCCGCTGCACCAGCAAGAGGTCTATGCCGACCTCTGCCGCGGCGTGCGCCTGCCGGTGACCGAGGCGGTGGCGCAGGAGGTGGTCTCGCTGCCGATCTTCCCGCAGATGACGCTCGACCAGGTGGACCGGGTCTGCGACGCCGTGCGCAAGGCGCTCGGACAATGAGCGCGAGCGGTCCCGGCGCGGGTATCCATCCGACGGCACAGATCGATCCGGGCGCAGAACTCGGGGCGGATGTTGCCGTAGGTCCGTTCGCAGTCATCGAGGACGACGTGGTCATCGGCGACGGCTGCAGCATCGGCGCCCACGCCGTCATTCGCCGCTACACGACGCTCGGACCGCGTTGCCGCGTGTGGGAGCATGCGATGCTCGGTGGCGAGCCGCAGGACGTGAGCTTTCATGACCAGGTGAGCCGGCTCGACATCGGTGCCGACAATCTGATCCGCGAGGGGGCGACGATTCATCGCGCGACGACCGCCGGCGGCAGCACGCGCATCGGCGATGGCAACTTCCTGATGGCAAATTGTCATGTGGCGCACGACTGCAAGGTCGGTGATCGCGTCATCATTGCCAACGGCGCGTTGCTCGCCGGCCATGTGTCGGTGGCTGACCGCGCGTTCATCTCGGGTAACGTGGTCATCCACCAGTTCGCGCGCGTCGGGACGCTGGCGATGGTCGGCGGTCTCGCACGCATCAGCCAGGACTGCCTGCCGTTCATGATCAGCGAGGGCTCGCCGGCCAGCGCGCGCGGGCTGAATCTCGTCGGTTTGCGGCGGGCCGGCTTCGGCGTCGAGCAGATCCGCGCCCTCAAGCAGGCTTTCCGCACGTTGTTTCGCGCGGGTCGCTCGCTGCACGAGGCGCTTTCCGAACTCGCGGCTTCGCCCTGTGCGGAAGTGCGGGCAGTGGCTGAATTCGCGCGATCGACAAAGCGGGGCTTCACCCACGGGAGCGCGTGAGTCCGCTGTGTGCCGCGTCCGCTCGCGCGCATGTGCACGCTCCACCCGTTCGTGACCCGGCGACGATGCCATGCTGACCCGGCTCGGCTTCGCTGTGCTTTGGCTGACGCACTTCCTGCCGCTGCCCCTGCTCACGGCCGTCGGCGACTTTTCCGGCCTCGTTGGCTACTACCTCGCGCGGTCGCGGCGGCGCATTGGCCGGGTCAACCTCGCGCTCTGTTTCCCGGATCGGTCGCCGCGCGAGCGCGAGGCCCTGCTCAAGCGCCACTTTCAGGCGTTCGGCCGTTCCGTTTTCGAGCGCGGCGTGATGTTCTGGGGTTCCAGGCAACGCATTCAGGACATGGTTAAGGTGGAGGGCATCGAGCACTTTTCCGTGCGCAAAGGGCAGCCCCTCATCATCTTCGCGCCGCACTTCGTGGGTGTCGACATGGCGGCTGCCCGCCTGGCGACGGAGCACCGTGCGTGCGGCATGTATGCGCGCCAGAGCAACAGCATCGCTGACGAAATACTTGCGCGGGGGCGCAACCGCTTCGGCAATGCAGTGCTGTTCCCGCGCCACGAGGGGCTGCTGCCGGTCCTGCAGGCGATCAAGGAAGGACTGCCGTTCCTCTACTCGCCCGACATGGACTTCGGGGCGCCGCACTCGATCTTCGTGCCGTTCTTCGGCGTTCCTGCAGCGACCACCACCGGGCTCTCGGTGATTGCCCGCGTGACGCGCGCGCAGGTGCTGCCCCTCATCGTGGCGCAGCGTGCCGGGCGCGGCGGCTATGTCGCCCACCTGCTGCCGCCACTGGCGGATTTCCCGAGCGCCGACCCCGAAGCCGACACGCGCCGCATGAACGCCTTCATCGAAGCGCGCATCCTGGAAATGCCGGAGCAGTACCACTGGCTGCACAAGCGCTTCAAGACCCGGCCCGAGGGCGAGCCGGATCTTTACGTGCGTGCCCGGTCGGCCACCTCTGCCACGTGATGGAACGCATCCCGGAACCCGAGTTGATGGACGAGCCGGAACAGGCGCTGGCCTACGCCGGCGCCGACTTCAGCGAGCCGCACGATGCCTTCGTCGCGCGCTTTCGGCGGTGTTTTCCCGAATTCGCCCAGGGCGCGGTCCTCGATCTCGGCTGCGGACCGGCCGATGTAACGATCCGCTTTGCCCGTGCATACCCGCAGGCGCAACTCACCGGCGTCGATGGCGCCGAGGCGATGCTTGCCCTCGGTCGCCAGGCGATCGCCGCAGCGGAATTGTCAGGGCGTGTCCGGCTGCTGCATCGGTGTCTGCCCGCGGCAAGTCTGGACGGCTCGCCTTACGCTGCGATCATCAGCAACAGTCTGCTGCATCATCTCGCGCAGCCTTCGGTCCTGTGGGATGCAGTGCGCGCGGCTGCGGCCCCGGGGGCGGCCGTGTTCGTGATGGATCTGCTGCGACCACCTTCCCGTGAAGGGGCGAGCGCGCTCGTCGCCTTGCATGCTGCGAGCGCGCCTGAAGTGCTGCGCCGGGATTTCTTCAACTCGCTGCTGGCGGCATTTCGACCAGAGGAGGTGCGAGCACAGCTCGAGGCCGCGGGGTTGGCCGCCATGCGCGTCGAGGTCGCGAGCGATCGACATCTGATCGCGTACGGCCGCATCCCGTTCTAGCGCGCTAGCAACGCAGTGCCATGAGACTCAAGTTCACGAAGATGGAGGGACTCGGCAACGACTTCGTCGTGGTCGACGCCACGAAGCGGCCGCTGGAACTCTCTCGCGCGCAGCTGCGGTTTCTCGCCGACCGGCACTTCGGGGTCGGTTGCGATCAGATCCTGCAGGTGGAAGCGCCGCGCCGTGCGGATACGGACTTCTACTATCGCATCTTCAACGCCGATGGCGGCGAGGTCGGGCAATGTGGCAACGGTGCCCGGTGCTTCGTGCGCTTCGTGCGGGACAAGGGACTGACGGCAAAGCGCGAGATCCGCGTCGAGACGCTGCAGGGTGTGATCGTCCCACGCCTGGAGGACGACGGACAAATCACGGTCGACATGGGTGCGCCGGTGTTCGAGCCGGCGCGAATTCCGTTTCTCGCTGCGGTCGAGGCGCTCATCTACCGTATCCCGCTGCCGCAGCGCGAGGCGGAGATGAGCGTGCTCTCGATGGGGAACCCGCACGCGGTGGAGGTCGTCAGCGATGTCGACGCGGCACCCATCACCGTCGACGGCCCGCTTCTCGAACGTCATGCCCTCTTCCCCGAGCGCGTCAATGCTGGTTTCATGCAGGTGGTGGACCGCCACCACATCCGGCTGCGCGTGTTCGAGCGCGGCGCCGGCGAGACGCTCGCGTGTGGCACCGGCGCTTGCGCCGCCGGGGTGGCAGGCATTTCGCGAGGACTCCTCGACTCGCCTGTGCAAGTGGCAACGCGCGGTGGCGAACTCGTCGTCGCCTGGGCGGGCGGGGCTGCGCCGGTATTGATGACAGGACCGGCCCGGACGGTGTTCGACGGCGAGATCGAAGTTCCGGGCGATAGTTAATCTGTAATCTTAAGTCTGAGTTGCAATCTGCTGTTTTACGTCAAAGATTGACCTAGTGTGTAGAATCGCTGTCCAACGACTGCCAGAGAGCCTCGAATGAAGTCAGAACAAGTCGCCACATATCTCCAGCAACATCCCGAGTTCTTCGAAGAGCAAGCGGATGCGCTCGCCGAAATCTATATTCCGCATCCGCACGGCGGTCGCGCCATTCCACTCTCCGAGCGCCAGATCCTCACACTGCGCGAGAAGAACCGTGCGCTTGAGACGAAGCTGAAGGAACTGATCGAGTTCGGCGAGGAGAACGACGCGATCGGCGAGCGTCTGCACCGTCTGACGGTCTCGCTCATCGGCGCGCGCGATCTCGATGCGGTGCTCCACGACCTCTACTTCAACCTGCGCGAGGACTTCGCCGTGCCGCACGTCGCGCTCCGCTTGTGGCCCGCGGACGCCGGTTCCGAACGAGTGGAGTTCCGTGATGCCGGCGCCGAGGTGCACATGTTCACCGAAAGTCTGTCAGGGCCGTATTGCATCGGTCATGCGATGTACGACACGGCATCCTGGTTCGGCGAGGACGGCGCCCGCCTGCGCTCGTTCGCTTACGTGCCGCTCAAGGGGAGTGATGTCATTGGTCTGCTCGCGCTGGCGAGCGAGGATCCGCAGCGCTTCTATCCGGAGATGGGCACGCTCTATCTTCGACGACTTGCCGACATGGTCGTCGCCGCGCTGCATAGGGCGCGCGCCGCGATTTAACGGGACACGCCTCGGCATGAGCGCGGCTGCCGCCGACGATGCGGGATCGACAGCGACCTCCGACGAGTCCGCGCGCTATCTCGCGGGCTTCACTTCCTATCTCGACCACGAGCGGCGGCTGAGCCCGCTCACGCGCGTCAACTATCTGCGCGACATCCGCCTGCTGCTGGAGCGCAAGGGCGGCACGTCGCTCGCTGACTTGCGGCCGCACCATGTGCGACGTTTCGTGGCGGAACTGCACGGCAAGGGTCTGGGCGGTCGCAGCCTGGCGCGCGTGTTGTCTTCGTGGCGCGCCTTCTATCGTTACCTCGCCCGCGATCACACATTCGACGCGGACCCGTGCGCCGGCGTGCGGGCGCCGAAGGCGCCGCGCAAACTGCCTCAGGTGCTCTCGCCCGACGAGGTTCGCCAGTTGCTCGAGGCGCCCGCGTCATTGCCGCTGGAACTGCGCGATCGCGCGATGTTCGAGTTGTTCTATTCGTCCGGGCTGCGGCTCTCGGAACTGGTCAACCTCGAGGTCGCCCGACTGGAGTTTGGACAGGGAACCGTGGAAGTCACCGGCAAGGGACGCAAGACCCGAGTGGTGCCAGTCGGTTCCAAGGCGCTCGCCGCCATTCGGGCGTGGCTTTCTGCGCGCGAACAGTGGGCGAAGCCCGACACCCGCGCCCTCTTCATCGATCGTGCGGGCACCTCACTCGCGCCGCGGACCGTGCAGACACGGCTGCACCGCTGGGGACTGAAGCGCGGTCTGGCAGGTCGCGTGCACCCGCACATGCTCCGCCACTCGTTCGCATCGCATCTGCTGCAGTCGAGCGGTGACCTGCGTGCGGTGCAGGAACTGCTCGGCCACTCCAGCATCTCGACCACTCAGGTCTACACTCATCTGGATTTCCAGTACTTGGCGCAGGTCTACGACGCCGCTCACCCGCGCGCCAAGAGAAAAGCCTGACGCCGGAGCGGTGATGCCGTCGTCCTCGCCGACCCCCGGAATTCCGCGCACGCAATGGGTACGCGACACGGGCACAGCGTTTGCTGAATAACCTCCGCAGTCCGATAACCATGGAGGTTCCAAGAAATGTCGCAAGTCAGAAGTCGCACGTTCACCGAGTGTGGTGGTTCGCGCAACCCGGCCCCCTTCGAGCACAAACTCGCGCAGGAATCGCAACGCGGTTCGAATGCTCCAGCCAACGGCGATCTGAGCGATCGCAGGTCCGCAGGCGAAGGCGACGAAATCGCTGCGAGCGTCGTGCTCGGATACAACTGATCCGCCACAATCGCAGTCTTCCGTTACGCCTTCCGCCGTTCTCGGAGCGACAAAGCCCCAGCGATCATGCGGGATTTCCCGATCGCTCCAGAACGTCGACCTACGCACCCGCCTGACCTGCCTCTGATCCCTCTCGTCACACGCGCACGGCGCTAATCGCTCTCTGCAACTCAGTTGCTTTAGAGCAGTCTTCGTGCTTCAATCCCGGGTCCGACCCATTCGTTGCCGGACCCATGCGCGCATCCCCGCAAACCGCTGAAGACCTGATCCGTTCGACTGGCGACCGGGTAACCGCCGCGCGCGTGCGCGTACTTTCGCTGTTGTTGGCGGCTCCCCGTGCGCTCACTCATCGCGAGATCGAAGATGGGCTCGATACCGCGCTTGCCATCGACCGCGTCACCGTCTACCGCGTGCTGGATTGGCTGACCGCGCGACACCTTGCGCACAAGATCGCGGCGGACGACAGGGTCTGGCGATTCAACGCCGTGCCATCTGCACATGGCGGGGAGCACGCGCATTTCCACTGTACCGCGTGCGGTGACGTCATCTGCCTCGAGGCGCTGGCCACAGACATCACACCGCCCCTGCCGGCGGGCTACGCCCCCGAGTCGCTGGAGGTCACCATCAAGGGATTGTGCAGCGAGTGCCGCACGGTGCGCGGTGGGCCGCGCAGGAGGGCTTCATGAGCGATGCCAACAGTGGCCGCACGCTGATTCCGGTCTCGCTGTTGACCGGCTTTCTCGGCAGCGGCAAGACGACGCTGCTCAATTTCGCTGTGCGCCAACCGCTGCTGGCGGACTGCGCGGTGCTCGTCAACGAGGTGGGCGCCATCGGTCTCGACCACCATCTGGTGCGCAGCGCGAAACCCGACGTCGTGCTGCTCGAAGGCGGCTGCATGTGCTGCACGGTGCGCGGGGAACTTACCGATACTCTGCGCGACCTCCTCTTCAGGCGCGGTCGCGACGACATTTCCAAGTTCAATCGCGTGCTGATCGAGACCACCGGCCTCGCCGATCCGGCGCCGATCCTGCAGAGCCTGCTGTCGGATCCGATTGTCGCGCAGCACTACCGCCTCGACGGCGTGATCACCACGGTCGACGGCGTTCTCGGGATGGGTGAACTCGACCGTCATTTCGAGTCCGTCAAGCAGGCGGCAGTGGCCGACCGACTGGTGCTCACGAAATGCGATGCGGCGCCGCTGCACGCGCTCGAACGCCTCGAAGCACGACTGCGCGAACTCAACCCGGCGGCGCCGATCTATCGTTCCGAGCGCGGGCAGATCGACCCGGCGCTGCTGCTCAATGCCGGACTGTTCGACCCCGCCCGCAAGATTCCGGATGTCGCGCGCTGGCTCGCCGCCGCGGCGTACCGGCCGGTGAGTCGCACTTCACTGCTGCCGGGACAATCCGTGCCATCGACTGCTCACGACGAACGCATACGCTCGTTCACGCTGAGCTTCGATCGCCCGATTCCGTGGGCGGGTCTTGTTGCCGCGATGGAGATGCTGCTCTCGTTTCGCGGCGAGGATCTGCTGCGCGTGAAAGGCCTCCTCAACCTGGAGGGACAGGCGCTGCCGGTCGTGATGCAATCGGTCCAGTCCGTTCTGTACCCGCTCACACGGCTCGATGCCTGGCCCGATGAAGACCGGCGGACGCGGCTCGTGTTCATCGTGCGCGACATCGATCCGGAGTTCGTAGAGGACGTGCTCAAACAGTTCATCGACGCGGCGCAGGCACCGTCCGAGGTGGCAGCCGTGTCGGCAGAGGGCTGCGCGGACGCGGCGGCAAGTTCCGTCGACGCCAGCGGAGGACGCATGCCATGATCATCGTCATGAACCTGAATGCGGGCGAAAGCGCGATCGAGGCTGTCGTCCGCAAGATCCGCGAGTTTGGTCTGGACGTGAACATCTCGCGCGGCACGGAGCGGGTCGTGGTCGGCGCCATCGGCGACGAGCGCGCGCTGCCGCAAGAGGCGTTCTCCACCATGGCGGGCGTGGAGCAGGCGCTGCACGTGCTGAAGCCCTACAAGATCGTGGCGCGCGAATGGCATCCGGTCGACAGCACGGTGCGTGTGCGCGGCGTTCCCATCGGCGGTGGGGCGATACAGGTGATCGCGGGTCCGTGCTCGGTGGAAACGCAGGCGCAGATGGATCTCGCGGCCCAGGGCGTTGCGGCAGCGGGATGCCGGCTCATGCGCGGCGGCGCCTTCAAGCCGCGCACGAGTCCCTACGCCTTCCAGGGGCGGGGCACGGAAGGCCTGCAGATGTTCCGTGCCGCTGCCGACAGGCAGGGTCTCCCGATTGTCACCGAGCTCATGGACGTGCGCATGCTCGACACCTTCCTCGAGTATGACGTGGACGTGATCCAGATCGGCACCCGCAACATGCAGAACTTCGATCTGCTGAAGGCCGTGGGCCGGGTGAACAAGCCGGTGATCCTGAAGCGCGGCATGTCGGCCACCATCGCCGAGTGGCTGATGGCCGCGGAGTACATCGCCGCCGGCGGCAATCACAACATCATCTTCTGCGAGCGCGGCATCCGCACCTTCGAAACCGCGTACCGCAACGTCCTCGACGTGACCGCGATCCCGGTGCTCAAACGCGAGACGCATCTGCCGGTGATCGTCGATCCTTCCCACGCCGGCGGCAAGGCGTGGCTGGTCCCTGCGCTCGCCCGCGCGGCCGTGGCGGCAGGCGCCGATGGGCTGCTCGTCGAGATGCATCCGAACCCGTGCGAGGCGTGGTGCGACGCCGATCAGGCGCTGACGTCGAAGGAACTGTCGTCGCTGATGGATTCGCTTGCTGCGGTCGCGGGTGCGCTGGGGCGCACCCTCGATCGGCAGGCGGCAGACAGTGTGAGCGCCCTGTGTCCTGTGGTGAGCACGAACACCCCGGCGCGGCGCTGATGGATTTGTTCGCCGCACGGCGCGCCTTTGCGCTGCCTTCTCCGCAGCGGGGGCGGCGGTGAAGCCATGAAGCGGACCCGCCGTGCATTGCTGGTACGACTGGGGATGTTGCTCACGCTGCTGTGCGTTCAGCACGGGGCGCTGCAGCATGCCTACAGCCACTTTGGCCTGGTCCCGGACCCGTACGCCGTCAGTGACCGTGGTGCGCCGCCGGCGCAGGCATGCGATTTCGGCATTGCCCACGCCGCGCTCGACGCCAATCCGCCGAGTTCGATTCTTTTCTGCACGCTCGGCGGCGTTGCACCGCTCGCCACTCTTTTCTTCGTCTCGGCGTTCACGCCGCGCGCACTTCCCGCCTTCGATAGCCGGGCACCTCCCGCCTCGTCCTGATTGCGTCGGTGCGGGTCGCACACGGCCCGCTTTCTTGAACGCGCCATGCGGTGCCGGCTACCACGATTGCGGCATCCGTGGACTGCACCGTGAATCGGGAATCATGTTGCGCAAAACCTTACTCTTCGCCGCCCTGGCCGGGGCCAGCGTCCCCTGCACTGCCGGGGCAGAGCCGGCCAATGAGGACACCACCCTCGCCCCCGTCGTCGTCACCTCGCAGCCGTTCGAGGACCGCACGGAACTCGACATGACGCAACCGGCGACCGTCCTGCGCGGCGACAATCTTCGCCGCAACCAGACCACGAACCTCGGCGATACGCTCGCCACCGAAGTCGGCGTCCAATCGAGCGGCTTCGCCGCAGGCGCGGGTCGCCCCGTCATTCGGGGACTCGACGGCGCTCGCGTCCAAGTGCTGGACAACGGACTCGGGTCGAGTGATGTCTCGACCATCAGCCCCGACCACCAAGTCACCGGCGATCCCTTCGGCGCCAAGCAGATCGAGGTGCTGCGCGGCCCAGCCACGATCCTCTACGGCGGCGCCGTCGGCGGTGTGGTCAATGTCGTGTCCGACGCGATTCCCGTGCAGCGCGTCGAAGGGCTCAAGGGCCAGAGCGAGTTCGTCACTCAGAGCGTGAACAACGAAATCGGATACCGCGCGCGTGCCGACGGCGGCAACGGTCCGCTCCAGTTCAATCTCAACGGCTTCGTTCGCAACACCAGCGACTACAATATTCCCGGCCCCGTTATCCAGGGCGATCCCCTCTCTGGCCGCGGCACGCTACCCAACAGCTACGTGCATAGCGATTCCGGCGCGGGCGGCGCTTCCTACGTCGGCGAGCGCGGGTACATCGGCGTCAATGCGAATGTCCTGAACTCCAGCTACGGTCTGCCCGGTCCGGAGCTCTCGCACATCGATCTCACGCAGACTCGCTACGGTGCCGCCGGCGCGATCGACGATCCGCTCCCCGGCTTGCGCAATGGCAGGTTCAAGTTCGAATACAACGAATACCGCCACAACGAGGTGGAGCCCACCGGGGAGGTGGCGACGACCTTCAGGAACAACGCCTACCAGGGCCGCATCGAGTCACAGCACGAACAGATAGCGGGTTTCGACGGCGTCATGGGGGCGCAGTACCTGTACCGTGACTTCTCCGCCGTGGGCGTAGAAAGCTTCATCCAGCCCGTGAACCAGCAGAACACCGGGGTGTTTCTAGTCGAGCAGTACAACATCAACGATCGCTGGCGTCTCGACCTCGGCACGCGTCTGGACATCGTCGATTACAGACCCGGCAGCGAACCTACCAATGTCGAAGCCCGCAGCTTTTCGCCGTTCAGCCTTTCTGCCGGCCTGTTGTGGAAGTTTGCAGAAGGCTACAACGCAGCGCTCAACGCTTGCCGATGCCAGCGCTCGCCGCAGATCGAGGAACTCTATCCGGATGGCGCGCATGCGGCCACCGCGACCTTCGACGTCGGCGACGAACACTTGCAGACCGAGACCGCGAACAACGTCGACCTCACTTTCCGCAAGGTCGCGGGTCCATGGCAGTGGAGCGGCACCGCGTACTACACGTACTTTCAGGACTACATCTTCGGGAGCTTCGTCGCCGGACCGTCCGGAGCGCCGATCCGCGTGAACGCCGAGGGTGAGGTGGAGGCCAACGGCGCGTTCCTGCTGCAGAAGTACACGCAGGCGAACAGCGCGGAATTCAAGGGTCTCGAAGGACAAGTGAGCTACCGTCCGCTTGCGGCGGTGGTGACGCGAGTGTTCGGCGATGTCACCTACGCCACCATTGGCAGCGACAACGCACCACGCATCGGCCCGGGACGACTGGGCGTCGACGCGAATTACAAGCAAGGCCCATGGGGCGCCTACCTGCTCGTGCTCGGTGCGTTCCGGCAGACTCGCGTCGCGCCGCTCGAGACCGAAACGCCGGGCTACGTGCGCCTCGACACCGAAGTGAGCTATACGCTCAAGCGCGAGACGCTCGGGCCGGTCACGGTGTACCTCGCGGGCCGCAATCTTCTGAATCAGGACATCCGCTTCGCCACCTCCTACACCAAGGCCTTTACGCCGCAGCCGGGCCGTTCCCTCGTGCTGGGGCTTAGAGCGCAGTTCTGAAGCTGGACAGGCGAGCATGACTGCGATTCGGGCGCGCATCGACGCTCGTCAGACCTATCTGCACGCGCTCGACCGCGCCCTGTGGGTCGGGATTGCAGTGAGCTTCTTTTTCCACGTCACGTTGGTGGAACTGCTGCCGAGCCCCTTCCATCATGCGCATCGCCTTCCGCGCACGATGGAGGTGAACTTCGCGGAGCCGCCGTCCCCGCCTGCGCCCCCGCCCCAAGCTTTACAGATGGCGCCCTCCGCACCAGCGCCGACACCTTCCGTGTCGGCGGCCACCCCGCAGACACCCAGCACCAAGCCGCCCGCAAAGTTGAGGCAGGATCGGCAGCGTACTGCAGCGGCCGCCGCACCGACGGCACCTTCGCCGCCGACCCCAATCGCACGGCCGGCGGCGAAGGTGCCGTCAGGCCCTGCTGTTCCCATCACGGCTCCTGCTGCCTCTCCCGCCAACGCCGAGACGCAGCAGGAGACGCGAGCGGCACCCCACGCCGGCAACGAGAACGTCGAAGGTCCGGCGACACCGCCGTCGTTTCACGCGGGGTATCTGCGCAATCCCGCGCCCGCATACCCGACCGCATCACGCCGCCTCGGCGAGGAAGGTACGGTGCAACTGCGGGTGCTGGTGAGCGCGGAGGGCCGACCGGCGCAAGTCGATGTCCATCGCTCCAGCAGTTATCCGCGTCTGGATGAGGCCGCTGTCGCCGCAGTGCGCGCCTGGCGCTTCGTTCCGGCCAAACGCGGCGAGGCAGCGATCGAAGCGCACGTGATCGTCCCGATAGTGTTCCGACTCGAACAGGAGGAGTAGCGTCCCTGCACGCCCGGTCAGCACCTGCCGGCGTTGTATAATCCGCGATCTTCCCCGAATCGATCCCATTCCGCTTTCGCCATGGAGCAGTTGCACGGCACCACCATACTCTCGGTTCGCCGCGGCCACCGCGTCGCCCTCGGCGGTGACGGTCAGGTCACGCTCGGAAACATAGTGATGAAGGCGACGGCGCGCAAGGTGCGCCGCCTCTATCACGACCGCATCCTCGCGGGATTCGCGGGCGGGACTGCCGACGCCTTCACGCTGTTCGAGCGCTTCGAGTCGAAGCTGGAAAAGCATCAGGGTCATCTGCTGCGCTCCGCGGTCGAGCTTGCGAAGGACTGGCGCACCGATCGCATTCTGCGCCGGCTGGAGGCGATGCTGGCAGTGGCGGACCGCGAAGCCTCGCTCATCATCACTGGCAGCGGCGACGTGGTGGAGCCCGAGCACGGCGTGATTGCGATCGGCAGCGGCGGGCCCTACGCTCAGTCCGCCGCGCGCGCGTTGCTCGACAACACCGAGCTCGATGCCGCCGACATCGTGCGCAAGGCGCTGGCGATCGCGGGCGACATCTGCATCTACACGAATCAGCAGCACGTGGTCGAGGTGCTCGAGTGAGCGCGTGAGTCGCGCGCCGCGCCGCATGCCTCCTCACACCTTCACTTCAGCCTACCCATGTCCGCAATGACTCCCCAGGAAATTGTCCACGAGCTGGACAAGAACATCGTCGGCCAGCACGCGGCGAAGCGCGCCGTGGCCATTGCGCTGAGAAACCGCTGGCGGCGCCAGCAGGTGCCGGAGCCGCTGCGACGCGAGATCACGCCGAAGAACATCCTCATGATCGGCCCGACCGGTGTCGGCAAGACCGAGATCGCGCGACGTCTGGCGCGGCTCGCCAACGCGCCCTTCGTCAAGGTGGAAGCGACCAAGTTCACGGAGGTCGGTTACGTAGGCCGCGATGTCGACACGATCGTGCGCGATCTGGTCGAGAACGCGATCAAGGACGCGCGCGAGCAGGCAAAGCAGACCGTGCGGCATCGCGCCGAGGACCTCGCGGAAGAGCGCGTGCTCGATGCGCTGTTGCCGAGTGCGCGGCCGGTCGGTTTCGGAGCCGAGATCGAACCGAAGGAGAGCACCGCACGCCAAGTGTTCCGCAAGAAAATCCGCGAGGGCGAACTCGACGACAAAGAGATCGAGATCGATGTGGCGGCGGCGCAGCCGAACATGGAGATCATGGCGCCACCGGGAATGGAGGAGCTGACGGCGCAGATCCAGGGGATGTTCCAGAATATGGGCGGCAGCAAGCGGCGCACGCGCAAGCTCAAGGTGCGCGAGGCGATAAAGCTCATCGCCGACGAGGAAGCGGCGAAGCTCGTGAACGACGACGAGATCAAGCTCGACGCGCTCGCGAACGTCGAGCAGAACGGCATCGTCTTCCTCGACGAGATCGACAAGATCACCAGCCGTTCCGATGCGCACGGCCCGGATGTCTCGCGCGAAGGTGTGCAGCGCGATCTGCTGCCGCTCGTCGAAGGCACGACGGTCTCGACCAAGTACGGCATGATCCGCACCGATCACATCCTGTTCATCGCCAGCGGCGCGTTCCACCTGGCGAAGCCGTCGGATCTCATCCCCGAGATGCAGGGTCGTTTCCCGATCCGCGTCGAGCTCACATCGCTCGGCGTCGCCGACTTCGAACAGATTCTCACCAGCACCGACGCCTGCCTCACGCGGCAGTACGAAGCGCTGCTCGCGACCGAAGGCACGACGCTAGAGTTCCGGCCGGAGGCGATTTTGCGCATCGCGGAGATTGCCTGGCAGGTGAACGAGCGCATGGAGAACATCGGCGCACGCCGGCTGCACACGGTGATCGAGAAGGTGCTGGAAGAGGTGTCGTTCGACGCCGGCCAGCACGGCAGCACCGTCGTCATCGACGCGGCCTACGTGGATCAGCGGCTCTCCGATCTCGCGGGTAGCGACGACCTCGCGCGCTACGTGCTGTGAACGTGCGCGCCACTGTGTCAGGCTGCTCCCGGCGCCGGCGGACGTTCTCGCGTGCTGCCGTCCTCCTAGCCGCGGTGTTGCTCGTTGCGGCGTGCGCAACGCCCGGCAGGGACGGCGATCCGAGCACGTCGTCGTGGAGCGTGCTGTGGCCGACCTCCCCGGATCATGCGTACTGGGGCACGTGGCAATCGCCGGCGGCCGATGCCTGGCTGGAAATCGATTCCAACGGCGAGGGATGGCTCTTCCGCACGGCCGCCGAGCCCGAGACGGGCTGGACGAGGACGCCGCTGCGCGTGGTGCCCGCGCAATGGGGCGGCGGCTGGGACTTAGTGACCGAGGCCGGTGCGCGCTACCGCTTGCGCGGGGCGGGCGATGACTGGATTGCCGTGTCGGGCCCAGCGGGCGAGCAGCGCTACGGGCGGGCGGCGCTACCCGCCGAGGTGGGCTCCGCTGCCCCCCGCCGTCCGGCCACCACAGGCGATCGGCCCGAGTTCAATACCGACGAGGAATGGATCAACTCCTTGTGGCCGTTCTGAGCGCGCTGCCCGCAGCGCGTCAGCGCGCCAGCACCTCGCGATAGACCTCCAGGGTTCCGGCCCACATCTTCTCGAGTGAGAACTCGGTCAGCGCACGCTCGCGGCCGGCCTCTCCCATGCGCTGCGCGAGATCGCGATCCGCCAGCAGCGTATTGAGCGCGCCGGCGAGCGCTGACGGGTCGCGCGGCGGCACGACGAGTCCGGTGATCCCGTGCTGGTTGACGAAGGTCGCGCCGTTGCCGAGATCACAGCCGACGACCGGGCGCGCACACGCCATCGCTTCCAGCTGCACCAGTCCGAATGCCTCGCTCGGCTCCACCGAGGGCATGCAGAAGACGTCGGCGGCGCGGTAGTAGGCGGGCAGGGCCGCGTCCGGAACGCGGCCCAGCAGCTGCACGCGCTGTTCGAGACCGAGTTCGGCGATGAGTTGCCGGTAACCGGCGGTGAGCGGACCGGTGCCGCCCAGCAGCAGCAGCGCGTCGCCATCCGTGTCGCGCATCGCGCGGATCAGGTATTCGAAGCCCTTGTAATAGACATGACGGCCAACCGTGAACACGAGGCGGCGGTCGCCGTGTGCCTGGCGAATCTGCGCTGCATCGGCGTCGAGCCCGGGCGCGCCATACGGCGCATAGTCGAGGCCGTAGGGCACCACGCGGAAGCGGTCCGGATGACGCGAGCGTGCGAGCTGCGTCGAGGCGGAAAAGTGCCGCGGCGTGGCGCCGATGATGGCAACCGCGCGGTCGATGATGCGGTTCAGGAACGGCCGATAGAAGCGCAGCAGGCCCTGCTGGCGCACGATGTCGCTGTGCCACGAGATGACCACGCGGCGCTTGCCCGGCAGCGCGGCCAGCGCCAGATGCGACATCGGGTCGGGGAAGTGCAGGTGATACAGGTCGAAGCGTCCCTGGCGTTCGAGCGAGCGGATGAGCGCCGGCATCGTCGGACATACCGGCATGCTCGCGAGCATGCCGAGCGACGGCGCCTTGTACACCTTGTAGCGCGGCAGTTCGATGACGTCGAGCGCGCGCCGTTCGTTGGCGACGACGTTGGCGACGTGAATGCTTGCGGAGAGTCCGTCGAGCAGATTGGCGACGTGGCGCTCCAGCCCGCCGAAGTTGTCGTTGTAGAAGCGCCCGAAGTGCAGGACCCGCATGCCGCGCACGCCCGCGTCACGCGCCGGCGAGGGCGATGCGGTAGACGCGCTCGGTCTCCACCGCGCAGCGCGCCCAGGTGAAGTGGCGTGCACGCTCGACACCGGCGGCGCCACGCGCGCGCGCGCGCATCCGCGTCCTCCGCCAGCATGCGCATCGCCTCCGCGAAGCCTTCCTCATCGCCGGGCTCGACGGTAATGCCGACATCGCCGACCACCTCCGGCAGCGACGAGCGATTCGACGTGATCACCGGGATGCCGCTCGCCATCGCCTCCAGCGCCGGCAGACCGAAGCCCTCGTACACCGACGGGTAGAGCAGCATCGTCGCGCCGGCATAGACCTGCAGCAGATCGTCGGTCGAAAGATAGCCGAGCGCGCGCACCTGTCCCTGACCGGCCAGCGCATCGATCTCGGCCTCGATGCCGTCGGTGAGCCATCCCTTCATGCCGACGATGACGAAGGGCATCCGCTCGCGCAGCGCCGCGGGTAAGCGGTGGAAGGCGCGCAGTCCCTGGATCAGGTTCTTGCGCGGCTCGAGAGTGCCGACGGCGAGCACGTATTGCCCGTGGGTGAGCCCGTACTTCGCCAGCGCCGGCGCTGTCTCTTCCGGCGGCCGCGGATGGTAGGCCGGCGACACGCCGAGATGGATCGGGTGAATTTTCTCCCGTTCTATGCCGAACACCGACACCACCTCGTCGCGCACGAACGCCGAATCCGTGATGATGGCATTGCAGCGCTCCAGCACCGGCGGCAGGTGCTTTTCCAAAAAGCGGATGCGCAGTTCTGGGTGCGTCTCCGGAAAGCGTATGAAAGACAGGTCGTGCACAGTGTTGACGATGGCGCCGGAGAAGTCGAACGGCAGGTAGTTCGGATCGTGGAACAGATTGCAGCGGAACTTGCGCACCCCGCGGCGGAACTGCAGCCGCTGCACCGCGCGAAACACCTCGTGCGGATTCGGCACCACGCGCTTCACGAACTCCTTCGCGCGGACGATGCCGGGCATTGGCGTATCGCGCAGTTCGCGTCCCCAGCCATGACCGTAGAAGTAGTAGAGGTCGAAGTGACCGCGGCGGTCGATCGCGCGCATGAGGTTCTGCGTGTACTGCCCGATGCCGGTGAGCGGTGACAGCAATGAGGTTGCGTTGACCGCTACGCGGATCGGCTGCGCTCGTGATTCCGGCGCATAGAGCGCGCGCGAATGGTTGACGGGGTCCACGGGTGCGGGTTGCATCAGGTAGCAGTGAGCGCGACGCGATAGACGCTCTCGGTTTCCTCGGCGCAGCGCGCCCAGGTGAAGTTGCGCGCCCGCTCGAGTCCGCGGGAGGCGCGATCGCTGCGCTCTTGCGGATCCTCGGCGAGCCGGCGCATTGCTTCTGCGAGACCGGTGTCGTCCGCCGGGTCCACGGTTATGCCGACCTCACCCACCACCTCGGGCAGCGACGAGCAGTTCGACGTGATGACCGGAATACCCGAGGCCATCGCTTCCAGCGCCGGCAGGCCGAAGCCTTCGTAGATCGAAGGATAGACGAGCATCGAGGCACCGGAGTAGAGGTGCAGCAGCGCTTCGTCCGGCAGATAGCCCAGCGCACGCACCTGTCCCTTGGTGGCGAGCGCGGCGATCTCCGTCTCGATGCCCTCGGTGAGCCAGCCTTTCATGCCGACGATGACGAAGGGCATCGACTCGCGCAGCGCCTCTGGCAGCCTGCGGAAGGCACGCAGTCCCTGGATCAGGTTCTTGCGCGGCTCCAGCGTGCCCACCGCCAGGATGTAGTGTCCATGCGAGAGGCCGTGCGCGTCCAGGGTGGCCCGGGTCTCGTCAGTGCCGCGCACGCGGTACTGCGGGGCCACGCCGAGGTGGATCGGATGAATCTTCTCGACCGGGGTGCCGTACACCGCCACCAGCTCATCGCGGACGAAAAAGAGTCGGTGATGATGCAGCGGGAACGTTCGAGCGCACCGGGGAAATACTTGTCCATGAGCTGGCGCCGAGCCTTCGGATGCATTTCCGGGCAGCGCACCACCGACAGATCGTGCACCGTCGTCACGATCGGTCCCGGAAAGTCGTACGGCAAAAAATTCGGATCATGGTAGAGATCGCAACGCAGGCGGCGCGCGCCGCGCGCGAATTCGACACGCTGGATGCGACGACTGAGTTCGTGCGGATTCGGCAGCAGCCGCTTGGCGAGGCGTTTCAGCCGGTTCAGCCGCAGCGACGTGCCGTCCGGCATCTGCTGTCCCCAGTTGTGGCCGGAGAAGTAGTCGAGCTGAAACTGTCCACGTGTCCCGATGGCCTGCATCAGGTGCCGCGTGTATTGCCCGATACCGGTCAGCGGCGACAGCAGGCACTGGGCATTCACCGCGACGCGGGGAGCATGTGCCAGCGCCGGGCTGGAGGCGTCTCTCTTCATCGATCCATGCTCTGCGGTGGCGACTCGATAACCGCGCGCAGCGGCACCAAGCGATCCTCGTCCACGTCATAAACCTCAAGATGCGAGATCGCCCGGCCTCGATCCGCTCCGCGCAGGTAATTCATCTTGCCTTGCTCGTCGCGCGAATCGCGATGCGTGGAGGCGACGAAGCCTTCCGCGGCAGAGAGCCTGCGCAATGCCGCCGACACGTCGCTGCGAACGAAGAAAGCATTGGTGCCCTTGCTGTTGCAGCCGACGAAATCGTAGCCCTTCGCGGCGGCCAGCCGGCACAGCGCCGCCAGCGACGCGCCGAAATAGAGATGCGAGAAATGCGCGCTGCCGCGTGAGAACGACGGGTCGTAGGGGACGGTCACGGCTCTCGTTGCACCGAAGATGCTGTTGTATTCGCAGACCACAATGCGCGGCTCAATGGAGACGATGGCTTGCCATACCCAGTAGTCGTTGCCGTCGAGGTCGATGCTGAGCAACCCGATGTCCGGCGAAGGCGCCTGCGTACGCAGCAACTCGTCTATGTTTTCGCGAGTGACGAAGGCACAGGTCGCCGTCAGGTCATAGCGCCAGTGCAGCGTGTCCTTGCGGATCGCCGCAATGAGGCGCGCGTCGCCGTCGATCACGAATCCGCTCCAGTTGTCGTTGACGAGCAGGAAGCGCGTGTTCGATTCCTGATAGTCCTCGACACCGAATTCTACGAAGAAACGCGTCGACAGCGGCACACGCTGTATCAGGTACTGGAGAATGCCGTCCTCGCCGAACTGCGAGAAGACGGTGAACTCGGCATCCTGGATCGTCGCCTGCGACGGCAACGAGCGGACGCGCTCCGCATGCAGCTTGCCGAGCAGGAGCAGCGTGTTCAATTGCTGCGTCGGCAGATCTCCGATCAGATAGCGCCGGACGTTCCTGGCGGCCGAGCGAATGAGCGACCTCAACATGATCTAGATGCCGCGCCGGCCGGGCTGCAGCAGCCTCCGCAGCAGCGCCCGGTCTTCCGCGGTGACGAAGCCGAAGACGGCCCACGCCACGAAGAAAGCGCAGCCGCCCAGCGCACTGACACTCACGAGGCTCACGAAGCCGCCG
The DNA here is from genome assembly GCA_963719715.1 of uncultured beta proteobacterium. Classification (GTDB taxonomy): domain Bacteria; phylum Pseudomonadota; class Gammaproteobacteria; order Burkholderiales; family JAEUMW01; genus JAEUMW01. Next base: position 302,838 of record CAVRDD010000049.1, read on the forward strand.
ACGAACCCCTGCAGGAGCAGGAGTACCGCGGCCTGCACCGCCAGACACAGCGCAACCTGCACGAGAAATCCACGGCGCGCGCGGAACCAGCCGAGGTCCAGCGAACGCTCCAGCAGGCCGGCGTAGACCACGCTTTGCAGCATCCCGATCAGCACCCCGATGGCGACGCCGAGGATGCCGAAGGGAGCGATCAGGGCGATGCTGCCGGCTGCCGTGAGCAGTACTGCAATGCCGCTGAAGACGGCGCCGATGCGCGAATTGCCCATGGCATTGAAGACGAGCGACGGCACCACCGATACCGCTGCGATGGCATAGGCCGTGAGCAGCACCAGGGTCGGCGCTGCCACCTCGCGCGCGAAGTCCTCGCCCATCCATATGCGCAGCGCCGCGGGCGCCAGGGCAAGCATCAGCACCGTCAACGGTGCCAGCATGAGCGTGAGATAGCGCGACACCCGCACATAGAGTTCCTGGATCGGTGCGTTCCTGTCGGCTATCGACAGGTGCGAGGCGCGCGGGTAGACGAAGGCGGCAAGCGCCGAGGCGACCAGGGGCAGTTTCGCCGCGATGTTCGACACCAGGCTGTAGTGGGCGACGCTTACCGGACCGAGCACGGACGAGATCAGCAGTTTGTCGAGGTTGTTGACCAGTGCGGCGTTGATCTGGGCGGCAAAGGCGAAGGTGTTGAAGGCGAGCACGCCACGCAGGTGCGTCAACGTCCGGGTGGGTCGGAAGCTCGCCTCCGGGCAATGGTACAAACCCCAGGCGGCGAATGCGAGCGACAGCAAGGTGTTGGTGGCGATGATCCAGACGAGTATCGCCACCAGTCCCTTGCCCAGCGCAACCAGTCCCCATGCGCCGAGCCAGATGGCCGTGCTGTAGAGCCCCTGTGCGCCGGAGACGAAGGGCATCGCCTCCATGCCTCGCGGCAGCACCGCCGTGCCAGCGCCGACGAAAGCGACGGCCGCGAGCACCGAGGCGAGTGTGATCACCAGGCGCGTCTCGGCGATGGGAAGCGAGGTGTCGGGGAAGAGCAGACGTGCCAGCGGATCGGCTAGCAGGAACCCGACGCCCGCCACCAGGATCGCGAGCCCGCTGAACACGGTGAAGACCTCGCGCACCACCTCGGCTGCGACGACCATGTCGCGCTTGCCCGCGGCGCGGGCGACGAGCCGCACGCCGCCGGCACCGAGCCCGAGATCCATGCTGGTGACGAGCGAAGTCACCGCGACCACGACCATGAGCACCCCGAAGCGTTCGCGGCCGAGTCCGTCGACGACCTTCGGCGCTGCGACGACGAAGACCGCGAGCGGCACGATGAGCCCGCCCAGGCTCGCGGCAGCGCTGAAGAGTGCGCTCGGTCGCCGCACCCTAGGCACCGGCGCAGACACTGTTGCGGGTCAGCTCACGTGCGGGTTCACCCGCGCGCGAGCTTCTGTTCCCACCATGCGAGTGCGTCCGCGAGCGATGTGCGAAGCGGGATCGTCGGCGCCCAGGAGGTCGCGCGGCGCAGCTTCTCGTACGATCCCAGCAGGCGCTTCTGCTCAGCCGGGCGCATCCGCGCCGGATCCTGCGCGACGCGTGCGTCGACGGCGGCGAGTTCGAAGAGCAGCGGCAGCAGGTCGCGGACCCAGACTTCCCGACCGGAGCAGACGTTGTATGTTTCTCCGGCGACGCCACGCTCTAGCAGGCGCAGGTAGGCCTCGACCACGTCGCGTGCGTCCGTGAAGTCGCGCGTCACTTCGACGTCACCGATCTCGATGACGTAGAACGCAGCCCGAGCTTGATCTCCGCCACTTGGCGCGTGAAGCTCGCGACCACGAAGCGGTCGGTCTGCCCGGGACCGATGTGGTTGAAAGGCCGCACGACGACGACATCGAGACCCTCGGTGCGGCCCCATTGGCCGCACAGCGCCTCGGCGGCGACCTTGCTCACGCCGTATGGGCTGCGCGGCTCAAGCGGTCGGCTCTCGTCGATCGGCATCTCCGCCGACGGCACCTGTCCGTACACCTCTGCCGAGCTCACGTAGAGCACGCGCCCCGCGAAGCCGCGGTTCTTCAGTGCCTGGAAGAGATTGAGCGTCCCCATGAAATTGACGTCGAAGGTGTGCCTGGGATCGCGAAACGACTCCGGGACGAACGACTGCGCAGCGAGGTGTATGACGAAATCGAACGCATCGGGCAGCGCACGTTCGAGTGAGGCGGGGTTGGTCAGGTCGTAACGACTCTGCGGCAGGACGAGCTCGATGCCCGGTGCAGATGCATGTGGCGCTGCCAGCCACGTACGCAGGGTCTGGCCGACGAACCCTTCGTGGCCAGTCAGAAACAGACGCTTCATCGATGGGGCTCTCGCGCGATACGGAATGTTTGCTCGTGCAAAGCAAGCAGCATTCTCGTGCGTTCTGTGTCCTGTCGGGCCATGGTGGAAACGCCGGCAGTCTACCAGAAGGGCGCGGCTGGCTTCGTCGTTGTGCGCGACCCGTACCCGTGCCGTCCCGACTTGGCTACGCGTCTCCTGTAAAATCCCCGTCTTCATGACAGGCGTGCGCGCCCGTCCACTCACACCATGCTCGCGATCGCCGCGCTTCCCGCCCTTGCATTCGTGATTACTTCCGCATTGATCGCCTGGATGCTGAAGAGCCGTTTCGCGCGCCTCGTGCTCGATCATCCCAACGAGCGCTCGCTGCATGCCGATCCCGTTCCGCGCACGGGGGGCCTCGCGATCATGGCCGCACTCGCTTGCGTCGGCGTCGTCCTCCTGCCGTCGAGCCTGCTTTGGCTGGTTCCCGCGCTGCTGCTCGCGCTGCTTTCCTTCGTCGATGACGTGCGTGGTCTGCCGGTGACGGTGCGATTTGCCGCCCAGCTCGTCGTCGCCGCGGCCTTTTCGGCCTGGGTGCTGGCGGGCCTGCCGCTCTTGTGGGTTGCGGTGGCCACCCTGGTTACGACCTGGCTCGCCAATCTCTACAACTTCATGGATGGCTCGGACGGCCTTGCCGGAGGCATGGCCGCGATCGGCTTCGGCTGCAGCGGACTCGCCGCCCTCGGTGCTGGCCAGATCGACCTCGCCGCAGCGAGCCTGAGCATCACGGGCGCCGCCGCCGCCTTCCTCGTCTTCAACCTGCACCCGGCCCGCATCTTCATGGGCGATGCCGGGTCGATTCCGCTCGGCTTCCTGGCGGCGGCGTTCGGCTTGCTCGGCTGGCGCGTCGGCGCGTGGCCGATCTGGTTTCCGCTGCTGGTGTTTTCCCCGTTCGTGGTCGATGCGACCGTCACCCTCGTGCGGCGGCTCCTGCGTGGCGACAAGGTGTGGGAGGCGCACAAGGAGCACTATTACCAGCGCCTGGTGCGCATGGGCTGGGGTCACCGTCGCACCGCGTTCGCGGAGTACCTGGTGATGCTCGCCGCCGGCGCCAGCGCCGTGTGGGGGGCGCAGAGCGATCCCTCGACACAGATCGCCGTGCTGGCTGCCTGGGCCGTGCTCTACGCCGTCGGCATGGTGGCCATCGACCGGCGGTGGAAAATGCAGGCGCCGGCCTGATCGTGGCATCCCCTTCCCGCTTCACTTTCCGCGCCCTGCTGGCGATGCTGCACGACATCGCGGCTTCGGCCTGCGCCTGGGTGCTCGCCTATTGGCTGCGGTTCAATCTCGACGTGCCGACCGAATACGCGGAGAACCTGCTGCAGACGCTGCCGTGGGTGGTGCTGCTGCAGGCGGTCTGCTTCCACGGCTTCCGGCTCTACCGCGGCATGTGGCGCTATGCGAGCCTTCCCGATATCAAGCGCATCGTGCTGGCGGTGGGGCTGGCGGCGCTCGCGGTGCCGCTGCTCGTCTCCATACTCGATCTTGCCCGCTCGGTGCCGCGGTCGGTGCTGATCATGGACCCGGTGCTGCTGCTTCTGCTCATGAGCGGCAACCGCATCCTCTACCGCGGCATGAAGGAGCGCCGTCTCTACAATCTCGCCGCGACATCCGGGCGGCCGGTGCTGGTGCTGGGTGCGGGCGATGCTGCCGTCACGTTGATCAAGGAGCTCACGCGCAGCAAGGAATGGCGCGTCGTCGGCCTGCTCGACGACGACACGCGCAAGGCGGGTCTCGTGCTGCAGGGGCAGCGCATTCTCGGTCCGCTGGCGGATCTCGCACGCTGGTCGAGCGAGCTCGAAGTGGAGACGGCGATTGTCGCGATGCCGGGCGCGAGTCATTCGCAGCGGCGGCGGGCAGTGGACCTGTGCACCGCAGCCGGCGTGAAGGCGCTGACGGTGCCGGCGATGGAGGATCTCGTCGGCGGCAAGGTCACCATTTCGCAGGTCCGCCGGGTCGAACTTGACGATCTCCTCGGCCGCGATCCGGTCGAGCTCGACCTCGACGGATTGCACGGCTGGCTCGATGGGCGCGTGGTACTCGTCACCGGCGCCGGCGGCTCGATCGGTTCCGAGCTGTGCCGCCAGCTCGCACGTTTCCGGCTGACGCGGCTCGTGCTCTTCGACCACAGCGAGTTCGCGCTGTACCGGATCCAGCAGGAGTTCCTGGACCGCTATCCCGACGTCGACGTCGTCTGCGCGATCGGCGACGTGAAGCGTGCGGAGCGCATCGCGCAGGTGATGTCGGCGCAGCGGCCCTCCGTCGTGTTTCACGCCGCAGCCTACAAGCACGTGCCGCTGATGGAGGAGGAAAATGCCTGGGAAGCGGTGCGCAACAACGCCTTCGGCACGTTGGTCATGGCGCGCGCGGCGCAGGTCGCCGGGGTCGAGAAGTTCGTGCTCGTGTCCACCGACAAGGCGGTCAATCCCACCAACGTCATGGGCGCCACCAAACGCCTGGCCGAGATGCTCTGTCAGGCCCTGCAGCACCTCGATGGCACGCGCTTCGTCATGGTGCGCTTCGGCAACGTCCTCGGCAGCGCCGGCAGTGTCATCCCGCGCTTCAAGGAGCAGATCGAACGCGGCGGGCCGGTGACCGTCACCGACCCGGAGATCACGCGCTACTTCATGTCGATTCCCGAGGCATCGCAGCTCGTGCTGCAGGCCGGCCTCATGGGTGCCGGCGGCGAGATCTTCGTGCTCGACATGGGCGAGCCGGTACGCATCGTCGACCTGGCGCGTGACATGATCCGCCTCTCGGGTTTCGGCGAGAACGACATTCGCATCGTGTTCACCGGGCTGCGGCCGGGCGAGAAGCTCTACGAGGAACTGCTGGCAGACGACGAGCACACGCTGCCGACGCCGCATCCAAAGCTGCGCGTAGCCAGGGCGCGCCCCGTCGATGCACAGTGGTTCGCCGAGGCTGCGGCGTGGCTGGAGCGCGACACCGCGCTCGACGACGAGGCAGCACGCGCCGGGCTCATGCGCTGGGTCGAGGAATTTCGCGCGACAGACGTCTCGGCACCCGTCACCCGGGCGACCGCGTGAGCGGGCCGACGGCTCTGGGCAGCCTGCGCTCGCGCAGTGAGGAGGTCGCGCGCTGGCTGGCGGTGGCGCTCGGACTGGCTCTCCCGCTCTCGGTCGCGGCCGACGGCGTATTGGTGGGAGCCTTCGTGTTTGCCTGGCTCGTCAGCGGAGATTTCGCCGGGAAATGGCAGGCCGCCCGGCAGAATCCCGCTGCGCTCGCCGCGCTGGTGCTGTTTGCGCTGCTCGCGCTCGGCACTGCCTACGGCGCCGCGCCGCCCGCACCTGCAGCAGCGCAGCTCAGCAAATATCAGGACTTGTTGCTGGTGCCGATGCTGGTCGCGGTCTTCGGCGAGCCGCGATTCCGCCGCTACGCCGTCTGGGCGTTTCTGGCCGGCATGCTGATCACGCTTGCGCTGTCGTATCTCATCGGGCTCGGCCTCTTCCCGGACGGCATCTTCCGCGGTACGCGCGAGGATCCGACGGTGTTCCGTCTGCACGTGACGCAGAATTTTTTCATGGCATACGCCGCCTTTGCGCTCGCCTGCCTCGCGCGTGACGAGGTCAACAAGGCGCGGCGCGGTCTGCTCTACGCGCTCGCCTTTCTCGCGCTCTTCAACGCGGTCTTCATGGTGCAGGGGCGGACGGGCTATCTGGTTGCTGGGTTGCTGCTGGTGTTCTTTCTCTTCGAGCGCGCCGGCTGGAAGAACCTCGCGATCGGGCTGCTTGCACTGGTGCTGCTCGCAGGCGGCGCCTTCTACGGCTCGACACCGTTTCGCGATGCGGTGAACCGCGGGCTCACGGAATACTCGCAGTGGCATCCGGACCAGCCCGCCGACACCTCGGTCGGCTGGCGCCTGGAGTTCTATACCAACACGCTGCGAATGATCCAGGAACGCCCGCTCACCGGGGTCGGCACCGGCGGTTTTTCGATGGCCTACGGCGAGCGCGTCAAGGGCACCGGCCGCATCGATCCCGGCCATCCGCACAGCGAATACCTGCTGATGGCGGCGCAGCTCGGCATATTCGGTCTGGCCGGCTTCGTCGGCCTGCTCGTCACCCACTGGCGGGTCGCGCGCCGGGTGTCGCCACCGCTCGATCGCAGTCTCGCCTCCGGGCTGGTGCTGGCGATGGCGTTGGGATGCTTGTTCAACACTTTGCTGCTGGACCATTCGGAAGGGCTGTTCTATTGCTGGTTGATTGGCGTGCTCGGCGCCGGCATGGCGCCGCGAGCCGGCCCGGCTTAAGGAACCTCCGCTTCACTCCCATGCGGGCGCGACGGTGGCTCTCCGGGATGGGTCGCGCATCGTGGCACCGCGGCACGTGTGCAGTGAAGCGAACCACCTGTTTCGATTCGCGCGACCCCGTGTTCGCCTGCGCTGCCCGATCCCCCGTGGGGGTCCCTCCTGCCGCGCTCCGGCGCTGCATGGTTCGAAGCGAGGTGCAGCCGATATCGGGGCGGCTGCGATTCGGTAGCCGCAGGCCGAGTGCGGGAGCAGCCGCAAGCGACCCGATCAACATCGTTTCAACGCAGCCTTCCGCGCCCCGGCCCGCCCCAATGCTGCGCACGCCGTGGCCGGGTCGCATCGGCCAGCCGAGCGACAATGCCAAGCGCCCGGAAAGCTCCGGCCCTTCAGGGTTTGCGCGAAATGCGGCGCTGGCGGCGTTGGACTCCTCGGCCTCGTAGTCGGAGCGCCAGCCCGAGGGGATCCGCAGGGGGATCGGGCAGTAGAGGGCGCCGGGACAGACCGCGCCACGGGCTCCCGCATCCCGTTCTGCGGTCGCATCCCCGGAAGGGGACCCCTGTTCCGCGCTGCGCGGTCTGGCTACGACCTTCGTCGTCCGCCTGGCCATCAGCCGCATTTCGCGACAAACGCGCTCCGTGGAGAAGTTAAGCGGTTCCTCAATGGACAAGCCGGCGGACGCGCGAGAGAATCGGCGCTCTGCCGGCAGCCGCGGCGTCACGGGCGCCGCTTTCCGCTCTCCCCGGCCACGACCATGAAAACCATCTCCGCGTACGTCATCGCCTTCAACGAGGCCGACAAGATCGAAGCCGCCGTCTCCAGCGTGCTGTGGGCCGACGAGGTGATCGTCTGCGACTCGGGCAGCACCGACGGCACGGCCGAAATTGCCGAGAAGCTCGGCGCACGCGTGGTGCAGATCCCTTTCAACGGTTTCGGCGAGCTGCGCAACAGCGCGATCGCTGCGTGCCGCGGCGACTGGATCTTCAGCTTGGATTCGGACGAGCGCTGCACGCCGGAGACGCGAGACGAGATCCTCGATCTCATTGCCGGTGAACCGCCACATGACGTGTATCTGGTGCCGCGCCGCAACTGGATGATGGGGCGCTGGATCCGCTTCGGCGGCTGGTATCCGAACTATCGGCAACCGCAGCTCTTCAAGCGCGGCGCCATGAGTTACACGCTGGAGCCGGTGCACGAAGGCTATTCGAGCCACAGCTCGCGCGGCCTCGGCCATCTGCGCCAACCCATCTGGCAAGTCCCGTTTCGCGACTTCGACGAGATCATCCGCAAGATGAATCGCTACTCGACGCTGGGCGCGGTCAAGCTCCAGCGCGACGGTGCGACGATGTGGCGCGCCCTCGGCCATGGTATCTGGGCGTTCATCAAGCATTACTTCATCAAGCTCGGCTGCCTCGACGGCTGGGCCGGCTTCGTCATCGCCTTCGGCAACCTCGAGGGAAGCTTCTGGCGTCACGCCAAGTGCCACGAGCTCACGCAGGACTGGAGCCCGCCAAGGCAGGAACCGCTGGTGCGCCCGCCGCGGCCGTGAGCAGTCCGCCGCCGGTTCACATCGTCGAACCGACGCTGGAGGGCGTCTCCGGTCACGCGCTCAACGTCGTCAAGAGTCTGTGTGTCGCCGGGGCGGGACTGAGCTTCCACCTCTGGGTCGGGCGCGCGGCGGCGCTGCCCGAGTTGAGCGCCATGGTGAGCGCCGTCCACCCCTATTTTCGCCGGCGTTTGCGCAAGCTCCAGGCATGGCTGCTCTATCGCCGGCTGCTGCGCCAGCCTGGGCGCATCGTGGTGACGACCGCCGGCACGCTCGACCTGTACGCGCTCGACTGGGCGGCCGGGCGGCAGATTCCTCCCGGCAAGGTATTCCTCTATTTCCATCAGGTACGCCGGCTGGGGGCGCGCAAGCTCGCCCGTTTCCGCGCGATCGCTTTGAAGCAGCCGCATCTGACCATGCTCGGGACGACGCCTGCCATCGAGCAGATCTTCCGTGACTGCGGGTTCGAGAATGCCGCCACACTGAGCCTGCCGCCGGGTCTCGACGCAGGCGCATTCCCCGCCGAGCCGGGCCCGTTCCGGCATCTGCTCTATGCCGGCGCCGCGCGCGCGGACAAGGGCTTCGGCGCGGTCGTCGATTTCGTCGCACATCTTGCAGCGGTCCGCGCCAGCGTGCCCATCACGGTGCAGACTTGCGGCGATCACTACGGGCGCCACGATGCCGATACCCGCGCGCACGTCGAGCGGCTGCGTGGCATCGCCTATCCGGGGCTCAGATTGCTGCCCGATCCGCTGATGCCGAAGGAGTACGCGGCGCTCTTCCCCGGCGGCATATCGCTGCAGCCGTACCGGCGCGAGGAGTACGCGTCGAAGATGAGCGCGATCACCCTGGACTCGCTGAGCTCCGGCTGCCCGGTCGTCACCGTTGCGGGCACTTCGATGGCCGGCTTGGTGCAACGCTTCGACGCCGGCGCAGTGGTCGATGAAGCCGATCCCGAGCGCCTCTGGCAGGCTTGCCAGCAACTGCTGGCCGACTACCCGGAATACCGCGACCGCGCGCGCAGCGCGGGAGAGCAGCTGCGCCGGGAAAACAGCTGGGCACCGCTGGTCTCGGCGCTGCGCCAGGCTTGAGCCCGGCGCTTGCCTTCAGTCCGCGACGACGGCGGGCGGCGCTTCGAGGTTGAGCCGATAGAGCCTGGCGTAGAGTCCCTCGTGTGCGATGAGCTCATCGTGCTTGCCGATCTCGACGATGCGCCCGCGCTCCAGCACGACGATGCGGTCGGCGTTCTCGACCGTCGACAGGCGGTGGGCGATGACGAGCGTGGTGCGCCCGCGCATCAGCGTGGCGAGCGCTTCCTGCACGTGGCGCTCGGACTCCGCGTCGAGCGCAGACGTCGCCTCGTCCAGCACCAGCACCGGCGCGTCCTTGAGGAAGGCACGGGCGATCGCGATGCGCTGCCGTTGACCGCCCGAGAGCTTGACGCCGCGCTCCCCCGCCGGCGTCTGCAGGCCCTGCGGCAGCCGCGAAATGAAATCCCACGCGTGCGCCGCCCGGGCGGCGGCGATGATCTCGTCGTCCGTGGCACCCGCGCGCGCGCCGTAGGCGATGTTCGCCGCGATGCGTGTCGTCGAAGAGCACGATCTCCTGCGACACGAAGCTGATATTGGCGCGCAGGCTTGCCAGCGTGAGCTCCGCAAGATCGTGGCCGTCGAGCTGGATGCGGCCACCGGTGAGCTCGTAGAAGCGCGGCAGCAGGGCAACCAGGGTGGTCTTGCCGGCACCCGACGGTCCGACCAGCGCGACCGTCTCACCGGGGAGGATGTCGAGCGAGACGTCGTCGACGGCGCGCGCTTCCGATCCGGCGTAAGCGAAGCTCGCGTGCTCATAGCGAATCGCGCCGCGTGCACGCTCCAGCGTCACGCTGCCGGTGTCGGCTTCCTCAGGCTCGTCGAGAAACTCGAACACAGTCGCCGCGGCTGCGAGGCTGCGCTGCATGCTCTCGTTGACCGTCGTCAGGCGCTTGAGCGGTGCGATCAGCAGCATCGCCGCCACCAGGAAAGAGACGAAGCCGCCCACCGTCGTCTGGTCGTTGGCCGACTGCAGCACCGCGAGATAGACGATCGCCGCCACCCCGATGGAAACCACGACCTGCACCAGCGGCCAGTTGGCTGCCGCTGCCGTCTCGCGCTTCATGTTGAAGCGGCGCACGCGCGCCGCCTGTTCCGCGAACCGTCCCGCCTCGTAGCCCTGCCCGCCGAACGCCTTGACCACCTTGACGCCCGCGGTGGTCTCGTTCAGCACCTGGTTGAGATCCCCCATCGCTTCCTGCGCACCCTCACTCATGGCGCGCAGCCGCCGGCTCACGGTGCCGACCACGAGCATGATGGGCGGCACGATGACGAAGGTGAGCAGCGTGAGCTTCCAGTTGAGGTACAGCAGATAGCCCATGAGCGCGATGATGGAGAGCCCATCCTTGATGATCACCGTGGCCACACTGCTGGTGCCGAGCGCCACCTGCATCGCGTCGAAGGTGAAGCGCGAGACGACGATACCGCTCGCGTTGCTCTCGAAGTACGCGGTTGGCAGCGAGAGCAGCTTGCGGAACATCTGCGTGCGCAGGTCGTACACAACCTTGTTGCCGAGCCAGTTCGAGCCGTAGACGGAAACGAAGGTGCCGAAGCCCTGGACCAGCATCAGCCCCACGATCAGCACCGGGGCGAGCCGTATCCAGAACGGATCGCGGTGGACGAAGGTGCCGTCTAGCAGCGGTTTCATGAGGGCGGCGAGCGCCGGCTGCGTCACCGCCGCCACGACCATGCCGACCATCGCCACGAGAAAGCGCTGCCAGTACGGCAGCATGTAGGAGAGCAGCCGGCGCAGCAGTGCGCGATTGTCAGCAGCGGCGGCCGGGGTCGGGGAGGGGGTGGCGGAGATGGCGGGCGGCACGGTGGTGAGCACGGCCGCGACGCGCGGCGAGCGCCGGATTATGCGGCAGCGCGCGCGCGCCGGTCAAAGCCGCTTGCCACGGTCAGCGAAACGCGTATCGCGCCGAGCCGAAGAACGTAACGCCGGCCTGCGGATAGGCGATGTACGTGGGCGCCACCACCAGCCCATAGTTGAAGTACTTCTCGTTGAACAGGTTGTTCACGCCGGTGGCGAGCGTCCAGCCCTCGATGTCGTACTCCGCCTTCAGATTCACCAGCGTGTAGGACGGGATCTTCTGGCCGAAGGTGTTGGTTGCATCACCGTCGAAGAACTGATCGCCCACGTAACTCACCGTCGTGTAAAAGCGGGCCTTTGGCAGAAAGCGCCAGAGCATCTGCCCGTTCACCTTGTTCTTGGCAACCAGCGGAACGGTCTTGCCGGCGAGCGCAGCACCGCCCGCGTCGCCGCTGCGGAATTGGGCGATCGCGTAGGTGTAGTTGGCCGAGAGGTCGAAAACTTCGGATGGCGACCAGCGCGCCGTCACCTCCACGCCATAGCGCTCCGTGGGGGGCAGGTTGACATTGGTGAAGGTGACCGGATTGAAGTAGATCTCGTTGTTGAGCTGCATGTCGTAGAACGTGGTGCGAAGCGAGTATTCGCGCGCTGCGTAGTCGAGGCCCACCTCGCCGCCGAGCGAGGTCTGAATGGCAAGATTGTTCACCACCGGGTCGAAGTTCGGTCCGCCGAACTGGTTGAAAAGTTCGTCGACATTGGGCACGCGGAAGCTGCGCCCATACTTGCCGAACGCAAAGAGCCCGTCGACCAGACCTTGCCGCAGCGCGAATTCCCACGCCACCGGATTTCCGGTGGACGATCCACTCGCATAAGGCTCGATGCTTTCCCGGTCCTGGGCGAAACGGGAGACCTGCTGCACCCGGCCGCCGTAGGAAAACACGGTCGTCGGCGTGAGCTGCGAGGTCTGCTGCGCATACAGCGCGAAGTCGGTCTGATCGGCTTTGAGTCGCGCCGGTCCGAAGTCACGGTTCTGGTTGTAGTACCACCACGAGGCATCCCAGCCCGTGACCAGGGTGTGCTCGAAGCCGAAGAGGGAGTACGGGAGGCGTCCACGCGGCGACAGCGTCCAGATGTCGACGTCGGTCTGCGTATTGAAGGTGTTGCCGAAAAACAGGATCGAGGCGTTGGCGGCCCGGTTGCGATAGGTCGCATCGATGGCGAGTTCGCCGTCCCCGATCCGCTCCCGGCCGCTCAGGATGGTGCCCCAGCCCCTCAGCGTAGAGGAGTCGTTGGGGGTGGACGCCGCTCGCGGATTGCGCGCGATCCGCTCGGCGGTCAGGGCGCCGGGAAGCTGGAGGCTCTGGTCGTTGCCAAATGCCCGCAGACTGATCGAACTCACCGCGTCGAACCAGCGCAATTCGCCCGTGCCGCTGCCCTGCGAGAAGCGATTGTTCTCCCGATAGTTGTCGGAGCCGTTATAGCCCACGTAGGCGTTGGCCGCGACGTTCTCGCCGCCGGCGCTGGCGCCGGCTTCCGCGCGCACCGTGCTGTAGCTGCCGCCGAGCGCGAGCGCCTGTCCGCTCACGGTGCCCGCCTTCGGCGCCTTGGTGATGATGTTGATGACGCCACCCGTGGCACCGCCGCCGTAGAGTACGGCCCCGCTGCCGCGCTGGATCTCGATGCGCTCGATGGAATCCAGCGGTACCGTCGACCAGCGTGCGGTGGTGAGTTCGTTCTCGGAGAGGCGCTGCCCATCGAGCAGGACCAGGGTGTTCTGGTCACCCGTGACACCGAAGCCGCGCATATCGACCTGCTGATCCGGGCTGCCGGAGGCGTCGCGAATCTGTACGCCGGCGTGCAGGGACAGCAGTTGCGGAAGCGTCTGCGAACCGCTGCGGGATATCTCGTCCGCAGTGATGACGCTGACTCCGATCGGAAGATCCCGGTTCTCGGCCGGAAAGCGGGTTGCCGTCACCACCACCTCGTCGCCGACGGCGACGGACTGGGCAAGACCACAGACGGGGGCGGCAAGCGCGGCGATCCCCATGAGGACGCGATATTCCATTTTTGATTCTCCCTGGCTTGTGGCGTGCCCTCCGCACGCCGTGTCGATCGAAAAAGGATCGGACATCGTGCAGAGAGGGGCCGTGAGCCGGGGAGGCGCGTCGATCCGCCCTCCGCGGAAAGTCCATTGCTATCGTCGAAGGCCGGTATCCGGGCTCGCGAGCGGGACTCGGGGGTCACCGGCGCGCCGCCTTCCCATGGGGTTGTCCCACAGTGGCGTTGCTTGCGCGCCCATCTCGCTTACCGTTGCGGGGGCAGCACAGGAATTGGCACCGCTGGCGCGACACCTCACCTGCTTCCCGTTTAACCGCCGCCGAGTGAACTGGCAGCAGCACCTCCAACCGGCTGGAGTATAGCCGACGCACGCCGGAAAGTGCCGGTAACACGGGCTCGCGCGGCCATGTGCGCAGCGCCCGCCGCAGTCCCGCCGTCTGCGCATCGCGTCGGGGGAGCACCTCCGAAGCAACATTCACTTCCCGACGCTCGTGATTGACGTTGCGGAATTTATGTCACTATAGTTCGACTATGGATACTGAGATTGCTGCTTTCGAGACAAAGTTGATGCTGCTGGTGGAAACCTGTCACAGGCTGCGCTCCGAGAACAGGCGGCTGCACGACGAGCTTGGCGAAAGCCGCAACGAGCTGCGCCAGTTCCAGGAGCGCCTTGAGGGCGCGCGGGAGCGGCTTGAGAAACTGGTTGAACAACTGCCGGACGAAATGCCATGAGTGCAGCGCCCAAGACTCTCGATGTCACCATCATGGGCCGCGAATACCGGGTGGTGTGCCCGCCGAACCAGGAGAAGGAACTGCTGGAGGCGGTGGTCTATCTCGATCGCAAGATGCGCGAGATCCGCGAGCAGGGAAAGGTCGTCGGCGTCGAGCGAATTGCGGTGATGGCCGCTCTTAATATCGCGCACGAGTTGCTCGCGGCACGGGCCGGCGGAGCAATTGACATCACGGACTTCAAGCGTAGAATCGGAATCATGCAGGCGGCCGTTGACGGCGCGCTGACGGATCAGGAGCAACAGAGCTGATTGCGTCGCGGTTTATGTCCCCTGCGGTGCCGTCCGGACCATATACTCTTTGAACCAATATAGTTTATTTGGTTGCGGACTTAAGCAGCGCTGTTGTGCGACTCCGAATCGGATTTGCCTGATGCGTTCGGAAAGCGACCACTCTTGGACCCCAGGTTCAAGATGCCGGTCCGGCGGCATTCGCGGGGGGCGCCCCTCAAGCAAGCGGGCGGATGGTGGTGCCCGCGCAGTCAAGAAGAAAGGCGGCTCGCGCCGCCTTTCTTCGCCTGCAGGTTCCGGCAGTCGCTCACGCCGGCCTTGACGCGTCTATCCGATAGCGTGCGATGTCGAAGTCATCTCCACCCTCGACGAAGCCGACCGGAGCCAGCGTGTGAATGACGCCGCGCGCGACCATCTCCATGGGCAGGCGAGACGAGAAAGCACCTGCCTCCAGCACGAGGTCGGCCTCGCCCGAGCACTTTAGGTTCAGGCCGAGCACAGCCGCGTTGGGAAAATGATCCGACGGGTTCGGGGAGATCGCCGTTCCCACCGCCACCAGATGGACCGGAATGGCGGCCTTCGCGAAAGACTCGATGCCGACGTTGCACTGACGGTTCTCATCACGAGACATGCGCCTCACCACACCGACGCCCCACACCGGCGCCGCCTCGGGTTTGATCGCAACCAATGCACCGACGCGCACCCAGTCTCCTTTGACATGCGAGATGACCGCGCCATAGCCACCGCGGCTCACGTTCTCGGCGATCCAGCTTTCGGTTACGTCATCGACGAAGGGTCCGCCGACGTAACCCTGCAGTGCATCGATCAGGCCCTGAAATCCCGGCACGATGTTCACGCGCGACATCGCCGCATGACGTTCGTATTCACGTTGCGGCGGACTCGCAGACCAGTAGAGGGTGAGGTGCTGGGCGACCTCGCGCACCATGCGCGGCTCGTATCCGCCGAAGGCCGTTCCTTCAACAGTGCCCTGCTGCGCGAGGTCCTTGCTGATGCGTTCGAGATGCGGCAGTCCTCCGTGACTCGCGAGATAGCGCAATGGTGCACCCTCGTCCTCGGGCCGTACCCGTCGCGGTGCTTGTTCGCAGCCCAAGTCGAAGGCGTGCGTCGTGTCGGCACTGCGGCGTGGCTCAATGGACACGAATTCCGCGCAACGCGACACCAGATGGGCGGCGATATCGATCTGCAGAGGCATCAGGCTGGCGGGCGATGAGACGGCGAGCAGCAGCATCTTGACGAGTTCGCGCTCGGCCGTTGAACGCCCGGCCTGACCCGGATGTAGCGTGACCTCCTTGCGCGCGCAGCTGTGCTTCTGGGCGACTTGGTAGACGCGCGCCGCCTCCTGCCACAGTCGGCCTTCGACCCGGCCATGGCGCAGCAGCACCCATTTCATCTCCTTGCGCAGCGCGCGCATGGCGTGACATCCCATGACCGGGGCGCGCAACTGCAGCGACGCGGCGCCAGTCACCCCGGTGTCGTACTCCATCATGCACAGCTGATAGGCGACCCCCAGCTGATGCCAGAGTCGATAGGCGGCGTTCCACAGGCGCTGTTCGCGAACCGCGGGAAGCCGGCCGCTGCGGCCATAGTCGCGGGCGACACGACGTTCCAGCAGGGTCGCCGTCTCTTCGAAGACGCTGATTGCCTCGAAGCGCTTGTCGAGTCGAACCTCCGGCAACGCCGTCAAAGTTTCGATCCATTCGACGACCTGCTCGAGAGAGCGGAGGGGATCATCGGACGGCAGTTCCGAGACGAGCCTTCTCGCCTCGCGGGGGTCGGCGGGCCGGTGATCGGCGCGTTTGGCGATTCTGAGCATGCGATGCCTCGTTCTTGATTTGTGCTCTGGCGGACCATCCGCCAGGGACGACGAGGCGCTGAATCGGCAGTTATCGTGCCATTGAAGAGCGGAAGTTGTCGGTGTCCGGGTACGATGTAGCAGCGGGCGAGCGGCTGTGCGGCCGGCGCTACGAGCTCGGGCCGGCCTGATCGAGTTTGGCCTGCAGGCGCGCGCTGAAGCGCTCGGCATCGACGAGCGCGCGGACGTGTGTTCCCTCGCCGATCGGTTCCTTCTCGTCGACCGCGGCGACGCGAAAGGTGAGCGTGCGCTCATCTGCCTTCAGTAGCTCCGCCGTCGCGCGCACGCGCATGCCGACCGGGGTCGCGGCGAGGTGTCGAACGTCGAGGTGGGTGCCGACGCTCTGCTGGCCGGGTGCCAGCGCGTCTTCGGCGGCGGCGACCGCGGCACTCTCCATCAGCGCGAGCATAAGTGGCGTTGCGAAAACCCGCACCCGACCGCTGCCGACGCGCAGCGCGGTGTGTTCCTCGCCCACGACGAGCTCCGCCTCGCCCTTCAATCCCGTTTTCAGTCCGTCCGCCGCCATCGTCGCCTCCGCGTGATGTCGACATGGTAGCGAATCAGCGTGCGTCTGCGCACTGCCGACGCAGTTCGAGCGCGCGAGCGCGCTGCACCCCACGGCAATCCATGCAGGCTTCATTTGCCGCGGGGCCGAAAAACCCTTACGCTGCGCGGCAGTTTTCCCACGCCCAAGGAGTTCTGCACATGTTTCGTCGTCTTGCCACCCTCGTTGTCGCGGCGCTCTTCGTACCAGCGCTGGCCAGCGCTCAGGTCGATGGCCACCTGAAGAAGATCAAGGAATCGAAGACCGTCGCAATCGCGTACCGCAGCGACGCGGCACCCTTCTCGTTCGTCGACGGCTCGAAGGATCCGACCGGCTACAGCATCGATCTGTGCCGGCGCGTAGTGAGCATCATCGCGCAGCAGGTCGGCGCCGAAGGGGTCCAGATCAAGTGGGTGCCGGTGACGGTTCAGAACCGCATCGAAGCGGTCGAGAAGGGGCAGGCCGACATGGAGTGCGGTTCCACCACGGCCACGCTCTCACGCATGAAGAAGGTGAACTTCTCGAGCTTCACGTTCGTCGACGGTACCGGGCTGCTCATCAAGGCGGACTCGACGGCGCGCCAGCTCTCCGACTTTTCCGGCAAGAAGATCGGCGTCATCCTCGGCACGACCAACGAGAAGGCGTTGAACGAAGCGTTGAAGAAGGCCGTGATCAACGCGACACTCGTACCGATCAAGACGCGCGAGGAGGGGCTCGCCCAACTCGAAGCCGGTCAGATCGACGCGTTCGCGAGCGACAAGGTGCTGCTCATGGCTCTGGCACCGAAGGCGAAGGACCCGAAGGCGATCGCGCTGCTGACCGACGACCTCTCCTTCGAGCCGTACGCCATCGTGCTGCCGCGCAACGACGACAACTTCCGCCTTGCCGTGAACAGTGCGATCGCGGAGATCTACCGCAGCGGCGCCATTGTCGAGATCTTCAACCGCTGGTTCGGCGCCATCGGCAAGCCCGGCATCATGCTCCAGGCGGCCTTCATCTTCGGCGCGCTGCCGGAGTAGGCAGCGTCGTCGCGGGCGGCTGCATCCAGCCGCCCGTACTTCCCGCCGTGGAATATGAGCCGAGGCCTTCCGGGAGTGCCTGAAGAAATCCCGGAAGCTGGCGGTTTGCGGCTTTTTTTTTGCGGAGGCGCGCAGGCGCGCCCCTTTGTTTATTCTGGCGTCTGAATTGTCCGTGCGCTGGCTGGGCAAAGCGCGGCAAGAACGAAAAGGCCGCGGACTTCTCAGCCCGCGGCCTTTGTACGATGCAAGCGGGCGGCGTGCGCCGCCCACCTTCCTTACTGGTTCTTCTCGGCCAGTGCAGCCTGGGCGGCAGCCAAACGTGCGATTGGCACGCGGAACGGCGAGCAACTCACGTAGTCGAGCCCGATCTTGTGGCAGAAGGCGATGCTCTTCGGATCGCCGCCGTGCTCACCGCAGATACCGACGTTCAGGTCGGGGCGCGTGGCGCGTCCGAGGTTCACTGCCATCTCCATGAGCTTGCCGACACCGGACTGGTCGATGGAGGCGAAGGGGTTCTCGGGAAGGATGCGCTTTTGGAGGTACTCCTGCAGGAATCCGGTCTCCGCGTCATCGCGCGAAATGCCGAAGGTGGTCTGCGTGAGATCGTTGGTACCAAACGAGAAGAACTGAGCGTACTTCGCGATCTGGTCGGCAGTGAGTGCAGCACGCGGAATCTCGATCATGGTGCCGAACTCGTACTTGATGCGCATGCCCTGCTCTTTCATGACCAGCTTTGCCTCGGCCTCGAGGATCTCGTCCTCGATCTTGAGCTCGCTGCTGTGGGCAATGAGCGGGATCATGATCTTCGGATGGACTTTGATGCCCTCCTTCGACACCTGGCAGGCCGCCTCGATGATGGCGCGTACCTGCATGCGCACGAGTCCGGGCAGGTGAATGCCCAGACGCACGCCGCGCAGCCCCAGCATCGGGTTCGATTCGCGCATGCCATCCACCGCATCGAGCATGTGCTTCTTCTGTTTCAGTGTGCTGGCAAGGCCCTGCGTGTCGACATCGCTGCCCGACATCGAGATGCGGGTCTCGAGTTCGGTCACGTCGTGCAGGAGTTCGTGGAAGCTCGGCAGGAATTCGTGCAGAGGCGGATCGATCAGTCGAATGGTGACCGGCAGGCCGTCCATCGCCCGGAACAAGCCGATGAAATCCTCACGTTGGAACGGGAGCAGCTTGGCGAGCGGGCCGGCGCGGTCTTCGTCCGTCTTCGCGAGGATCATCTGCTGCACGATCGGCAGCCGTGCCGTCTCGAAGAACATGTGCTCGGTACGGCAGAGGCCGATGCCCTCGGCGCCATACTCGCGTGCGCGCTCCGCATCACGCGGATAGTCGGCATTGGCCCAGACACCAAGCTCGCGGAACCCGTCTGCCCAGTCGAGAAGCTTGATCAGATACTCGTCGTCAAACCCGGGAATGACGGTATTCAACTCACCCGCGAACACTTCGCCGGTCGTGCCGTCGATGGACACCGAATCGCCTTCCTTGAAGATGCGACCACCCACCGTGAACTGGCGCTTCTCGGCGTCCACCTCCATCGCCGAGACGCCGACCACCGCGGGTCTACCGAACTGCCGCGCCACCAAGGCAGCGTGGCTGGTGCGTCCGCCCCGGCTGGTCAGAATACCCCTCGCCGCGAGCATGCCGTGCACGTCATCCGGTTTCGTCTCCGGCCGCACCATGATGACGGCCTTCTTGCCCTTGATCCCCCACTCTTCGGCGAGATCGGCGTCGAAGGCCAGTATTCCGCTGGCTGCACCCGGCGAGACGTTGAGCCCGGTCGCGATCTTGTCTCCGCGCTCCTTTGCAGCCGCTTTTTCGGCCGCATCGAACTGCGGGTGCAGGAAGTAGTCGACATGATCCGGCGTCACGCGCATGACCGCCTCTTCGCGCGTGATGAGGCGCTCGGTGGCGAGGTCGATGGCGATGCGCACGGCCGCCTTGGCGGTACGCTTCGCGTCGCGCGTCTGCAGCATCCAGAGCTTGCCGCGCTCTACGGTGAATTCGACGTCCTGGACGTCACGGTAGTGCTTCTCGAGCTTCTTGCAGATCTTTTCGAACTGCGCGTAGATTTTGGGCATCTCGTCACGCAGCGCCGAGATCGGCTTGGTGGCGCGAACGCCAGACACCACGTCCTCGCCCTGGGCGTTCGTGAGGTAGTCGCCCTCGATCTCGCGCTCGCCCGTGGAGACGTTGCGGGTGGTGACGACACCGGTGCCGCACTCCTCTCCCATGTTGCCGAACACCATCGTGATGATGTTGACGGCCGTACCGAGATCGTGAGCGATGCCGGCAGCGTTCCGGTAGTCGATGGCGCGCTTGCCGTTCCACGACTTGAACACTGCCTCAGTCGCCAGACGCATCTGCTCCATCGGATCGGTCGGAAATTCCCGCTTGGCGTGCTGCTGGAAGATGTCCTTGAATTCCACGGTGATCGCCCGCAGGTCTTCCGGAGCCAGGTCTGCGTCGTTGGCGACGCCACGCTCATCGCGATAGCGCCCCAGCACCTCCTCGAACGGCTCGTCCGGCAGGTTCATCACGACCGTGCCGTACATCTGCACCAGCCGGCGGTAGGCGTCGTAGACGAAGCGCTCGTCTTGCGTGAGTTCGATCAGGCCTTCCGCGACCTCGTCGTTGAGGCCGATGTTGAGCACGGTGTCCATCATGCCCGGCATCGAGAATCTGGCACCCGAGCGGCACGAAACGAGCAGCGGATTCTTCGGGTCGCCGAACTTCTTGCCGGCGAGCTTCTCGACCTTGGCGAGCCCAGCGCTCGCCTGCTCCCACAGGCCGGCCGGGAAACCACCCTCCGCCAGATAGGCGTTGCAGGCACGGGTGGTCACGATGAAGCCCGGCGGCACCGGCAGCCCCAATACTGTCATCTCCGCTAGATTGGCACCCTTGCCGCCGAGCAGGTCGCGCATGCTTGCTTCGCCCTCCTCGAGGAGGTAAACCCATTTTTCCTTGCGCGGTGCGCGTGCAGGTGCTTTCTCCCGTGCCTTGCTTGCACGTGAGGCCTGCTTGCGCGGAGTGGACTTCTTCAAGGCTTTGCTTGGCATGTTCGACGCTGCTCCCTGTTCGAAATAGACGATCCCGAGGCCGTGATCGGATGGAGAGAGAGCGCAGCCGAAGCTGTCTGGCGTGGCTCCTCCCTCGACTCGCGGGCCGCGAAGCGGCCCGGGAAACATCTGACACCGATCGAACGCCGGCTGGAGGGCGCAGTGTACCGAAAAATCAAGTCCAGCCGAAAACACAGGCACGACTTTTTTGGATCGATCGGTCCGTAATCGCGCTCCGGCGGTGCAAGGGGACTTCTTACTTGAGATTTGTCAAAAGAAAGAAAAAAGGCCCGGCAGCGCCGGGCCTTTCGAGTCGGCCCCCGAGCGACGGGGGCCACGACATTGGAACCCGGACTTACATGTCCATGTCACCCATGCCGCCCCTTCGTGGGGCGAGGTGCCGGGAAACCCAATCCGCATAGGCGTGGCCAGCGAACAGGGTGACCTGGAAGAAAACCATGCAGACCGACCACACGGCTGCAGACCCGCCGAACCAGGGCAGGATTTGCTTGGCGATCAGGGGCTGGACCAGAAAAAGCAGGAAGGCGCTCGAGAAAATCGTCCCTGCGAAAAGTAGCTTGGAACCGGAAGTGTGCATCGGGCTGGATGGGGACCCGGATGGCTACGGCGCTCTTCGTTCCAGAGCGGCCGCCAATCATGTCGTCCGAGCGGCATCATAGGGACAACGGGACTGACGCGCAATTGCCGGCGACCCCGCAGTGGGTTCACCATAGTCCGGAATGGCAACTGCGCTGCGCAGGTACCGATGTTCCTGGCGTGACGGAAACCGGGTCGAACTGCTCGTCGACGGTCCGACGTTCTTTGCGCGCATGCTCGATTGCATTGCGGGCGCACATCGGGTCGTTCAGCTGGAGTTCTATCTCTTCGAATCGGGCGCGGTCGCCGACCGCTTCATCGATGCGCTGACGGCCGCCGCCGCGCGGGGTGTGACGGTGAAGGTGCTGCTCGACGATTTCGGCGCGCTCGACCTCTCGAATCGCGATCGTGGGCGTCTCGTGGCAGCGGGTGTCGAGCTCGCGTTCTACAACCGCCTGCACTTCAGCCGCTGGCTTAACAACCTGTTTCGCAATCACCGCAAGCTTCTGCTGGTGGACGAGCAGCGAGCCTTCGTCGGCGGCGCCGGCATCACCGACGCGTTCGATCCGCCCGACCCGGGTCGGCACCCTTGGCGGGAAACCATGGTCGACATCAAGGGTCCGGTGGTGCGGGACTGGCAAGCGCTGTTCGCCGAGTCGTGGCTGCGGATGACCGGGCAGGATCTCGCGGCCGAGCCGACGCCCCCGGCCCTGGATATCGGCGTGCGCGGCCGCATCGCGGCGACCAATACCGACATCAAGCGCTCCGTCATCGCCCGTGCCCGGAGGGCGCGGACCCGCGTCTGGATCGCGACCGCGTACTTCGTCCCGTCCTGGAAGCTGCTCCGCGCGCTGCGCCGGGCGGCTGCCCACGGCGCCGACGTGAGGCTGCTGCTCCCCGGCCCGCTGACGGACCATCCGGCCGTGCGCCACGCGGGACGGCGATACTATGCCCGACTGCTGCGCAACCGCGTGCGCATCTTCGAGTACCAGCCCCGGGTGATGCACGCCAAGACCGCGCTCTGCGATCGCTGGGTGTCGATCGGCTCGAGCAATCTCGACCGGTGGAATCTACGCTGGAACCTCGAAGCGAATCAGGAGGTGGAAGACCAAGGCTTCGCCGCGCAGGTGCAGGCCATGTTCGAAGCGGATTTTCGCGAAAGCGTGGAATGGCATCACGCGAGCTGGGAACGACGTCCATGGCATGTCCGTTTGCGGGAGTATGTCTGGGGCATCGTGGCGCGCTGGCTGACGTGACCGCGGATCGAAGGCGACGGGTGTTAAGGAACCGGTAAGGAATGCGGCGCAATCTGACGTCGTCATCCCAAGACGGAGTTAGCCCATGAGATTCCTAGCTATAACCCGGATCGCTGTCGCTGCGGCATTTTCGGCCACCGGCGCCGCGGCCGCGTCTCAGTCTGCCCAGGACCTGAAGACCGCCCTCGAAGTGGACGCGCGCCAGACGTCCCAGTCCTTTGCCGGTTTCTCCGCCCAGGTCGGGGAACAGTTCTTCAAGTCGACCCACGGCAGCGACTGGAGTTGTGCCTCCTGCCATACCGCCGATCCGCGCAACGCTGGGATGCACGCGAAGACTGGCAAGGGCATCGCGCCGCTCGCGCCGACCGCCAACCCGCAGCGCTTCACCAGCGTTGAAAAGGTCGAGAAATGGTTCAAGCGCAACTGCGGCGACGTGCTCGGGCGCGTCTGCAGCCCCGAAGAGAAGGGCAACGTGCTGGCCTATCTGCTCTCGCTCAAGTAGGAGCACGTCCATGAACAAACTCGATTTGGATCCATCCGAGGCACGGCTCCTCGCTGCCGCGCCGCTTGCACTGGCGCTCATACTCGCGTCGTTCCAGGCAATCGCGGACAGCCATGTCTTTACAGCGACCAACGAGAAGTGGAGAACCGAATGCGGTGCGTGTCATGTTGCCTACCCGCCGCCGCTGCTGCCGCAGAGTTCCTGGAAGGCCGTCATGGCCGGGCTCGACCGCCACTTCGGGACGGACGCGAGCCTCGACGCGGCAACGGGGACGGAAATTGCCGCCTTTCTGGAAAAGAATGCGGGACGGGAACGGAGAGCCCGCGACGGCGCGCCGTCGCTGCGCATCACCGAAACCCGCTGGTTCGAGCGGGAACACGACGAGTTGGCGGCATCGATCTGGAAACATCCTCAAGTGAAGACCGCGGCGAACTGTAGCGCCTGTCACATCGGCGCAGACCAGGGAAACTTCAGCGAACACGACATCAGGGTGCCAAAATGAGCTCGATTCCCTCTGCGAAAACACGGATCCTCGTCTGGGATGCACCGACGCGGGTCTTCCACTGGTTGCTGGCCGCGTCCTTCGCGGGTGCCTACTTGACTTCGGAATCCGAACGCTTCCGGGACATTCACCTACTGCTCGGCTACACGCTGCTCGGCTTGATAGGCTTCCGCTTGGTCTGGGGTTTGATCGGCACGCGCTACGCGCGCTTTCGGTCATTCGCGTTCGGCGCGGGCCAGGTCGTGGCATATCTCCGATCGCTGCTCGCGTTCGCGCCGAAGCATTACGTCGGCCACAACCCCGTGGGGAGCTGGGCCATCTACCTCATTCTCGGGCTAGGCCTCCTCTGCGGAGTCACGGGGTATGCGAGCGAAGCGGACATCGGCGGCGAGATCATGAAGGAGGCTCACGAGAGCGTCGCGGCGGGCATGCTGACAGTGGTCATCGTCCACGTCTTTGGCGTCATCGCGAGCAGTCTGCTCCATCGGGAAAACCTGGTCCGCAGCATGATCAACGGCTACAAGTCGGGCGTCGCGACGCAGGGCATTCGCCGCGCCAGGTGGCCGGTGGCGATCGCTATCTGTGCCGTGGTCGTCGGATTCTGGGGCGGAGTCATCCCCGCGCCGGGACTGTCCGATCCGGCGCGGGTCAACCAGGTGCAGCACTCGAGAGATCACACGAGCGAGCACCGCTGAGCGCCAGACTGACATGCGCCTCCTCGTCGTCGAAGACGATCCGCTCCTGGGCGATGGGCTGCAGGCCGGTCTGCGCCAAGCGGGGTTCGACGTCGACTGGACGCAGGACGGCATTGCGGCCCGACTCGCGCTCACAACACAACCCTACGCTGCGGTCGTCCTCGATCTCGGTCTGCCCCGCCTGGACGGGCTCGCGCTCCTGCGAACACTGCGGGCTTCAGGGAACAAAGTGCCCGTGCTGATCCTGACCGCGCGCGATGCCCTCGACGATCGCGTGAAAGGTCTCGACGGCGGTGCCGATGACTATGTCGTCAAGCCGATCGACCTGCAGGAGCTGGGCGCACGCCTCCGGGCCCTCGTGCGTCGCTCGAAGGGTGAAGCTGCGGGGACGCTGCGGGTGGGCGATGTCGAGGTGGAGCCAGCTGCGCGAACCGTTTCGTTTCGCGGCGCGCACGTCGAGCTCCAGCCGCGGGAGTTCGCCCTCCTGCACGAGTTCATGCTGAACGCCGGTCGCGTGCTGTCGCGCGAGCAATTGCAGGACCGACTCTACGCCTGGGGCGAGGAGATCGGCAGCAACGCCGTCGAAGTGCACGTTCATCACCTGCGCCGCAAGCTTGCTCCGGACGTGATCCGGACCGTACGCGGAGTCGGCTACCTCATGCCCCGCGATCAACGTGGCTGAGCAAGCTCGGCGACCGTCGATCCGGCGCCAATTGCTCGTCCTGCTCCTCGGGGCGACTGCGATCATCTGGCTTGCGACCGGCGTCGTAAGCTATCTGGACGCCCGTCACGAGGCCGAGGAACTGCTCGACGCCCATCTGGCCCAGTCCGCCGCGCTGCTCGTTGTTCAGGTCGGTCATGACGTCGACGAGATCGATACCGATCATGCGCCGCAGCTGCACAAGTATGCCCGGCAAGCCGCCTTCCAGGTCTGGGAAGACGGGAGTGTCCTGCGCCTGCACTCGGTGAGCGCACCCGACACGCGGCTCTCCCCCAAAGAAGAGGGGTTCAGCAATTCACAGGTCGAAGGGCGGCGCTGGCGCGTCTTCAGCACGTGGGACGCGGAGCGTCGCCTTCTCGTACAGGTCGGTGAGCAACAGCTCGCCCGCGACGAGATCACCGGCAGCATTGCCAAGAACCTGTTGCTGCCGTTGTTTGCCGCCCTGCCGCTCCTCGCCGCGCTCATCTGGCTCGCGGTAGCGTGGGCGATCCGTCCGGTCAAGGCCCTGGGTCATCAGGTATCGGCGCGAGCGCCGGACAATCTGGCGCCGATCGTCCTGCCAGACGCGCCAGTGGAGCTCGAACCGCTGCTTGCCCGGCTGAATGACCTATTCGCCCGAGTCAGCCAGTCGCTCGAGAACGAGCGGCGGTTTACGGCGGACGCTGCCCATGAGCTGCGCACACCTATCGCGGCGTTGAAAGTCCAGGCCCAGGTTGCCTGGGGAGCGTCCGATAACGAGGAACGTCGGCATGCTTTAGCCAACGTGATCCTTGGTTGCGATCGCGCATCCCATCTCGTGGATCAGCTCCTGACGCTAGCGCGCCTGGATCCTACCGGGGGGAGCAAAACGCTGGAACCCTGTGATGTCCATGCCCTCGCGCGATCGGTGCTGTCGCAGGTCGCCCCTCTTGCGCTTGAAAGATCCGTAGAGGTGGAATTGGCACCGGCGCCACCTGCTGTCGCACGGGCCAACCCCGCCCTGATGGGGGTCCTGCTGCGCAACCTGATCGACAATGCCGTTCGCTACAGTCCGGCAGGCACGACGGTGCGCGTCGAGGTCAGTTCAGACGCCGCAGCGATTCGGCTCACGGTGGTAGACGAAGGTCCCGGCGTGCCGGAAAGCGAACTCGACCGGTTGGGCGAACGCTTCCATCGACTTCCCGGTATGACAACGCCGGGAAGCGGTCTCGGCCTGTCCATCGTACGGCGCATCGCCGAGATCTGCGGCGCGCGCGTGCGCTTCGCACCGGGTCCCGACGGAAAGGGGTTGAAAGTCGAGGTGATCTTCCCCTGCAAAAACTGACGGCCGCGGGTCTTAAATCCCACGGTAGTCGACATCAAGCAGGTTAGCCCGGCGGCCAGTCGCTAACGCGCAGTCCCGTTATGCCCCAGAGCCACAGCACCGTCATTTCGGAGAACCATGTCTGACGTGGCCTCCCCTCCCAAAGTGCCCGCAGCCCTGACAATGATCTGTTCCCGATCGAACGCCGGCTGGAGGGCGAAGCTTACCGAAAAATCAGGTAGCGCCGGAAAGATACGTCGACTCTGAGGATCGAGACCAAGGGTGCTGAGAAGCCCGACTCCGCTGCAGCCGAGAAGACCAAAGAAAAGGCCCGGTGGAGACCGGGCCTTCGAGCAACCGTGTCCCCGTCGAAACGGGGACGCGGCAAGACTCCTGCGGGTATTACATATCCATGTCACCCATGCCGCCCATGCCACCGCCGTGCATCGGCTTGTCGTCCTTCGGCAGCTCGGCCACCATGGCATCGGTCGTGAGGATCAAACCGGCCACCGATGCTGCATTCTGCAGGGCGCAGCGAGTCACCTTGGTCGGATCCACAACGCCGCTGGCGACGAGGTCGACATAGTCTCCGGACTGGGCGTTGTAGCCGAAGTTGCCACTGCCTTCGACCACCTTGTTGACCACCACCGACGCTTCCTCACCGGCGTTGTCGACAATGGTGCGAAGCGGCTCTTCGAGGGCGCGCAGCACGATCTTGATGCCAGCGTCCTGATCGGCGTTATCGCCCTTGGTCTTGGCCACGGCGTCGCGGCAGCGGATAAGCGCAACGCCACCGCCCGGCACGATGCCTTCCTCGACTGCCGCACGCGTTGCATGCAGCGCGTCCTCGACACGTGCCTTCTTCTCCTTCATTTCGAGTTCGGTGGCGGCGCCGACCTTGATCACCGCTACGCCACCAGCCAGCTTGGCGACACGCTCCTGCAGCTTCTCGCGATCGTAGTCGCTGGTCGCTTCTTCGATCTGGGCGCGAATCTGCTTGACACGTCCTTCGATGGCCTTGGCATCGCCGGCGCCGTCGATGAGGGTCGTGTTCTCCTTGCCGATCTCGATGCGCTTCGCCTGACCGAGGTCGTTCAGGGTCGTCTTCTCGAGCGACAGGCCGACCTCTTCGGCGATGACCGTGCCACCGGTCAGGATGGCGATGTCCTCGAGCATGGCCTTGCGGCGATCGCCGAAGCCAGGCGCCTTGACCGCGCAGGTCTTGAGGATGCCGCGGATGTTGTTGACGACCAGCGTCGCGAGCGCTTCGCCGTCGACGTCCTCGGCGACGATCAGCAGCGGCTTGCCAGCCTTTGCGACCTGCTCCAGCACGGGCAGGAGGTCACGGATGTTGGAGACCTTCTTGTCGTGCAGCAGAACATACGGGCTTTCGAGCACCGCGATCTGCTTCTCGGCATTGTTGATGAAATAGGGCGATAGGTAGCCGCGGTCGAACTGCATGCCCTCGACCACTTCCAACTCCATCTCGAGCGACGAGCCGTCCTCGACGGTGATCACGCCTTCCTTGCCGACCTTTTCCATGGCTTCGGCGATCTTGTCGCCGATCGAGGAATCCGCGTTGGCGGAAATGGCGCCGACCTGGGCGATCTCCTTGCCCGTGGTGCAGGGCTTGGAGAGCTTCTTCAACTCCTCGATGGTGGCAACAACCGCCTTGTCGATGCCGCGCTTCAGATCCATCGGGTTCATGCCGGCAGCGACGAACTTCATTCCTTCCTGAACGATGGACTGTGCCAGCACCGTTGCGGTCGTCGTCCCGTCACCGGCCACGTCCGAGGTCTTGGACGCCACTTCCTTCACCATCTGTGCGCCCATGTTCTCGAACTTATCCTTGAGCTCGATTTCCTTCGCCACCGAGACGCCATCCTTGGTCACGGTGGGGGCGCCGAACGCGCGCTCGAGCACGACGTTGCGACCCTTCGGGCCGAGGGTCACCTTGACCGCGTCGGCGAGAACGTTCACGCCCGCCACGATCTTGTGGCGTGCATGGTCATGAAACTTAACTTCCTTGGCAGGCATTCGTCGAATCTCCTAATTTGTTTCCGCGTGGGCAACCGACCTGGGCTCAGGCGGCTTCGATGACGCCCATGATGTCTTCCTCGCGCATGACGAGAAGCTCTTCACCGTCGACCTTGACGGTCTGACCGGAGTACTTCCCGAACAGGACGCGATCACCCTTCTTGACTTCGAGGGCGCGAATCTTTCCGTCTTCCAATACTTTGCCCGTACCGACGGCGACAATCTCGCCCTGGTCGGGCTTCTCGGCGGCGGTGTCGGGGATGACGATACCGGAGGCGGTCTTGCGCTCTTCCTCCAGGCGCTTGACGATGACTCGATCGTGAAGCGGACGAATTTTCATATAAACCTTCTCCTAACCATTTGATTTAACTTGGATACCATCGAGATGGTCTCGATTTGTTAGCACTCAAGGTGATTGAGTGCTACGAAGAATATAGGGGCGAGCCGTCAAAAAATCAAGGTCCGAACGTGTACGCGGTCGATTGCTTTAGTCACGCGTGCGGCGCCGCAGTGGTGGCTTGAGAGTGCAGGTGCGTCGTTATTGACGTTCCTAAGGGACTTGTAACGGTCGTTTCCGCGGCCCCGTGTACTGGCCTAATATCTGTAGGTCCGTCGACGGGCGTGCCTTAGTCTGTTCATGGTTACAGGAGCGTGCTCGTGCCTCGTCGTACCAATAAGTTTCAGCGGCTGATTTACCTGATTCAGCACCAGCTTGCCGATGGCGCCACGGTAACCGAATCGAAACTGCTGCCCGACCTGCAGACAGGAGCGCCCGTCGAGGTCGATATTGTGATCGAAGGATCGATTGGGGATGTGGACCTCGCCATCGGAATCGAATGCACTTCTGAGGACCGTCGGGCAACAGTCGAGTGGGTCAACGAGATGGATGGAAAACACTCGAGCCTGCCCTTGGATAGGACCGTCTTAGTTGCGAGGAAAGGGTTTACCGCTGGCGCCTTGGCAAAGGCAGCGAGCCGCAGGATCGAAGCTATTTCGCTGGTCGAGGCGGAAAGTAGGGATTGGTCGACCTGGGTACGCGCGCTTCGTTTAGCCGGCTTTACATTGATTACGGAGCAGGTCTCAGTAACGTTGGCAATAGCTCTCAATGAATCGCCAGAAAACTTGTTCGATTGTATTGTCCGAGAGTTCGGTAGCGCGGAGCCACACTTCCTCCTGGAATACGTTCAGAGCGTTGGTAGCAGCGAACACGTATTTCTCCCAGCAACTCGCTGGTGGCGAGAACTCGATCAGCCGCGCCCGACAAGCTTTCAGTTTGAGGTCAAATACGATTGTCCGCCCGGAACAACGATTCAGCCCCTTTCTGGTCACGCTGTTGGTTTCACTACTCTAGTCCTCAGGCTCCGCATGGAAGTACGGGACGTGCCTCTATCAGCACAGGTGTCGACGTTCCGAGAGCGGAATATCGTTCACGCAGAGGTACCTGATTTCCTCACCGAGTCTGGACAATCGAACGTCCTTGTCACTTTGGTTGAGAGGGATGGCTCTATCGAGAAGGGTGCCGTTCTCATTGCACGGCCCGGCGCGACCGAGTCGAAAGTGGTTACCACCAAGTTTCCACGGTCCGACGCAATATAGAACCAAACAAAGGCGTACAGGCGACTCGGACAACTTCGGCCTGTAGGATGACGCGCCCGGCAGCCAAGGCGAGTGTCGCGTTGCCCGTCCTTGGCTTTCGATGCCATCACTTGAGCGAGCACGGTCTTGGCGATGGATCTAGGTGTCAAACGGAGGACGCCAAACCGCTGTCAGCCAAGCCGGACCGACAGCCTCCGGCCCGGTAGTGGACCGAGAACGGGTGATTCGAGAGGAGTTGCTAAGAGAGCGTGTCCGCGCGTGGCGCCGAACCGGGACGGCCGAAGCGATAGACCGTTTGGTTTGATTTCCTCAGCGAGGGACGTACCTGGGCGTGTGGACACGGGGGTTCGCGCGTACCGCCCGGCAGGAGGGTTGCATCATCCGCCACCTCGGCCCAGATGCCGCCTCTCACGGGTCGGAAGAGCCACATCAGGTAGCCACGGTGGCACGCCACGCTCAAGAGATCGTCTACGTCGGGTGCTTCGGCGACAACCGGCTGTTGCCCATCAATGCCGTATGGGAACGCGCCGAAGGCCTTGAGGCAATCGATCGCCTCGCTCGAGTCCGCGCCCGGGCGGCTGCACGAGGGTCGCTCAGCGCGCGCGACGTCCCATGCACCGAGTTCCCAACCGGCCTCCATCGCGGCGCGATCCAGATCGAGGATGTCGGCCCAGCGATCATTCACCTGCAGCGCGGAACTGGGAATCGGAATGTAGGTAACGCCCTCGGCTTCCTCAATGTCGACCAGGCGCTCGCGCACGAACCCGTGCCAGTGCAGCGTGAGAATGACGGGGGTATCGGGGCAGGGTACGGCCGCGACCGTGACGGCGAACAACGGCAGTTTACTCGCGGCAATCTGTGTTTCGATGCGGTCAAGGATTTCCACGATTCGGCTCCTCGCTGCGTGATAAACTCGTCAACAATTTTAGCAAGTTCGGTGCCAAACGATATCTCCGCACGGCCTGCTGCCACGGGCCTTGCTGGCCGTTGAGCAAACCGGCCAAGCCACTTCCTCCATTTTGCGCACCCGCACCGAGAATGTCATCGACATGGTCGTGTGACACCCCCGGCAACGACACTTGGCGGCGCCGTTCGCTGGCGTCGGTGTGGCATCCGTGCACGCAGATGAAGCAGCACGAATCGCTGCCGCTGATGCCGATCGCGCGCGCGCAGGGCGTGTGGTTATATGACTTCGATGGCCGACGCTACCTCGATGCCATCAGTTCCTGGTGGGTCAACATCTTCGGTCACGGTCACCCGCACATCAAGGCGCGCATCGCGAGCCAGCTCGACCGTCTCGAGCACGTGATCCTCGCCGGCTTCACCCATGCGCCGGTCGTGGAACTCTCTGAGCGTCTGACAGCGCTCGCTCCCGGCAACCTCGGTCACTGTTTCTATGCTTCCGACGGTGCGTCGGCGACCGAGATCGCGCTCAAGATGAGTTTTCACTACTGGCGCAACACTGGCGCACCCGAGAAAACGCGCTTCGTGAACTTGGCGCACAGCTACCACGGCGAGACGCTGGGCGCGCTCTCAGTGACCGATGTCGCACTGTTTCGGGACACGTACGCACCGCTGCTGCGCACGCCGCACAGCGTGCCGTCCCCGGATTGGCGTCTGGCACCGGTCGGCACGTCACCCCTGGACCACGCGCTCGCCTGCGCTGCTGCCCTCGACGAACACCTGCAGCAGCAACACCAAGAGACTGCTGCAGTCATTCTCGAACCGCTCGTCCAGTGCGCGGCCGGGATGGGGATGTACCATCCGGAGTACCTGCGGCGCGCGCGCTCCATCTGCGATCGGTACGGCGTACACCTGATCGCGGACGAGATTGCGGTGGGATTCGGGCGGACAGGCTCGCTCTTCGCCTGCGAGCAGGCAGACATCGTCCCGGATTTCCTCTGCCTGTCGAAAGGCATCACGGGTGGCTACCTGCCGCTTTCGGTCGTGCTCACGACGCCTGCGGTGTACGACGCCTTCTACGCCGACGAGACTGCGCGGGGATTTCTGCATTCGCATTCCTACACAGGCAACCCGCTGGCGTGCAGCGCCGCGCTCGCCACGCTCGAGATCTTCGAGCGGGAGCAGGTGATTGCGGCCAATGCGGCAAAGGCGCAAACGCTCGCAGCCCTGACCGCGCCGATTGCTGCTCATCGAAGCGTCGAACACTTCCGCCACACCGGGATGATCTGGGCATTCGACGTGAAGACCGAGGATCCGGCGTTCTCGCGGCGCTTCTTCGCAGAGGCGCTGGAGCGGGAACTGTTGCTGCGACCGATCGGCACGACCGTCTATTTCATGCCTCCGTA
The DNA here is from genome assembly GCA_963719715.1 of uncultured beta proteobacterium. Classification (GTDB taxonomy): domain Bacteria; phylum Pseudomonadota; class Gammaproteobacteria; order Burkholderiales; family JAEUMW01; genus JAEUMW01. The sequence continues at coordinate 334,982 of CAVRDD010000049.1, forward strand.
CGTGATCGACGACGCGCAGCTTGCGCTCCTGTGCGAGCGCACGCTGGAGGCGCTCGACGCGGTCCTCGGCAGCTGAGCGGCAGTCGTGACGGAGGCGCTGCGCACGCTGATTCTCTTCTTCTGCGTCTTCGCGCTGTCGGGATTGGCTCAGGCGGACGAAGCATTCCCGTTGCAGGAAGCGGCGAAGGCCGCAGGGTTGCCACCGGATGCGGTCGGCATTTTCGTACAGGACCCGGGGAGCGGTCGGGTCGTGTACGCAGCGGGCGCCGATCGGGCGCTGAATCCCGCGTCGACGATGAAGCTGCTGACGACCTATGCCGCGCTCGATATGCTCGGTCCGGCCTTCAACTGGAAAACCGAAGTCTGGGCTGACGGTACGCTCCAGGGTGACGTGCTGAAGGGCAACCTGGTGGTGAGGGGCAGTGGAGATCCGAAGCTCACGCTGGAAAACCTCTGGCTGCTGCTGCGTGGCGTGCGCAACCGTGGGCTCAAGCATATTCGTGGCGACCTCGTTCTTGACCGCCGCGCCTTCCAGGATGTGGAGGTGGATCCCGCCCGCTTCGACGGCGATCCGACGCGAGCCTACAACGTCGGCCCGGACGCGCTCCTCGTCAACTACAAGGCAGTTCGGGTTCACCTGTTACCCGACCCCGGGTCACGCACGGTCAGCGTGATACTCGATCCGCCGCTTCCTAACGTGCAGGTGGAAAACCGGGTCACCGGCGGCAGCGGACCTTGCGGTGACTGGCGCGCGCTCGTCGCGCCACATCTGCAGGACGACGGAACAACGGCGCGTCTCAGCTTCCGTGGTGCCTTCCCCTTGAGCTGCGGAGAGCGCAGCTTCTATCTCAGCGTGCTTGGCCACGGCCCATACGTGGGCGGCGTGTTCCGGTCCCTGTGGGAAGAACTTGGCGGTACGCTGAGCGGCGTCGTCCGCGACGGCAACGCCGGCGGCGATGGCAAGCTTCTGTTTACCTGGGAATCCCCCAGCTTGGCGGAGGTGGTGCGGGACATCAACAAGTACAGCAACAACGTCATGGCACGGCAGCTCTTTCTCACAGTGGGTGCACAGACGCTGGGGCCGCCCGCCACCCCGGAAAAGTCATCGCGTGCCATACGGCAATGGCTCGATCAGAAGGAGCTTGCCTTTCCGGAGCTGGTGCTGGAGAACGGTTCTGGACTTTCGCGCGTCGAGCGCATCTCGGCGCGGCATTTGGGCGAAGTTCTGACGGCAGCCTACCGCAGCCCCGTCATGCCCGAGCTGATGGCTTCGCTGCCGCTGGCCGCGGTCGACGGCACGATGCGCAAACGGCTGCGAGGCGGTGGCATCGCCGGCCAAGCACACCTCAAGACCGGGTCGCTCGACGGCGTGAAGAGCGTCGCCGGCTATGTTCTCGATGCCCAGGGGCGCCGCATGGTCGTGGTCTGCATCGTCAACTACGCCGGGACGAATGTTGCTGCGGGTGTCCTGCAGGACGCGCTGCTGAGCTGGATCTATCAACGACCTTGAGGGACTGCTCGGACACGCAAACTCCTTGGCCGGATTGTGGTCATATTGACGTCCGTCAAGCGCTGCAGTTTGCGGCCGGCTGCTGATGGAATATCATTTCGGTTGTGTGCAGACGTTTCGCAGTGAGCCCAAAGAAGATGAACAAACTAAGGCTGGCCGCGCTGGTTGTTGCGGCAGTGGCTACCCTCCCGGTAACCGTGGTGGCGAGGGCTGACGATATCTCCGCCGATCCGTCGGCATGGGGCTCGTATCGGGGATTGCGCGTCTTCCCGGCGGGCAGTGAGTTCCGCCTGCCGCGCAGTGTGCCGGCGGAGGCCAAGAGCAATTTCACGGTCGATGCGGCAGGCGCCAACAACGAAGGCGGCATGCTCAGGTTCCATTATTCGCCGAGCTTCAAAGACCCCGCCAAGGAATCGAGTTTGAAGGCGAGTCAATCGGCAGCCAGCGGACGCAGCGGGTTTTCGTTCTATGGACAACTCGGGGATCCGCGCTTCGGCATGAAAGGTATCGACAGCGTGGCGGGCCTCGCGCCCTCCGACCGGCCGGGTGGCTTCATCCTCGATCCGCAGCGGGACTTCCGCCGAAATCCGGGCGTCTCGCTCGGCGTCGGCTACGATTTCTGAGAAGTCCGGCTGGCCAGTTCGAAGGCCCGCTCCGGCGGGGCCTTTTCATTTCTGACCGGGATCCAGCCCCAGATCGCCCCAGATCGCATCGATCCGCGCCTTGACCCCATCGTCCATGCGGATCGGCGTTCCCCAATTCCGACTGGTCTCGCCCGGCCATTTGTTGGTCGCGTCGATGCCCATCTTCGAGCCCAGACCGGAGACGGGGCTGGCGAAATCCAGGTAGTCGATCGGCGTGTTCTCCACCAGCAGGGTATCCCGCGCTGGGTCGACGCGGGTGGTCAGCGCCCAGATCACCTCCTTCCAGTCGCGAACGTCCACGTCGTCATCGACGACGATGATGAATTTCGTATACATGAACTGCCGGAGGTAGGACCACACCCCGAACATAACCCGCTTGGCGTGTCCGGGATATTGCTTTTTCATGCTGACCACCGCGAGCCGATACGAGCAACCCTCGGGCGGCAGATAGAAGTCGCTGATCTCCGTGAATTGCTTTTGCAGCAGGGGGACGAAGACCTCGTTTAACGCGACACCCAGCATGGCCGGCTCGTCGGGCGGTTTGCCCGTGTAGGTGCTGTGATAGATCGCGTCCCGCCGCATCGTGATCCGCGTCAGCGAGAACACCGGAAACCGCTCCTGTTCGTTGTAGTAGCCCGTATGATCGCCAAACGGTCCTTCGAGGGCAGTGTCATCCGGCCGGATCTCACCTTCAAGGACAATTTCGCTCGACGCGGGCACCTGCAGGTCCGACCCGATGCATTTCACGAGTTCGGTCTTGGATCCACGCAGGAGCCCGGCAAACTGATATTCCGAGAGCGTGTCGGGCACCGGCGTGACCGCGCCCAGTATCGTTGCCGGGTCGGCACCCAGCGCGACTGCAATAGGGAAGGGTTCACCGGGATGGGCCAGGCAATGGTCACGGAAGTCCAGCGCGCCGCCGCGATGGGCGAGCCAGCGCATGATGACCCGGTTCGGGCCGATCACCTGCTGGCGGTAGATGCCGAGATTCTGCCGCGGCTTGTGCGGCCCGCGCGTGACCACCAGTCCCCAGGTGATGAGCCGTCCAGCGTCCCCGGGCCAGCAGGTCTGGATCGGCAGCCGGCCGAGATCCACCTCGCCGCCCTCCCAGACCACCTCCTGGCAAGGTGCGCGGCTGACTTCCTTCGGCGCCATGTTGAGCACCTGCTTCAGCACCGGGAGCTTGTCCCAGGCATCCTTCATCCCTTTCGGCGGCTCCGGCTCCTTGAGGTAGGCGAGCAGCTTGCCCACTTCACGCAGCGCTTCCACGGATTCCGCGCCCATGCCAAAGGCGACGCGACGTGCGGCGCCGAAAAGGTTGCCGAGCACGGGGATCGTGTGTCCCTTCGGACGCTCGAAGAGGATCGCGGGTCCACCTGCGCGCAGCACGCGATCGCAGATCTCCGTCATCTCCAGGTACGGGTCGACCTCGACGGCGATGCGTTTCAGCTCGCCCCGGCGCTCAAGCTGCTCGATGAAGTCACGGAGGTCGTGGTAGCGCATGCCAGTGTGCCTTGTCAGTCACGCACCAGGTAGTCGAGGGCAATGCCAGCGAACACCGCGGCGCCCACCCAGTTGTTGTGCAGGAACGCCTTGAAGCAGCGCAAGGGGTCGCGTTCATGGATCAGGCGATATTGATAGGCGGCGAGAGCGCCAGCGACGGCAAGCCCGCCGAACCAGAGGGCGCCGCGGCCGAGCGATGCGCCCACTGCAGCGAGCAGGCCGAGAAAGAGCGCGTGCGAGGCCATGATCGCCGCCACGTCGAAACGGCCGAACGTGATCGCCGCGGTCCTGATGCCGATCCTGAGATCGTCCTCGCGGTCGACCATGGCGTACTCGGTGTCGTAGGCGATCGACCAGAACACGTTGGCGACGAGCAGCACCCACGCCAGCGCTGGCACCGTTCCGGTCAGCGCAGCGAATGCCATCGGGATGCCAAAGCCGAAGGCGATGCCGAGATACGCCTGCGGCAGCGGAAAGAATCGCTTCGTGAACGGATAGGAAACCGCCAGCAACGCGGCCACGAGGGACAGTGTGATGACGAGAGGACCAAACGGCAGGATCAGCAGGAAGGCGACGAGCGCAAGCGCGGCCGCCAGGGCCAGCGCTTCGCGCGTCGAGATCTTTCCTGCTGCCAAGGGACGGTTCTGCGTGCGTGCGACGTGCGGGTCGAAATCGCGATCGGCGAAATCGTTCACAGCGCACCCTGCCGAGCGCATGAGGACGGTGCCGACGATGAAGATGAGGACGGTCACAGCGTGCGGCCGCCCTTCCCCGGCGATCCACAACCCCCACAGTGTGGGCCAGAGCAGCAGGAGGATGCCGATCGGGCGGTCCAGCCGCAGCAGCCGCTGGTAGTGGCCGAGGCGCTCGCCAAGTGTCACCGCGGCAACTCCAGAATCGGCGGCAGAAACACCTCGGTCACCATCAGCGGAACACCCTCGCGCAGGAAAATCGAGCGCCGTGCCCACAATGCCCTGGGCGGTCGCTCCAGAAGAGCCGTCGCGCGACGATACAGGGGATGGTGGCGCGCGATGGCGCGAAACGCGAGCGGCGTGCGCTCGATGCGTGGATCAGCGAACAAAGCCGCTCCGAGCGGTCTCGCGCCGAGGCCGCCGACCCAGCGCCACGGGCCCAGCAGGCCGCCGCAGCGTACGACACTGTGCGCGAAGACGACCGGCGTGTCGGCACAGCACAGGAAAACCTCCCGCGTCGTCAGCCATTCGCCGGGCCGCGCGCGAAGCACCGGTCGCTCGTCGATCACGCTCGGGCGCAGCGCCTGACGCACCGGCTGCACGCGGAACGCCGCGCAGCGTTCCTGCAGCCGGAGGGTGAGCGATCCGCGGTCCACCAGCCAGGGGCGGTAGCGGTCGACACGGGGCGGGACGTGAGGCAACCATCCGACGAGTGCAGCGGGATTGTTCAAAGGGGGGCGGGGGAAAAGTCTCGATTATGCCAAAACCTCTCGAGGGCGCCCGTCGGGCGAGCAGATCGCGATCTGCGGCGCACCCCGTCTCACGCCTTCAGGTAGTCGTGGCGCCCCGGAAACCAGCGCTCGAGATGGCGCTGGGCCGCCTGCGGGTGATGCTGCAGCAACTCCGTGGCGACATTGCGCGCCAGATCGATGAGATCGGCATCGGCGTCGAGGTCGGCGAAGCGCAGCAGCGGCACACCGCTCTGACGGGCGCCGAGGAACTCGCCGGGTCCGCGCAGCGCGAGATCGCGTCGCGCAATCTCGAAGCCGTCGCGCTGTTCGTAGATGATCTTCATGCGCTCCCGCGCCAGCGCCGACAATGGCGGCTGGTAGAGCAGGATGCACACGCCGGCAGCCGCGCCGCGGCCGACGCGTCCGCGCAACTGATGCAGCTGGGCGAGGCCCATGCGCTCCGCGTGCTCGATGACCATAAGCGTTGCATTCGGCACGTCGACTCCGACCTCGATGACCGTCGTCGCGACCAGGAGTTGAAGCGCGTTGCGCTGGAACGCATCCATCACGGCGGCCTTCTCCGCTGGCGGCAGCCGGCCGTGCACGAGGCCGGCGCGGAGCTCGGGGAACGTCTGCTGCACCCACTCGAAGGTTTCCAGCGCGGTCTTGAGCTCCAGCGCTTCCGATTGCTCGATCAGCGGGCATACCCAATACGCCTGGCCGCCGGCGACGCAGGCATCGCGCACGCGGGCGATGACGGCGTCGCGCTTGCGCTCGTCAACGAGCTTGGTCACCACCGGCGTTCGCCCGGGTGGCAGTTCGTCGATCACCGACACGTCGAGGTCGGCGTGGTAGCTCATCGCCAGCGTGCGCGGGATCGGCGTCGCGCTCATCATGAGCTGGTGCGGCTGGATGCCCGCGCCCTGCTCTCCTTTCCTGCGCAGGTCGAGGCGCTGCTGCACGCCGAACCGGTGCTGTTCGTCGACGACGGCGAGCCCCAGGTTGGCGAAGGTCACGGCGTTCTGGAAGAGGGCGTGGGTGCCGACAGCGACGGCGCACGCGCCGCTTTCGATCGCGGCAATGGCAGCGCGCCGCGCAGTCGCCTTGAGGCTGCCGGTGAGCCACGCGATGTTGATCCCCAGCGGTGACAGCCATTCGGCGAACTTGCGGTGATGCTGTTCGGCGAGGATTTCTGTCGGCGCCATCACCGCCACCTGACAGCCGTTTTCGATCGCCTGCAGCGCGGCGATGGCGGCGACGATGGTCTTGCCGCTGCCCACATCGCCTTGCAGCAGGCGCTGCATCGGCAGCGGGCGTGCGAGATCCCGTGCGACATCGTCGACAGCGCGGCGTTGCGCGCCGGTAAGCGCGAACGGCAGCGCGGCGATCAGCTTGGCCGCCAGCTGGCCACGTGGCGGCAGTGGCGGTGCGCGCATCTGTTCGCGCTGCAGGCGGGCGCGCCGCAGCGAGAGCTGCTGTGCCAGCAGTTCGTCGAACTTGATGCGCCGCCAGGCCGGATGGCTGCGCGCCTCGAGGCTGGCTGGCGCGGTCGCCGGCGGCGGGGCGTGCAGAAGCCGCACGGCGCTATCGAAGGGCATCATCGCGAGTTGCCCGCGCAGCGCCTCCGCCAACGTGTCCGAAAGATCGCAGCGTGTGAGGCTTTCCCTCACCAGGCGACGCAGCGCCTCCTGCGAGATACCTGCGGCGGCTGGGTAGACGGGCGTCAGGCCGGGCGCTAGCGGCGTGTCTACCGCCACGATGCGACAGCGTGGATGGATCATCTCCGCGCCGAAGAATCCGGGACGGATCTCACCGAAGCAGCGCACGCGGGCGCCCACCGCCAACTGCTTCACCTGGCTCGGATAGAAGTTGAGAAACCGCAGCCAGACCCCGCCGCTTGCATCCTGCACACGCGAGAGAAGCTGGCGGCGCGGGCGGTAGGCAATCTCGGTGGTGATGATCTCCCCTTCCACCAGCACGGGACCCCCCTCACGCGCACGGCCGATTGGCTGGATCTGGGTCTCGTCCTCATAGCGCAGCGGCAGGTGCAGCAGGGCGTCGTCGAGGGAGCGGATGCCGATCTCTAGCAAGCGGGTGCGCAACGCCGGCGCGACGCCTGGCAGCGCATCGATTGTCCCCGGTGACTCGGGTGTCGCGGTCTGGGGCGTGGCGGCTGCGGGACGGCGCCGCTTGGGCGGCTTGGCGCGCACAGCGCGCCCGGCACTCTGCGGAGGGGTCATGGGCTCCTGCATGGTATGCGCAACGATCGCAGCGGGACAACTTGCGGGCGCGGCATTGCTCGCCAAGTCAGTGCTATCATCCGCCGCACACTCGCTTGTCCCCCTGTAGATCCCCACGCCGACCCTCGACTGTCCCGGACGATGCACGCCGCTGCGAATCAGGACGACGCGACGAACTCTCCCGATCGTCCCCGACAGGCGCTCGCCACGCTCATGCTGGGCGCGATGGGTGTGGTCTACGGCGACATCGGTACGAGCCCGCTCTACACGCTGAGGGAAGCCTTCACTGGCCACCACAGCGTACAGGTGACGCACGACAACGTGCTCGGCATCCTCTCTCTCGTCTTCTGGTCGTTGATGATCATCGTTACGCTCAAGTACGTGACGATCATCATGCGCGCCGACAACCGCGGCGAGGGCGGCATCATGGCACTCACGGCGCTCGTCCTGCGCGCGACGCAGGACCCAAAGCGCCGCTGGGTCCTGATGGTGCTCGGTCTCTTCGGGGCAGCGCTGTTCTACGGTGACAGCATGATCACCCCGGCAATTTCCGTACTCTCCGCGGTCGAGGGACTGGAAGTCGCCACGCCGGCATTCAAGCGCTACGTGGTACCGGTCGCCATTGCCGTGCTGATCGGGCTTTTCGCCGTGCAGCGCCACGGCACGGCGCGTGTCGGCGCCCTGTTCGGGCCGGTCATGCTGATCTGGTTCTCGACCCTGGGATTGCTCGGCATCTGGAATATCCTGCGCTACCCCGAGGTGCTGGAGGCGGTCAATCCCCTGTATGCGGTCCAGTTCTTCACGTTCAACGGCTGGCTCGGCTACTTCGCGCTGGGCTCCGTCGTGCTCGCGGTGACCGGCGCCGAGGCGCTCTACGCGGACATGGGCCACTTCGGCCGCGACCCGATCCGCTATGCCTGGATTTCGTTCGTGCTGCCGGCCCTGCTGCTCAACTATTTCGGGCAGGGCGCCCTGATCCTCAACGACCCGACCGCCGTGCGCAACCCGTTCTATCTCCAGGTGCCTACGGTGGCGTTGTGGCCCTTGCTTGTGCTCGCCACCGCCGCCACCGTGATCGCGTCGCAGGCCGTCATCACGGGCGCATATTCGCTGACGCGACAGGCGATCCAGCTCGGCTACTGTCCACGCATGAATGTGATGCAGACCTCCGAGCACGAGATCGGGCAGATCTATCTGCCTTGGATCAACTGGATGCTGCTTGCGGCAATCGTCGCGCTGGTTCTCGGTTTCGGCTCGTCGAGCAATCTGGCTGCGGCTTACGGCATCGCGGTCACCGCGACGATGGCGATCGACTCGATCCTGGCCTTCGTGGTGATGCGCTTCCTGTGGGGCTGGCACATCGCGCTGGCGCTGCCACTCGCAGCCGGGTTCCTGTTCATCGACATCGTCTACTTCACGTCGAACGCCATCAAGATCGTGGAAGGCGGATGGTTCCCGGTGCTCGTCGGAATCGCCGTCTTCATCCTGCTCGCGACGTGGCACAAGGGTCGCCAGATCCTCTTCGATCGCACGCGTCCGGGCGCCATTCCGCTGGAGCCCTTCATCCAGAGCATCGCCGTCCACCCGCCGACGCGCGTGCCGGGCACCGCCGTGTTCCTCACCACCAGCCAGGAAGGCGTCCCGCATGCGCTGCTACACAACCTGAACCACAACAAGGTGCTGCACGAGCGCATCGTGCTCCTCACCGTCACGACCGAGGAGGTGCCGCGCGTGTCCGACGCCGATCGGGTGGAGATCGAGCCCAAGGAGTCCGGGTTCTGTCGCGTGAAAGTCCGCTACGGCTTCAAGGATGAACCCGATATTCCGTACGCACTGACGCTCGCCTCTGCTCAGGGGTTCAAGTTCGAGCCGATGGAGACCTCATACTTCCTGAGCCGGGAGACGCTGATTCCGACCGTCGCACCCGGCATGGCGCACTGGCGCGAGAAACTCTTCGTCACGATGGCGCGCAACTCCGCCAGCGCCACTGCGTATTTCAAGCTGCCTACCAATCGCGTCGTCGAGCTCGGCACGCAGATCGAAATCTGACGCTCGCCAGAGCGAGCCGCCCCTACCCCATCTTTACGCGGTCTTTACACCGGCACCGCGAACATTTGCATTGCCTTCACGTGCTCCTGCATAGACTGCGGGAAAACCTCTCGTTGAGGTGCGGAGCACATTCATGGACGTCTTCTTTCTGCTGGTCACGCTCGTCTTCTTCGCTGCGAGCGCGGGTCTTGTTCACGGCTGCGAACGCCTGCGGCAGCCGTCATGAACTGGATCTACATTCTGAGCGGTGTCGTCGTGCTGGCGATCTTTGTCTACCTGTTCATCGCCCTGCTGTTTCCGGAGAAATTCTGATGAGCGCCAACGGGCTTCTTCAACTCGCCCTGTACATCGGCGTGCTCATCGCGCTGGCCAGGCCTCTGGGTGCTTACATGGCGAACGTCTACGAAGGCAGGTCGTTTGTGACCCGTGTAGGTGCGCCTTTCGAGCGATTGCTCTACCGCCTGTGCGGGGTCGACGCCGGGAAGGAAATGCGCTGGACGCAATACGCGCTCGCGCTGCTCATGTTCAACCTGCTCGGCATGCTGCTGGTGTATGCGCTGCAGCGCCTGCAGTCGAGCCTGCCGTTCAATCCGCAGGGATTCGGCGCGGTCTCCGTGGATTCGGCGTTCAACACTGCGGTGAGTTTCGCGAGCAACACCAACTGGCAGGGGTACGGCGGCGAATCCACGATGAGCTATCTCACGCAGATGCTCGCGCTCACCGTGCAGAACTTTCTGTCTGCCGCGACCGGAATGGCCGTGCTTGTCGCCCTGATTCGAGGTCTGGCGCGTCATTCTGCGCAGACCATCGGCAACTTCTGGGTGGACATGACGCGTAGCGTCCTCTACATCCTGCTGCCGCTGGCGCTCGTGCTCGCAGTGGTCCTCGTGAGCCAGGGTGTGGTGCAAACGCTCGCGCCTTACCCCACGGTAAAGCTGGTCGAGTCGGTCGAGTACGACGCCCCGAAACTGGGTGCGGAAGGACAAGCCATCAAGGATGCTCAGGGCAATCCCGTCACCGAAAAGGCGGTGCAGACCGAGCAGACCATCGCCGTGGGCCCGGCCGCGTCGCAGATTGCAATCAAGCAACTCGGCACGAATGGCGGCGGCTTCTTCAATGCCAACTCGGCGCACCCGTTCGAGAACCCGACGCCGCTTGCGAACTTTCTCGAACTGCTCGCCATCCTCCTCATCCCCGCGGCGCTCTGCTACACGTTCGGCCGCATGGTCGGTGACACGCGCCAGGGATGGGCCATTCTCGCCGCGATGACGATCGTCTTCGTGGTGCTGCTCGCCGTGTGCGTGCGCGCCGAGCAGGCCGGCAACCCGCTACTCCCCGCCCTTGGTGTGGATCAGACCGCGAGCGTCCTGCAACCGGGCGGCAACATGGAGGGCAAGGAGGCGCGCTTCGGCATCGTCAACTCGGCGCTGTGGGCGACCGCTACGACCGCGGCATCCAACGGGTCGGTCAACTCGATGCATGATTCCTACACGCCGCTGGGCGGGCTCGTGCCGATGTGGCTGATGCAGCTTGGCGAAGTGATCTTCGGCGGTGTCGGCTCCGGGCTCTACGGCATGATCGTGTTCGCGATCGTTGCCGTGTTCGTCGCCGGTCTCATGATCGGCCGCACACCGGAGTATCTCGGCAAGAAGATCGAAGCCTTCGAGATCAAGATGTCCGCGATCGTGGTGCTGGTACCGCTCTTCGCCGCGCTCGGCGGCACGGCGATCGCCGTCATGACGGATGCAGGCCGCGTCGCCGTCGCCAATCCCGGCGCGCACGCCTTCAGTGAGATCCTCTACGCGTTCTCGTCCGCCAGCAACAACAACGGCAGCGCGTTCGCCGGGCTCTCGGCGAACACGCCCTTCTACAACGCCGCGCTCGGCGCTTGCGATGCTGCTCGCGCGCTACTGGCTCGCGATCCCGACGCTCGCGCTTGCGGGCAGTCTCGCCGCGAAAAAGAAGGTACCGGTCGGAGCCGGCACATTGGCCACGCACACGCCGCTCTTCGTCGTCTTCCTCGTGAGTGTCGTCGTGATCGTCGGCGCGCTCACCTTCATCCCGGCGCTCGCGCTCGGGCCGATCGTCGAACATCTGATGCTCCACGGGGCCAGGTGAAGCGTACCGGACTCCTGACCATGACTACCCATACTCAAGCACTCCCCAGCACGTCTGCCGTACCCCACGCACTGGTCACGCGCAGCATCTTCATCGGTGCGATGAAAGACGCCCTCGTGAAGCTGCTGCCGCAGCACCAGTGGAAGAACCCGGTGATGTTCGTTGTCTATGTCGGCAGCGTGCTGACGACGCTGCTCTGGATACAGGCGCTCGCCGGGCAGGGAGAGGCGCCAACGGGCTTCATCCTGGCGATCACGCTGTGGCTCTGGTTCACCGTGCTCTTCGCGAATTTCGCTGAGGCGCTGGCGGAGGGGCGCAGCAAAGCGCAGGCGGCATCGCTGCGCTCCGCCAAGCGTGACGTGGTGGCGAAGAAGCTGTACGAGCCGAGGCACGATGCGCAGGTGTATTTCAAGCCGTCGAGCCAGCTCGTGCAGGGCGACGTGGTGCTGGTCGAGGCGGGTGACGTCATTCCCGGCGACGGCGAGGTGATTGAGGGTGCGGCCTCGGTCGACGAGAGCGCGATCACCGGCGAGAGTGCGCCAGTGATCCGCGAATCGGGGGGAGATTTCAGCTCCGTCACCGGCGGCACCCGCGTTCTTTCCGACTGGCTCGTGGTGCGCATCACCGCGCGTCCCGGCGAATCCTTCCTCGATCGCATGATCGCCATGGTCGAGGGTGCGCGCCGGCAGAAGACCCCGAACGAAATCGCGCTCACCATTCTGCTCGTCAAGCTGACACTGGTCTTCCTGCTCGCCACGGCGACGCTGCTGCCGTTCTCGATCTACAGCGTGAACCTCGCGCAGTTCGGTCAGCCGATCACGATGACGGTGCTCGTGGCGCTGCTCGTGTGCCTGATCCCGACCACCATCGGCGGGCTGCTCTCCGCGATCGGGGTAGCCGGCATGGGGCGCATGCTGCAAAAGAACGTCATCGCGATGTCCGGGCGCGCGGTCGAGGCGGCCGGCGACGTCGATGTCCTGCTGCTCGACAAGACCGGCACCATAACGCTCGGCAACCGTCAGGCAACTGCCTTCGTTCCGGCGCCCGGGGTGAGTGAGCAGGAACTCGCGGACGCCGCCCAGCTTGCTTCGCTGGCCGACGAGACGCCTGAAGGGCGCAGCATCGTCGTCCTCGCAAAGCAGAAGTACGGGCTGCGTGGGCGTGACATCCACGCGCTGGGCGCCCAGTTCGTCCATTTCAGCGCCAAGACGCGCATGAGCGGGGTGGACGTGGAGGGACGCGAAGTCCGCAAGGGTGCGGCGGACGCCGTGCGCGCGCAGGTGGAGCGCCTCGGCGGCAGCATGCCGCGGCAGGTACAGGAGGCCGTCGAGCAGGTGTCGCGGCGCGGGGCGACGCCGCTCGTGGTCGCCGACGGAGCGAAGGTGCTCGGCGTGATCGAGCTCAAGGACATCGTCAAGGGCGGCATCCGGGAGCGCTTCGCGCAGCTGCGCCGCATGGGCATCAAGACCGTGATGATCACCGGTGACAACCGGCTCACGGCGGCCACCATCGCCGCCGAAGCCGGCGTCGACGATTTTCTCGCCGAGGCCACGCCAGAGGCGAAGCTCAAGCTGATCCGCGACACGCAGGCGGAGGGGCGGCTCGTCGCCATGACCGGCGATGGCACCAACGACGCGCCTGCGCTCGCGCAAGCCGACGTGGCGGTGGCGATGAACACCGGCACCCAGGCGGCGAAAGAAGCCGGCAACATGGTCGACCTCGACTCCAACCCGACCAAGCTGATCGAGGTCGTCGAGACCGGCAAGCAACTGCTGATGACGCGCGGCGCGCTCACCACGTTTTCCATCGCCAACGACGTGGCCAAGTATTTCGCGATCATTCCGGCGGCGTTCGCGACCACCTATCCGCAACTCAATGCGCTCAACGTCATGCACCTCACGAGCCCTGCGAGCGCGATCCTCGCTGCCGTGATCTTCAACGCGCTCATCATCGTCGCGCTCATCCCACTCGCGCTGAAGGGCGTCAAGTACCGGCCACTCGGCGCGGCAGCGGTGCTGCGCAAGAATCTGTGGATCTACGGCGTCGGCGGACTCGTCGTGCCATTCGCCGGGATCAAGGTCATCGACCTGCTGCTGTCGGCGATCGGGCTGGCCTGATGCGCGGGCGGGGCCTGCACGTTTGCGAAATCTTTACGCGGAGGCACGGGGTCTTTATCTGGCGTTTCCGGTGCGCGGACTATCCTCTGCACATGAATCGATGCGGGATGCAAACGATGACCAGGGTCTTACACACGCGATCGCGACCTATCGGCAGCGTGCAGCGCCATCCCGTCGCTGATCACAGGGGTCGACCGGCGTCGGTGGTAGCGGCAGGCGCCTTGGACCCGAACAATGCCGGGGCGAGAATTCTCGGCCATGTCGTCGCGGGACTTCTCGTCGTCGCCATCGCCCTGTCCGTTTTCGTGGACGTCCGTTATGGCTGGGTCGCCCGTCAGTTCGAATTGTTCACGGCGTCGAACGCCGGGGGCAACTTGCCCTTGGCGGCGCGCGCAAATCATCTCAAATCCGGAGCGTGAAGAATGCTGTCCCAATTTCGCCCTGCCCTCGTGATGCTCGTGCTCATGAGCCTTGTCACCGGGCTCGCCTATCCGCTCGCGGTCACGGGCATCGCCCAGAGCATTTTCCCGAAGCAGGCAAACGGCAGTCTGATCGAACGCGACGGCAAGGCGGTGGGTTCGAATCTCATCGGTCAGCCGTTCTCCGACCCGAAGTATTTCTGGAGCCGGGCTTCCGCAACGACGCCGTTTCCGTACAACGCAGCCGCGTCCGGTGGTTCGAACCAGGGGCCTTTGAATCCGGCTTTGGCGGATGCCGTCGCCGCGCGCATCAAGAGCCTGCGCGACGCCGATCCGGAAAACAGCGCTGCCGTTCCGGTCGACTTGGTGACTGCCTCCGGCAGCGGGCTCGATCCACACATCAGCCCGGCCGCCGCCGAGTACCAGGTCAGTCGGGTCGCGAAAGCGCGGCGCCTGGATCCATCGAAACTCCGCGCGCTGGTGGCGGAATCAACGGAAGGCCGCCAGTTCGATTTTCTCGGTGAGCCGCGTGTGAACGTGCTCACGCTCAACATCGCGCTGGACGCGTTCCGTTGACGCGTTATACGTGCGCTCACCCGACATCACGGCATGGAAACGCTCGACCCGGTTTTGCTGGTCATGCTCGGCGTCGCGGCGCTCCTCGTTCCTCTTGTGCAGGCGGCCGCAATCGTCGAGTGGCTCGCACGACGCCGCCCAAATGCGAATTGCAGAGATGACCGAGCGGCGGCAGAAACAGATGCCGATGCCACTTCACGGGATCTGTGACATGCTGAACCAGCCCACAATGGAAACCACCTCGCCTGACACCGGTGCAGGAGCGCCACCCATAGTCAAGAAATTCCGGCAGATCTGCCTGTGGCCGGTGCAACTGGTGTCACGCAAGAAAAGCCGGCAGGTCCAGAAGCATTGGGAGTTCCCCGCGGACTGCGCTGATGCCGCGGTCTGGAAGGAACTGGTCGACGAATTTCCCAGCGATTCGACTCAGTTCACGGAGCGCCACTACAAGGAGTTCGTTACCTTTCTTCCCTACGTGCAGCGCTTCCTGTATGGCGAGGGTGCCGCGATCGACGGAGAGGGAGCGTATGGGCGTTCACCCATACGGGTGTTCCGCCGGGAGGATGTCGCGCAAGCCCGGGTCACCTTTCCGGGGGACCCTTTGCCCGTGCTGTTCGACATCGCACACGTCGATCTCTATCTTTTCTATGACATAGACGTCGCCATCCTCGTGGTCGAGATCTTTGCGCAGGATCTGCGGCTGTCACAGGCGCTCGATGCGCGTTACCGTTTCGGCCGGGCGTATCCCACGCATTGGGAACCGAGTGGCCGCGGCGGACACTGCGCCGAGCGGGTAGAGTGGCTAGGCTTGGGCGGCGAGGTTCTGTCCGCGTCTGATTACGACGAGCGCGACCGCTATCTGGCCCACGTCTGTGAGCACCGCGTCACGCACGTCGCCGCCCACTGGGCGTATCTGATGCGGCCGCTCGTACTTCACCACTCCGGCGAGCGCGGCGAGATCCGCTACCGCGAGATCGAATATCAGCGAATGCCCCTCATGGGCTATCTGGCGTTTGACGATCGGACGCGTCTTAGCCGTGGCGACCTGATTCGGATCGGTCTCGTCACCCGGCCGGGCGATCCGGAGACCTGGCCGTACTCGAAGCGCTTTCTGCGGAATTTCGAGTCGCGCTACTGTTACGACCGCTACTGGGACGAGACGAGGCCGCACGACTGGCCGGACACCCGCTTCCTGTGCAATGGACATGCATTCACCATCATCGGCAATGCGGGCGAGCCCTTCTTCACCGATGCGGCGACAGGTGTGCTGAGCCAGTTCCGCCATCAGTATTTTCTGTTCGGGCTGATGGCGCACTTCCACAAGGCGGCGTTGCTCATGCTTGCTGACCGGCTGGTGGTCGCGATCAGCGGGCTCGATATTCACCGCCCCGATTCGGTTCGGGCATTCAAGCGTTCCATTCGCGAGACGCAGGGGATCTTTCTGCGCTTCACGCACCGCTACTGGTTCCACGAAGTATCGGACCAGTCGCAGGCGCGCGAGATCTTCCGCATGTGGACAGAGCACCTCGGCACCGAGCGACTGTACGAGGAGGTCCGCCAGCGCCTTCAGGACATGACGTACTATCTTGACAGCGACCAGCTGCGGCGGCAGGCCGATACGGTGGTGAGGCTGACTGTCGTCACCGTCTTCGGGCTCGTGATCAATATCGTTACGGGCTACTTTGGGATGAATCTTCTTGCCGAGGCCGACAGCCCACTCGCCCTGAAGCTCATCTATTTCACGCTGGTGCTCATTCCGACGCTGGCACTCATCTTCTACATCATCTCCAAGTCGAAGCGGCTCTCCGAGTTCCTCGATTCGCTGTCGGACGAGCGCCTGCGCAGCGGACAGAAACTCGGTTCGCTACTGAACGTGTGGCGGACGCGAGCAGCGGCGTGTGAGGAGACGCACGGCGTAAACTAGGTGATCCCCATCACGCCTCCCAATCTTCGGCGAAAGGATTCTGGCAGTGGTCGACGAGCGTCCTGATCCGGACAAACTGCTGGAACGGCTGCAGCTCGACCAGACCAAGGCGAAGCACGGCAAGCTGCACATCTTCTTCGGCGCGTCGGCGGGCGTCGGCAAGACCTACGCGATGCTCAACGCGGCGCGCTCGGCGCGCGCCGCGGGCACGGACGTCGTTGTTGGCCTGGTCGAGACGCACGGGCGCGCAGAGACGGCGGCGCTGCTGGAAGGCCTGGAGGTGCTGCCGCGCAAGCAGATCGATCACCGCAGCTCGCGGCTGGAGGAATTCGATCTCGACGCGGCGCTCGCCCGCAATCCTGAACTCATTCTGGTCGACGAGCTCGCCCACTCCAACGCCCCTGGCTCGCGGCATCCCAAACGCTGTCAGGACGTGGAGGAGTTGCTGCGCGCGGGCATCAACGTCTACACCACCGTCAACGTGCAGCACCTCGAAAGTCTGAACGACGTGGTGGGGGGCATCACGGGCATCCGCGTGCGCGAGACGGTGCCGGATCGCGTGTTCGATCAAGCGGACGAGGTGGTGCTGGTCGACCTGCCGCCGGACGATCTGCTGCAGCGTTTGAAGGAAGGCAAGGTCTACCTCCCGCACCAGGCCGAGCGGGCGATCCGCAACTTCTTCCGCAAGGGCAACCTCATCGCGCTGCGCGAACTGGCGCTGCGCCAGGCTGCCGATCGTGTCGACCAGGAAGTGCGCGCGTACCGGCGCGAGAAATCGATCGGCCGCGTCTGGCAGACGAAGGAGGCGCTGCTTGCGTGCATCGGCCCCGCCGTCGGCGGCGACCGCGTGGTGCGGGCGACGGCGCGACTTGCCGATGGTCTCGATGCACCATGGCATGCCGTGTACGTCGAGACGCCACGCCTGCAGCGGCTCTCCGAGTCACGGCGTCAGCGCATCCTCGCCACCCTCAAGCTGGCTGAGGAACTCGGGGCGGTGACGACAACGATTCCCGGACACGACAGCGCCAACGGATTCGTCGAGTACGCGCGCACGCACAACATCTCGCGCCTCGTCATCGAACGCCCGCGCCGCCCTGCTGCATGGCGCCGCCTGTGGAGCGCCTCGCTCCCCGACCGCCTGGGCTATCTTGCAGCGGATGTGGACGTGGTCGAAATCGCCCCTGACGACGTGGCGGCGGAGGAGCGCGGAGCGACGGACGAAGGCACGGCAGCGGCTGCGTCGGCACTTGGGGCGTGGCGCGGCTACCTGTGGTCGGCGGGGGCATGCGGCGTGGCCGCCCTGCTTGCGAGCGCGCTCTTTCCCTACTTCGAACTGGCGAACATCGTCATGGTGTTCCTGCTCGCCGTGGTCCTGACCGCGGTGCGGCTCGGACGCGGGCCGGCCGTGCTCGCCGCCTTTCTGAGCGTCGGGCTTTTCGACTTCTTCTTCGTCGCGCCGCACTTCTCGTTCGCGGTGAGGGACGCGCAGTATCTGCTCACCTTCGTCGTGATGCTGGCGGTAGCACTCGTCATTGGCCAGCTCACCGCCGGCCTGCGTTACCAGGCGAGGGTGGCGCAGCAGCGCGAGAACCGCGCGCACTCACTGTACGAACTGGCGCGGGAATTGGCCGGTGCGATTGCTCCGGAACAGACCGCGGAGATGTGCGAGCGCTTCCTGGCGAAGGGCTTTCGCGCGAAATCGGCGGTGCTGTTGACGGGCACGGAGGAGCGGCTGGATAAACCGGTGGCGGGCGGCGGCATTGCTTCCGACGCGCTCGATCTCGGCATCGCGCAATGGGTGCACGACCAGGGCCAGCCGGCGGGGGTGGGCACCGACACGCTGCCGGCGAGCAACATTCTCTACCTTCCGCTGAAGGCGCCGATGCGCACACGCGGGGTGCTGGCGATCCAGCCAGCGGTGCCGCGCTGGGTGCTCGTGCCCGAGCGCAGGCGCCAGCTCGACATCCTCGCCACGCTGCTGGCGATCTCGGTCGAGCGTCTGCATTACGTCGCGGTCGCGCGCGACGCGCTGGTGACGATGGAATCCGAACGACTGCGCAACTCACTGCTGTCGGCGCTGTCGCACGATCTGCGCACGCCGCTCACCGCGCTCGTGGGTCTCGCCGACTCACTGGTGATGGCCCCGCGCGGAATTAGCGAACACCAGATCGAGCTGGCGGCGGCGATTCGCGAAGAGGCGTTGCGGATGAGCAGGCTCGTCAACAACCTGCTCGACATGGCGCGACTGGAAGCGGGCGAGGTGCGCCTCAACCTGCAGTGGCAGCCCGTCGAGGAAGTGGTCGGCAGCGCCCTCAAGGCATCACGCTCGCTGCTCGCGAGCCATCGCGTGAGCGTGCGCATCCCGGTCGATGCGCCACTCGTGCAGTTCGATGCCGTGCTGATCGAGCGGGTGCTGTGCAATCTGCTCGAGAACGCCGCCAAGCACACGCCGGCGGGGACCGAAATCCGCGTCTCGGCGGCGGTCCGGGACGAGCTCACGGAGATAGCGGTGGCGGACGACGGCCCCGGTCTGCCGTCGGGCCTGGGCGAGCGCATCTTCCACAAGTTCACGCGCGGGCGCGAGGAGTCCGCCGTGCCCGGCGTGGGGCTGGGGCTCGCGATCTGCCGTGCCATCGTCGAAGCGCACGGCGGCGCCATACGCGCGGAATCGCCGGACAAGGGCGGCGCGCGTTTCGTCTTCACGCTGCCGCTCGGCACGCCGCCGCAGATCGAGGAGGCAGAAACCGTCGCTGTGGAGGAAGCGCGATGACGACGCCCGCGCCGAGCATCGTGCTGGTGGAGGACGAGCCGCAGATACGGCGCTTCGTGCGCGGTGCGCTCGAATCCGAAGGTTGCCAGGTGTTCGAGGCCGAGTCGTTCAGGAAAGGCCTGGTGGAAGCAGGCACGCGCAAGCCCGACCTCGTGGTGCTGGATCTCGGGCTGCCCGATGGCGACGGCGTGGATTTCATCCGCGACCTGCGCGGCTGGAGCGGTGTGCCGGTCGTGGTGCTGTCCGCGCGCGCCGACGAGCAGGACAAGATAGACGCGCTCGACGCGGGCGCAGACGACTACCTGACCAAGCCCTTCGGCGTCGGCGAACTGCTCGCGCGGGTGCGCGCCGCGCTGCGGCGGGCCAGCCGGCGCGGCGAAGCGGGCGAGACGGTGATCGAGTTTGGCGACGTCGTCGTCGATCTCGTGAACCGCATCGTGAAACGCGCGGAAGAGGAATTGCATCTCACGCCGATCGAGTATCGGCTGCTGGCGCACCTCACGTCACAGCCCGGCAAGGTGCTGACCCATCGCCAGATCCTGCGCGAGGTCTGGGGGCCGTCGCACGTCGATAGCAGCCATTACCTGCGCATCTACATGGGCCACCTGCGGCACAAGCTGGAAGCCGATCCGGCGCAGCCGCGCCACTTCATCACCGAGACCGGGGTCGGCTATCGCTTCGTGCCGTAGTGGTCGTGCATCTCATCTCAGGTGGTGCGCTGTTCATGGGACCGAGTTCTCGGAAGCGGCTAATGCGTCAAGCCGAGGAGGGTGGCCAGATAGCCAGCGACACCGCACGCGCAGTATTACCGGGATTACGCCGAGCTTGAATCGAAACAGGGCGAGGAGCGCCGCGACACCGATCAGCGCGGCCACCCACTCGAAGGTACCCGAGAAGCCGGACGGCCAGAGCACATGGTAGGCGAAGAAAGCGGCGAGGTTGACGATCACCCCTACCACCGGCGGCAGTAATGCCAGTGAGCGGGGCTGTGAAGTGCAGGTTCTCGTGTGTCGTCTCCACGAGCGGACCACCCAGCAGGATGAAGATGAAAGACGGCAGGAACGTAAATAGGGTCGCGACGGTGGCGCCTGCCGCTCCAGCCAAGAAGAGCGAATCGGGGCCAAACACTTCTTTGCCCCAAGCCCCGACGAATCCAACGAACGCGACAACCATGATGAGCGGGCCCGGCGTGGTCTCGCCGAGCGCGAGACCGTCGATCATCTGCGTGGTGTTCAGCCATTGGTGGTGCTCCACCGCGCCTTGATAGACGTAGGGAAGCACCGCGTAAGCGCCGCCGAAGGTCAGCAGCGCCGCTTTCGTGAAAAACCATCCCATCTGAGTGAGGACGCTCTGCCAGCCCCATGCTGCCGAAAGCAGGGCCATGCCACCTGCCCAAAGCGCAAGTCCTGCTCCGAGCACCCATGCGAAGCGGGCGCGCGTGAACCGCGCATGCTCCGGGGTCGGCGTATCGTCGTCGATGAGCGCCGGCCCGTACCTCGCTTGCGCACTGCCGTGACCGCCGCCGATCCGGAACTTCTCCGGGTAGACGCGACCGCCGACGTAGCCGATGAAACCGGCAGCCAGCACGATGGCTGGAAACGGAGCGTTCAGCGCAAAGATGGCGACGAACGCCGCAGCGGCAATCAGCCACAGCACGGGATTGCGGAGCGCCCGCGAGCCTATGCGATAGGCGGCGAACACGACGATGGCTGTGACGGCGGGTTTGATTCCGTAGAGAACACCAGCGACCGCCGGGAGGTTTCCGAGCGCCATGTAGAGCCACGAGAGCGCGATCAGGATGAAGAGCGACGGCAGCACGAACAGGCCGCCGGCGACGATGCCGCCCCAGGTTCGATGCATGAGCCAGCCGATGTAGGTCGCAAGCTGCTGGGCTTCGGGGCCGGGCAGCACCATGCAGTAATTCAGCGCATGCAGAAAGCGCTTCTCCGAAATCCAGCGCCGACGCTCGACCAGCTCCTGATGCATGATGGCAATCTGGCCTGCGGGTCCCCCGAAACTGATGAAACCGAGCTTCAGCCAGAAGCGGACTGCCTCGGCGAATGACACGGGGGTGCTCTTCATCGCATGGTTTCCGGATGCCAGCCGTGTGTTTCTGCCTGGGCGTGCCGGCACCAGGCATAGAGCGCGTCGTAGAGCACCATGCCCGCTGCGAGCATCTCGAGATCGTCGGGATAGCTCTGCGAGCAGTCCGAGGGACACGGCAAGCAGGCCGGGAGACTGCGGTGTCAGTTCCAGTCTTCGCCGGTATCCGCGCCGCGGACGATGGCGGCAAGCTGGTGCAGCGCCGGCTCGGTCAGGCCGAACGCACGAAGCAGCGCGTCGAAGCTGCAAAGCTCCCCATCGTGCTCGATGGCGCCCCCGGGAATGTCGAAGGCGACAGCGCCCTTCGCCTCTGCGACCGCAAAGACATCGTGGGTCGGCACATAGAAAAACTCGGCACGCGGGTCGATGAACCGACGTATCAGCCACGGACATGCGATCCGGTCGATCTTCGGACGCTCGCGCGTAACCCAGCGAGACGGGTCCTCTGACGGCACGCCCAGCGCCGGGTTCTTCGTGATCAGAGGCGCGCCTGCGTCGCGCCAAGCCTCGATGCCGCCTTCGAGAAATCGCGCTGCATGCCCCAGCTCGCGCAGGCGCTCGGCGGCGTCTCGACTGACTTCACGGCCGTGCACGCAATAGCAGACGATCTCGATCCCGGGGAAGCTCGCGCCGCAAACTCCGCGATGGCATCCGGGGCACATCGAAGCGCACCGGGAACCATAGTGGAGTCGGCGTCGAATGCCAGCGGTCGACGGACATCGACAACCATCGGCCAGTGGCGGGTACCTAGACGGGCGAGAAGTTCGGGAACGGGTAGGAAGACGGTGTCCATGGCTGTCTCCAGGGAACGTCAGGGCTTGGACGGGACACCGTCTTGGGAAGGCCGGGAGCCTGCATCCCGACATGGCGGAATGTTAGCGGGTAATCGAGCTCGCGTCAAACTGCTGGGCCGCGAGTCAGCGTGGCGCATCTTGTTCAGTCGGCCAACCAGCCTGCGTCTGGCTGGCCGCGCGGAGTGAGGTCTGCCGTCGGGCCGATACGAGCGGTCAAACACCTCCGCCACGGCGCGTACGATCGCCTTCGCCGCCATGCTGTAGAGACGCGTTGTGGTCGTGTTGGTGCGAAGCGACGAAGTGTTCCCCGAAATCCGGCAAGTGGACACTCCGCCTCGTATAATCGGGACCGCGGAAAAACCGGACTGGATTGGGCGACTGCGAATTGCGTCAAGGGGAGGGAATGCAGCGAGCCAGAGCAATCGTTCTGCTTGCGCTAGCCGCAGTGCTGTTCGGTTGCAATGCGGGGGGCGACAAGGAAGCAGCGGGCCGTCCCACGGTCGAAGGTGACAGGATCATCTTTCCGCAGGATAGCGCTCAGCTCGGCGCGATCCTGACGGAGGCCGCGAAACCGGCGGGCGCCGGTTTGCTCCGCCTGCCCGGCCGCTTGGCATGGGACGAGGATCGGACGGTTCGCATCTTTCCCGCGTTTGCGGGGCGGGTCGTGAAGATCTTCGTCAAGCCCGGCGACGCGGTCGCCAGCGGGCAGGTGCTCGCCCGACTCGCCTCACCCGACTTTGGACAGGCGCAGGCCGATGCACGCAAGGCCGCCAGCGACTTCGCGCTGGCACAGAAGACCCTCACCCGCGTGCGCGAACTCGCGGCAGGGGGTGTCGCGCCGCAACGCGAACTGCAGGCGGCGGAAAGCGAATACGCGCGCGCGGAGACGGAGCTCGCGCGCGCCAGCGGCCGCGTACGACTCTATGGCGGGACCCAGTCGATCGACAACAGCTTCGCGCTGAAGAGCTCCATCGCGGGAACGGTGGTCGAGCGGAACATCAATCCGGGCCAGGAATTGCGCCCGGATCTGATGCTCGGAAACGGCGCGCCGATGTTCGTCATCACTGATCCGTCGCAGCTTTGGGTCTTCCTTGACGCGACCGAGCGCGACTTGCCTTACCTCAAGGCCGGCGAGGCCATCGGACTGCGCTCCGACGCCTATCCCGGGGACACCTTTCGCGCCCGCATCGAATCGATCTCGCACTTCGTCGACCCGCACACCCGGACGATCAAGGTGCGCGGTGCCCTGCCGAACCCCCGGGACGAGCTGAAGGGCGAGATGTTCGTCACGGCCGAGATCGAGACCGCTCCCGCCTCGGGGGTGGTGGTGCCGGCGAAGGCAGTCTTCCTGCAGGGCAGCACGCACTTCGTCTTCATCGAGGAGGCGCGCGGTCGCTACGTCCGCGCCGAAGTACAGACCGGCGCGGAAAGCGCAGGCGGCCTCACCGTCACCGGCGGTCTCGGACCGGGGCAGCGCGTCGTGGTCGACGGCAATCTCTTCCTTCAGCAGGTCTTGCGGTCCAAGGGATCGTTGTGACCGCAGCTGCGTTCGTGGCAGGCACGCCCTCCGATTGGCGTGACACCGGCGGATGATCGAGCGCCTCGTCTACTTCTCGCTCCGGCAGCCGCTCTTCATCCTGCTGGGGATGGTTATCTTCGTGGGCGGCGCCATCGCGGCGTTCCTGTCGCTGCCGATCGAGGCGTTCCCGGACGTGACCGATACCCAGGTGAACGTCATCTCGCTTTTCCCGGGCCGTGCAGCGGAAGAGGTCGAGCGTCAGGTCACGATCCCCCTCGAAGTCGTCCTGGCGGGAATCCCAAATTCAGTGCGCATGTTCTCGCACACCCAGTTCGGTCTCTCCTTCATCATTCTTACGTTCAACGATAAGGCGGACCCCTACTTCGCACGCCAGCAGGTCGTCGAACGGCTGCGCGAGGCTGACCTCCCGCAGGGCGTGCACCCCGAGCTTGCGCCGCTATCGACGCCCATCGGCGAGGTGTACCGGTACACGCTCAAGTCGGACATGGCCGACTCGCGCGAGCTGCGGACGCTGCAGGACTGGGTGGTGGTGCGTCAGCTCAAGCTGATTCCGGGCATTGCCGACGTCATCAGCCTGGGCGGGCTGATCAAGCAGTACGAGGTCAACCCGGACCTCGCGAAGATGCGCGACCACGAGGTGACGCTGCAGCAGCTCTTCGATGCAGTGAGCCGCGGCAACGCAAACGCCGGCGGCAGCTACACCGAGCAGGGACGCCAGCAGTATCTGATTCGGGGGATCGGGCTGCTGCGGTCGGCCGACGACATCGGCAACATCGTCGTCGCGGAGCGCGCGGGGGTGCCCGTGCTCGTGAAACATGTCGCCGACATCACGATCGGCAATGTGCCGCGGCAGGGCATCGTGGGCAAGGACGCGGACGACGATGTCACGAGCGGCATCGTACTCATGCGCAAGGGCGAAAACCCATCGCTGGTCCTCGCGCAGGTCAAGGCCAGGGTCGAGCAGATCAACGCCTCCATGCTGCCCAAACACGTGAAGATCGAACCCTTTTACGACCGCACGTGGCTCATCGACAAGACGCTGAAGACGGTGTTCACCAACCTGGTAGAGGGGGCGCTGCTCGTGACCGCGGTGCTGATCCTCTTCCTCGGCAATCTGCGAGCCGCCTTCATCGTTGCCCTGATCATCCCGCTTTCGCTGCTGGCGACCTTTCTCGGTCTCACCTTCGTCGGCATCCCCGCAAATCTGTTGTCACTCGGTGCCATGGATTTCGGAATCATCGTCGATGGCGCGGTGATCGTCGTCGAGAACGTGTTTCGCAGACTGTCGGAAGACGCCGACGACCGTGTCCCGCGTCTGCAGAAGATCCTCGATGCAACCGTCGAAGTGGGCCGGCCGACACTGTTCTCGATGCTCATCATCATCTCGGCGCACATCCCCATCTTCACGCTGCAGCGGCACGAAGGCCGCATCTTCGCACCCATGGCGTGGTCGGTGACCTCGGCGCTGATCGGCTCCCTGATCCTCTCGCTCACGCTGGTGCCCCTCCTGTGCCTGAAGCTTCTGCCCAGGGTCCTGCCGCACGGCGAGAACGCGCTTGTGCACTTTCTGAAACGGCTCTACCTGCCCGCACTGCGCTGGGCACTCGCTCACCCCGGGCTTGTGATCGGCACTGCCATCGCCGCGCTGCTGGCGAGCCTCGCGATGTCGTCGCGGCTCGGCACCGAGTTCCTGCCGGAGCTGAACGAAGGCTCGATCTGGATCAACGCTCCCTTTCCGCCGTCTGTCTCGGTGACGGAGGCGCAGGAACTCACAAGGCGCATCCGCGCGACGATTGGTGCGATTCCGGAAGTCAACGCTGTCATGTCGAAAGCCGGCCGCCCCGAGGACGGCACGGACCCGAAGCTCATCAACATGGCCGAGTTCCTGGTCGATCTCAAGCCGGAAAGCGACTGGCGCAAAGGTGCCACCAAGGCACAGCTGATGGATGAGATGGAGGCAAGGCTGACCGTGATTCCGGGCATGGAGCCTTCCTTTTCGCAGCCAATCCGCGACAACGTGCTGGAATCGATCTCGCAGATCGACGGCCAGATCGTGATCAAGGTGTTCGGGGCCAATCTCGCGACGCTGCGCGAGCTGTCAGAGAAGACGCTGACCGCGATCCGCGACGTGCCCGGGGTCCGGCGGGCCTTCGTCGACCGGCTGGGCGAACTCCCGCAGGTTCTGATCGAGATCGACCGACCTGCGGCAGCGCGCTACGGCCTCAACGTCGGCGACGTCGAGGACGTGATCGAGACGGCGCTCGGGGGGGCGACCGCCACCCAGCTCTGGGAGGGAGAGCAGCGCTTCGCGGTGGTGGTGCGGCTCAAGGAAGCCGAGCGCGCCGTGTCGCGGCTGCAGGACGTCCTGGTGAGCACCGCTGCCGGGGCCTACGTACCGCTGTCGCAGGTCGCTACGTTCCGCAGCGTCGGCGGCAGCATGAACATCAGCCGCGAGAACGGCCGACGCGTGCAGTCGATCGGCATCTTCATTCGCGACCGCGATATGGGCAGTGTTGTCGCCGACATGAAGGAGCGCGTCGCCGAGCGAGTGCAGCTTCCGCCCGGCTATTCGATGGCGTGGTCGGGCGAGTTCGAGAACCAGGAGCGGGCCATGGCGCGTCTCGCCATCATTGTTCCGCTGTCGATTCTGCTCATCTTCCTGCTGCTCTTCGACGCCTTCAAGTCGCTCCGGAGCGCGCTGCTCATCATCATCAACATTCCGTTCGCGATGATCGGTGGGATCTTCGCCCTGCTGCTCACGGGCATTCCGCTTTCCGTTTCCGCGGCGATTGGGTTCATCGCCTTGTTCGGGCAGGCGGTGCTCAACGGCGTTGTCCTGGTCGCGCTCTTCAACCAGCTGCGAAACGCCGGCGCAACGCCTCTCGATGCGGTGATCCGGGGCTCGCTAACGCGCATGCGCACGGTCCTCATGACGGGGCTGCTCGCCATGCTCGGGTTGCTGCCGATGGCGATCTCGCATGCGATCGGTTCGGAAACCCAGAAGCCGCTCGCGGTGGTGGTCATCGGTGGACTGGTCTCGGCGACGCTCCTGACCCTGATCGTGCTGCCCACGCTCTACCTGGTGATTCACGAGCGCTTTCCAGCACGGGCGCTCGGCGGCGCGGGGTAGCCTTGCCGTGGCGATAGCGATGGTTACGGCGCCCGCACCTCGATTCCTCGGGCGGCGAACGCTTCGCGCAGCGCATGGGCAAAGCGGGCAGCATTCGGCTGATCGCCGTGCAGGCAGAGCGTGCCTGCTTCGACCTTGACCTCCGCACCCGGGGGACGTGCGCGCCTTGCCGTGCTCGACCAGCATCAGCGCTTGCGCAACTGCGGCGGCTTCGTCGACGATCAGCGCGTCGGGTTCACCGCGCGGGGTGAGCGTGCCGTCGGGCCGGTACGAGCGGTCGGCGAACACCTCGCTCACTGCCGTAAGGCCGAGCCGCGCGGCCGCTCCGATCATGGCGCTGCCGGCGAGCGCGTACAGCATCACGCCGCCGCTCAGGTCCTTCACCGCGCGCGCAATCGCGTCGGCGAGCTCGGCATCCTGCGCAGCCATGTTGTAGAGCGCGCCGTGCGCCTTCACGTGATGCAGTCGCACGCCCTCGGCGCGGGCGAACGCTTCGAGCGCACCGGACTGATAGAGCACGAGGTCGTGGCACTCCTGCGCGGTAATCTTCATCGCCCGGCGCCCGAATCCTTGCAGATCGGGCAGCGACACATGCGCGCCGACCGCAACGCCGTGGCGGACAGCGAGCGTAACGGTGCTGCGCAGCGTCGATGGGTCGCCGGCGTGGAACCCGCACGCGATGTTCGCCGAGGACACGAGCGGCATCAGTGCGCGATCGTCGCCCATGGTCCAAGCGCCGTAGCTCTCGCCCATGTCGCAGTTGAGGTCAATCGTCCGCATCGCCGAACTCCCAGAGAATTCGCTGCACCACCCGATCGACCCGCGTGTTGAGCGCCTCGCGCGCCGCATCTGCCTCCGCCAGCGTCGCCTGCGCAAACCGCAGTCGCGCGCCGGGGCCAAGTTGCGCCATGCGTGGAACGTCTGCGGCGATGACTTCCGCAATGCGCGGATAGCCGCCGGTGGTCTGGTGGTCGGCCATCAGCACGATCGGCTGTCCCGCGGGCGGCACCTGAACGGTTCCGCTGCATGTTGCCTGCGACAGGACATCGACCGGATGCGCGAGCGCAAGCTGCGATCCGGTAAGCCGCAATCCCATGCGATTCGAGTCGGGTGCGACACGCCAGTGCTCGCTATAGAACTGTTCACGCGAGACTTCATCGAACAAATCCGCATGCATGCCCGCGAGTGTGCGGATGACGGACGCGTCATGCTCGGGCAACGTGAGGTCGGGTGCAAGCCAGCGCACCGTCTGCTTGTGCAAGGCGCGGGCGCCAGTGACGCGCGAAAAGCGTGTCCGCGCGAGCTGTTCCGCATTCGGAGCCAGCGGTACTTCGGCACCGCGCGCGAGCGAGCGTCCGTGCCAGCCGCCGAATCCCCCCGCGAGGTAGGTGCTGCGGCTGCAGAGCACCGGCTCGAAATCGAGCCCGCCGGCCACCGCGAGATAGCCGAAGCAACCGCGCGTGGCGCGCCCTATGCGCAGCCGTGCGCCTGACTGCAGCAGCACCGGGCGTGAAGCCGGCAGCGCAACGCCGTCGATCTCGGCGGCGAACCGCGCGCCGTGCAGCGCTACGAGGGTGTCGCACTCAAGGATGAGTTCGGGGCCGAGCAGCGCAAACTCGAGGGTGGCGCAGTCGGCGCGATTGCCGACGAGCGTATTCGCGATGCGGTGCGAGATCGGATCCATGGCGCCGCCAGGGACGACGCCGAGATGCTGGTGCCCCGGCCGTCCGCGGTCCTGCACGGTCGTCAGCACGCCGGGCCGCAGGATCCTGAGGCTCATCGTGCCGTCGGCTCGCGCGCGAGGCGCTCGAACTCCGCCGTTGGGATCGGCGTGAAGACGACGGCGTCCCCCGTTTCGAGCGGCGTCAGCGGCACGCGCATGGGATCGAACATGACGAGCGGCGTGCGCCCGATCACGTTCCAGCCGCCAGGTGTGGCGAACGGGTAGATCGAGGTCTGCGCGTTTGCGATGGCAATCGATCCGGGCTCGACGCGATGGCGTGGCGAACTGCGGCGCGGCATGACGAGCCGCGCGTCGAGACCACCCACATAGGCGTGGCCGGGAGCGAAGCCGATCATGAGCACGCGATGCGGCGAGGCTACGTGCAGGTCGATCACCTGCTGCGGATCAAGCCCGGTGTGCGCGGCAACCTCCAGCAGGTCCTGGGCGTAGGGCGGTTCGTAGCACACCGGAATCTCGATCGTGCGCGCGGAAGCACGCACAGTCTCGCTCCGGACTAGATCCAGCGCTTCGCGCAGGAGTGCTTCCAGAGCTGCGCGCCGCTCAGCCGCGTCACGCGCGGTCCGGGCGTCGAAATGCACCGTCACCGTAGCCAGGGCAGGCACGATGTCGGTCACCCACGGCACGCCGCGCGCGCGGATTTCGAGCGCGACGCGAAAGGCGCGGTGGTTCGCGTTGAGGTCGAGCGTGTCGGCGAGCGTCAGCACGACCGCGCTGTCGCCCAGCGGTGCGACGCTCGGCCCGCCGCTGCGAGTAGGCGTGTTCGCGCTGTTATCTGGCTGTGCCTTTTTAGTCATGCGCGGCCTTCCACGGGCAAGCGGCCTTCCTGCACAGCGTGGCAGGCCACGGTCCCGCTGCCGGCGGGCAGCAGTTGGGGACGTTCATGGCGGCAGCGATCGTTCATGTGTGCGCAGCGCGGGTGATACGCGCAGCCTGCGCGTAGATCCGCAGGATCGGGCGCTTCGCCGCACGGCCCGACATCTGGAATCCCGCGACCGGGTTCGGGCGAGAGCACGGCACTCATGAGTGTGCGCGCATAGGGATGTCGGGGCGCCTGGAACAGCGCCTGAGTCGTTGCCTCTTCGACGATGCGGCCCCCGTGCATGACTGCGACCCGCTGCGCCAGGTGCGGCACGATGCTGAGATTGTGGGTGATGAAGAGGATGGCCAGTCCGAGGTCTCGGTGCAGGTCCTGCAGCAGGTTCAGGATCTGCGCCTGCACCGACACGTCGAGCGCTGACGTGGGTTCATCGCAGATCAGCAGGCGCGGCTCAAGCATCAACGCCCTCGCTATCGCCACACGTTGTCTTTGGCCCCCCGAAAGTTCACCCGGATAGCGCTCGTAGAGACGGCTTGGCAAACCGACCCGCTGCATCATGGTCTCGACGCGCTCGCGCCGCGCCGCCGCCGTCTGCCTGGCGAGCACCTGCAGTGGCAGGGCAATGATGGAGCCCGCAGACTTCCGCGGATTGAGCGAACTGTACGGATCCTGGAAGACGGGCTGAACCACGCGTGCCACGTGCTTGCGCGAGAGAACCGAGATCGGTTTTCCCTCGAGGCAGACGAGGCCCGCCGTGGGCGGCAGCAGGCCGAGCAACATGCGCGAGAGCGTGGTCTTCCCGCAACCGGATTCTCCCACCAGCGCCATCCCTTCAGCGGGCGCGATGCGCAAGCTGACCTCGTCAACGGCGTTGAGCCCTCGCCGCGGCGCGGGCCACCAGCCACGCAGCGGGTATGCGTGTGAAACACGGTGCGCGTCGAGCAGCGGGGCTGCGGTATTCATCGCGCAGGCTCCGTGGATTCCGCCGCGACAGTCTCCGCGGCGCGCAGGCAGCGCACGGCGTGGCCCGCTTCCGACCCGATCAGGGGTGGCGGCGCATTCCGACACGCATCGAGGACGAGCGGGCAACGGTCTGCAAAACGGCATCCGGTGAACTGCTCGAAAAGCGTTGGCACCACGCCCGCGAGGGCGCCAAGGTGTCGCCCTGGCACCGCAGTAGTGGACGTGGGCACGCAGGCGAGCAGGCCCCGCGTGTAAGGATGGCGCGGCGTCCGAAAGATCTGCGCTGCACTCGCCGACTCGACGATCTGTCCGGCATACATGACCAGCACACGCGTCGCCACCTGTGCCACGATCGAAAGGTCGTGGGTGATGAGGATCAGCGAGAGCTGAGAGTCGTGCTGCAACTCTTGCAGCAGGCGAAGGATCTGCGCCTGAAGCGTCACATCGAGTGCAGTCGTCGGTTCGTCGGCAATGACGAGCGCAGGCTCGCACATCAGCGCCATTGCGATCATGACGCGCTGACAGAGACCGCCCGAGAGCTCGTGCGGATACTGTTTCAGCCGCTGCAAAGCCGGGGTGACGCCAACGCGCTCGCACAATTCGATCGCCCGCGCACGGGCAGCGCGGGTGGAAGCATTGCGGTGCCTGCGCCAGACTTCCTCGAGCTGGGTTCCGACCGTGTACGAAGGGTTGAGTGAGCTTGCCGGATTCTGAAAGATCATGGCGACCCGGTTGCCTCGCAGATCCTCGATTTCCCGGTCGGTGAGGCTGAGCAGATCGCGTTCGAGAAAGGAGAGCCGCTCTGCCGAGCGTCTCGCGCCGGCTGGGAGGAGTTCCATGAGGGCGAACGCCGTCAGCGACTTTCCACATCCGGACTCACCGACAATGCAGACGGTTTCACCACGGTCGACGTGGAAGGAGGTTGCCTCGACCGCACGCAGCGCGCCTTCGGGCAACTGCAGGTCGACCGACAGATTCTCTACCGTGAGGATTCGCCGCGAACCGGGACTGTGCGGGACAACGGGCCGCTGCCTGTCAGCCAGCGAATCACGCACGCTCAAGCATCCCGAACGCTTCGGACCTGCGGGGCCATCAGATCGCGCAGTCCGTCGCCAAACAGATTGATCGCGAGCACCAGCACGAACAGCGCGCCGCCCGGCAGCGCGACGAGCCAGGGATCATAGAAAATGAGGCCGCGAGCTTCTGCCACCATCAGTCCCCAGGACGGCGTCGGCGGCTGAACGCCGAGGCCCAGGAACGACAGCGCGGACTCCAGCAGAATGGCGTGCGCCACTTCCAGTGTGGCGACGACGATCAAGGGTCCGGCGATATTTGGCGCCACCTCGGTGAGCAGAATGCGCGGCGTGGAACAACCGATCGCTCGCGCCGCCATGATGAACTCCTGCGAGCGGATCTGCTGCGTGGCGCTGCGCAGGACCACGGCGAAGCGATCCCAGAGCAGGAGGCCGAGCACTGCGATAACGACGGTCAATGACGAGCCGACGAGGCTCACGACGGCGAGCGCCACCAGTACCACAGGCAGCGAAAGACGCACCGTGATGACGAAGTTCACGAACGTATCGACGCGCCCACCGAGATAGCCGGCCAGGGTGCCGAGGACCGTGCCGATGATGCCCGAGATGAGCATCGTGGAGAGCCCGACGAGAAGCGAAACGCGCCCGCCGTGGATGAGTCGGGACAGGTAGTCCCGGCCCAGCTGGTCGGTGCCCAGCGGATGCGTCCAGCTCACGCGCTCGCCGCCATCCCATATGGGTGGGATGAGCCGCCGCGAGAGGTCCTGATCCAGGGGATCGTGCGGCGACAGGACTGCCGCGAAGCTTGCCAGAAGCAGCACCGCCAGCAACAACGACGCCCCGACCACGAACCCGGGGTGTCTGCGCAGACGACGCAGCCCGCTGCGACCGCCGGGACCGGACATCACGCCTGCACTGGGCGTCGTCGCCATCTCAGCTCAACCGGGCTCGCGGGTTGAGGAAGGCATTGGCCAGATCCGCCATCAGCGTGAGGCATACGTAGATGATGCTCACGACCAGGACGATGGCCTGCATGGTCGGCAGATCCTTGCGCTGGATCGATTCCCACGCCAGGTAACCGAGGCCGTCGATCTGAAACAGGGTTTCGATGACCACCGAGCCGCCGAGCATGACGCCGAATTGCACCGCCGCCAGGGACACGACCGGCACGATGGCATTGCGCAGGGCATGTTTGAACAACACGGCGAAGGGTCTCAGGCCCTTTGCACGCGCGGTGCGGATGTAGTCCGAGGCCATGACGTCGAGCATGCACGTGCGCGTGAGTCGCACGATGCCCGCCAGCAAAGCAAGCCCGAGCGCAATCGCCGGCATGACGAAATGCCCCCACGACCCCGATCCGGAGACGGGCAGGAGCCGCCAGCGCACGCCCAGCCAGTAGACCAGGGCGAGCGCGACGAGAAACGCCGGGAAGGCCTGCCCGATCGCGGCCAGCGCCAGCGCCAGCCGATCCACCGGCGTCTGCGGGCCCGCACCGGCCATGACACCCAGCGGAATCCCCAGTGCCAGAGCGAAAGTCAGTGCACAGGCGGCGAGGATGAGGGTTGTCGGCAGTCGCGAGAAGATGATCTCGGCCACCGGGGCGCGCAGCGTGAGGGAATGACCGAGATCTCCCTGCAAGGCTGCCAGCAGCCAGTCGAGATACTGGCGCAGGAAGGGACGGTCGAAACCGTAGGCACTGCGGACGTTCTCGATTGCCTGCGCGTGTCCTCCCTCGCCGACCAGGGCAATCGCGGGATCACCCGATGCGTGGATCATCGCGAACGTGAGGAACGAGACGACGAGTGCAACCAGGAGTGCAACGCCGAGTCGCTCAAGCGCGAATTTGAGCATGAAGACCCTGTCGAGGCAACGAGCCGCCCGCGCTCACGCGCGTAACCGCGCTCCTGCCATGCCGTCGCCGGATCGTCGGGCGCGTCTCAGGTCAGCGCCACTTTGCCGCGAAGAACTGTGGAATCTCGTCCGCCGTCGGCTTGAAGTCGAGTTCCTTCGAGAACGCGTAGTACTTGGAATACGTCCAGAGAGGTAACCAGTAGACCTCTGTCGCGATTCTATCAAGCACCTTCTCCCACAGCAGCCTGCGTCGCGCCGGATCTGTCTGCGCGTCGGCTTCGTCGATACCCTTGATCACCGCCTCATCGCGCGCGACATCGTCAGGTCCGCCGGTGAAGAACTTGGCGGTGATCGCCGACACGTCAGCAATCGAATTCGAGCCCCAGGTCGACAATCCCAATGGCACACGGCCTTTTCGCGAAGCCTCGAGAAACGCGGTGTACTGCAGATAGTTGAGTCTCGGCTTGAGACCGACGCGCGTGAGATCCCCGATAATCGCCTCGCTCTGTTCACGGTCGCGAAACACGTAGAAGTCGAATTCGAATCCATCCGGGTAGCCTGCCTCCTTGAGGAGTGCTCTTGCCTTGCCCGGATCGTAATCGTAATGCACCACATCGGCAGAGCATCCGAATTGTTTGGGATGGCAGGCCGCGTGGATCAGGCTCGCCTCGTCTCCCATCACCGTCTTTGCTATCAGCTCGCGATTGATTGCGTGCGCGACGGCCTGGCGGACACGGCGATCCATGAACTGCTTTGCATCGCTCGTGCCGCGCACGTCGAACGCGAGGTAGCCGACCCGCAGCGTCTTCCCTTCGTCGACGACGATGGCCGGATTCTTCCTGATGCGCCCGGCGAGATCCCTCGGCACTTCCCAGATCCAGTCCACCCCGCCGGTCAGGAGTTCGGCGATGCGTGTGTTCTGTTCCTTGATTGTGCGCATACGCAGCAGGGCGATCGAAGGCGTGCCCTTCGGACCGCCACTGAAGTAATCGGGATTACTAGTGAGCGTGATGGACTCGCCCGGCTTCACTTCCGCGACCCGGTACGGTCCCGTGCCGTTCGGCTTGACGGCGCCGTAGTCTCGCCTGCCATCCGGCCGCGTCGGTGCGTTGTCGTAATGGCCCTGCTGCAGGATGAACCCGGCACCGGCCAGATAGCTGAGCGCGGCAGGGAACGGGCGCTTGAGCTGGATGCGGACCG
The DNA here is from genome assembly GCA_963719715.1 of uncultured beta proteobacterium. Lineage (GTDB taxonomy): Bacteria > Pseudomonadota > Gammaproteobacteria > Burkholderiales > JAEUMW01 > JAEUMW01. Next base: position 369,451 of record CAVRDD010000049.1, read on the forward strand.
TTCGGGTGTCGATCTTCTCGGCCCTTTGAATCCAGTCCAGCAAAGTGGAATTGAGGACTGCGTGGTCTTTGTCGGTCACGAAGTTGAGCGTGTAGACGACGTCGTCCGCATCCAGCACCTTGCCGAAGTGAAAGGTCACCCCTTGCCGCAGTTCGAACTCCAGCGTCTTGTCATCGACCCACTTCCAGCGAGTCGCCAAGAGCGGCTCGATCCTGCCGGTCGCAGGATCGCTCCAGACGAGGGTATCCCAAGCGTGATGACCGATGATGACGAGGTCACGCGTGTTGAGGTAGTAAGGGTCGGCGATCGGGTTCTCGCGGTCGGTTGCCCACACGAGCGAGTTCGATTTCCTGTCGGCGAGCGCTTGCGGGGCTGCAAGCGCGAACATCCCTAACAGCGCCCATGCGCTGGCGAAGACGATCCTTGCCACGATCCCCGCAAAGAACGACGCCACCGCCGCCATGCCAGTGCGCTTTGCGGACCGAGCCTGCGTGGCCTTCGGAGGCGAGACTATCCGTCTTGATGCGGCCCGACCATCGCACCACGGAACGTAGCCGCACCCCGCGACGCGGCCGCCCCGCGGGACGCTGCAGCTCCCCTGCTCGCTGCGGCGCCGCGACCTGACACCTCCTCCTGGTAGGAGATCATCGAGTCCAGCAGCAACTGCTGATAGTTGTCGATTTCGATGTCGACGCACACGGCCAGATCCTTCTTGTCCACCGCCCACACACGGATGTCATCGGAGAAATGCCAGTCCTTGGCCTCGATGCCGACGAACCGGGTGTTGAACGCGGCATGGCGATCGCCCGGTGAAGCGGCCGTCGGATCTTCCTCGGGACGCCGCGCCCGGTCGCCGGATCCGCGAACCAGAAACAGAAGGGGTCGCGGCATCTTGTAGTAGTGGCCCTCGTACGAGAAGCTGTAGATGCGGGCAAAGCTGCCGTGTTCCAGTCGCCGAAGAGAACGTTCGATGCGACGGGGCGGTATGGGCAGCTGCACACCGCCACTCGAACGCGAAGTTCCGTCGCCGGGTAGCGAGTAATCCTCGAACTCGCGCTTCTCACTTCCTTCTTCTTTCGCCGACGGGGGAACTCCTGCTTGCTCGACCTTCCCCTCCATGGCCCCCGGGTTGTACTCGAGACAGGGGAACGGCTTGCCGAAGAGCCAGATTCGCGTTGGCTCGAAGAAGGTTTCGATCAAGGGATTGATATCGGGAAACGGCATTTCGATCCACTCCACAGGTTTGCTTTCGGTCAACCGCTTGCTGATGCTACTCCCGGCCTGTTGCGCCTGTCCATGGCGGGCGGCCGCTAACTCATGCGCACTTTCATCGGCCAGTGCCCATGTGCTCGCTGAAGGCGCGTGCGGAGCTTCGGAACGGTATCTGGATGTTGCGCCAAAGAATCGACTCGACGAGGATGTTCCTGCCGATCCCCCCGAACAGCGCGCGGTCGGCCGAAATCAGGGCCGCCGCGACCGTGCCGAAGGTCAGGTCCCACGCGCTCTTCCGCCACGCGTTGGCGAGGCAATGGCCCATGTAGTCCCGAGCGTCGAGCAGGGCCGCCTTGAACAGCTCGTGATGTCCCGCGTAGGCCTGATCGAAGCGGGTCTGCACCGCTTCGGTCGAGGCCGTCTCGACCTGCCGGGACATCTCGTCGAGCTCGCGGTCGATCAAGCCCTCCTCCAGCAGAATTGTCTGGAAGACCTCCACCAGGGTGTCGAACACGGCGCCCGTGAGCGGCAACCCCATGGTGTGGATCTGCGGAAAGGAGAGCGCCGCGACCGGGGTCTTGAGATCGGCTACGTCGTCGAGCGTCAGCGATTGACTGGCGATGCGCAGCTGCCTGGTCTCGGAGATCTCGCCGATCCGGTTGAGCTCGTTCGGAACTCAACTCCTGCCGGGTCTGCAGATCAAGCAGGTAAATTTCGGGTCAGACCGTCAAAACCAGCCTGGTCTATCGTTTGCTGCAGTAAGATCTGAAGGTTCTGGAAGGAGGGTCGGCTTGGAGCAACCACCGGGTAGGTTAAGTTTAACGAGTCTGGATGATGGCGATCGTAAAGCGTCTTTGATCAACACGACAGCCCGTTGAATATCCAGAATACTTCCAGGTTTTCCACCTGGAGAAGGTCACTGTGCCTGGTACCGGCATCGCAGGTTCTGGTGGCTGGTCATACCTCGGAGCAATTTCGTTCTTCAAAAAGGTTTGCATTGTTTCTTCAGAGATCTTTGCGCAAGGGAATCCCCGATGGGACCGGTGATCTGTTCCAGAGGAAATCCCAGAAGGCGCTCCAAAATGGCTGATTTATGCGTTGTAGATCTGCGGCCGCCGCACTTTCCAGACTCAAGCTCAAATCCAAGTTCGGAAGGTTTTATCTGGATGGACGCATCCGCGTAACGTAACTCGATCGGGATCCCATACGCCTGCACGATCCTTTCAGCCGCCAGTTGTTGACCCGTACCCCCCACCGGGACATCGGCGATCATCATACCTGGAGGGAAAGACGAACGCATCCGGCTGTACCGTACGAGATTGAACACAGTCAGGAGTACTGCAGCAAAAACCAGTACCAGCGCCAACCAGCGCAGGACAGAAAAATATCTTCGGCTCCGTTTCATGATTGGTGATTTACCATATTTTCAATTCATACTCGATATCGCTGATTTCTCCCGGTTGACATGCCTCAGAGGCCTGATTATACTTACCTCCATTCTGAAGTTGCTTAATTTAGGATTTGGCATCGACAGGAGCACGAATGAAAAAAGCGTTGATCACAGGGATAACCGGTCAGGACGGGTCATACCTGACAGAACTATTACTTGCAAAAGGGTACGAGGTTCATGGGGACATCCGCAGAGCCACTGCACATTAACACCCGCCGGATCGACCACATCTACCATGATCCCCATAACAACGGAGAACAGGTCAAACTTCACCTTTATTACGGCGATGTCTCTGTACAAGAAACGCTGATGGATGTGATCTACAACGTTCAACCAGATGAGATCTACCACCTTGCTGCCCAAAGCCATGTCAGAGTGAGTTTCGACATGCCGGAGTACACCGGGAACGTTACCGGCCTTGGCACAATCCGAATTCTGGATGCCATCCGCCATAGCGGGAGCAAAGCCCGTTTCTACCAGGCATCTTCCAGCGAAATGTTTGGCAGCGCGTCACCCCCGCAGGATAATTCCACACCTTTTGAACCCCGAAGCCCGTATGCCGCAGCCAAGGTTTATTCATATTGGGTCACTCGTAACTATCGCGAAGGTTATAAAATGTTTGCCTGCAACGGAATTCTGTTTAATCACGCATCACCCAGGCGCGGTGAGACTTTCGTCACGCGCAAGATCACAAGAGCATTAGCAGCCATCATGACAGGGAAACAAAAACACCTTTATCTGGGAAACCTGGATGCGAAACGCGATTCGGGGTTACGCCCGGAATTTGTTGAGGCCATGTGGTCCATCCTTCAGCAGGATCAACCTGATGACTATGTCATTGGTAGGGGAAGCCCATACCGTCCGCGAATTCCTTGATGAGGCCTTCTCTTATGTAAACCTCGACTGGCATGAGTATGTGGAATGGATCGTCGCTATTTCAGGCCTACTGAAGTGGATTACCTGCTCTCTAACCCAGCACGTGCAAGGCAAAATCTAAACTGGAAACCTCAAATATGCTTTAATGACCTTGTCCGGATCATGGTTGATGCTGACCGGAATTGGCTGGTTTAATAGCTCCAGGGGATGGTCAAAAGATCATAGATAAGATTTTCAACACAGGCTGGCACCGCTGGGAACACCAGGTCGTCAGCATGGAACGCTAAAATCGATCAGCGGTAGGAGTGATAGGTCCACAAAACCTGGTCTGCGTACGAATAACCGACATCCAATGGTCCATATGCCCGCAGCGCTTCCTGCAGGCTCTTGTTTTCCCTAGCTAATTTTGCAATCATCTGGGAGCCATATGCAATATTTAATCCGGATCCATCAATTCGTTCATGGATGGTCTGTCATGAAAGCAGGGACCGTTGATGCACATAAACCCTGCAGCCAGTCCGTCCCTCGGCATTACCTGCATTAGATCCCACAGCTCCGCTTTGGGATAGGGCGTTAGGGTTCCCGGCGCTCTCAACAAGGATCACAGATGCGATCAATAGGGGGTCCACACCGTGTGTTCCCGCCTCTGTTTCGATTACTGCGCACCATTCAAGCACTGATTGCGGTAACCCCGGAGGTAATCCACATTTCTCAGCATGGGTTATTTCCAGCAGGTGCTCCTCCGCCCCACCCATCCCAAGATTCGTTTTCCAGCTATCATTTGAACTCGCCGCGAGAACGATCTCAGCACTATCAGCGGCCAAGCGGACTGCAAACAGCAGCGCCAGGATTCCGACAAACATCGCGGGGAGCAGGGCATATTTAAGGTATTCGTTCATAGAATTCCCTGGTGTTCGTTTCTGATATGAAGTCTTAATATAATAGCACGTTTGTTCTATTTTATCAAGAGTTTTTCGACATCAGTACAGCACCACCGGGGAAACCAATATTTGCCCCGACCATCGGGAAAGCAAAGAAATATTATTTTTCCTGCGTTTTTAGAGTAACGGTCACCTTTCTTAATGGTCTGAATATTAATAAACAAAACCCAGCACCAAACGCATGCTGGGTTTTGTGGATGGGCTATCTTTATTGGAGAAAGTTCTTCGGGTCCACTTTACCGTAGGTATCGCTCAACAGTTCAAAATGCAAATGTGGTCCGGAAGATCGGCCAGTGCTTCCCATCCCCCCGATCGCTGTGCCCTGGAATACATAGGAACCGCACTCAACATTCAGGGTTGAAAGGTGGGCGTATAACGATTGCCACCCGTTGCCATGGTCGATTACCACGACATTCCCATATCCCCAGTCATTCCAGCCTGCGTAAACAGTAACACCTGCATCAGTGGCAAAAATGCCTACACCTTCATAACCACCAATATCAATGCCCCTGTGGTTAGTTTCTGGAGAGTAATCAAATCCGGAGATCCGTCGCTCCACTGAAGGCCACAAAAAGACCCCAGTCCCAACAGGGCCATCCATGATCTCACCGCAAAATCCAGGGCCAAGGATCTTGGCAACCGAAGGGTCTGATCGGGTGATCCTGGGAGCGCTCCAATTGACAAACTCCCGGCTTCCGCCCGGCACGATAATCCAGGATCCAGGTTCAATATTAGGATTGGTCAAATCACCGATGGTATCCATGGACAGGTTATTGGCTGAAAACCCTATGATATCCTCCGGTGTGACGCCAAAAAATTTGGCAACACCGTTCAATCCGTCACCGGCATGCCATTCATAATAAATACCATTAACAGGAAGGATATTCAACTCCTGACCAGGGCTCAGGTTATGGGGGTTGTCTCCTAAAATATAATAATTACTCCAGAGGAGTGTTTCAGGTTTCAAGTTAAATTTCTCGGCGATACCAAATATAGTATCCCCCGTCTGAACCTCGTAAGTCGTCACTTCATTTCGGGGTTTTGCAGGTACGATCGTATGCATATCCGTCAATCTTACAAGCCCCTGGGAAAATGAATTGTGATCTGGTACGTCAAAATAAGGTGAGGGGACGACTCCTGTTTGGGTAGGAAGGGGCGCGGCCGATACTGCGTCACCTCCCTTGCTGACAGATGCAGTCATATAGAAGCTGCTCATCACCCATACAACGATAAGAACCAGCACCACTGAGGTAATCCCTGTCGCAGCGCGAAGGGTGACCTCACCCAATCCAAGCCGAAGGATCAATTCCCATAACCGGTTCCAGCCAATGCCATTACCGGCCAAATCGGACCCATCGGATGGGGCCAGATCCCTATCTTTGCGGATTGATTTGTCTTCGTAAATGTGACCAAATTCGTCTATCGTCATTTATCCTCAAAAAAATCATAACATAGCGCAAGTTTTAGGTCAAGAAACATTAAATAGTTAAAGATGACCAGAAAATGCATATTTCCAGGTACTAGATATTTCCCCCATTAAATATTCAGCCGATCCAGGGAGGCTATACACAACAACAGAAGCTGGAAATGGCAGGTTATAAAGCCTGTTGGTGCAGCAGTTTATGGTGTATCTGATACTGCGCAGCGAAAGCCCAGGTTGTAATACTTATACTCGGGCACTGACCGGTACCTGATGCTGGCCCGGATCCACCAGACACCATTGCTCCAGGGTCCTCCGCGCCAGACACGTTCGCTGTTCCCTTCCATATATTCCCGGCCGTCATCGGGATCATAAGGGTACGGCTCTGGTATTGTGCTCGTCCATTCCCACACATTGCCTGCCATATCCATCAGCCCATAAAAACTCGCGCCATCCGGGAAACTCCCCACCGGTGCCGTTTCTGGATATCCATCATCATAATTCGGATTAGCGTATGGTCGAATGCAATTTTTATCGCAAAAATTCGCTCGTTCACCGCTGATCGGTTCATTTCCCCACACATACCTGCGGCCATCAGTTCCACGGGCAGCCTTCTCCCACTCTGCTTCTGTCGCCAGCCTTCTCCCGGCCCACGTGCAATAATCCCTGGCCATGTACCAGTCCACATAAACCACAGGGTAATCGGCATATTCAGGGTTCCCATAGTACTCCAGCCGGGATAACGAGCTGGGGTAGTGTGGTGGGTTGCATCCACCTGCGTTTACGCACATCTCATAGCGTTGATTGGTGACCTCATATTTATCCATCCAGTAACTTTCCAGATTGACGATATGCATGGGTATCTCAGGATAAGCCCTTCCATTCTCTACTGTCAATTTTGCATCCCTATCAGCAGTGCCCATGATAAATTTGCCCTCCGGGATGTACACCAGCGGCATCTGATCAGTATCAGAGATTTGCTCGGACCCTCCCGCCAGCGTATTCGGGGATCCCGGGGATGCTGTAGGTGTTTTTGTTGGAGTTGGGTTTAGTGATACTCCCAGAGGATTATCTCGTTCAGAAGGTGCCGTCTGGATGTCAGCCTGATCAGTTAGTATCGCCTGACCAAAAGCGGATACCTCCGATGAAAACACAACAAAGGTTGTTATGAAAATAGCCAAAAAAAGAAAACTGGAAAAAATCTTTTTGTTCATTTCGAATTTCCTTTAAGTAGGATACGATCGGGTGGTTTCTGTGTGGCCGAACTAATTCTGCCAGGTCAGCATTGTTGTAAAGGTTTAAATCCACAGCAAGTATTCTAGCACACTTTGTCTAAACAATTTCACCAAAGCTGGTTTAGAGGTTGCATTTTGGGCAAAGATTATTGCTGGTCTCGCAAGATATTATGGTCTGTAGGTTCGATGAACTCCTGGATTATGTTTTATGGTTTATAGAAAGAGGGAAAATAACCAGAAAAATATTGCGCCGAGTAATCCTGTGGCCGGGATTGTAATCAGCCAGGCCATAGCTATGTTGCCTGAACCCCAACGCACCATATTCACCCTGTGCGCTGAGCCAACACCAAGGATTGCTGAACTGACAACCTGGGTTGTACTCACCGGTCCTCCAAGGAGCGCAGCCCCCATTATCACGGCGGCGGATGATATTTGTGAGCAGAATCCGTGCACGGGGCGGATCTTGTAGAACTTGCCGCCAAGGGTCTTGATGAGCCGCCAGCCGCCTGTCAGTGTGCCCAGTGCGATCGCGCCAGCGCTGATAGCCACAACCCAGATCGGAACGATAAACTCTTCCTGAAAACCTGTGACGACCAGCCCCAGTGTAATAATTCCCATCGTCTTTTGTGCATCGTTGGTGCCATGGCTTAAAGCCAGGGCAATCCCGGTTAAGACCTGCCCATTTTTAAACAAGAAATTGATCCTCGGGCTCGCCCCTCGAGCTAAAAAATAAACAAGACGTGTCAGCAGAAACCCGGCCACTAATCCCACGACAGGGGATAAGAACAAAGCGATAAGCACTTTGGTCAATCCGGACAGGATAATCTCCTGGAAGCCGATACTCGCAGCAACGGAACCAATGATCCCCCCGATCAACGCGTGGGATGAACTGCTTGGAATCCCAAAAAACCAGGTGGCGAGGTTCCAGATTATAGCGCTGCACATCAAGGATAATATGACGACCTCAGTAATCGAAGATGGATCCACCAGGCCGGCACCTATGGTCTTTGCAACTGCCACTCCGAAAAGGAATGGACCGGAAAATTCTGCAATTGCCGTGATAGCTAACGCTTTTCTAGGAGAGAGGGAGCGTGATGAAATGATAGTAGCGACGATGTTCGACAAATCATGCATCCCGTTCAGAAAATCGAATACCAGGGCCAGGGCGATCAGTACAATAAGGAAGGTTTCCATCAAGTACCGTTCAGGCTAATTTCATCACAATATCAGCGATGACGTTGGCTGCGTTATCTTCCCGGTCTGCCGAGTTGCTAAGATGCCGGTAGATCTCTCGTGTCTTTAAATATCTTCAGGATATGTTTCATGTCGGCTTTTTTGGTATTAAATCGGTCAGCCAGGGCTTCCCGGTAGATCGATTCGACCCGGTTCTCCAGCGCCTTCGCCCTCTGGATATGATCGCTAGCAACCTTAAGATGTTTGCTTTGCAGCCTGTGTACAGCAAGGTTGATCTCGATAGAAGCATCATGCAACAGGCTGGCCATCCGCTGCATGTACGATGTCGGGGCAACATCCAATATCTCCATCTCCTCGACAGTCGTGTTGGCGTAGTCCAGGATATCATCGATCTCGCGTGAAAGGCTGAAGATATCTTCACGGTCAAATGGGGTCACGAATGTGCGCATTAGCTCTTCGATGACACGCCGGACCTCGTCCGCATCCTTTTCCACCAGTGAGATCTGCTTGGCAACCGAAGGATCGCGTTTTTCCATGTATTGTTTCAGTAATTCCAGGCCGGTCATGGTCAGGTCGGATTGTTCGATCAGAAGCTGTACAAATTTATTGGGTTTTGGAGTGAAAATATCACGGATACCCATAACATAATCTCCCTCTGGCAGATTTTTTCTGGCGTATCGATACGATGGTATATTTTATCATGACATTAACAAATTGTTAGGTGCTCTTAAGGTCTATACCAGTTAATCGGGCTTCGTGATAATTATAATGATTATGGCCGATTTACCACCAAAGCGTTATAATCACGGCTAAATCCATTTCTGGAGCAACAATTGGACACCTCTCTTGAGATCAAAGCAGGATTAAAACTCAGACAGGGTGGCTACAAACTGGTCATCGCTGAATCCTGTACCGGCGGCCTTATAGGTCACCGTATCACAAACATTCCAGGCTCATCAGATTATTACCTGGGAAGCGTTACTGCTTATGCTTATGAAGCAAAAGAGAGGATACTGGGTGTACCAAAAGCGCTTTTGGAAAAGCATGGCGCTGTAAGTCGTGAAACTGTACTGGAAATGGCGCGCGGCGTGCGGTCGCTTTTCGCAGGGATATTTTCCATTGATACGATCATCGGGTTGGCAGTCAGCGGGATAGCAGGCCCGGGGGGAGCATTGCCAAACGAACCCGTAGGCCTCGTTTGGATCGGAATGAGCGCCCCGGAAGGTGAATGGGCCTGGAAATACGTCTGGCAGGGCGACAGGCTTCAAAACAAGGAGTATTCGGCTGATGCTGTGCTCATGAGGTTGCTGGACTACCTCGACAGTCAGCCAACCGGAAAAAATGACCACCTTACAACCCTTTCCCAATAAGAAGATCCTGCTTCTCGTTGCTGATGCGGGTTTTGGTCACCGCAGCGCTGCAAACGCTATCAAAGCCGCTCTTGAGGAACAGTTTTTAAACCAGTGTGAGGTGAGCATCTAAATCCGCTCGAGGACAGGCGCACACTTCCCCTGCTTCGGGAAAGCCAGTTGGATTACGACCGCCTCGTGCGGGAACTGCCTGCACTTTACAAATTTGGCTTTGAAACTAGTGACTCCCCCATCCCGATAGCCCTTGCGGAGAGCGCTCTAACCATTTTGCTTTTTGAAGTGCTGGTTGATATCATCAATACAACACAACCGGACGTGATCGTCTCAACCTTCCCACTTTACCAGGCCCCCCTGGCAGCCATATCGAAAATATTTCGTTATGACATTCCCAGGATAACTGTGATCACCGATCTGGCGAGCATCCATGGGATATGGTTTAATCGGGATGTTCACCATTATGCTCTCCCAAACACTTACATTAGCGAACTCGCTTCCCAGAACGGGATCCCCGCGGAAAAGGTTTCCGTAACCGGTATTCCTGTTCATCCCGATATTGCCAGTGAGAAACGCAGTAAAGCGGAGATACGAAATGCTCTAGGATGGTTTCCGGACCTGCCAACATTTTTGGCTGTTGGAAGCCCTCGCGTGGTCCAAATGGGGCAGATCATCCGTGTTTTCAACCATTTCGGTCGCCAATTACAGCTTGTGGTCATCGCCGGTCACAATCTAAGTTTATTTGATGAAATGAAAGCAACCGATTGGCACATCCCCGTACATATTCATGAGTATACCGAGTAACGCCCGTTTTTCTATGTGCCGCGGATGGGATCCTCGGTAAAGCTGGCGGATTGATCGTTACCGAGGAAGCATTGGCCTCTGGCTTACCTATGTTGCTTACCGACATCATTCAAGGACAAGAATCTGGGAACGCCGAATACGTTGTTTCTTTTCGGTGCCGGCGGAGATTGTCGCGGATCCGTTATGCGCCCTCGAGACCCTGCTTCACTGGCTGATGGACGGTGGAAAAATTATGGGGGAAAGGGCCCAAAATGCGAGACTACTCGGTAATCCACGGGCGGCTTATGCTGTCGCCAAACTCGTTTGGGAGCATGCGCTTATCGGCCCTAAAGATGAACGCAGCAGGCACATCCTGGGAAGGTCATCCCTCGTCAGCCTGCTTCAAAAACACGATATTCCATGGCAGGGTTATTTCCTTCCCCCGGAAAAACGCCCGGATAAATAAATTGACCATGGTTCTCTGCTAACCGAGATTATTCCGTTCGGCCTCGATGATCGCTTCGTCTAGCTTCTTGTATAGTGGAAGCGGGTCCTTCAATTGAACACCCGGTTCCAGTTGACAGGGCTCCCACCTGCCACTCGCGTCTCCAGGAATGTACCGCAAGATACTATGCTCCCCCAGATCATCAGTGATGGTCTCGGTTTTTTGGCGACCAAATAACGGGTTTGTGTACCCCAAATATTCGTGGAGCTTTTCGCTGCTGAAGGGTAAGAATCGCGCGAGCATTACCTTTCAGGGGATCTTATGGCCCGAATAGCAGTGTATATTGTGCGGGCGGCAGCCTGTCGGTCAGTTTTATCGCTGCCCAGGGGGCAGCAGTGTCGAGGTAGCGGTTGACCTCTGTCGCCAGGCGCATCGCTTCGCCTAACGCCGCCCGCAGGTGGACAACCTCCAGTTCCGCCCCAACGACTTTAAATCCATTTTCGACTGTTGAGATCAATTCAATATCCTGCTCTTGCAGTTCGCCAGGGTCCGGAACCTTGCCCTCCCATTGTTTGCAGCAAAAAGAGAGCACACGGTTTGCCAGGTTCCCCCAGGTGGCAACCAGTTCATCATTGTTCCGTTTATAAAAATCCTCCCATGACCAGTCTGTATCCTTGCTTTCCGGCATATTCACGGTAAGGTAGTACCTGACTGGATCCGGATCATACCTGGTGAGAATATCCCTGCCCCATACGGCCCAGTTACGGCTGCCCGAGATCTTTTGACCCTCAAGGTTCATAAATTCATTCGCCGGTACATCATGCGGAAGCACCAGCGTTTTGGCAGGTAGGCTGCCGATGAGTTCATCGAATGTCGTCCCACACCCCGTAAGTTGCGCCGGCCAGATGATCGCGTGGAAGGGGATATTGTCCTTGCCAATAAAATAATAGGCTTTAGCGTCTGGTTGATGCCACCATTCCCGCCATGCTTCATTCGTGCCCTCTATCTGGCTCCATTCAAGCGAAGCAGAAAGGTAGCCAATAACTGCTTCGAACCAGACATACAAGCATTTTCCGGAAGTGCCCTCCAATGGGACGGGTATCCCCCAGTCCAGGTCGCGGGTGATCGGTCGTCCGCGCAGGCCGTCTGCTTCAATTTGTCCGAGCGACTGGCGGATGACATTGGGCCGCCAGTAATCCTTCCTTTTTACCAGGAATTCAACAATGGCAGGTTGTAATTTCGCCAGGTCAAGGTAATAATGCTCGGTCTCGCGCAGTTCCGGTCTTGTCCCATCCGATCCGGGTACGCGGCTCGATCAATTTACCTGCTTCCAAAAGGCTGCCGCATTGGTCGCATTGGTCGCTCCTCGCATTCGCATACCCGCAAAGGTAGCAGGTTCCTTCCACATAACGGTCCGGCAGGAAACGTTTCTGGCTGGGGGCATACCACTGCATTTCTTTCTGCTGATACAGATACCCGTTTTTATGGAGTGCCAGAAAGACATTTTGTGAAACATGAAAATGGTTCCGGGTGTGGGTGC
>CAVRDD010000050.1:0-32174 GCA_963719715.1 uncultured beta proteobacterium
CCATTGCCATCACCCATTGGCTGGTCTGACGCCACCTTTGAGGAAGTATAATCAGTGCCAGAGTGAGGAAGTTGAGTGCTGCAGCAAAGCAGGCTGTGTCGTCCAGATGCTGGCGGCCAGGGCCCAGGCTGTGTGCCATCTCTGTCTGTGCACTCTCTGTCTGCCATCCAGCTTGGTCCCAGTGAACATGGATTGCTGTCACAGTTCACCTGCACTTGGCCACTCACGCTGCATCTGCAGTCATCCATGGCGACAGTCCCAGATGCCGCCAGGACGGGCGACGTGGACTGTGTGGTGTGGGCGTCTCCCGTGGTGTGGTGACTCGGGCAGGTGGGTGAGCTGGGGTCACCTGCCAATGCCGGGCTGGCTCATTGTTGAGAGAGCTGCACTCCCGTGGTTCAACAGCCAGATTTCTCTGCCACCATCTGGCCAGGTTGCACGCACCCCAGCACTCCCGCTCCCTGGCCAATGCTTTGCCAATGGCCGTGGAGCCAGCGCGCCCCCTAACCAGGTGTGAGCACCGCGGTGATGGCCTTGGTGTGCTCAGCCATCCCCTCTTTTGTGATCCACCTCAGGAGCTATCCAGTGTTGCTAGTCATTGGGTCAGGTCCGTTGCCCTGAACAGCCATTCCATTGCCTCCTGGGCTACTGCTTGGCCAGTGAGATGAGTGTCTGTCAGTGGTTGAACTCAGAGTCAAGCACTGTAGAGAATTGCCTGGATGACTGCTGCTGTTTGGTTCACTGGAGTTTGTGATGTCACATTGCTGGGTTATTGCATGAATATCGCCAGCCATGGAGCGCAACCTCGCCGTGTGTGTGGCTGGCTGCCTCCGTCAGAGATGGGCCCCAGTGCGGAGTTTACTGCTGGTCAGGACATTGCACTGCTGCAGCATGCTGTTGATGACATCTTCATTGGTGATGGTTCTGTGTGAAATTGTGACCTAGTGGAAAACCCAAATCAGCTCCACCGTGATCAGGTCCAGCTGCCATTGCATTGCCTGTTGGATGATCCATCATCACGATGCCATGGTGCTGTGCAGTGTGTTGTAGCCAGTCAACCCGGGATGGAGCTGTGTCAGGACCGGGTTGCCATCACCTGAATGGGCCATGCAGTGAACCACGCAGCTGGTGCCCCCAGCCCCATGTGTGCTCACAGCCAGCGAGCCAGCCCTGTCTTGTTGAGTCCCCTCCCCAGTAACTTGTCCCTGCCACCATGTGATGACCTGTGTCTCAGCTGGCCTCCCAGGATCAAGCTGCATCATGTCTGTGCCCCTGCGGTCAGTGTCACTGCATATGTGATGCGTATCAATATGCATCTTTCCGATTATGGATATCTTCAGCATGTTTTTATTTTTTCTTGGTGTTAATTTTTTGGGTATGTTTGTTTAGAGCATACACGTGCTGCCTACTATCATGGGTGTTTGATGTCCAGAGGCGGAACACAGGGAGATCTCAAGTGCATTTGCACGGAACAGGGATGTCCTGGATTCCTGCTGCATGTGTGTCCTCAGTCTGGTGCCATGATTGCAGCACCTGCAGCCCAGATCACTAATTATTTAGCTGCCTGCTTTTGCACATCGTAGTCATTTATGTTGGCAGTCTTTTGCAGGACCGTACTCCAGCCTCCATCCATGGTGAATACTGCTGTCAGGCTGTTCCAGCTTGCAGATCCCATCGGTGGTGATCCATTAGGATGGTTTCTAACATTGTCACCCATGAATGGATTATGCTCTGTGTGCTTTCCAGTGTGACAGAGTTGTTAACTGCATCCATTTGTGTCAAGGGGGTTGAGTTTCATCAAGCTCTGTTTATTTTGAATGCCGGTTGAATTTTGTCTGGGACTCCACGGAAGAGACGACTTTTGTCTGGCAACATCTTCTTTGGCTTGCCATCCTGGGCTGACATCATGGGTGTCCGGTTATCTGGGTACTGGGCGCAGCACGTTTTGCTGCTTTGCCCATCTCGCGCACACTTTCGGGGGCTTGTCCTACCTCGCTGGATTTCCCAACGAAACCCCGGTGTCGGGCATCGCCCCGCTCGGGGACGACATCTCCAGCCTCTACGGCGTCATCGGTATCATGCTCGCGCTGCGCCACAAGGAGAAGACCGGCGAAGGCCAGGTGATCGACGTCGGCATCTACGAAGCCGTGTTCCGGCAAATGGACGAGATGGCTGCGGTGTACGGCCTCTACGGCACAGTGCGCGAGCGGGAAGGCGCGGCAGCTTCGTCGCCGTGCCACATGGGCACTTCCGCACCAAGGACGGCCACTACGTCGCGATTGCCTGCACCAATGACAAGATGTTCGAGCGCCTCGCCCAGGCGATGGAGCGCCCGGAGCTCGCCTCGAGCACGCTCTATGGCGAACAGCGCAAACGGCTCGCCGCGGCCGCCCGCGGTAATCGCGATCGTCAACGAGTGGGCGGCCGGGCTTAGCTGCGAGGAATTGCTGGAACGCTGCATCGCCAAGCAGGTGCCGGTGGGCAAGCTGAACAGCATCGCCGACATCTTCGCCGATCCGCATTTCCAGGCGCGCGGCGATCTGCTGGAGATGGAGGAGGAAGGCCTCGGCAAAGTCGTGATTCCCGGCGTGATACCGACGCTGTCCGAGACACCCGGGCGGGTGACAATCTGGGCCCGCGCCTGGGCGAGGCGACCTACGAGGTGATGCGCGAGTTGCTCGATCTGACCGCTCAGGAGATCGCCAGCCTGCGCCAGCAGCGCATCATCGATGGCGCCTGTTGCAACAGGAGACCGAGCGTGAACCAGCCCTCCGAAAACCTACCCCTGACCGGCATCCGCGTCATCGACCTCGCGACCGTAGTTGCCGGGCCGTATTGCGCCGGCATTCTCGGCGAATTCGGCGCAGAGGTGCTCAAGATAGAGCATCCCGTCGGCGGCGACACCGGCCGCCACTTCGGCACCCCGGGACCGCGCGGGGACACGCTCGTTTGGGTTAGCGAGGGGCGCAACAAGAAGTCGGTCACCATGGATCTGCACCGGGCAGAAGGCGTGCAGATGTTCAAGGATCTGGTCGCGAAGTCCGACGTGCTGGTCGAAAATTTCCGCCCTGGCACCATGGAGAAATGGGGCATAGGGTGGGAAGTGCTGCATGCGCTCAACCCCGGTCTCGTCATGCTGCGCGTGTCCGGTTACGGCCAGACCGGACCTTACAAGGACCGCCCGGGTTTTGCCCGCGTCGCTCATGCCGTGGGCGGGCTCACCTATCTCGCCGGAATGCCAAAGGGCACGCCGGTGACCGCCGGATCGACAACGCTCGGCGATTACTTCACCGGACTCTACGGCTGCATCGGCGTGCTGCTCGCACTGCGCTACAAGGAGAAGACGGAGCGCGGCCAATACATCGATGCGGCGCTCTACGAATCGGTGTTCCGCTGCACCGACGAGTTGGCCCCGGCATACGCCATGTACGGCACCGTACAGGAGCGGCACGGGCCGCACATGGAAAGCGGATGCCCTTACGGCCACTTCCCGACTCGCGATAGCAAGTGGATCGCGATCGCCTGCACCACCGACAAGATGTTCGGACGGCTGGCAGAGGCGATGGGGCGGCCGGAACTCGCCTCCAGCAGCCTCTACGGCGAACAGAAGTCACGCATCGCCAGCCGCACCGACGTGAACGAAATCGTCCGCGACTGGTGCGGCTCGCTGCCGCGCGAAGAGGTGCTCGCCCGCTGCAATACGGCTGGCGCACCCGCCGCACCCCTCAACAACATCGCGGATATCTTCGGCGACCGCCAGTTTCACGCGCGGCGCAATCTCGTCTCGATCGACGACGCCGATCTCGGCGAGACAGTCATCGTGCCGAACGTCATTCCACGGCTCTCGAAAACGCCCGGGCGCATCAAACACTTGGGTCCGCGGCTCGGTCAGCACACCGATGAGGTGTTGAAGGACCTGCTCGGCCTTACCGATGCAGAGATCGAAGGGCTGCGCACGCAGCGTGTGATTTAGCGGCTTCGAACCCTACCCTGACCGTGACACTGGACGCCGCCTGCCGCCGCACTGCGCACGCGCAGGCAAGGCAACGCTTGTGAAGACCGCGACGGGCAACTTCTTCGAGGACTTCCGCCTCGGGCAGGACATCATCCACGCCACGCCGCGGACCTTGAGCGAAGGCGATGTTTCCCTGTACACCGCGCTCTACGGCCCGCGCTTTGCGCTCAACTCGTCGTCGCCGTTCGCTCAATCGCTGGGGTTTGCGCGTGCGCCGGTCGACGATCTGCTCGTATTCCACATCGTGCTCGGGAAAACGGTCTCCGACATCTCGCTCAACGCCGTCGCCAATCTCGGCTACGCCGTCGGCCGCTTCGGCGAGCCCGTATACCCCGGCGATACACTCTCGGCGGTTTCGACCGTGCTTGGCTTGAAGCAGAACAAGGACGGCAAGACTGGTGTGGTGTACGTGCGCTCGGTCGGCCGCAATCAGCGCGCCGAGATGGTCGTTGAGTACTGCCGCTGGGTGATGGTGCGAAAGCGCGATGCCGACGCTCCTGCCCCCGCGCCGCACGTTCCCGGGTTCCCGAGCCTCGTGGCTGCCGATGACCTTTTCGTGCCTCCGCTACTGCGTCTGCAGGACTACGACTTCGCGCTGGCGGGCAGTGCTTGCCGCTGGGAAGACTACGAAGCCAGCGAGCGCATCGATCACGTCGACGGCATGACCGTCGAGGAGTCCGATCACATGATGGCCACCCGCCTCTATCAGAACACCGCGCGGGTGCACTTCAACCAGCACGTGGAGAAGGAAGGACGCTTTGGCCGCCGCATTGTCTACGGCGGTCACGTCATCAGTCTGGCACGCGCGCTTTCCTTCAACGGCCTCGCCAACGCGTTCAAGCTTGTCGCGATCAACGGCGGACGCCACGTCGCCCCTACCTTCGCCGGCGACACGATCTACGCGTGGTCCGAAGTGCTCGAAAAGACCGCGCTGCCGGGACGCGACGATGTGGGCGCGCTTCGGCTCCGACTGGTCGCCACGAAGGATCGGGCGTGCACGGATTTTCCGTACAAAGTCGACGCTGAGCACTACGACCCGGCCGTAGTGCTCGATTTCGATTACACGGCCCTGCTGCCGCGGCGGCGCTGAGCGTCAGCCAGCGAGCGGCGCCACCGGCTCCAGCCGCCAGATCTCCCGGTTGTATTCCTGCATGGTGCGGTCGGTGGAGAAACGCCGCTGGAGGCGGTGTTGAGGATGCTCATGCGCGTCCAGCGCGCGGGATCGCGATAGGCGGCCGCCGCCCGCTGCTGGGCATCGAGATAGCTGCGGAAATCGGCCGCCATCAGCCACGGGTCGTGCGGGTTGCGGATGGAGCGGATGATCGGATCGAACAGCCCCGGCTCGAACTGGTTGAAGTGGCCGCTTTCGAGCATGTGCATGACCCGCTGCAGATCCGCGTCGGCCTCGATGATCTCGTTCGGCCGATAGTCTTCGCGGCGCTCGGCCACCTCCTCGGCGGTCAGGCCGAAGAGGAAGAAGTTCTCGTCGCCGACCGCCTCGCGGATCTCGATGTTGGCGCCGTCGAGGGTGCCGATGGTCACGGCGCCGTTCATCATGAACTTCATGTTGCCGGTGCCGGAGGCCTCCTTGCCGGCCGTGGAAATCTGCTCGGACAGGTCGGCTGCCGGGGCGATGACCTCCATCGCGGACACCCGGTAGTTGGGCAGGAACGCCACCTTGAGCCGGTCGCCGATGTCCGCGGTCGTCATTGATCACGTCGGCCACGTTGTTGATCAGCTTGATGATGCGCTTGGCCAGGCAGTAGCCGGGCGCGGCCTTGCCGCCGATCAGCACGCAGCGCGGCGTCCAGTCGGCGGTGTCGCCACGCTTGATGCGGTCGTACAGGTGGATGACGTGCAGCACGTTGAGCAGCTGGCGCTTGTATTCGTGGATGCGCTTGACCTGCACGTCGAACATCGCGCGCGGATCGAAGTCGACGCCGCACTCCTCTGCCACCATGTCGGCCAGGCGACCTTGTTGGCCTGCTTGACCTCCTGCCAGCGCGCGCGGAAGGATTCCTTCTCGGCGTGCGGCGCAAGCCGCGCAGCTGGTCGAGGTCGGTGATCCAGCCGCTCGCCGATGGTCTGGCTGATGAGCTCGCGCCAGCGCCGGATTGGCCCAGGCGATCCAGCGCCGCGGGGTGACGCCGTTGGTCTTGTTGTTGAACTTCTCCGGCCACAGCTCGTAGAAGTCGCGGAACAGGCCCTCGCGCAGCAGCCGCGAATGCAGCTCGGCCACGCCGTTGACCGAGAAGCTGCCGACGATGGCGAGGTAGGCCATGCGCACCTGCGGCTCCGGCCCTTCCTCGATCAGCGACATGCGGCGCAGGCGCTCGCTGTCGCCCGGCCAGCGCCGCGCCATCTCGGTGACGAACGTCGCGTTGATCTCGTAGATGATCTCCAGCAGACGCGGCAGCAGCCGCTCGAACATGCGCACCGGCCAGCTCTCCAGCGCCTCGGGCAGCAGCGTGTGGTTGGTGTAGGCCATGGTGCGCGTGGTGATGTCCCAGGCGCGGCTCCACTCCAGTCCGTTCTCGTCGACCAGCAGGCGCATCAGCTCGGCCACGGCGCAGCTCGGGTGGGTGTCGTTGAGCTGGAAGCAGTTCTTCTCGGCGAACTCGGTGAAGTCGTCGCCGTGTGCGTTCTCCCAGCGCCGGATCACATCCTGCAGCGTGGCCGAGACGAGGAAATACTGCTGACGCAGCCGCAGCTCCTTGCCGTTCTCGGTGACGTCGTTCGGGTAGAGCACCATGCTGATGTTCTCGGCTGCGTTCTTCTCGAGCACCGACCCCGTGTAGTCGCCGGCGTTGAACTCGCCCAGATCGAAGACGTCGCGAGCCTGGGCGCGCCACAGCCGCAGCGTGTTGACGGTGCCGTTGCGGTAGCCGGGAACCGGCGTGTCGTAGGGAACCGCCAGCACGTCGTTGGTTTCCACCCAGCGATGGACCACCCTGCCGTGGCCATCCGTCCACTCTTCGGTATGGCCGCCGAACTTGATGGTTTGCGGTGAACTCGGGCCGTTCGAGCTCCCACGGGTTGCCCTCGATGCAGCCAGCGCTCGGGCTCCTCCACCTGCTCGCCGTTCTTGATCGTCTGGCGGAACATGCCGTATTCGTAGCGGATGCCGTAGCCCATCACCGGCAATTGCAGCGTGGCGCAGCTGTCGAGAAAACAGGCCGCCAGACGCCCGAGACCGCCGTTGCCGAGGCCGGCGTCCGGCTCGAGTTCGACCATGTCCTCGAGTCGAGGTCCAGTTCCTTCAGTGCGTCGCGTACGGCCTGCTGGAGGCCGAGGTTGAGCAGCGCATTGCCCAGGGTGCGCCCCATGAGGAACTCCATGGACAGGTAGTAGGTGCGCCGGCAGTCGTTTTCCCGGTAGGAGTAGTGGGTGTTCTTCCACATGACCATCAGGCGGTCACGCAGCGACATGGCGAGCGCCTGATAGAGGTGAAACGCGTACTTGGAGTGGATGTCGCACCCCAACGTGTGGTTGAAGTGCCTGCAGAAATCAGTCGCAATGCTGTGGGCGTCGAGCCCGAGTGCCAGCAGATTCCGCTGCAGCGGCGCGGGAATCTCCTCACGTTCCGTGACGGCAGCCATCGTATCCTCCCAGTTTTTTATCGTGGCCAGCGTGAAACGTACCACAGACCGCTAGCGCCCGGCCACATTGCAGTTGCGACGATGGCACGGATACGGAACAAACCGCGTCAGAGAGGAATCGATTGCATCACCACCGCGCGAACTTGAGCTATCATCTCCCCCGGCGCAGCGAACCGAAGCACGCAGGCGGGAAGACATCGCCACCGTGATCCGGCGGGTTCCGAAGCCCCGTGCGGGGGGCAGGTTCGGCAGACGCAGTAAACGGGAGGAAAGATGACCTTACGACCAGAGTCGTTGGAGCAGTTGCGCAAGCGGCGGGCCGCCGTGCAGGCAGGGGGCGGCGAAGACAAGATCAACGCACGGCGTGCCAAGGGCCTTCTCTCCGCGCGCGACCGCGTCGAGGCACTGTTCCAGTCCGGGACCTTCCAGGAAATCGGGATGCACGTGCGCCACAGCGGACGTCATTTCGGGCTGGAGAAGAAGGAGTTTCCCGCGGACGGCGTGATTACCGGAACCGGTTACGTGAACGGCAAGCTGGTCGCGGCGATCAGCCAGGATTTCACCGTCGGTGCGGGCACGCTGGGCAAGATGCACGCGCACAAGATCGTCGAGCTGCAGAAGCTCGCGATCAAGACCGGCATGCCGTTCGTGGCCTTCAAGGATTCCGGCGGCGCGCGCATCCAGGAGGCGGTCGACGCCCTCTCCGGCTACGGCAACGTCTTCTACCAGAACGTGCTGATGTCCGGCGTGGTGCCGCAGATCGCGGTCGTGTGCGGCCCGTGCGCGGGCGGCGCGTCGTATTCGCCGGCGCTCATGGATTTCGTCATCATGACGCGGCACAACGCCCAGATGTTCATCACCGGGCCAGAAGTGATCAAGGCAGTGACCGGCCGCACGACGACGATGGACGAAGTCGGCAGCGCCGAGATGCATGCCACGGTGAGCGGCAATGTGCATTTCGTCGCCGAAGACGATCGCCATGCCATCCAGATCGTGCACAAGCTGCTCTCCTATCTGCCCTCCAACAACACCGAGGATCCGCCCCACCATCTGAGCCCTGATCTCACGCTCGCCCACGACGAGTCGATGAACAGCCTCATCCCCGACGACCCGTCGGAACCGATGGACGTGCGCAAGATCATCAGCCATCTCGTGGACGGCGGCGACTTCCTCGAAGTGCACGCCGGCTGGGCACGCAACATCATCGTCGGCTTCGCGCGCATCGAAGGCATGGTGGTCGGAGTGGTGGCGAATCAGCCGACCGAGATGGCCGGCGCGCTCGACATCCACGCGTCCGACAAGGCCGCCCGCTTCGTCCGCACCTGCAACGTCTACAACATCCCGCTGGTCACACTCGTGGACGTGCCGGGATTCCTGCCCGGTGTCGAGCAGGAGCGCAGCGGCATCATCCGCCACGGCGCCAAGATGCTGTTTGCCTACGCCTCGTGCACCACCCCGAAGATCACCCTGATCCTGCGCAAGGCCTATGGCGGCTCCTATCTCGCCATGTGCAGCCAGGAGATGGGTGCGGATTTCGTCTACGCCTGGCCCAATGCCGAGATCGCCGTGATGGGCGCGGAGGGTGCAGTGAACATCCTCTACCGCAAGGAGCTTTCCGAAGCGACCGATCGCAAGGCCAAGCACTCGGAGCTCGTGGCGGGCTACCGCGCCGAATTCGCATCGCCGTATCTCTCCGCCGCACAGGGTTACATCACCGACGTCATCGAACCGGCCGAATCACGCTCCGTGATCGCGCTGTCGCTGCGCAAGGTGCTCAACAAACGAGAGCTGCGACCCGCCAAGAAGCACGGCAACATTCCGCTCTGATCGCGTCAGCGACCCACCGCGAGAGGTAGCAGACAATGTCCGACATCATTTTCAAGACCCTCTGGATCTACGGCCTTGCGATAGTGGTATCGCTCGCTGTCGCAGTCGTCATCAAGGTAATCGTGGTCGTGCTGAATGCCCTCGAGCACAAGCCGCAGGCAGCACCGAAGCCTCTAGCACCGGCCGCCCCGGCGTTCGATCTCCTGGGTGACCACGTCGCCGCGATCTCCGCAGCGGTCTATTCAGTGCTCGGCGCCCATCGCATCATCCACATCGAAGAGCAGCGTCAGGCCGGTTGGGTGGTCGAGGGAAGACTGGCGCATCACGCCTCGCATGCGGTTCAGCACCGTCCGAAGCAATAGCGAAAAGCGTCAAGAAAAAGGGAGAGAAAAATCATGGAGAAGAAGTTTCGCATCACGGTCGACGGCAAGCAGTACGACGTGACGGTCGAGGATCTGAGCGAGGGGTCGAGCATGCTCTACCCGTCCCCCGGCAGCATGTCCATTCCGTCCCCCGCGCCGTTAGCCCCGGCCGCTGCGGCAGCGCCGGCCGCAGCCAAGCCCGCCGCCGGCAGCGGCGATGTCGTCAGCACCTTGGGCGGCGTCGTTGAGTCGGTCCCCGTCTCTGTGGGACAGGCAATCACCCAGGGCGACAAGGTCGTGATCATCGAGGCAATGAAGATGAAGACGCCGATGATTGCCCACATGGGTGGCAAGGTCACCGCCGTCCACGTCAAACCTGGCGACGCCGTAGAGGCTGGTCAAGCGCTCGTCAGTATCGGCTGAGCGGGGGACGCCATGGAAGGCATCCACCTGCTCGACGTCTTTCAGGGTCTTGCGACCCTCGCTGCGGCTGATACGAAGATTTTCTGGGGCCGCATCGGCCTCATTCTTCTCGGCTTCCTGCTGATCTATCTCGGCAAGAAGGGCGTGCTGGAAGCGCTGCTGATGATCCCCATGGGTATGGGCATGGTCGCAGTCAACGCCGGCGTGATGTTCTTCGAAGGCAACAAGCCTGGCACGCTGTTCGTCGACCCGCTGGTCGAGGGAACCGACGCCACCATGGCGATCCTGCAGATCGACTGGCTGCAGCCGATCTACACCTTCATGTTCAGCAACGGCCTCATCGCCGTTCTGGTGTTCATGGGAATTGGCGTGCTGCTCGACGTCGGCTTCGTCATGGCGCGGCCGTTCCAGAGCATGATCCTCGCCCTGTTCGCGGAACTCGGCACGATAGCGACCTTCCCAATCGCGGTCTGGCTGGGCATGGCCCCGCGCGAAGCAGCCTCGGTCGCCTTGATCGGAGGCGCCGACGGCCCGATGGTGCTGTTCGCTTCCCTCATCTTGGCGAGAGATCTGTTCGTCCCGATCACCGTGGTCGGGTATTTGTACCTGGGGCTCACTTACGGCGGTTATCCGTATCTGATCAAGCTGCTGATCCCCGCACGCCTGCGCGCGATCCCGATGCCCGTGGGCGACGTGAAGAAGATCACCTCGGGGCAGAAGCTGGTGTTTGCGGTAGTCGCCTGCACGCTCTTGTGCCTGCTGTTCCCGGTGGCAGCGCCGCTCTTCCTGGCGCTCTTCATCGGCGTCGCCGTGCGCGAGAGCGGGCTCATCAACTTCCAGAACCTGTTGAGCGAAACAGTTCTGTACGGCGCGACCTTCTTCCTCGGGCTCACCCTCGGCATCCTGTGCGAGGCGAACACGATCCTGAGCCCGGTGGTGCTCAAGCTGCTGCTGCTCGGCATTCTCGCGCTCACGCTCGCTGCGATCGGCGGCATCATCGGCGGCTACGTCCTGTACTTCTGGTACAAGGGCAAGTACAACCCCATGATCGGCATCGCCGGGGTGAGCTGTGTCCCGACCACTGCGAAGATCGTGCAGAAGATGGCAACCGCTGCATCGCCCGGGGTCATGATCATGCCGCACGCGCTGGGCGCCAACATCAGCGGCGTGATCACCACCGCGATCATCACCGGTATCTACGTGGCGCTGCTGCGCTAATAACCTCCACGCACCAAAAGCAAGAGGAGTTCGGCGCATGGCTGACATGGACAAGCAGGCGGTTGTGGCAGTGCTCGATCGCATCCTCGAGCACGAGCTCGCCGGCGTCGTGCGCTACACGCACTTCGCGTTAATGGTGTTCGGGCACGGCCGCATACCGATCGTGTCCTGGATGCACGCGCAGGCCGACGAATCGCTACTGCACGCGCGCGAAGCCGGCGAGATGATCACGCACCTTGGCGCGCATCCGTCGCTCGGCATCGGCGCGCTGCTGGACGCGCACCAGCACGACATCGATGCGCTGCTGCGTACCTCGCTCGAAAGCGAGCGCGCGGCGGTCGCCCTCTACCGTGATCTGCTCGACCTGGTTCGCGACAAGTCCGTGCTGCTCGAAGAGTACGCGCGGCGGATGATTGCCAGCGAGGAACTGCACGTCGGCGACGTTGAAAAGATGCTGCGCCGGTCCTAGGCAACGCAACCGACGGCGTGCGCCGCTCAGCGGCCGCACCGCAACCCGCGCAGTCGACACCCATACAAACAACCTGAGGAGGTTTACATGAGCGACAAACCCTTTCGTATCCTCGGTCTACAGCAGATCGCCATCGGCGGCGCCGACAAGCAGCGCCTGCGCAAGCTCTGGGTGGACACCCTCGGCGTGCCGGTGACCGGCAATTACCGCAGCGAGCGCGAGAACGTCGACGAAGACATCCTGGCGCTCGGCACCGGTCCGACCAAGGTCGAGATCGATCTCATGCAACCGGTCGACATCGCCAAGAAGCCTGCGGTGCACGAGACCCCGCTCAATCACATCGGGCTGTGGGTGGACGATCTGCCGAAGGCAGTGGAGTGGCTGACGGCGCACGGCATGCGCTTCGCGCCGGGCGGCATCCGCAAGGGCGCGGCCGGCTTCGACATCTGCTTCGTGCACCCGAAGGGCAACGACCAGTTCCCGATCTCGGGCGAAGGCGTGCTGATCGAACTGGTGCAGGCACCGCCGGAGGTGGTCGCCACGCTTGGCGCCTAGAACGCCGCGGGAAGGAGGCTAGAGGCCGGCGCAGCGTCGCCGGCGGCAACGGCCGTATCGGGAACCCGACACGGCCGTTTCTCTTTCAGGAGGAGGGCTTCGACTCGAACTCGATGATGGGCTGGTCGACCGCGAGACTGTCGCCCGGCTTCGCAAGCAGGATCTTCACCGTCGCATCCGTCTCGGCGCGCAGCACGTTCTCCATCTTCATCGCCTCGATGACTGCGAGCTTCTCTCCGGCCTTGATCTCCTGACCTTCGTGCACCGCGATCTCGGTCAGCAGGCCGGGCATCGGCGAGATCAGAAAGCGCGACAGATCGGGTGGCGGCTTGTGCGGCATGAAGGCGTACAAGCTCTGCCGCGCGCGCCGTGATCACCATCACGTCGACCTGCGTGCCCCAGTGGAAGAGTCGATAGTGCATGCCGCGACGCTCCACCTGCATGCACACGTCGTGGCCGTTGATGGTGCCGTGGAAGAGCGGGTGTCCGAAGGCCCAGTCGGAGATGACCGTGAAGGTCTCTCCCTTGTAGTTGATCTGATGCCCGCCCGGCACAGCCGCGACCGTCACCAGGTGCGGCACGTCGCCCAGAATGACGTTCCAGTCACTGCCGATCTTGTACTGGTGACCGGGCATCTGGCCGGAGATACCGGAAGCACGCTCGCTGTAGCGGCGGTGCATGGACGCAGCGACGCACACCAGCAACGCCGGGTCGTCGTGCGGCACATCCTCGGCACGGAAGCCCTTGGGATATTCCTCGGCGATGAGACCGGTGTGCATGCGTCCGGAGACGAACCGCGGGTGCTGCATCAGCGCGGCCTGGAACGGAATGTTGGTCGACACACCGCGGATCACGAACGCGTTCAGCGCGTCACGCATGCGCCCGATGGCTTGGTCGCGCGAGGCGCCGTGCGTGACCAGCTTGGCGATCATCGAGTCGTAGTACATCGATATCTCGCCGCCTTCGTAGACGCCGGTGTCGACCCGCACCACCCCCGGCACCTCGGGCGGCGGGATGTACTTCACCAAGCGCCCGATCGAGGGCAGGAAGTTGCGGAAGGGATCCTCGGCATTGATGCGGCACTCTATGGCCCAGCCAGAGAGCTTGAGATCCTTCTGCGTGAACGCGAGCTTCTCGCCCGCCGCGACGCGGATCATCTGCTCGACCAGATCGAGACCGGTGATCATCTCGGTCACCGGATGCTCGACCTGCAGACGCGTGTTCATCTCCAGGAAGTAGAAGTTGCGGTCACGATC
This sequence comes from uncultured beta proteobacterium, assembly GCA_963719715.1. Lineage (GTDB taxonomy): Bacteria > Pseudomonadota > Gammaproteobacteria > Burkholderiales > JAEUMW01 > JAEUMW01. The sequence continues at coordinate 13,725 of CAVRDD010000050.1, forward strand.
GACCACGAACTCCACGGTACCCGCGGACTGGTAGTTCACTGCCTTGGCAAGCGCGACCGCCTGTTCGCCCATCGCCTTTCGCGTGCGCTCGTCGAGGAACGGCGAGGGCGCCTCCTCGATCACCTTCTGGTGGCGGCGCTGGATCGAACACTCGCGCTCCCACAGGTAGAGCGTGTTGCCGTGCGCGTCGCCGAGCAGCTGGATCTCGATGTGCCGCGGCTCGATGATGTACTTCTCGATGAATACGCGATCGTCACCGAACGAGGCCTTCGCCTCGTTGCGACACGCCTGGTACCCCTCGCGACACTCCTCGTCGCTTGCGGCCACGCGCAGGCCCTTGCCGCCGCCGCCCGCGCTCGCCTTGATCATCACCGGGTAGCCGATGTCGCGCGCGATCTCCACCGCCTGGTCGGCGCTTTCGATGACATCGGTGTAGCCGGGAATCGTGTTGACCTTGGCCTCGTTGGCCAGCCGCTTGGAGGCGATCTTGTCGCCCATCGCCTCGATCGAATGCCGCTTCGGGCCGATGAAGACAATGCCGTTCTTCTCCAGGAGATCACAAAACGTCGAGTTCTCGGAGAGAAAACCGTAGCCCGGGTGGACGGCTTCAGCGCCGGTGTCCTTGCACGCCTGCAGCAAGCGGTCCATGACCAGATAGCTCTGGCCCGACGGCGGCGGCCCGATGAGCACGGCCTCGTCGGCGAGGAACACATGCCTGGCGTCACGGTCGGCTTCGGAATGGACCGCGACGGTGGCGATCCCCATTTTTTTCGCAGTGCGAATGACGCGGCAGGCAATCTCGCCGCGGTTGGCAATCAGAATTTTCTTGAACATGATTTTGTGTTGGGAATGAGGGATGGCGACCGGAATCTCCGATCAGCCCGTGGTCCCGGCGCAGCGGCCGGGCGGGCGATAGCGGCGACTAAGGCCGCGCCCTTGCCCCTGCTCCCTTCTCCCTGGTCACAGCGGAATGTTCCCGTGCTTGCGCCACGGGTTCTCGAGCTTCTTGTTGCGCAGCATGGCGAGCGAGCGGCAGATGCGCTTGCGTGTCTCGTTCGGCATGATGACGTCGTCGATGAAGCCGCGCGCGCCCGCGATGAACGGATTCGCGAACTTCTTGCGATACTCCTCGGTGCGCTCGGCGATCGCCTTCGGGTCGCCCATGTCCTTGCGGAAGATGATCTCCACGGCGCCCTTCGGCCCCATCACGGCGATCTCTGCCGACGGCCAGGCGAAGTTCACGTCGCCGCGCAGGTGCTTGGAGCTCATGACGTCGTAAGCGCCGCCGTAGGCCTTGCGGGTGATGAGCGTCACTTTCGGCACAGTCGCTTCGGCGTAGGCGTAGAGCAGCTTCGCACCGTGCTTGATGATGCCGCCGTACTCCTGCGCTGTCCCGGGCATGAAGCCCGGCACGTCGACGAGGGTGATGATCGGGATGTTGAAGGAGTCGCAGAAGCGCACGAAACGTGCGCCCTTGATCGAGCTCTTGATGTCGAGGCAGCCGGCGAGCACCAGCGGCTGGTTGGCGACGATCCCGACTGTCGCCCCTTCCATGCGGCCGAAACCGATCACGATGTTCTTCGCGTGATCCGGCTGCAGCTCGAAGAAGTCAGTGTCGTCGACGACCTTGAGGATCAGTTCCTTGATGTCGTAAGCCTTGTTCGGATTGTCCGGCACCAGGGTGTCGAGCGAAAAATCGAGACGGTCGGCGCTGTCGGTCGTGGGCCGCACCGGCGCCTTCTCGCGGTTGTGCACGGGCAGGTAGTTCACCAGCCGGCGCACCATCACGAGCGCTTCGACGTCGTTCTCGAACGCGCGATCGGCCACGCCCGACTTGGTCGAGTGCGTCACCGCGCCGCCGAGTTCCTCGGCCGTCACCTGTTCGTGCGTCACCGTCTTCACGACTTCGGGACCGGTCACGAACATGTAGGAACTGTCCTTCACCATCACGATGAAGTCGGTCATGGCCGGGGAGTAAACCGCCCCGCCGGCGCACGGCCCCATGATGACGGAGATCTGCGGAATCACGCCGGAGGCGATCACGTTGCGTTGGAACACGTCGGCGTAGCCGGCGAGCGATGCGACGCCTTCCTGAATGCGCGCGCCACCGGAGTCGTTGAGACCGATGACGGGAGCGCCGACTTTCACCGCGTGATCCATGATCTTGCAGATCTTCTCCGCGTGCGCCTCGGACAGCGCGCCGCCAAAGACGGTGAAATCCTGACTGAAGACGAAGACGAGCCGGCCGTTGATGGTGCCGTAGCCGGTCACCACGCCGTCGCCCGGGATCTTCTGCTCACTCATCCCGAAGTCATTGCAACGGTGTTCGACGAACATGTCCCATTCTTCGAACGTGTCCGGATCGAGCAGGAGTTCAATGCGCTCGCGCGCTGTGAGGCGCCCCTTCTGATGCTGCGACTCGACCCGCCTCTCCCCGCCTCCCAGGCGTGCGGCGACCCGCATGTCGTCAAGCTGCTTGATGATGTCGTGCATGGATGTTGTGCCTTTTGTTTTTCGGTGGAATCGAACGGTGCCCGCTGCTCCACGTGAACAGTCGTCGCTGGCCGTCGCGGCCCGCCACTCCGTTCATTCCCTGACCTCCCGTGATACTTGTGACGGTATCACGCCGCCCCCGTTTCCTCAAGCCGCACCGCGGTTTCCACACCCGCAGGCAGGCGTAACAAGCCCCGACGGCATGCCCGCTCCGCGCTTCCTGGGCCACCCATTCGATCGACGCGGCGCCACACTTCTCGTCGACAGCGCTCACGGATTCCAAAAGGGGTGTCCCGTGGACCTCGGCGACCCGCGGTACGAAAACGACGCGGTATTTGCAGTCCGATCTCGTATGACGACGGCTCTGGTACTCTTTCATCGTGAATCTCATTTCTCGTGGCAGAGATCGGAAATTCACGCCCACCGTCGCAACGTTCGAACCCTGGCGAGTCGGCATAGCCGCGGGCTTGCCTCTGGCAGGCGGCAACGAGACTCGTGACATGGACAGCAGCACGTCTCTCATCCTTCGGCCTGATCTGCGAACCGGTGCAGGTTTGCGCCCCCGTCGCGAGATTCGAAGCCTCGTCTGGGTGCCTCCAGCAATGAAGGCGCGCCTCCTGCAACTCTGGTCGCGGCTGCGCAGAAGCTATTACTCAGAAGACGGTAAGTTGGCCGACGAGCAAATCTTGAATAACCATATCTGGCCGTGGATTGAGGTGGTCTGGTGTCGTCTTACTTGGCGACTACTGAGTAGTTCGTGCCCAGCCTGATCACGGTCGCGGCGCTGGCGCTCGTCGCCGGCGACGCCGCCGCGCAAGCCCGCGCCATCGCCGGACTGCACCGCTTCGAACTCACCGGCCCGGAAGGCGCGCGGGCTCTGCTGTCCACGATCGCAAGCTCGGCCATCACGGTCGCGGCGCTCGTGTTCTCGATCACGATGGTGGTGCTCAACATGGCATCCGCGCAATTCGGGCCGCGCCTGCTGGCGAACTTCCTGCGCCACAATGCGACCCAGGTCGTGCTGGGAACGTTCGTCGGCGCATTCGCCTATTGCCTGGTCGCACTGGCTGCGGTCCGCAGTGACGACGACGCCGTGTTCGTCCCGCAGACCGCGGTGGCTGGCGGGCTCGCGCTTGGGGTCGCGGCGTTCGCCTTGTTGATCTACTTCATTAATCACGTCTCCAGATTCGTGCAAACGGCATACGTCATCGACGACGTTGCGCGCGGCCTCGAAAGCGCCCTGCGGGAGACCTTGCCGCAGCGCGCCGAAGGGGATGTGGCACGCACGCCGGATGACGAGGACGCGGAGGCTGGGTGCTCCCTGGATACCAACAAGGACGAGCGGCGGCCGATCCCCGCACCCCGCTCTGGCTACGTCCAGGCAATCGATGCAGCGCGCTTGATTGCACTCGCGTGCGAGCATGAACTCGTGATCGGTCTCGAGTGCCGACCGGGGCACTTCGTGATCGAGGGACGTCCGCTGGCGTGGGCAGCGCCGGGCGAGCAGGTGAACGACGGGACGGCGGACCGGATCCGTCGTGCCGTGCTGACCGGGGCCGAGCGGACGTCCATGCAGGATCCGGAGTTCGCTGTCCACCAACTGGTCGAGATCGCGCTGCGTGCGCTCTCGCCGGGCGTCAACGATCCATACACCGCCGTCAACTGCATAGACCGGCTCGCAGCGGCCCTCTGTGTCCTCGCCGACCGCCGTGCTGCCGTCCCGCTACCTGCGCGATCCTGAAGGACGGCTCCGCCTCGTGACCGACCCGTACACCTATCGCGGCATCGTCGACGCTGCGTTCAACCTGATCCGCCAGGCGGCAAGCGGCAATCTCGCCGTGCTGCTGCGGCTGATCGAGGCAGCCGCCACGGTCGCACGTGCCGATCTGCCCACAGCTTACCGCGAAGCGCTGCGGGAGCAGGTCGAGGCGATCCGCGAGGTGGGTACCGAGAGGTTTCCGGCGCGCTCGGACCGCGCGGCTTTCGAGGAGCGGGTGTGCGCGGCGTTCGATGCGCTCGCCGAAGAGAAGCGATGATCTGGATGCCGCTTGAATTGCCGGATCGCCGCGGACCACTTTCGGGAAGTTCGCGGCGTTCCGGGGAGGATATGGGTGCTACGCGTCGCGGTTGAAGTCGTCGGCGCCGTGCGGGTCGCCGAGCACTTCGTCGAGCCGTTTCGCCATCAGACGTGCTGTGTGCACGCCCATGTTCTTGAGCTTCTGATTGAGCGCGGCGATCTCGATCAGCGTGGCAATGCTGCGGCCGGGTTTCACCGGCAGTGTGATGTGCGGCACGCGCACGTCGAGGATGCTGACCGAATCGTCGGTCAGCCCGATGCGGTCGTAATCGGTGCTGTCCTGCCAATCCACCAGTGTGATGACCAGCAGGATGCGCTTGTCCGGGCGCACGGCGGCGGCGCCGAACAGCCGGTTGACGTCGATCACGCCCAGGCCGCGCGCCTCCATGTGGAAGGGCAGCAGGCTGGAGCCACGTCCGATCAGGATCGAATCGTTCAGGCACGTGATGGAGACCATGTCGTCGGCAACGAGATGGGAGTCGCCCCGGCGAATCAGGTCCAGCGCCACCTCGCTCTTGCCGATGCTGCTGTGTCCCTGGATCAGCACGCCGAGGTCGTGGATCTCCAGGAGGACGCCGTGCACATCGGTCTCGGGCGCGAAATGCGACTCGAGGTGCTCCCACAGCCGCCGGCAGAGCTTGGTCGTGCTGTGCGGAGAGGTGAGGACCGGAATGCCAGCGGCTTGCGCCCGCTCGCACATCAGTGCGGGCGGCTCGCGGCCATTGGTGACGACGGCACAGGGCACGTCCTCGTGCGACAGGATCTCCGAGAGCGAGTCGAGCACGCTCGTGCTGTGCGCGTGCGCGGCGATATAGGCGAGCTCACCTTTGCCGAAGATCTGGATACGCTCGGAGCGGAACTCGCTGAAATACCCGGTAAGCTCCAGGGCCGGCCGATTGAGCTCGGCGGTGGTGATGATGCGGTCGAGCCCCTCCTGTCCGGCGGCCACCGCCAGCCCGAGCATCGGTTGGTCAAGGAGCTTGCGTACCGTGGTCGTCATGCCGCTGCGACCGCTGCAGCAACGCAGAGTGGCGGTTCAGGGTGCTCGCTCCCTGCGGGTCGCGGCGAAATAGGCCATGCCCTTTGTTGCGAAGCCTTGCCGGGCAGTCGGCCCGCCTTCGTTTCGCGCCTCGCGCATGACCCTCTTCGCTCGCAACGCATCGTATGTATGTAGTGTGAACAGGCCCTAGCAGTTCGTTGAAATTTGTTTTGCAAGCGCGTGATTCTTGTCTATCGTTCTGATGAGGTTTCCATTTCTCACGATGCGCTGGTGTTCAAGTTGTGCCGCTTTTCAACGAACTGCTAATGCCCTGCGCCTGCCAGATCCTTGTGTCGGTACTCCCAAGGCGGAACTACTTCTGTCGCCAGCGCCGGACGTACTCGCTGACCCGAGCGTAGCTGCCCGTTCACCGTCCGCAGCCCTATCGCGCGGCCATACCGTATGGGCGCAGCCACGCCAGCGACGCGCTCCACAGTGCGATTTGGGTCACCCTACGCGGCTGGCGCAGTCCCTGCGGACAGGACTCAAGGCTTCGCGTACCAGGACTTTGCGCCGGCATGGTCGCGCACGGCGTCATGCACGCCCATGAGCTTGGGATAGCCGGCGAAGATCGTGGCGGGAATGTGGTCGACCTTGCCGCCGATGAACCAGCGCACCGCCATGTAGAGCTTGAGGTCCACAACGTGGATCTTCGCGCCGCCAAAGAACGGCTCGCCGGAAATATTCTTCTCCGCCGACCTCGCCCACGCTGGCAGGAAGCCCGCCACGATCGCCTCGCGCGCGGCCCTCTTCTCGGCGTCCCCCATGCGGATGGTCGGCGCGACGACGCCGCGGAGGTCCTCCACGTGCTCCATCATTCCTTCGTGGCGCGCCGCCTCGAAATCGTCGGCAGGGTGGAGACCGTGGCGGCGGCCGATCAGCACAAGGATGGCGTTGGAGTGCGCGAGCGGTGGGCATCCCGGTAGCTCGAGAACGGGTAGACCGCCGTAGGGCGTCTGCTCCTTCATCGCTGGCCATGCGGCGGGGTCTATTCGCACGTCTTCGAATTCGATGCCCGCAAGGTGCAGTGCGAGGCGGCACTCCTCCCCGCGACTCACGGGGGCGTCAAAGTAGATCAGCTTCGGCGTGGTCATGGAAGAAATCGTACCACAGCCCGGATCGCATCTCAGGTCTGGAAATGGTCTATGCGCGCGCCGACCTTCTGATCAAATAGCCTGCCGGATCGGGGCACTTGGCGAACATCGGCCTAGGAACCGGCGTGCGAATGACCGGTGCCGCATCGGGTCCGTCGAACGGCTGTCTGAGTCCTGCCGAGCGGTGCGATCGACCGACTCCGCCCGACCCCAAGCACCATGAACGCGACTCCTACGCCACAAGACAAGCTTCTACTAACGCAGAAGTGTGGGAGGCCGCACTGGCTGGCCGAATCCGGCACACCGGCCTGCGGTAGACTCCGCCGCTTCCCCCTTCCCCGCGCCATGTCCACGCCCCACCAGCTTCTCCGCTCCGTGTTCGGCTACCCCGCGTTTCGCGGGCTGCAGGAAGCAATCGTCCTGCATGTGGTCGCGGGCGGCGACGCCGTGGTGCTGATGCCGACCGGCGGGGGCAAGTCGATCTGCTACCAGATTCCGGCTCTGGCGCGAAACGGTGTGGGGGTCGTCGTATCGCCGCTGATCGCGCTGATGCAGGATCAGGTGGATGCGCTGAAGGAACTGGGCGTGGCCGGGGAGTTCCTGAACTCGTCCCTGTCAGCGGACGCGGCCATCCGCGTCGAGCGGGACCTCATGGCCGGTGCGGTGAAGCTGCTGTACGTGGCTCCCGAGCGGCTGATGACGCCGCGCTTTCTCGCGCTCCTCGACGCGCTCTACGCCGAAGATCGTCTTGCCCTGTTCGCGATCGACGAGGCCCATTGTGTGTCGCAGTGGGGCCACGACTTCCGCGCGGAGTATCTGCAGTTGTCCGTGCTCGCAGGACGGTATCCTGACGTGCCGCGCATCGCGCTGACCGCGACCGCCGACACGATGACCCGGCGCGAAATCCGGGACCGCCTGCGCCTGCAGGACGCCCGTGAATTCGTCGCCAGCTTCGATCGGCCCAACATCCGTTACACGATCGTTGAACGCGAAGACGAGCGCCGGCAACTGCAGGCGTTCCTCGCGGAGCACGAGGGAGAGGCCGGCATCGTCTATTGCCTGTCGCGGAAGAAGGTCGACGCCATTGCCGCCTGGTTGGCGAAATCAGGCTTCCATGCCCTGCCGTACCATGCCGGCATGGATGCCGACGCTCGGCGCACGCATCAGCTGCGCTTCCTGCGCGAGGACGCGGTGATCATCGTCGCCACCATCGCCTTCGGCATGGGCATCGATAAGCCCGACGTGCGCTTCGTCGTGCACCTCGATCTACCGAAGAGCACGGAGAGCTACTACCAGGAGACCGGCCGTGCCGGCCGCGACGGCGAACCCGCGGATGCGTGGATGCTCTACGGACTCTCCGATGTCGTGCAGCAGCGGCGGATGATCGATATGGGCGATGCCGATGAGCCCTTCAAGCGCGTCGCGCGCGGCAAGCTCGACGCGCTGCTCGGGTTGTGCGAGACGCCGACCTGCCGCCGGGGACGCCTGCTGGCGTACTTCGGGGAGGCGCGGGGTGGGGACTATCGCTGCGGCAACTGCGACAACTGCCTGTCGCCGCCGCAAACCTGGGACGCCAGCGAGCCAGTGCGCATGGCGCTCTCGGCTATCTACCGGACCCAGCAGCGCTTCGGCGCGGCGTATCTGATCGATGTCCTGCGTGGCAACGCCAATGTCGCTGTCGTGCAACGCGGTCACCAGCACCTGAGCGTCTTCGGCATCGGCCGCGCTGTCACCGATAACCAGTGGCGCAGCGTGTTCCGTCAGTTGGTAGCACTGGGCTGGGTCGCGGTTGACACGGAGGGGTATGGGAGCTTGCGGCTGACCGACGCTGCAAGGCCCGTGTTGCGCGGCGAGGTGCCGGCGCTGTTGCGACGGACTGCCGATACCACCGGGAAAGCGACGAAACGGGCTCGCAAGCCGGCCGCCGATGTCCGCGAGTTAGGAGCCGCCGCGCAAGCCTTGTTCGAGCGTCTCAAGGTCTGGCGCCGCGAAACAGCCGCCGCCGACAACGTCCCTGCCTACGTCATTCTGCATGACCGCGTGCTTCGGGAAATCACCCTGCAGCGACCGGCGTCGGTGGAGGCCTTGGGAACCATTCCGGGAATCGGTGAAAACAAGCTGCGCCGCTTTGCCAAGCCGCTGCTGGCGCTGGTCAACGATGGATAACGACCTGCAACGACCCGTCCAACCACATAGTCCTCCACGCCAACAACCCGCGGACGCTCCGTAAGAGGTGGGCCATTACCTGTACCGACCGACATTCGATCTTTTAGGCAGGTTGTATCAACGATCTTCTAGTCCTGGAAAACATAGCTTCCGGGGGCCGGTCCGAGCACAGGGAATCCCTTTTCCGCGGCGCCGAACGGCGGCGGCTGCACCCGCGCAGCGGCGGAGTTCGCGATGAGCCAGCGCTCCCATTCCGGCCACCAGGAGCCTTCGACGACTGGCACCTGGGACGCCCAGGCGTCGGCATCGACATGGCGGTCGCCCTCGCGGCGCAACGAAAGCTGATAGCGGCGTCGTGGGTGACCCGGCTCGCTCACCACGCCTGCGTTGTGGCCACCGTTGGCAAGCAGAAAGGTGACATCGGTGTCGGCCATGAGCTGGAGCTTGTACACCGACCTCCAGGGTGCCACGTGATCTTCGCTGGTGGCCACCGAGAAGATCGGCACGCGGATGTCGGAGATGACCACCGGGCGACCGTCGACCTTGTAGCGACCCTCCGCGAGATCGTTGTGCAGGAAGAGCGAGCGCAGCAGCTCCGAATGCATCTCGTACGGCGCGCGCGTCACGTCGGCGTTCCACGCCATCAGATCGCTCATGCCCTGGCGGTCACCCAGCAGATACTCGCGCATGATCTTCGACCAGATGAGGTCGTTCGAGCGCAGCAACTGGAAGGCGCCGGCGAACTGGCGACCGTCGAGGTAGCCTTGGTCCCACATCACGTCCTCGAGGTAGGTGACCTGGCTCTCGTCGATGAAGGGCAAAAGCTCACCGGGTTCGGTGAAGTCGAGCTCGGCGGTGAAGAGCGTCATCGAGCGAATGCAATCTTCTCCGTCGCGGGCCATGGCGGCCACCGCCGTTGTGAGCAGAATGCCGCCGAGACAGTAACCGACCGCATGCGGCTTGACCCCCGGCGTCACCGCCTCGATCACACGCAGCGCGTCGCGGATGCCGAGACGGCGGTAGTCGTCCATGGTGAGGTCCCGGTCCTCGGCGCCGGGATTCTTCCACGAGATCATGAACACCGTGTGCCCCTGCCCGACCATGTACTTCACCATGGAATTCTCGGGTGAAAGATCTAGGATGTAGTACTTCATGATCGGCGCAGGAACGAACAGGATCGGCTCGGCGTGGACCGTCGGCGTGGTCGGGGCATACTGGATGAGCTCGATCAGGCGGTTGCGGAACACCACCTGCCCGGGCGTCACCGCGACGTCGCGCCCCACCACGAACGCCTCGGTGCCCATCGGCTTGCGTCCCCCCACGGTGCGCTCGACGTCCTGAATCAGGTTGATGAATCCGCGCACGAAATTGAGACCGCCGTCCATGGCGGTCGCCTTGAGGATCTCGGGGTTGGTCCAGATGAAGTTCGACGGCGCCACCACGTCGAGAAGCTGCCGCGCCACGAAACTCGTCGCCATTTCCTTCTGCGGCGACATCCCGCGGATGCTCGTCGTGGCGTTCCACCACCATTGCTGGTTCAGCAGAAACCACTGGTAGAAAAAATTGAACGGCGGCTGTTGCCACGCCTCACTGCTGAAGCGGTGATCCTGGTGCAGTGGCTGGATGCACGGCGGTGTGTCCGGCTGCAACGCGGCACGCGTCGACCACACGGCGAATCGGGCTGCCTTGCGCCACGCCTTCTGCGCAAGCTCGGCCTGCTTGCCGGGCGCCATTGCCAGGTTGGCGAGCCAGTCCATATAGGCGAGGATGGCCGCCGCCGGCGACATGCCCAAGGTGGCACGCCCGAGGACGGCATGGACGAAGCGGTCGATGGTGCGCGCGCTTGCCGGAAAGGTGACGGCGTCGATCATCTCGCGGCAGCCATCGACGGGATTCGGTGACGCGTGCGCGCGCGGCTCCGGGTTAAGGCTGGTAACGCTGGCCGATTGCGGGTCGTTCCCCGGCGAAGTCAGCGCAATCGGTTTTGGTAGTGAGTCGGCCATGGCCACAGCTCCTGCTGGCAGTTGAAAAGGAACCTCTCCGCGGAGCGCAGTCGCGTCCGCGGGCGAGTGGATCAGAGTTCCTCAAGCATCAACAGCTCATTGTGTTCCCCTGCCCGCAAAAGTCCAATGACCCTTTTTGCGGCGCATCAATTCGCCGGCGCGTGCTGCAGCAGCCGCTCGACCTCCTGCTTGCCGAGCTCGAAGTACTCCTTCTGCACACGGCTGTCGCTCAACGCGATCGTCATGCTCTTGAGGTTGTGCGGACGCAGCACGTGCAGCGGCTTGCGGCGGTAGACCTTGCCGTCGATCTCGAGGGAATCGCGGCCGACCGCTTCCAGCAAGCGGTTCAGGAGCTGCGCCTGGCGCAGCACGCCCATGGCGGGCAGATTCATCTGGATGTCGGTCACGAGCAGGTTCATGTCGATGCTGTTGAGCAGCACCATCAGCGGGTTCTTGCCGTACACGGTGTCCAGTTCCGCATGGTAGTCGCGATCGGTGAAATCGACGGCGATGATCTCGTCCACTTCCGGATCCTCGAACAACGTGCGCAGGGGAATGTTGTCGATGTATCCGCCCTCGACGTAGTAGTCGCCGTGCATCTTGATCGCGGCGAAGTACGGGATCGTCGTGATGCCGGCGAGGAACACGTCCATGAAGCGGTCGAGCGCCGTGGCGTCGATGCGCGCGAGCAACTCGTTCGCGCTGAAATACTCGACTTGCCGCCGCGTCAGGTTGGACGCGACGATGTCCCACCGCGCCGCGGCGAGTGCGCGCGTGAGTGTGGTCTGCCGCATCGCGTCGTCGAGCAGCAGCGACTTGCGGCATCGATCCTTGTTCACCTTCAGCAGATTGGCGCCATTCGGCAGCAGCGTCGGCCGCAGGCCGAGAAAATTCGACAGCACGTCCCCGATGTCGCCGAGGCTGAGCCGCAGCGTCTTGGTGAGCACCGGCGGCAGTTCTTCCTGCGCCGTGTCCCACATCAGATAGTCGAGCACGATGTTGTTGCCGGAACTGGTCGAGGTGAGATGCACCACGGGAACTCCGTGCTTGCGCAACCACACCAGCGCGCCTTCGGTGTAGAAGCTGCGGTAGCCGCCTCCGGCAGCAACGAATCCGTATCGTTTCATGTTTGGTCTCCCTGTGTGGCGGGCGCGGTGCAAGCACGGCGCAAACAGCGCCGATTCGGGGTAAGATGGCGATCCCCTTGGATCGGTCCCATCGTCGGCACGGCCGGGGCAGTTGTCAACAAGCTGCATGCGCTACGGGAGGAGAGCCCAGGCCGTTCGCGCATGAAATTCTGCGAGCCACGGCGTGACCTGCGCGCGGGTCGTGATCGCGTTAGCAACAGGGCTCACTACCGAACGGAGATCCAGCATGCAAGTCAAAGGGAGCGTGGTCGTCATTACGGGCGGCGGCAGTGGTATTGGTGAGGTCGTCGCGAAGGAAATGGCCAAGGACGGCGCGAAAGTCGTCCTCGGAGACATGAACAAGGAAGGTCTCGATCGCGTCGTGAGCGAGATCAAGGCCGCAGGCGGCGAGGCCACCAGTGTCGTCTGCAACGTCACCAACGAAGCAGACGTGGCAGCGCTGATGGACGCGGCGATCAACTCGTACGGCGCGCTTAACGTCGTCTTCGCCAATGCCGGCATCATCAAGGACGGGTTGGTGGTCGATCCGGACCGCACGACCGGCAAAGTCAAGCGCGTGATGAGCCTCGAAGCCTTCAAGGCGGTGATCGAGGTCAATCTGGTCGGCGCCTTCCTGACCGTGCGCGAAGCCGTGCGGCGGATGGTCGACAACGGTTGCAAGGGCGTGGTGATCCTCACCTCCTCCATCAACCATACCGGCCAGGTCGGACAGATCAACTACTCGTCGACCAAGGCTTCGCTCGCGCTGTGGCCGAAGATTCTCTCCGGCGAGTTCACCATGCGCGGCATGAGCGGCATTCGTGTGGCGGCCATCGCACCGGGGTACACGGCAACACCGATCCTGCTCGGCATGAATCAGGACGCGCTCAACGCCATCCTCAAGGATGTTCACATCGGACGGCTGGTCGAGCCGACGGAGATCGCGTCCACCTTCCGCCACATCGTCGAGAACGACGCCATCGATGGGACGACCATCGAAGTCACCGGCGGCGTCACCTACGGAGCACGGCAGCGCGCGAAGTAATAGCGCGCCACCAGGCGCGTCGATAGCCTCGGCGCGCCTGACTGTCTCGTATCCGCATTACGGTGATTGACGTCCAAACGCGGGATCGATAGCGGCGTCGCTTCGGTCCGGTCCGCATCGAAGGGAGGAATTGACTCATGGCGGTCAAGAAACTGAAGAGAGGTGCTGCGCTCGTGGGCGCGGGGATGACCTCGTTCGGCGCCTTTCCGGGCCTGAATACGCGGGACTGTTCGTCGAGGCGTTCCAGGAGATGCAGGGATCGGTCGACAAGGGCTTCGATCCGAAGGACATCGACGCGCTCGTCATCGGCAACTACAGCAGCACGATGTTCGAAGGGCAGAACTTCATGGCACCCTTCGTCGCCGATTCGGTGGGCCTCACGCCCATTCCGGCGAGCGCGCACCGAGTGTGCATGCGCCAGCAGCGGGCTCGCTTTCCGGCAAGCCCTCATGGCCATCGGCTCCGGTCTGGCCGACGTGGTGCTGGTCGGCGGCCTGGAGAAGGAAAGCGACCTGCCCATCGCGCGCGTGACGGATGTGCTCGCCACCGCGAGCGACAGCCTGTACGAGAACCCGGCCGGCTTCACCTTCCCGGGCCTCTACGCGACGCTGGCGACGGCGTATATGCATGAATACGGCGCAACGCCGGAACACGTTCATGCAGATCACCATCAAGAACCACGAGAACGGCGCGCTCAACCCGAAGGCCCAGTTCGGTGCCCGCATCGCCGACATCATGGCGAGCAAGCAGAAGTCTGCCGCCAAGCGCGGCAAACCGGTGCCGTCGTGGGAAAACGAAATGGCGTTCCTCAAGGACGAGAGGGCCAATCCGACGATCGCCTGGCCGATGCGGCTTTTCGACTGCTCGCCGGTTTCCGACGGTGCCGTGGCGCTGCTGCTGGTGGCCGAGGACATCGCCACGCCGCTTTACCGACAAGCCGCTGCACGTCATCGGCTACGGCCAGGGCAGCGACGTCCCGACCTATCAGCGCGACAGCCTGACGAGCATCAAGGCGACCAAGGTCGCAGCCGAGCAGGCCTACGGGTCGGCCGGCGTGACGCCGAAGGACATCAAGGTGTGCGAGGTGCATGACTGCTTCACGATCGCCGAACTGGTCGCCATCGAGGATCTCGGTTTCTTCAAGCCGGGCGAAGGTCACCGTGCCATCGCCGAAGGCCTGACCGCGCGCCTCGGGCCACGCCCGATCAATTCCTCCGGCGGCCTCAAGTCCAAGGGTCATCCGGTCGGCGCAACCGGCGCGGGACAGATCGTGGAAGTCTTCAAGCAGATGCGGGGCGAAGCAGGTCCGCGGCAGGTCCCGGGCGACCTGAACCTGGGTCTCACCCTCAACCTCGGCGGCAGCGGAATGGCCGCCATCGTGCACATCTTCGAGCGGAGGAATTGAGCGATGAGCGACCTGCCATTCAACAGCGCCAGCTTCTACAAGCTGCTGGCGGAACACAAGCTGATGGGCTGCCGCAACCAAACCAGCGGCAAGTTCTACCTGCCGCCGCGCCCGATGTGCACCAAGAGCTACACGGACGACATGGAGTGGGAAGCAGTCTCCGGCGAAGGCGAAGTGATCGCGTTCACGGTGATCACCGTGCCACCGACGCACATGATCGAAGCCGGCTACAGCCGCGACAATCCGTACTGCGCAGGCATCGTGCGTCTCAAGGAAGGGCCCGCGATCAGCGGCCAGATCCTCGGCGTCGATCTGTCGAAGCCGGCGGACAGCGTGAAGATCGGCATGCCGGTCAAGGCGGTCTTCATCGACCGCGGCGAAGGCGAGACGAAGAAAACCATCCTCGGCTTCGAAGTCGTGAAGTAAGCTTGACAGGAGCTGCCAAGGTCCACGGACCTTGGCAGCTCCCGTCGCCGTGCAACGCGGCGACCGAAAGAACACGAACTGGTTCGGCGTATCAGGCCGACACTAAGTCCCCTTCCCGGAGCAGGACCCTCACCTTGCCCCCGGCGGCATCCAAGCGATACTCGCTACGCAGAGGTCACCCCCAGACAGTCGAACTCGCCCCGCACCTGCGAACCACGATGCGCCTCGCCGGAGAACGAAACGGCTGCGGCGCTTCATCGTTGTTCGGAGGCACTAGTGGCCGCTATACTCTCACCATAGTCACGATCAGACGACCATGAAAACCATACCTGCCGGAGAGTTCAAGACTCACTGCCTACGCATCATGGATGAGGTCCGCTCTCGGCGACAGCCCGTCCTCATTACCAAGAAGGGTGTTGCCGTGGCCAAGCTCGTTCCGGTCGAGACTGTCGAGCGCGACGTCTTTGGCTGCCTTGCCGGAACCATCGAGATTCTCGGCGACATCAAGGCGCCTCTCGTCGAACAGAGCGCATGGGAAGTCGATTGAAATGATCCTCTTGGACACCCATGTCTGGGTGTGGCTTGCGGTCGAACCGAAGCGGCTGTCGCGGGCAGCATCGACTGCGATCCGCCTCGCAACAACTTCCGGCGGCATTTCGGTCGCGTCGATCAGTTTGTGGGAACTGGCGCTACTTTTTCAGAGGGGACGACTGCGTGGACCGGGTACAGTCGAGAGCAGTGTACGCGGCGTGATCGAGCACACCGGGGTTATCGTCCACGAGATCTCGCCCGAGATTGCCGGACTTGCCACCGCATTCGGCGACGACTTCCCTCAGGATCCCGCCGATCGACTTGTCGGGGCCACGGCACGGTCCCTCGGCCTCCCCCTGGTGACACGTGATCAGCGCATTCTGGAGTCAGGTCTGCTCAAGACGATCTGGTAGTAGAGGTCAAGCCAAGTGCTGAACGGGCGAGCAGGTCTTTCTGCTTACGCGAATCGCGGACCCGTTCAAGCAGACTCAACTCTTCGTCAAACACAAGGCATCCGGGACCACGCATTGGAACTTCAGGTAGTTCTAAACACCTTTGCCTCAGATGTTTTCCGAAGGCAGGCCGATCTGGACTACATAGCTGCGCGCTCGAACTTTCGAATGCAACTTCGCCAGCAGTTCCTCTGGTCTGCACAGCAAGCAATTGAGAAGTACCTGAAGGCCATTCTTCTCTTTAACGGAATGAGTGCTCGTTATCCATCTGGTGCTCCATCCGGCAAGCGCAAAGAGTTTGGTCATGATCTGCTCGCTCTAATGGACCAGGTTAAGATGATCGACTGAGGTAGGCTGAAAAAAATGGAGTTCGACGATTCGTAGAATTGGACGAACGGAGGACGCAGATGGAACGGATGCCGAAGGGGGTATACACGCTGGAATTTCGGGCGGAAGCGGTAAAGCTGGTGGAGTCGGAAGGGTTATCAATTGATCAGGCAGCAAAGCGCTTGTCAGTGCCGAAGAGCAGCCTGAGCAACTGGGTCAGGGCAGCGCGGGCCGGCAAGCTTGCCGAGGTCGGGAAAGGTCAGCGGGTGCCGAGCGAATTGGAGCTTGAATTGGCGCGCACGCGGAAAGAATTGGCGGAAGTGAAGTTGGAGCGTGACCTGCTAAAAAAGTGTGCGGCGTATTTCGCGAAGGAGTCGCGGTGAAATACGGCCGGATAAATGAATTGCGGCGCCAGCATCCCGTAGCCGCGATGTGTCGCGTGCTCGACGTATCGGAAAGCGGCTATTACGCCTGGCGCAAGCGGCCGCGGTCGCCACGCGCGCAGAAGAATGCCCAGCTGGAAACGCAGATCAAGGCGGCGCACGAGAGAACGCGGCAGACCTACGGTCCGGAGCGGCTGCAAGCCGACCTGGCCGACAACGGCATTCAGGTGGGCATTCATCGCATCAGGCGGATTCGCAAAAAACTCGGGCTACGCTGCAAGCAGAAACGCAAGTTCAAGGCGACGACGGACTCGAATCATGCCCTGCCGGTCGCACCGAACCTTCTGGATCGGCAGTTTGCCGTTGCTGCGCCGAACAAAGCCTGGGTAACAGACATCACCTACATCGCCACCGACGAAGGCTGGCTCTACCTTGCGGGCATCAAGGATTTGTTCAACGGCGAGCTCGTTGGCTATGCTATGGACGCACGCATGACGCAGAAGCTGGTGATGCAGGCGCTGTTCGGGGCAGTGGCCACGAAACGTCCTGGGAAAGGGCTAATCCACCACTCGGACCGCGGCAGTCAATACTGCGCGCATGCTTACCAGAAACTGCTCCGGGAATTCGGCATGCAGGCGTCAATGAGTCGCAAAGGCAACTGCTGGGATAATGCCCCGATGGAAAGCTGCTGGGGCTGCCTGAAGACGGAACTGATACATCAACGACGCTTCGCTACCCGCGAACAGGCAAAACGCGAGATTACGGAGTACATCGAGATCTTCTACAACCGCATCCGAAAGCAGGCACGGCTTGGCCATCTGTCACCCGCCGCTTTCTGTCAGCAGTACTATGCAATTCAAATGGCCGCTTAACCCGTTGGACTCTACGATTTGCATCCGACCTCAAGGTCAGTTATGCGTGAAATCAATTGTGGCATCGATCCGGCGCTGTCACGCCTGCTTCCGCGCGATCATGCTTCAGAGCGTCCTCGACCTTCAGCGTGATCTCGCAGAGTGAACCACGGGAGCGGCCAGTTGAGCGGTGGGTGGTCAGAACCACCGTTTGATTCCGTTCATGAATATCGAAGGTTCAGGACCCGGTCATCGAAGGCGGAGGGTATCAGCGCTGGCCGGGGGAATTTGGACGGTGGGAAAGTGAAAGAGCTGCTCTAAACTGAGGCGACTTGGAAAGGAGCAGAGGGCAATGAGCAGGAGACCGAGGAAGAACCACGGGGCGGGGTTCAAGGCGAAGGTGGCGCTGGCGGCAATCAAGGGGGAACAGACGTTGGCGGAGTTGGCGCAGCGCTTCGACGTGCATCCGAGCCAGATCAGTCAGTGGAAGCAGCAACTGCTGGAGCGGGCGGAGGACGTATTTGCCCGGGAAAGTCCGGCGCCGGCGGGTCCGACGGTGGCGGATATGCAGGCCAAGATCGGGCAGCTGGCGTTGGAGAACGATTTTTTGGGCAAAGCGCTCGGGCGCATCGCCGTACCGAGCGCCAAGCGATGATCGATCGCGGGCACGACTTGCCGCTGGCGCAGCAGTGCCGGATTCTGGAGCTGTCGCGTTCCAGCCAGTATTACCAGCCAGTGCCGGTCTCGGAACGGGATCTCGAGCTGATGCGGGCGATCGACGAGGTCCACCTCAAGCACCCGTTCTATGGCAGCCGGCGCATACGCGATGCACTGAACGACGAGGGCCACGACGTCGGCCGCGATCATGTGCGTACGCTGATGCGCAAGATGGGCATCGAGGCGCTTCTCCGGCTTCTTCTTCTTTTTTTTTTTTTTTTTTTTTTTTTTTTTTTTTTTTTTTTTTTTTTTTTTTTTTTTTTTTTTTTTTTTTTTTTTTTTTTTTTTTTTTTTTTTTTTTTTTTTTTTTTTTT
>CAVRDD010000051.1:0-6397 GCA_963719715.1 uncultured beta proteobacterium
TAGCCGCGATGTGTCGCGTGCTCGACGTATCGGAAAGCGGCTATTACGCCTGGCGCAAGCGGCCGCGGTCGCCACGCGCGCAGAAGAATGCCCAGCTGGAAACGCAGATCAAGGCGGCGCACGAGAGAACGCGGCAGACCTACGGTCCGGAGCGGCTGCAAGCCGACCTGGCCGACAACGGCATTCAGGTGGGCATTCATCGCATCAGGCGGATTCGCAAAAAACTCGGGCTACGCTGCAAGCAGAAACGCAAGTTCAAGGCGACGACGGACTCGAATCATGCCCTGCCGGTCGCACCGAACCTTCTGGATCGGCAGTTTGCCGTTGCTGCGCCGAACAAAGCCTGGGTAACAGACATCACCTACATCGCCACCGACGAAGGCTGGCTCTACCTTGCGGGCATCAAGGATTTGTTCAACGGCGAGCTCGTTGGCTATGCTATGGACGCACGCATGACGCAGAAGCTGGTGATGCAGGCGCTGTTCGGGGCAGTGGCCACGAAACGTCCTGGGAAAGGGCGAATCCACCACTCGGACCGCGGCAGTCAATACTGCGCGCATGCTTACCAGAAACTGCTCCGGGAATTCGGCATGCAGGCGTCAATGAGTCGCAAAGGCAACTGCTGGGATAATGCCCCGATGGAAAGCTGCTGGGGCCGCCTGAAGACGGAACTGATACATCAACGACGCTTCGCTACCCGCGAACAGGCAAAACGCGAGATTACGGAGTACATCGAGATCTTCTACAACCGCATCCGAAAGCAGGCACGGCTTGGCCATCTGTCACCCGCCGCTTTCTGTCAGCAGTACTATGCAATTCAAATGGCCGCTTAACCCGTTGGACTCTACGATTTGCATCCGACCTCAGGGCTCGCCGCGATTCCCCAGATCCTTCCGGCTGTCATAGAGATCGAAGGGATGGCCATTCGGGGATGAATTGAAGCGCGACTTGAACTCGCTGATCGGCGCGAATCCGGCCGATTCTGCGCGGATGGTGCCGACTGCCATCAGCACCATTGCCTTGTCGCCCAGCCCGCGTTCCTTCAGTGCCGCCAGGACAACCGGCAAGTGTTCCTTGATGTTCCCGAGTGGCGCTGCCGAACACATTCTTGAAACCTGGTTGACCGTAACGCGATCGGTGATGTCTTGCAGCAGCGCCTCCGCCGCGGCGTGGAAATCGACCCCCGCGAGTCCGAGCGCACTCAGCGTCACGGCTCCGGCGATCCCGTCCGGAGACAATCCCTCGCTTTTCTGAAAAGCGATCAGCGCGGCTTCCGTCCCCGGACCGAACTTCCCATCCGCGGACCCGGGGTTGAAACCCTCGTCCTTCAAGCGCTGTTGCAGGCGTTCTACTTCGGGGCCAGAAGACCCGTCTCTCAGACTTGCCATGGCTCGTCCCTCCGATGGCTACGGCTGCCTGGAAACCCATCCCGGTGAATCCCGGGAACCAGTATATCGGCTTGCTGATGGTACTGGCGATCGCTTAAGTGGAGGTGTCGTGACTCGGCGCAGCCGGTACCGTGCGGGATGAGTCGTGCCGGTCGAGAGGTGCCTTCATCGGTGCTGCCTAGCGACACTTCTCGCGACCACGTGCAGGCCGCGAGCTTCCGGCGAAGCGCCCGGGGGATGCGGCTACATGAGCGAGCGCAACGACCGGCATCTTGCGATCGCGGCCCTGGCAATGGCCTACTTCCGGCGGCGCCCGGCGCGGGGCCTCGTTCATCACAGCGACAGTAAGAATATCTTGGCCAGCCGTTCCTGGGCGGCCTGACCCTCACAGCGATGGACCGGATCGGGTGCTGGCGCTGCGAGTGTTCCAGGTAGCCTGACCCGCACTCCGACCGACCACGATTCGTGTCCTTCCCCGGACCTGTCGGCCGCCTGGGAACACCTTGCAGCGGGGCTTTGCCTCGCCGATGCATGTGACCCTAGAAGGGCCTGACGTCCTGTCGCTTTACTGTCTTGTCCAGGCATCCGGTTTCGGCGAAGCCGCTCACGTCACCGTCGAATCCGGAGGGCCGAAATGGAAGATAGTCAGCAGTCATCGGCGGCGTTGATACGCACAAGGATCTGCACGTCGCTGCCGTGGTCGATGAGCACGATCGCGTTCTGGGAAGCCGGTGCTTCTCAACCACCCGGCAGGGCTACCGGCAGATGCTGGCTTGGATGCGCTCCTTCGGTCAACTACGGCGGGTGGGCATCGAATCGACGGGCACCTACGGTGCCGGGTTGCTGCGCCATTTGCAGAACGCCGGTGTCCAAGTTTTGGAAGTAACGGCGCCTGACAAGAGTGACCGGCGCAAGCGCGGCAAGGACGACGATCTGGATGCCCAGAATGCGGCTCACGCAGCCTTCGCGGGCAAGCGCACCGTCACCCCCAAGACCCGCGACGGGATGATCGAGTCACTGAGGGTGCTGAAGGCCTGCCGCAAGACTGCCGTTGCGGCTCGCAAGGTGGCCTTGCAGATGATGCAGAACACGATCGTCTGTGCGCCCGACGAGTTGCGTGATGCGCTTCGCAAGCTCACACGCATGCAACTGGTCAGGACCTTGGCGGCGTGGCGGCCCGGTCTATCCGAACCGCAACGTCGCCTCAGCGTATCGGATCACGCTCAAGTCGCTCGGCCGACGGTACTTGGAGCTGCACGACGAGATCGCCGACCTGGACGCGATGATCGGCGCGATAGTTGACGAATTGGCTCCTTCGCTGGTCGCCCGCAACTCGATTGGCAAAGAGTGCGCAGCTCAACTGCTGCTGACGGCCGGTGCCAACTCCGATCGCCTCCATTCCGCGGCGAGCTTCGCAGCACTGTGCGGCGTCAGTCCCGTGCCGGCCTCATCCGGAAAGGTCACGCGACATCGGCTGAACCGAGGCGGCGATCGGGCCGCCAACAGCGCGCTTCACATCATCGCGATCGGTCGTCTGCGAACCGATCCCCGGACCAAGACCTATGTCGCAAAGCGCATCGCCGAGGGCCATTCCAAGCTCGAGGCCATCCGATGCCTGAAGCGGTACATCGCGAGGGAGGTGTTTACTCTAATCAGCCAGCGCAGTCGGGAGATCGGACAGGCCCAGATTGCTACTTGACAAACAGAAGGGCGTCAGTAAACGCGACGGCGTCGCTTTTACTGTCCGTCCCCGGGCTTGATGTCCACGAGGCGTTTGCTTCCCTTGCCATCGACTGCAACATAGGTCAGCGCAGCGTCCGCCACCTTCACCACGCGCTTCAGGTCGGCCCATGGCTGGCTGTATGCCACGACGTTGACGGTGATCGAGGTCGTCCCCGTGCGCTCCACTTCGGCATAGAAACTCACCAGATCACCTACGGCCACCGCCTGCTTGATCACGAACGAGTTCACGGCGACCGTCGCGACCCGACCGTGCGCGCGGCGCATCGCGGCGATGCCCCCCGCCATGTCCACGTGCGACATGATCCAGCCGCCGAAGATGTCACCGTTCGGATTCGCATCCGCCGGCATGGCGACGACCCGAAGCTCGGCGTGTCGGCGCGCAGGCAAGCCCAGCGCGTCGAGCTCTTCCGTGTTTGTCGGGCCACCGTTCTCGTGTGCGGACATGTCAACTCTTCCTTGTTTGCTGTTGGCGTGGAACATCCCTGCCGACGTCGCGTCGTCTTGCCAACCGCGCCGCGTCAGCACGCAACCACTGACGGCCGTGCTTCGCCACGCCGTGTACTGCGCGCCTGAGCAACGCGTGATGCAGGCATCCGGCCGAGATGGCCGCAGATGAAGCGACCGGCCGCGATCAGTTTGTCGCTGTCGATACCCGTCTCGATGCCGAGACCATCCAGCAGATACAGAACATCCTCGGTCGCCGCGTTCCCCGAGGCCCCCAGCGCGTAGGGACACCCCCCCAGTCCGGCCACGGCACAGTCGATCACCGAGATTCCCAGTTCCATTACTGCGTACAGATTGACGAGCGCCTGACCGTAGGTGTCGTGAAAATGCGCCGCGAGCCGATCGATGGGGATCTGCTGCGCCACCGCTTCGACCATGCGTCGCGCCTTTGCAGGGGTCGACGCCGATGGTGTCGCCAAGCGATACTTCCCTGCAGCCCATGCGAAACAAAGCTGATGCGACGCGTGCAACCGCCTGTGGAGCCACGTCCCCTTCGAACGGACAGCCGAGCACGCATGACACATATCCGCGCACCGGCACACCTGCGGCCTTCGCTGCCTCCAGCACGGGCGCAAAGCGCTCGAGACTTTCGGCAACCGAGCAGTTGATGTTGCGGCGGGAGAACGTCTCGGAAGCCGCCGCGAACACGGCAACCTCGTCCACACGCGCGGCGCGGGCGACCTCGAAACCTTTGAGGTTCGGTGTCAGGGCGGAGTAGCACACGCCAGCGACACGCTGAATACCCGCCATCACTTCGGCGCGATCGGCCATCTGCGGTATCCATTTCGGCGACACGAAGCTCGTCGCCTCGATTGCCTGCAGACCCGTATGCGAGAGGCGATCGATGAACTCGATCTTGACGCTCGTCGGGATCGACGACGGCTCGTTCTGCAGGCCGTCGCGCGGACCGACCTCGACCAGTCTCACCTTCGCAGGCAGCGTCATCGTAAGGCCCTCACGCGGCCTGTGAACGCGCCGCTTCGAGGAGTGTCCACAGGCAGCCTTTCGAACTCGCCGCCTGGATCTCGGCCAGCACGCGCTCGTGCTCGGCGAGCTCATCAGCGGTGGGAATCAGAATGAGGATGGCCGGGCGGGCATCCTCTCCCTCTGTCCCCAAATGCCACGCCGGGGTCTCTTCCAGCTCCATCGCGAGACTCTCCTGCCCGCGAGTCATCGCGAGATAGACTTCGGCGAGCAGGCGCGCATCCAGCATTGCGCCATGCAGCGTGCGCGCGGAATTGTCGACCTGATAGCGCTCGCACAAGGCATCCAGACCGTTGCGCTTGCCTGGGTGCAGATTTTTGGCGAACTGCAGCGTATCCGTGATCATCGAACAGCACGCTTCAATCTTATCGCGGCCGACGCGCGAGAGTTCGCTGTTCAGGAATGCGACGTCGAAGGGCGCGTTGTGGATGACGAGTTCGGCGCCTTGCAGGAACTCGAGCAGTTCGTCAACGATGTCACGGAATTTGGGTTTGTCCTGCAGGAATTCAGCGGTAAGGCCGTGCACCTGCAAGGCGCCGGCATCACTCTCGCGCTCCGGGTTCAGATAATGATGAAACTGGCTGTCGGTAACGCGGCGGCCGACAACCTCCACCGCGGCGACCTCGATGATGCGATGGCCGAGCGAAGGATGGAGGCCGGTGGTTTCAGTATCGAGGATGACTTGTCGCATGCGTGCGCCCGCCTTTAGGCGGGCGTTGAAAGGAATGCCAGAGGCAGGTCGGAGTCAGCGAGCGCCTGCCGGCACACCCTTGTTGGCGAGCGCGTCCGCACGCTCGTTGCCATCATGACCGGCGTGCCCTTTCACCCAGATCCATTGCACTTCATGTCGGACCGCGATCTCGTCCAAGCGGCGCCAGAGGTCCACGTTCTTGACTGGCTTGCCATCGGCGGTGCGCCAGCCTCGCCGCTTCCAGTTCGCGATCCACGCGCTGATGCCCTGTTGAACATAGCGAGAATCCGTGTGCAGCCGCACCCGGCACGGACGCGTCAGCGCCGACAGAGCCTCGATGACAGCGACAAGTTCCATGCGGTTGTTGGTAGTCAACGACTCGCCCCCGCAGAGCTCTCGTTCCTTCCCTTCGAACCGCAGCAGCGCGCCCCAACCGCCCGGCCCAGGGTTTCCCTTGCACGCGCCGTCGGTGTAGACGTCGACGGAAGCTTCGGCAGTCACTCTTGTTCTTTGGCGACGAGCCGCAGCCGCCCTCTCGCCACCTGCTGCGCCGATGCGAGCGCCTCATTTGGACGGAGCCGCTCGTTCCATTTTGGCGTAATGACGCGCATGCCCGGCACGCGCTTGATGGCGTCGAGGAAGTAGACCCCGCCCGCGATCGGCCACCAGCGATCTCCCGCCGCCTCCACGAAGCGGAAACGATTGAGCCACTGCTCACGACCGAAAGGCGGCGCGTAACAGCTCATGCAGCCGCCGGCCACTTCGAAGCCGAGCAGGGCCAGCCAATCCTTGAGGCGCGGCAGCGTGATGAAGCGCCCGCACCAGGGATACTGTTCGTGACCGCGCTTGAGCGCCCGCCGAATTCCCCACAGACTGCGCGGATTGAAGCCGGTCACGATCAGATGACCCTCAGGTACCAGCACCCGCTGCACCTCTCGCAGTATCTGATGCGGATGCACTGCAAACTCCAGCACATGAGGCAGCAGGCACACGTCCACGCTGTTCGCGGCGATCGGCAGGTACCCAGGGTTGCAGCGCAATTGCGCCGGCTCCGCGGTGCCGAGTCGACACCGGAGCGGAATGCGGC
>CAVRDD010000052.1:0-18962 GCA_963719715.1 uncultured beta proteobacterium
GACAAGCATGAAGGTGGAACGAGTGAACCTGCGCCGCTACGCGACGCGCACGCAAGCGCGCAGCGACATCTTTTCGTACGTGGAGACGTTCTATAACCCGTGCCGCCTTCATTCATCGCTCGGTTACGTGTCGCCGCGCGAATTCGAGCGCCGCTTCGCGGCGAGGCAGGCTGCATGAGGATGGTCCGAGTTTCCCACCGCCGGGCGCGTTCGCGTGCGTCGAAAGCGCCGCCCGCGCCCGCCCGTGGAAAACTCTACGTCCTTGGTGTTGGCGTCCACTAAATCGGGGTAAGTTCAAGGCGCGCGGTTTGCACGCGGCGAGCCACGAGGCCATCTACCAACGCATCTACGCCGATAAACGAAACGGCGGCACCCTGCACCGCGCCCTGCGCTGTCAGAAGGTACGCAGGAAGCGCTACGGCGGGCGCGAGCGACGCGGCACCATCCCCAACCAGGTCTCGATCGAGCAGCGTCCGGCCATCGTCAACAGCCGCAGACGCTTCGGCGACTGGGAGGGCGATCTGATCATCGGCGCCGGTCAGCAACAGGCGCTCGTCACGCTCAACGAACGCAAGTCCCGTTACTGCCTGATCGCCCATGTGCCATCCAAGAGCGCACCGGCAGTCTCCGATACCGTGATCTCTCTGCTCACGCCCTTTGCCGCCTACGTTCACTCGCTCACCACCGACAACGGCAAGGAGTTCGCCCAGCATGAGCGCATCGCCGCGAAGCTCGACGCACAGTTCTTCTTCGCCCATCCCTATGCCTCTTGGGAGCGCGGGGCCAACGAGAACATGAATGGCCTGATCCGCCAGTTCTTCCCAAAGAAGATGCGCTTCGAATCCATCACCCGCAAGGACATCGAATTCGCCATGCATCGATCTCAACCACCGACCCAGAAAATGCCTCGGCTTCAAGACACCCCACGAGGTCTTCATGAAGCAGCTACACTCGCGTTATAACGCTGTTGCACTTCAGAATTGAATCCGCCCTTGGAGCTAAGCCACCCATGTCCAGAATCCCAATGAGCCGCACCAACCTATTGCGTCGCCACAGCTAGGGCCGTCCGGTGACCAACTGCTGGCGATAGCGTCGGTGCGAGTCCTTGTCACGGGTGCAGCTGGCTTCGTCGGCAGCCATGTCGTCGAGGCACTTCTTGCGCGGGGGCATACCGTGCGGGCGATGGTCCGACACCGTCTCGATGTACCTTGGCTAGTGCGCGCCGAGCAGGTCGAAGGCGATGTCGTGAATCTGGATAGCGTTCGATCCGCCGCGCAAGGCTCGGACGCCGTGGTCCATTGTGCAGCGGTCTCCGGCTCCCGCATCGCCCCCGAAGCGTGGGAGGCTGTCAACGTGCGCGGCACCCAGCACGTCATCGAGGCTTCCCGCGCGTGCGCCGTCAGACGTCTCGTTCACCTCAGCACAATCGTCGTCCACGAGCCGCGCCGAGGCGTGATCATAGAAGAAGATTCCCCCTACGTAGCCGATCCCCAGGGTCCCGGCTACGTCGCTTCGAAGATCGCCGCCGAGCACCTCTTGCGGGCCGCGCGTGACCTGTCGATCGTCGTGTTGCGTCCGGGTGTAGTGTATGGTCCACGAGACCGCGCGGCTCTTCCACGCATCGTTGCCCAGCTATCCGCAGACCGCTTCTGGTTCGTCTCCGGCGGACGCTTCCGCTGCCACCTCGTATACGTGGAGAACTTGGCTGACGCTGTCATTGCGTCGATCGTGTGCCCGGCTGCTGCTGGATCTTATCTCGTGATCGACGAGCCGACGGTTCAGGTGCGTGAGTTCGTTTCTGACATAGCGAACGGCCTCAAGTTACCATGCCCCAGAGCATCGGTTCCGCAATTCGTCGCGGCCTCCAGAATACGCCTGCCGCGTCCGCTTCGTTGGGACATCCAGCGCTACGCGATGCCAATCTTTTCGCGCGACATCCGGTTCTCGACAGAGCGCGCGCAGCGAGAGCTCGGTTACCGCAGCCGCATAGCGTACACCGAGGGGATGGCACGCCTCATGGCGTGGGCGCGAGGGGCTTACGCCCCAAAAGCTACCTCATCAGAGTCTGCCTTTAGCCCGACGGACGAGAAATCCACCCATGGGTAGAAACTCGCCAACTTGGAGACGCGTTGCTTTTGCTGTTCAGAGAGCATGACCTTGTCGCGTTTCCTTTTCCCTACGTTTATTCGAGTAATCTTAGGGTCGAGCTGATAGGTTCGCTCGACTGCCTCCTGAATCTCAGTGTCTGACTTCCTGACCCCATAGAACTCGAGTGCTGCTTGCAGCGCTGACGGCCAATCTTTGACCACATCTTCGAACCGCAACCAGAGCACGGGCAGTTGCCTGTGTTGCCATGCATCGAACCAGGACACATAGAAGTTCACGTACCACGGCAGCACTAGATCGATTATGCAATCAAGCTGTTTCTCTTCGGATAACTCGGCAAATCGCTCCGTACAGTAGAAGCCTGGGAACTTCTCGAATCCTTCAGCAAACAAGTGGTCTTTGATGCTTGGCACGACGTCAAACAAATTACGCGTCAAAACGATGGGCCTGATGTTGAACTTTCTAAGAATATCTATGTTGTGGTAGGTCGCTCTCGTGTGATGGCGGGTGATCGTGTTCTTCCGGCAGGCATCCACGACTTTGGGGAGGTAAAGGTCTTGTTCATGTCGCTCATAGCCAAAGCAAAGCTGAACCTGGGAATAGCCGGTCACCTGGGCCAGAGCATTAGCGAGAAACGTCGAACCCGACTTGGGCATGGAGGTCACAAAGAGGAACTGACGGTTCCGATACAAGGCTCGAAATAGTCGAGACCATGCCGAAATCGTCGACACGACTGGTCTCTCGGCGAGATTACTGAGTCGCATTGCGAACCCACCAAGACAAAAGCTAGTAAGGCAGCAGGAGGACGCCTCGGGGACGCGTTCGTCGCGACGACTGCTCAGATTACGAGGCGCGCGAGGGCTCGCGTCGCTTTGTCGGTGCCGGCAAATGCAATGGCGGGTATGAACCTGCGCAATGCCCAATATCGCTACCGATTCGAGCCGAGGGTCGATGCTACCATGCCGGCGGGCGATACGCGAGCGACCGGCCCGATCCCGCCCTTGTGATTGCCCATGGACGATTGGAGTGCCGCCGGCCCTTCCTTTTGGAATGCGCGGACGAGCAGGCTCTAAGGGAGCGCCCGCAGCTCCCGATCCTGCAGCCAACCGAGCGCAAGCTGTGACATGAGGGCGCCGATGAGCGCGAGGAACATGTCCCACTGTGTGTCCCACACGTCGCCCTGAGTGCCGAGAAACGCTTCGGCCCCCGTTCGGGAGGCTACCGCCACCCACCATTCGATCATTTCGTAGAAAGCAGAGATCGCCAGGGCAACGCAGGCGCAGAGAAAGAACAGCATCGCACCGGGCCTGAGCGGTGTTACGCGCAACAGGATCTCGCGTGCGATCATCGCCGGCACGAACCCCTGCATGAAGTGGCCGACGCGATCGTAGTGGTTGCGTCCCAGATCGAAGGCATCGCGGATGTGCGTTGAAAAGCGGCACCTCGGCATACGTGTAATGCCCGCCGACGAGCAGCACGAGGGCATGCGCCCAGATCAGGACGTAGAGCACGAGCGTAAGCGGAAATCGCCGCCAGGTCGCAAGCAGTACGGCGGCACCGAGCAGGGCCGGCACCACTTCGAGCCACCATACCGCGCGATCCTTCGGCCCGATTGCAGACCACGCGAGCACGCAGCACGAAACTCACTCCGAGAAACACGAACAACCACGCCGGTGTGCGCGCCGGGCGCATGTCAGCGCACGATTTCCTGGACCATCAGGAGGACCGAGCGCCGCTCTCCGCCGCTCTGGCTGCGCGTACCGAGGTTGCCTGAGGTCTGGACTGACCCACTCTCGGATATCCCGCCGATCTCCATCCATTCGCCAAGCGGCGCGGAGACCACCGTGCTCATGCCCTGCACGTTGCCAGCACCTCGAAAGCCGCTGGCACGCTCCCGCTGCGGGTTGATCTCCACCGTCACCGTGTCGCCGGAGACGCGCGGCAGCACCTGGAATCCCGTATTGAAGTCGCGAAACTGCGTGGACTCGACGATCTGCGTGCCCTGCGGCGTCTGCACCACCTGCCGCGACGGCACGGGCACGGACTGGCCGGCGCGGATGAAGGCGACATTGCCTTCCAGCACCTGCACCCGCTGGGTATTGACCTCGGAAGCCCGCACGTCTCGCGCTGTAACGCGCCCACGGAGCGTTGGTATCACCACTGCCGCCCTGCACGACGAGCCCGTCGCTGCGTCCCCGACTGCCCGGCACCGCAACGCTCGCGCTGTTGCCGATCGCCACGCGACCGGACAGCTCCGCCTCTCGTCGCGCAGTCGCGAGATCGACGTCCTGCCGCACTGTGATCAGGAGCTGTCGCGGCCGCGCGTCGACCTGATCGAGGATCTTGCGGATCTCGGCCAGGTTCGCCGGCGAGGTGCGAACGATGAGCTGGTTCTGCATGCCGTTGATCGAACCATCGCGATCCACGAAAGGCTCCAGCAGGGGAATCACCTGATCCGCCGTTCGATACTTGAGCGTGATGACTTCGAGCACATTCTGCTGCGCCAGCGCAACGGCGGTTGCCAGCCCCGCCAGGACGACACATAGCGTTCCCAACAATCGTGTCCAGCTCATGGCTTTGTTCAAACCTTCCACGGATGCTTCAGGATCGGAGACCCTTGCGGTAAATCGCGTAGTAGACGAGGCCCACCATGACACTGCCACCCACGATGTTTCCCAGCGTTACAGGCACGAGATTACCGAGGAGCCCTGTTACGTTCAGAGAAGCGACGTCGATGCCAGGAGGCGGCGCGCCGAAGCTGGTGAGAAGCATGCCGAGGGGAATGATGTAGACGTTGGCGATGCAGTGCTCGAAACCGCACGCGACGAACGCCGAGATCGGGAAGACCATGGCCAGGATCTTGTCGGTGACCGACCGGCCCGCCATCGCCACCCACAACCCCAGGCACACCAGCATGTTGCAGAGGACACCCTTGAAGAACGCCGTCCAGAATGGGAGGTTCGTCTTGTACGCAGCCAATTTTATCGCCGCGCGGCCGACGTTGCCGTCGTTCATGTCCGGGTAATGTGACAGGAAGATCACGATCGCAAGTGTGATCGCGCCGAACACGTTCGCGAAATACACCACCACCCAGTTGCGCACGACCTCTGCCGTCGTGATCTTGCCTTCCGCCCAGGCCATCACGAGAAAGTTGTTGCCGGTAAAGAGCTCCGCACCGCCCATCACCACCAGGATCAGCCCCAAAGTAAACGTGACCCCGCCGAGCACCCGGCTCGCCGCGAAGCCGAGCGCCGGATCGCTGATCACCAGGGTGTAGTACATGGCGCCGAGCCCGATGAAACCGCCAGCGACGGCACCCAGCATCGCCATAGGCAGGAACGGCAGCCGCGCCTTGATGACGCCGTTCTGCTCGACCTTCTGCGCGATCTCCTTCGGCGTGAAGGCGTCGAA
Source organism: uncultured beta proteobacterium (assembly GCA_963719715.1). GTDB lineage: Bacteria > Pseudomonadota > Gammaproteobacteria > Burkholderiales > JAEUMW01 > JAEUMW01. Next base: position 5,518 of record CAVRDD010000052.1, read on the forward strand.
GCCGAAAATCTGAGGTTGCGGCGCAGGATGGGGATGCTGAGGGGACAGGGGCTGCGGCTGCGGCATGGGCGTTCCTCGGACGGGGTGGGAATCGGCAATCTCTGCTAGGCGCGAGGCCGCCGGACGGCACGAGTCAAATACCACCGGCAGAGCCGGTGGCTTGAATTGTTAGCGCCTCAAAGGCGCCTTCAACACCGTTAGCCGCTGCGCGGCAGGTAGGTCGAGCCATGTTCAAACACTCGCCGCTCATGCAAAGAGCACTTCGAGGCCACGTCGTCATTGGCGGAACCGCCGCATTGGAGACCCCTCGACCGCCGCATAGGTCAAACCTTTCGGAGTCCTCCGGCAGAGCCGGAGGTTTACCTCTGTGAATTATATGCTTACCGTCGCCGCTGCCCGGCACTGGCGCATCGTCACCGCAGGCATCCCGGAATCGGGTTCGGCAGCGTGGCACGCCGCCTGCGGGCAGCCGCGCACAGGCTACTCGATCCAACCCAGCCCAACGTGCCAGTAAGCACGCTGGCTTTACTGGCCCCTGATCGTGATCTAGAGTTGCGTCATGTGGAGTAGTCGAAGAGCAGCGCTTCTCGCGCTCGCCGCGCTCGCGGCGGGTTGTGCGACACGCACTGTAACGCCGCCTTCGAGTCGCGAGGGGCGGCCACCCGCCCCGCCCTCACCCGCCGAACCCGACGCCGCACGCGACGCGGCCGTGCTCGCGGTGTCGCTGGTCGGCGTGCCCTACCGCAACGGAGGCACGTCTCCGACCGCTGGTTTCGATTGCAGCGGACTCGTCTGGTATGTCTATCGGCAGGCTGCAGGCTTGGCGCTGCCGCGCAGCGCGCTGGAAATGGAACGCGCGGGCTCGTCGGTGCAAGACGACGAGATGCGCGCGGGGGACCTCGTCTTCTATAACACCCTCGGCCGCGCGTTCAGCCACGTCGGTCTCTACGTCGGTGACCGCCGCTTCGTGCATGCACCGAGCAGCGGCGGTCGTGTGGAGATCGTCTCGATGCGGAACAGCTACTGGGCACCCCGCTTCTCGGGCGCCCGCCGCGTCGCGACTTGAAGCGTCAGCTCGGCGCTTCGCCCATCTGCGACTGCAGATAATTCTGGGTACCGACTTTCGCAATCAGCTCGAGCTGTGTCTCCAGAAAGTCGATGTGCTCCTCTTCGCTTTCCAGAATGTCCTCGAAGAGTTCCCGCGAGACATAGTCCGTACAGGACTCACAGTAGGCGATCGCCGCCTTGAGATCGGGATGGCCGCGCAGTTCGAGCTGCAGGTCACAGCGCAGGCATTCCTCGGCGTTCTCGCCGATCATGAGTTTGTCGAGATCCTGCAGATTCGGTAGCCCCTCCAGGAAGAGGATGCGGTTGGTGAGGCGATCGGCATGCTTCATCTCGTCGACGGATTCGTGAAACTCGTATTCGTCGAGTTTCTTCAGACCCCAATTGCGAAACATACGGGCATGAAGAAAATACTGGTTGATTGCGGTGAGCTCATTGCGCAGCACCTTGTTGAGGTGCTCGATGACCTTGGTGTCGCCTTTCATGAGTGCTCCAGAGTGGTGAGCAGGGGAGAAAAAACAAACCGTGCAAGCCAGGGCGGCACGCACGCGAAATTCTACCCCGCAGCTTTGCGCCGCGTACGACTCAGGTCAGGAGCAGATCAGCTCAGGCGAGCTGTGCGCAACTCATGGAGTTGCAAAAAGCGAGTTGCTCGTCGAGGACGAGCTCCGCACATTCCGCGCAGCGCCCGCAGCAGGATGCGATGCCGAGGCGGGCCTTGAGATCACACAGCGATGAGGCGCCTTCCGCCACCGCTTTCGCGATGTGATGGTCGGTGACACCGTTGCACAGGCAGACGTACATGGCAGTCCTCGGCTAGTTCGACGTGCGTTTCGCGGCTTTCGGACAGAACAGCGCAGGGTGTCTCGCACACTGGCTGCGCAAAGAAGCGGCAAGGCGAGAGCGGCTAGGCAGCTCGCCGAACGCCGGCAGGCGATGACCGGAACACCCTCCGCCTGCGCCAGACTACGAAAGCTCTTCATGACGTTGTGGCCAAGAAAGTCGGTGAAGAGGATGACGAGCTGCGTGTTGCTGCCGATCGCGGCCCCGCGGCGCTGATGCGCGGACTGGCGTCCGGAAACGTGTTCGAGAATGCGAATACCGAAGTCCCCCAGCACGTCGGGAATGTTGCCGAGCCGGTCTGCGCCGACGACGAGTGCGTTCATGATGTCCTTCGCAGCAGAATATGGACAAATGATAATGATTCGCATTGGTGTGCGTCAAGTCCGGTTGCGAGGCATTCTCATTCTTGCAAACGCGAATGCTTCTGGTTACGATGAGCCGGGAAGTGCAACTCTCGGCGCCCGGCCAGCGTCGAGCGGCTCGTCACATCGGAAAGGAGAAACCCGAAGATGACCCCACGCCAAACACTGTCTACCCTCATCGCGGCAGCCGCCCTGCTCGCCCTCTCCCGCGTCCACGCCGCCGAGGAGAATGAGCTCAATCTCTATACGGCCCGGCACTACCAGACCGACGAGGCGCTCTACACCAACTTCACGAAGCAGACCGGGCATCAAGGTGAACCGCATCGAAGGCGCGCGAAGATCCGCTGATGGAGCGCATCAAGAACGAAGGCGACAAGAGCCCGGCGGATGTCTTCATCACGGTCGACGCCGGTCGCCTCTGGCGCGCGGACCAGGCGGGGCTCTTTCAGCCGATCAAGTCGAAGGTGCTCGACAGCCGCATCCCCGCCGCCTACCGCGCCCCCGACGGCACCTGGTACGGCTTCTCGGCGCGGGCGCGGATCATCGTCTACAACAAGGCCGCGGTGAAGCCGGGCGAGATCACGAGCTACGAGGATCTCGCCGACCCGAGATGGAAGGGCCGGATCTGCACGCGCTCGGCGGGGCACGTCTACATGCTGTCGCTCATCAGCTCGGTGATCGCCCACGACGGCGAGCAGAAGGCCGAGCAGTGGGCGAAGGGCGTTGCCGGCAATCTGGCGCGCGAGCCCAAGGGCGGCGACACGGATCAGCTCAAGGCCGTGGCGGCCGGCGAGTGCGACATCGCCATCAGCAACACCTATTACTTCGTGCGGCTGCTCAAGTCGACCAAACCCGAGGACCGGGCCGTGGTCGAGAAGCTCGGCGTCATCTGGCCGGACCAGAAAGGACCCGGCGTGCACATGAACATTTCCGGCGGCGGCGTGCTCAAGTACGCGCCGCACAAGGAGAACGCGATCAAGTTCCTCGAGTACCTCGCCTCCGATCAGGCGCAGCAGTACTTCGCGAACGGCAACAACGAGTGGCCGGTGGTGCCGGGTGTGAAAGTGAACAACGCGGAGCTCGAGTCGCTGGGCACGTTCAAGGCCGACGCGCTCAACGTCGGCGAGCTCGGGCAAGAACCAGCCGACCGCGCAGAAGGTCGCCGATCGGGCTGGCTGGAAGTAAGCGCCCGGCGCGAGCGTGCGCAGTCGCGGCGCTACGTCGCGCGCCCGCGTCTTCGCGATCGACCGCGACAGGATGAAGACCGGCACCAGGCCGACCGCGACGATCGCGAGCGAGGCGGTCGCGGCCTCCGCCAGGCGCTCGTCGGCGGCGAGGTTGTAGGCCTGGACCGCCAGCGTGTCGAAGTTGAAGGGCCGCATGGCGAAGGTCGCCGGCAGCTCCTTCATCACGTCGACGAACACCAGCAGCGCCGCCGTCAGGAGGCTGGCGCGCAGCAGCGGCGCGTGCACGCGCGCGAGCACTGCCGCCGGGCGAGCAGCCAAGGCTGCGGGCGGCGGCGTCCATGCTGGGCGTGATCCGGGTGAGCCCCGCCTCGACCGTCTGCAGCGCGACGGCGAAGAAGCGGACCAGGTAGGCGTAGACGAGCGCGGCGATGCCGCCGGTGAGGAGCAGGCCGGTCGAGAAGCCGAAAGTCGAGGAGACGAACGCATCCAGCGCGTGGTCGAGCCGCGCGACCGGGACCAGGATGCCGACCGCGATCACGGTGCCCGGGATCGCGTAGCCCAGGGCCCGCCAGGCGGTTCGCGCGACCACGTGATCGGCCCCGGCCGCAGCCGCGCGGCGTAAGCCATCAGCAGCGCGAGCGCGACCGCGAGCAGCGCCGTGATGACCGCGAGCGAGACGCTGTTGCGGGCCAGCGTCAGCGAAGCGCTCGCCGAACTGCTCGTCGCCCTGGCCGAGCGTCATGCGCAGCAGGATCAGCGCCGGCAGCACGAAACCGAGGACGAGCGGCGCGAGGCAGGGCGAAGCAGGCAGCCAGCGCGCCAGCCGCGCAACACGCGACTCGGCAGCCGCCGGCGCGGCGACCGGTCGTGGTAGCGCGCGCGGCCGCGCGTCAGGCGCTCAGCGAGCGAGCACACCGCGACGAAGCCGAGCAGCACCGCCGAGAGCTGCGCCGCGGCGACCGGGCTCGCCCATCGAAAACCACGCGCGATAGATGCCGGTGGTGAAGGTCTGCACGCGCGAAGTAGGAGACGGTGCCGAAGTCCGCCAGCGTCTCCATCAGCGCGAGCGACGTGCCGGCGGCGATGGCGGGACGCGCCAGCGGCAAGCGCGATGCGCGACGAAGCTGCCCCAGGCGCCGTAGCCGAGCGTGCGCCCGACCTCCAGCAGCGCCGACCGACTGCTCGAGGAAGGCCGCGCGCGCGAGCAGGTAGACGTAGGGATAGAGCACGAACGATCATCACCGTGATGGCGCCGCCGCAGCGAGCGGATGTCGGGAAACCAGTAGTCGCGCGCGCGCCCAGCCGGTCAGCTCGCGCAGCCACGTCTGCAGCGGGCCCGCGAACTGGAGAAAGTCGGTGTAGGCGTAGGCCATGCACGTAGGCCGGCATCGCGAGCGGCAGGATCAGCGCCCAGTCGAGCGTGCGGCTGCCGGGAAAGCGGCACATGGTGACGAGCCAGGCCGTGCCGACGCCCACGATCATCACGCCCGCACCCACACCGAGCGCGAGCCACACCGTGTTGCGGACGTAGTCGGCCAGCACCGTGTCGACCAGGTGTTGCCAGACATCCACCGCTCGGGACGAACACATTGCTCGCGACGAAGACGACCGGCACCGCGAGCAAGGCGGCGAGGCAGACCGCGCACCAGCCGAGCAGACCGAGGGGGGCAATTGCCCACGCGCGCCAGGCCGACGCGCCGGGAAGCGATGACGTTGCGTGCATCGAGAATCGGGAATGCCGGCGTACGCGATCGCGCGCAGGTCGAGAATTGTAGACGACCCCACGCGCGCGCGATGAGGTTGAGAATGATTCTCTCTTGACCGCGTATAATCCCGCCATGGATACCGTGCTCGAGGTCCGCCAGGTGGCTCACGCATACGGCTGCGTCGCCGGTGCTCCAGAATTTCTCGCTCACGCTCCAACGCGGCGACATCGCCTGCCTGCTCGGCCCGAGCGGCTGCGGCAAGACCACCGCGCTGCGCTGCATCGCCGGGTTCGAGCGAATCAGCGGCGGCGAGATCCGTCTCAACGGGGAGGTGGTGAGCCGCGTCGGTGTTCACGCTGGCCCCCGAGGATCGCCGCATCGGGATGGTCTTCCAGGATTACGCGCTCTTCCCACACCTCACGGCCGGCGAGAACGTCGGCTTCGGCTTGCGCCGGCTCGCACGCGGCGAACGCGCGCCGCACGCGTGTCGGAACTGCTTGCGACTGGTGGGCCTCGACCGGAGCTCGCGGACAAATACCCGCACGAGCTCTCGGGTGGCCAGCAGCAGCGGGTCGCGCTCGCGCGCGCACTGGCGCCGAGGCCGGCTCTCCTGCTCATGGACGAGCCGTTCTCGAATCTCGACGTCGACCTGCGCGAGCGCGTAAGCCACGAGGTGCGCGAGATCCTGAAGGCGCAGGACGCGACGGCGATCCTCGTCACCCACGACCAGCACGAGGCGTTCGCCCTGGCCGACGACGTCGGCATCATGGAGGGCGGCGTGATCGTGCAGTGGGACTCGCCCTACAACCTCTACCACAAGCCGGCGACCCGCTTCGTCGCCGACTTCATCGGCGAGGGGGTGCTGATTCCGGGCCGGGTCCTGAGCGCGAGCCAGGTGGAGATCGAGCTCGGCATCCTCACCGGAGACGTGCCCCCGGAATGCGCGATCGGCTGCGAGAAGTGCGGCAACGGCTGCTCGGTGGACGTCCTGCTGCGCCCGGACGACATCGTCCACGACGATGCGAGCGTGGTAAAGGCGGAGGTGATGCAGAAGGCCTTCCGCGGCGCCGAGATCCTGTACACGATCCGGCTGCCGAGCGGCGGGCGCGCCCTGTCGCTCGTGCCCAGCCACCACAACCACGCCATCGGCGAGAAGATCGGCATCCGCCTGGAGGCCGATCACGTCGTGACGTTTCGGCAGGTCTGAACGGGCATCAGCCGCGCCCGGGCAGCATCCGGCGGAAGACGTCGTCGCGGTCCACGATGAGGTGCTTGAACGCTGCAATCACGTGCAAGGCGATCAGCGTGACAAAGATGTAGGAAGTGACGACGTGGATCTCGTTGAAGATGCCGTACACAACCTTGTCTGCCGGGCCCCACGGCGCCAGTTCGATGCCGAAGTACTTCACGCCGAACTTGGTGAAGTTGGAGGCGACATAACCCGAGATCGGCATGATCAACAGACCGGCGTACAGCAGCCGGTGCATCCAGTTTGCCACCACCGCCTCCCATCGCTTGAGCGACGCCGGCAGCCGCGGCGGCACATGCGTCAGGCGCCACGCGACCCGCAGCGCGATCACGAAGAAGGTGGTGAGGCCGATCGACTTGTGCAGGTTGAAGAAGAAGGCCCGCTCGGGCGTGTTCTTCGGGATGTCGACCATGTACCAGCCGAGACCGATCAGCACGAACACGAGAATGGCGATCAGCCAGTGCAGGAACATGGCAACACCGGTGTAGCGATCGCGCCCGAAAGCGCTCATCGCGCGCCCCGCACGCTCTGCCGTTGCCGCGTCGCTCACCGGATGACCACACCCCACGGCGACTCGCCGACCGGGATCTCCCCCAGCACCTGGTAGGTCTCGGTGTCGATGACGGAAACGGAGTTCGATTTTCCGTTGGCGACGTAGAGCTTCTTCCCGTCGGGCGTGATCGCCATGTTCCACGGACGCTTGCCGACCGGCACAGTCGCCACGACCTGATTGGTCGCGGTGTCGATGACCGACACCGTGCCGTCCTTGCCGTTGGAGATGAAGACGCGCGCGCCATCGGGTCGCACCGCGACGCCGTTGGAGAAATTGCCCGGCTTCACCGTCGCGATCACCTCCTGCGTCGCGGTGTCGATGACGTACACCTGACTCGCGAGCTCGGAGGCCACGTAGGCACGGCTGCCATCGGGCAGGAAGCCGATGCCGCGGGGCCGGTTTCCGACCTTGACGGTCTTGACCTCGGCACGCTTCTCGACATCGATGATGTCAACTGAATCGGCCTCCTCCGCACTCACGTACACCCACTTGCCGTCGGGGCTGAACACTGCGTGCTCGGGGTTCTTGCCCTGCGTCTTGACGCTGAACACCTTCTTCCTGGTCTTGGTGTCGATGAAGGAGACCGCGTTGGTGATTTCACTCGCAGCGATGATCCACTTCCCGTCCGCCGAGATGCCGACCCCTTCAGGAGACTCGCCGAGTTCGATCTTGCCGACCGGCGCACGCTTCTCGATATCTATCACCACCAGCATGTTGTCCGGCTGATCGCTCACGTAGAGATCCTTGCCGTCCTGACTGACCGCGAGACCGCGCGGCTTCTTCCCGGCCGGGATGTCCGCCACGACCTTGTCGGTCGAGGTGTCGATGACCGAAATCGTGCCGGATTTCTCGTTCGGCACGTAAGCAAGAGGTGCTGCGCCTGCAAGGGGCGCAGCGCACAGCAAGAGCGCGGAGACGGCTCGCAGCGAGATGTGCTTGATCATGGGGTTCCGACGAAGAAGTCGCGGCGGCAGGCGGCGCCGCGTTGTCGTGATTATGGATGGAAAGGCGCAGGAATAGTTCCTGGGCAGCCTCGCGTCACGGACGGAAATGGGAGATGCCGTGGCGCTTGAAGATTTCGGCGATTGTGCCGTCATCGAGCATGGTGGTCAGCGTCTGCTCCACCCGTGCAGCCAGTGCCGCATTGTCTGCCTTCAGCGCGACGCCGACGATCCAGCCGCGCTGCACAAGTCCGGGAGTAGGAATGCTGCTGATCACGAAGATCTCGCGGTCGGCCCCTTTGAGACCGTCTTCGAGTTCCGCCCGCTGGGCCATCACTGCGACCACTTCGCCGCGGCGCAACGCCGCCATCGCCTCCGGCGCGCCGCGGAAGTGCGCGAGCTTCGGCTGCAGTCGTCCGCCCGCCGCGCCCAGCAGAAACGAGTCCTGTGCGGTCGCGGTCTCGACGCCGACCGGCTTGCCGACCAAGTCGTCGACGCTTCTGAGTTCGGCCAGCTCCTTCGTGTTGTGCGCGATCTGCAGACTTTCGCGGTGATACGCGCCGGTGATCTTCACCTTGTCGTTGCGCGCCGCAAACCGTGGATCGACGGGCACGTGCAGCATGACATCGGCCGTGCCGCCGCCGAGGTAATGCCCCTTCCACACCGCGTTGCGGAGATCGTCGTCCATGTTCTCGTCGGAGGCCTGCACCCACATGAGATCGAGCGCCACCCCGAGCCGCTCCGCGAGCGCGCTCGCGATGTCGACGTCGATGCCCTCGCCGGCGTTCGAGTACGGCGGAAAGTCCTTGTACACGGCGACGCGGATGCGGCCAGGCTGCTGCAACTGTTGCAGTCCATCGGTCGCGATCTGCGGTGCGGCCATGCAGTGCCGTCGCGCCGAGCAGCGCCGCGGCAAGCGCGCGACACCACAAGAAAAAGCCGTGCGCGAAGGCACGGCGATCGGGGTACCGGGCGTTCATTTCTGTTGCACGGTGTCGAGATAGGCACGGATGGTCCACAGCGCTTCCTGCGACAGGATGCCCTCGAACTTGGGCATGTAGACGCGACCGTCGCGCACCGCGCCATTGCGCACGCGCGTGACGAATCTCGTCGCCTTCCTTGCCCTCGGGCAGGTAGCGAAGGTCCGGTGCGATGCCACCCGACATCGCCTCGAGGCCGTGACACCGCGCGCGGGTTCTGATTGTGGCCGGAGCTGCCGATTGTACGCGACTCTGGCACCGCGGTACGGATTCACCGCCAGCCACTTGTCACCGATCGCTTCAGTCCTGGTATCGACCGCCTGTGGCGTACGTCCCCATGGGGAAACGCGACCGTGGCACGCGAGGGTCGGCGTCCGGCGACGGCCGGAGCAGCGTGCGAGGGGAAGAATTCGAAAAGCCACGGGGGGTCTCCTGATTTGTATGCGGATCGGTATCGAGGCCCCTGACTGCAGTTGCCGTGCCACAACTTGCCGCCGCAGGGCGGCTCGCCCGCCTCCTCCCCGTCCCGCAAAAGTCAATGGCAGCAAGCCTTCCCCGCTGTGCAAGGAGGCCGCAGCCCGCTCGCAGCCGCGTCCCGGGGCCGTGTACAGCGCCGCACGCCTGCTTCAAAACTACTCAGGTGTCGCGGGATGCAACAGAAAAAACGGCGCCGTTTCCGGCGCCGCTTTTAGCAGAGACTTTCTGTCTGGCTCGGTGCGCTCAGAAGAACAGGATCGCGCCGAGGACGAAGCCGTTGTCGTTGTACTTGTTGCCGTTCTGGGCCTTGTTCTCGGTGTTGATCCACTCGCCCACCAGGTTGAGGCTCTTGGTGAGGGCGTAGTACACGCCGACTACGTTCGAGCTGTTGTGCTTGAGCAGGTTGGGGTTGGCGGCGTTGAAGCGCCCGCAGTGGTAATACCCTCGTTGCCTGCCAGGTCCAGGTTCGACTGGCCATAGCTGTAGCCGATCTTCAGTCCTGGAACTTGTAGGTCATCTGGCCGTAGTAGCCATCGGACTTGCGTTTCTCGAGCGAGCGACGCGCCCAGAGACCGGTGCGCAGCACCCGTGCAGACGTAAGGACACGCGCCGAACTTCCGATGCAGGTTGTGCCGATGCCTTCGCCATTGTAGTAGTAACCCACGCAGCTCGAAGCCCCACATGTTCGCGCGCAAGCCGATCTCCCACGCCCAGCCGTCGAATTTCAGACCAGCCGGAATGGCAGCGCCGTTCGCGGTAAACGTCCCCCCGAGGACGTCGGCGAGTTGTACATATAGCCGGCCCATGCCTTGAAGCCGAGCGGATCACCCTCGACGATGTTGAACTTGTCCTCGAAGCTCACCTTCGCCTGCCACGCCGGGGTGGTCGAGGCGTTCATGTTCGCACCGTTGCAGTCGGCGCCCGTGACCGAGCCGAAGGTGTTGAACGTCTGGAACATGCCGCCCGCGACCGCGAAGCCGAGAAGCCTGGCGACGTATAGGTGATCTGCGGGATCCAGTCGGCGTAGATGTAGCCCACGCCGATGCGGCCCAGGGTGGTGACGCCGCCAAGGAACGCCGCGCCGGAGCCGACACCCAGCAGCGTCATGTCGGACAGAATCGCGTCCGATCCGAAGAGACCGATGTCACGACCGATCTTGACGTTACCCCAGCTCGCATCGCCGAAGGTCAGGAAGTTCTGCGGATATTGAGGCTGGCATTGCCACCGCACCTGTTGGTGTTGTCCAAGCCGCCGCTGCCGAGACCGCCGGTGCGGAGTCGTCGGATACAGACCAATCGTCACCCCCACGTCCATGTTCATCTGGCGGCGACTTGGCCGAGAACACCAGCGCGCTCGGCAGTAGGCCGGATTCGATGCCGGTCGCGCTCTGCTTGTGTCCGGAGGTTGGTCTCCACAGGCCAACCGCCTGCGATCGTTGCCGACCACGGCCATGGTGGCGCAGTCGTTGTAGGTGGCAAAGCCGTTGACGTTACCGGAGAAGTCGATATCCCACTCCCCCGCCTTGAAGCCGATACCGGCATTAGCCGTAGACGCACCGGCCAAAGCCAGAGCGCCAGCGACGGCCATGCTCAGTCTTTTGTGCTTCAGCATCAGAAAATCTCCTAATTAATGTTAGATCGAGAAACCTGCTGACAGGCGCAGTCATGGTCGTATGGCTCACGTCGACGTGTCAACGAAAAGACAGGAATTTTCGCGAATCCGTCTTTAATCCGTTGCCGAAAAAAGCGACAACTCGACCCCCGTTTCTACGGTTCGTGTTGCACCTGCGCAAAAAAGTCCCTGACCGCCAAGGGATTGTGGATGCCCCGAAACAGGCCAAATAACATATTTAAATCAATTATGTAGTATTTGAAGCCCCTAGTTGTCTTGTAGCGCTCGAGGCGGGTGTTACAGTACGGGTCAGAAGAAACACAACGGGCGACGCCTCAGGAGGAGGCACCATGAATGCACGCGACGGCGACAGCAGCGGGCGCATCGCGCTCGCGCGAAAGTTCTTCTTCGACCATGGCAGCGTACCGCCTGGCACCGTCTCCGAGACGCTCGAGCGCTCCTGGCGGGGTGGTCCTCGAGGCCGGGCTCGATGCCGGTGCGTGCCCGGTCTTCGAACCGGTCGAGTCCGCGCGGCTACGGCAGTTCCGCGAGCAGAGCCGGCTCCTCACGGCGCGCGCTCTGCCCGCCATGGAAACGCTGTTCGACCAGATCGCCAACACCCACAGCATGGTGCTGCTGACCTCGTCGCGCGGCATGGTGCTGCACTCGCTGGGCGACACCGACTTCCTGGAAAAAGCCTCGCGCGTGGCGCTCAGCCGGGCATGGACTGGTCCGAGAACAGCAAGGGCACCAACGCCATCGGCACCGCGCTGTCCGAAGAAGAAGCGCTCACGGTGCACGGCAGCCAGCACTACATGAACGCCAACAAGTTCCTGACCTGCTCGGCCGCCCCATCTTCGATCCCTACGGCCAGGTGATCGGCGCGCTCGACGTGACCGGCGACCAGCGCAGCTTCCACCAGCACACGCTGGCGCTGGTGCGCATGTCGGCGCAGATGATCGAGAACCACATGTTCGCCGACATCTTCCCGAAGGCGATCCGCATCCACTTCCACACCCGCTCCGAGTTCCTGGGCACCCTGGTCGAAGGCATCGCGGTGTTCTCGCCCGAGGGTCGTTTCATCTCCGCCAACCGCAGCGCGCAGTTCCAGATCGGCCTGCCCTTCGCGGCCCTCAAGGCACACACCTTCTTCGTCGCTGTTCGGCATTCCGATCTCGTCGCTGTTCGACTGTTCAGCGGCACCCTGCCGCCCCCAAGCAGCTGGTGCTGCACAACGGCGTGACGGTCTGGTGCCGCGTCAAGCTCAGAGCGTGGCGCCCTGGTCGGCCGCCAAGGCCCATGGGCAGCAGGCCGAAGCCGGCGACGCCGCCGCGGCTCGCAGGCGGCGGCCAAAGTGCCGGCCCGCAAGCCCCATCTCTCGACGCTGCAGTACCTGGACACGGGCGACCCGCAGGTCGCGTCGGTCATCCACAAGCTGCGCATGGTCTCGGGCAAGGACATCCCGGTGATGATCCTGGGCGAAACCGGCACCGGCAAGGACCTGCTGGCGCAGGCCATCCACGGGGATCGCCGCGCGCGGGCCAGCCCTTCGTGTCGGTCAACTGCGCCTCGATCCCCGAGACGCTGATCGAGTCCGAGCTGTTCGGCTACGAAGAAGGCGCCTTCACCGGCGCGCGCAAGAAGGGCGCAATCGGCAAGATCCTGCAGGCCAACGGCGGCACGCTGTTCCTCGACGAAATCGGCGACATGCCCAAGCACCTGCAGGCGCGGCTGCTGCGCGTGCTGCAGGAGCGCAAGGTCAGCCCGCTGGGCAGCACGCGAGGTCGACGTGGCATCGTCAGCGCCACCCACAAGCACCTCAAGGTGATCACGCGGGGCGATTTCCGCGAAGACCTCTACTACCGGCTCAACGGCTGGTGGTGCGGCTGCCGCCGCTGCGCGAGCGCACCGACTTCGAGCTCGTGTGCAGAAGATCGTCAGGGGAGTCGCGTGCGAAAACGGCGAGCGACAACATCGGCTCGCCGGGGTGATGGATCTCTTCAAGCGCTGACCACTGGCCAGGCAACCTCCGCCAGCTGCACAACCTGCTGCGCACGGCGGTCGTGATGGTGGGCTGCGAGGGGCGTGATCGACATGGCGCATCTCCCGGACGACTTCCTGGAAGAACTCGGCGGCGCGGCTGGCCACGCGGGACTGCGGCCGCCGCTGGCCGCTGGCTCGCTCCGCCCGGGCGAGCAGCTCGGCGCCGGTCGCCACCGGCAGCCTCGGACGCCCTCGGAGTCGACGGCGATCCAGCGCAGCGGTGGAGTTCCACCGCGGCAACATCTCGGCGGCTGGCGCGCGAGCTCGGCATCAGCCGCAACACGCTCGTACCGGGGAAGCTCCAGCGCAACTGAAAATTTGCACGCCGGCATATTCCATCGAGATTCTGATCTGTTATACTTTCTCCTGCGTGTTGCAGGACTTGCAGCACGCTTTCATGATAGTTCTCCATTTAGAAGCCGGGCGCT
>CAVRDD010000053.1:0-49189 GCA_963719715.1 uncultured beta proteobacterium
CGGTGGCTGCCTTGCGCGTGCACGCGGCGCCCAGCGTGACGGCGACGACGACGGCAACGGTGAGCGTGGCGGTGCTGTTGCTCATGAGTTCTCGAAGCGGCCGGCTTCGGTGATAACCGGGATGCCAAGGTACGTGTGGCCGAGGGTGACCGGGACGCAGCGAGCCAGCGCCGTCACGACGTCGATGGTGTTCGAGCCATTGGCGCGCGCCGCGTTCACCGCCGCCGCCATCCGGTGCATGCAGTGGTCGTGCAGCAGGCTATCGCTGCCGCGTCGGCGAGCAGCCGCGATGTCGCGATCGGACTGTGGGCCACGATGCGCGCCGTCGCCGCCGGGGGTGGGGAGTTCGCGTGCGAGAAAGCTGAGGTCTGGAGCCGTCGGATCTGCAGGCGGCGCCGGGACAGTTTCGGTCGGGTGTTCTAACGATAGCCGCATCGCCGGAGCCTCGTGTCGCAGAAAGACAGGAATTCCAACGGCACTCCGGGATTGTGTCTTCGCCGGCAGCCCTGGTCAATGGGGACTTGGTGTTGGGCGCTCCTGAGAAATGGCAGGAATCGTCCCCCGAGGAACGCCTGCGGTCACTGGAGCAGCAGCGGCACCATGCAGTCGCGCACGAAGGCCCGTGCCATTCCGATCAGCCGGTGGCGTCACGCTCGACGCAGGGATTCGATCAGTCCGCGTGCCGCGTCTTCGATCATGTCGAGCACGCGCTCGAAACTCTCCTGCGACTCGCCGTACGGATCCGGCACCTCGTCGATGTCGTACCCGGAGGCACGGTCGAGAAAGAGGGAGAGCTTGTGCCGATGTTCCGCCGGACAGGCCGCCCGCAGTGTCGCGAGGTTGCTGCGGTCCATCGCCAGGATCAGGTCGAAGCGCTCGAAGTCCTGCGGCTCGACTTGCCGCGCCCGCAGACCTGCCATGTCGTAGCCGCGGCGCTGCGCCGCCAGTCGCGCCCGCGGGTCGGGCGACAGGCCGATGTTGTAGTCATGTGTTCCGGCGGAATCCACCGTGGTCGTTGCGGCCAGGCCTTCGCGTTTCAGCATGCGGCGGACCACCGCCTCCGCCAGCGGGGAGCGGCAGATGTTGCCCAGGCAGACGAGCAGGATTTTCATCTTTCGGCGATCAAGCGAGTGGTGCGGGAACCGCCGCGGCAGTGCGGGTCAGCGTCATTTGAAGATGGAGAGCCGGCGAGGATTCGGACTCTCGCGCCGCACCGCCGCGGCGGCGGGTGGTGAGGCAGGCGGCACGTCACGGATGATCGGACTGGTTGTCCAGCGTGCGCTCCACCTTGGCCGCAACGGGAACGTCATCGTCGTCGTCGACGCCCTCGTCTGCACCCGGCACCCCGTGCACGTAAAGAGCCACCACCATCACGATCCCGCACACGAGCGCTGCGATGCCGAGCTGGCGTCGCTTCGGCATCGTTATCCAGAGCACGAGGCCGGTCAGGCATGCGACAACCATCAGCACGGCGCTGATGTCGATCAACCAGCCCCAGGCCTCGCCGGTGTAGCGCCCCCGGTGCAGGTCGTTGAGGACACCGGCAAAATTGAAGATCTGCGCGTTGACGGTGGTGCGCCCGCTCGCCGCGGCGATATCCACTTCCCACAGCCGCCCCGGCTCTTTGAAGGCGATGCTGACGGAGTGACCGAGGTGCTGGTAGTCGCTGACCGCGCCGCTGATGCGCCAGGTGTTGCGCAAGTGCTCGACGACACCCAGCCGGTCGTTGTCGCGGACGAGATCGACGGGCGTCTGGCCGTGAAAGACACGCACGGTCGCGTCGGTGGCGCCGAACCAGTCCTCGTGGTGCGCAGTGAAGCCGGTGAGGCCGAAGAAAAGCATCACGGCGAGCCCCCAGCACGGAGAGGTAGAGGTGAAGAACCTGCAGGCGTACACGAGCTTGTGATGGAGCATCCACGAGAGCAGCTTCGCGCCGAAGGTGGCGGGGTGTGGCGCGACGTGCCTCCCGTGATCATCGTCGGTCGCCTGCAGCGAGCCGGAGAGGGGGTCATGGACGTGCATGGTGCTCAGATCCTGTCTTCGTTGGCGGTGTCGAGCTTCGGACCGTAGTTCACGACCGATTTCTCCGACTCCGAGGTCGCGGAGAGCGCAGCCGCGGCGGGCTTGCCGGCGCAGTCGATGCGGGTGCGTTCGACGACGTGGTGACCGAATTCGCGGTTGATCTCCACCGCCACCGTGTACTGACCGCGCGGCACGGGCATGCCCGCGTCGTCGAGGCCGTCCCAGGCGACGGAGTACTGGCCGGGCAGGCGGGTGGCGCGCGTGACGCTCGCGACCGACTCGAACGCACCGTCGCCGGTTGCTTCGCGCCAGTGACTCATCTCGAGCAGGTATTTCTTCGCGCGCCCCAGAGCGTGAGCGTGCGCACGACTTTGCCGGCTGCGTCCTCGATCCAGACGCTGACATAGGGACGCCGATAGTGCTGTACGTCGGGATCCCGCAAGTTGACCGCGACATTCACGTTGTAGCCGGACGGCCAGGCGTTGGCGGCTACGCGCAGGGGGAGGGCGGTGCCTTCGGCGCCGTTGTACGCGACGTGCGCGAGCACACCGCCCCGCCGCATTGCAGCTGCGCCGGTGGCGACCAGGAAGCCGCGGATGTCAGGATGCGCCAGCAACGCCGCCTGATCCGCCGGATGCTCAACAGTGCAGCAGGCAGTGGCAATGGCGTTGGCGGTGATGCAGTCGCGCGCGACCACGGTGGCGGCGTTGCGTCGGTCTGCAGCGCGGCCGCTGCGGCCGTCGAGCACGTGCGAGAAGGTCTGCCCGGCGACGATCGTGTTTCGGAGGTAGCCGCCGCTGCTGGCGACCGCGCCTTCGTGCAGTGGGAAGGTGAGTAGCGGTGCCGCGTTCTCTGCCGGCGAACGCGGATCGGCGACACCGACGATCCACGTCGGCTCGCCCCAGGCGCGCAGGTCACCGCCGATGTTGAGCAGGCCCGCGGTCTGATGCGCGGCGGCCACTGCCCGCTCGACGATGTACGCCTTGCCCGAGGCGTCGATGTTGAGGCACGCCGGGTCGGCGTTCGCCACCGCCTGGCGCAGCGCTTCGTCATCCGGCAGTCGCCCGGTCTCGCGTGCGCGCTGCCACATCGCCGCCGCGCCGCCCAGGTAGGGGCTGATCACACCGTGCGTGCGCTCCGACCACTGGCCATACGCCGAGAGGACGTCGGAGATCTCGGCCGGCGCTGGAGAACCACCGGCCATGAAAGAGGCGATGGCGCTACGCGGGTCGCGCGTGCTCAGGATGCCGGCAAGGCGCTCGATCTCGGCCAGCACGGCGCGATGCGCCCATTGGACCTGTATTTCCGCACTCTGCGCGATGAGCAGATCCATGTGTGTGTGCCGAGAACGTTCTCGTACGCAAAGGCGCGCCACGAAGCATCCCGTGATGTGGTGATCGCCCCCAATGCGCCCGGCGAATCGTCGTGTGCGTGCGTGAGAATCGCTGCCGCGCTGGCGTGGCCGGCGACGGCGCTCCACGCCGTGAGCCCTGCGGCAGCAGCGCCGATGATCCAGCGCCGTTCGGTGCCTGCGTTCATCTCACGCGAGCCTCACGGGGCCGCGGCGATCCGGGCCGGCGTCGATGCACTGCGCGCCGATCCGCACCAGTCGCCGTGCGAACTCGGCCGCTGCGGTCAGATCCTGCGTCGCGTCCGGCAGGTAGATTTCCATCCCCAGATAGATGAAAGCCGGGTTGTTCCACACGCGAGCCGGGATGACCGTCTTGGTGACGCTGCCGTCTTCGAGGCGAAGAAAGCGCAGCTTGCGGTCGTTGACGGCATCATCAGCGCTCGAGTGCTTCGTCAGGCAGTCGAGAAACTGGCTGTTTGCGCAGATGAGGTCTGCGCTCGGCCCCAGGCTGTCGGCGCCGGTGTGCAGGTCAATCAGCAGCCGGTAATTGCCGAGTACGTAAGGCAGCAGTTGCAGGTAGAGGCTCGCGGTGCAGCGTCTCGTAGTGAAAGCGCTGGTCCGCCCGCGGGTGACGGCCGGAGAGCCCGTCTGGTATGCGCAAGATGGAAACACCGGAGTGCTCGAGCCCCTGCGCGACGAGTTCGCCGAAAGCGCGCTCCTCGCGATGGATGCCGACGACCAGCATGGTGCTGCCGGCTTCACACTGCAGCGCGGCAGCCATGTGTTGCGTGTTGCGATCGCTTGCGGCCACGGAGCGGCGTTCCTAGTCCGTGACCCACTCGTAGATCGCAACCGTGGTCGGATCGCACTTGCCGCAGCTGTTGCCGCATGAGGAGCCGCTGCCCAGTTTGCGCACCCGACCCTTGCGCTCGAGCACCGAGAGCATCCCCGTCAGTGCTTCCGGCGTCGCATCCATGCCGATGGCCATATCGTTGAGGGATGCTCGGCGATGCTCGCGCAGGTAGTCGCTCAGCCGGGAAATGATCATGCTCGATCCTCCTTATGCCCGTTGCGGGAGCGGTAGTTCGCGTCCCGTCTGCCGTCCGGCACGCCGCATCGCGAGCAGCGTGACGATGAAGGCTGCCACCAGTCCTCCCACCCATACCGCGGACGAAGTGGGATGCTGGTCCCAGCGCGCGATCTGGTAATAGAGGGTGGCAAGGCCAAACGCGAGACCCGTCGTCCAGAGCGTGACGAAGATAGTCCAACGCGAGCCGGATTCCTGGTAGACCGCCGCGATCGCCGCAGTGCACGGCATGTACAGAAGTATGAAGAGCAGATAGGCAAAGGCGCCGGCCGAGCCATCGAAGCGGCTCGCCATGGCCCCGAAAGTGCCCTCGGACACCTTCTGTTTCTCGGCAACTGCCGCCTGATCGGAGACGTCGCCCACTTCGATACGGAGCGGGTCGGTCCACGAGCCGAGCGCATCGGCGAGATTGGCGGGAATGGTCGCGAAGGCTGCCGACACTGCTTCTCCCAGGTTGAAGGGTGCTTCCTCCTCCTTCTCGCCGGCGTCATCGGCGTGCGAGCGCTGCGTAGGCCGCGTTCAGGGTGCCGACCACCGCTTCCTTGGCCAGGATGCCGGTGAAGATGCCGACCGTCGGCCGGCCAGTTTTCCTCGTTCAGACCCATCGGGGCGAAGACCGGCGCGATCGTGCGACCGACCGCGGCGAGCACCGAGTTGTCGCTGTCCTCGTTGCCGAAACTGCCGTCGGTGCCGACGGCGTTCAGGAAGTTGAGCACCAGCACCATCGGCACGATGACGCGGCCGGCGCGGAAGATGAAGCCCTTGAGGCGATCCCAGGTGCGCATCAGCACGCCTTTGACCGTCGGCAGGTGATAGGGCGGCAGCTCCATGACGAAGGGCGTCGCTTCACCCTTGAGCAGCGTGTTCTTGAGCACGAGACCCGGTCACCATGGCGACGGCGATGCCGATGAGATAGAGCCCGAAGACCACGTTCTGCGCGCCGGCCGGAAAGAAGGCGGCGGCGAACAGCACATAGACCGGCAGGCGCGCGCCGCACGACATGAAGGGCGCCATCAGCGATCGTCATGATGCGGTCGCGACGGTTCTCCAGCGTGCGCGTGGCCATGATCGCCGGCACGTTGCAGCCGAAGCCGACGATCAGCGGCACGAAGCGACTTGCCCGGCAGCCCGACCCAGCGCATGAAGCGGTCCATCACGAAGGCGGCGCGCGCCATGTAGCCGGAATCCTCCAGCACCGACAGGAAGAGGAACAGGAAGCCGATGACCGGGATGAAGGTCGCGACGGTCTGCATGACCGCCGCCGATGCCGTCGGCCAGCAGCACGATCAGCCATTCGCGGCGTGCCGAGACGCTGCCAGCACCTGCGCCGAAGCCATCGACGAAGATGGTCGCCGGCGAACTGGTCGAAGAAGTCGATGAAGGCGCCGCCGATGTTGATGGTGAACATGAACATCAGGTACATCATCGACCAGGAAGATCGGGATGCCGAGGGCACGGTTCAGCACCACGCGGTCGATGCGGTCGGTCATGTCGCGGCTCGCGCGCCCGCTCACCGCCACCACCGCGCTGGACGATGCGGTTGGCGAGTCCGTAGCGCGCGTCGGCGACCATGATGTCGAGGTCGTCGCCGAGTTCGCCTGGCTGCGCGCGGCTGCCTGCGTTGACGAGCTCCGGTCCGGCCGCTGCGCGGGCGAGATCGTCGCCTTCGAGCAGACGCACCGCCAGCCAGCGCGACGACGTGGCGTGCGTCCGGGCGGCGGCTTCGAGGCGCGGGGCGAGGTCGGCGATCGCGCGTTCCAGGTTTGCGTCATAGGCAATGTCGGCGCTCGACGGCTGCCGCATGCTTACCGCCTCGCGGATCGCCGTCTTCAGCGCGTCGACGCCGTCGGCCTTCGCGAGGCCACCACCGGCACCACCGGGCAACCGAGGCGCCGCGACAGGGCCGCCGCGTCGATCTTCATGCCTTTGCGCTCGGCGACGTCGATCATGTTGAGCACCACCAGCAGCGGCACGCCCATTTCCGATCGAGTTGGCTGGTGAGGTAGAGATTGCGCTCCAGGTTGGAGGCGTCGAGGATGTTGACGACCAGCATCCGCCTCGCCCGCGTGCACGTAGTCGCGCGCGACCGTTTCGTCGAGGGAGACCTCCCGGTCCGACCACGTCCAGCGAATAGGTGCCGGGCAGATCGACCACCTCGAAGCGCATGTCGTCGAGTCGATACTGGCCGCTCTTGCTTCTCGACCGTGACGCCCGGCCAGTTGCCGACCTGCTGGCGTGAGCCGGTCAGGGCGTTGAATAGAGTCGTCTTGCCGCAATTGGGGTTGCCGACGAGGGCAATCGTGTAAGTGGTGTTCATCACAGTTTCTCCACGCTCAATGCATCGGCTTCGTCCTTGCGCAGCGACAAGGCAAAGCCGCGCACGCGAATCTCGACCGGATCTCCCATCGGGGCCACGCGCGTCACGCTGATTTCTGCGCCGGGGGTCAGACCCATCGACAGCAGTTTGCGACGGTAGGCGCCGCCGGCTTCCGAAAAGCCGCACACGCGGGCGCGGTCACCGACTTTGAGGTCTCTCAAGGTGTTCATGCGTAGGTCCGCCTTATCCAGGTTATCGTGAAGAGTCATCCGACTTGCCGGCCGCTTCGGGCAGGGTGCGGATGTACATCACGAGCTTCCAGATGTCCGACTCGCTCAGATAATCCTGGTACGCACGCATGGCGGTCGCGCGCGGTTTGCCCAGGCCCGGGCGGTCGATGAGCTGCGCCCCTTGACGGGCTGGCCAGTGGAAGTCACCGGCGCCGTGCAGGATCACGTAGAACATCTGCCCATCGGTGATTTCGGCCATGGTCGGCTGGCAGATGAAGTTGCGCGGCGGCGGGTCGAGATCGAGGCCGTCCTTGCCGGCCGCATCGCCCTTGTAGCCGTGACAGTTCACGCACGGCAGCGGCTTCGCGTCGCGCTCGTACAGGAGTCGGCCCTGCTCGATGTTCACGGCCGTCTTCGGCAAGGGATTAACGAGTTTCTGGAAGCTCGGGGGCGCCGGATCCGTGTCGCGCTGCTGCGGGCAGCGCAGGCGCGGTGCGCCGGCCCCTGCTTCGGGTGTCATCGGGGATTTGTTGTTGCTGGCGGAGCATGCGGCCAGACCCGACAACATCAGGGCCGGGATCAGTCGCCGCCACGCGATCGCTGGGGATGGCATTTGTTGTGAGTGTCCCATTCAGTGGACGATTCGAGTACGCATGCCGAGCACGAGGGCGTTGTCAATCGTGGGATCGGTGCTCGGATTCACGATGTATTGTGTGTCGATCTGCATGCTGAGCCAAGGCAGGACCGGCACCCAGTACGTTGCTTCGATCGCCGCTTCGAGATCTTTCACGGTCGTTCCCGCCAGTTCCTGCGCGTTCTTGTAGCGCGGCCCGTTGATCGGGACCGAAACGCCGAGGGCTGCGACGTCCTCGTCGCGGCCCGGGAAGAGACCGGTGTAGGCAAAGTCGCCGGCCGCGCAATACTGGATCTGGTTCACGTTCTGGTCGGCCATGCCCACGCGGACGAAGGCGGAAAGACCTTGCGTCGGTTTGCCTTTTTCCGTGTAGAGCGCGCCTTCGAGCAGCGCATAGATGCCCGGCTTGCTGTGCGTCTGCAGCGGGTTGCCGTCGGCGTCGACCTGCAGCATGTCGTCGAACGGTCGCGAGTAGTACCACATGCCGACGGCGGCATGGAGGAAGCCACCCTCGTCGACGCCGCGCGTGAAGCCGACGTCACCGAGCGCGAGGATGCCTTCGTCGCTACCCAGGATAACGTGCGTGCCATACGGATCGTTCGGATTGCCGGCAACGCCGTCGACGACAGCCACCTGCGCGTAGTAGTTGGGCGTCGGATGGAAACCGACGCGCACACCAAGGCACGAAGTGGAATAGATGCAGGGACCGTTGCGTCCGCGTTGCGACAGATCGACACCGGTGCCGAAGCCGCCATTCATCAGGACCGCCGCGGTTTCCTTCACGTCGAACTCGGTGTCGACTGCGTACATGCCGGCGCGGATCGAGAGCATTTCGTCGAAGAAGGTGGGTTCGATCCATCCCTCGAAGAGTCTGAGGGTACCCACGGGGTTGCCCAGGTTGCTGGGTGCGTTGAGCGAGCCGGTGCCCTCGGCCGGGTCCCGGCCGTAAATGGCGAGTCCGCGGAAGAAGACGAGCGTCTTCTGCCAGCCGACGAGGCGGTTGAGGTCGAGGTCGAGGATGAGGGTCGGTTCGACCAGCCCCGGGGTGTAGGTCCGGCGGGCGACACCACCGCTCACCACGGACTGGACGTCGTTGTAGGTGGACAGACCGAACTGAATGCCCTGTTCCTCCAGTTTGGTTCGGAAGCCGCCCCAGTCGCCGGTCAGCGTCGGGCGCTCGGAAATTCCTGCCTCCGCCTCTCCTTCCGCTTCCGCCTCCCCCTCAGCCTTCTCTTCCGCCTGCTCTTCCGTCGCTGTGTCAGGCTTGGCTGCGGCGGCGGCATCGCCGTCTTCCTGCGCTGCTGCTGCGGGCTGCTCCTGCGTCCCCCATGGTGTGTCGGGCTCGGTTGCGGTCGGCGTCGTGTCCTGCTGGGGCGTGAGGTCTTGCGCGTTCACCTGCGGTCCGGCTCCGAGGGCGAGGAGGGCGACCGACCACAACCTCGTCGAGAAGGGTGTTTCGAATACGGCGGTGGGCGCATGCGTGGCGCCGCCGCCAGAAGGGCTCGTGCACATCTTGTGGTTTCTCCCATCATGAATTCAGATCGTACAGACCAGAATCTTGTGGGCCATGCCGCCACCCAGCGCGAAGCGGGTTTCGCCCCGCTTGACCACCAGCCCGGCCCCCTGCCGCTGGCAGACGATGATCTCGCTGCCGACGGCGAGTCCCATCTCGGCGAGTCGGCGGGTGAGTCCGGAACCGCCATGGATGGCGACCACCCGCACAGGGGTGTCCTCGTCGGCCGCCGCGAGCGGAAAGGAGGGGGACTGGGTATCGGCCATCATCTGGGGTTCCTGGGCGATTAACGCGAATCGTTACGGTTAGCAGTCAAATTTTTTGAGGTCAGCTGCGCAGCCCGGCTCCTGCCAGGGCGCGCAGCAGGATGGCGATCGTGCTGCCGTTGTGGAGCATCGACGCGGTCACCGGGGGCACGACGCCGAGCGCCGCGGCCGACAGGATGGTCGTGTTGAGGCCCACGGTGAGCTTGAAATTGCTGGCGATGAGCGCCTGCGTGGCCAGGGCCAGCGCCTTGGCGTCGGCCACGCGGCCGATGTCGTCTTCGAGCAGCGCGATGTCGGAAGCCAGGCGCGCGATGTCCGCGCCGTGATGCATGGAGATGCCGACGTGGGCGCCGGTGAGCGCCGGGGCATCGTTCACGCCGTCGCCGACAAAGGCGATGCGCGCGCCGTTTGCGGCCAGGTCGGTAAGGATCGCGGCCTTCTCGTGCGGCAGCAGACCGGCGTGGAACTCGTCCAGCCCGAGCTCTTCCGCCATCGCGGCGGCGCGTTCGGGGTGGTCGCCAGTCAGCATCAGGACGCGCTTGGCGCCGAGTTCGCGCAGCCGTGCGATGGTGGCCTTGCTGTTGGGACGCAGCTTGTCCCTGAGCGCGAGTACGCCCACCAATTCGCCGCCGTAGCCGATGTAGAGGAGGGTCTTGCCCTCGTGCTGGAGGCGTTCGATCGTTGCTGTCTGCTCGACCGTGGAAATCCCCTCGTCGTCTTCCACGAAATGGCGCGACCCGACCACGATGCGGCGGCCCTCCACCACGCTCGCCACACCGTGAGCCACGATGAACTCGACTTCCTTGTGGTCGAAGTGGTGTGGGTGGTCGAGCCGGTGGGCAGCCTCAACCACGGCCAGCGCCAGCGGGTGGAAGTAATGCTCTTCCACCGAGGCGGCGAGATTGATCAGATCCTCCGCCGTATAGCCAGCGCCGAAGGCGATGGCGTCGGTCACGTTCAGGTCGCCGCTGGTGAGGGTGCCGGTCTTGTCGAACACGAAGGTGTCGGCATCTGCCAGACGTTCCAGCGCGATTGCACCCTTGATCAGGATGCCGCCCTGGCCGCCGCGGTACATCGCGGCCTTGAACGCGACCGGGGTGGCGAGCTTGAGTGCGCAGGAATAGTCGGCCTGAAGAAGCGCTGCCACGCGCGCCCAGTCATTCGACAGAAGCCAGGTCGCGCCCGCCAGACCCAGCACCATCGGCACCGTGCGGTCGGCCAAGCGTGCCGCTTCGAGCTGTGTTTCGCTCTTGGCGGCGAGCGACTGTTCCACGAAATCCGCGATGCGTGCCGCGGCAGCGTTGCGCCCCACCTGTTCGGCATAGATGCGCAAGCGTCCTTCCACGACCACCGTGCCGGAGAGCACGCGGTCGCGACGGCGGCGCTGCACCGGCACGCTCTCGCCGGTCATGGTCGCCTCGTTCACCAGCGCGTCGCCACCGAGCACGGTGCCATCGACCGGGATCACAGTTCCGGTGGCGGCGATCACAGTGTCGCCGACCGCAAGTTCGGCTGCGTCCACGCTCATCTCGACGCCGTCACGCTCGATCCAGACGTTGCCGCTGGCCGGCTTTAGCAGGCTGCGCAGCATCTCGTCGGAGCGGTGCGCGATGGAATTCTCCATATACTGACCGAGGGCCAGCAGGAAGGAGGTCGCGTTGGCGGCGAGGAAATCGCGCCGTCCGATGGAGATCGCCACCGCCAGCGCTTCGAGGACGTGCGATGTGATGCCGTGCTTGAGGAAGTCTTCGATGGCGCGGCCGAGCAGAGGCACGGCCGCGCCGAATGCCACCGGCCCCTGTAGTGCCGGCCGCAGGCTCTGCGTCGCGAGCAGGGTGGCGCCGCTGACGGCAACCGCGTCCAACTCGGCGGATTCATCGTGCTCCGGCCGTGCGGGACTTTGCGGCGGCGGTTTCAGGGCGAAGATCGCCTCGGCCAAGCGGTCGGGATCGGTCTCGGCAGTCTCGAATTCCACTGCCATCGAGCGTGTGGCAGCGTTCACCTGCACCCGGCGCACGCCGGCAAGCGTTTCCACACTCCGCGTGATTCGCAACGGATCGAGCGTCGTACCTGAGCGGCAGCGGTAGCGCAGGCGTACCCGCCCGCGCGTCCGGTGCAGCGGCTCGAGAGTGGCGAACCAGGCAGCCGACATCATGCGTCCCCGTGACGCTCCGCGTCGACTTCGGCCTTGATGTCGGACATTTGCTCTTTCATCTCTTCGAAGCCCGAAGCCACGCTGCTGTAGAGCTTCATGCCGGTCTTCACCAGTTTGCCGCGCAGTTCCTCGTCCGTGAGCACCCACGCCGCCGCTGCGCCGACCAGGGCGCCGAGCAGGAACTGCTCGGTTTGGCGCGTGCGCAGAAAGGCGGGCAGCCCCTGCAGGAGCGCGGAGTCCATCATGGTGGCGCCGTAGTTGGCGGCCATGCCTCCGTGCATTGCCCCGTGGTGCTCCCCGTGCCCTGCGTGGTGCATACCGCCCGGTGTGGCTCCCGCCATGCCCGCGGCATCGGCACCCATCTGCGGCCAGGCTGCGCCCGCATAAGCCTGCTGCTGGTTCGGCGCGCCGTAGGCTGGCATTCCGTACTGCGGTACGGCGCCGTGGGCCATATCCTGGCCGTGACCGCCGTGCTTCTTATGCTTCTTTCCCATGAGATTTCTCCTGTTTGCATGGCGCGGCATCGCGCAGCAGTCGATCGATGAGGAGGACGCCGGCAGCGCCCGCGGCGCTGGCAACCAGCATCCCGCTGTAGTCACCCTGACGATAGGCGGTGGCCGCGCGTTCGCCGGCGGCGACCGCGGCACCCCCCTGCAACGCGTGTCGCAACACGCCCTTGAGTTCCGCCTGGGAGAGCGGCTTCGCCGCACACGGCATCGCCGCGAGGCAGCCGCTGACGACGAAGCCCTTGACGAAGCTGCTGCCGACGAAAAGCGGCACTACGGGCCGCAGTTGTGGATCACGGAAGTTCACGATGCCTCCGCTGCGGACGGCTTGGCGGCACGCTTGCGTGTCGCACGCGGTTTGCGCGTTTTCGACGGTGCGGGCATTGTCGCGGTCGGCTCCCCTGCGCTGGATGCGACACTGGTCAGACGCACGCGCGCCCGTGCCGATGCGTTCTCGATTGTCTCGAGGCTGGTGACGGTGGCGTCACGCAGCCCGCGCTGCGCCTTCGCCAGCCCAGCCTTGGTCGTGTCGGCCTTGAGGCGAACGTGCGCTCCAGGAAGTCGGACCGTGGTGCACATACGCCTGCTGCGGCGGGATGCCGTGTGCGGCGTGATAGCGCTCCTTTGCGATGGCGTCCACCACTGCCTTCTGGAAGGGGGGCAGGTACTGCTGCAGCAGCGCCGCCTGTAGGTTCATGAAGATCTCGCGGACCTCAGGCTCGGTGACGTGCGTCAGCAGACTCTCGTAGAGCCGCGCGCTTTGTATCGTCCCGGCGACGGCGCGCTGACAGTTGGCGAGCCAGCTCGGGCCGACCGGGGTTTCCAGTGGAAACGGGTCGAGCGGGCGCGGCACGCCAAAGCGCTGGCATAGTGCGGACAGCGTGCTGATGCGCCGCTCCTGCGACTTCACGACGGTGTCGAAGGGCGGTGGTCCGAAGGCCTCGACCATGCGCGCGTAGAAGCTGCGCGCCGCGTACTCCTCGTAGAGGGCTATGCGCAGCGCCTGGTGCAGGATGGGGAAAGGCGCGTTCCTGTTGATGGTGCGACTGCGAAGGATGGGTTCGTCATAGTTGTTCACGAAGCTTCTCCGGCGTATCCCTCATGCAGGATGTCGATCAGCACCTTTGCTTCCGGTGTATCCCGCCCGGCCAGCAGATCGGCCCAGGCAGCGTCCGGAATGATCGTGCTGTCGTATTCGACGGCGCACGAGCGCGCCGCCAGATTGAGGCGGATCGAGCTCACCCCGCGGATCGAGCCGAGCGCGCCCTGCAGACGTTCGATATCGTCTCTTTGCAGGTTGCCGGTGAGCAGCGCGATCACGTCGAGCTTGAGGCGCACGCGCCCGGGAACCTGGTGGGCGAGGCACAGACTCGGCAGGAACTTGGACACGATCTGCCACAGATCGCTGGCGCTGGGTGCGCCGGGGGTGGACGGATCAGATTTGTTGTCAGCCATTTGCGCGTAACCGGGGTGCTTCGCCCTGGCTGGCTTGCCGCGTGCGCATGGCAGGCGGCTGGCGGGCTATCGGTGAGGCGGGCCGTGAATTTCATGCAACTATAACATTGTGCGCCGCGGCATATTTGATACGGGTCAAGAAGAAGACGTGGTCTCCCGCTCGGCCGCTGGAGGCTCCGCGTTGCAGCTCACGGCGAAAGCCTGAAATCCACGGGCATGACCACGGGAGGGCACGACCACGGTAGGGCAAGAGAAATCGGGAAAATCACCTATTGTCCTGGGCGGCGACACCCACTAGCCTTTGGCGATTTCATTCGAAGCGCCTCCAACCATATCGGGCCTGCTGCCGTGGTGACCAATATCATCACTGGAGTTACGCTGCTCAAGCAGCGCATTCACGCCGATGCGCGTGGGGAGCTTGTTTCGCTCGAGCAGCACAGAAATCTTCCGTTCGAGCCCAAACGGGTGTTCTTCATGAATATCGACTCGCCGGGAGCAGTTCGCGGCGGGCACGCGAATTCATGTGACGAGTTCATCATGGCGCTCAGCGGATCCGTGCTCATCGAGGTGGACAACGGCATCGATCGCGCGCGTGTTTGCCTGGGCAGCTACGACCGCGCGTTGTGGGTGAGAGCCGGCATTCTTGTTCACCTGCGGGAATTCGAGCCCAGGACCATCCTGCTGGTTTGCGCCTCCGAGCTCTATAGCGATACGCGCCACTTCGACCGACCACAGCCGTTCCTGAACATGGCCGACTGTGCGGCATGACCCTTGAAAGGCTGTTGAAGAACCCCTCGGGAGTTCGGCCGCAAGCGTTCGCGGTCCTCCCACGATGACGGCTGTCATCCTCTTCGGCGTCGGCTCGACCATCGTGATCGACTTCGAAGAAACCGTGCACCGAGCCGGGCACGCGATCGCGGCGGGCATCAAGAACCGCGAGGGGCCGTGTCACCTCTCTCCCGGCGAGCGCGTACTGACTCCGGAGGAGATGGACGAAGACCTGTTGCAGTTGCCTTACCTCGTGCCGATCTTTACCCCTGGTCATCGGCAGGAGGCGGCGCGGGAGGCGGCGCGCTACGGCCTGCGCTACCCCTACAGCCTGGTCGACCCGACCACAGCCGCCCCGCGGCGGATCGGGCTTGGTCCCGGATGCTACGTCAATGCGGGCTGCAGCCTGGGCGGCGGGAGCCGGTTCGGCGCGTTCACCTTCATCAATCGCGGCGCCACCATCGGCCATCACGCCGTGTTTGGCGACTTCGTGTCGATCGGACCCGGTGCTGTGATCGCCGGTCATGTGACGATCGGCACGGGCAGCGTCGTCGCCACGGGCGCGACGATTCTTCCAGAGATCACGGTCGGGGCGAATGCCGTGGTCGGCGCTGGTAGCGTGGTGACGCGGCACGTGCCGCCCGGCTGTCTCGTCCTCGGCAATCCGGCGCGGATCAGGCGGGACCGGATCGGCGGCTACAAAGGTGTGGCGGTGTCATGAGGCCGCCGGTGGTGCATCTTTACACCGTCTGCTGGGACGAGGCCGATATGCTCGGCTTCTTCTTCCGCCACTACGATTCCTGGGTCGACCGCTACATCGTCTACGACGACGGCTCGACCGACGGCTCCCGCGAGATCCTTCGCGCGCATCCGAAGGTCGAACTGCGCGATTTCGCGCGTGTCGATGCCGACTCCTTCGTGCTCTCGCACAAGGCGATGCAGGACCACGCCTGGAAGGAGAGCCGCGGCCACGCTGACTGGATAGTCGTCACCGCGATCGACGAGCATCTGCACGCGCGCGGCCGCACGATGACGGAATATCTGGCAGAGCAGACGGAGCGCGGCGTGACGCTGGTGCCCGCGCTCGGCTTCGACATGAACAGCAAGACAATGCCGCAGGATCGTGGTCTTCTGGTGGACGTCGTCACCCGCGGACGTCCCCGTTCGGGCTTCAACAAGCTCGGCATCTTCAAGCCCGAAGCGTTGCGCGAGACCGGCTTCACGGCGGGGCGTCACGCTGCAGAGCCGGTGGGGGATTTGCGGTTGCCGGCGCGCGACGAGGTGATGCTCTGGCACTACAAACACCTCGGCTTCGAGCGCAACGCGGCGCGGGAGGCAGCGCAGGCAGTACGCCTCGGGACAACGGACGTCGCGAACGGCTATGGTTCGCACTATTTCTGGTCGTCGGAGCGCCTGCGCGCGTTCTGGGACGAGATGGAGCGCGAGTCCTCCGATCTTTCTGCCGCGGACTTCGTGCCCGATCAGGCCTGCGTGCGACCGCTCTGGTGGGAGGAGCGCGAGGGCTTGTCGCGGGTCGATGCGGCGCCGCTTCCTTCGCTGCCTGTCACGGTCTCGTGTGAGACGCCGACCGTTTCCGTCCTGATCAAGGCGTACAACCATGCGCCCTACGTGCGGCAGACGATCGAGAGCGTGCTCGACCAGTCGTTCCAGGACTTTGAAATCGTGGTCACCGATGACGGCTCGACCGACGAGACGCTCGCCATCCTCCGATCGTTTTCTGATCCACGCATACGACTCGAAGCGCTTCCCGAGAACCGCGGCATCTCGACGGCGATGAATGCGACGGTCGCGCGGGCGCGAGGGCGTTACCTCGCCATCCTCAACTCCGACGACTGGGCGCTGCCGGGACGGCTGCGAAAGCAGGTCGGCTTCCTCGACGCGAATCCCGATGTCTCGCTCGTCTTCGGGCTGCCGCGCCCGGTCGACGAGGCAGGACTGCCGACCGCGGCCTTCAACGATTTCGGTCTTCCACTGAGGTTTCCCGACTTCGCCCGCCGCACCTGGCTCCGCCAGTTCTTCTTCCAAGGCAACTGCCTGTGTGCGCCGTCTGCAATGATCCGGCGCGAAGCGTACGAAGCGGCGGGTGAGTACGACCCGCGGCTTACCAACGTGCAGGATCTCGACATGTGGATCCGGATGCTGATGGCCGGGCACAACATTCACGTTCTGCCCGAGCCGCTGACGGCGTTTCGCATCCGCGATGGGCACGCCAACGCGAGTGCACCAAGCGCTGAGACGCGCCTGCGCGCGCCGTACGAGTCGGTCAAAGTCCTGGAGCGCTACGCGGACTTCACCGACGGTCTGTTCCGCGAGGTGTTCGACACCGAAATGCAGTCTCTGCGCGTTGACTCCAGTGTGCCGATGCGTGTTGCGGAACTTGCACACCGTCTCGACCGTATTGACCACCAGCACTTTGCGCTGGATCTGCTGTTCAGGATCGCGCACACGGTGGAGGATTTCGGGAAACTGCGTCAGTGGGGCGGCTCCCTCGATGCGCTACATCTGCGTGCAATCGAGTCGCAGGGACGGCACATTGTTGAGCTTCATCAAGCAGTCGCTCAGCGCGATCAGATGGTGGTGCAGCTTACCGAGGTCACCGCTTCGCTGGATCGGAGGATCGCAGAGGCCAGCGCGGAGATCGCTCGCTCGGAAGGCGATCTGCAGCACTGTCGGGCGCAGATCGCCGGTCTGACGACCGCTGCCACGGATCACGAAGCAAGCATTCAGGAACTCGGGCGCAGGCTTGCCGAGGCGCATGAACTGCACGAGTGCGTGCGCAAATCTCTGTCGTGGCGCTCGACGGCTGTCCTGCGCTGGCTGGGCCGCGCGACCCGTGCGTTGCGCGGGCGACGCATTACCGGTTTGGAGAGAAAGGTCTAGAACGCTCTCACCGTCCCGCGACCGCGGTCGGCTCGCAGCGCTGCTCTGCTACTGCCTTTCTGAATAGGCGGCAAGGACCTCTTCCAGCGGCCCCAGTGCCACGACCTTGCCGTGCTCCAGGAGCATTGCCTTGTTGCAGATCTTCCGCAGCAGTTCCGGAGTGTGCGACGCAATGACGAGCAGGCCGGCGCGCTCGACGTACTCGCGAAGGCGCTGATCCGCCTTGTCCACGAAGTGGGCGTCGCCTACGCTGACCCACTCGTCCATCAGAATGACTTCCGCGTCCACACTCGTCGCAACACCGAATCCGATGCGCATGGCCATGCCGCTGGAGTAGGTCCGCAAGGGCATGTCGAGATATTCGCCGAGTTCGGTGAAGTCCTCGATCTCGCGCGTCTTGCGTTCGATGTCGCCGTTCGACATGCCGAACAGCACGCTTTGCAGGCGGATGTTCTCGCGTCCCGTCGCCTCGGTGTCGATCCCGAGAGCCAGACTCAGCATGGAAGCCACGCGGCCTCCTACCCGCAGCGTGCCGCTGATCGGCTCGTAGGCTCCGGCGAGTACACGTAACAGGGTCGACTTTCCGGAGCCGTTGTGACCGATCAGACCGACGCGATCTCCCCGGTGGAATTCAAAGCTGGCGTGATCGACAGCGCGAATGACGATCTTTTCGCCAGCGTCGCGCACGACGTTTCCACCCGCCGTCGCGCGCATCAAGGTGGTCTTCAGCGAACGGCTCTTTCCCCCGTAGATCGGGAAATCGACGACGAGGTTCTCCGCGCTGATCAATGCCATGCTCACACCCAGTAAGCGATGCGCGAACGGAAGCGCGCGAAGAAGAGCAAGGTGACGGTGAATCCCACCACGGTGATGCCGAGCACGGCAAGCCAGGACTGCATGCCGGCGCTTTGCCCCAGAAGCGGCTGGCGGACCACCTCGAGAAAGTGAAAGTAGGGATTGACCTGGGCGGCCAGGATGTGCCGACCGAGCATGTCAGCCTTCCACAGAACAGGCGTCAGAAAGAAAGTGACCTGGACCAGACTCGCGACAATCTGGGGAATGTCGCGAAAGCGCGCGCACAGCATGCCGAGCAGCAGACCGATCCAGATCGCATTGACGGCGATCGCGGCGAGACCCAGTGGAAGCTCGAGCAAATGCCACCCCGGTGGCGGTGCAAGAAAGAGATAAACGATCACGACGATCACGAAGTTGTGGGCGAAGATGATCAGGTTGCGCCACACCACACGCATCACGTGGACGGTCATCGGCAATCTTACGTTGCGTATGTACTCTTCGGCGGCGATGAAGCTTTGGCACGATTCGTTGGTCAGGCTCGCAAGAAAGTTCCAGACGATAAGGCTGACCGCAAGGTAGGGAAAGTAACTGGACACATCCTGGTTCAACAGACGCCCATAGAGCGGGCCCACGGCTGAGACCATGGCCCCCATGCTGATCGTCAGCCAGAACGGGCCGAGCACCGAACGGCGGTAACGCTGACGGACTTCCTGCCACGCGAGCAGCGACCAGATACGCACCATTCCCGCGCCCTGTGTCAGGTCCCGCAGCGCTTCAAGCAGGTGTTCTCGCCGCATGCTTCGCTATGCTCGCTCTGGTGCGCCCAAATTTTGTGGGAATTGCGGGATGTCGCGAACGGAATAAGGGTCACGCTCGATCCGGACGCGGATTGCTCGAAGCGTTGTCGACCTGAAGCGCGATTCAGGCGCACCGCAAGTCCAGGACTTGCACGCTCATCCGCCGAAAACGTAGCCGCGCTGCGCGATCCTGATCCCTTACCTATATGACTGAGGAACGGCAGAATTTCTGCAGCAACGTTGCCGTGCTGCCGCCAATGCCCCTCTGGGTCATTGGCGTGGCTACGATGGCTTATCGGCTCGGATCCCGTCCCCCGCGCCGGATTCTAGCTGTAAGGCGGGAGGCTGCGGGTCAGGAAATTTTCCCGATCGTGCTCCACGATTGCCGCGAACCATTACGCTGCCAACGACGCCAGTCACACGGGGCTGCGGATGGTCCAGAAAACAGGAAGGCGGGCGAGGCCACCTGCGGCGCACACCCGCCGCGCGCACTCGCCGCGACGATCAGATCATTCCTTGCCGACCTGGAAGTGTTCGCGATTCGCTTCGACGATCTTGCCCGTCGTGGCATCGACTTCGACTTTCCACTCGTGGCCTTCCTTGGTCTTGATGTCGAATTCGTAGGAGGCCGCGCCATCGGGCTCGATCTCGTATTCGAGTTCGACGACCTCGCCGGGGTACTTGTCGAGTGCGATCTTGCGCGCTTCGGCCTCGCTGACCTTGGCCTTTGCCTTGAACGCCGCGTAGTCGGCACTAGCAACTTCTTCCTCAACCTCGGTGATCTTTGCGGTGTTGCCGTCGCACTCGACATCCCAAGCCTTGCCATCGGGCCCGACGATGTCGAACTCGTACACGGGAACACCCTTTTCCATCTTGGCCTCGACCTTGATCACATCGCCGGGCTTCACTGCAAGGGCGGCGCTCAGGCACTTCTCGAAGCCGACCTTGGACTTGAACGGCTTGCTGTCACCGGCGTGGGCGGGAAGCACGGCGAGCGCCACGGCTGCCGCGAGCAGGGAAAGAGTGGGTCGGAACATGATGTGTTCTCCGAGTCTGAATCGAGAAAGGACGCAAGGCGCGGGAGACCCTGATGCGAGATCAGGCCCGGTCGCCGATCGGTAAGGTTAATTCACCGATTGCTGCACCGCAAGCAGCGTGGATCCCAGACGTGGCAGCCGAGGGTGCGATTGGGGAGGCTTTGCGGACTGCGTTGCAGCACGAATGGTGGGGCTGAGTGCCCTCTCTGCCATTTCCACGCGATCACCACGCGATCACTTCGACGGGCGTGGGTTGCCCGATGCGACGACGTCTTCCGGAAATCTCTGGCGATGTCCTGACAGCGAGGGGAACGTGGCGCGGGCGGGCGATCTGCGCGCCCGCGCGCCATGCCCGGAGGCCGAGATGTCCTGTTACTTCTGCGGACCCGGATTCTCCGCCAGCCACTTTTCCATCTCTTCGGGCTGGATGTAACCGTCCTTGTTGGTATCGATCTTGGTCCAGTCACGTCCTTTCACAGTCGTGTCGGACTTCGGCGCGTCGGCGGCTGAAACCCCGCCCGCCGCCAGCGACAGGGCGAGAGTGCATATCGAGAAGATTCGACGCAGCATCTTGTTTCTCCTTTCTCCTTGGCAAAAAAAACGGAAGACGCTCAAATCAAGCGGCTTCCGATGCTAGGAGCGGGTGCCCGCAGCCAGACAGGGAGATCTCCACGAGAACGCCGGGAAAATGTCCCATCAGCAGGTCACTGACGTGGCGGGCGCTCCAGCAGGAAGCGGATACCGACCCAGATGCCCAAGGGTGCGCCGGGCGCGTAGAAGGTCTGTCGGCTCCAGTCGTTGGTGTTGGTCTGGAACACGCCGGCGGAATTGAACGGGTTCTCCGCCAGAATGCCGCCCGAGTAGAACTTGCGGTCGAAGATGTTGTTGACGCGGGCGAAGATTTCCCAGCGTGGATCGGGGCGGTAGCGCGCGTTCACGTTGACAACGGCGTAGCCACCGGCAGTGCCACTGCCGAGAAAGGTGCGGGCGTTTCCCGTGATGTCGCTGTAGGTGCCCACCTGTGTCTGATTGTTTTCGTTCCCGCGCACGTACTGATCGGAGAAGACCGCGACATTGCCGCCGATCCAGAGATTTTCGAGCAGGCGATACTCAGCGAAGGCGCGTCCCTGGAACTGGGGAATGCCCGGAATGCGATCCCCGCTTTGCACGCGGATGAGATCGTCACCGGCGCCTGTTGTCGCGCTCGTGCACAGAGGCGATGTGCCGCGCGAACTGTTGTTCTCCGACATGAGGCACGCGTCGGACTGGAAGGTCGCGTCGATGTAGGCAAAATTCACGAACCAGTTGAGGTCCGACGACTTGCCGTTGAGCCCCATCTCCAGGCCGCGGCGACGCGTCTCGCCGTAGTTCGTGAAGAACCCGGCGCTCGTGCTGGTGCCCACGAAGAGGATGTCGTCCTTGTTCTTGGTATTGAAGAGCGCGATATTCCAGTTGATTTCGCTCGTCAGAAGACCGCGTGCGCCGATTTCCCAAGTCTGCGCGGTCACCTGATTGAGGTAAGGATCGGACGCCAACCCCGCCGGCAGCGTGCAGGGGTTTGCGGGGTCCGCACAGCCGAGTTCGATCGGCGTCGGTACGCGGTTGCCCTGACTCCAGCCACCAAAGAAGTTCAGGGTCTCGAAAGGCGAGTAGGTGAGACCGGCCGCGGGATTGAACTTGGTGTAGGTGTAATTACCGTTCAGGTTGGGCGGGATTGGGGTGAGCCGGTCGACCGTCTCCACCTCTGAATGGTTGTAGCGTCCGGACACCGTAGCGGCCCAGCCTTCCAGGAAGCGGAAGGTGTCGGTGGCAAGCAGACTCCAGGTCTTGGTCGATCCGGTCAGACTTGCTTCTATCTCCGGACCACTGGTCGCGAGCGGCTGCCGGGAGAAGTCGAAAACGCCGAGCGCAGTGCTCTGGTAGAAACCGCTGTTGGCCTGATCGTAAGTAACGCCTGCCTTCAACTCATTGTTGCTGTGGAGCAGGGTGAAGAGCATGGCACCCCCCAAGCCACGCGTGCTGGTATCCGTTACGTTGTTCGCGGCGGTATCCACATTGTAGCCCTGCCCCCCATTGACGCCGTACGCTCCGTTCGCATTGGAGTTGTTTTCGAAATCGTCGTTGACGTCGCCATTCAATGTCTGCCGCACCAGGCTGCGGTAGTACCCCTGCCCCGACATCTGAAAATTGTCGGTCAGCCAGTGGCTGGCGGTGAGGTTCGTCATCCACATGCTGTTCACCGTTTGATCGGGGCGCGTGAAGATGCTGCTCCAGCTCCGATCGAGGAAGGACTGCGGCGTCACGCCATTGCCGATCAGGTTGCTGTGCACCCGCGTCACCGAAAGGTCGATGTCGGTGCCATTCGACTGCCAGCCCACCTTGCCGAAGAACTGGCTCACCTGGCTCGGCGAAAAATCACGCCAGCCGTCCTCGTCGAAGAAGTTGCCGAAGAAGTAATAGTCGAGCCCGTTGTCCATGTAGCCGCCGTGTTCGGCCTGGACCGCTTTGCGCCCCCAAGAGCCGCCATAGGCTTGCACGCCGGTGTCGGGAAAGAAGGCGCCCGACTTCGTGCGCAGCGCCATCGCACCACCCAGAGTGTTCAGTCCGAAGAGCGGATTCGAGCCCGGCAGAACGTCGACGGTCGCGAGCGCACCGGTGGGAATGAGGTCCCATTGCACGACGTCGCCGAATGGTTCGTTCACGCGCACGCCGTCCTGAAAGACGGACAGACCAACCGGCTCGCCGAGCAGCGGCGATGCGCCGAAGCCGCGGTAGTTGACCTGCGGCTGATACGGGTTGCCCTGAAAATTGTTGATGTTGATGCTCTGCGTCGTCGATTCCAGCAGATCCGGCAGGTCGAGCGGCCGTTGTTGGCGAATGGCTTCCGGACCGAGTATCTGAACGTTCGCCGGCACTTCGTTCTTGGGCGTTCCGAGCCCGGGAACCGGCGTAGTACCGACGACGTCAACCGCAGGCGCCTCGAGGTTGCGGCTGTCGTCGGCGTGCGCCGTGGTGGTGAACGAAGCGCAGGCAGCAGTGGCGAGCGCCAAGGTGCGCAGTCGGAATGGGACGGCGAGTCGGCGCATGTGGTCTCCCGATCTGAATGTTCTTGGTGGATCTATGCAAATCGCACTGGGGCTTGCCCGTGCTGCGAACTCACAACTGCGACGAACTGCTATTGCCAGCGGAATCTAGCAGACCCGCTCGTCATCCTGCCCGGGAAAATTTCCCGACTGCGGCGGAGGGCGACGACTCAGGCGGAGCGCGGTGGACGTGCTGAACGCGGGTGCTGATGGCTCGGCAGGAAGTGGTGAATGATTCCGAGCAAGATCAGGAGAAGAATGGCCACGCCGACCGGTGCCAACAGCAACTCCAGGATGAACAGCAGGCGTGAATCCACGGCGGCAATACCAGGTAGAAGCGGGGACGAACGGCGGACAACGGTGTTGCGCTGCCCGGCGACTATGCACCGTGAGGCAGGGTGGGGCACGGGACATTCTCTCGGCGAGTGCCGGGAAAATCTCCTGCACGACGGCGCTTGGCTCCTACTCGGAGACGATGCCGTAGCGAAGTGCCATGCGGTGCAGGTCGACGGCAGTTGCGATGCCGAGCTTCTGCTTGATCTGCGTGGCGTGATTCGCGACGGTCTTTGCACTGACGTACAAGGTTTCGGCGATTTGCTCCGCCGTCTGACCTGCAGCGAGCAGGCGGAAGATCTCGAATTCGCGTGGTGTCAGCACGCTCAATGGATCACGGGCACCAGCGATGCCTTCCAGCGCCAGCTTCTGCGCCATGTCCGGCGACAGGAATGTGCGGCCTGCAGCAATGGCGTGCACGGCCTCGACCAGTACCTCCGGCACGCTGGTCTTGGTGACGTAGCCGCATGCACCGGCGCGCAATGCCTGCTGTGCGAAGGCCGCGGTCTCGTGCATGCTGAAGACGAGGATGCGTGCCGCGGGGTGGCGTCCGAGAATGCGGCGAATCGCTTCCAGCCCGCCCATGCCCGTCATCGACAGATCCATCACCACGACATCCGGCGTGTGCTCGCCGAACACGTGATAGGCGTCGTCTCCGCTCGCTGCTTCGCCGACGACGCGAATCCCCGGCGTCTGCTCCAGCAGCCGTCGGAAGCCGGCGCGCACGACCGCGTGATCGTCGACGAGAAGCAGCTTGATTTCAGTCGCCGGCATCAGGTGCTCTCCTTCTCGGCGATCGGCAACTCCACCGTGAGTGTCAGACCGCGGCCACGGCGGCTGGTGAGTTCCATGGTCCCGCCCAGGGATTCCACACGCTCGCCCATGCCCGCGAGGCCAAACCCGTTCGCCGGCGCCTCTGGGTTCATGCCGATGCCATCATCCTGAACCTCGACGGTGAGCGAGGCGCCACGGTGGACGCGAATCTCCAGATGATGCGCGTGCGCGTGACGCGAGACATTGGTAAGAGCCTCCTGCACGATGCGGTAGGCGGTGATTTCGATCTGTTCGCCGACGTGATCGAGCGAACCACCGACGTGCAGCGCGCAAGGGGTGTCCGGGTTGCGCTGACGCCACGTCCTTGCCAGCTCCTGCAGCGCTTCCTCCAGACCGAGGTTGGTCAGGGTCTCCGCGTGCAGCCGCTGGAGCATGCCGCGCACCAGATCCATGATGTGACGCGTGACCTCGACAATCGCTTCCGCACTCTCGCGCGGCGCTGGCTTCCCGGCCTTCGCGGAATTCAGGATCGCGGTGGCGTCGGCGAGTATGCCCGTCAGGCACTGACCGAGTTCGTCATGCAGTTCGCGCGCGAGGCTGCGGCGCTCCTCTTCCTGCACGCGAATCAGCTGCTGCGAGAGCTGCCTGTTCTGCGTCACGCTCAGCTGCAGCCGGTCCATCATGCGGTTGAACGCAGCCGAGATACGTTCCAGCTCGGGCAGCGTGAGCGGCGGCATGCGTGCGGCCAGATGGCCGCGCTCGATCTCGTTCAGGGCGCCGAGAATCCTGTCCACCGGAGCGAGTGCGCGGCTGACGAGCCAGGAGATCAGGACATTCGTGACGAGGAAGATCGCCGCCGCAAGTTGCATGAGGCCGGTCGCGTCATGCCAGACTTCGTCGACCTCGAAAGACGGATCGGGCTTCACGATTAGCCTGCCCACAACGCGGTCCTGCACGGAAACCGTGCGCTGAATCGGTGCAGTGTCGTGGCCCAGGGCACCGACCAGATTGGCGAACCAACGCGGCGCCGCGACCGCGGGCATATCGTGCGGATGGTTGGATTCCAGGATGCGACCCTCGTTATCGAAGAGCGCGATGCTCAAGTGACGCACCTCGCCAAGCGCCGCCAGATTGAACTGGGGCGGCCCGTTCCCCGAGAGTTTCGCGCGCTGCAACTCCGCGTCGAGAAAATGCAGCGCAAGATTGGCTGTGGATTCGATCTCCGCCTGAACGTCGCGTCGGGCTTCGTGCACCAGGAAAATACTGCTGGCGAGAAAGATGACGGCGAGCACGATGGTGATCACCAGATTGAGGCGCAGCTTGAGGCTCATGCGGGGCGGTATGCGGTTCGGAGCCCGCGGCGGCGGCAGGGCACTCTCGCGGTGCCGAGAATTATAGCGGTGCTATTTCCCTGTTCCGCCGTCTGGTTCCATTGAACCAGCGTGCTGGCTGCGGGGAACCATCTCATGTTGCGCGCGCATTTCGTTGTGCCTGGCTGCATTGGACAGGAAACTGTATAAAAAACAAGGCCGGGACGATCTCGGCCCGGCCTTAACGTTCAGCCCTAGACGAAGCTTGAACAATAGCAGGACTGTACGTGCGCAATCGGCGTGCCACGCGCGGCACTCTAGCGTGCGTCGCTCACCGCGTTTGCACTCGTCGTGAGCGTGGAGGCGTTCCAACCGCCGCCGAGTGCTTTCACCAGCAACACGCTGGCGGTGAGTTGCTGACCGAGGATGTTTACGGCGGTGCGCTCGTTGTTGAACGCGACGGTTTGGACTGCAACCACGTTGAGGTAACTCACGATGCCTGCCTTGTACTGGTTCGTTGTCAGTTCCACCGACTGGCGCGCGGCGCTGACGGCCTCGGCCTGCACGTCGGATTCTTCGTCGAGGATGCGCAGCGCTGCGAGATTGTCCTCGACCTCCTGGAATCCGTTGAGCACGGTCTGGCGGTAGGCGGCTACGTTGCTGTCATACTCGGCGCGCGCTTGCGCGGTCACGCCGCTGCGCAGGCCACCGTCGAACAGCATCTGCGCGAGCGCACCGCCGACCGACCAGTAACGGCTCGGTACCGAGAGCCAGTCCGCGGCGCTGGTGCTGCGGAAGCCACCGCCCGCCGACAGTGTGAGTGTCGGATAGAACGCAGCGATGGCGACACCGATCTGCGCGTTGGCTGCCGCCACCGAGCGTTCCGCCGTGGCGATGTCAGGGCGGCGCTCGAGCAGTTCCGAAGGCACACCCACAGGAATCGGCGGCGGTGAGACCTCGAGCGGCCTTGGCGCGATCGAGAATCTCTCCGGCGGCTCACCCATGAGCACGGCGATCGCATGCTCGAGCGCGGCGCGCTGCACGCCGATGTCGATCGACTGCGCCTGCGTGCTCTTGAGCTGGGTGAACGCCTGGACGACATCGACGCGTGCGGCCACCCCCGCCGCGTAGCGATTCTTCGTGAGATCAAGCGAGCGCTCGTATGCGGCAACGGTGTCGTCGAGCAGCTTCTTCTGGCCGTCGGCGATGCGCAGCAGGAAATAATTCTGCGCGAGCGTCGCCTGCGCCGAAAGCCGCGCTGATTCGAGACTTGCGGCACTGGCCTGGGCATTGGCCTCGCTCGATTCGACGGAGCGCCGCACGCTGCCCCAGAGGTCGGGCTCCCAGCTCGCGTTGACAGGCAGATTGTAGGTCGTCACCGGTCGCGTCGTGCTCGGCGCGTTGGGCAGGTTGGGCGACTGGCTGCGGACGGTGGACACGCCCGTGCCGAGCGTCGGGAAGTAGCCGGCCCGCGCCTGCTGCACCAGGGCCTGCGCGCCGCGAAACTGCGCCTCGGCGGCCAGGATGTTCTGGTTCGAGATGTTGACCCGCTCGACGAGCGCGTTGAGTTCCGCGTCGCCGAAGATTTCCCACCACTTGCCGCGGCTTGTGTCGTCGCGCGGTTGCGCCTGCTTCCAGTTGCCGGTCTCCCGGTAGGTTTCGGGCACCGGCGCGGACGGGCGCACGTAATCGGGACCGACCGTGCAGCCGACGACGAGTGCGGCAGCGAGGAGGAGCGGCGCGAAACCGGGTGTGCGTTTCATGTACCGGACTGGGGTTTCTTCACACTGCATGCGTGCGCGCGTCCGGCGCGTGCTTCGCGTAACGCAGCGCCCACAGCCGGAAGCGGTCGAGATACAGGTAGACGACCGGCGTCGTGTACAGCGTCAGCATCTGGCTGACGATCAGGCCGCCGACGATGGCGATGCCGAGCGGCTGGCGCAGCTCGGCGCCGTCGCCGGTGCCGAGCGCCAGCGGCAGGGCGCCGAGCAGCGCCGCCATCGTCGTCATCATGATCGGCCGGAAGCGCAGCAGGCAGGCCTCGAAGATCGCGTCGCGCGGCGCGAGCCCTGCGTCGCGCTCGGCGTCGAGCGCGAAGTCGATCATCATGATCGCGTTCTTCTTCACGATGCCGATCAGCAGAATGACGCCGATCAGCGCGATGACGCTGAACTCGGTGCCGGACAGCGAGCAGCGCGAGCAGCGCGCCGACGCCGGCCGACGGCAGCGTCGACAGGATCGTGAGCGGATGGACGTAGCTCTCGTAGAGAATGCCGAGCACGATGTAGACGGCGACCAGCGCGGCCAGGATCAGCAACGGCTGGCTGCGTCGAGCGACTGCCTGGAACGCCTGCGCCGTGCCCTGGAAGCTGCCGCGCATCGTGGCCGGCACGCCGATGCGCGCCATCGCGTCGTCGATCGCCTGCGGTCGCCTCGCGAGAGCGACACGCCCGGCGCGCAGGTTGAAGGAGATCGTCGACGCCGGCGAACTGCCCCTGGTGGTTGACGGCGAGCGGCGTGTTGGTCGGGCTCGTAGCGCGCGAAGGCGCGACAGCGGCACCTGCGCGCCGCCTGCGCGCGCTGACGTAGACGTCGTCGCAGCGCCTTCGGGCTCTGCGCAGTACTGCGGCGCCACCTCCATCACCACGTGGTACTGGTTGCAGCGGCGTCGTAGATGGTCGACACCTGGCGCTGGCCGAAGGCGTCGTAGAGCGTGGCGTCGATCAGCCGCGGCGTGACGCCGAGCCGCGCCGCGGTCGTCGCGGTCGATCACGAGCGTCGGTCTGCAGGCCCTTGTCCTGCTGGTCGGTGTTGACGTCGGCGAGTTCCGGCACGCTCGCTCAGCGCCTGCGCGCAGCTTCGGCGCCCAGGCGCGCAGCTCGTCGAGGTCGTCGCGCCTGCAGCGTGTACTGGTACTGCGCGCTGCGCCTGCCGCCCGCCGACGCGGATGTCCTGCACCGGCCTGCAGGAAGAGGCTGCGCGCCCGGCTCGCTGCGCGAGCTTGCCGGCGCAGCCGCGCGATGACCTGGTCGGCGGACTCGCGCTGCGCTCGGCCAGCGGCTTCAGCGCGACGAACATGATGCCGCGTGTTGCGCTGCGCCGCCGCCGGTGAAGCCGATCGACGCTCTCGACCGCCGGATCGGCGCGGACGATCTCGATGACAGATCGGCGAGCTTCTGCGCGCATCGCCTGGAACGAGATGCTCTGGTCGGCCTGGATGCCGCCGATGAGCCGCCCGGTGTCCTGCTGCGGAAAGAAGCCCTTGGGGACGATCGACGTACAGGTAGACGTTGAGCGCGATCGGTCGCCAGCGAGCAGCAGCATCATGCAGCGGCCGTGGCGCAGCGCCCAGCGCGAGGCTGCGCCGGTAGCCGCGCGAGCAGCCACGTCGAAGCCGCGCTCGCTCGCGCGGTACGAGCCGGCCGTGCTTGCGCTCGCCGCGCGGCGCGCAGCAGCCGCGCGCACATCATCGGCGTGGTCGTCAGCGACACCACCAGCGAGATCAGGATCGCCACCGACAGCGTCACCGCGAATTCGCGGAACAGCCGCCCGACGATGCCGCCCATCAGCAGGATCGGGATGAACACCGCGACCAGCGACACGCTCATCGACAGCACGGTGAAGCCGACCTCGCGCGCGCCCTGCGAGCGCCGCCTCGCAGCGGCGGCATGCCCGCCTCGATGTGGCGCGAGATGTTCTCCAGCACGACGATGGCGTCGTCGACGACGAAGCCGGTGGCGATGGTCAGCGCCATCAGCGACAGGTTGTTCGAGGCTGATAGCCGACCAGGTACATCACGCCGAAGGTGCCGATCAGCGACACCGGCACCGCGACGCTCGGGATCAGCGTCGCGCGCCAGCTGCGCAGGAACAGGAAGACCACCAGCGATCGACCAGCACGATCGCAGATCAGCAGCGTGCGCTCGACGTCGCGCAGCGACGCGCGGATGGTCGGCGGTGCGGTCCATCACCACGTCGAGGTCGATCGCCGCCGGGATCGACGCGCGCAGCGCCGGCAGCAGCGCGCGCACGCGGTCGACGGTCTCGATGATGTTGGCGCCGGGCTGGCGGTTGATGATCAGCAGCACCGCCGGCTTGCCGTTGGCCGAGCCCGGCGTTGCGCACGTCCTGCGACCGAGTCGACGCACCTCGGCCACGTCGGCCAGCCGCACCGGCGCGCCATTGCGGTAGGCGATCGATCAGCGGCGGTAGTCCGCGGCGCGTGCGTCGCCTGGTCGTTGGCGTAGATCTGCCAGTGCCGGTCGCCGTCCTCGACCGCGCCCTTCGGCCGGTTGGCATTGGCCGCGGCGAGCGCCGCGCGCACATCCTCGAGGCCGATGCCGTACTGGTTGAGCGCGGTCGGGTTGAGCTCGACGCGCACCGCCGGCAGCGAGCTGCCGCCGACGCTCGACCTGGCCGACGCCCTCGACCTGCGAGAGCTTCTGCGCGAGGATCGGTCGACGCGACGTCGTACATCTGGCCCGGCGTCATCGTGTCGCGAGGTGAGCGCGAGGATCATGATCGGCGCATCGGCCGGATTGACCTTGCGGTAGGTCGGGTTGCTGCGGCAGGCTCGTCGGCAGCGGCGCGCGCGCGGCGTTGATCGCCGCCTGCACGTCGCGCGCGGCGCCGTCGATGTCGCGGTTGAGGTCGAACTGCAGCGTGATGCGCGTCGAGCCGAGCGAGCTCGATCGAGGTCATCTCGGTGACGCCGGCGATGCGCCCGAGCTGCGCGCTCGAGCGGCGTGGCCACGGTCGCCGCCATCGTCTCCGGGCTCGCGCCGGGCAGCGACGCCTGACACCGAGATGGTCGGGAAGTCGACCTGCGGCAGCGGCGCGACCGGCAGCAGCCGGAACGCGACGGCGCCCGCGAGCGACGAGCGCCAGCGTGAGCAGCGTCGTCGCGACCGGCCGGTCGATGAAGGGCGCGGAGATGTTCACGGCTGCCGTCCCTCGGCCGCCGGGTTCGCGCCGTCGCGCGGCATGCGTCCGGCCGAGGCGCGCGCGCGAGCCGGTCGAAGGCGAGATAGATCACCGGCGTGGTGAAGAGCGTCAGCACCTGGCTGACGATCAGGCCGCCGACCATGGTCGATGCCGAGCGGATGGCGCAGTTCGGAGCCGACGCCGCTGCCGAGCATCAGCGGCAGCGCGCCGAGCAGCGCCGCCATGCGTGGTCATCAGGATCGGCCGGAAGCGCAGCAGGCAGGCCTGGTAGATCGCCTCGCGCGGCGGCTATGCCCTCGTTGCGCTCGGCGTCGAGCGCGAAGTCGATCATCATGATCGCGTTCTTCTTGACGATGCCGATCAGCAGGATGATGCCGATGATCGCGATGACGCCGAGGTCGGTGCCGGCGAGCATCAGCGCCAGCAGCGCGCCGACACCGGCCGAGGGCAGCGTCGACAGGATCGTGATCGGGTGGATGTAGCTCTCGTAGAGCACGCCGAGCACGATGTACATGGTGACGAGGGCCGCCAGGATCAGCAGCAGCTGTGTTGTCGAGCGAGGCGCTGGAAGGCCAGCGCCGCGCCCTGGAAGCTCGTCTGCATGCTCGCGCGGCAGGCCGAGTCTCGCGCTGCGCGCGCTGTCGATCGCGTCGACCGCCTCGCCGAGCGACGCGCCCGGCGCCAGGTTGAAGGAGATCGTCGCCGCCGGGAAACTGGCCCGAGGTGGTTGATCGGCGAGCGGCGCCGTGCTTCTCGATGACGCGCGCAACGCGTCGACA
Organism: uncultured beta proteobacterium; assembly: GCA_963719715.1. Classification (GTDB taxonomy): domain Bacteria; phylum Pseudomonadota; class Gammaproteobacteria; order Burkholderiales; family JAEUMW01; genus JAEUMW01. Next base: position 31,057 of record CAVRDD010000053.1, read on the forward strand.
GCGGCACCTGGCGCGCCGGTGGCCGACGGCACGTAGATGCCGTCGAGCGCCTCCGGGCCGCTGCTGGAACTCGGGCTCGACCTCGAGCACCACGCGGTACTGGTTGGACTGGGTGAAGATGGTCGAGACCAGGCGCTGGCCGAAGGCGTTGTAGAGCGCGTTGTCGATGGCCGCCGGCGTGACGCCGAGGCGGCCGGCGGTGTCGCGGTCGATGTCGACGATACGCCTGCAGGCCCGCTGTCCTGCAGGTCGCTGGCGACGTCGGCCAGCTGCGGGCAGCTGCGCGCAGTGCGCTCGACCAGCCGCGGCACCCAGTCGCGCGAGCTCGTCGGCGTCGGCGTCCTCGAGCGCTGAACTGGTACTGCGTGCGGCTGACGCGGTCCTCGATGGTCAGGTCCTGCACCGGCTGCATGTAGAGCGTGATGCCCGGCGACCTGCGCGAGCTCGCGGCTGCAGCCGGCGGATCACTTCGGTCGCGTCGCCGTCGCGCTCGGCGAGCGGCTTCAGGTTGATCAGCATGCGCCCGCTGTTGAGCGTCGCGTTGGTGCCGTCGACGCCGATGAACGACGACAGGCTCTGCGACCGCCGGGATCCTGCAGGATCGACGCGCGCGAGCGCCTGCTGGCGCTCGGCCATCGCCGCGAACGAGATCGACTGCGGCGCCTCGGAGATGCCCTGGATGACGCCGGTGTCCTGCACCGGGAAGAAGCCCTTGGGCACGACGACGTAGAGCAGCGACGGTGAGCGCCAGCGTGCGCGACCGCCACCAGCCAGCGTCGCGCCCTGGCGGTCGAGCACCCAGTCGAGCATGCGCGCCGTAGCGCGCGATCACGCGCGTCGAAGACGCGCGCCGCTGGCGCGGTAGAAGCGGCCCTGCTCGGCTTCCGGCGTGTGCCGCAGCAGCCGCGCGCACATCATCGGCGTCAGCGTCAGCGACACCACCGCCGAGATCAGGATCGCCACCGCCAGCGTGATCGCGAACTCGCGGAACAGGCGCCCGACGACGTCGCCCATGAACAGCAGCGGGATCAGCACGGCGATCAGCGACACGCGTCAGCGAGATGATGGTGAAGCCGATCTGCTCCGAGCCCTTGAGCGCCGCCTCGCAGCGGCGACTCGCCCTCCTCGATGTAGCGCGCGATGTTCTCGATCATCACGATGGCGTCGTCGACGACGAAGCCGGTCGCGATGGTCAGCGCCATCAGCGTCAGGTTGTTGAGGCAGAAGCCGGCCAGATACATGACGCCGAAGGTGCCGACCAGCGACAGCGGCACCGCGACGCTCGGGATGATGCGTGGCCGACAGGTTGCGCAGGAACAGGAAGATCACCATCACCACCAGCGCCACCGCCAGCAGCAGCTCGAACTGCACGTCGCGCACCGAGGCGCGGATGGTCGACGGTGCGGTCGGTCAGCACCGTCACGTCGACCGACGGCCGGCAGCGACGCCTGCAGCTGCGGCAGCAGCGCCTTGATCGCGGTCGACCACCTCGATGACGTTGGCGCCCGGCTGGCGCTGGATGTTCAGGATCGACCGCCGGCGTCGTCGTTCAGCCCACGCGCGCCAGGCGCGCGTTCTCGGCGCCGTCGACGACGTCGGCGACGTCGGACAGGCGGACCGGCGCGCCGTTGCGATAGGCGACGATCGAGGTCGCGGTACTCGGCGGCGGCGCGCAGCTGGTCGTTGGCGTCGATGGTCGAAGCGCGCTGCGGCGCCGTCGAAGCTGCCCTTGGCCTGGTTGACGTTGGCGTTGGCGATCGCGGTGCGCAGGTCGTCGAGCGTCAGGCCGTAGGCGGCGAGCGCCGTCGGGTTGACCTGGACGCGCACCGCCGGCCGCTGCCCGCCGCTGATGCTGACCAGGCCGACGCCGGAGAGCTGCGAGATCTTCTGCGCGAGCCGCGTGTCGGCCAGGTCCTGCGACCTCCGGCAGCGGCAGCGTCGTCGAGGTGAGCGCCGAGCGTCAGGATCGGCGCGTCGGCCGGATTGACCTTGCTGTAGATCGGCGGCGCCGGCAGATCGGCCGGCAGCAGGTTGCCGGCGGCGTTGATCGCCGCCTGCACCTCCTGCTCGGCGACGTCGAGCGTCAGGTCGAGATCGAACTGCAGCGTGATGACCGAGGCGCCGCCGGAGCTGGTCGACGACATCTGCTTCAGGCCCGGCATCTGGCCGAACTGGCGCTCGAGCGGCGCGGTGACCGACGAGGTCATCACGTCCGGGCTGGCGCCCGGATAGAACGTCACCACCTGGATGGTCGGGTAGTCGACCTCCGGCAGCGCCGACAGCGGCAGCAGGCGATAGGCGACGATGCCCGGCGAGCAGGATCGCCGACCATCAGCAGCGAGGTCGCGACCGGCCGCAGGATGAACGGCCGCGACGGATTCATGGCCGGCGCGCGACCCTCGGGCGCGCGCGGCTGCCGGCCGGGTCTGGCGGCGGCTTTCGCGTCGGCTGCGGGCGCGCGCTGCGGCGCTGCGCGCTCGTCGACATCGACCCTGGCGCCTTCGCGCAGCCGGTCGGCGCCGTCGACGACGACGACGCTCGCCGGCGCCACGCCCGGATTCGACCATCGCGCTGTTCGCCCTCGATGGCCGCGACTTGGACCGGCCGCAGCGCGACGGTCTGCTCGGGCTGTCACGACGTAGACGAAGGTGCCTTGCGCTGCCGCGCTGGATCGCCGCCACCGGGATGGCGGTGACGCCGCGGCGGGTGTCGAGCAGCATGCGCACGTTGACGAACTGGTTCGGGAAGAGCGCGCCGTCGGTGTTCGGGAACTCGGCCTTGAGCTTGACCGTGCCGGTGGCGGGATCGATCTGGTTGTCGACGGTCAGCAGCACGCCCTGCGCCAGCCTGCGCTTTCTTCTCGCGGTCGTAGGCGTCGACCGGCAGGCGATCGCCGCGTGGCGATCCGCTTCATCACCTCGCGGCAGCTTGTCCTCCGGCATCGTGAAGACCACGGTGATCGGCTGCAGCTGGGTGATGACGACGAGGCCGTTCGCATCGGAGGCGCGGACGATGTTGCCGGGATCGACCTGACGCAGCCCGACGCGGCCGCTGATCGGCGCGGTGATCCGGGCATACGTGAGCTGCAGCTTCGCGTTGTCGACCTGCGCCCTGGTCGACCTTGACCGCGCCCTCGTACTGGCGCACCAGCGACTGCCTGCGTGTCGACCTGCTGCTTCGCGATCGAATCCTGCTCGAACAGCGTGCGATAGCGTTCGAGGTCGAGCTGGGCATTCGTCGAGCAGCGCCTGGTCGCGCGCGCAGCTGCCCTTCCGCCTGCGCGAGCTGCACCTCGAACGGCCGCGGGTCGATCTCGGCGAGCAGATCGCCTTCCTTGACGATCTGGCCTTCCTTGAACAGCACCCGCATCAGCTGCCCGTCGACGCGGCTGCGCACGGTGACGGTCTTGAGCGGCGTCACCGTGCCGAGCCCCTCGAGGAAGATGTCGATGTCGCCGGTCCTCGCGGTGGCGGTGGCAACCGGAATCGGACGCTCGCCCGCACCGAAGCCCTTGGGGCCCGCCGCGTGGTCCGTGGTGGCGGCGAGACGCGCGTAGGTCGCGTAGGCGATGCCAATGACCACCAAGCTGGCGAGCAGCCAGAACCAGACGCGGCGACGGGAGTTCGGGGCAGCAACAACAGTTGGCCGCAGCGGTGCCGTCGCGACTTGCTGGATCTCTGGATCAGGTGTGATCTTCATGCAGTGGCAGCCGCAGGACCTCGGGCTGCTGACGGTTCATGGCGAGGTATTTCGCCGACCCAGGTTCGGCCCGCCCTGTCGATGTCGTGATGTCCGGGTGGTTGCACGGAACCGATTGGTGGTTGATATCAACCAGCGTGTCCGCGCGGATTGGACCGCGCACAACGTAGGGGTTCCACGCAAAACCCACAAAAACAAAGGCCAGGGTGGACGGACCCTGGCCGGAGCATCAAAGCTGAAAAAAGCCTTGACGGTGCTTTGGACCACTTGCGCAAACCCCGTGCCATTCTGGCAGACATCTCAACCGTCCTTGAAGCCGTACTTGTCCATCCGATATCTCAGCGTCATTCGGCTTACGCCCAGCCGGCGCGCTGCCTCCGACACGTTGTTGCCGGCGTCGCGCAGCGCCTGCTCGATGAGGATCCGCTCGGCCGCCTCCAGCGTGAGTCCCTTGAGCGGAAATGAATCCGCCATCGCCTGCGGCGTCTGGGTGAGGGCGAGGGCCTGCGCGTCGATCACTGCGCCGTGCGAGAGCAGCACCGCCCGCTCCACCAGGTGACGCAGTTCGCGCACGTTGCCGGGCCAGTGATAGCGGCTCATCGCCTCCAGCGCGGCGGGGCTGAAACGGTGCGAGGGCAGCCCGTAACGGCGCGCGGTCTGCAGCGCGAAATGGCGGGCGAGCAGGACGATATCTGCGCTGCGATCGCGCAGCGGGGGCACCGTCAGCGTGATGACATTGAGGCGGTAATAAAGATCGGCGCGGAAGGTGCCCTCGGCGATCATCGCCGGCAGGTCACGGTTGGTGCCCGCCATGATGCGCGCGTGGATCGGCCGTTCCTTCACGCTGCCGACGCGGCGCGTGCGCCGGCGCTCGATCACGTTCAAGAGTTTTGCCTGCAGGTCGAGCGGTAGTTCGCCGATCTCGTCGAGAAAGATCGTCCCCTTTTCCGCGGCTTCGAGCAGGCCGGCGCGGGCGCCGACCGCGCTCGTGAACGCGCCCTTCTCGTGACCGAAGAGCTCGGCCTCGATCAGGTCGCGCGGCAGGCTCGCGCAGTCGACCTGAACGAACGGCTGCTCGCGCACGGGCCCGGCCAGATGCATCAGGCGCGCGGCGACGTCCTTGCCGCTGCCGGTCTCACCCAGGATGAGCACGGTGGGCGCCGGCTCGCCGGTACCACCGCCCAAGCGCGCCAGCCGATGGATCTGATCACGCAGCCGCTGAATCGGCGGACTCTCGCCGATCAGCAGCGCACCCTCGACGGCGACGTGGCTGTCGCGCTCGCGCGAGTAGTCGAGCTGATTGCGCATCTGGGTCGTGGCAAGCACGCGTTCCACCACCAGCCGCAGTTCGTCGAGATCGATCGGTTTCTTGAGGTAGTCCGCGGCGCCGAGCTTGATCGCCTGCACGGCGTCGCCGATCTCGCCGTAGGCAGTCAGCACGAGCGCCTGCGGACGGTCCTCGCCGAGCGCGGCGAGTTCCGCCAGGAAATCCAGGCCATTGCCGTCGGGCAGACGCAGGTCGAGCAGAACGAGGTCGGGCGCGGCTGCCTGCATGGCCTGGCGGCCGGCGGCGAGCGTCGCGGCGCAGGAGACCTCGAATGGCGCTGTCTCGAGCGACTTCGCAACCGCACGCGCGAAGAGACTCTCGTCCTCGATGACGAGGATGCGGGCGCGGGCCGTGACCTTCGGGGGCAGGTTGGTGATGACGGCTTCCATCGGTGGCTCAGGTTCGCGGCAGGCGTATGCGCACTTCGGTCCCTCGGGGCGACAGGTGCTCGAACACGATGCTGCCGCCGTGAACGTCGCACACCTTCATGGCGAAGGGAATGCCGAGCCCGGTCCCGAAGCGTTTCGTGGAGGGCCCAGGCGCGAGATCGTGAGTGGTCGGCGAGAACGGCATCCCGGCGCCTTCGTCGCAGATCGACAGGAAAGCGGCGTCCGTGGTTCCGTTCACGCGCACGGTCACCTGTCCGGCAGCGGGCGAGGCTTCGATCGCGTTCGACAAGAGTCCCTGCAGCACCTGCTCGATGAGCTGCGGATCGACGCGGATTTCGGTGTCCTCCTCCCAGCCTTCGCGGTGCAGGTTCAGTTCCTTCTGTTCGAGCTTGGGCTGCAACATCTGCGCAACATTGTCCAGAAGCGCGGAGAGCTTGCAAGCGGCGCGCTGCGGCGCGAGCGGATGCAGGTAGTTGAGCAGCGATTGCGTCCAGCGGTCGAGCTTGTCCGCAGTAGAGATGATGCCGTGCAGACCGTCGCGGACGTCGGGTGCAACGGGGGAGCGGCTCGTCACTTGGGCGATGGCGCGGATGCTGGCGAGCGGATTGCGGATGTTGTGCGCCACCACGGGCAACAGGGCGCCGAGCGTGGCCTGCTTCTCGGCGCGCACGAGCGAGGCGCGGCTGGCCTCGAGATCCTCCGCCATCCGGTTCACCGCCTGCGCCAGCAGTCGCAGTTCCTCTGCACCGCCCTCCGGCACCCGGTGCGACAGGTCGCCGCTCGGCGATCTTGTGCGTGGCCGATTCCAGCCGCGAGAGCGGGGCGACCACCTGCTGCTTGAGGAAGAGGCGCGACAGCACGAGCAGCGCCAGCGCGAGCAGGACGGGGACCACGAACAGCAGCGGTGCCAGCACGTTGAGGGTGCCGAGCCGATCCTGCTGTTCCGACTGCTGTAACTGCAGCAGCCGCTCGATGGCGCGGAAGGCGTCCTCGTACTCGCCGAGCCCCTCGCCTTCCAGCTCGGCGTCGAAGATCTTCTGGCGCTGCAGGAGGCTCATGGTCGAGCGGCTCTCGAGGATGCCGTCGGACTGTTCCTTCACCGTCCGGTAGGCCGCTTCCAGCCGATTCATCGCTTCGCGCTCGTGCCGTTCAGGGGGGAGGCCTCGATACGGGCCAGATGCTGTTCGATGCGCCGCTGGTACTGCTGGTACTGCTGCTGTGCGTAGGGGTCGTTCAGGAACGCGCCGTCGAAGACTTCCTTGACCTGGCGGTAGAGGTTGCCGCGCATGTCCTGCACCTCGTTGACGATGCTGGTGATGCGCGCCGACTCCTTCGACGCCTGGCGCAGGTAGTACATGCCGGCGCCGCCGACGGCGCCCGCGCCGCCAGCACGAGCGCGAGATAGCCCATGGCGTACAGCAGCATCAGGTGCTTGAGGGATCGGTTGTGCATCGCGGCCTCGCCTACGATGGGCAGGCAAGGGGGTACCGGGCTTACTCGCGCTCGGGCGGCCGGCTGAAACGGGCGGCTGTCACGCCGCGGGGGAGCGCTCTCAGCGCTCAGGGAGAGCCCATAAAAAAACCGGGCTGCAGCGCCCGGTTCTAAATGGAGAACTATCATGAAAGCGTGCTGCAAGTCCACAACACGCAGGAGAAAGTATAGCAGATCAGAATGCTCGATGGAATATGCCGGCGTGCAAATTTTCAGTTGCGCTGGAGCTTCCGATAGAGCGTGTTGCGGCTGATGCCGAGTTCGCGCGCCGCCGCCGAGATGTTGCCGCGGTGGAACTCCACCGCTCGCTGGATCGCCGTCGACTCGATGTCTTCGAGGCTGCCGGTGGTGATCGGCGTCGAGTATTCCAGGGCGGAGGGAGCGAGGGCGAGCGGCAGCGGCAGCAGCGTGGCCTCCGCATCGCCGAATTCTTCCAGGAAGTCATCGGGCAGATGGTCGCGGGTGATGCGCCCATCGGCGTCGACCATGGCGAGCGCGGTGCGCAGCAGGTTGTGGAGCTGGCGCAGATTGCCCGGCCAGGAGTGAAGCCGGAAGAGCTCCATCACCTCGGCAGTGATCTGCACGCGCTCGCCGCCCCGCGTCTCACCCTCCATCAGACGCCGCACGAGTTCCGGGAGATCGGTGCGTTCGCGCAGTGGCGGCAGAGTGATGACGAAGCCGTTCAAACGGTAGTAGAGGTCTTCGCGGAAGTGGCCCTGGCTGATGAGCTCGCGCAGCCGGCGGTGGGTCGCGCAGACGAGGCCGACGTCGACCGGATAGGCGCGGCCGCTGCCCAGCGGGGTGATGGTCCGCTCCTGCAGCACGCGCAGCAGGCGCGCCTGCAGCGACGGGGGCATGTCGCCGATCTCGTCGAGGAACAGCGTTCCGCCGTTCGCCTGCAGGATCTTGCCGGGTGCGCCCTTGCGCCGGGCACCGGTGAATGCGCCTTCCTCGTAGCCGAAGAGCTCGGATTCGATCAGCCCCTCCGGAATCGCCGCGCAGTTCACCGCAACGAAGGGCTGGTTGCGGCGCGGCCCGTCCCTGTGGATCGCCTTGGCGAACCATTCCTTGCCGGTACCCGTTTCTCCCTGGATGAGGACGGTGATGTCCCGTCCGAGCACCCGCCGCACCTTGGCGACGGCGGCGGCGATGCGCGGGTCGCCGGAATTGAGACAGTCGAGCGTTGGACCGCGGCTGCGCTGGTGATCGACCTCGGCTCGGGCCGGGGCGCGTTTGAAATCTTCGATCGGCAGCACCTTGCCTTTGGTGGCGCCGCCTGGCAGTTGCGCCTTGGCGAAGACCCGCACGCCGGTGTGCAGCGTCAGCCTGAGGAGACCGTCGTGGCGCGCGCGCGGCATTGCCATGTGCATCGGCAGATCGAAGAGCGAATCGAACGTTTGCTTCTGCACAGTTCGGGCAGGGTCAGACCGAGCTGGAAAAGGCCGCTGCGGTTGCCGGATACGAACCGACCATCGGGGGAGAAGGCGACGATGCCCTCGCACAGGGTGCCGATGAACTCCTGACGCGCGTGGAAATGCAGCAGCAGCAGTCCGGGAAATTGCTCCCGAAACAGGTGGTTCTCGATCATCTGCGCGGACATGCGCACCAGCGCAAGCGTGTGCGGCTGCTGGCCGCGGTGATCACCCGACACGTCGAGCGTGCCGATCACGGTAGCCGAAGGGATCGAGGATCGGCGCAGCCGAACAGGTGAGGAAGTGATTGTCCGGAAAGTAGTGCTCCGAGCCGTTCACCGCGACCGCCGTCCGCTCGACGAGGGCGGTGCCGATGGCGTTGGTGCCGTTGTGATGCTCGTCCCAGATCACCCCGGGCTGCAGGGCGACCTGTTGCGCACGCGTGACGAAGTCGTCGTCCCCCAGCGAATGCAGGATCATGCCCTGCGCGTCGGTGAGGATCACCATGCTTTCGGTGTGCGCGATCTGCTCGTACAGGGTTTCCATGACGGGAGCGCGCGCGTCGTGAGCAGGTGACTTTGCTCGCGCAATTGCCGCAGCCGGAAGGATTCGACCGGTTCGGAGACGCGGCCGGTGCCAGCGTGCAACCCCGCATCCAGACAACGGCGCCACGATCGCTCGACGGCCTCGGGAACGCTGCCTAGGGGAATGCTGCCGCTGTCGAAGAAGAACTTGCGCGCGAGCGCGATGCGCCCGGCGCGGTCGCCTGCATCCATGGAGCCTCCTCCTGAGGCGGTACTACCGATTCGATCCGGTGACTGTGTTTCTACCGGTGATTGTGTTTCTTCTTGGGCCGTACTGTAACACCCGGCCGGGTGCGCTGACAAACTGTCACCGGCTCAATCTTACCCATTAATTTTTAAGGGATTTGTGGTGCACCGATCGAGATGCCCAGACGGTGCGGGAAAAGCGGCGAGATGACCTCAATCCCTGATCTTTTGCGCAGGTGCAACATGAACTGAGCGCACACGAGCCCGGCATTGTGGCTTTACGCAACGACATGGAAGCGGATTTCAGCGAAAACTCGCTGTCATTTCGTTGACACGTTGACATGCGCCGTACGAGCATGACAGCGCATGTAAGCAGGTTCTGATCAACATACTAAATCATAGGAGATTTTCTGATGCTGAAGCACAAAAAACTAAGCTTGGCCGTCGCCGGCGCTCTGGCTTTGGCCGGCGCGTCGACGGCCAACGCCGGTATCGGCTTCAAGGCGGGGGAGTGGGATGTCGACTTCTCCGGTAACGTCAACGGCTTCGCCACCTACAACGACTGCGCGTCGCTCGGACGCTCAGCGGCACGGTCGCCGGCGGTCTCGCCTGCGGCCAAGCCGAAGGCACCAAGGCAAAGCACCACCAGCATCGAATCCGGTCTGCTGCCGAGCGCGCTGGTGTGGTCGGCCAAGTCGCGTCAGATGGACATGGACGTCGGTGTGACGATCGGCGTCTACCCGACGCTGCGCACCTTCGGTCTGGGCGACAGCAACAACGGCTCGCTCGGCGTTTCCAGCCTGAACATCCGGCAGAACTTCCTGACCTTCGGCGATGCGAGCTGGGGTACCGGTCAAGATCGGTCGCGACATCGGCATCTTCGGGTCGGACGCGATCCTGTCCGACATGACGCTGCTCGGTGTCGGCTCCGGCGCCGGCGTTCCTCGGCGGCAGCACCACGCTGGGCCGTATCGGCGTGGGTTACATCTACACCGACTGGATTCCGCAGATCAGCTACACCACGCCCAGCTTCTCGGGCTTTTCGTTTGCGGGCGGCATGTTCCAGACCTTCAACACCTACGGTCAGCGCCGGCGCCGGCTCTCGACCTGAACGCGGCCGGGCTCAGCGCTTCGCGCACACCCCGCGTGGCAGGCGAAGATCAGCTTCGAGGACAAGTTCAACATCGTCGAGGGCGATCCGCTCGGCTTCAAGGCCTGGGCCGGCTTCATGTACAACTCGCCGACGTCGGCCGGTGGCACCGGTACTTTCAACGGCTCCGTCATCCCTGCGGGCCTCTCCGGCAACGGCGACGCCTGGGAAATCGGTGCGCGTGCCAATATGTGGGGCTTCGAGGCGGTCGGCTACTACTACAGCGGTAACGGCGTCGGTACGACCGCGATCGGTAGCCAGGCGCAGTCCTTCGTCTGCGCGGTCGGGAATACGGTCTGCTCGCTGGCTTCGCGTGACTCGAGTGGCTACTACGGTCAGATCACGTACAAGTGGCAGGATTGAAGGTCGGTTATAGCTACGGCGCGTCGAGCCTGAGCATGGCTAGCAACGAGTGGATCAGCGTCGCGCGCGGCGCTTCAAGCCGGCCAACCCCAATTTGCTCGAGCTCGGAACAGCTCAACGTGGTCGGCGTGTACTGACGCGCTCACCACGCCGCCTGAACCTGGTCGGCGAGTCGCGCATCCGTACCGAGTCCAAGTCGCAGAACAGCACGGCTAAACGACAATGGCTATGCGCTGGGTGCGATCCTGTTCTTTCGGTGCAGTAGCAGGCACGCATCAGAAAGGTCTGTCAAACGGCGCCGGCAGCGGCGCCGTTTTTTTTGCTCCGTCCCGCGACACCTGAGGTTTTGGAAGCAGGCGGACGGCGCTGCAAAAACGTTCCCGGGCGAGAGGGCGGCCGCGCGCACGGCACGTGCGCACGCGCGAAAGCCTTGCTGCACGTGGCTCGGAACTAGGTGCGGCTCCGGTGCGGCCGCAATGCACCGTCGTTAGGCACGGCAAGTGCAGATCGAGATGGTCCGCATCGATTCGGAACAACTTCGGGAGACAACCTTGGCACCTGATTCACATCGCACGCTGCACCGCCGTCGCCGGCATGCTCACCCTCGGGCGCGACGGTCGCCTTTGCCCACGGTGACGTAACGCCACAGGCGGTCGACACGCAGGGACTTAAGCCAATCGGCGACAAGTGGGTGGAAGTCAATCCTATCGGGGCGAAGAAGCTGCGACACTGATCGGCAGCTCGGCCTACAATCAGAACTGTGCGCGGTGTCACGGGCTGGAGGCGATCTCGGGCGGCATTGCCGGACTTTCGGTATCTTCCCGAGGGCAGGCGAAGGCGACGAGATCTTCGTGATGCGCGTGCGAACGGCGCGGTTCGCGACGGTCGGGTGTACATGCCGAAGTTCGAGGCGTGCTGTCGCAGGAAGCGCCTGTGGACCATCCGCGCTTATCGGCACCGTGAACAGAATGAGTCGTCCCGGTACCCCGATCGCCGTGCCCTCGCGCACGCTTTTTCTCGTGGTGTAGCGCGCCTTGCCGTGGTCACGCTTCTGTCGCGAGTCACGATGTCGCCGCCAGAGGTCGCGACGGAAGGCTTGCACAGCTGCAGCGCCTGGCCGTATCCGGTCGCCGAGTACAAGGACTTTCCGCCTATCGAATGCTGGCGAGGGCATCGACGTCGACATCGCGCGCGCGCTTGCCGCGCGGCTCGGGCTGGCGCTCGATCTGATGTGGGTGCAGGGGCCTCCGAAGCAGCAGATGGAGGATGATCCGCGATGCGGTCGTCGAAGGGGCACTACCTCGGCGGCGGTACGGCTGATGTCATGCTGCACGCCCCGTCGATCCGCGGTTTGCCGCACGCAATGACAAGGTGAAGATCACCGGGCGTATACCGCGGAAGTCCGCGATCGCGCACAACACGCAGGAGCTGGCCGAAGCTCCGCAGTCGTCGACGATCTCGTCGGCAAGCCGATCGGCGTCGAGACCGCGACCGCACAGGACTCGTTTCTGCTGGGGCGTCGGGCGGACGACTGCAGCCGAAGCTCGTGCACTTTCGCGGCGCGCCCGACGCGATGGCCGCGTTGCGCCGCGGCGAAGTGGTCGCAGTCATGGCCCAGCGCGCCGCGGAGCTGAAGATGGTCTCAAGGGGCCGACCGTGAGACTTCGTTATCAGCAGCATTCCGACTCCCGGATTCGCGCCGCGCGGCTGGATCGTCGGCGTCGCGGTGAAGGCAGACAATGCGGCACTGGCTGCACGGGTGGAGCAGACGCTGACCACCATGCTGCTTGATGACGGCACAATCGCCGAAATCTTCAAGCGCCACGGCATCTCCCATTTCCGTCCGTGACGCGAGGCTGCCAGGAACTATTCCTGCGCCTTTCCATCCATAATCACGCAACGCGGCGCCGCCTGCCGCCGCGACTTCTGTCGGAACCCCATGATCAAGCACATCTCGCTGCGAGCCGTCTCCGCGCTCTTGCTGTGCGCTGCGCCCCTTGCAGGCGCAGCACCTCTTGCTTACGTGCCGAACGAGAAATCCGGCACGGTTTCGGTCATCGACACCTCGACCGACAAGGTCGTGGCGGACATCCCGGCCGGGAAGAAGCCGCGCGGTCTCGCGGTCAGTCAGGACGGCAAGGATCTCTACGTGAGCGATCAGCCGGACAACATGCTGGTGGTGATAGATATCGAGAAGCGTGCGCCGGTCGGCAAGATCGAACTCGGCGAGTCTCCTGAAGGGGTCGGCATCTCGGCGGACGGGAAGTGGATCATCGCTGCGAGTGAAATCACCAACGCGGTCTCCTTCATCGACACCAAGACCAGGAAGAAGGTGTTCAGCGTCAAGACGCAGGGCAAGAACCCCGAGCACGCAGTGTTCAGCCCCGACGGCAAGTGGGTGTACGTGAGTGCGGAGGAGGCCGATTCAGTTGACATCATCGATGTCGAGAAGCGTGCCGAGGTCAAGACCGTCAAGGTCGGAAACCGGCCCCGCGGCATCGGCTTCCTGCCCGATGGCAGCCGTGCCTACGTGGCCTCCCAGCCCGCGAGTCAGGTGTACGTCATCGACACCGCGACGCAGGAGGTGATCGCGACGGTGAAGCCGGGCAATTTCTCCAACGGCGTCGCGGTGCGACCCGATGGCGCGCGCGTCTTCATCTCCAACGGCAAGGACGGCACGGTTTCGGTCATCGACACCGCGACCAATCAGGTCGTGGCGACTGTGCCGGTCGGCAAGCGTCCGTGGAACATGGCGATCACGCCCGACGGGAAGAAGCTCTACGTCGCCAACGGAAAATCCAACTCCGTTTCCGTCATCGACACCGAGACCTACCAGGTGCTGGGGGAGATCCCGGTCGGCGAGTCGCCGTGGGGTGTGGTCATCCGGTGAGCGACGCAAGCAGACGGCAGAGCGTGCGGGGCGCGCGATGAGCGCTTTCGGGCGCGATCGCTACACGGGTGTTGCCGTGTTCCTGCACTGGCTGATCGCCATTCTCGTGTTCGTGCTGATCGGTCTCGGCTGGTACATGGTCGACATCCCGAAGAACACGCCCGAGCGGGCCTTCTTCTTCAACCTGCACAAGTCGATCGGCCTCACCACCTTCTTCGTGATCGCGCTGCGGGTCGCGTGGCGCCTGACGCATGTGCCGCCGCGGCTGCCGGCGTCGCTCAAGCGATGGGAGGCGGTGGTGGCAAACTGGATGCACAGGCTGCTGTACGCCGGTCTGTTGATCATGCCGATCTCGGGTTATGTCGCCTCCAACTTCACCAAGTTCGGCGTGAAGTACTTCGGCATCGAACTGGCGCCGTGGGGCCGCAGACAAGGTTGTGTACGGCATCTTCAACGAGATCCACGTCGTCACTTCCTAGATCTTCGTCACGCTGATCGCCTTGCACGTGATTGCAGCGTTCAAGCACCTCATCGTGGACCGCGACGACGTCTTCCGCCGGATGCTGCCCGGGCGCGGCTGATGCCCGTTCAGACCTGCCGAAACGCCACCACGTGATCGACTTCGAGGCGGATGCCGATCTTCTCGCCGATCGCGTGGTTGTGGTGGCTGGGCACCAGCGACAGGATGCGCCCGCCGCCCGGCAGTTGCAGCGTGTATAGGAACTCGGCGCCGCGGAACGCCTTGTGCATCACCTCCGCCTGGAGCGGGCTCGCATCGTCGTGCAGTATGTCGTCGGGGCGCAGCAGCACGTCCACCGAGCAGCCGTGGCGGCACTCGCGCCCGATAGCGGGTTCCGGGGGCACGTCTCCGGTGAGGATGCCAAGCGCGATCTCCACCTGGCTCGCGCTCAGACCCGGCAGGAATCAGCACGCCCTGGCCGATGAAGTCCGCGACGAAGCGGCTCGCCGGCTGTGGTAGAGGTTGTAGGGCGTATCCCACTGCACGATGAGGCCGCGATCCATGATGCCGACCTCGTCGGCGAGGTTGAACGCCTCGTGCTGGTCGTGCGTGACGAGGACGGCGGTCGCGTCTGCGCCTTCAGGATGTCGCGCACTTCCAGGCTGAGGCGTTCGCGCAGGTCGACGTCGAGGTTGGAGAAGGGCTCATCCAGCAGCAGCAGCGCAGGCCGCGGCGCCAGTGCGCGCGCGAGCGCGACGCGCTGTTGCTGGCCGCCGGACAGTTCGTGGGGGTATGTCGCCGAGCTCCGTCGAGGCCGACCGTGTCGAGCAGTTCGGCGACGCGCGCGGCGCGCTGCGCGCGTGGGAGCCGGTGCAGGCCGAAGCCGAATGTTGTCCGGCCGTCAGGTGTGGGAACAGCGCGTAATCCTGGAACACCATCCCGATGCGGCGATCTTCGGCGCCTGCGTGAATCCGACGCGGCTCACGACCTGTCCGTTGAGACGGATCTCGCCGCTGCTGATTCGCTCGAACCCGGCGATGCACGCGCAGCACGGTGGTCTTGCCGCAGCCGCTGGGGCCGAGCAGGCAGGCGATGTCGCCGCGTTGGAGCTGGAGCGAGAAATTCTGGAGCACCGGCGACGCAGCGTATGCGTGGCAACGTCGCGGACCTCGAGCACGGTATCCATGGCGGGATTGTACGCGGTCAAGAGAGAATCATTCTCAACGCTCAACGCGCGCGCGTGGGGTCGTCTACAATTCATCGACTGCGCTCTGATCGCCACGCCGGCAGGTTCCCGATTCCAATGCACGCAACGTCATCGCTTCGCGGCGCGTCGGCCTGGCGCGCGTGCAATTCGCCCCCTCGGTCTGATCGGCTGGTGCGCAGTCTTCCTCGCCGCCTTGCTCGCGGTGCCGGTCGTCTTCGTCGCAAGCAATGTGTTCGTCCCGAGCGGGGATGTCTGGCAACACCTGGTCGACACGGTGCTGGCCGACTACGTCCGCAATACGGTGTGGCTGGCGCTGGGTGTCGGTGCGGGCGTGATGATCGTGGGCGTCGGCACGGCCTGGCTCGTCACCATGTTCCGCTTTCCCGGCAGCCGAACGCTCGACTGGGCGTTGGACTCCGGCCGCTGCGGTGCCGGCCTACGTCATGGCATACGCCTACACGGACTTTCTCCAGTTCAGCGGGCCGCTGCAGATGTGGCTGCGCGAGATCACCGGATGGCGTGCGCGCGAATACTGGTTTCCAGACATTC
Source organism: uncultured beta proteobacterium (assembly GCA_963719715.1). GTDB lineage: Bacteria > Pseudomonadota > Gammaproteobacteria > Burkholderiales > JAEUMW01 > JAEUMW01. Next base: position 46,764 of record CAVRDD010000053.1, read on the forward strand.
GCTCGCTCGGCGGGGCGATCACGGTGATGATCTTCGTGCTCTATCCCTACGTCTACCTGCTGGCACGCGCGGCCTTCCTCGAGCAGTCGGTCGGTGTGCTGGAAGTCGGGCGCACGCTTGGCTACGGTGCCTGGGGCAGCTTCGTGCGCATCGCGTTTCCGCTCGCGCGACCTGCGATCGCCGCAGGCACTTCGCTCGCGCTGATGGAGACGCTGGCGGATTTCGGCACCGTCTCGTACTTCGCCGTGCAGACCTTCACCACCGGCATTTATCGCGCGTGGTTCTCGATGGGTGATCCCGTCGCCGCGGCGCAGCTCTCGGCGCTGCTGCTCGGCTTCGTCGCGTGTGTGCTGCTCGCCGAACGACTGACGCGGGGCCGGGCGCGCTACCACAATCCGGCGCCGCGCCGGCTGCTACCCGAGTCTCGCCTGCGCGGCTGGCGCGCCGCTGCTGCATTCGCAGCGTGTTGCACGCCACTCGCTCTCGGTTTCGTGATGCCGGCGCTGATCCTGCTGCGCATGACGCTCGGCCAGGGCGACGAACAATTCGGTGAGCGATTCCTGATGCTTGCCCGGAACAGCGTCTCGCTCGCGGTCATCACCGCTCTTCTCGCGATTGCGCTGGCGCTGCTGATGGCTTACGCCGCGCGGCTGCGGCTGGGGCCGATCACGTGGTCGGCGAATCGTCTGGCCGGGCTCGGCTACGCGATTCCGGGTACCGTGATCGCGGTCGGCATCATGGTCCCGGTTGCGCGTCTCGATCACGCGCTGGATGCGTTCGTCTCTTCGAACTTTGGTTTTTCGACAGGGTTGCTGCTGACCGGAGGCATCGCCGCGCTCATCTATGCGTACCTGGTCCGGTTCTTTTCCGTAGCGCTGCAGACGGTCGAAGCGGGGCTCACCCGCATCACGCCGAGCATGGAGTCCGCCGCCCGCAGCCTTGGCTGCTCGCCGGGCGGAGTGCTTGCGCGCGTGCACGCGCCGCTGCTGAGCGGCAGCCTGCTGACGGCGGGGCTGATGGTGCTGGTGGACGTGATGAAGGAGTTGCCGGCGACCTTTGCCATGCGCCCCTTCAACTTCGACACGCTCGCGGTGCAGGCCTACAACCTCGCCGCCGACGAGCGCCTGGCGGAGGCCGCGACCGCCTCGCTTGCGATCGTCGCCGTCGGAATGCTGCCCGTCTTCATCTTGTCGCGGTCGATCGCGAAGACGCGGGCGCGCAGTAGCGCCGCGATGCGCACGCATCGCGCCGGGCGCTATTTCCAGCCAGCCCGATCGGCGACCTTTTGCGCGGTTGGCTGATTCCTGCCCAGCTCGCCGACGTTGAGCGCGTCGGCCTTGAACGTCCCCAGCGATTCAAGCGCCGCGTTGTTCACCTTCACACCGGGCACCACCGGCCACTCGTTGTTCCCGTTTGCGAAGTACTGCTGCGCCTGATCGGAGGCGAGATACTCCAGGAACTTGATGGCGTTCTCCTTGTGCGGCGCGTACTTGAGGACGCCAGCGCCGGAGATGTTCATGTGCACCCCGGGTCCCTTCTGGTCTGGCCAGATGACGCCGAGCTTCTCGACGACGGCGCGGTCCTCGGGTTTGCTCGACTTGAGCAGCCGCACGAAATAGTAAGTATTGCTGATGGCAAGATCGCACTCGCCGGCAGCGACGGCCTTGAGCTGGTCGGTGTCGCCGCCCTTGGGCTCACGCGCCAGATTGCCGGCAACACCCTTCGCCCACTGTTCGGCCTTTTGCTCGCCGTCGTGCGCGATCACCGAGCTGATAAGCGACAGCATGTAGACGTGCCCCGACGAGCGCGCGCAAATGCGGCCCTTCCATCTTGGGTCGGCGAGATCGATATAGCTGGTGATCTCTCCCGGCTTCACCGACGTCTTGTTGTAGACAATGATGCGCGCCCGCGCCGAGAAGCCGTACCAGGTGCCGTCGGGGGCGCGGTATGCCGCAGGGATGCGGCCGTCCAAAACCTTCGACTTGATCGGCTGGAAGAGTCCCGCCTGATCCGCGCGCCAGAGGCGGCCGGCATCGACGGTGATGAAAACATCCGCCGGGCTCTTGTCGCCTTCGCTCTTGATACGCTCCATCAGCGGGTCTTCCGCGCCTTCGATGCGGTTGATCTTGATCCCGCTCTGTTTTTCGAAGTTCGTGTAGAGAGCCTCGTCCGTCTGGTAGTGCCGGGCGGTGTAGAGATTGAGCTGATTCTCCTCGGCGGCGTGCGCGCACGTGAGCGCGAGCATGGCGGCGGCAGCCGCGAGCGATACCAGTGTTTGGCGTGGGTTCATGCGGGGTTCTCCTTCCGATGGACGCGCCGCTGGCGCTGACCGGGCGCGGGAGTTGCACTTCCCGGCTGATCCTAACTATAAGCATTCGCGTTTGCAAGAAATGAGAATTCCTCTCAAACGGGCTTGACGCACACCA
>CAVRDD010000054.1:0-72017 GCA_963719715.1 uncultured beta proteobacterium
CCGCTTCAACGTCTGAGCCGGTCGTGCTTTCGATCGCCGGGACGTGCACGAGAACAGGCTTTCGTTGCCGCGCCGGTATGCCTGTGGTGGAATCGAAACTCTTTTTCAAACGCCAAAGGAGAGAATCATGATGCTTCCCCTTCGTGCCGGGCTGCGGGTGGTCCTGGCGACAGTGCTGCTGACGGCGCCCGCGGCATGGTCGGCCAACCTTTGGTTCGTCGAGGACACTCCGCTTGGCACCATGACCACGGAAGACCGCGAGATGTACAAGCACACGCTGGACGAGGCACTCAATGGCGCAGCGCCCGGGCAGACGAAAGACTGGAAGAACCCGGCGACGGGCAATTTCGGCAGTGTGCGGGTGATCAAGGATTTCACGCGGCAGGAAAGCGCTTGCCGGCGGGTCGAGACGTTCGCGCAGACCAAGCAGAGCCGGAACCGCGCGCGCTGGAATTTCTGCAAGCAGCCTTCCGGCGAGTGGAAGGTTGTCCCGTCCGAGGCGAAGAAGTGAACGCAACCGCGTTCTCCGTACGATCCACCTGCTAGCACTCGGCGCTCTGCGTGCAAGACACACGATACTTCCGGGTGTGGCAGGCTATCGGCATCCTGATGGTGCTGCTCGTCTGCGTTGCGTCCCTCGCTCCGGCGATGCCTCCGCCACCTGGACTGCACGGCGACAAGATCGAACATTTCATCGCCTATGGGTCGCTCACCTACTGGTGGGGAATGCTCTACCCCGAGCGTGCGCAGCGCTGGCTCGCGTGCCTGCTCTTCATTCTGATGGGGATTGCGCTCGAATTTGCACAGGGCGCGACTGGCTACCGCACCTTCGATGTCTTCGACATGGCCGCCAACACGGTCGGCGCGTTACTCGGGCGCATGGCCGTCGAAACGCCGTTCGGGCGACTGCTGGGCGTCCTCGACAAGCGACTCGCCTGATCCGTGCTGCCGACGCGGCGGGGATTCTTAGAACGGGTGCCAAGCCACCACGTTCGTGGGCAGGCGCCATTTCGACGATTCGTGGTTGCTGGAGCGCAGCTTCGAGCCGCTGCCCGATTCCGCTATCATCGGTGTTCCACGGCCCCAGCCGGAGCACGGACCCCCCCATACCATGAAGAAGCAACGCGGATACGCCGCGATCGTGATCATCCTGCTGATCCTCATCGCGCTGGTTGCGGCGTGGATCTGGATCGCCCTCAGCTGGTCTTACTCCACCGGCGAGCGCGTCGGGCTCGTGCAGAAGCTCTCCCGGAAAGGCTGGATATGCAAAACCTGGGAGGGGGAACTCAACATGGTCGTCCTGCCAGGCGCAATTCCCGAGAAGTTCAACTTCACCGTCCGCGATGATGGCGTGGCGGAGGCGATCAACCGGGTCGTCGGCAAGCGTGTGAGTCTGGAGTACGCCGAGCATCGCTTCCTGCCGACAAGCTGCTTCGGCGAGACGCCGTACTTCGTCACAGGCGTGAAGACGCTGGACTGACATCGTCGCCACGCCGCATCACCTCGGCGGATCACGCCGTCCCTGCGGTCAACCGATTATCATCGCAGACCGTTGGCGGCTGGCAGGCGTCACGGGCATGCCTGTTGCGCAGGCAGATGCCAGGAGGTGGCCATGTTGAAGCTGTACGGATGCCCGAATACGCGCTCCATGCGCGTTGCCTGGGCGCTGGACGAAGTGGGTGCGGAATACGACTACGAGCCGGTGATCCTGCGCAAGGGCGAAGGGCGGCGCCTTTCGTTCCTGCGCGTCAATCCGTCCGGCAAGGTGCCGGTGCTCGTCGACGGCGATCTCGTTCTCACTGAATCTGCTGCGATCTGCACCTACGTCGGCGACCTCTTCCCGGCGTCGGGTTTGACCCCCGGTTTCGGCACGGCCGACCGTGCGCACTACAACCAGTGGCTGGCGTTCGCGATTTCCGAGCTCGAGCAGCCATTGTCGACTATCGCCAAGCACCGCTTCGCGCTGCCGCAGGAACTGCGGGTGCCGGCGGTGGAAGAGGCCGCAAAGTGGGAATTTGGACGTGCCTGCCGGGTGTTCGAAAAAGGACTCGGCGACAACGCGTTCATCCTCGGGGATCGCTTCACCGCCGCCGACATCATGCTCTCCCACATGCTGGCCTGGGCGAGCTCTGCGCGAATTGCGGTGGATTCCGATCTGCTGCAGGCTTATGCAGATCGGCTGCTGGCGCGCCCGGCGCTCGACCACGCACGGGAGCGAGAAAAAATGGCCGCGGCATAATCAGACGAAGCCCGTCAAGCCTCACCCGTGCCGTCCTGTTCCCGTTCTATTTCACGGTGACCGTCACCTGGTAGCGTTTCGCTACCGAACCCTCGCCTTCCCACTCGCGCCAGTTCCAGAGCACGACCCCGGCGCTTCCGGCAGCTGACGCCGCGAACTCGAAGCGGCGAGCGCCGCCGGCGCCGGGCCGTACTTCCGCTGGCGGCACGAACGCGTCTGACTTGAGCAGCAGCACCGGCTCGACCCTGGAGCGCAGCGACCAGCGAAAGCCAGTCGTGGGGTTCTCCGGCAGCTCGATGACGATCATCGTCCCGGGCCGCGCGTCGACTGCGCGCCCGTCGTCCGCCGGACCCAGAGTGCACTCAGCCATCGAGCGGCATCCTCAGGCCCTGCCCCGCACGAGCAACAAAGGAATCAGTGTCTTGTGCATCACGCCTTCGGCCTCGCTGCCGACGATGGCATGCTGGAGACCGCGACGACCGTGCGTGCCCATCACGATGAGATCGGCCGGCCAACGCTTCGCCTCCTCGACGATGGCATCGGCGACGCGTCCCGCGTAGTCGTCGACGAGAGCCGTCTCCGGGTCGAGAGCCGCCTCGCGCGCGAGCGCCCGGGCGGCAGAGAGCGCATCGCGTCCGGACTGCTTGAGCGCATCGATGATGTCGTTGAACGCGACGAACCCTTCGAGGGTGAGACCAACGGCAGATTCGTCGACGACGAACACGAAGCGGATTTTCGCTGCCTGATCGCGAGCGAGCCGAATCGCCTCGCGGACGCCCAGCAGCGAGCTGTCACTGCCGTCTACGGGAACCAGAATTCGCTGATAGGCAGACATGCGGCAAGGGTGTGGCGACTTTTGTTTGCACCGGTGAATGATTATGCTCTCGCGGATCGGATATTTCACGGGAGCGCGGCGGCGGCGCTTTCGGCACCTGCGTTTCACGGGACCAAGTCACATGATGCAGCGATACTATCCCCGATCTTTCCTGATGCTGACAGTGGTCGGCTTCATGCTGGTGGCGTTGCCGCTGCTGCTCGGGCTTGCCACCAGCGCGCTGTCGGTGGGGCAGGTGGCGAGCCAGAGCCGGAAAGCGGTGCATCAGGCAGTGCAGGCGGCACAGGCGAGCCGCATCCTGATCGAGCAGGTGACGGTCATGGAGCGCCGCTTCCGCCAGTTCACGATCCTCGGCGACGATTCTCTGCTGGAAGGCTTCGAGGTCGCGCACGAGAAGTTCCGGACGGAGGTGCTGGGGCTCGAGGAACTGGTGCCGGACGCCGCGCGGCGGGACCTGCTCGCCGAACTGAACAGCGCGGAACAGGCGCTGCACAGCCGTGTCATGGAGTCACGCTCGAATCCCGAGACGTTGCGCGACGCGGTCGGCGAATTCACGGCACTGGCCGACCTGGCGCGAACCATCGAGCAGCAGGGCAGCGAGGTCGTCGATCGGGAAGTGCGCTCGCTGCAGGAGAAGGCGGAGGAGGTGCGCAAGCTCGTCATCTGGCAGTTGCTCGGCTTGGCGCCGGTGGTGATCTTCCTCGTGGTCGGGTTCACGGCACTCATCGCGAAGCCGATTCGCCAGATCGAAGGCGCGATCCGGCAACTCGGGGAGGCGGACTTCACCACGGAGATTCACGTCGATGGACCGGCGGACCTCGAGTATCTCGGGCGTCGCCTCGACTGGATGCGTCAGCGCCTGCTCGATCTCGAGGAACAGAAGGCACGGCTGCTGCGGCATGTGTCGCACGAGCTCAAGACACCGCTGACGGCGATCAAGGAAGGCGCCGACCTGCTTGGCGAAGGGGCGGTGGGCCCGCTGTCCGAGGATCAGCGCGAAGTGGTGGAGATTCTGCGGGTGAACGGCGTCGAACTGCAGCGGCTGATCGAGGACCTGCTTGCCTACCAGGCATTGCAGGCGGGCAAGTCGATCCTGAACATTACTCAGTTCGCCCTGCGACCGGTGCTGGAAGGGGTTGTGTGGAAACACCAGCTTGCGCTGCGCGGCCGTGGCCTGATCCTCGATCTTGTATGCCCTGTTATCATGATCGAGGGAGATGAACGGCGAATCGCTACAATTTTCGACAATTTGGTGTCCAACGCCATCAAGTTTTCTCCCGATGGCCAGACCATTCGGATGGTTGCCACTCAAACGGGAGAGCGTGTGATCATCGAGGTGCGTGATGCTGGCCCTGGGCTTGCCGAAGAAGAGCGTGAAAAGGTCTTCGACGCTTTTTTTCGCGGTCGCCGCGCGCCACATCAGCGCATCAAGGGATCAGGTCTGGGGCTTTCCATCGTCAAGGAATACGTATCCGCTCACGGCGGAAGCGTGGAGGCGCGCAATGCGGAAGCCGGCGGTGCCTGCTTCTGCGTGAATCTGCCGCGGGTGACACCGCGGCTTCCCGATCTAGGGGCGAACTCGGTCACCGCTGTATGAGGAACCCAGTTCCGCGGTACACTCACACGATTCTGATCGCGTCGTTTGCGGTGCTTGCCGCGTGTGCGCAGACGAAGCCGGTCGTAATGCCGCCGGAGGTGGTGCAGCCGGAGCCCGCACCCGTTCTGGTAGAGCCGCCGCGACCCGAGGTCAAACCCGAGCCGGCTCCGCCCCCGCCGCCCGAGCCGCAGCAGAACGAGCTCTATCGTCTTCTGGTCCAGAGCGAGGGCGTGCGCAGGATGGCGGCAGGCGAAGCCGCCAAAGAACTCGAACAGGCACGGCAGTCCTTCGCACGCGCGAAGACGGACTACAACCGGTTGCTTTATGCGTTGCTGTTGCTGCAGCCGAACACCGGCGCTGCGGACGATGCGAAAGCGGCGGGGCTCCTCGAACCGATGGTTAAGGAGAGGGTTTCAGGCAACGGAATGCGCGCCTTTGCCACGTTTGTTTACCTCCAGATAGCCGAAAACCGGAAGCTGGAGGAGCGAATGCGCGACGAGCAGAAGCGGGCGGACTCACTGCAGGAGAAGCTGGATGCCCTGAAAGAGGTCGAGAAGAGTCTCATCGACCGCGAACAATCATCGCCGCACAAAAAATGACATGATGAACGCGACCAAACCCCGGGTGCTCGTCGTCGACGATGATCCCGATCTACTCAAGCTGCTGTCCATCCGGCTCAGGGCCGCTGGCTACGAAGTGAAGGCGGCGGAAAGCGGGGAGGCGGCGCTCGCCCAGTTGTCGATGTCGCGACCGCAGGCGGTCGTCACCGACCTGCGCATGGGTGGCATGGACGGGATGTCGCTTTTCGAGGCGATCCACCGTGACAATCCTGCCCTGCCGGTGCTCATGCTCACCGCCCACGGCACCATTCCGGACGCCGTCACCGCGACCCGTCGCGGCATTTTCGGCTATCTCACCAAGCCCTTCGACCCGAAAGCGCTGCTCGACGAACTGGAGCGCGCCGTGACCGTCAGCGGTGTTGCCGAGACGGGCATCAAGGAGGGCGGCGAGGAACCGGTGCGCAGTGAAGCATGGCGCGCCGACATCATCACGCGCAGTCCGCAGATGGAGGATTTGCTCGCCAAGGCACGACTCGTGGCCGAGAGCGATGCGAGCGTGCTCGTGACCGGCGAAAGCGGCACCGGCAAGGAACTGCTTGCGCAAGCCATTCATCGGGCGAGCGTCCGCTCGAAACGGCAGTTCCATGCCGTCAACTGCGGCGCCATCCCCGAACCCCTGCTGGAGTCCGAGCTCTTCGGCCACACCAAGGGCGCCTTCACGGGGGCGATTCGCGACTACCGCGGTCTTTTCCAGGCGGCAGACGGGGGTACGCTGCTGCTCGACGAAGTCGGGGACATGCCGCTTTCGTTGCAGGTCAAGCTCCTGCGCGTGCTGCAGGAAGGGCAGGTGCGACCGGTCGGCTCGACCGGCACCCTCGATGTCGACGTGCGGATCATCTCCGCCACGCATCGCGATCTGGAAACGGAGATCGCCGCCGGACGTTTCCGCGAGGATCTCTACTATCGCCTGAACGTGGTGCATCTCGCGCTGCCGTCGCTTGCGGAGCGACGGGAAGACATCGCGTTGCTCGCGCACCACTTCCTGCGCCAGCTCTGCACGCGCTACAAGAAGACGGTGAACGGCTTCGCTCCAGAGGCGCTCGAGCTCCTGATTTCCTCTCCCTGGCCGGGCAACGTCCGCCAGCTCTACAACCTCGTGGAGCAGACGGTCGCGTTGTCGACCGTCACCGGTGGTGCCCGCCAGTCTGGTACAGGGTGCGCTGAAGACGCAGACCGAGACGCTTTCCTCCTTCGAGGAGGCGCGCCGGCGTTTCGAGCGGGAGTATCTGGCGCAGGTGCTCAAGATCACGAACGGCAACGTGTCTCAGGCCGCGCGGATGGCCAAGCGCAACCGCACGGAGTTCTACAAGCTGCTGCAGCGACACCATCTCGATCCGCGGGCATTCAAGAATGCCGCGGAGTGACAGGCCGTCGCTCGCCGGCGACTGGCGATAGAGGCGCGCTACGGGGCTGTGAAGACTCTGTCGATTTGTCTGTCGTTTGCAGGCGACGGTTTTTCTCGACGCGATCTCGAGATTAATCTCTAACATTATGTTTTTTATGGGTTTTGCTCATTGGTACGCTGGTTGCAAGAGAGACCGGTGTCTCACAACCGTGGAGTCCAATGAAAATGAACAAAAACCAGACGATCACACTATCTGCCGAGGCCGAAAATCCGGAGTCGACCGCACCGCGGTTGACGCAACCGGAAGCGCCCGCACCAAAGCGCGGGTTCAAGCCGCGGTGGCTCAGACTGCAACGCCGTGAGCGCAAACTCAAGGAGGCACGTACCCTCGCGCTCCGCCCCGCCGTGGGGTAGTTTCATGCCCCCGACCTTCCGTACCCGAGGCAAAAGCGACGAGCCTTGGGAGCAGGGGCTTTATGTCCTGCTGCTGCTCGTCGCGGTGGTGGTGATCCTCTACAGCCTGTTCGGCATTGCCACCCTGCTCGGGGATTTCCCGCTCTCGCAGAAGTCGGTCGGCGGTCAGCCAGCAGTGCATCCGGCGCCTGCCGGGCGTAAGTCGATCGACCACACCAACGATGGACCACTGTCGGCAAACGTCGGCGGTACAAGCTGTGTGCGGCGTGCCGGTATGAAGGTGGTGTCCGCAGCGGGCTCGAGTGCCAATCTCGGCGCCCCCCTCCCAGGTTGTGTGGAGGGCGAACCTGAAGGGCGCGCGCCGCACAGCGCGGTCGCACCCATCGTATCCAAGGATTACGCATCCATCGCCCCAAGGATGGTGGAGCGCCTCGATCGTTAGGTTAGCTGTCCTCGCAGGGGTCGCCCTTGCCGTCTTCGGTTGCAGCCAGCCGCGGCCAGCGGGTCCGACCGTGAATCTCTCCGGATACTCGCAAGCGTTCAAGGAGGGGTTCGCGGCCGGCTGCAAGACGGCGCGCGGCAACCCGACCAAGGATGCCGAGCGGCACCGCCTCGATACGGACTATCGACTGGGCTGGGATGACGGCCTGAGCGTCTGCGCCAAGCGCTGACGACGCCGCTGCAGTTCAGGGGGTGCTGCCTTTCACCCGCGTGATCCGCACCACTTCCTGAATACGCCGCAGAGCGCGCATTACCTGGGCGAGGTGCAGCCGATCGTGCACCTGCAACGTGAAGTGAACGGTGCTGTACTGACCGCCGTCCTCGGTGTCCATGCTGACGTTGTCGATGTTCGACTCGGCGTCCGCGATCTCGGCGGCGATCCGAGCCAGCACGCCGCGCCGATTGAGCGCGACGAGCTTGATGCTGACATCGAAGAGCTTCTTCGTCTCCGGATCCCACTCCACGTCCAGATACTTCTCCGGGTCCGCACGCATCTTCGCCATGACCGGGCAGTCGTGGGTGTGGATCACCATGCCCTGGCCTTTCTTGATCCAGCCGATGATCGGGTCGCCGGGAATCGGTCGGCAGCACTGCGCGAACTGGATCGTCATCCCTTCCGTGCCGCGGATGACGACGGTGCCGGTATGCTTCATGTCCATGGGTGCCGCTTCGGTCATCGACAGCAGTTCGCGGGCGACGACCACTGACAGCCGCTTGCCGAGCCCGATGTCGGCCAGGATCTCGTCCTTGCCGCGCACGCGTGCGTCCCGCACCAGCCGCTCCCACGTCGCCTGATCGATCTCCGCGAGACTGGCGCCGAAGCCGCCAAGCGCCTGCGCGAGCAGCCGTTCGCCGAGCTGACGCGACTCGTCGTACTGCATCGTCTTGAGGAAGTGCCGGATATGCGCCCGCGCCTTGCCGGTGATGACATAGCCGAGCCAGGCGGGATTCGGCTTGGCGTGTACGGCGGTGATGATTTCGACACGGTCACCGCTCTTGAGCTCGGTGCGCAGCGGCATCAACTCGTCATTGATCTTCACCGCGACACAGCGGTTGCCAATGTCGGTGTGCACGGCGTAGGCGAAATCGACGGCGGTCGCGCCGCGCGGCAGCGACATGATCTTGCCCTTCGGCGTGAAGACGTAGGCCTCGTCCGGGAAGAGGTCGATCTTGAGGTGCTCGAGGAACTCGATCGAGTCGCCGCTCTCCGACTGGATCTCGAGCAGGCTCTGCAGCCACTGATGGGTTTTGTGCTGCAGGTCGTTGAGCGTGGAGTCGGCGCTCTTGTAGAGCCAGTGCGAGGCGACACCCGCCTCCGCGATCTTGTGCATGTCGGCAGTGCGGATCTGCACTTCGAGCGGCATGCCGTAGGGCCCGAACAGCGTCGTATGCAGCGACTGGTAGCCGTTGGTCTTGCCGATCGCGATGTAGTCCTTGAACTTGCCCGGGATCGGCTTGTAGAGCCCGTGCAGTGCGCCAAGTGCGAGATAGCACGACGGCACGTCCTTCACCTGCAGGCGGAAGCCGAAGATGTCGAGCACCTTGGAAAAGGGCAGCCGCTTCTCCTTCATCTTGCGGTAGATGCTGAAGATGTGCTTCTCGCGGCCGGTGACGCTCGCCTCGATCTTGCAGTCCTTGAGCCGCGCGCGGATGCCCTCCAGGATTTTCTGCACCACTTCGCGCCGGTTGCCGCGCGCCGACTTCACGGCCTTCGACAGCACGCGGTAACGGTCCGGATGCAGATGCTGGAAGGCGAGATCCTCGAGCTCGTGGTAGATGCTGTTCAAGCCGAGCCGATTCGCGATCGGCGCATAAATCTCCAGCGTCTCGCGCGCGATGCGGCGGCGCTTCTCGGGGGCGAGCCCGGAGAGCGTGCGCATGTTGTGCAGACGGTCGGCGAGCTTGATGAGGATGACGCGCACGTCGCGCGCCATCGCCAGCAGCATCTTGCGAAAGCTCTCGGCCTGGTGCTCCTCCTGAGTGGCGAACTCGACGCGGTCGAGCTTGGAGACACCGTCGACCAGCTCGGCGACGTGCTTGCCGAACTTGCGCGAGATCTCGCCCTTGGTGACTGACGTGTCTTCCATCACGTCGTGCAGCAGCGCGGCGGTCAGTGCCTGCGGGTCGAGATGAAGGTCTGCGAGGATGGTGGCGACGGCCAGCGGGTGGACGATGTAGGGATCGCCCGTCTTGCGGAACTGACCTTCGTGTGCGGCTTCGGAGAAGTGATAAGCAGATTCGAGCTGCGCGACGTCTTCCGCCTTGAGGTGGCCGGTGAGACTCTTGAGCAGCGTCTGCTGTTCGGACATGGCGGCGACGATCAGCTTCGGACCGTTCGCCTGTGACAGCGAGGATCAGCCGGAAGCTGCCCCTCCTCTTGCGAGCGTTCTGACGGCAGCGCGTGCCTCACGCGGCCGTCGCAATCGATTCGAGGTCGTGCGCCGGTCACACTCAGGTCTGACCCCGGTTGAGTATCTCCCGGCCGACCTTGCCCACTGCCATTTCGCGCAGCGCGATGACGGTGGGTTTGTCCTTGTTCGCCTCGACCAGCGGGGTGGCGCCGTTCGCGAGCTGGCGGGCGCGGTAGGTCGCAGCGAGCGTGAGCTCGAAGCGATTCGGAATGTACTTCAATACGTCGTCAATGGTAATGCGTGCCATGGATGGGACTTGAGTCGAATTGATGGAGAAGGTTCGGATGCCGGTGCAGCTGTATCGTCGTCCGCAGGCGCTCGGCGCGCACGATGCCGACCAAGTCCTGAACCGCCTCGTCGAATCGCTCGTTAATAATAACATAATCAAATTCAGCAACATGGGCGATCTCCTCGCGCGCCGCCGCGAGCCGGCGCGCAATCACCTCTGCACTGTCGGACGCGCGTCCGCGCAGGCGCTGCTCCAGCGCTGCCATGGAAGGCGGCAGCACGAAGATGCCGATCGTCCCAGCGAACGAACGGCGCACCTGCGCCGCGCCCTGCCAGTCGATCTCCAGCAGAATGTCCTCACCGGCAGCGAGCCGCTCCGACACCCAGGTGCGTGACGTGCCGTAGAAGTTGCCGTGCACTTCAGCGCTTTCCAGCAACTCGCCGCGCTCGCGCATCGCCTCGAAGATCTGCACGGAGACGAAGCGGTAATCACGGCCGTCGACTTCGGCCGCTCGCGGTGCGCGGGTGGTGAAGGATACCGACAGGCGTACCGCCGGGTCCGCCTGCAACAGCGCCGCGACGAGGCTGGTCTTGCCGGCACCCGATGGCGCCGCAACGATGATGAGGTTGCCGAGATTCACAGCGCGAGTTTAACCCGAGATTTCCGTCTCGCTCGCTTCGACTCTGCCGTGGCCGGCGAACCGGGTCGGCGGCGACCCGGTTCGCCCCGCAAGCACGCGCCGCAGCCATGCATTCGGGCGTATGCTTTCGCGCCATCGACACTTCTGCCAGCGATCGCCGATGCCGATGTGGACATGGAATCTCAACTGGGGTCAGGTACGCGACGACATCATCATCGGCGCCTGCCCGCGTGCCGCGACTGACATCGACGCGATCCAGGCTGGCACCGGGGCGACGGCGCTTCTGTCCGTGCAGTGCGACGATTGCAGATCGGCACTGCGCATCGATCTCGACCAGCACATCCGGCAGGCAGGTCGACGCGGCATGGTGCTCAGGAACACGCCGATGCGCGATTTCGACATCGAGGACCAGCGCCGCCACCTGGTCGACGCGGTCGTGGGTTTGGCGCGACTGCTGCGCTCCGGTCACCGCGTCTACGTCCACTGCACTGCCGGCATCAACCGCGCGCCGCTCACCGTGTTGGGTTTTCTGACCTTCGTCGAGGGTCTGCAGCACGACCAAGCGCTGGCGCTGATCCACGCCGGTCGACCTCAGGCCGAACCCTACTGGGATGCCTGGCGTGGCTGCCGCAATGACTTGGTCGAGTTGCACCGCCCGGCGATCGAAGCTCGGGCATGGGAGATCTCGCAGTACCACCGGGAAGCGAGCGCACAAGAGAACTGGAGTCGAGCCGAGACAGACGTGATCCGCGCGCGGTTGCTTGCCGCTGCGACCGCCACCGACTCGCGCCGCGATCCAACCTGCGCCGACAGGTGACAGCAGATTCGTCAGTCCCGCCAGTCCATGCAGGAATGACGAAGAGGCTTGGAGCGCGTGCACTGTGCCTGGTCGCACTTTTCGCGATTGCGCTTGCCCGGGTTTGCGCCGCGCAGCCGACCGACCCGACCCTCGTGACGATCGAGGGCGGAACGGTGCGCGGTGTGGCAACGGGCGATGTTGTCTCGTGGAAGGGAGTCCCTTACGCCGCGCCCCCCTTCGGCAGCCTGCGCTGGCGGGTGCCGCAGCCAGTGCCAGCCTGGACCGGCGTGCTGCCGGCGGGCAAATTTGGCCCGAGCTGCATGCAGCCTCAGGTCGTGGACGTCTCGGAAGACTGTCTGACGCTCAACGTCTGGCGGCCGACGGCGCGACCGGCACAGCCGCTTCCAGTCATGGTCTGGATCCACGGCGGTGCGATGGTCCGCGGCGGGACGACTATGTACCCGGCGGACGCAGTCGCCGCGCAGGGTGTGATCGTCGTCAGCATGAACTACCGTCTCGGCCGGCTCGGATTCTTTGCCCACCCGGCGCTCGCGGCCGAAGCACCCGGCGACGTGCGCGGCAATTACGGCTTCATGGACCAGCGTGCGGCGCTGCTCTGGGTGCAGCGGAACATCGCGGCATTCGGTGGCGACCCCGCGCAAGTCACACTCCTCGGTGAGTCGGCGGGCGGCGGTGCGGTGCTCGCCCACCTCGTGTCGCCGATGTCGCGCGGCCTCTTCCAGCGCGCGATCTTGCAGTCACACGGCACGCCGGGCGCGCGGGCGCAGGTCGTGCCCTCGTCCACGCTCGCAGCCGCGGAGAAAATCGCGGTGGAGTGGTCGCGCTCGGTGGGCGTCAAGGGTGAGGGGATCACGGCACTTGCGCAACTGCGTGCGCTTTCGGAGCGGCAGCTTATCGAGGGAGTTTCCGCACCTGCAGTGCTCGCGGCGCTGTCCGCGGGAACAGTGGCCCCGGGCATGGCCATGTCGATCATCGACGGGCAGTTCCTCATCGAACCGCCCGAGGCGGCGCTCGCCGCGGGGCGCCAGGCGACGATGCCCGTCATCGTCGGCACGAACGACCGCGACCTGGCGCTTGGCGCCGCCAGAAGCAAGAACGAGTTGTTCGCTGCCTTCGGCCCCAACGCTGGCGAGGCGCGCAAGCTCTACGACCTGCGCGGCGACCAGACCCTGGACGAACTCAAACAGCAGGTCTTCGCCGACCGGACGATGGCGGAGCCGGCGCGGCATCTTGCCGATGCATCGGCGCGGGCCGGCGCGCCAGTGTGGACGTACCGCTTTGCATACGTGGGCGAATCGCAGCGGGGCAAGCTCATGGGTGCGCCGCATGGCTTCGAGATTCCCTACACCTTCGACCTTCCCGCCGCCGTGCTCGGTGACAAGGCCACGCCGACCGACAAGGCGATGGGCGACCTCGTGAGCGCTTACTGGGTTTCCTTCGCGAAGACCGGCGATCCGAACGGCGGCGGCGACCGGTCTGGCCGCAGCACGACCCTGCGGTCGACCGCCTGATTCATTTCGCCAACTCCGGTGTCATAGTCGGCACCGACCCGCTCAAGCCGCGCCTCGACCTGTGGGAGAAATCGTGGAGCGAGGGGCGGTGATCGTCGACGTGGCGAGCGGCCGCGCATAAGGCCATCGTGTCCCTCTCGCGCACGCTCAAGTTCTTCATCGGCGCCGTCCTGCTTCTGGCGGCGATCGTGGCCGCCGTGGCCGTCGGCTTCGCCGCGCAGGCGTGGTGGCGGCACCCTGACCTCGATCCCTGGCATACGGTCCGGCTCGTCAACGAATTCAAGGCAGGCAGCAAGGCACCGCGGACGTTCGCGGAATACATTGCGCAGGAAGATCGTCTGTTCGCGGAGCTGCGGCAGAAGGTCTACGCATCGTCTGCGCGCGCCGAGCCAAGTGAGCTCGAACGCTATAGCACTGGCACGCTCGCAGCACGCATCGCGCTCGACACTTCGGGCAACCGCACGCACGAGCTTGGGCACGCGGCGCCGCGCGGTGCGGCGGTCATGCTGCACGGGCTCTCGGATGCGCCGTACTCGCTGGAGACTGTCGGCCGGTTGCTGCACGAGCGCGGCTTCCATGTCGTATGGCTGCGGTTGCCGGGGCACGGCACGATTCCCGGCGCACTGCGCGACGTCGACTGGGAGGACTGGATGGCGGCTACGTCGCTGGCGCTGCGACATGCGGCAGAGCAGGCGCCCGGCAAGCCGCTGTATGTCGCCGGCTATTCCACCGGCGCGCCGCTTGCGCTGCTGCACGTGCTGCGCGCCATGGACGATCCGTCGCTCGTGATGCCGACGCGGCTCCTGCTGTTCTCGCCAGCGATCGGTGTGTCGCGCTTCGCAGTGATGACCAACATCGCCGCGCTGCTCGCGCCCGTGCCCGGGCTCGAGAAGGCCGCGTGGCTCGACGTGCTGCCCGAGTACGATCCCTACAAGTACAACTCGTTTCCGGTCAACGCCGCGAACCAGATCTATGGCCTGACGCGCGCGCTCGAAGCAGGGCTTGCGCGGGCGCATGCTCGTGGCACGCTCGACCGCGTGCCAACGGTCACGGCCTTCCAGTCGCTCGTCGACTCGACGGTACTGGCGGCGGACCTCGCGACACGGCTCTTCAAGCGGCTGCCGGCGCAGAAGGGACACGAGCTTGTGGTGTTCGACGTCAATCGCCGGGAGCTCCTGGCGAGCCTGATCGCGCCCGGCCCCAAGCGCGCGTTCGAACGCATCGCGGCGGCCCCTGCGCTGCCGTTCCGTCTTACCGTGGTCGGCAACGCGAGCCGTGAGAGCGAGGAAGTCGTCGAGTGGATACGCGAGCCGGGCAGTCGCGAGGCCGTCCCGAACCCGACCGGCCTCGCCTGGCCCGGCAGGGTCTTCTCGCTCGGCCATCTCGCCATACCCACGCCGATCGACGACCCCATGTACGGGCTCACGCCGCGCAGCGCCCCCGACGGGCTCGCGATTCCGCTCGGGCGCGGCGCACCGAGCGGCGAGGCGGGCGCACTCGTCATTCCGCTCGGGCAATTCGCACGCCTGCGCAGCAATCCGTTCTTCCCGGTGATTGCAGAGCGGATTGAGGCAGCGGTAAAGGCGGACGCGCGATAGGCAGAACCAACCCTGTGTCGGCGACGACTGGAGTCAAGTCGTCGAGCAGACGGAGTGTGCACATTACTCGACGCAGCACCGCTACGGTGCCAGTCGGCGGTCCTGGCCATGCAAGAGAGACGGGCGCCTCGCGATTACGAATAGCAGGGCCGAGAGCGCTTGGTCTTGCGCCGCAGCAGCGACCTGAAGGTCGACAGAGTGTGACCTCGGGCTCACACGATCTGGCTGAGTGCCGTTTGCCGCAGGACAAGATAAAGCGGTGTACCCAATAGACATACGCCTGCTCGGCGCGGTAGCTATAATGCTTGTAGCGAATGGCGTGGCGCAGTTGCTCGAGCAGCCGGGGTTTGGGTTCGGGATCGGCGGTGCGGAAGTCAGACATAGCGTTCCTTGACGGCCTGACGCTTATGCTGACAGTATTCAAGATACGTCGGTGATTACAAGCGCCGAACTTCGGATCGAAGATTCGGTGACGCAATTAATTGCGTCGTTTTCGGACGTATTACATCACGTTAGCCTTCACGGAAAGCAGTCATGCGTCTTGTATCGTTCTCAGTCACTAATTTTCGCAGCATCACTGACGCTCACAAGATACCAATCGGTGATTCGACCGTTCTCCTGGGGCGCAATAACGAAGGCAAGTCAAATGTCCTACGCGCTCTGAACATCGCGATGAAGGCGTTGACCACACACGCGACGGAAGAGACCTACTTTTTCCGAGATCCGCGAGATTCTCAAGCCTATTCCTGGCGTCGCGATTTCCCCATTTCTCTCCAGTCGCGAACAAGCGGCCTAGAGTCAATCTTTCGCTTGGAGTTCGAACTCACTGACCACGAGACGGACGAATTTCGCGAAACGATTAAGAGTAACCTGAACGGCAACTTGCCGATCGAGGGCAAATTCGGCCGCACAGGCAGGGTAGACATCAACGTGCGCAAGCAGGGCCATGGCGGCCCTGCCCTTTCGGCCAAGTCAGGGAAGATTGCGAAGTACGTTGCCGAGCACATTCAATTTATCTACATCCCCGCCGTGCGTACGGAGGACGAGGCGATATCTGTGGTTCAAGAGATGCTCTCAACGGAACTCGCTCAGCTAGAGACGGACGCAGAGTACATAGCTGCACTGCAGAAGATTGCAGATTTGCAGCAACCAGTGCTGGACAAAGTGTCTGAGTCAATTCGCAAGTCGCTGACACAGTTCCTGCCTGGTATTAGAGGTGTCACGGTAAGAGTTCCATCATCGGCACGACGTGTAGCGCTTCGTAATCAGTGTCAAATCGAAATTGACGATGGTTCTCGGACGCTGCTCGAGTACAAGGGCGACGGAGTAAAGAGTCTCGCTGCGCTTGGACTTCTAAAAAACAAAGGCGTTGCCGAAGGCGCATCCATTGTCGCCATCGAGGAGCCGGAATCACACCTGCACCCAGGTGCGATGCACAGCCTGAGAGAGGTGATCGATACCCTTACCGCCAACAACCAAGTCGTGCTGACTACACACTGCCCGCTGTTCGTTGACCGAACCACGATCGATCGAAACATCATCATTGACAGGAATACTGCGAAGCCTGCAAAAGACATCTCTTCGATCCGGTCGCTGCTCGGAGTTCGCGCGTCCGACAATCTTGTAAATGCAAGTCATGTTTTGGTCGTTGAAGGCGACGAGGACATCATTGCGCTCACAGCCTTCCTTCCTCATCTAAGCCCTACCATTGCCAAGGCGCTAAAGCAGTTCCAGTTGGTGCTTGAACAAATCGGTGGCGCCGGAAACCTCTCGTACAAGCTGTCAACCCTCGCAGATGCCCTTTGCGTTACGCATGTTTTGCTCGACAACGACGAGGCGGGCAAGAAGGCCTATGAAAAAGCAGTGGGCGAAGGCATGCTGCGCATGGCGGACACTACCTTCGTGAACTGCAAGGGCATGCCCGCTTCTGAGCTTGAAGACACCTTTGACAGTGGCATCTACAGCGCAGGGATTCTTGACTCCTTTGGCGTTGACATTGCTGATGCAGCGTTTCGAGGCAACGCGAAGTGGTCGGACCGAATCAAGGCCTGCTTTGAGAAGCAAGGTAAGCCTTGGGGCGATGCAACCAAAGCTCAAGTTAAGGCCGTCGTTGCTCGGGAAGTTGCCAAGCGGCCTAGCGATGCCTTGAGTCCACACAAGCGCTCCGCTATGGACGCCCTTGTGTCTGCGCTGGAGCGAAAACTGCAGACAAAGGGAGCGCGTGCGACGTGAAGCCTCTCTCTCAAGAAACACCTCCCAGGTGACTGGTTTTGAGCAATGTTTTCAAGCGGGTCGTTCAGTTGGCGACGAGTTTCATACCCAACTTTTCGGCGCGCAGGGCGAGTTGGCGCAGGACGCGTTGGCGGTAGCGCTCTTCGTAGTAGTGCTGACCTTGATCGGTGTATTCCTCGCCCTTGGTGAGCATCGTGTCGATCAGCCGCGCCAGTTTGTGCTCGGCAGCGGTGACGGCCTTGAGTTTGTCCATGTGTGAGCACATGCGCCGGAAGTACGCGCCGAGCGCCGACTGGCTCGAACGCAGCGCCGCGGCGGCCAGTCGCAGGGCTTGCGCGGCGCGGTTGGCGCAGCGCTTGGTCTTGCCGCACATGAGCTTGCCGCCGGTGATCGAGCCTCACAGATCGTATCCCATGTGATACATTCACTCGCGTGATCGAAGTTCGCCAGACACCCGAATACGAGAAGTGGTTCGCGTCGTTGAAGGATCGGACAGCACGCGTCCGCATAGACATCCGAATCCGACGCCTATCGCTCGGGAACGCCGGCGTCGTCGAGCCAGTTGGCGAAGGTGTATCGGAACTGAAGATTGACCACGGCCCGGGCTACCGGGTGTACTTCTTTCAGCACGGCAACCGCTATCTGCTGCTGCTCGTAGGCGGAGATAAGTCCACTCAATCGCGCGACATCAAGAAGGCGAAGGAACTGGCGCGCAAGTATGCGGAGTAAAGAAATGGCCAAGGCAAATACTCGTATCTGGGATCCTGCGGAACATCTTCAGTCTGATGAAGACATGGCAGCGTACCTCGAGGCAGCGCTCGAAGAAGGTGACGCATCGCTCTTCGCGGCAGCGCTCGGAGACATCGCACGTGCCAAGGGCATGTCGCAACTCGCGCGCGAGACCGGCCTTGGAAGGGAGAGCCTCTACAAGGCCCTATCTCCTTCCGGAAACCCAGAGTTTGCAACTATTCTGCGCGTCGTCGGCGCCCTTGGTCTGCAACTACACGCAACCACTGCCAGCGTCAAAAGTGCAGGCTCTCAAGAAACACTTCGGGAGTGATTGATCCGTGATGAGGTTTCAGGCTGTCTGTTCGATGGCGACGAACTTCATGCCGAGTTGCTGTGCGCGGCGGGACAGGTTGAGCAAGACGCGCTGGCGATAGCGTTGCTCGTAGTAGTCCTAGCCCTGGTCGGTGCATTCCTCGCCTTGGTGAGCTGCCGACGCGTTTGTCGAAGTGGTGATCTGGCAAGTTGGAGCCGGTTCCACCCTCGATACATCTTTTCAAGTACCGCTTGGCTTACGTGGTCCGACAAGAATGCGTTCTTCGCTACGACAACGAACGCGGAAAGGGTGATCACCGGCACACCGATCGAGTTCCCTTTTGATGCCGGCATGGCCGTCATCATGCTCACGCCGCTGGCGCGACTCGTGCCTGCCGCCCGCGCATGATGCCGAAGCGAAACTCTGCTCCCCTCCTGATGGCCATGGTCGTCGGCGCACTGCTCTGGATTCTCGCCTCGGTTCTCGGTGGCAGACGCGAGCCCTGGGACAGCGCCGCTTACTGGGGCTTCGCCTATCCCGCAGCCATATTTGTCGCGGGGTGCATCGGCTTCTTCTTTCCTGACCGGCCCTGGCGCTGGGCGCTCGCCTTGTTCGGGGCGCAATTCGTCGCCATGTGCATCCTGAATGGCGATCTCGGCAACCTCTGGCCTCTGGGGCTCGTGCTTTTTGCCATCCTCGCAACGCCGGCGGTATTCGTCGCGACCGTCGCTTCCCGACTGAGCAGCCGCTCGCGCCCGGGCGGCGTCTCCTAGCCTTCGTACGCCGGTCGCAGACCGGCTGATCTGTCGTTCACACGCCCAGCGCCGGGCGAGCACAGGTAGTGTGCTCGTGCTTCCAATATCTGCCGCCTGCAATCGGCACGTGTGCACGCGAAGATGCGAAAATTCCGTCTGCACGCCAACCCGAGCCGGGCAGCAGCAAGAAACCTTCTTCACTCGTACACCTCATCCTCCGTTCCCATGGTTCCTCTGTTTCGTCTCGGTCTCGTCGAGGCCGTCAACAAGATCGCCACCGGCGAGATTACGAGCGCCGATCTCACCCAAAGTTGCCTCGCGCGCATCGCGCAACTGGAAGACGAGGTCGGGGCTTTCGCCTGGCTCGACGCGGCGCGGGCGGTGGACTGCGCGGGGCGCGCGGACGCGAGACAGCACGCGGGCGACCCGCTCGGTGCGCTGCACGGCCTGCCGATCGGCGTGAAGGACATCATGCCCACGCTCGGTGTGCCCACCGGGCGCGGCTCGCCGATCCATCGCGGCGATGTGCCCACTGCCTCCGCCGACGTCGTCGAGAAGCTGGAAGCGGCCGGCGCGTTCGTCCTCGGCAAGACCGTCACGGCCGAGTTCGCGTTTCTCACGCCGGGCAAGACGCGCAACCCGTGGAGCCTGCTGCACACGCCAGGCGGATCGTCGAGCGGCTCGGCCGCGGCGGTCGCAGCGGGTTTTTGCCCGGGCGCGCTCGGCACACAGACCAACGGCTCGATGATTCGCCCGGCGGCGTTCTGCGGCGTGGTGGGCTACAAGCCGACGCAGGGGTTCATCCGCTTCGACGGTGTCCACCAGTTCAGCCGCACGCTCGATCAGATCGGCGTGTTCGCGCGATCGGTCGCCGACTGCGCCTGGCTCGCGGCCGCGCTCGCCGACGAGCCGGGGATTCCCACGGCACCCGCCTCGCTCGATCGTCTGCCAAAGCTCGCGGCGGTGCGCACGCCGGTGTGGGACCGTGCGACCGAAGCGCAGCAGGCTCGCTTCGCCGCGGACGTCGCGGCGCTGCGTGAGGCCGGCGCGCTGGTATGGGAAGCGGAGTTGCCCGTGCGCTTCGCCGAGGCGCACGCAGCACAGCGGCGCATAATGTACCGCGAGGCAACGGTTGAGTTTGCGGCGCTTTCGCGCACGCGAGCGGACGACTTGAGCGCGGGACTGCGGGCGGCACTCGCGGAAGGCGCGCGGGTGAGCGATGCCGAGCTGGCAGAAGCGCTCGCCGTGCGCGATGAACTTGCGCAGTCGCTCGACGTGTTCTTCGGGGACTTCGACGCGATCATCACGCCACCGGCGACGGGAGAAGCGCCGCTCGGCATCGAGACCACCGGCGACCCGGTCTTCTGCACGATCTGGACGCTGACGCAGGTGCCGGCGATCAGCATTCCCACGGGCTTCGGTCCGTCGGGCCTGCCGCTGGGGCTGCAGATCACTGCCGGGCGCGGACGCGACGGCGTAGCGCTGACCGTGGCGGCGTGGTGCGAGGCGCGACTGCCGCTGACCGGTCTGCCGCGTTGAATTATTTCGCGCGTCTTTTCGACCTGATGGTTCAGGTCATGCTGCCGCTCTCCCTGCTGGTCGCGGCCGGCGGCGTGTGGCCGGTGGTGTTCAAGGACGTCCACGTCGAGGCGGTGCGCAACGAGCTGAATCGCATCGTGCTCTACCTCTTCTATCCCTGCATCATGTTCGCCGTGGCGGCAGTCACGCCGATCACGTGGAACCTGCTCACGGTGCCGCTGCTGAACGGCATCACGGTGCTGCTCACGGGGCTCGTTCTCTACTGGCTGCTCTATCGGTCGGCGCTCGGCCGCGATCTTTCCGACGGCACCCGCGCCATCCTCATGCTCGGCGGCATGTTCGGCAACACGTTCAACGTCGGCGTGCCGGTGCTGGTGTTCCTGTACGGCGCTGACGCGCCGCGCTATGCGGTGTTCAACGATATGCTGATGTCGGTGCCTTTCATCTGGAGCCTGGGCGTGTGGATCTGCACGCGCCTCGGTGCGCACCGCACGGCGGCGGGACAGCCGTCGGTGTGGCGCATCATGGCCTCGATGCCTCCGATCTGGGCGTTCGTCCTCGGTGTGGCCTATCAGCAGTCCGGACTTCACTATCCGCCGATCATCGCTGCCACCAACTTCATCGGGCAGGCAACCATCCCGGCGATCCTGTTCGCACTCGGCATGACGATTCCCTGGCGTCAGCTCACCCCGCGTCGGGAGATTCTGGTGACCTCGGCGGTGAAGCTGATTGTGACGCCGATGCTGACGTGGGCCGTGGCGCACGCGTTGTTCGCGCCGCTGGAAGAAGCGCAGTACGCGGCAGTGGTGGAAGCGTCGACACCCGCCTTCGTGACCCTGCTGGTGCTCGCCAGCCGCTTCGATCTCGACTCCGCGTCGGCGGCCTTGCTCATCGGCTGGAGCACCATTCTCTTCTGGATTACGCTGCCGCTGCTGCTGGCGGCGGGACTTATTCGCTAGGGTCCGTGAACAGGCCCCGATCAAACCGGAGACGCGACATGTCAAGCAAGGTGGGCTTTGCAGGGCTCGGCATCATGGGCCGGCCGATGGCACTCAATGTCATGAAGGGCGGTCACGCGATGGCGGTGCACGCGCGCCGCGCCGAGAGCATGCGGCCGCTGGCAGAGGCTGGTGCGGTGACGTGCGCCTCGCCCGCGGAGGTCGCGGCGAAGTCGGACGTGACCTTCGTCATGGTCTCGGACACGCCGGACGTGGAGCAGGTGATCCTCGGCCCAGGCGGCTGCAGCGAGGGCGCGAAAGCCGGCTCGGTCATCGTCGACATGAGCACCATCTCGCCTGCGGCCACGCGACGCATCGCCGCGGCGCTTGCCGAGAAAGGCATCGAGATGCTGGACGCTCCGGTGTCCGGCGGCGAGGTCGGCGCGGTCAACGGCACGCTGTCGATCATGGTCGGTGGCCCGGCGCAGGCCTTCGAGCGCGTGCGGCCGCTCTTCGAATTGATGGGCAAGAACATCGTGCATATCGGCGAGAGCGGCGCCGGTCAGGTGGCGAAATCGTGCAACCAGATAGTTGCTGCGGTGACCATCGAGGCGGTGGCAGAAGCACTGTTGCTCGCGCGGGCGAACGGCGTCGACGCCGCGAAAGTGCGCGAGGCGCTGCTCGGCGGCTTCGCCTATTCGCGGGTGCTGGAACTGCACGGGAAGCGCATGCTCGACGACAACTTCCAACCCGGCTTCAAGGCGGCTTTGCATCAAAAAGACATGCGCATCGTGCTGCAAAGCGCATATGAACTCGGCGTGGCGCTGCCCGCCGCGGCGCTCGCCATGCAGCACATCAATGCGCTCGTCGGCAGCGGCGAAGGCGAGCTCGATTCCTCGGCGATCTACAAGGTGCTCGGGCGCATGAGCAAGAGGGGCGGCGATGCCTGAGCGCGTCGGCTTCATCGGGCTCGGCGTGATGGGCCGACCCATGGCGCTGCATCTCGCGCGTGCCGGCCATCCGCTCAGCGTCTACGCACGGCGACCGGCCGCGCTCACACCGTTGCTTGAGCAGGGCGCGGTTGCATGCGCGTCGCCCGCAGAGCTCGCACGGCGCTGTGACGTGGTCTTCACCATGGTGACGGCCGGGGCGGACGTCGAGGCGGTCGTGCTCGGTGCCGGCGGTGTCATCGAGGGCGCACGACCGGATCTCTTGGTAATCGATCACAGCACCATTCCACCGGCCACCGCCAAGCACGTCGCGGCGCAGCTCGCAGCCCACGGCGTGGCGCATCTCGACGCACCGGTCTCCGGTGGCGAGCGCGGGGCCATCGACGCTGCACTGTCGATCATGGTGGGCGGGACCGAGGGCGCGTTCCAGCGGGCCGAGCCACTTCTGCGCCGATTTGGCAAGACGGTGCTGCGCATCGGCGACGCCGGCGCGGGCCAGGCGGCGAAAGCCGCCAACCAGCTTGCCATCGTGCTCATGCTGCAGGGGATAGCTGAAGCACTCACGTTCGCAAGCGCGAGCGGCGTCGACCCTGGGAAGGTGCTGGAGGCGCTTCGCGGCGGCGCTGCCGCAAGCCGTATGCTCGACGTGATGGGAGCGAAGATGGTGAGCCGTGATTTCCGTCCAGGTGTGGAGGCGCGACTGCATCACAAGGACGTTCACATCGCGCTGGACAGCGCTGCGGCGGTCGGGCTCGCCGTTCCCGGCGCCGCGGTGGCGGCGCAGACATTCAATGCACTGATGGCGCGCGGCGGGGCCCGTCTCGACTCCGCAGCCGTGCTCACGGTGGTCGAGGCGGCGATGCGCGCCGGATCATAAGGTCAAACTTATCGTAACCATCAGCAAGTGCTATTGGACGCGGCCGATAGTCGATCCTAATGTCTCTCTTATAAACAGGTACGCATAGGGAGAGAAAATATATGATCATTCGCAATCGGCTTATGTCATTCGTGTTACGCAATCCGGAGCGTGAAGTCGTCACTTCCACCCGCAGACAACCTCGGGTCTTGGCCCGACTCGGGTCGAAGCTCCTGCAGAAACGCTCCGCGCTGCTCGCGCGCCATCCGCGTTAACGAGCCCCGATCGGGCGTGGACCAACAAGGTTCGCGCCTGACCGTCCTGCTGTATTCCTGAACCGCGACCTACCCCGTTGCGCCGAGTCCGCTCGCCACGCAATTGATCGATAGCAGCAGGGGTGCCTTGATCGCTTCCTTCTCCGGGCCTTCGGCGGCCGCTCGAAACCGCCGCAACAGCTCAATCTGCTCGCGGCTCACCTGATTGACCGTTGGCAGTCGATGCGCGAGTCTCGCCCGGAACTCCGGGAAGCGGTCCGCGATCGCGGACTCGCCGGTGACCACCCGCACCATCTCGCACGTACGTACGTACTCGTCGCGCACCAGCTCGAAGATCTCGTCTCGCAGCGTTGCATCGGGCACCAGTTCGGCGTACAGCCGGGCGATTTCCAGGTCCACCACCGCCAGCGTCTTTTCCGCTTCGTCCACCACCAGACGGAACAGCCGCGACTCGCGAAACATGCGCGCCAGCAGGAGGTCGCCAGCAGCGCCGCGTACCTTCCTGAAAGCTGCGAGACCGCTGCCGAGCCCGAACCAGCCGGTGATGATGTGGCGGTTCTGTGACCACGCGAAGACCCACGGGATCGCGCGCAACTCGGCCAGCGTTCTGGCGCCGAAGCGGCGTGCCGGACGCGAGCCGATATTGAGCAAAGAGATTTCTTCGAGCGGACTTGCCGCCTGCAGGTAAGCCACCAGTCCCGGGTGCGCCGCGAGCCGCAGGTACGCCGCGCGCGCAGCGCCCGCCAGCGCTTCCATCGCGTCGTCGAACTCCGGCACCGGCTCCAGTTCGTGCTCACGTTCTGACTTGAGCGCGTGCTCCAGCACACTCGCCGCGAGCAGTTCGACCTGGTAGGCGGCGGTGCCGCGGTTTGCATACTTGAGCGACACTACTTCGCCCTGCTCGGTGAGCCGGAAGCGGCCGCGGATCGAGCCGGCCGGCTGCGCGGCGATGGCGCGTCCGGCAGGGATGCCACCGCGACTCACGGACCCGCCGCGGCCGTGGAAGAACGCGATGGTGACGCCGTGCTCCTGCCCCACCTGCGAGAGCCGCGTCTGCGCCTTGGCAAGCTCCCAGTTCGACGGCAGAAAGCCGCCGTCCTTGTTGGAATCCGAATAGCCGATCATCACCTCCTGCAGTCCACTCTGTGCCGAGAGGCTGCGGCGTATCACCGGCACCGCCAGCAGATCGCGCATGATTGCTGGCGCACCGCGCAGGTCGTCGATGGTCTCGAAGAGCGGCATGATCGGCAACATGCATCGCTCGACGCCGGCAGGATCGGCGAAGAGGCCGGCTTCTTTCGCGAGCAGATAGACGCCGAGAATGTCGGAGGCATTCCGGGTCATGCTCAGGATGAAGCTGCCGAAGGCATCGCGGTCGGTGACGGCGCGCATCTCGCGCACGAGGCGAAAGAGCCCCAGCGTCTCCTGCGCGGTCGACGTCAGACCGCCCAGGTCGCGGGTCTCGCGCAGCGGCCGCTCGAGCTCGGCAAGCAGCCATGCGCGCCATTGCGAAGAATCATGCTGCGGCGGATCGGCCGTCGGGTCAGGCGCGCGAAGACGCCACAAACCCTCCAGCGCCTCCGTGGTGCGCGTGGAGTTTTCGCGCAGGTCCAGGCGCGCGGTGCAGAAGCGGAAGGTCTCCACCTGACGCCGAAGCGGGCGCACCAACGCACGCGCGAGTGTTTCCGCGCGTGCCGCGGTGAGCGCCGCTTCCATGGCCCGCAGATCCTCGACAAGAGCGTCGGCGGTGCCATAGCCGCTGTCGACCGGCGGCGGCTCGCCGCGCTCGGTGCAGGCGATGGTGCCCTCGAGGCGCGCGAGCATGCACATCGTGAATTGGCGGAACGGCTCGCCGGGGTTGCGTGCGGCAATCCCATCGCTCTCCCCGCTGTGGGCGAGCGCGAGTTCGAGCCGACGACGGAAGTCTTCCGGCAGTGGGATGAGACGCCCGCTCAAGGAGAGAGAGCGCGCCAGGTCCACGAGCCGCTGGCGATGGCGCTTCAGACTGGCGAGCCGGTATTCGACGAGCGCAGCGCGGGTGACCGCGTTGGTGACGAAAGGGTTGCCGTCACGGTCGCCACCGATCCACGAGCCGAGCTCGAAAAAAGGCGGTGCTTCAAACGTGGCGCCCGTATAGTGCTCGGCGACCGCTTCTTCCAGCTTGGCCAGGAGTTCCGGCACCACGTCGAACAGCGTCTCGCTGAAGAAGTGCAGACCCCAGAACACCTCGTGCGCGACCTGGGGCTTTTCCAGGCGCAGCTCACCGGTCAGCAGCAGCACTTCGATCTCGTTGCGCAGACTGTTTTCGAGTCCGCTGCGTTCGCGCGCGGTCCAGCGCGGGGACTGGTAGTCGAGCAGCAGAAGATAGATGCGGCGCAGACGCTCCAGCACCGTTACGCGCTTCGCCTCCGTCGGGTGCGCCGTGATCACCGGTCGCACGTGCAGGCTGCGCACCAGTGCGTGCAGCGCGTCGGGCGTAATGGCGGCGGCCGCCGCTTCCGCAATCACGAAGTGCAAGGTGCCGGGCACGTGGCTGCGTCCGCGCTCGGTCTCGATGACGCGCCGGCGCGCCATGCCGTCGTTCTCATCGGCGATGTTGAGGAGCTGGAAAAAGAGGCCCTGGGTCTGCAGCAGTCGCGCCAGCGTCGCCGGCGGCAAACCGGAGGGCGGCAACTCGCCACGGAGGATGGCGGCCACCTTCGGCTCGTGGCGCGCGGTGACCTCCAGCAGAAGACGCGACAGCAGGGCGAGGGGCTCCCGAGCTGGGGGCTTGTCGCTCGCCGCCCGCGGCGGTGGGGCTTGGGTCGTCATGGCAGCGTGCCCCGCGCCGGGCAGGCGCGGAGCGTCCTCAGCGCCTGCGTGAGAGGACCTGTGCAACGGTTCGGCCGAACTCGCTCGGCGCCGGCACGATGGTGATATCGCAGCCGCGCAGGAACTCGGTCTTCTCCGGTGCACTCTCGCCCGCGGTCGAGATGATGGCACCCGCGTGCCCCATGCGGCGGCCCTTCGGTGCCGTCATGCCGGCGATGTAGCCGATCACCGGCTTGGTCATGTTCTCCTTCACCCAGAGCGCAGCCTCCACCTCCTGCGGGCCACCGATCTCGCCGATCAGGAGCACCGCGTCGGTCTCGGGATCCTTCTCGAAAAGCCTCAGGTGGTCGAGGAAGGAGCTGCCGTTGATGGGATCGCCGCCGATGCCGACGCTGGTCGAGATGCCGATGCCGAGCGCCTTCATCTGGGCGGCGGCTTCGTAGCCCAGCGTGCCCGAACGCGACACGATGCCGACCCGGCCTTCCTTGTAGATGTGTCCCGGCATGATGCCGAGCATCGCCTTGCCCGGGCTGATGACGCCGGCGCAGTTCGGGCCGCACACCAGCAGGCGGTTCTCCTTCGGGTAACGACGCAGGTAGCGCTTGACCCGCATCATGTCCTGCGCCGGAATGCCGTCGGTGATGCAGACGAGGAAGCGGATGCCGGCGTCGGCCGCCTCCATGATGGCGTCGGCGCAGAAAGCGGGTGCCACGAAGGTGATGCTGGCGGTCGCGCCGGTGGCGGCCACCGCTTCCTTGACGGTGTTGAACACGGGCAGACCCAGGTGCGTGCCGCCGCCCTTGCCCGGCGTGACGCCACCGACCACGTGGGTGCCGTATTCGATCGCTTCCTTCGCGTGGAAGCTGCCCTTTTCGCCGGTGAAACCCTGGACCAGGATCCGGCTGCTCTTGTCGATGAGAATGGCCATGTTGGTTGTCTCCCCCCGGTCAGACTGCTTTGGCCGCGGCCACTGCCTTCTGGGCGGCGTCCGCCAGATCCTCGGCGACGATGAGCGGCAGTCCGCTTTCGCGCACGATTTTCTGGCCGGCTTCGACGTTCGTGCCAGCCAGGCGCACCACCACCGGCAGCTTGATGTCGAGCTCGCGGAACGCCTTCACCACGCCCTCCGCGACCCAGTCGCAGCGGTTGATGCCGGCGAAGATGTTGACCAGCACGGTCTTCACGTTCCTGTCGCCCAGCACCACGGAGAACGCGTTCTTCACGCGCTCGGCCGAGGCGCCGCCGCCGACGTCGAGAAAGTTGGCAGGGTTGCCACCGGCGAACTTGATCATGTCGAGGGTGGCCATCGCCAGGCCGGCTCCGTTGATGAGGCAGCCGATGTCGCCATCGAGGCCGACGTAGGAGAGGTCGTATTGCGCCGCCGCCACCTCGCGCGGATCCTCCTGCGACGGGTCGCGCATCGAGGCGACGTTGCGCTGGCGGAAGAGCGCGTTCTCGTCGAAGGACATCTTGGCGTCGAGTGCGAGAATGCGCTCGTCCTTCGTGATCACCATCGGATTGATCTCCAGCATGGTGGCGTCGAGCCTGCGGAAGGCGCGATAGGCGCCGAGCATGAGCTTTGTCGCTGCGGCGACCTGCTTGATGTTGAGTCCGAGCCCGAAGGCGAGCTCGCGCGCCTCGAAGGCCAGCAGCCCGACCGCTGGCTCCACCACCACCTGCAGGATCTTGTCGGGATGCGAGTGGGCGAGCTCCTCGATCTCCATGCCGCCCTCGGACGAGGCGATGATGCGGATGCGCTCGGCCTTGCGGTCGAGCACGATGCCGAAGTAGAGCTCGCGCTCGAACGGTTCGGCGACCTCGACGTAGATGCGCTGCACCGGCTTGCCTTCCGGACCCGTCTGATTGGTGACGAGACGCGAGCCGAGCAGATTCTTCGCCGCCTCGTGCACCTCGTGGTAGGTGCGGCAGAGCTTGATGCCGCCGGCCTTGCCGCGCGCGCCGGAATGCACCTGCGCCTTCACCGCCCAGTGCCAGCCGCCGAGCTCGGTGGCGCTGTAGACCGCCTGATCGGGGCTGTACGCAGCCATGCCCCGCGGCACCGGCACGCCGAAGCCCGACAGCAGCTCCTTCGCCTGATACTCGTGAATGTTCATTCCTCCATCTCCTCGGGTCTTCGTGCCCCGGATTGCGGCAGTGCGGTGAGCACACCCCGACCAGGATCTCTATGATTGCTCCCGACGGCGATTCTTCGCGAGCGCCAGTGCGCACACAAGTCAGGCTTTCTGATTCCATGCATAAGAGAGTCCGAATTTTTGCGAACCGCCGCGGCGGATAGGCTTGATCACGCGAGGGCTATAATTGCCTTGGCACTCGTCCCGCCCCATAACCATCCCGGAGAGAACACCATGAGCTTCACCATCGTCGAGCAGGCCACGCCGCGCCTGCACCGCTCCGAGCTCGCCGTGCCCGGCTCGAACACCGCGATCTTCGCGAAGGCGGCCAAGTCCGCCGCGGATATCGTGTTCCTCGACCTGGAGGACGCGGTATCGCCGGACGACAAGGAGCAGGCGCGCAAGAACATCGTGCAGGCGCTGAACGACATGGACTGGGGCACGAAGACGATGATGGTGCGCATCAACGGCCTCGATACGCACTACATGTATCGCGACGTGGTCGACGTGGTCGAGAACTGCCCGCGGCTCGACATGCTGCTCATCCCAAAGGTCGGCGTGCCGCAGGACGTCTACGCACTCGACATGCTGGTGACGCAGATCGAGACCGCGAAGAAGCGCACCAAGCGCCTGGGCTTCGAGGTGCTGATCGAGACCGCGCTCGGCATGGCGAACGTCGAGGCGATCGCGCAGTCGAGCAAGCGGCTAGAGGCGATGAGCTTCGGCGTGGCCGACTACGCGGCGTCGACGCGTGCCCGCACCACCGTCATCGGCGGCGTCAACCCCGACTATGGCGTGCTCACCGACAAGAACGAGAAGGGCGAGCGCGATTACTTCTGGGCGGACCCGTGGCACGCTGCGCTAACGCGCATAATGGTGGCATGCCGCGCGTACGGCCTGCGGCCCATCGACGGCCCGTTCGGCGACTTCGGTGACGCCGACGCCTTCATCGCGGCGGCGAAGCGCGCGGCCGTGCTCGGCTATGAAGGCAAGTGGGCGATCCACCCGTCGCAGGTTGCGCTCGCGAATCAGGTCTTCACACCTTCGGAAGCCGAAATTGGACGCGCGCGGCGCATCCTGGAGGCGATGGCACAGGCGGCCAAGGAGGGCAAGGGTGCGGTCTCGCTCGACGGACGCCTGATCGACATCGCGAGCATCCGCATGGCCGAGGCGCTGCTCGCCAAAGCCGATACCATCGCCAAGGCCTAGGACAGACGCATCAGGCGCCGTGTTTCCGGCGTCGACGCTGTCCGCGTAACTCGGCAGGAGGAATTTTCAAGTGAGAGCTTATCCCCAGAACGGCCCGGAGGCCATGGCGCGCATCATCGCGCTCGTGCTGCTCGCCGATGCCGAGCTCGACGATTCGGAGGTGGAGATGCTCGACCGCCTTGGCATCTACAAGCGCATCGACGCGACGCGCGAGACCTTCATCCGCGTCGTCCAGGAATACTTCAACGATCTGCTCCGCGACGACGCCGGTGAGCGCATCAGTCTGATCGACGGCACGCGCATGGACGCTGTCCTCGACGCGGTGGACGACCCGCAGAAACGGCTCGATCTGGCCCGCATGCTGTTCGATCTCGTCGGCACCGACGGCGGCATTAACGACGCGGAGCTCGCTACCATGGGTCACGTGCTCGCGCGCTGGGGTTTGAGCATGGACGAGATAGAAGGGAGTTTGTCCCGCACCTGACGGGCTGACCGTCTGGACCCAGGTTGCACCAGCTGTGTCAGGCGCCGGGCTGCGCGTTATTGGGGTCGCCCGGGTTGGCGTGCGGCGGTTGCGGGACGAACGACTGGAAATCCTCGTGTCCCTGATTGACGATGCCGCAGCTGCCGTCGGGCACTTCGTTCCACGCATCGGGGAGATCGCCAAGCGGCTCCGACATGACGAGCCGCGTGTGGTCGCTCAAGCGCCGGAACAGCGAGTTCTGCGGATAGCGCTGGCGCAGCGCCTGCACCGCCGCGGTGTAGAACAGCGAGCGCGACTGGCGTTCGCTCGAATAGCGGAACACCCACAGCTGCTCGCCATCGGTCGTCGCAACCGTCATCTGGATCGGATGCTCGACGCCGTGGCGCCACCCGGTCGCCTCGACCAGACCCACCGCACGCTCGACGGCTGCTTGCGGATCGCGGTCCAGGCCAAAGGTCAGGGCAAGGAAGAAGAGGATCTCCGAGTCGGTGGATCCCTGGATGTCCGGATACAGGGACGGCTCCACCGCGAGCACGAGATCGCGTTTGACGCGCTGGAAGTCGCGGATCGCGCCGTTGTGCATCCACAGCCAGCGGTCGTGCCGGAAGGGGTGACAGTTCGTCTGCTGGACGGGGCTGCCGGTGGAGGCGCGGATGTGCGCGAAGACCAGTGGCGATTCGATGGCGCCCGCCAGTTCGCGCAGGTTGCGATCGTTCCATATCGGCTCGATGCTGCGGAACACCGCCGGCGCGCAGCGCGCGCCGTACCAGCCGATCCCGAATCCGTCGCCGTTCGTGCTCTCGGCGCCGAGCCGCGCCCGCAGACTCTGATCGATCAGCGAATGCGCGGGCTTGTAGAGCAGATCCTCCAGAAGAATCGGCGTACCCGCATACGCAAGCCAGCGACACATTCTTTTCCAATCCTCTCGCGACAATGACGGAGTGCTGAGAATCGCAACCCGGCAACGCCATAGGGCTTGAGCAGAATCTGGACCCGTCCGGAGCCGCTTCATTCCTTCGGCCGGAGCCAAGGGCTAACGTACCATGGCTGCGCGGGTCGCTCAACGGCGGAAGCTGGCCCCGTCAATGGATCGATCGGGTGAGCCTCGCTGCCCCAGCGTCTGACGCGGCTGCAAGCAGAGCGTGCGAAACGAACTTGCGGCGGGTCCGCCGGCGGGATTTCTGGCTACCCGCATTTCATTTCATTGTCCGCCAGGATTCGTTCGATCTGATCCGCCTCGGGAATGCGCAGCCGGCGTGCGTCTGCCAAGGCGAGGCAAAGTAACTCGTTGGCTGAATTACGGTCTTCCACACCTTTCCCGGCCAGCAAGGTCAGCGCAATCTTGGCCCGGCAGACGAGCAATTCGCGCACGTCGCCCAGGCGCTCGTAGACCGGGAGCTGTTCTTCGGTGCGGATGCGCAGCGCCTCGTCGAGCTCGCCGCGCGCTTGCAGGATGTCGGCGATCTTTCCCATCGTCACCGCCTTCTCGCGCACGTCGCCCAGGCGCTCGTAGACCGGGAGCTCTTCTTCGGTGCGGATGCGCAGCGCCTCGTCGAGCTCGCCGCGCGCTTGCAGGATGTCGGCGATCTTTCCCATCGTCACCGCCTTCTCGCGCACGTCGCCCAGGCGCTCGTAGACCGGGAGATCTTCTTCGGTGCGGATGCGCAGCGCCTCGTCGAGCTGCCCGCGCGAGCGCAGGATGTCGGCGATTTTTCCCATCGTCACCGCCTTCGCGCGCACGTCGCCCAGGCGCTCGCAGACCGGCAGCTCTTCTTCGCGGCGGATGCGCAGCGCCTCGTCGAGCTCGCCGCGCGCTTGCAGGATGTCGGCGATTTTTCCCATCGTCACCGCCTTCGAGCGCACGTCGCCCAGGCGCTCGTAGACCGGGAGCTCTTCTTCGCGGCGGATGCGCAGCGCCTCGTCGAGCTCGCCGCGCGCTTGCAGGATGTCGGCGATTTGTCCCATCGTCACCGCCTTCGAGCGCACGTCGCCCAGGCGCTCGTAGACCGGGAGCTCTTCTTCGGTGCGGATGCGCAGCGCCTCGTCGAGCTCGCCGCGCGCTTGCAGGATGTCGGCGATTTGTCCCATCGTCACCGCCTTCGAGCGCACGTCGCCCAGGCGCTCGTAGACCGGGAGCTCTTCTTCGGTGCGGATGCGCAGCGCCTCGTCGAGCTCGCCGCGCGCTTGCAGGATGTCGGCGATTTGTCCCATCGTCACCGCCTTCTCGCGCACGTCGCCCAGGCGCTCGTAGACCGGGAGCTGTTCTTCGGTGCGGATGCGCAGCGCCTCGTCGAGCTCGCCGCGCGCTTGCAGGATGTCGGCGATCTTTCCCATCGTCACCGCCTTCTCGCGCACGTCGCCCAGGCGCTCGTAGACCGGGAGCTGTTCTTCGGGGCGGATGCGCAGCGCCTCGTCGAGCTGCCCGCGCGAGCGCAGGATGTCGGCGATTTTTCCCATCGTCACCGCCTTCGAGCGCACGTCGCCCAGGCGCTCGTAGACCGGGAGCTGTTCTTCGGTGCGGATGCGCAGCGCCTCGTCGAGCTCGCCGCGCGCTTGCAGGATGTCGGCGATCTTTCCCATCGTCACCGCCTTCTCGCGCACGTCGCCCAGGCGCTCGTAGACCGGGAGCTCTTCTTCGGTGCGGATGCGCAGCGCCTCGTTGACGTTCCCGCGCGACAACTCCATATCAGCGATCTCGGCCCACCCATCCCAGGCGATGCCTCAGGACGTGCTCATCTTCCGAACCCAGGGAGGACGCGATCCGCGCGCGTAGTTCTCTCAATCGTTCTGCGCGTTCCTGCGCGGACAGGCGAGGGTCGACGCCGAATTCCCAGTCGCGGCGCGCCACGGGGCGAATCTCGACAGTGGTGAGTTCAGGAAATGCGATCGTATCGCTGCGCCAGTCGAAAAAGTCTGGTGCACCCGCAGTCAATGCGCCGAGGAATCGGTGAGGCACCCAGAAGACGACCGCATGTGGAACGCGCGCACGCCACTCGATGCGGCGGAGATTGAGGTTGGCCAGCAAGCGTTGAGCATGAGCACTATTGCCCAACCCCCGCTCGACGCCCACCGACCATCACAGGACCCGGCGGGGCATCCGTGAGAGTATCAGTGACTGCCTCCAGTACGTCGTCCGTATTGTCGGAGAGCTCAACGCGGTGCATAGTCGTGCCCGGCATGGAGGCGGCAAGGTTGGCGATGAACTCGTCACGGCTGGCGGGCGCATCACAGGTGCAAATATAAAGCGAAAAGCCGCGGCTCCTTGCGATGCCGCGCCGTAGCGCGCGAAACGCCGCGCCTGCTTGCTCCAGGGGGGATTCAGCGGCGGAATCGCTCAAGAGTGCGCAAAACCGGGTTGATCTCGTACCACATCTCACCGTTCATGTACTCGAACACGAACAGGAGCAACAGCATCTGCTGATGGAGGTCATCCTTCGGGATGTCGGGCTGGGGATGATCGAATTTCTTGAGTGTTTTCCCCAGGCCGCATCCGGCACTTCGCGCAACAGCGCGTTGCCGTACTTGCGGATGGCTTTCTCGGCGGCCTCGCGGGTGATCGGGAGTTCGTCCAGCTCATTGCAGGCGGATTGCAGAAACATCATCAGGTGCCGAGGGTGACCTCCGCTCATTTCGCAGAGACGGTTCAACGTTTCCTCGTCGTCGAAGGCTTCCGCTATCGACGTCTTGGCAAAACGGCAACGGCTCTCGACCATCTCACGCATCTTGGCCATGCCGGGGGACGCTGGCGTAACTGGCTGATCGCGGTTCGGTCTCAGACGGATCATCGACACTGGCGCGTGGTGCTCGCCGATGCATTGTTCGAGCTGCCGAAGCGAGGGAGTAAATCAGCGAAATGGGCACCGTATAGATGGTGTGCGCCTTCAACGAGGCAAGCTGCTCGCTCCGATCGATGAACAGACGATCGTGTGTATTGTTGCCATTGCCGAGGTCGCGCCGCACCAGTTTGTCGAGGCCGTCTATGATCAGTACGAGACCTGAATGGTCGGCGATGTGGGCGGCGGCCTGCGCTGAGGACAGCAGATCGTTGACTGCGTTGAGGAGCGACGTGCTGTGCTTTTCCACGGCTTCGCGCAGCAGTCCGCGCGAGTTGGGACGGTTGCGCAGTTCGGTGGTCAGCTTCCCGAAACCCGCGTCTACCTCGATTTTCTCCAATTCCACCTGGCTGCCCAGCATGCCGCGAATGTCGTCCCAGACGCGTCTGAGATAAGTCGTCACAGGGTCGAAACCACTGAGGCCAGCTTTGCTGAGCTGCTGCTGCAGCAGCGACGCGACGAAAACCAGCAGATCGGGGAAATCCAGGTCGTTGACATCCAGTTGGTCGCTGACGTCGCCAAACACGACAAGGAAGCCGCGCTTGCTGTCGTTCGGCTCCTCAAGCAGTGCCTTCAGACGGAACAGCTCGCTCGTCTTCCCTACGCCGCGATGGCCAGTGAACAGCTTGAAGTCGGAACTGTCCGGTTTCGCTCGCCGGAGGCTCCGCGCGTAAAGCGAAACTACGTTCTCGTCGCCGCGGACCGCATCGAAATCCACCCAGCGCACGTCGTTCGGGTGCAGAGATTCCAATGGCTCGCAGGCTTGGTAGAGCCGTGTAATGGCGGGGAGGTCAGGCATGTCGATTGGTCCCGAATCGGCTTCTGCACATTGTAGACAAGTTGATAGCAATGCGAATGCTCCGGTCGGTGGCAGAACCGAACATTCGGCAGCCACGAGACGGGCAGCGAATGCGGGTTCAGACTAACCGTGAAAACAGGCACGAAGCCAGTCAGCCGCGCTCCGGAAACGCGGCTGCGACGAGCTGCGGCAACACCGCCGCCGCCGGGCCGCGCAGCGAGAATCTCGCGTGCGGCGTGAGCGGCGTCGGATCGGGATTCACTTCGACGACGCAGCGCCCGGCGTGCAGCGCCTGAAACGGCAGCGAGGCCGCCGGCTCGACCACGGTCGAGGTGCCCACGGAAAGGAAGACTTCGCATTCTGAGGACGCGCGCATCGCGGTACTCGAGCGCCTCTGCCGGCAGCATCTCGCCGAACCACACGACGTCTGGTCGCAGCATGCCGCCGCAATCGAGGCAGCGCGGCGGCACCACGTCGCCCGGCCAGTCGGATTCGGCGGCAACGCGGTCGCAGACGAAGCATTTCGAACGCATGATGTTGCCGTGCAGTTCGACGATGTGGCGGCTGCCGGCGCGCGCGTGCAGGCCATCGACATTCTGGGTGACGAGCAGAAACTCCGGCGCGCGCGATTCCAGCTCGACCAGCGCCCGGTGTCCCGCGTTCGGCTCCGCCTTCGCGACCAGTTCACGCCGCCATGCGTACCACTCCCACACCAGCTTCGGGTCGTGTGCGAAGGCTTCGGGCGTGGCGAGCTCTTCCGGGCGGAAGCGCGCCCAGAGACCGGTCATTGCGTCGCGGAAGGTGGGTATGCCGGATTCGGCGGAGATGCCGGCACCGGTGAGCACGACGATACGCTGCGCGCCGCGCAGTCGGTCGACCAGCGCTTCGGGTAAGGCGACTGTCGCGGCGGAAGCCATGCGTTTCCTGTGACTGAAAAAAAGAAGGGGCCGGCTGCCGCACGGCCCCGCAAGGGGAAGTATAGAACGGTGGCGGCCTTGCGGCCGGGACGGCGCTAGCCCTGATTCGGCGCCACCGGGATGAAGATGGTGGCCTCACCGCGCTTGACGAGCAGCGCCAGCGGCGCGCCCTTGGGTGCCTGCTCCAGCGTCTTGCCGAGGTCGTCGGTGTCGCTGATGCGGGCGCCGTTGACGCCGACGATCACGTCACCCTGCCGGATACCCGATTTCGCCGCCGGACCCTGCGCCCGCTCGACCTTCACGCCACCTTCCAGTCCGAGGGCCTTGCGCTCGCGTGCGTCGAGCTCCGACACGGAAAGCCCCAGGCTCGACATCTTGCGCGCCTCGCCTGCGCCACCGCGGTTGGCTGCCTGCGCGAGCTTGTCCGAAGGCGCTTCGCCGACCGCGACATTCGTCTTCTGCTCCTTGCCGTCGCGCAGGTAGACCACACTCGCCTTCGCGCCAGGCTTGGTTGCGGCCACCAGCGGCGGCAGCGTGGAGAATTCCTCCACCTTCTTGCCGTCGTACTCGACGATCACGTCGCCCGCTTTGAGTCCGGCTTTCGCGGCCGCGCTGTCCGGGTCGACAGCGGCGACCAGCGCCCCTTTCGCGTCCTTGAGACCGAACGACTTGGCGAGATCGCCCGAGATCGCCTGAATGCGTACACCCAGCTGGCCGCGCGTCACCTTGCCGTTCGCCTTCAGCTGGTCGGCGACGTTCATGGCGATATCGATCGGAATCGCGAAGGACACGCCCATGTAACCGCCGGTGCGGCTGTAGATCTGCGAGTTGATGCCGATCACCTCGCCGGCCAGGTTGAAGAGCGGTCCGCCCGAGTTGCCTGGATTGACCGCCACGTCGGTCTGGATGAACGGCACGTAGCTGTCGTCCGGCAGCGAGCGGCCCTTCGCGCTGACGATGCCAGAGGTCACGCTGTTCTCGAAGCCGAACGGCGAGCCGATCGCGGCCACCCATTCGCCGACCTTCACCTTGCCCGGGTCGCCCATCCTGAGCGACGGCAGGTTCTTGGCGTCGATCTTGACCAGCGCAACGTCGGTCCGCTTGTCGACGCCGATCACCTTGGCCGCGAACTCGCGACGGTCGGTGAGCTTCACGGTCACATGGTCGGCGCCGTCCACCACGTGCGCATTGGTAAGCACGTAACCGTCGTCGCTCACGATGAAGCCGGAGCCCACACCGCGCTCGGGCGCTTCGCGACCCGGTTGGTCATCCGGACCGGGCGTCGGCATCGGCATGCCGAAGCGCTTGAAGAACTCGAACATGGGGCTGTCTTCGGGGATGCCTGGAAGATCGGGCCCGTTCTGCGCGACGTTCTCACGCGTCACCGAGATGTTCACCACCGCGGCGCCCGTTGCGTCCACCAGGGCGCTGAAGTCGGGAAGTCCGCTGGGAGTCTGTTGCACCAGCGTGGGTAAAGGCGCGGCGTTGGCCTCGGCGAGCTTTGGCATGTGGTCATTGGAGCAGCCGGCTGCGAACGCGGCGATGACGGCTGCTGCGACAGCGCTGCGTACAACGCGCGTTTTGTTGCTGGTCATGTAGCATCTCTCCTTGAGCGAGGCGACGAAGGCCAACGGCCTTCTACGCCACGCATCCTAGGCGGCGATGCTTAAGCGAGACTTAACGGTTGCTAAGGAGCCACGGCGGGCTGCCGGGTGGTGGGGAAGCGAGTGCGAACCCGCAGCCCGCCGCCACCCGCGCCGTCGGCGAGTTCGATGGTGGCGCCGTGACGCTCCGCAATGCGCTTCACGATTGCGAGCCCGAGCCCGCTGCCCGTGCCTTCCGTGCCGGCGCGGCGATAGAAGCGGTCGAACACGCGCTCGCGCTCGTCGGGCGGGATGCCGGGGCCGGTGTCGATGACGTCGAGCACGGCACCGCCGTCCTCGATCGCGACTCCGATGTCGATCTGGCCGCCGGCTGGGGTGTAGCGGATTGCATTGTCCAGCAGATTGCCGAGCAGCACGCGCAGCCCGTCGGCATCGCCCGGCACGGCCACAGTCGCCGCCTCGCTTACGCCGAGGTCGATGCCTTTGGTATGGGCGAGGGCGGCGCGCTCACCGGCGACGCTGCGCGCGAGCTCATCGAGGCGCACGGCCGCGAACTTCCGTTCCGCTGCTTCCGGCTCGATCCGCGCCATGGTCAGAAGCTGCTCGGTGAGATGCGCAGAGCGCTCGACGCCGAGTTTGAGCTGCGCCACTGCCGTCTCCCGCTCCTCCTGCGTACGCGCCGACTCCAGCAACTGGATCTGCAGCTTGACCGCGGTGAGCGGTGTGCGCAGCTCGTGCGCGGCGTCCGCCGTGAACTCGCGTTGCGCCGCCAGCGCCTGCGACAGCCGCCCGAGAAGGTCGTTGAGTGCGCTCACCAGTGGCCGGATCTCGGCTGGCAGATCCGCCGCCGGGAGCGGCTCCAGCGAGGTCGGGCTGCGCCGCGCCACCGCGCTGGCGATGCGCCTGAGCGGCGCCAGGCCGCTGCCCACGCCGAACCAGACGATGAGACCGAAGGCCGGGATGAGCGCGAGCAAGGGCAGCAGCATGCGCTCCGTGATCGCGCCGACCATCTCGCGTCGCAGCGCCATCGGGTGCGCCACCTGGATCACGCGGCGGTCTTCGAGCGTGGTGTAGACGCGCCAGTCTTCCCCTTTCCACCGCACGTGACTGAAGCCGGTGCGAACCGCACGCGGCAGATCGGTACCCGGCCGTGAGTAATAGAGGAGCGTGCCGCTGCGGTCCCACACCTGACTGATGAAGTCCGCGCTGTCATCGTTGTCGTGATCGCCGCCGTCATCGCGCGGGTCGAACGAACGCCCCGGTACACCGGTAATGAAGGGCTGCCTGCGCAGCGAAAACGCGAGCTGCTGCAACTGGTAGTCGAAAAGCTCGTTGACGTCCTCGCGCGCTTCGAGAAAGCTGGCACCCAGGGCTGTCACGGTCGCGAGGGTGAGCGCGGCGATCAGCCAGATGAGCAGCCGCTGGCGGATCGAGGTCATGGCTTGTCGCCGATCATGTAGCCGACGCCACGGATGTTGCGGATCAGTTCGGCGCCGAGCTTGCGGCGCAGGTTGTGGATGTGGACCTCGACGGCGTTGCTTTCGACTTCTTCGCCCCAGCCGTACAGCCGTTCTTCGAGTTGAGCACGCGACAGCACCGCGCCGGGGCGATCGAGCAGCGCTTCCAGCAGCGCGTATTCTCGCGCGGAGAGCGCGACCGGCTCGCCCTTGAGGCGCGCCTCGTGCCGTGCCGGATCCAGCGCAAGCGCGCCGTGCTCGATCAGACTCTCGGCGCGACCAGCCGCGCGCCGAGTGAGCGCCCGAATGCGCGCCGCCAGCTCGTCGAGATCGAACGGCTTGACCAGATAGTCATCCGCGCCGGTGTCGAGCCCCTTGACGCGGTCGGACACCGCATCGCGCGCGGTGAGAAGGAGCACCGGAATCGAATCGCCCTTGCGGCGAATGTCGGCGAGCAGATCGAGGCCGGACTTTTTCGGCAGGCCGAGATCGAGCAGCAGCAGGCCGTAGCGTTCGCCCGAAAGCGCCAGTTCCGCGGCACGACCATCGCATACCCAGTCGACGGTGAAGCCGATGCGCCGCAGGCCTTCCTGCACCGCCGCGCCGATCATGGCGTCGTCTTCGACGAGGAGGATCTTCATGCGAAAGGAAAGAAAAAAGCCCGGTGCGGACATTGTATCCGCGACCGGGTAAGACTGCCCCGAGGTGCTCACTCGGGGAAGGGGGAGACAAGTCAGGGCATTTCAGTCGTAGTGATCGTGGTCGTCATCCAGCCAGCTCGCAAGCTGGCTCTTCTGCTGGATGGCGAGCACTTTCCCATCGATTGCGTCGACGTGGATCTCGCGCATACCGTCGGCACCGACGACCTTCACCTCGTAATAGGTGCCGTGCGCGCTGCGCTCGATCTCGGCGTCGACCGCACGGCCGCTGGCCTCGCCTTCTGCTGTTGCGATGGCTTGGGCGATCGTGATGGCAGGCGCCGCCCTGGCGCTGATGTCGTTGTGCGCGGCATATGCGGTGCCTGCCGCGAGGGCGCTGGCGACAAGCGCAGCGGCAAAAGCTCGTCTCTTTCTCATGGAACCTCGACTGATCGCGATGGATCGGAGGACGATTGCCCCCGAACGCTTCGCATGCTGCGCGGCGTGACTTAAGGCAGCCTTAAGAGTGCGGGAGAGACGGAAGCGGGAAATGCCGGCGGTGAGTGAGAAGGCCGGCTGCGCCGGCCTCCACGAATGCGACTATCCCTCCTTCCCGGCTTCGCACACCGCGATCGCAGTCATGTTGACCACGCGCCGGACGGTGGCTGACGAGGTGAGAATGTGCGCCGGCCGCGCGGTGCCAAGGAGGATTGGGCCTATGGTGACGCCGTTGCCGCCGGTGACCTTGAGCACGCTGAAGAGGATGTTCGCAGCATCGAGATTCGGCATCACCAGGAGGTTGGCCGAGCCGGTGAGGGGAGTCTGCGGCAGGAAAGACTTGCGGATCTCCTCGGAGAGCGCGGTGTCACCGTGAAGCTCGCCGTCGCATTCGACATCCGGCATCTGCGCGGCGAAGAGCGCGTAGGCCGCGCGCATCTTCCGCGCCGAGGGTCGATCGCTGGAGCCGTATACCGAGTGCGAAACGAAGCCGACCTTGGGCGGCAGGCCAAAGCCGCGCACCGTCCGCGCCGCCATTGCGGCGATTTCGGCAAGTTGCTCCGGGGTCGGGTCGTCATTGACGAACGTGTCGCTTAGGAAAAGCGTTTGCCCCGGCAGCATCATGGCATTCAACGCTGCGAAGCACGTGGCACCAGCCCGCAGACCGATGACGTCGTTGATCACTCCGAGGTGGCTGTCGAAGCGACCGACCGGACCGCAGATCAGCGCATCCGCTTCGCCGCGGCGCACGCTGAGCGCGCCGATGATGGCGTTGGAGCGACGCACGGCGGACTTCGCCATGTCGGGCGTGACGCCGTGGCGACCCATGATTTCCTGATACTCGGTCCAGTACTCGCGAAAGCGCGGATCGTTTTCCGGATCCACCACGGACACCTGCACGCCCGGGGTGAAGCGCAGGCCGGCACGCGCCGCGCGCGCCGCGATCACGCTCGGCCGTCCGATCAGGATCGGGCTCGCCAGGCGTTCGTCCAGCACGATCTGCACCGCGCGCAGCACGCGCTCATCCTCGGCATCGGCATAGACGACGCGCTTCGGGCGCGCACGGGCGGCGTCGAAGACCGGTCGCATGAACATCGACGTGTGTGTGACGAAGCGCGCCAGTTCGCGGCTGTAACTCCCGAGGTCGGCGATCGGACGCGTGGCGACGCCGGACGCCTGCGCTGCCGCCGCCACCGCCGGCGCGATGCG
The DNA here is from genome assembly GCA_963719715.1 of uncultured beta proteobacterium. Taxonomy (GTDB): domain Bacteria; phylum Pseudomonadota; class Gammaproteobacteria; order Burkholderiales; family JAEUMW01; genus JAEUMW01. The sequence continues at coordinate 40,939 of CAVRDD010000054.1, forward strand.
CATGATGAGACGCCGGTCGAAGGGCTTGGGGATGATGTAGTCGGGGCCGAAGGCGAGCTCCTGCCCGGGATAGGCCGCCGCCACGTCATCGCCGATCTCGGCCTTGGCCAGCGCCGCGATCTCGCGCACGCATGCGAGTTTCATTTCGTCTGTGATCGACGTTGCCCCCGCGTCGAGTGCGCCGCGGAAAATGTACGGAAAGCAGAGGACGTTGTTGACCTGGTTGGGATAGTCGGAGCGCCCGGTCGCGATGATGCAATCGGGGCGGGCCTGCCTGGCGAGTTCTGGCCGGATCTCGGGCTCCGGGTTCGCGAGCGCGAGAATGATTGGCTGCGGTGCCATCGTCGCCACCATCTCGGCTGTGAGGACGCCCGCGGTCGAGCAACCGAGGAAGACTTCTGCGCCCTTGATGATATCGGCGAGGGTGCGTGCGTCGGTCTCGCGCGCGTAGCGCTGCTTGGAAGCGTCGAGGCCGGTGCGCCCCGTGTGCAGCACGCCCTTCGAGTCAACGACCAAGATGTTCTCCATTCGCACGCCAAGCTCCACCATGAGATCGAGGCAGGCGAGCGCCGCGGCGCCGGCACCGGAGCAGACCAGCTTCGTCTCTTCGATGCGACGGCCCGTGAGTTCGAGACTGTTCAGCAGCGCGGCGCACGAGATGATCGCAGTGCCGTGCTGATCGTCGTGGAAGACGGGAATGGACAGGCGCTCGCGCAGTTTGCGCTCGACATAGAAGCACTCGGGCGCCTTGATGTCTTCGAGGTTGACGCCGCCGAGGGTGGGTTCGAGTGCGGCGATGATGTCGACGAGCTTGTCCGGATCGCGCTCGGCAAGTTCAATATCGAATACGTCGATGCCGGCGAATTTCTTGAAGAGGCAGGCCTTGCCCTCCATCACCGGCTTGCCGGCAAGGGGACCGATGTTGCCCAGACCCAGCACTGCGGTGCCGTTGGTGATCACGCCGACCAGATTGGCGCGCGAGGTGTACTCGGCGGCGAGCCCCGGCTCGCGTTGGATGGCGAGGCAGGCATAGGCGACACCGGGGGAGTAGGCGAGCGACAGATCGTGCTGGTTCGCCAGCGGTTTCGTCGGCGTGACGCTGATCTTGCCGCGCTGGGGCAGACGGTGATAATCGAATGCGGCCTGACGCAAGGCTTCTTCAGCGGGCGTGAGGCTGTCTGAGTCTTCTTCCATGGGATTCTCCGCTGCGCGCCGATCGCGCACACATGACCCGATTTTACTCGATGGCGGCGGAGAAGGATGGAACCCGTCGCGCATCGACGGTGCGGGTGCGCGAAGTGGGCGGGCAGCGCGGGGTCTCGCATACACTATCGCTCCCCTCTCACTATCAGACCGCTCTTGTGCAGCCGCGCGACCGAACAGCAATCGAGGCTCTGCGCGCCGCCCTCGACGGCGTGATCACGCGCGAGCGCGGAAAATTCCTGCGCCGGCTGCGCGAGATCGATCAGGGTGCATCGGCCGAGCAGGTCGATGCGCTGGCAGGGGAGATCGAGGCGTCGCGGGCAAGGTGCCAGGCGCGGATTGCGGCGCTGCCGAGGCCGACGTTTCCGGAAGCGCTGCCCGTGTCCGCCAGGCGTGACGAGATTGCAGCGGCGATCTCGTCGCACCAGGTCGTCATCGTCTGCGGCGAGACCGGCTCCGGCAAGACCACGCAGTTGCCGAAGATCTGTCTCGCCCTCGGTCGCGGTGCCGCCGGCCTCATCGGACACACCCAGCCGCGACGCATCGCGGCGCGCACGGTGGCCAACCGCATCGCCAGCGAGCTTGCGACGCCGCTCGGCCGCGTCGTCGGCTACAAGATCCGTTTTCAGGACCGTGTGGACGACGAAGCCTACGTCAAGGTGATGACCGACGGCATCCTGCTCGCCGAGACGCAGACCGACCGCATGCTTGCGGCCTACGACACGCTGGTCATCGACGAAGCCCACGAGCGCAGTCTCAACATTGACTTCCTGCTTGGCTACGTCCGCCAGCTTCTGCCGCGGCGGCCGGATCTCAAGCTCATCGTCACCTCCGCTACCATCGACGCCGAGCGTTTCTCGAAGCACTTCGGCGGCGCGCCCGTGGTCGAGGTCTCGGGCCGCCTCTACCCGGTCGAGGTGCGCTACCGGCCGCTTGCCACGGACGCGGAGAAGGGCGACGAGCAGGATCTCACCGACGCCATCCTCGACGCCGTCGATGCCGTGAGCCGGCCGGGCGAGCAGGGCGACATCCTTGTTTTCCTGCCAGGCGAGCGCGAGATCCGCGATGTGGCCGAGGCGCTGCGCAAGCACCATCCGCCCGGCGCGGAGATCCTGCCGCTCTATTCACGGCTATCGGCGCAGGAGCAGGACCGCGTGTTCGATGCGGGAGGCGCGCGGCGCATCGTGCTAGCCACCAACGTTGCCGAGACCTCGCTCACGGTGCCGCGCATCCGCTACGTGATCGATCCCGGCTATGCGCGCGTCAACCGCTATTCGTACCGCAACAAGGTCGAGCAACTGCTCACGGAGAAGATCTCGCGCGCTTCCGCGAATCAGCGGGCCGGTCGCTGCGGCCGCGTGATGAGCGGCGTGTGCGTGCGCCTCTACGACGAGGAGGATTTCGCAAAGCGCCCCGAGTTCACGGATCCCGAAATCCTGCGCTCGTCGCTCGCGTCGGTGATCCTGCGCATGGCCGCGCTCAACCTCGGTCACGTCGAGCAGTTTCCCTTCCTCGACCTGCCGCAGCCGCGCATGATCGCCGACGGCTATCAGCTCCTGAACGAACTCGGGGCGATCGACGCGCAGCACCGGCTGACGGCGGTCGGCACGCGGCTGGCGAAGCTGCCGATCGATCCGCGCATCGGGCGCATGGTGCTGGCGGCGAAGCAGGAGAACTGCCTTGCCGAGGTCCTAGTCATCGCCGCCGCCCTGTCGGTGCAGGACCCGCGCGAGCGGCCGCTGGACAAACAGGGTTCGGCCGATCTCGCTCACGCGCAGTTCATGGACGAGCGCTCGGATTTCCTCTCGTTTCTCCGGATGTGGACGTTCTTCGAGGAGGCGGTGAAGCACAAGAAGTCCGGCCGCAAGCTGGCGGAGACTTGCCGTGAGCATTTCCTCTCCTACCTGCGGCTGCGCGAATGGCGCGACATCCACGGTCAGCTCCACGCACTGGTGACCGAGATGGGATTGCGGCCGAACGAGCAGCCGGCGGCCTACGAGCAGATTCACCGTGCGCTGCTCACGGGATTGCTCGGGAACATCGGCACCAAGGGCGAGGAGCCGGGCGAGTACGTTGGCGCACGCGGCATCAAGTTCCGCGTGCATCCCGGCTCCGGCATCAAGAAGCAGCAGCCGAAGTGGCTGGTCGCGGCGGAACTCGTCGAGACCACGCGCCTGTACGCACGGCATGTCGCGCGCATCGAGCCCGAGTGGATCGAGCAGATCGGCGCGCATCTCGTGCAGCGCGAGTATTTCGATCCGCACTGGGAACGCAAGCCGGCGCAGGTCGTCGCGTTCGAGCGCGTGTCGCTGTACGGACTGGTGGTGAGCCCGAGGCGTCGTGCGCACTACGGTCCCATCAATGCGCAGGCGGCGCGGGAGATCTTCATCCGCGGTGCGCTGGTGGCGGGCGAGTTCGACACGCACGCGGTCTTCTTCGCGCACAACCGCAAGCTGCGCGAGGAGGTCGAGGCGCTCGAGCACAAGTCGCGACGGCTCGACGTGCTGGTCGACGAGGAACGGGTTTTCGCGTTCTACGATGCGCGCGTGCCGGAGGGCATCGTGAACGGCGCCGGCTTCGAGAAGTGGCGGCGCGAGGCGGAAGGGAAGAACCCGCGGTTGCTCTTCATGGCGCGCGAGGACCTCATGCGCCACGGCGCTGAAGGCATCACCTCCGTGCTCTATCCCGAGGACTTCAAGCTGGGCGAGGTGACGCTCCCGCTCACCTACCGCTTCGAGCCGGGCCATGCGCTCGACGGCGTCACCCTCACGGTCCCGCTGCATCTTCTGAATCAGCTCGACCCGCGCCGTCTCGACTGGCTGGTGCCGGGGTTGCTGCGCGAGAAGGTCAACGCACTGCTGCGCGCCCTGCCGAAGCAAACGCGCAAGCTACTCGTACCCGTACCGGAAACGGTCACCGCGTGCCTCGTGGAGTTCGACCGCGCGCCGGCGGATGCTGGCGGTGTGCAACTGCTGACCGATGCACTAGCCTCGGCGCTCAAACGCGTGAAGGCGATCGACGTGCAGCCCGAGGCGTGGGATCGCAGCGATCTTCCGGCACATCTGTCGATGAACATCTCGGTCGCGGGCGACGATGACATGGAGATCGCCTCGGGTCGCGACCTGCAGGCACTGCGCGACGATCTCGGCGTGCAGGCGCAGCAGCGCTTCGCACCGGAGAACGCGTGGGAACGCACGGGGCTCGTCGCCTGGGAAGGCTTCGATCTGCCGGCGGCCGTGACCTTCGATCGCGAGGGACAGACGCTCACGGGGTTCCCGGCGCTGGTCGATGCCGGGGATTCGGTGACGCTGACAATGATCGATACGCCCGAGCAGGCGCGGGACGAAACACGCTTCGGTATCAACAGGCTCGTGCAACTCGCGCTCAAGGAGCAGATGAAGTTCCTAGGGGGCAGCCTGCCGGGTTTCTCGCAGCTGGCGCTCCTCTATGCGAACCTGGGCAATGCGGAGCAATTGCGCAACGACCTCGTCGCCGCCATCGTCGACCGCGCGGTGTGGGCGGAGGAGACGCCAGTGCGCGATCACCATGCCTTCGAGGCACGGGTGAAGCAGGTGAAAAGTCGCATCCTCGTCGTCGCGCAGGAGTACGTGAGACTCGCGACGGAGGTGCTGACCGAAGCGCAGCCGGTGCGCAAGACCCTCGATGGTGCGCTCGCGGCAAAATGGCGCGAGGCCTGCGCGGACATGCGCCGCCAGCTGCAGAACCTGATCTTCGCGGGATTCGTCATCGAGGTGCCGTACACGCGGCTGCAGCAGTATCCACGCTACCTCAAGGCGATGGCGCGGCGGCTGGAGAAGATCCCCAACTGGCCGGAGCGCGATGCGAAATGGACTGCAGACATCGCGAGGCTGTGGAGGCAGTACGAGGAACGCCTGGCAAGGCATCGCAAGGCCGGCGTCCATGATGTGCACCTGAACGAATTCCGCTGGCAACTGGAAGAGCTCCGCGTGTCGCTCTTCGCGCAGGAACTGAGAACGCCCGCACCCGTTTCAGCGAAGCGTCTGGAGAAGCTGTGGGGGATGGTGACGGCATGACCCGTCTAACGTGCTCCGCTGCCCATGTGGCAGACGGAGCTTTCGCCTCAAGGCGGAGTTCTTCAAGAAGTTAGCTGCCGCGGACTCCTGGTCCTTCTTGGCTGCGCCTGTCTCTCGGGTGGCATCCCAATGCCACATCGAGCCCGACTACCCGCCGGCGTACCGCACCGGGCCACTGCGATCAGCCATGCCATCGCCCGCCATCATCTTCTTCAACTCGTTGCGCGTTTTCCCACTCGCCAGTACTCTCCGCCACGGAAGCGGGGTGTTATAGTCCCTCGCGATGCTCGAACGGGCGGTACTGCGGCGCTCCGCCTGACCGAGGCTTCACTCGTTTCGTGCGACACTTTGGAGTTCACATCCGTGGGATCACCGCCGCAGTTGGGCAGCGCTGTCTGTCTCTCTACCTCACGCAACATCGCATGTCGCTTACTTATGATCTTGGTGTTCGCGATCGTGCCGAGCGCGTTGGCCGCCGCGGCTGGCGAACACGTTAGCGAGGCGAACCTTGTACTGCCCGATCTCCGCGACGCGTCCCTGGTGTCGTTTCTTGGTGGAATGTCCGGCTGGTCGCTGCTTTCGTATGGCTTGTTGGTCTGCATCGGCGGACTGGCCTTCGGCGCGGTCATCTACGGCCAGATCCGTCGCCTGCCGGTGCATCGTGCGATGGCCGAAGTGAGTGAACTGATCTACGAGACCTGCAAGACCTACATGATCACCCAGGGCAAGTTCCTGCTGATTCTGGAGGTGTTCACCGGCGTCATCATGATCGGCTATTTCTATTTCATCCAGCAACTCAGCGTCGGTGAAGTGGCGCTCATTCTTGCCTTCTCGCTGGTCGGTATCGCCGGGTCCTATGTCGTTGCCTGGTTCGGCATCCGGATCAACACGCTCGCCAACAGCCGCACTGCGTTCGCGTCGTTGCAGGGCAAGGCGTTCCCGGTTTATGCGATTCCAATCAAGTCGGGCATCTCCATCGGTATGCTGCTGATCTCGACCGAGCTCGTGATCATGCTGTGCATCTTGCTGTTCGTGCCCCCACACCTTGCCGGCAAGTGTTTCATCGGCTTTGCCATCGGCGAATCGCTGGGCGCAGCGGCGCTGCGCATCGCCGGCGGTATCTTCACCAAGATCGCAGACATTGGTTCGGATCTGATGAAGATCGAATTCGGCATCCAGGAGGACGATGCGCGCAATCCAGGCGTGATTGCCGACTGTGCAGGCGACAACGCGGGCGATTCGGTCGGCCCGACGGCCGACGGGTTCGAAACCTACGGTGTAACTGGCGTCGCGCTCATTAGCTTCATCATGCTCGCTGTGCCGGACGCGGCCGTTCAAGTGCAACTCTTGGTCTGGCTGTTTGTCATGCGCGTGATGATGATCATCGCCTCGGGCGTATCGTACCTTGGCAATCAGACGCTCGCGCAGCGACTGTACGCGAACAAGCCGCGCTTTAACTTCGAAGCCCCACTCACCACGCTGGTGTGGATCACCTCGGCGGTGTCGGTGCTGCTCACGTTCGTCGTTTCCTCCATTCTGATCGGCGAGTTCACGACCGGCGGCCGGCAGTACGGGAATCTCTGGTGGCAGCTCTCGCTGATCATCACGATGGGCACGTTGTCCGGTGCCATCATTCCGGAACTCGTCAAGGTGTTTACGTCGACCAACTCAAAGCACGTGCGCGAGGTGGTGGCTGCATCCCAGGAGGGCGGGGCGAGCCTCAACATCCTGTCCGGCATCGTCGCCGGCAACTACTCCGCGTACTGGATCGGTGTCGTCATAGTTGCGCTGATGGCCGGCGCCTCGATCCTATCGCAGTTCGACCTGACCGCCGTCATCAATCCCGACCATGGCAAGGGCGTGATGATGGCCGCGGTATTCTCCTTCGGTCTGGTCGCTTTCGGCTTTCTAGGCATGGGGCCGGTGACGATCGCGGTCGACAGTTATGGTCCCGTCACCGACAACGCGCAGTCCGTCTACGAACTGTCGATGATCGAGCAACTTCCGGCAATCGAGGAAGAGGTCAAGCGGGATTTTGGCTTCGATGTCAACTTCCGCTCCGCAAAGTACCTGCTCGAGGAGAACGATGGCTGCGGCAACACCTTCAAGGCCACGGCGAAGCCGGTGCTGATCGGAACGGCGGTCGTGGGCGCCACGACCATGGTGTTCTCGATCGTGATGCTGCTCACCTCTGGCCTGACCGAGAACTTGGACAAGCTGTCGCTGCTGTATCCGCCGTTCCTGCTTGGCCTGATCTCCGGCGGCGCGACGATCTTCTGGTTCTCTGGCGCCAGCACGCAGGCGGTGTCAACCGGCGCCTACCGCGCGGTTGAGTTCATCAGCACACACATCCGGCTGGACGAAGTCGTGAAGGCGACGCAGAAGGATAGCAAGAAGGTCGTGGAGATCTGCACCATCTACGCGCAGAAAGGGATGTTCAACATCTTCCTCGCAGTTTTCTTCGGCACGCTCGCATGCGCCTTCTTCGAGCCGTTCTTCTTCATCGGCTACCTGATCTCTCTCGCGATCATCGGGCTGTATCAGGCCGTGTTCATGGCCAACGCCGGCGGGGCATGGGACAATGCAAAGAAGATTGTCGAGACCGAGATGCGCGCCAAGGGGACCGATCTGCACAACGCGTCGATCGTCGGCGACACGGTCGGCGACCCATTCAAGGATACCGCCTCGGTCGCCATGAACCCGATCATCAAGTTCACCACGCTGTTCGGTCTGCTGGCGGTGGAAATGGCGGTCGGACTAACCCTGAAGGGGCATGGGCAGCTGGTGATGGGGCTGGCGGTGGTGTTCCTCGCGGTCAACCTGTTCTTCGTCCACCGCAGCTTCTACGGTATGCGCATTGGGTCAAAGAAGGAACTGGGATAACCCATGACCACGTTCGCTCGCGCCGCGGATTCAATGGCGAACCCCCCACGCGCTGGGCCTGCCCGGCGCCGGTTGCGATAGCGGATATCAAACGGTGTCGACTCTTTTGAGGGGCCTTGAAGCATGTCTATCCATCTGTACTACTCGCTGATTCCCGAAGCGCTGATCGCTTCGATGCTGACTCCCGAGCAGTTCGGCCAGTACTACGCGACGGGTCACAAGTTCAAGTCGAAGGGGCAGGCGGTCTTCTTCGAAGTGGACCCGGAGTATCGGCATCCGTATTTCGACATCGAAGGGTGCTTTGCGCGCTGCCGCGCACGGCCAGACGGCGCGCCCAAGAACTCCGTCTACGTCTCCATGTATCGCGTGCTGGAGCACCTGACGTTGGATGCGCTGGGCAAGCTCTACCTCACAACCGCGATGGGCGCAACGCTGGGAATCGACCGCGGCGACGCAGTGCCGCAGCCGAAGCAGGAACTCCACATGTACCAGGATCTGTCGCCGATTAACAGCCTGGTCGTGAGCGTGCTCGATCCGGCCGGCTACTATGCCGACGTTACCACCAAGCCGTCGCACTCTTTCCACTTTCCTGGCATGTGCTTCGTCGAGCTTGATCTGGGACCGTTGGCCATCGACCCGGAGAGCGGCAAGGAGGGCGATCTGCCGTACTCGTTCATGCAGCATCTGCGAGAGGCGCTATTGGTGCTCGACCCCAAAGACAAGCAGAACAAACTCGTCCATCGCGTGCACTCGCTTGAGTTCCCGTACCGGATGGTGAAGGATGGTTTCTACGTGGGCATTGGCACCGAACTCGTCTACTACCCGATGTTGGCCCAGTCGACGCTGCGTCGGGATCACATCACCTGGTGGCGCTCGGCGAATATTTGACCGGACGTGGGTCTGCCGCGCGAAGGTTTGGTGCAATTTGGAACCATGACCGTGGTCACGGAACACCAGGAGATCACCGCGCCTCTGCGGCGGAATCTGCTGGCACTCGGGCTCGACGCCCACAGCATTGCCACCGCTTTCTGCAGGCACTGAAACCATACGTTGGGTGCGAACTCCAGTCCAAGTACGCGTTCACCTCTATCAAGGCGCTCGCCATGTCGCTGCGTGACCGCCTGATGGTCATGTGGAAGAACGCCCTTACTCCTACCGGGAAAGCGACTGTCGGCGCGCCTGTTACACGTCCATGGATCGGATCTGGCGGCTGGAGCCGGTGGCGCCGCTGGCTGGCCTCTGCGCGAATTAGGGAAGCAGTTCGAGCTTGCCGGAGTACTCCATAGCGACCGAGACCCCTCCCTCTGGGCGATGACTTGTCGCTTCAGCCTTGCGCGGTTAGCAATTCGTGGAAATTCACCCCGCAAAGGCGCTTCTGGTCTGAAATCTGCCCGCGCGATGGCCGTAAGTCTATGATATGCATGAGAATATCATATGTATCTCATGCGGATGCCAGTCAATTTGGCAGAATTTCAACGAACTGTTAGATTACACTCGATCGCGATTCGAATTCGGGCAGGGAGGCCTCGTGTCGACAACCACAGCCAAACGCATTGGCATCCTGACTGGCGGCGGTGACTGTCCAGGACTCAACGCTGTGATACGTGCTGTCGTGAAGACCGCATGGAACCATTATGGCGCTACCGTGATCGGCATCGAGGATGGTTTCGAAGGCGTGGTCGAAGGACGGATGCACGAGATTCAGAGAAAGGAGGCTTCAAATATTCTCGGCCTCGGCGGGACGATCCTCGGGTCTTCCAATGTCGGAGATCCTTGGCACTACCCCGTGGAGCAGGCTGACGGTACGATCGAAATCCAGAACATGTCACATAAGGCGATCCGCAACCTCAAGCGGTGGGCACTGGATGCGCTGATCGCGGTGGGCGGTGACGGAACGATGCACATCTGCAGCAAACTGCAGGACTTGGGCGTCGGCATAGTCGGGGTACCGAAGACCATCGACAACGACCTTGCTTCCACGGACCGGACGTTTGGCTTTGACACGGCGATCTCCGTGGTCTGCGAGGCAATCGACAGGCTGCACACCACCGCTTCGTCGCATCATCGGGCGATGGTGATTGAGGTAATGGGCCGTCACGCAGGCTGGATCGCCCTTGCCGGAGGGGTGGCGGGCGGCGCGGATGTAATCCTACTGCCGGAAATCCCGTTCACCTGGGAGACTGTGTTCAAGGTGGTCAATGAACGCAACACGCACGGCAAGCGCTTTTCCATCATCTGCGTCGCCGAGGGAGCGCGGTTGCCAGACGGTGAACAGGTAGTCAAGTCGATGGACGTCAAGCGCACCGACGCAAAGCAGCTTGGCGGTATCGGCGACGCCGTAGCACGTGCAATCGAGGAAGGCGCAGGGATCGAAACCCGGGTGACGGTGCTGGGACACCTGCAGCGCGGTGGGTCGCCCACCGCTTTCGATCGTGTGCTCGCGACGAATTTCGGGACGTCCGCCGCCCGTTGTGCGTGCAACGGGGAGACAGGCGTAATGGTGGCGCTGCGCAACAATCGCGTTGTGCCGGTACCCATCAAGGACGCCATCGCCAGTTTGCGCACCGTGCCGCATGACGACGAACTCGTGCTCTCCGCGCGCGCAGTGGGCGTGAGTTTCGGAGATTGAAAGGCACGGCGCACGGTAACACGATCCACGATGACGCAATCTTGCACTAACCTGATGTGCCTCTGGTTCTTCTGTTCCGGGCATACTGGACACGTGGTACTTCGTCTATTTCCGCACCCATGCAGCGACATGATTTATGTCGCTGCTTCGTAGACGGAATTCAACTCTGGGGAGGCTTTGAAGTCATGACAGTGCATCTCTATTTCTCGCTCGTACCGGAAGCGCTAATCGCCTCGATGCTTCCGCCGGAAAAATTCGGGCAGTACTACGCGACCGGCCACGAATACAAGTCGAAGGGGCAGTCGATCTTTTTCGAGATCGACCCCACGTTCGCCATCCCTATTTCGAGATCGACACGGCGTTCTCCCGCTGTGTCCCCGCAGCCGATGGTGCGCCCAAGAACTCGGTCTATGTGTCCGTCTACCGTGTCCTGGAGCACCTGCCGATGAGCGCGATTGGTAAGCTTTATGCGGCGACCGCATATGGCCAGGTGCTCGAACTCACCCGCGGCGCCGAGATGCCGGCACCCGAACGCGGCCTGCACATGTATCAGGACCTTGCACCGGTCAACAGTCTGGTGGTGAGCACTCTGGATCCCGCTGCTTATTACGAGGTAATTACCAGCAAGCCCTCGAAATTCATCCGTTTTCCTGGCATGTGCTTTGTCGAACTCGGTCTCGGGGCATTAGCCGATGATCCCATGAACGGCCCGATCGGAGATCTTCCGTACTCGTTCATACACCACCTGCGCGAAGCGCTGCTCACCCTTCAACACAAGGTCAAGGAGAGCAAGCTCGTGCACCGTGTGCATTCGCTGGAGTTTCCGTACCGGATGGTCAAGGGCGGGTTCTACATGGGCAACGGCAACGAACTCGCGTTTTATCCGATGCCTTCCCACTCGGATCTGCGCCGGGATCACCACGGCTGGTGGCGTTCGGCTAATCGCTGATTTTGTCAGTGCGTATCAGGACCATGAAATTACGGTTCTCAAGTGGATTCGCGGATGCGGCCGCCCTGGGGGTGTGTGGCGTGGCACACCCTCGATAGATACACGCGCGGGGTAGGAAGCATCGACCAGCGCATCGAGCTGCGGATTGGCCACGGTCACGTTGCATAGCGACAGGCGACCGAGAATCTTCAGCCGCGGGCTGCCCGTAATCGACGAGGATCAGAGCGACGCGATCGTTGCCAGCAAGATTGCTGACGCTCAGCATCGTCACACTTGGCCTTGACGAGGTCGCCAACCCGATCCTGAGCGTCGAGACGCCGATCGCAAGGACATCGAGCTGTGAGCGGCCTCGTCACCCGCAGCATGGTCTTCAGCTCGAACGAGATGGACTCGCATGTTGTCGCCCACACCGGGCGGATCGACCGCGATGGCGACCACCAGCTCCTTTTCATGGGCACGATCCGGCCCGCCTGCCGCAAGATCGACGTGTCGCGCTCGACCGCCGCCGAGATCGCCATCGATATCGACACGCCTGAGCCGCTCGCGCGTGGCGTGCCGGTGACGCTCAAATTCAGCCTCACCCCCACACGGTGGTGATGAAGGCGAGCGAGCGCCTGCGCTTCGACATTTGCCAGCCGCACGGACCTCCCGCGCGGCGCGAAGGCCAAGCCGTCAGCGGTTGATGTACTTCCCCAACTGCGTGATGACGAAATCCTGCTCGGAGATATGCTCTTTCACCACATCGCCGATGGAGACGATGCCCACGACCTTGCCATCCTCAACCACGGGCAGATGGCGCGTACGGAATTCGGTCATGACCGCCATCGCCTGCTCGACGCTCTGAGCGGGGCGCACACACGGGACACGCTCGTGCATCACGTCCCGCACCGGCGTCTCGCGCGAGGCCTTGCCCTGCAGGATCACCTTGCGTGCGTAGTCACGCTCGCTGAAGAGCCCGACCAAGCGCTCACCGTCCATGACGGGTAGCGCACCGACGTTGGTGGCCGCCATGAGCTTGAGTGCGTCGAACACGCTCGCCGCGGGTGCGACGGAGAAAACGTCTCGCGGCTTGCGGTCCAGCACCTGCTTTATCGTTGCCACTGTGTGCGCCGTGTGCCGGGGTATCGTCCCGCTGTGGAACCACTTGGGAACGCGCCGCCCCGTGTGAGTCAGTCGGGTTGGTGAGACACCCAATGTCACCCCGTAGTTCTGCCGCTTGCCATCTGTTGCAGGGCGCGGGACCGGAAAATTGCAGCGACCTGGGTCGAGTCCTTGCCGCTCTGGCAAGAGTGAAGAGACTCCGGCACACTGGGGAGCGATCGAGGCGCGCAGTGAACGGCCTCGATCCGTTGCCAAACCCGATTGCGAAGGCTCTGTTAGCGAGATGATGACCGACTGGAACCTGCTCATCGACGAGGCCGACATCGCCACCGTGCTGCCGGAGGCGTATGTGCATTACAGCCGGCCGATCAAGCGGGCGCTCACAGTCTTCCTGGAGGGCCTGCCAGACGCGCATCAGGAAGGCGTGCTGCTCGATCAGGCCACGTTGCCGCCGTCGTCGACGGTCGCCGAGCGACTCGCACGGCTCGCGCGCAGTTGCCCGGCATTGCACAAGCTCGGACAGACGCTGGCGCGCGATCGGCGCCTCCTGCTGGAGCTGCGCACGCAACTGCAGCGACTCGAATCGCTGCCGCCCTCGGTTCCGCTGAAGGATTTGCGGCGGACCCTGACACGCGAGCTTGGACGCCTCGATCGCCTCGGTGTCGTCCTCGAACCGCCCGCGCTCGCCGAAGCGAGTGTGGCTGTCGTCGTGCCGTTTCGGCACGGTGACAGCGAGGGCGTATTCAAGATTCTGAAGCCTGGCATCGAGGAGCGGCTGGAGCAGGAACTCGCGTTGTTCCAGCGGGTGGGCGGCCACCTGGACGAGGAGTGCGAGGTGCTTGGCATCCCGCGTCTCGACTACCGTGAGGCTTTCGAGGGCCTGTCCGAGCGCTTGCGGCACGAGTTGCGTCTGGATCTGGAGCAGCGCCATCTCGCGCTGGCACAGGCTACCTACGCGGGCGAGCCGCAGATCCAGATTCCGACACTGTTCGACTTCTGCACGCCGCGCGTGACCGCCATGGAGCGCGTGCACGGCGAGAAGGTCACCGACCACGACTTCGAGGACGAGGACGATCGGCGCGCGCTGGCGGAACTCGTGATCACCGGACTGCTGGCTCGACCGATTCTGTCAGCAGACGATGAAACGCTGTTTCACGGAGATCCGCACGCGGGCAATCTGCTGCTCACGCACGACCGGCGGCTGGCGCTCCTCGACTGGAGTCTGGCGACGACACTGTCCGAGGCGCGTCGGGTCGCCTTCGTGCAGATCGTGCTCGGCGCGCTCACGCTCGATGCCACACGCATCGTCGCCGCAGTCGCCGTGCTGTCCGGGCGCACGGATGTCGACACGCAAGCCGTGCTGCCCGTCATCCAGACTTCTCTCGCGCAACTTCAGGCAGGGCGGCTGCCCGGTCTGCTCTGGTTGACCGATCTGCTCGACAACGCGGTGCAGGTCGGGGTGCGCTTCGACGCCGACATGCTGCTCATGCGCAAGATGCTGCATACGCTGGAAGGTGTGATCGCCGATATCGGCGCTGACCGCGCCTGCATCGATGCTGTGCTGCTCGGACGGTTTCTCGCACAGATGGCGGGCGAATGGCCTTACCGCTGGCTCACTTGGGGCGACAGCCGGGCGTTCATCACGCGGCTGTCGAACGCGGACCTGGCAGGCGTTGTGGCGGGCCTGCCGCTCACCGCCACGCGCCTGTGGCTGGACCGCACCCTGAAGCGCTGATGTCAGCCGCTGGCGCCGTCGCGCGCCTTGATCTTTGTCGCGACCACGGTCGCGTGCGGCACGTACAGCAGATCGGCGATCTTGCGCAGTAGTCGGGCGCCTCCCGCACTTCCGCATCCGCCAGACCGATCAGGGTCGCGGCGTCTTCCGCCGAGAGGCCGAACTTTTCGCGCACTGCGTTCAGCGCCGCTGCCGTTTCGGCCGCGTCGACCTCACCGTCCATGCGCGCCATCTCGGTCAGCAGCGCGGCGGTAGCGATGCGGATGCGCTGATCTTCGTCTTCCTGCGCAGCGCCGGTGGTACCGAGGTGTTTGTCGAAGAATTCGCGGATGGCACTCAGCATGGGTGTCGGACTCCTCATGGGACCGCCGCCATTATCCGCATTTGGCGCGGCCGCGCGCCAGTGGTTGCGCCGGTTCAACCTTAGGCGCGGATCGGCAGGTCGAAGTGGAAGGTGGTGCCGCCATCGGGTGCGGGCCCAAAGCCGATGGTGCCGCCCAGCCGCTCCACGATTGCCTTGCAGATGGACAGCCCCAAACCCGTTCCGCCCTTCTGGCGCGTATCGCCGCTGTCAGCCTGGGCGAATTTCTGGAAGATGCGACGGCGGAAATCCTCGGGAACGCCGGGGCCGCAATCGGTGACCGCCACGCGCACGGTGTCGTTTTGAACAGTGCACGCTACCGAAACGGTAGCGCCCGCGGGGGAGAACTTGGCGGCGTTGGACAGGAGGTTGGCCATCACCTGCAGCAGCCGGTCGGCATCGCCTGTCACGGAGACCTCCGGCAGCGGCTTGCAAAGTTCCAGGCGCACCTCGAACTTGCGGGCGTAGGGTGTGTTGAGGCTGACCGCGCGCTCGAGGAGCGGGCCGACGGGCACCGGGGCGAGCCGCAGATCGAGAGATCCGGATTCTATTTTCTCGATGGAGAGAATGTCGTCGATGAGCGCGGCGAGACGGTCGCTGTTCTGCTGCGCCATGGTGAGAAAGACAGACGCGCCCGCGCTGAGCTTCCCCGCAGCCTCCTGTCTGAGCAACCCGAGCGCGCCGACGATCGCGGTGAGAGGCGTTCGCAACTCATGGCTCACCGTCGCCACGAACTCGTTTTTCACCTGTTCCATCTCCTTGCGCGCGGTGATGTCGAGGTTGGTGCCGGCAACGCGCGTGGCGTGGCCGTCGCTGTCGCGTTCGACGACCTTCGCGCGGCTGGAGATCCATCGCCAGGCTCCCGTTGCCGTGCGCACACGGTGCTCCACGTGATAGAACGGCTGCGTGTCCTGCAACAGGTCGCGGGTTCGCCGCAGCACGTGTCCGAGGTCCTCAGGGTGCACGGTACCGATCAGCTCGCGTGCCGTCGTGACGTCGGTAGCGGCACCCGTGATGCGCGACCACTGCTCGTTGAGTGTCACCCGGCCGGTGCGCACGTCCCAGTCGAACAGCGCCTGATTGGAGCCCTCGATCGCCAGCGCCAGGCGCTCGCGGCTCTCGCGCAGGTCGCGCGTCATGCCGCGCGCGAGATCGGCAGCGCGTGCGCGAAGCGTCGCCAGCGACCAGATGATCGCGATCCCCAGCGCGCTGATGATCCCGCCCTCGAAGGCGACGATGCGCGGCGTGTGTCGATCGAGGGTTTCGTCCATGACGGGCAGCGAGTGCACCTCCAGCGCCCATTCTCGACCGGGCAGTGGAAGACCCAGTGTCGTGACGAATTCGGATGCATCGGAGACATGGCGCGCCGCCGCATTCAGCCTGCTGTCGAAGAGCAGGCTCTTGATGTGGCCCGGTGCACCATCAAACACGCGCAGCCGAACGTCTGAGACTTCGCCCACGATCCGGCGCATCAGGCCGTTGATGCGAAAGAGTGCGTAGACGTAGCCGACCACCGCAGACTGGCGCCTGGATACGGTGGTGAGGTCGGCGCCCGGCCTGAAGACCGGGACGAAGAGGAGCAGCGCTCCCGCCGCATTGCGTTCGCGGTCGAACATGACCTTGCCGGACAGCGCAGGCAGGCCGGTATCGCGCGCACGCTCCATCGCCTCGCGGGCCGCCGCCTCCGACAGCACGGCCGTGGGCGAAACCTCCTCTTGCTCAACCTGTCCCTCGGTCGCTGGCAGGGGCCAGACGTAGGTTACCGGCAGGTAGGTGCCGGTTGCCGGCTTGGTTGCTGCCTTGAGCGTTTTCGGGTCAGCACTCTCACGCGCGACGAAGCCGACGCCGAGGACGCCCGGGTAGTGCTCTGCGACGGCGAGGTGGTGGAGATAGGTGCGCCACTCGCGTGGGTTCACCTCGTGCGAGGCAGCGAGCAGGGCGAAGGTGCCGCTCAGCATTCGCTCATAGTCGAGCAGCCGGCCTTGTACAGCGGCTTCGATCTGGCTCGCGCGGAAGTCGAATCTGAGCCGCGCCTCGTTCCACGCCGCTCGCGACGCGTAACTCCAAGCCGAATAGACGTACGCGGCGGCGAGGATGAGCGCCACGGACAGGGCAAGCGCCCGGTAGTGCGGTTCGAATACGGAAAGCTCGGCGGCGATGCGCGCCCTGAGCTTGGGCACTTCGATCATGCCTGGCACTGAGTCGGGGAAAGATTCTTCATACGCCTGCCGAAGCAATCGCCGTCCCAGCAGGTTCCTTAGGGTACCCGCCACGCCGCGCCGTGCCGTTGCACCGGCACGGTCAACGCGTAAACTTGCCTTGCAGTCGGTGCAACTCCGGAACCCAGTCCCATGGCCCTCAAGAATCCGTTCATCGCCTTCGAGTACGACGTCTATGCCCTCACCAGCGCGGGGGAACGGGAACTGCGCGGCGGCGAGACCTTTCTGGCTCCCGCCGATCTCGAATTGCTGATACGCACCGACGGCGGCGCGACCGTTGCGCAGATCGCAGCCAGCATGCCGTCGCGTCCGCCACAGACGGTCGCCCAGGCGTACGCCCGGCTCGCCCGCGCAGGCCTGGTGGATCTCGCATCCAACCTGCGCGATGAGTCGCTCGATTTCACCGACTTCTTCAGCGATAAACCGCGGCCCGCACCTTCCGAGCAGGAACTTGAGCGTGCCCGCGCGGAAGCGACGGCCGGCGTATCGTCGCTGCAGGCGGAAGGTTTTTATGTGCGCATTGCGCGTCGTCGCGCCGGCGCAGCCCAAGCACGCGCCGAGGGCGCGCCACCGACGGCGCTGGTGGTCGAGGACGATCCCCATCTGGGGCAGTTCATGAAGACGTATCTCGCCTTCGACGGCTTCGACGTGCGGCTTGCCGCGAACCGTGACGAAATCATCCAGGCGCTTCGCGACACGCGACTGCCCGATCTCGTGCTGCTCGACGTGGTGCTGCCCGACATCGACGGCTTCGACGTACTCCTCAAGATGCGGCAGCACCCGGCGCTCCGGACCGTGCCGGTGGTCATGGTGACCAGCAAGGCGACCCGGGAAGCAGTGCTGACCGGCCTCGCACGCGGTGCCGACGGCTATCTGACCAAGCCGGTCGAGCCCGAAACGCTGCTGCGGGCGATCCGCGCCGTGCTCAGCGTCGAGGCCGGTCCACAGGCGGGCGCCTGAGGTGACGGCGGAGGAATTCCGTCGCCATCTGGATGCCTTGCGCACGGATTATCGGGATCGTCTGCCCGACAAGCTATCGGTCATCGCCCGCCTGTGGCGGGACGCCATGAGCGGGACGCTGCCGGCCGCGGCGCTAGACGACCTGAGACGCGAACTGCACACGCTGGCGGGATCGGCGACCACGTTCGGGGTAGCGCAGGTGAGCGCGCTGGCGGGCGCCGCTGAATCGTTGCTCAATCCGTTCTGTGAACGGGGCGTCATGCCCGACGCCGCGAGCGCGGCGCAACTCGCCGGGCTGCTCGACGCGCTAGAGCGAACCTGCAGCGGGACTTGAAGCCCGATGAGGTCGCCGTTACAGAGGGTGATGGTCGTCGAGGACAACGCCGACATCCGGTTCATCGTCAAGGCTGCGCTCGAGATGGTCGGCGGCCTCGAGGTGCGGGCATGCGAATCGGGACGGGAGGCGCTCGATGCCGTGGCCGAATTCGACCCGCAATTGCTGCTGCTGGACGTCATGATGCCGGACATGGACGGGCCCGGGGTGCTCGCCCGCCTGCGCGAGCGCACGGACACCGCCGCACTGCCAGTCGTTTTCCTCACCGCCAAGGCTGCGCCGGCCGAAGTTCAGCGTCTGCGCTCGCTCGGCGCGCTCGGCGTGCTCACGAAGCCGTTCGATCCCATGACCCTGCACGAGCGCGTCAAGGCCATCTGGAGCGCCGACGAGGTCTGACCGTTTTTTTGCGGACCCCGGTATTTTGCTTGAACCACCGGCGAATCTTTGACTAAACTAAACGTCCGCCAAGTTGGCTTCAGGGCTCGAAGGTGGTGCAATCGACTCACCCGGGGAAGGACATGAGACCAATCAAGCATCTACTCGACAGCAAGACCCACAAGATCTACTCGGTGTCGCCGCAAACCACAGTGTTGGAGGCGCTCAAGATAATGGCCGAGGCCGATGTGGGCGCGGTCCTCGTCATGGACGGCGAGCGCATGGCCGGCATTTTTTCTGAACGTGACTACGCGCGCCGCGTCGTCCTGCAGGGCAAGAGTTCGCGGGAAACGCTGGTGTGCGATGTGATGACCGACCGCATCGTCTGCGTGCAGCCGAATCAGACGGTGGAAGAGGCGATGACGGTGATGACGGAGGTGCGCTGCCGTCATCTCCCGGTCGTCGAAGAAGGGCGCGTGATCGGCGTCGTGTCCATCGGTGACCTGGTGAAGGAGATCATCTCCGAGCAGGAGTTCGTGATCCAGCAATTGGAAACCTACATCACCCAGTAGCGCGTCCCGCGCGCAATTCAGCACCCAGTTCCTACGGCCCCGCCTTGCGCGGGGCCTTCTGTTTCCAGGACAGACACGCCGCTCTCGCAATGCAGCAACCGAATGTGGTATCAAGACCTCGCTGCAACGAGGGCAGGAGGGCGTGATGGAGTTCGGGGCAATCATCATCGGGGACGAAATCCTCACCGGCAAGCGGGAGGATCGCCACATGTCACGGCTGATCGGCATGCTATCCGCTCGCGGTCTGGAACTCGCCTTTTGCGAGTACATCGGCGACGTTCCCGGGCGCATCACCGAAACCCTGCGCCGGACCCTTGCGTACCGCGACACCGCCGTCTTCTGCTTCGGCGGGATCGGCGCGACGCCAGACGACCACACCCGTCAGTGTGCTGCCGCGGCGGCGGGCGTGACACTGGCTCGCCACGCAGGGGCGGTGGCCGAGATGGAAGCGCAATTCGGAGCAATGCCGGCGGACCATCCCCGCCATCTGATGGCCGACATCCCGGCCGGCTGCGAACTCATCCCCAACCCGTTCAATCGCGTGCCCGGCTTCAGCGTCGGCGAGCATCATTTCCTGCCAGGGTTTCCCGAGATGGCAGGGCCGATGATGGAATGGGTTCTGGATCATCGCTATCCCAGCCTGCACCACGCACGCCCGATGGTCGACGAGGCGATCGTCGTGCATGACGCCGCCGAGAGCGCGCTGCTGCCGCTGATGCTCGACTGCGTCGAGAAGTACCCGGAGCTCAAGCTCTTCAGTCTGCCGCGCTTCGCCCCGGAAGGCCGGCGCATCGAGCTTGGCGTTCGCGGCGATCCGCTGCGCGTCGCCGAAGCGATGCAGGACTTGAGGGCCGGAGTGCGTGCGCTCGACTTCGTATGGCACGAACGCGCGCCGATCCGCTGAGCGGACCGCGACCCCACTTCGACGGCGCCTGCGTTTGATTACCTGGTTGGGGCATTTCTCGATGCGACCGAATGCGCTGCACGGCCTGCTAGACTACGGACGCCATGGAGCCGCTGCGCGACGAGGAGTTGATGCTGCGCTATCGCGACGGCGATGCGAGCGCCTTCGATGCGCTCTATGGCCGGCACCGCGCCGGTCTTTTTCGCTTCATTCTGCGTCAATGCCCGCGCCGCGGCGAAGCTGAGGAGATCTTTCAGGAGGTATGGATGAAGCTGATCGAGGCCCGTTCGCGTTATCGGGTCGAGGCGCGATTCTCCACCTATCTGTACCAGATTGCGGTCAATCGGCTGATCGACCGCTCGCGCCACAAGTCGAATGCACCTGCAGTTTCGCTCGACGATCCGGACTGCCCTGCAAGTCTCACCATCGCGAGCGCTGCCGGCGATCCCCTGCGGCAGGCGGCGGCGCGTGAGGAATGCGCGCGCCTGCTGGCTGCGCTGGCGGAACTGCCGGCAGAACAGCGCGAGGCCTTCCTGCTGCGCGAGGAAGGGGGACTTTCGGTGGGGGAGATCGCCGAAGTGACCAAGGTTGGTCCGGAGACGGCAAAGAGCCGCCTGCGCTACGCGCTGCAGAAATTGCGGCAGGCGCTGGGAGAGCGCGATGAGGAGCGCGGCCAGGGGGATGACGGCGCCGAGATCCATGCTGAGGACGTGTCGCGCGTGTATCGCAGGGCTGCGCGCGAAGAGCCGCCGCCCGAACTCGACGCAACCATCGAGGCCGCGGCGGTGCGCGCTGCCGGCTCGCGCCGGAGCGCACCCCGCGCGTCAAGGCGGTGGTGGGGCGTGCCGATTGCCGTGGCGGCGACGATCGTGATCGGCGTCAGCATCGCGTTCCTTTCCGAACAACCGGATCCGCAGCTCACACCGCTCCCCGATGCGGCCCTGACACGGGCACCGCAGTCGAAGCAGCAGCCGTCACCCGCCGCGAGCCGTTCAGACGCAGAGACGTCGATCTCGACAGAGCGTGCGGCCGAGAGTCCGCGGGCGCTCCCCGATGGCAGCGCCAGCGGGCCGCCACCGGTAGCGGCGAGCCGCGACGTGCGCCCGGGGCGCGAACGAACAGCGCGGGACTTGTCTACGCCGCGACGTGAAGTGCCGACAGCGCCGTCAGAAACGCCATCGCGCCTGGAAGGGGCGGGCTCAGTGCCTGCCGAAAGACTCGACAGCGCGCCCTTGGCCGCGCCGAAATCGGCTGGCGCACCGGAAGCGCCCGAAGCAATCCGGAAAAGTGCACCGGCCGTTGCATCGCCGGCGACGGAAGAGATGGAATCGTTGTCGCCCGAGATGTGGCTGCAGCGTATCCGTGAGCTAAGGGGGAAGGGCGATCTGGCACATGCCGACGCCGGCTTGCGGGCGTTCCGACACCGATACCCCGACTACCCGCTGCCCGCCGATCTTGTTCCACCGGCCGAAGCTGGCCATTAAGCCCAGGTAATCGGGCACAAAACAAAACCCCGGACGAGGTCCGGGGTTCATTCCTACAAGACCTTGGCGCGTGGCTTACGCGGCAGCGGCCTTATTCTTCGGCAACGCAACGACCTGACTTGCCGCGGCAACATTCGCTTCGGTCAGATCGGCCACTTGCTTGGCAGCCTTGACGGCCGACTCGTACGCCGAGTTGGCGGCGGCAATCGCCGACTTCACGGCAGAAACTGCAACGTTGGAACCCGCCGGACCGGATTTCGCGACCTTTTCCAGCTTTGACACGACGGTCTTGTTGAGATGGGTCACTTGCTCTTCGAGCAGCCTTGCGTACTCACCCTGGGCGTCGAATGCGATTTCGTACACGCTGCGCGCGTACGCCGTGCTCTTCGCTACGACGGGCTGGAGATTGGCAGCCTTGACCGTCAGCAGGCCCTTCACGTCCTTCAGGCTGCTGATGGACTGGATCACCTTGGCGCTCTCGGCGAAGGCGGCCTTCGCGGTCTTGAGGTTGAGTTCGATCAGGCGCTCGGTCCCCTCGAAGGCGATACCGATCGCGCGAATCGCGATTTCCACATTCGCTTTGCTTGCGGCCGAGACTTGTTCGGGGATGGCGGGCAGGTTGTTCATGATGGCACTCCTATCAGTCAATTGAAGAAAGCGATCAGTGCCCGCAACGGAACTGCCGATTTGCTGCACTGCACAATTCACATTGTAGACGGCTAAATATCTAATGTCAAGTGCTTTATCTTTCGTCAGCGGATAGTATTTTTGCGATGCACCAAAACAATGGCCTGGCAGTTACGGCAGACTGATATCAGTGGCAGACGCGACGGCCTCGGAATGCGCGACGGACGTTGTCAGCGGCGCCTTCGACGTCGGCTCAGCGCTTTCTGGCAAGGGTGACGCCGTCACCGATCGGGACCAGGCTCAAGTCGATTCTGGTGTCGGTGTGCAGGTTCCGGTTGAAGGCGCGGATCGCTTCTGTTTCCTCGTCGTGATTGGCAGGATCGGCAACCCTGCCGTACCACAGGGTATTATCGATGGCGATCGAGCCCTCCCGCGCGCACGAGGCGAAGCGACCGCTCGAAGTAGTTCGCGTAGTTCGGCTTGTCGGCGTCGATGAAGGCGAAATCGAAAGTGTCTGCGCGGTTCTCCGCGAGCAGGCGGTCGAGGGTCTCGAGAGCGGGCGCGAGGTGAAGCTCGATGCGCTCGGCAACCCCGGCTTCCTGCCAGAAGCGGCGTGCGATGGCGGTCCACTCCTGGTTCACGTCGCAGGCGATGACGTGGCCGTCGGCGGGCAGGGCAGCTGCGACGCAGAGCGTGCTGTAGCCGGTGAAGACGCCGATCTCGAGGCAGCGCCGCGCGCCGACGAGTTGCACGAGCAGCGCCAGGAACTGGCCCTGCTCGGGCGCAATCTGCATGCCGGCGCGCGGCAGTTTGGCGGTTTCCTCGCGCAAACGGTGCAGGACGTCCGCTTCGCGCAGCGAGACGGAGGTGAGGTAGTCGTAGAGAGCGTCGGACAGGGTGAACGTGCGATTCGACATGGGCGTTGGAAGTCAAAGGGGCAGGCCGCCGGATGCGGTCGGGAGCCAGTGATTATCGTAATGCGGGACGGAGCGATGTGTCAGCTGCTTGGCATGAACTGCAATGTCCCGACCGGACATCTGCTTCTCCTTTTCCGGGTTCCACCATCGCGGCGGGCGCACCGACCAGCACGCGACGGCTGGGGCATCGCGTTCTACGAGGGGCGCGGGCTGCCGCCTCTTCATCGACACCAAGCCCGCCGCGGATTCACCGGTGGCGGCGCTCGTGCGGAGCTACCCGATCCACTCGCTCAACGTCATCGCGCACATCCGCAAGGCGACGGTCGGCAGCGTGGCCCTCGAGAACACGCATCCGTTCATGCGCGAGATGTGGGGGCGCTACTGGACCATGGCGCACAACGGCACGCTGAAGGGCTTCGCACCGCGTTTCAACGGGCGCTATCGCCGCTACCACCCGGTCGGCCGCACCGACAGCGAGCTCGCCTTCTGCTACATCCTCGAGACGCTGCGGCGGCTTTTTCCGGACGGCCAGCCGGCGCTGCCCGAGCTCTCCCGCGCGCTCGCCGAGATCACGGCGGAGCTCTGCCGCCTTCGGCGATTTCAACTACCTGCTTTCCAATGGCGAGGTGCTGTTCGCGCACTGCGCCAAGCGGCTCGCCTATATCGTGCGACAGGCGCCATTCACCACCGCGCACCTGGTGGACGAGGACTACGCCGTGGACTTCAGCCAGCTCACCACCCCCGCAGATCGTGTGGCGGTGATCGCGACGGTGCCGCTCACCGACAACGAGGAATGGACCACGATGAAACCCGGCGAGCTTCTCCTTTTTCGAGACGGACTGCCGGTCGAGTTGTCATGACACGGCTGGGGGTGCAATACGCTGCATCACGCGGGGAATCCGCTGCGGCTGCCAGGTGCTGACTGCGGCCCGCCAGAACGCCACCAGTGGCAGGCGCCGCATCCGGGCGTCGACTGGCTGACCGAGAAACTCGATCACGCTTGCGAGCAAGGTGACCGCCGCGTCCGCATCAACGGCGAGCGCAAGCGTCTGCTTGCTGAGCTTCTGCCCGTCTGCGTTCACGGCGACCGGCAGATGCAGATAGCGGGGCGTCGGTAGCCCCAGCAGTCGTTGTAGGTGGATCTGGCGCGGGGTTGAAAGCAGCAGGTCGGCGCCGCGGACCACGTCGGTGATGCCCTGCTCTGCGTCGTCCACGACCACGGCAAGCTGGTAGGCGAAGACGCGATCCGCGCGATAGACAACGAAGTCGCCGATGTCCTGCTCGAGCCGCTGGCTGATGTGCCCCTGCACGCCGTCTGTGAACGCGATCGGCTCGCCATCCGTGCGCACCGCAGTGCCCGGGCGGGGCGCACGCGACGTGAGCCCTCGCGGCAGGTGCCCGGATACACCGGTCCCTCGATGCCACCTGCCCCGGCGGAGTCCGCGATCTCCCGCCGCGAGCAGGCGCAGGGATAGACCATCTCCGCCGCGCGCAGGCGATGGAGCGCGGCGTGGTACGCCTCGGTGCGCGCACTCTGGTAGACGATCGCGCTATCCCACTCGAAGCCGAACGCGTGTAGCGACTGCAGGATGTGGCGGGTCGCGCCCGGCATCACCCGCGGCGGATCGAGGTCATCGATGCGCACCAGCCAGCTGCCGCCGCGTGCACGTGCTTCCAGATAGCTGCCGACTGCCGCGACGAGCGAGCCGAAGTGCAGGGGTCCGGTCGGGGACGGTGCGAAGCGGCCGTGGTAGTCCATTCGCCGCGACGCCTTACCGTTTGTCGAAGAGCCGAACCGGCACCGGCACGGCTTCGGCGGGCCACGTGCCCCGCGCCACCGGCCGCGTTCCTTCGAATACGGCCCAACTCTGCCCACCCAGGTGAGGCAGCGCACGCGCGAGCGCGGCGAGCGAGGCAGCATCGCGGGCCGAGATCACGAGCAGCGTCTGGTTCTCGCGTCGTAGCATCCACACTTGGGCGGTCCCTTGTCCGCTGACGGTCGCGGGCCGTGCGCCGAGCCTGTACTTGCCGAGCGCTCCATCCACGCGCACCGGTGTCCCCATCACGATGCCGACGATGGCGTCGGTTCCCACGCTGTCGGCCTTGCGCGGGAGGCGTTCCAGCAGCGCGTCGCCGAGTGTGTCGGCTGCGGCCGAAAAGTCGCTCTGCCGGTCGAGGATGACCATCACAGGATCGCGCGCCGCGATCGCTTCGCGCACGATCGGCGGCGACTCGACGGGCGCCAGCTCGCGCCATAGCTGGAAATGCGGGTCGAGCAGCGACAGCCAGCGGCTCGCTCATGCACCGTCAGGGTGACGGCGTCGCGCGGCGTTTCGAACGGCACCCGCACCGTCTTTTCGCCGTTCGTCGGTGCGTATGGTGATCGGCACGTCGAGCGGGTAGGGCGGAGCATCCTGTGCGAGCAGCAGGTGCAGGTTCCAGGCGGACTCCGCAGCGCTCGGCGACGGCGGCGGGAATGGTGACCGGCGGCGCGCCAGTGCGGGTGAGCCAGGTCTCGATCAGGGGACCGACCGGTTGCCCCGAGGCCTGCGAGAACGCGACTTCCAGATCACTCCAGCTTGCGCGGCGGAAGCGGTAGTCGCGATAGAAGGCGCGCATCGCGCGATCGAACGCTTCAGCGCCAATCTTTTCGCGCACCATGTAGAAGACCATTGCCGCCTTGCCGTAACCGACGCCGCGGATGCGCTATGGGTGCGGGCGGTGAAGCGCGGCCAGCGGCTTGTCCGCATCCGCCGGCAGCGCGGCGTAATCGCGCAGCCAGCCGTGGCGCATGTCGCGTGCGGAGGCTGCGTCAGCCCACTCCTTGTAGGCGTAGTCGGCCATGAACGTCGTCAGGCCCTCGGCCCAGTTGCCGCGCGCATAGTCGGGATAGACACTATTGCCCCACCAGTTGTGCAGCACCTCGTGGCCGAGCGACGTGTCGCGGATGAAGGGCAGGCGGATCACCTGTGCGCCCAGGTAGGTGAGCGTCGGCATGCCGAAGCCGGTCGGCAGTGGGCTTGCGACGACGCTGAAGCCATCGAAGGGATACTCGCCGATCCAGTCCGAATACATTCGAAGATAGCGTTCGACGGCGGCGAGGTAATCGTCGGCGAGGGCGTCGCCGAAAGATCGGGGCCGAAGTAGGTGCGAAGCCGAAGGTCCGGCTCGTCGATGGTGACGCGGCGCTCGCGCACGATGTACGGGCCCGCCATCAGGTCGATGCCGTCGCACGGGATGCGGAAACTCGAAGCGTGCGCGATACACGCCGTCCGCCTCCGACTCACTCGCCAGGCGTCCCGGCACGATGCGCACGCTGCGTACCCGGCACCGACAGCGACACGTATAGGTGAAGTCCCCGTCGGGCTCCGGATACCAGCCGCTGCCGGCGGGCAGAAAGCTGCCCTGCACGTCCGCCATCGGGCGGCAACGCGCCGAGCACGCTGCGGTGGTCCGGCCCGCGTCGAGGGGCGCCAGCTTCAGGCGGTAGGTCACACGAGGTCGCGAACCTTGATCGACGCGGGAACGCGGAACTCCACGCGGCCGTTCCCGCGCACGCGCTCGAGCTGACAACGCGGCGGCCCAGGCTCGGCGCGTTCGATCACGGCATCGGACGCGAGCGCGAAGACGCGCTGGCTCGTCTGCGGCAAATCGCAGTGTTGGCGTGGCCGGACAGCAGTGCGCGCCGCCGGGTCGAGGGCGACATCGAGATCGACGTCGGCTGCCCGCGTGCCGGCCGAACAGGATGAAGCGCGAGGCAAGCGCGGCCGAGCCAGGCAGCGCACGACGCTGTGGCGGAGACTCACGGCTCGGGCGGAAACTTTGCGACGAGGTCGATCGTTCGCCGTCGCGCACGACCGTCACCGGCAGCCAGGTTCCGGGCGCCTGCCGCGCGACTGCCGCGGTCACGTCCCGGCTTTCCTGACCGGTCGGCTCGCGACCTCGCGCAGCACGTCGCCCGCCTTGAGACCGGCCTTCTCGGCGACGCTGCCAGCCGTCACGTCGGCGATGCGCACGCCGTCCGATGCCGGCTCCAGTCGGACGCCGAGCAGCGGCCTCGATGCCCGTCTTCGGCGCGGGGGCCGGCGCGAGCGCGAATACGGCCTGCGCGATGCCCGCCGGCAACTCGCGACAGGGCGTATCCGCTGCCACGGGGAGCAGCACCGCGCTCTCGGGAAACCCAGGTCGGCGAGTTGATGCGGCACGCCGTCGCCGTTCGCAAGGTGACCGGACCCCATGATGCGCGACCACGAGCGGATTGTCCGGACGCGTGCTGCAGCGGCGAGTGCTTCGGCGAAGGCGCGGTCCCAGAACAGCTGAGCTTCGATGAAGCGATCGAATTCGGCCTCACCGCGTTGCGCGGAGCCGTGCTCCTGGAATACCTGCCGGAGGCGGTCGCGATAGCTCTTGGCCGCGGTAGCGGGTGGGCTCGACTTCCTTGCGTCGTCCGCGGGCACTGCAGCGAGCCCCTTGGACGCGATTTCGCTGATGAGTGCGCGCTCGACGTTGACGGCGACGACGGGAATGCGGTTGAGCCGCGCAAAATGGAGAATCGGAAGATAGAGCCCGGGATCGAATCCCCACACGCGCGTCCACTCGGTTCGCTCAGTAGTTCCGATTCGGTAAGGCGACCGGTCACCCACTCGTCGAGGACGGGCTGCGCGCGCCGCGGCAGCATCTCCATGCCGATGACAAGATTCGGCTGCTGCGCGTGCAGCGCTGCGATCACCTGCAATTGCCACCGGTGATGGTCGGCGTCGTCGTGATGCTCCCCGAGCAGCACCACGCGCTTCTGCGCCAGCCCGTCGAGCAGCGTTGACTGCGCGATGGCGACGGTATGCTCACCCGCGGGCGTGTACCACTGACCCGCGACTCAGGCAGGCTGGCGACGGTCGGTGCGTGCGTCTCCCGCAGCGGCGGCGACGCCCGAAGCAGCAATGAGGATGGCAGCGAGAATCTTCGGCATGGTGTAGAGGACGATGGCAACATCGCCAGTGGCCTTTGATGCGACTATCGGGTCGAGTTCGATAGCTCGCCGTCGCTGGAGACTGTCACTTTCTTCGCTTACAATCGCGACTCCAATCGCGGATTCCGGCCGCACCGCGGCCGTCTTCGGTTCCCCACCATCGCCGCCTGCAGGCCGGTATCCGCGCAAAACGCGCATCAGACAGGAGGTTTCCATGGGACTCATGAGTTTTCTCAAGGAAGCGGGCGAGAAGCTCTTCGGTCACGGCGAGGCGAAGGCCGCAGAGACGCCCGAGAATCTCGATCGTTCCGCAGGTGACGCGATCAAGCACTACATCGAGACCTTGGGGCTGAACGCGACCGGGCTCAATGTTTCGTTCGACAGCGCTTCGTCGACGTGCACGGTCGCGGGTACGTGCGAGGATCAGTCGACCAAGGAGAAGGTTCTGCTGGCTGCGGGCAACGTCGCAGGCGTAGGGAAGGTCGAAGACCAGCTGACTGTGCTGAACGCGCAGCCAGAGGCGCAGTACTACGAGGTACAGAAGGGCGACACCCTGTCGAAGATATCGAAGCAGTACTACGGCGACCCGAACAAGTACAACGCCATTTTCGAGGCGAACAAGCCGATGCTTTCACACCCGGACAAGATCTATCCCGGGCAGAAGCTGCGCATTCCGCCGCAGTAAACGGAAGCAGCTGGTAGGCACGGCGCACCCTCTCGGGCGCCGGTCTACCGGTCGCCATGCCCACCTCTCGCAGGAACGCTGCGCGATCCTGAGTGCCCAGGTGGTCGGCGACCAGAGCCACGAACTCCCTGCGGCTTTTCGCCTTCTGCTGCGCATTCCTGGCGACGATACGCGCGATCGGTCCGAGGTAGACGGCGACCCGCGCAGTAATCCTGTCGACGAATGCAGGGTCGAGCGGTGCACCGGTCGTTGTTCCTGGCGAACGCGAGACCGAGCCGCCCGTCGTCGAGGGATGGGCAATACCCGATCCGCTGTGCTTTCCGGGCAACGACTTGCCCGCGGACGCCAGTTCGCCTACTGCCTTCGTGAACATCTCCACGAAACGAGTGCGCAGTTGCGGATCGTCGATGCTTTCGGACAGCAGCATGCACAATTCCGCGCGGTCGTGCGCCTGCGCCGCCGCCTTGCGGACGATCACCCTGGCCATGGGGCCGATCAGGCGTGCGAGCGTGCGCTCGGCGGTCGTGAGTGTCGAATCGTCCAGTAGCGGCTCTGGCTTCTGCAGCATGACGCTGCCCATGCTCATGACGGTCTTGCCGCCGCCGTCGTCGATCTCCAGGCTGGCGAGCGCGCCCAGCGCTTCGTTGAACGCACGCGCGCACGGGAATCGCTCTGATGGTTGCTTGGCGAGTGCCTTGGCCAGCAGCTGGTCCAATGCCTCGGGCAGTGCGGCCGACGATGCCTGCGACGGCGGTAGCGGATCCTCGCGGCAGATCTTGTAGGCGATGCCCTCGATCGAACCTCGGAACGGCTTCTCGCCGGTAACGAGCTCGTAGAGCACCACCCCCACGCTGAAAAGATCCGAGCGCGCGTCGACGGCCTCCCCCATGCACTGCTCGGGCGACATATAGGAAGGCGTGCCGATGACCACGCCGGCGCCAGTCAGATTCGACGTGTCGACCCGTGCAACGCCGAAGTCCGCGATCTTGAGCAGGCCCTGCCCGGTAACGATGAGATTCGACGGCTTGATGTCGCGATGGATGACGCCGCGGTCGTGGGCGAACTCGATCGCCTGCAGGAGCTGTGACATGAGCGCAACGAGCAGCCCGAAGTCGAATGTCGTCCGAGCATTGAGGTACTCGCGCAGGCCGGTGCCCTCGACATACTCCATTGCGATGTACGCGACATCGTCCTGCTCGCCGTACTCGTAGACGCCGACGATGTTCGGGTGGTGCAGCCTCCCGGCGGCCTTCGCCTCGTTCTTGAAGCGCGCCATGTACTGAACCGCAAGGTCCGGGTCGACCATGTCACGGCGTATCGTCTTGATCGCGACCAGGCGTTCGATGTGCGGGTCGAACGCCTTGTACACGACACCCATCGCGCCCTTGCCGAGCACAGTCCGGATCTCATACTTGCCGAGGCGCTGCGGGTCGGTCATCGATGAAAGTTTATCGGCTGCATGTCATCAGGCGTCAAGCATCTTCATCGCCTGCACGAGACTCGCCTTCATGCGCCCCATGGCTTCGGTCAGTACGCCGATCTCGTCTTTGCTGCCCGCGCGAAACTCGCCCGCATCCATGTTGCCGAGGCTCACCTGGTCGGCGATGCCGGCAAGCTGCGTCACGCGCCGGATCACCATGGTGTAGAGCATCACGTTGAGCAGCACGAAGATGGCAAGGAACACGAGCGCAAGCGAGCCCATGAATTTCTCGAACGTCCGTTGCGCACGTGCGACCGGAACTGCCGTCGGCACCGAGACGATCTGGGCGCCGATGATCTCCTGCATCTTCCACCCGAAGCCGTTGGCGTTGCCGTAGAGATCGATCATGGTCCGCGGCGCCACCTCGACCGTGCTATGACATTCGAGGCAGGTCGCGCTCTTCACCTGGATCGGGCGCGCGAGGTAGAGCGAACGGCCGGTCGGTGTATCTCGCTCGCCCACCATCTCGCTTCTGGCCGTCGCCTGCCGGAAGGCGTTGACGATGTCCGCTTCCCAGTCGGTGGCTCGGTTGCGCGGGTTGGAGGGGTTCAGCGTCGCTTCCTTGTAGGCGTAGTCCGGATGATTCGCGCGCAGCTCGTTGAATTGCTCGGTCGCGGCGTAGGCCGGCACCGACTGCGGC
>CAVRDD010000055.1:0-105727 GCA_963719715.1 uncultured beta proteobacterium
TCCTGCTCAGGAAGAAGTAGCCGGCCGCAACGCCAAGCGCTCCGGGTCGAGGCTGGAGGATCACGCCGCTGATCACCCTCTTTCAGTTTGCCCCCGGCTTCGGCCTGCCGAACGCGAGCCCCTTCTGCATGAAGGTCGAGACCTATCTGCGTATGAGCGGCCTCGACTACCGGATCGTACCAGGCGCCAACATCATGAAGGCGCCGAAGGGCAAGATGCCGTGGATCGAAGATGACGGCCATGTCGTGGCGGATTCAGGTTTCATTCTCGATTACCTCAAGGCGCGCTACGGCGATGCGCTCGATGCGCATCTCACCGCGGAGGAACGCGCGATCGCTCTGGCGTTACGCCGCCTGCTCGAAGAGAACCTGTACTGGGCGGTGTTGTGTGTTCGCTGGTTCACGCCCGAGGGCTGGGCGCTTACCCGTGATGCATTCTTCGGCAGTCTTCCACCGGTGTTGCGTCAACTCGTCCCTGCACTAGGGAATCGCTGAAGTATTCCGAAGGCATTGATTGGGTCGACCCGCCCTGCGACAATATCGTCCACTACACTCCGAGGAGCGATTTGCATGCAATCGAGCTTTGCCGACCTGGAGTACGCGGCCAAGAGAAGGCGCACCCGGCGCGATCGCTTCCTTGGCGAGATCGAAGCGGTGACCCCGTGGGCGGCACTGATCTCCGAGATCGCTCCGTACTACCCCAAGGGCGAAGGCCCGGGGCGCCCACCCATCGGGCTTGAGCGGATGCTGCGCATGTACATCGCCCAGCAATGCTTTGGGCTGTCGGACGAAGGCATCGAAGACGCCCTCTACGACAGCCAGTCGATCCGCCGTTTCGTGGGCGTCGATCTGGGGCGCGAAGGCGCGCCGGATGCCACCACCCTGGTCAAGTTCCGGCGCCTGCTGGAAGAACACAAGCTGACCGAGCGCATCTTCGAAGCGATCAAGACGCACCTGGCGGACAAGGGGCTGCTGCTTCGGGAAGGCACCATCGTCGATGCCACCCTGATCGCCGCGCCGCCCTCGACCAAGAATGCCGAGAAGAAGCGCGACCCCGAGATGCACCAGACCAAGAAGGGCAATCAATGGTATTTCGGCATGAAGGCCCACATCGGGGTGGATGCCGACTCGGGGCTTACGCACACGCTGGTGACCACTGCCGCCAACGTGGGCGACGTCACCCAAGCGCATGCACTGCTGCACGGGCAGGAGCAGGAGGTCTATGCCGACGCCGGCTACCAGGGGGTAGAAAAGCGCCCGGACAACAACAAGTGCTCGGCCACCTGGCACGTAGCGATGAAGCGCGGCAAGCGCAAAGCCCTGCCGAATTCCCCCTGGGGCAAGCTGTGCGAGAAGATCGAGAAGGCCAAGGCGAGCATCCGCTCCAAGGTCGAGCACCCGTTCCACGTGGTGAAGAACCTGTTTGGGCACCGCAAGGCTCGATACCGTGGGCTGGCGAAGAACACGGCGCAGCTGTTCACGCTGTTCGGGCTGGCGAATCTCGTGCTGGCGCGAGGGCGATTGTTGGCGCCTGACGCCCGAGGTGCGCCCTGAGTTGGCAGATTGCCCCGCAATGGGACGACAAGGAGCCGCAGACGGCCCATCCAGGAACCGAAATCGGGATCCAGACATGCCATTCGTGTATCGCCAGGTAGCGTTGTCGATCATCGGTCAGAAAAGTGCGATTTGTTCAGCGTTTCCCTAGCGCGTCGGGGTATGCGCAAGGCGTGGTGGGGGCACGGCATGGGGCGTCACAGCGCCGAAGAGATCCACGCGATCGGGTACGCCGACCTGACGGCGCTGGCCGATTTTCTCGGCAACAAGCCGTATTTCATGGGCGAGCAGCCTTCTTCGCTCGACGCCTGCGCGTATTCTTTTCTCGCGAATCTGCTTTGGGTTCCGCTGGAGACGCCGCTCAAGACGCATGCGCAGCGCTATCCACAGTTCGAGGCTTACTGCCGTCGCATGCGGGATCGCTACTACCCCGAAGGAGCGGCGGCGCAATGACGTCGGAGGCGTTGGCATCGCCTGCCGTCCGGCTGGATCGCTGGCTTTGGGCAGCGCGGTTCTTCAAGACGCGCGGCCTCGCCCAGGAGTCAGTGGAGGGCGGGCACGTCAGCTTGAACGGAGCGCGGGTCAAGCCGGCGCATGCGCTCAAGTCGGGTGATCGCCTCGAGATCCGCGCCGGTGCCTACGAGTGGCGAATCGCCGTGCGTGCTCTTTCCGTTCGACGTGGTCCGGCGACGGTCGCACGGCTGCTGTACGAGGAAGCCGAGGAAAGCATCCGCGCGCGCCAGGAGGCGGGGCGGCGCGCCTGGGAGAGCGCGATTCTGGGGCCGCGCGGCAGGGTCGACCGACCAAGCGCGACCGTCGTCAGCTCGACCAGTTCACTGACGGCGACTGACCGGTTGTGGCTGCTTGCACGGAGACGGCACGATCCCCCGCTGCACGTAGATCTCGTGCACTGCATGCTGCCAAGGCCCGCGGCGCGACGAGAAGTACAGTCCGGCAACGGTGATCGCGATACCGCAGACGAGGACGGTCCAGTGCACGCCGATGCTTTCCGAAACGGCACCCCAGATGAAATTGCCGATCGGCGCGATGCCGAGAAAGGCCATCACGTGCAGGCTCAATACCCGGCCGCGCTTGTCCTCGTCGACGATGGTCTGCAGGATGGTATTGCAGCCGGCGATTGCGAACACCAATCCGCAGCCGAAAACGGCGAGCAGCACCAACGAAAGCGCGAGGCGATCCGACAGCGCGAAAAGCGCGAACGCGATGCCGGCAGCGATCGCCGCTGCGCCGATTGCCCCGTCCAGTCCGAGCACCGAGGTGCGCCGCGCGAGCATGACGGTCGCGGCGAGCGCTCCCAGTCCGACTGCTCCGATCATGAAGCCGAGGGTTTGCGAAGAACCCGCGAACGTCTCGACCGCAAACTTCGGCATCAACGGTTGCCACGGCGCGCTGAAGAAGGAGATAAGCGCGACGAGCCCGAGCAGATAGCGTGTCCCCACAAAGCCGAGGGCATAGCGTACCCCCGCCGCGAGGTCCGCCGTCCAGTCATCGTGACGTCCAATCGAAGGCCGGGCGCGAACCCGAATGACCGAATAGGCGATCACCGTCGCGAAGTAGGACAGGGCGTTGAGCAGGAAACACCAGCCCTCGCTGGATGCCGCGAGAACAAGGCCGGCAATCGAGGGGCCGGCGAAACGCGCCCCGTTGAACATCATCGATTGCAGCGCGATGGCATTCGGCAGGTCGGCCCGATCCTGAACCAGCTCGAGCAGAAAGGCTTGGCGGGCCGGCGTCTCGAACGCGTGGATCGCGCCGTAGACGAGGGCAAACCCCACCGCCTGCCAGGCCGTCAGGTGGCCGGAAAGAGCGAGTAGCGCAAGCAGGCTGGCCTGAATGCTCGCGGCTGCCTGGGTCGCCAGGAGCAGGCGCTGGCGGTTGACCCGATCCGCGACTACGCCGGCGATCGGGGCCAGGAAGAGCACAGGAATCTGCTGCGCGGCGGCTGCGACACCGAGCATGAAGGCGGAACCGGTGAGTCGGTAGACAAACCAGCTCACGGCAACCATTTGCAGCCACGTGCCGACCACCGAGACGAGCTGCCCGGCGAAGAAGATGCGGAAGTTGCGGTGCCGGAAGGCGCGCA
Organism: uncultured beta proteobacterium; assembly: GCA_963719715.1. Taxonomy (GTDB): domain Bacteria; phylum Pseudomonadota; class Gammaproteobacteria; order Burkholderiales; family JAEUMW01; genus JAEUMW01. The sequence continues at coordinate 3,658 of CAVRDD010000055.1, forward strand.
GGGCCGGACTCATCGATCGAGCCGCCCCATGCCGGGCGTGACCCTCAGGCGCCGGTGGTCAGCCGATCGAGCTGGCTGTGCAGCTTTTCGAGGGTGCCGGTGAAGCCCGCAAGGCGCTCCCTTTCCTGCTGCACGACTGCTGGTGGGGCGCGTTCGACGAAGCTCGCGTTGCCGAGCTTGCCGCGTGCCTTGGCGATCTCCGCCTCGACGCGCGCGATCTCCTTCGCGATCCGATCGCGCTCGGCCGCGACATCGATCTCGACCTTCAGCATGAGACGGGCATCTCCCGCGATCGCGACCGGTGCGTCGTCGCCGGTAGGTCATCCGCCACCTCGAGGCTCGACAGGCGCGCCAACGCCATGGCATAAGGTTGGAAGGCCTAAGCGAAACTGCGATCGCCGGCGGAAGATCCTGCCACCTTCTGGGCGGGGGAGAGACCCATCTCGGAACGCAAGGCCGCGCAACGCGTTGATATCTCTCTTTCGCCTGCGCGACGAACGCCTCGGCCGCCGTGTCGATCTTCGACGGGTCGGGCTGTGGGTACGGCTGGATCATGACGCTGTCGCCCGATCTTCCTGCGAGCGGCGCGACCTTCTGCCACAGCTCTTCGGTGATGAACGGGATGATCGGATGTGCGAGGCGCAGCGTCGTTTCCAGCACGCGCACCAGCGTGCGCCGCGTGCCGCGCTGTTGCGTGTCGCTGCCGTTCTGGAGCTGCACCTTCGCGAACTCGACGTACCAGTCGCAGTACTCGTCCCACACGAATTCGTACACAGCCCGCGCCGCCAGGTCGAAGCGGTACTCGCGAAACGCGCGGTGCATCTGCTCCTCGGCCCGTTGCAGGATCGAGACGATCCAGCGGTCGGCATCGACGACAGCTCGTCGGGAACGACTCGTCGATCCCCGTGTCCTTGCCCTCGCAGTTCATCAGCACGAACCGCGTGGCATTCCAGAGCTTGTTGCAGAAATTTCGATAGCCTTCGCAGCGGGCGAGGTCGAACTTGATGTCGCGGCCGTGGGTCGCCAGGCTCGCGAAGGTGAAGCGCAGCGCGTCGGTGCCGAAGGCCGATATGCCTTCGGGGAACTGGCGGCGCGTCGTCTTCTCGATCTCGCCGGCCTGCTTCGGGTTCATGAGGCCGTAGGTACGCTTCTCGACCAGTGCGTCGAGGGTCGATGCCGTCGATAAGATCGAGCGGGTCGAGCACATTGCCCTTCGACTTCGCTCATCTTCTGGCCTTCGGCATCGCGCACGAGGCCGGTCACGTAGACCTCTCGGAACGGCACCTTGCCGGTGACGTGCTTGGTCATCATCACCATGCGCGCGACCCAGAAGAAGATGATGTCGAACCCGGTGACGAGCACGGACGACGGCAGGTAGAGGTCGAGCGCCGGATTGCTCTTCTCTGGATAGTCGGGCGTCCAGTCGAGCGTCGAGAACGGCCACAGGCGGACGAGAACCAGGTGTCGAGGACGTCCTCGTCCTGGACCAGAGGCGTTTGCCGCCCGCCTAACTCGCGCGCCTCGGCCTCGTCGTGCGCGACGTAAACCGTTGCCGTCCTCGTCGTACCACGCCGGTATGCGATGGCCCCACCAGAGCTGGCGCGAGATGCACCAGTCCTGGATGTTCGTGAGCCACTGGTTGTAGGTGGTGGTCCAGTTCTCGGGTACGAAGCGGACCTCGCCCGAAGCGACGCAATGAAGCCCAAGCTGCGCGAGCGATTCCATGTTCACGTACCACTGGTCCGTGAGCATCGGCTCGACGATCTCGTTGGTGCGCCCGCAGCGCGGCACCATGAGCTTGTGCGGCTTCACGTCTTCCAGCAGCCCCGCCGCCTCGAGATCCGCGACTATGCGCCGGCGCGCCTCGAAGCGATCGAGCCCGCGGTACTTCTTGGGCGCGTGCTCGTTCAGCTTCGCATCGAGCGTGAGAATGCTGATCGGTGGCAGCTTGTGGCGCTGCCCGATCTGCCAGTCGTTGAAGTCGTGGGCCGGCGTGATCTTGAGGCAGCCGGTGCCGAACTCGCGATCGACATAGGTATCGGCGATGACCGGGATCGTGCGGTCCGTCAGCGGCAGGTGCACCGCCTGCCCGATCAGGTCCTGGTAGCGCGGGTCCTCCGGATGCACCGCCACCGCGACGTCGCCGAGCATGGTCTCTGGGCGCGTGGTCGCCACCACCACGTGGCCCTTGCCGTCGACGCGCGGGTAGCGGATGTGCCACAGGCTGCCCTGCTCCTCGACGCTTTCCACTTCGAGATCGGATACCGCGGTGCCGAGCTTCGGATCCCAGTTCACGAGGCGCTTGCCGCGGTAGATGAGACCTTCGCGGTACAGCCGCACGAACACCTCGGTCACGGTCCGCGACAATCCCTCGTCCATCGTGAAGCGCTCGCGCGACCAGTCGCACGAGGTGCCGAGGCGCCGCATCTGGCGCGTGATGGTCGAACCGGATTCCTCCTTCCAGGCCCAGACGCGATCGAGGAACGCGTCGCGGCCGAGCGCGGCGCGGGACGTTCCCTCGCGCTCGACCATGCGCTCCACGACGATCTGCGTGGCGATGCCGGCGTGGTCGGTGCCCGCCTGCCACAGCGTGTTGTCGCCCAGCATGCGGTGGTAGCGGATGAGCGCGTCCATGAGCGTGTGCTGGAACGCATGACCCATGTGCAGCGTGCCGGTCACGTTGGGCGGCGGCAGCAGGATGGAGAACGCGGGTTCGCCGGAGGCGAGGGCTGCGGCGAAGTAACCGCGCGCCTCCCACTCGGGGTACCAGCGGCGCTCGATCGCGTCGGGCTCGAAACTCTTGGGCAGCTCCATGTTCACGGATCGGGCGACGGGCGAGGGCGGGATTATAGCGGATGAGGCAACGACGGCGGCCGACGGCGGGCGCGAAGGGCGTCGAACGACTTGCGCTCCCTCCGGTCGATATCAGTTAGGGTACGTGACGATTACGTTCTGCAAATTTCGGTGTCGAAACGCGGCGGGGGGTGTGCCGTGCGTTTGCTTCTGGCGGAAGACGAGAGAAGGGCAGGCGAATACCTGGTCAAGGGGCTCGGCGAGAACGGCTTCGTGGTCGACTGGGTGCGCAGCGGCATGGATGCGCTGCACCGCGCCCGCAGCGAGGCCTACGATCTGGTCGTCCTCGACATCGGGCTGCCGCAGCTCGACGGGTGGGCGGTCCTGAAGGACATACGCCAGGAACGGCAGACCCCGGTGCTGTTTCTGACCGCCCGCGACCGCGTGGAAGATCGAGTGCGCGGACTCGAGCTCGGTGCCGACGACTACCTGGTGAAGCCTTTCGCTTTCTCGGAGCTGCTCGCGCGCATTCGCGCGCTGCTGCGCCGAGGCGAGACACAGGAGCCGGACGTCCTGCGGGTCGCGGATCTGGAAGTGCACCTCCTGCGGCGACGCGTGGAGCGGGGCGGGCAGCGGGTCGAGCTCACTGCGAAGGAATACGCGCTGCTCCTGCTGTTCCTGCGCCGCCAGGGTGAGGTGCTGTCGCGCACGCTGATCGCGGAACAGGTGTGGGACATGAACTTCGACAGCGATACCAACGTGGTCGAAGTCGCGGTACGACGCCTGCGCGCCAAGATCGACGACGCGTATCCGGACAAGCTCATCCACACCGTGCGCGGCTTTGGCTACGTGCTGGAGGAGCGTGCATGAGGACGCCACGACACCGCTTCCGCGCTTCGCTCGCCGCGCGGCTGGTGACGCTGTTCTGCTGCGGCTCTGCGCTGATCATGATCGCGGTTTCCGCCAGCTTCTACCACACCCTGCGCATGCAGGTCGAGGCGCTCGATACGGAAGTGATCGAGGGCAAGACGCGAATCATCGAGCACCTGCTGAGCGAGGCCGGCACCCCCGACCGGCTCGACGAGGTGCTCGAGCGTCTGAGCGATCTGCCGATTTCCCATCCCGACCTGAGCATCGGCCTGCGCGTGGGTGACGACTGGGTCATGGCGCCGCAGCCGGAGATCGCGGCGGCGGCAGCGCGTCTCGCATCCGGCGTCCCGCCGCAGCAATCGGACCTCACGACCGTGCAGGAGGTCGACAACACGTGGTGGCTCAAATACATCCATCACACGTGGCCGCAGGCTTCGGCCGCGCCGGCAGAAGTCCTCGTCGCCCTCGACGTGAGCGACTCGCGGCGACTGCTCCGGGCCGAGGCAGTCACGGCTTCGCTGGTCGCGCTGTTCGGCAGTCTGCTGAGCGGCGTCCTCGCCTTCTTCGTGGTGCGCCGCGGCCTCGCGCCCATCGCGCGCGTCGCCGCGCGTGCCGAGCAGATCACGGTTCACGGTCTCGGCACGGCACTCGCCGCGGAGGATGCGCCGACCGAGATCCGCGGGCTGGCCGAGAGTATCAACCACATGCTGGCGCGCCTCGACAACAGCTACAGGGCGTTGGAGCAGTTCTCCGCGGACATCGCTCACGAGCTGCGCACGCCCATCAACAACCTGCTGCTCCAGACTCAGGTGACACTCTCCAGGCCGCGCGATGCCGAAGAGTACAGCGAGGTGCTGCTGTCCAATCTGGAAGAGCTGCAGCGTCTCGATCGCATGGTGGCGGACATGCTGTTTCTGGCCCGGGCCGACCGCGGGGTGCTCACGGTAGCGGACGAAACGGTCGATCTCGCACAGGAAGCATCGAACGTCGCCGAGTACTTCGAGCCGGCGGCGTCCGAAAGATCGCAGGAGATCGTCATCCGGGGTCGTTCCGTGGCGCGGGGCGACCGGTTGATGATCCGGCGCGCGATTACCAACCTGCTGTCGAACGCGGTGCGCCACGCGCCGCCCGGCGATCGCATCGAGGTTCGCGCGAGGTCTGCCGCGGACGCCGCCGTGTTCGAGGTGACCAACGCCTGCCCGACGCCGATTCGCCCGGACGAGCTGCCCGGCTCTTCGCCCGCTTTGCGCGGCGCGATGCTCCGCGCGACGACGATACGGAGAGTGCCGGACTGGGGCTTGCGATCGTCGATTCCATCATGCGGCTTCACGGCGGGGTTGCGCAGGCGGAGTGCGGCAGCTTCGGCATTCGCTTCATCCTGCGCTTTCCCCCACGCCGATCCTTACAGGAACGTAATCGACGGGTCATCCCGCTGTTGGCGATGGTCTCCTAATCTGTGACCCATGGCGATTTCGCCATGTCACGATTGAAGGAGACACCGATGAAATCCAAGACCCTCTTGACGATGGCTGTGACCGGCATGCTCGCTGTGCCCGGCGTTCCGGCGCTGGCGGCGGATTGGTCGCTCCAGCAGCTCCAGGTGACGGATGGCTACGACGCCGTCCAGACTACTCGCCGCCACCGGACCGTGGCGCCGCCGGGCGGTCGGGACGGCCGGCGCGGAGGACGCGTGGCTCCAAAAGCAGCTCCAGAGAACCGACGGCTATGCCGAGCCAAGCGGCGCATCGTCCGGCGACATGCAGCCGCGATAGTCGATCCGAGGCCGGGATCAACGTGGCCGATGTGTGGGTCCCGCGGCACCGGTTGCAGCCTGCGATGCCGCAGGATCCACGGGAGGCGACGCGGTGGTCGGTGCGCTTGCCGCATGCACCTCTTCGCCCACGTCGACCGCCTCCCCGAGCAGGGACAGCGTGCGGCGGATGAACTGTTTATGCTGGAGCGGGGCGCGCCGATACCAATGGTGTAGGTAGTCCCGAAAGCTCGTGGTTGCGTCGGGAAGCTCCACGTTCAGGAAGCCGATCGCCTCCCAACTGCCTGGGCTCTCTTCGAGGAGCGGTAGCAACTGATTAGCGACGACCTCGTTCCGATCGCGCAGGTACGGACTGTCGCGGAGGGCAGGGCCGCTGCGGCGCAACCAATCTGCCAGCGTGCTGTGCGCGGGCAATCGCCGGTGTGGCTCGTTCAACATGCGTTCCGCGTAGTGATGCATGGCGGGTGCGTACGCGGCCCACTCCGGCCGTGGCGGGGATTCGCTCCAGGTCGCAGAAAGCTGCCTCAAGGTGTATAGGGAGGCGGTCTCGCACAGCGCTTCCTCGAACCATTGATGCCGGGTGGAGTGCGGCGGAGCGTGGTGTTCATAGTTGGCGACGATGTGGCAGAGCTCGTGCGAGAACTCGTACACGAACTCCGCCCACCGCTTGTCCTTGGCCGCCAGATAGACCTGGTACTCGCCGCCGGGCGCTCTGTCGTACAGCACGATGGGGGCATCGCGCGTATGGGAGGCAATCACGGGATCGATCCTGCGGCCAGGGAAATGCGAGAGCATCTCCGCCGCGACCGCATACAGCAGCGTCTCGACCTCCGCCGGCTCGGCATCACCCCACCCGCCGTCCGCGACGCGGATCACGAGGCCGTGAGCGTGCTCCTTCTTGCCGGTCTTCTTGGCGGTGTGAGCCGCCGGCACCTCACCCGCGCGCGGCGCGTGCGCTGGCAGGACGGTGAGCGCGACCGAGGCGAGGACGACGGCGAGCTTCATGGGCCCATCCGAGAGGGAGAAACAGTATGGTAGGCGACGCGAGCGGCTACCGAAAGAGCCACCGCCACCGATGCCCAGCTAACGATCGCGCTCGCGTTCCTTGAGCAGCGCCTTCAGCGCGCGCTTCACCTCGCGCTCGATGGTCTCCCGCACTACCGACTCCACGGTCGTGCGCATCGCATCGCGTAGCCGGTTGAGCCCTTCGCCGAGGTGGAGCATCACCTCCGGCATCACCTGCTCCTGGATCGCCAGGGGCAGCCGCGCCGCCAGCGTCTCGGCGACGACACGTTCGATTTCCGGGCGCAGCACGGCGACCCACTCCTCACCGGCAGGCGGCGACAGCGCCTCCGGCGGCGGGGCGGGCGCGTCCGGCCGTGCCGCGACGCCCGGCGCTTCGGAAGTGGGCCGAGCCGCAGGTTCTGCCGGGGCGGGCGACGCGTCGATGAGCTCTGTCAGCGTCGGAATTTCCGGTTCCGGGCTCGCGTCGAGGGCGGCGTCCAGTCCGCCGCTGCGATGGCGGCGCAGCAGCGCGTCCACCTTCGACAGGACTTCGTCTTGTGGACTCTGTGGGTCGGGGCCGTGGTCGGGGGCCATCGCAGGTCAGGGCGCGGCGCGCGCCGTCTTGCCCAGGTTGTGGTCGTGCAACTCGTAACCGCGGTCCCGGTAGAAGCGGAAGCGCGTGCGTGCCTGCTGGCGGTCGGCCTCGTCGGTGCTCACGATCTCGACCAACCGCTGGAAGCGGGAAAAGAAGGTCGGCACTTCCGGGTGCAGATTGAGGAGCACCTCGTCGTGGGGCAGCGGGTCGGCGTGCTCGGACACGATCACCGGCGTGACCGCGGCCAGGGGATCGTCCGGCCGGCAATGCGGGACGAACCCGGTCGCCGGCGACGTCCAGAGCAGGCGGTCGAACTCGCGGGCGGTGTCGGCGTCGGGGGCGTAGACGAAGAGCCGCATGCCTTGGCCGGCTGCCTTCGCGCATAGCTGGCAGGCCGTCTGCAGCTTGCTCTCGACGTGGGTGTAGAAGTCGATCCGGGTCACCGGCTCACTCCTTCCGCGCTGCGGCGCGCTGCAGCAGGAACTCGGTGAGCAGCGGCACCGGCCGGCCGGTGGCGCCTTTCTCCTTGCCGCTCTTCCACGCGGTGCCGGCGATGTCGAGGTGTGCCCAGTGGAACTTCTTCGTGAACCGTGACAGGAAGCAGGCGGCGGTCACGCTGCCAGCCGGACGCCCGCCGACGTTCGCCATGTCGGCGAAATTGGTCTTGAGCTGCTCCTGATAGTCGTCCCACAGCGGCATCTGCCAGGCGCGGTCGTAACTGTTCTGGCCGGCAGCGAGCAGTTCGCGCGCGAGTCCGTCGTCGTTCGCGAACAGTCCGTGGGCGACGTGCCCCAGTGCGATCACGCAGGCACCGGTTAGCGTTGCGATGTCGATGACGGTTTCCGGATCAAAACGCTCGGCGTAGGTGAGGGCATCGCAGAGGATGAGGCGCCCTTCGGCGTCGGTGTTGAGAATCTCGATGGTGAGCCCGGCCAGGCTCGTCACCACGTCACCGGGCTTCGTCGCTTTGCCGCCCGGCATGTTCTCGCAGGTGGGGATGATGCCGATCAGATTGATCGGCAGGCGCAGTTCGCCGATCGCCTTGAACGTCCCGAGCACGCTCGCCGCTCCGCACATGTCGAACTTCATCTCGTCCATCTCGGCGGCCGGCTTGAGCGAGATGCCACCGGTGTCGAAGGTGATGCCCTTGCCGACGAGGACCACGGGGCGCTGCTCGCCGCCGCCGCGATGCTGAAGCACGATCAGCTTCGGTGGTTGGACGGTGCCCTGGGTCACCGAGAGCAGGGCGCCCATGCCGAGCTCTGCTCATCTCGTCCTGTTCGAGGACCGTGCATTCGAAACCGTAATGCTGGGCAAGCTCCTGCGCCTGCTCCGCGAGGTAGGTCGGTGTGCAGAAATTGGCCGGAAGATTGCCCAGATCCCGCGCGAGGTTCACGCCGTGCGCGACCGCGAGCCCGTGCTGCAGGCCTTCTTCTGCAGCGGCCATCTCGGATTTCTGCGCTACCGCGAAGACGAGCTTCCGCAGCGCGCGCTTGGGCGTGTCCTGCGCGCTCTTCAGGCGATCAAAGCGGTACATCGAGTCGAGCGCGACGAGCGTGGCCTGTGAGGTGCGCCACGCGCGGTCACGCTTCTTGAGCGGCAGTCCGGTCAGGTCGCAGACGGCATCGGTGGCACCGGTGTCGTTCAGTGCGCGGATCGCTGCCCGCACGGCGTCGCGGTACGCCTTGTCGCGAAAGTCACGCTCCTTGCCGAGACCCACCAGCAGCACCCGCTCGGCCGCGATATTGGGAACCTTGTGCAGCAGCAAGGTGGTGCCGAGCCGACCTTCCATGTCACCGTGGCGCAGAATATCCGTGAGGTATCCGTCCGATGCTTCGTCCGTCGCCTCGGCGGGCGCGGTGAGCTTGCGCGACTCGAATACGCCGAGCACTATGGCTGCACTGCGATGCTTCTCGGGATGGCCGCCTTTTATGCTAAATTCCACGTCTAGCTCCCAGGCATTTGCCGGTTATTTTTCATGACCTTGCGCTTCCGTTCCATTATCGTCGGAGTGATTTCGAAAAGTCAAAAGAGCGTCGGGGCATGATTCTCTTCCGGCGCGCCCTGTTGTCGGAGTTTGCCGCCAACGGCGCGGGAGTGCTGTCCATTCTTCTGCTCGTCATTGTCGGTACACAGATCATCCGCGTACTGCGCACGGCCACCAGTGCCTTGATTCCGATGGAGGGCGTGTTCGCGCTCGTCGGTTTTACCGTGCTCACTTCGCTGCCGGTGGTGATGGGCGGTAGCCTCTTCGTGGCCATCCTGCTCACGCTCATGCGGTGCTATCGGGATTCCGAAATGGTGGTGTGGTTTACCGCCGGGCTCTCGCTCAAGGCATGGGTGCGGCCGGTGCTCACGTTCGCCCTGCCTTCCGTCGCCGTTATCGCAGCACTGACTTTCTTCGTCTATCCGTGGGCGGCGTCCCGGCTCGAACAATACCAGCACCAGCTCGAATCCCGCGACGAGACTGCACTCGTGCGCGAGGGCGTCTTCCAGGAGTCGAAGCGCGCGGAGTGGGTTTACTTTGTCGAGGAAATGGATGCCGATTCTGGCATGGTGAAGAACGTTTTCGTGCAGTCGAAGCAGCGCGATGGCACGGGCGTGATGATCGCGCGCAACGGTCTGATCGAGACCCATCCGAACGGAGACCGCTTTCTCGTCCTCCTCGACGGCCACCGCTACGAGGGCGTGCCGGGGTCGCCCGAGTATCGCACGATGGACTTCGAGCGGCTGGCGGTGCGCATTGAGCCGGCAGAGGCGCGCAAGGTGCTGTCGCCGGCGAAGACACGTGCCACGAGCGACCTCATCGCAAAGAGTTCGCCGGTCGAATCTGGCAGAACTGGTGTGGCGTCTCGGCCTGCCGCTGAGTGCTTTGCTGCTCGCGCTGCTCGCCGTGCCCTTGAGTTCGGTCAACCCGCGTGTCGGGCGCTCGTTCAATCTGCTCGCCGCGGTGTTTCTCTACTTCCTCTACAGCAACGCCATCAGCATTTCGGAGAGTCTGGTCGCGTCCGGCAAGCTGTCGGCGTGGAAGGCGGTGCTGGGCGTCCACGGGACCATGGCGGTGGTCGTCCTGCTCTTCTTCTATCGGCGGATGTCACTGCGCTGGCTGCCGGTCGCTCGCTCGGCATGAGAATCGTCCGCCGCTATCTCTTTCGCGAAATTGCCGGGGCGACGCTTCTTACGCTGGCGGCATTGCTTGCGCTTTTCGCGTTCTTCGACCTCCTCAATCAGCTCGAAGAGGTCGGCCGCAGTCAATACCGTCTCCCCACAGCGTTCTTGTATGTGTTTCTGAGTTTGCCGGCGCATGTCTACGAGGTGATGCCGATCGCCGTGCTGGTCGGTGCGCTATTCGCGCTGGCGCGTCTTACGGCACAGTCCGAGTACGCCATCTTGCGCACCTCAGGCATCTCGATGCTGCGTCTTGCGGTGACACTCGCCCAGATCGGCCTCGTCTTCGCTGCGCTCACCTTCGTCTTCGGCGAATACGTTGCGCCGGCCAGCGAAGCGGCAGCACAGCGGCTGCGCATGCGGGCGTCCGCATACCTCATCGTCAGTCAGTTTCGATCCGGGATCTGGGTCAAGGATGGCAACAGCTTCGTCAACGTCGGCTTGGTCACCCCCGACAACACCTTGCTGAATATCTATCTGTACGACTTCGACGATTCGCAGCGCTTGCTGTCGAGCACCTTCGCTAGGAAGGGCGTGTATCGCGGTGACAACAATTGGCTGCTGTCAGATGTGGCGCGGACCCGTTTCGCAGACGGCCGCTCGAGCGTCGAGCACCTTTCGGAGATGACAAGGACTTCGGTGCTCACCCCGAAACTTCTGGGTGTTCTGTTGCTGAAGCCGGAAGAGATGGCGGCCACTGATCTCGTGCGGTATATCGATCACCTGAAGAGCAGCCACCAGCAGACCACGCGCTACGAGACGGCGCTCTGGAGCAAGCTAATCTACCCGTTTTCGGTGGTGCTGATGACGGTGCTGGCGCTGCCGTTCGCGCATTTCCAAGGCCGCATGACCAGTGTCGGTACCAAGGTCTTCAGCGGCATTCTCGTCGGTCTCGCGTTCTTCCTGATGGGACGGTTCTTCGACGCGCTGGGGACACTGAACAACTGGACGCCCTTCGTGAGCGCGGTGCTGCCGACCTTGCTGTTTACTGTGGTCGCGGCGGGGATGATCTGGCGGGCGGAGCGTCGGTAGCGCTGCGAGCGCGATCGACTTGCACGATTCTCGTTCCTGCCAGGCGGTCATGCAGAAACAGCCGGTCGCGATCCACCAACCCCCACAGAAACGAGACTGCGCCGAGCAAGGCGCCGGGCACCGCCAGCAGATAGCGCTTGAGCGCGACGCGGAGAGCGGGCGGCCGACCACTGTCGGCAGCGACGATGCGCAGCTGCCAGGCCTGCATAGGCAGCGTCTGCCCGCCGTGCGTCCAAGACCAGATGAGATAGGCGCCGCAGAGGATCAGGAGCAGCCCCTGCAATGCCAGGCGAGAGGCAAACGTATCCGCCGCACCCGCCACACTCGTAAAGAGGGCAGAACCCAGGAACAGGACCGCCAGCAGGAGCAGTGCCTCGTACACGAGACACGCGAAGCGCCTGCCGAGCCCGGCGCTTTTCGGGATCTCGTCATGCGCGGGAATGTGCAGGCCGCTCTCCACGGTTTCGCTGCGAGAGCGACCGTCGCGGCGCTTGCCGCTCACGGGCGCTTCACGACCGGTTGAACGGGAGAGGTCTCAGCGGAAGCAGCGGACGAAGCGGGCGCGGCGGTGTGATCTTCCGACGCTTCCTGCAGCGGCGGCGTCACTGACGTGCTGCGCTTCGACACCCCGGTGCGCAGGATCTCCCGCTCTTCTTCCGGGAGCTGCCGATAGCTTTCCCACTTCTCTTTCACCGTCGCGCGGCGCTCGGGGGGAGCTGCTGCAGATTCTTGAATTTCTCGCGGGCTGCCTCACGCTCTTCGGTGGAAAGCGCAGCCCATTCCTTCATGCGCGACTGGAGTCGCTGCTGCTGTTCCGGCGCAAGATTCGGATAGCGTTCCGCCACGCCGATCCATTTCAGACGGCGATCCGGATCAAGCTTGTCCCACTCGCCGGCGAGCGGGGCGAGAACATGCCGCTGGGCGACCGTCAACTGCTTCCATGTCGGGCCGGGCGGCGGTGCGGCCGCGACCGGCAGGCTCAAGACAACGCCGAGCAGCAGTGCTATTCCGACGAAGTATCTTCCAGCCACGCGTCGAAACCTTTGTCCAGATAGGCGTCGATGGGGAGATCGCCGGCCAGCAGACCGGCATCGATGGCACCCAGTTCATGGTTCGGGGTGAACATCGAATGCTGGTTCATCGTCTGCACGTACATCAGCGCTGCAACGGCCATGGCAACCACGCTCGCCGGTACCCACCAGCGCACCCGGGATCGCGGATGACCTGCCAACATGCGGGCGGCAGCGCCGCCCGCTGCCGCCATTGCCGGCTCGGCACTGCGCTGATACGCGGGCCGAGCGCCCGAACGCTGTATGCCGTGCGGCCGCCAGCGCGTTCAACGTGCCCTGATCGAGTTGATCGAGGCCACGATCGAGATGCCAGGCGACACGGCGCCCGAACTGTTCTTTGCTCATAGTTCTATCCCTTTCGCTCTGAGCAGGTCAGCAAGCGTATGAGTTGCCCGCGAGCAGTGTGTTTTCACGCTGCCTTCGGAGCAACCCATGGCCCGAGCCGTCTCGGCAACATCCATCTCTTCCCAGTAACGCAAAATAAACGCTTGCCGTTGACGCGGCGGCAACTGCACGAGGGCTTCCTCGATAGCAGCAAGTGTCTGACTGCGCAGCAACTCCTCCGTGGGCTCCGGAATGCGGCCGGTGCCGTCCTGCTGGGCGAGAATCTCCAGCGGGTCGTGATCCTCATCATCGCCCTTCGGTCCCAGGGAAGAGAAGAGGGTGGTCCACAGCGATCGGACCTTCTGCCGCCGGAAGAAATCCCGGATCGTGTTCTGCAGGATGCGCTGAAACAGCAACGGTAGTTCGTTTGCAGGTTTGCCGGCGTATTTCTCCGCCAGTTTGAGCATGGCGTCCTGCACGATGTCGACTGCGGCATGCGTGTCGCGCACCGCGAACGCAGCCTGCTTGAAAGCTCTGCGCTCGACAACGGCCAGAAAGTCCGACAGTTCCTTTTCGGTAGCCAGTTGAGCTGTCCCGAGAGAGTTGGTTGGCAGAAGACGGCAGCGGACGTTCTCCGCCAGCGGTGGCGAGTGTTGCAAGCATGCCGGCACGCGTTTTTTGCCCGATAGTAGCAAATTGCCCGGGGCCCTCGACGGGCCCGTGACAATAAAGATGCACGCCATGAAGGCGCGACAAAAGCGAGGTTTTCCTTGACCAGCGGGGCGTCCGACGGTATTTTTTGCGGTTCACTTTTTGTTTGCTTCGAGATCATTCATGGAACTTACCGGCGCTGAAGTCGTAGTGCGCTGCCTTCAGGAAGAGGGGGTCGAGTATCTTTTCGGCTATCCGGGCGGCGCGGTCCTCTTCATCTACGACGAAATCTTCAAACAAGACAAGGTCAAGCACATCCTCGTTCGTCACGAACAGGCTGCGGTGCACGCGGCCGACGGCTTCGCACGCTCGTGCGAGAAGCCGGGCGTGTGTCTGGTGACCTCCGGTCCAGGCGTCACCAACGCCGTGACGGGTATCGCCACTGCGTACATGGACTCGGTGCCGGTGGTGATCCTGAGCGGCCAAGTGCCGACCCACTTCATCGGCCAGGACGCGTTCCAGGAATGCGATGCTGTCGGCATTACGCGGCCGTGCGTCAAGCACAACTTCCTGGTGAAGGATGTGCGTGACCTCGCGCCGACAATCAAGAAGGCCTTCTATCTCGCCACCACCGGCCGCCCGGGCCCTGTGCTCGTCGACATTCCCAAGGACGTGACGATGGCGAAGGTGGAGTTCGACTACCCGCAGACCGTTTCCATGCGGTCTTACAACCCGGTGGTCAAGGGGCACAGCGGGCAGATCAAGAAGGCGGTGCAGCTTCTCGCCAACGCGCGGCGGCCGATGATCTACACCGGCGGCGGCGTCATTCTCGGCAATGCAGCAAAGGAGCTGACGGATTTGGTGCACCTGCTCGGGATTCCCGTGCACCAACACGCTGATGGGATTCGGCGGCTTCCCGGCGACCGATCCGCAATTCGTGGGCATGCTCGGCATGCACGGCACCTACGAGGCGAACATGGCGATGCAGCACTGCGACGTGCTGCTGGCTATCGGGGCGCGCTTCGACGATCGCGTTATCGGCAATACCTCCCACTTCTTCGACGACGATCGGCACATCATCCATATCGACATCGACCCATCCTCCATCTCGAAGCGGGTGAAGGTCGACGTGCCGATCGTGGGCGACGTGCGCGAGACGCTGCAGGAGATTACCCGGCAACTCGAGGATTACAAGGAACGTAGCGACGCTTCGGCGCTGAAGACGTGGTGGACGCAGATCGAACTCTGGCGCGCCCGCGACTGCCTCAAGTACGACCGCGGAAGCCCCATCATCAAACCGCAGTTCGTCGTCGAGAAGCTCTACGAATTGACTAATGGCGACGCCTTCGTCACTTCGGACGTCGGTCAGCACCAGATGTGGGCGGCGCAGTTCTACAAGTTCGACAAGCCCCGCCGCTGGATCAACTCCGGCGGGCTCGGCACCATGGGCGTCGGCCTGCCTTACGCCATGGGGGTCAAGCTCGCGCATCCCGATGCGGACGTGTTCTGCATCACCGGCGAGGCGAGCATCCAGATGTGCATCCAGGAACTCTCGACCTGCAAGCAATACCATCTTCCGGTGAAGCTCGTGAACCTGAACAACCGCTACATGGGCATGGTGCGGCAGTGGCAGGAGTTCTTCCATGGCAATCGTTACGCCGAGTCCTACATGGACGCGCTGCCGGATTTCGTGAAGCTCGCCGAGTCGTATGGTCATGTCGGCATGCGCATCGAAAAGCCTGCAGACGTGGAACCTGCGCTGCGGGAAGCGATCGCCTTGAAGGACCGGCTTGTGTTCATGGATTTCATCACCGATCAGACCGAGAACGTATTCCCGATGGTTCCAGGCGGCAAGGGGCTGTCGGAGATGATACTGGTCTGAATCAGCGCATCATCGCGCTTGCTGCAGGGGGCGTTCCGCGCTTGAGCGGGACGACGGTTATCGACGCTCAGTGACAAGAATCATGAGACATATTCTTTCGTTGCTCCTGGAAAATGAACCGGGGGCGCTGTCGCGGGTGGCGGGTCTTTTTTCCGCACGCGGTTACAACATCGAGTCCCTTACGGTCGCACCGACCGAGGACGCCACCATGTCGCGCATGACGATCGTCACCAGCGGCTCCGACGAGATCATCGAGCAGATCAACAAGCAGCTGAACAAGCTCGTCGACGTCGTCAAGGTGGTCGATCTCAACGACGGCGAGCACATCGAGCGCGAACTCATGCTGGTG
The DNA here is from genome assembly GCA_963719715.1 of uncultured beta proteobacterium. Classification (GTDB taxonomy): domain Bacteria; phylum Pseudomonadota; class Gammaproteobacteria; order Burkholderiales; family JAEUMW01; genus JAEUMW01. The sequence continues at coordinate 19,168 of CAVRDD010000055.1, forward strand.
AAGGTGCGCGCCTTCGGCAAGGACCGCGAAGAGATGAAGCGCATGGCCGACATCTTCCGCGGCCGCATCATCGACGTCACCGAAAAGGCGTACACGATTGAGCTGACGGGCACCGGTGCCAAGCTCGACGCGTTCCTCAGTGCGATCGAGACGAGCGCCATCCTGGAGACGGTGCGCACCGGTGCTTCGGGCATCGGTCGCGGCGAGCGCGTGCTGAAGATTTGATACGGTGCGCCCGGCGGGCACGCTGGCGAGCGCTCCCTGGCTTTACCAAAGAGAGGACATCATGAAGGTCTATTACGACAAGGACGCCGATCTTTCGCTCATCAAGGGCAAGACGGTCACCATCGTCGGCTACGGCTCCCAGGGCCATGCCCACGCGCAGAATCTGCAGGACTCGGGGGTGAAGGTCGTAGTCGGTCTGCGGCCCGGTGGCCCATCGTGGGACAAAGCGAAGCAGGCGGGGCTCTCGGTCAAGTCCGTCGACGAGGCGGTGACGGGCGCGGACGTGGTCATGATGCTCCTGCCTGACGAGACCATTGCCGCCGTCTACAAGAGCGACGTGGAGCCCAACGTGAAGAAGGGGGCGGCGCTCGCGTTCGCGCACGGCTTCAACATCCACTACGGGCAGGTGGTGCCGCGTGCCGACCTCGACGTGTTCATGGTCGCGCCGAAGGCACCGGGGCACACGGTGCGCTCGACTTACACGCAGGGCGGCGGTGTACCCCAGCTCATCGCCGTCTACCAGGACCGTTCCGGCGCCGCGCGCGACATCGCGTTGAGCTACGCGGCGGCCAATGGCGGCGGTCGGGCCGGCATCATCGAGACCAGTTTCAAGGAAGAAACCGAGACCGATCTTTTCGGCGAGCAGACCGTGCTCTGCGGCGGCTGCGTCGAACTGGTCAAGGCCGGCTTCGAAACGCTGGTCGAGGCTGGCTATGCGCCGGAGATGGCGTATTTCGAGTGCCTCCACGAGCTCAAGTTGATCGTCGACCTGATGTACGAAGGCGGCATCGGCACGATGAACTATTCGATCTCGAACAACGCGGAGTACGGTGAGTACGTCACCGGCCCCAGGGTCATCGGTGAGGAGTCTCGCGCTGCCATGCGCGAGGCATTGCGCAACATTCAGACCGGTGAATACGCAAAGAGCTTCATCCTGGAAAACCGGGCCGGTGCGCCCACGCTGCTCTCGCGTCGCCGCATCACGGCGGAGCATCAGATCGAACAGGTCGGGGGAAAGCTGCGCGACATGATGCCGTGGATCCGCAAGAACAAGCTGGTCGACACCTCAAAGAACTGATGCCCTTGGGCGTGTCGGTCATAGCTCATCCAGCCCGGTAGGGTCGCGATGTCCGACCGACATCCCGTCATTGCCCGCGAGGGCTGGATGCACGTCGGACTCGCGCTCGTCGTCGCGCTGCTGGCGACCCGTTACCTGTCCTGGGGGGCGGCGCCGTTCTGGCTGATCGCGGCTTTTGTTGTACAGTTCTTTCGCGATCCGCATCGCGTGGCAAGGCAAGTGCCGGATGGTGTGCTTGCAGCTGCCGACGGTCGCGTTGTCGTGGTCGGGCGGGCGCACGACCCGTGGCTCGACCGCGACGCGCTCAAGATCAGCGTGTTCATGAATGTCTTTAACGTGCATTCGAACCGCAGCCCGGTGTCCGGCGAAGTGCGGCAGGTCTGGTATCACCCGGGCAGTTTTCTCAATGCGGCCATCGACAAGGCATCACTCGAGAACGAGCGCAACGCCATCTGGTTGCGCACGGGCGCGGTGACGACATCACCTGTGTGCAGATCGCGGGCCTCATTGCTCGCCGCATACTGTGTTATGCCCGCCAGGGTCAGCAACTCGCTGCAGGTGAACGCTATGGATTCATCCGCTTCGGCTCGCGCGTCGACCTCTACCTGCACCCGGATGCACGTCCGCGTGTGGTTGTCGGTGACGTCGTGACCGCCGGCATCACGCTGCTGGCCGAACTGCCTGAACGCGGCTAGTCCCGTGTACCCGTCGCCGGATGGAAGGTGGTACGCGAAGGGAGGGAAAATGCGCCGGCGCGGTATCTACCTGCTGCCGAATCTCTTCACCACTGCGGCACTGTTCGCGGGTTTCTACGCCATCGTGCAGGCGATGAACAGCCGTTTTGACCTTGCCGCCGTCGCCATCTATGCCGCGATGATCCTAGATGGGCTCGACGGTCGCGTCGCGCGCTTGACACGCACGCAGAGCGCCTTCGGTGCGGAGTACGACTCGCTCTCGGACATGGTCTCGTTCGGCGCGGCGCCGGCGCTGGTGATGTACGAATGGGCGCTGCAGGGCATGGGGAAACTTGGCTGGACGGCGGCGTTCATCTATTGCGCAGGTGCGGCGCTGCGGCTTGCACGCTTCAACACGCAGCTCGACGTCGCCGAAAAGCGCTACTTCACGGGGCTGCCAAGTCCGGCTGCGGCAGCGCTGGTGGCCGGCATGGTGTGGGCGTTGCACGAATACCAAGTGTCGGGCCAGAACGTGCGCTGGTACGCGTGGGCGCTCACCATCTTCGCCGGGCTCACCATGGTGAGCAACATCAAGTACTACAGCGGGAAGGACATCAATCTGCGCAAGAGTGTCTCCTTCAGCATGGTGGTCCTCGTCGCACTCGGGACCGTTATTCTTGCCTTTGGCGCCGATGCGCTGCCTGAACTCCTGTTTGGTCTTTTCGGTGCCTACGCCCTCTCGGGCTATCTCATGTGGGTGATCACCCGGCTGCGGGGGCGGCGCACACCTCCACCGGCGACGCCGTCTCCCTGACCGCGCGAGGCTTGCAGCCTTGCGGTTTTGCCGCTATAGTCGCCGAAATGTCTGTTACGCCCTCCACCGTTTTCGTCTCCTACCTTGCCAACGTCCTGTTGGTGGGGCTGCTGCTGCGCGGTCCGCGCGCACACTAACTCAATCTTTCCCTGCTGTAAGTCTGCCGTATGCGCAACCCAAGCGCAGTCGGCGCTTCGAGCATATTCCGTCCGCGTGTGCCGGCGCTGGGCCCCCTCGCTGGGACGGATCACCAGGCGGAGTTCAGTCATGACTGAGCGAGTTCATCATTTTCGATACCACGTTGCGCGACGGCGAGCAGAGTCCGGGCGCGTCCATGACCCGTGAGGAGAAGGTGCGTATCGCGCGCCAGCTTGAACGCATGCGCGTGGATGTGATCGAGGCAGGCTTTCCCGCCGCGAGCCCGGGAGATTTCGAGGCCGTGAAGGCGGTCGCCGATCACATCAAGGACAGCACGGTGTGCGCGCTGGCCCGAGCCACCGAGTCCGACATCCGCCGTGCCGCGGAGGCGCTCAAGGGCGCAGCGTCGGGACGCATCCACACGTTCATCGCGACCTCTCCGATCCACATGGAGAAGAAGCTGCGCATGGAGCCTTCCCAGGTGCTTGAACACGCGGTCGCAGGCGGTCCGGTTCGCGCGCCAGTTCACCGACAACGTGGAGTTTTCGCCGGAAGATGCCGGACGCTCCGACGTGGAGTTTCTCTGCCGGGTGCTGGAGGCAGTGATCGAGGCAGGTGCCACGACCCTCAACATTCCGGACACCGTCGGCTACGCGATTCCCGACCAGTTCGGCGAACTCATCCGCACGCTGCGCACACGCATTCCGAACTCGGACAAGGCGGTGTTCTCAGTCCACTGCCATAACGATCTCGGGCTCGCGGTGGCGAACTCGCTGTCTGCCGTGCGCAACGGCGCGCGGCAGGTGGAGTGCACGATCAACGGGCTCGGCGAGCGCGCGGGCAATGCGGCGCTCGAGGAAATCGTCATGGCCGTCCGCACGCGCAGCGATGTCTACGGCTGTGATACGCATGTCGACACCACCCAGATCGTGCCGGCAAGCCGTCTCGTCGCCGGTGTGACGGGCTTTGCGGTGCAGCCGAACAAGGCGATCGTCGGGGCGAACGCTTTCGCCCACGAATCCGGAATTCACCAGGACGGCGTGATCAAGCATCGTGAAACCTACGAGATCATGCGCGCCGAAGACGTCGGCTGGCGGGAAAATCGTCTCGTGCTCGGCAAGCATTCCGGGCGCAATGCCTTCAAGAAGCGGCTCGCCGAGATCGGCGTCGAACTCGCTTCCGAGGACGCGATGAACATTGCGTTCAGCAAGTTCAAGGAACTCGCCGACAAGAAGCACGACATCTTCGACGAGGATCTGAATGCGCTCGTCTCCGACGAAGCGGTCACACCCGAGCAGGAGTACTACCGGCTGCTGTCCATGGCGGTCCACAGCGAGACCGGCGAGACGCCCGTTTGCGCGGGTGATCATCGCCGAAGGTGGTGCGGAGCGTCAGTCGGAAGCGCAGGGCAGCGGCCCGGTCGATGCGTCCTTCAAGGCCATCGAGGCGATCGTGCACAGCGGTGCTCAGTTACAGCTGTTCTCGGTCAACAATATTACGAGCGGGACCGACGCGCAGGGCGAGGTGACGGTGCGGCTTTTCAAGGACGGCCGCATCGTGAACGGACAGGGGGCGGACACGGACATCGTGGTCGCGTCCAGCCAAAGCCTATCTCTCAGCCCTCAACAAGCTGCACAGCAGGCTGGAGCGGGCGCACCCGCAACTCTAGCCAGGGGGAAGAGACGGCAAGCAGAGGCGTCCGCTGTGGCGGCGGGCGCCTCTTGATCGACCGTCGCTGCAGACGGCAGGGGCGGTGGGTGGAAGCAGGCTACGCGGGACGCGCAGCCCGGGCCCAGGCGAGCCACATATTGAGGTCGATGCGGGCCTGGCATTGCGCCCACGTCTGCAGGTAGGGCGCAGGAAGCATCCAGTCGACCTGCGCGGCACCTTCCGTGCTCGCCGTCGCGGCGGCGCTCTTGGCCGCGCTCGCGAAGTTGGCGGCGCAACTCGCCCACGACGCGCCATGCGCCGTCCCCGCCTTCAGCGCTCTGCGCATCGCTCTTGCTGGCGACGCTGCGCCAGATCTCGCGGGCCTCCGCGAACGGTACACCAGCCTTCCTGGCTAACCAGGGAAGGATTTTCGGTTCTTGATACATGATGCTTTGCTCCTTTTCCCCTATCCGACAAAAATTGCGTTTGCTCAATGGGTTATGACTATGTTCCACCCTTAGACCATTTCCACGGGGTTTTGTTGCAATGCACAAAACTCAGTATAGCGGCGACGCTGCAGGATTGCAATGGTGGTTGGACCTACTGGCGGGAGCTGGAAATCGATTTGCCTTGTTGAGCTAACTCGCTGAACAGGCACCGGAAACAGAAACCCTGATCAGCTCGCCCTTGACTGCAAGCAAGATCTCATCCAGCCGCACCGGGTCGAGTCTGCCCGCACGCACGCTGTGCTCACAGACTGCACCGCGAAAGCCGAGGTAGGTGGCACCGAACGGACGCAGCACAGGGATGTCGGCCAGTCTCAGGGATCCCGCCAGCCCGGACAGCAGGCCCTCGCGGCGTGCTGTCGCGACGAAACTCGCGAGAAACTGCGGCGAGGTCTGCGACGTCAGCGGCCCACCTGCCTTGTCGGCCGTGTCGAGCATGACACCGACGAAGCCCGCGCCCGCAATGCGCGGTATCAGATCGAGATCGGGCGCCTGATCGGCGAACAGCACTGCCACCAGCGGCTGCCGACGGGCGATCGACGCAAGTGGCGGCAGGCAGGCATCGCGGTCCGCGCCGGGCAGCAATCCAATCTTGACGATGTCGACCCCGGTGTCCGCGATCTTTTCTGTGGCGGCAACGATGATGCGGGGATCCGGCGGCAGATCACCCACTGTTGCACTCACCGGCCGGGCGCCCGCGACCGTGGCCACGATCTCGCGAATGGTTTCGACGGGAAGCGCGCCGAGTGCTCCGCCGGCGGGTTCCTTGGCGTCGATCAGGTCTGCGCCGTGGGCCACCGCAAGGGCTGCCTCTGCCGCCGAGCGCACGCTCACCAGGACTCGCGTCATCGGTCTCTTCCCGCTGCCTGCGGCGCGATGCGCGTCGATTCGTTCCACGAGCCAGTCCCAGGCTTCCCGCTCCGCCTCGCCCGCCGTCTTCGACATCGCAATCGTCAAGTATTGCGACTTCCGCATCGATCTTCTCGCGCGACAGCATGTCGAACCGGCTCACCAGAATGGCCGCCTCGAGAACGGCCGCCTGTGCACGATTGAAGCCGCGAAAGGGTGCGTGCGTGGAGAACGCCACGTTGCGGCACCAAAGGCGTGGGCGCACCGCATCCGCCTCGATCCGTTCGAGCACTAGTTCCCGATGCGCCAGGGCGGCCTCCAGCCGCCGTCCTGCGATCGCCTCGGCGGGCAGCGTCGGCCATTCGCGGCGGCCGGTGAGGCACCCCGCGAATATACGCACGTCGTCGCTGTAGTTGACGACCGCGCATCCCGTGGCGAGGACGTTGTCCAGCGTGGTCGAGGGTCGGAACGGCTGCAGCAGCACGCCGCCTGCCTCCTCGCGGATGCCCATCGGTGCGATGTGCACGGCTCCGGCAGGTGAGACGGTGGTGACGATGACTTCCCAGATCGCGGGCATTCTCAGGACTTCCGCAGCGCGTGCGCCAGGGTCGGGCCGCGCGCTCTTGAATTCGTCGAGCCGCTCCGCCTGCCGCCGTACCGCGACACCCCACGCAAGCGGTTCGTCCTGGCTGTAGCGCTTGCCGAGTTCCCACGCGGTCTGCGCATGGGAGAGTTCGACGCCCAGGTAGAACGCATGACCCGCGTCGCCTTCCACTTTCAGATGTGGGTAAAGCCCGAAGGCCTCATTGGCGGTGAAGTGGCCGTCGCGGTTGTAGAGATGGATCCCGGCCTCGCTGACCTGAATGCGATAGCTCGGATCCTTCACCGCGCGTGCGAGTTCGCTGATCTCTTCCGCGCTGTCCGGAAACGGCTTGCGCTCGTGTGTCGTGGTGAGTCCCCGGTCGTAGCCTTTCGGCAGGCTCGATTCGTCCCGTGCCGCGAACATGATGCGCCGCGCGAGATCCGCTTCGCGCACGGCGGTTCGCGCATGGAGGCTGACCTCGGTGGCGAGGACCGCGTTCAGCCGCAGTTCCGAGATGATGCCGATGAGCAGGGCATTGATGCCGGTGGTGTCGGCCTCGGTCAGTTCGGTGAGGTTGCCGATACCCATCATGATCGGCGCCTTCGGGAAGCGTCTGCGCAACTCTGCATAGCGCAGGATGGAGGCAGTGAAGCCGAAATGGATCGGATCGAGAACCGGGTCCGCGAAAAACTCGCGTCCCATGGCGGTCAGGCGCTCCATCGCGCGCGCGAGTGAGTCGAGGTCGCCGGGCTGTGCCGGGATCAGCACCGGGGTCGAGGGGACTTCGTCGGCGATCCAGAGCGTGTCTTCCTTGAGGGACAGCAGATAATCGGCACCGGCTCTTCCAGCCGCGCCGAAGGTCCTCGGGTTCGAGCGAATCGACGCTGACCCGGAACCCCTCGCGCTTGAGCTCCTGGATCGCTTCCTCGAGATGCGGAAACGGCGCGTCCGGCAGGCAACCCAGGTCGATGACATCCGCGCCATCGTCGCGGTAGCGCCGCGCCCGCGCGACGATCCCGGCAACGTCGAGCGTCGTCGCATCCACGATCTCGGCGAAGATGAGCACGTCGTAGCGCGACAGGTCCACGGGTCGCCCCGCCCGCCCGAAGAACTGCGGAATGTCCTTGAGTTCCACCGGGCCGCGCACGACCGGCACGCCGAAGTGGGCCGACAATCCGTCCAGATCGCCACGACACCGGCCCGGCACCAGGAGCCGCGTTGCTGCTCCAATGTCGGTCACGCGCCGGCGGATCAGGTCGCTCGTCATGAGGCCGGCGACGCTGAGGCCGATCTGGCGGATGTCGTAGCTGAATTCGGCCGGATGCATCGATTCGAGCACCTTGTGCAGGCTCTTCTCCGCGAGCTTTCCCGTGAGGAACAGAATGTGATCGGACATCGGGCTATTCTACTGGCGGCGACTGCGGCCCCGGGTCGCCGCTAGAATGATTCGAAACTTCCAGCCCGATCGCATGACCGCTCGCCTGATCGAACTTCATCCGCAGCCCGGCGGCAGCCGGGAACTGGCAGGCACGTGGCTCGAACTCGATCTGCATCGCCTTGCACGACAGGGTGCTCCGCTGATCTATGGCAGCTTCGTCTCCAGCCTCGATGGGCGCATCGCGGTGGCCGACCCGCAGAGCGGCAGAGCTGCGTTCTGCCGGAGGCGATCGTCAGCCGCCACGACTTTCGCCTCCTGCAGGAACTTATGGCGCAGGCCGATTGCTTCGTCACGCATGGGGGATATTTGCGGGCGGTCGCATCGGGTGCGCTCGACGACATTCTGCAGGTCGGGCTCGGTGCCGGCAGCGCAGACCTTGCGCGCTGGCGCACCGACGCAAGGATTTCAGGGGCAGCCGGGCGATCGTTGTCGCCAGCGCCACGCTCGACTTCGAGGTGCCGTGGTCAGTGCGCGATCACGGACAGCGGCTGACCATCATCACCGTTGCGAGCGCGCCGCCGGAGCGTGTTCGACGGTTCGAGACGCGAGGGATTCGAGGTGATCGTGTCCGGCACCGGTGAACAGGTGGAGGCGGAGCCGCTTGCCGCGCTGTTGTCCCGGCTGGGATATCGCAGCGCCTACTTGGTGGCTGGGCCGCGCATGCTCGACACCATGCTGCGGCAGCGTCGGCTCAGTCGTCTGTTTTTGACCCTGACGCATCAGATCCTGGGCGGCGAGCGTTCACCACCCTGTCATCGGGCGGGCTGCTCGGTCCGGCCGGGCACCTCAAGCTGAAGACTCTCTATTACGACGCCGACCAGCCTGCCGCATCGGCCATGGTTCGCGCAGTTCGAACCGCGACAGTTTGAGGACATTTCGAAGCGCGCACCGGCAGGAGACCGATCGGCGAGCGCGCAGGCGGGCGGCGTGCTCTACCCGCGGGTTATGCGCCGCTGCGTTGCTAGTGCAGAACCTTTTCTTTCTTGTTAGGGTCGCGGATGGCGAGCCGCTGCATCTTCCGATACAGCGTGTTGCGACTGATCTTGAGCCGGCGCGCGACGTTGGTGATATTCCAGTGCTGCCGGTCCAGTTCCCGCACGAGCGCTTCGCGCTCGGCACTTTCGAGCGGTGACAGGTCGGACTCGGGTGCTGGTGCGCTGCCGGGTGCCGGCTCCGGCAGCAGGGGGTTGCTGTCTGTGCGCACCGCTTCGGGCAGATCGAACTCCGTGACCACGCTGACCTTCGCGCAGCGCGAGCACGGTGCGTAGCACATTGCGCAGTTCGCGCAAGTTGCCGGGCCAACTGTAGCGATCGAGGCGATCGAGCGCCGCTTCGTCGATCTCGATCGGCGAGCCTTCCGCTTCCTCTGCGAGGACGCGGCGGATCAACTCACGGCGGTCACCCCGTTCACGCAGCGGCGGCAGCGTGAGTGCGAAACCGTGCAGACGATAGTAGAGATCCGGCCGGAACTCACCGGTCTTGATCTTCTCGGTGAGGTTGCAGTGGGTGGCGCTGATGAGCCGGATGTCGACCTTGATCGGCTCGTCACCGCCGAGCGGCAGCACCTCGCGCTCTTCGAGGGCGCGCAGGAGTCGCGCCTGCAAGTGCACGGGCATGTCGCCGATCTCGTCCAGGAAGAGCGTGCCGCCGTTGGCGAGAAAGATCTTCCCGCGCCGGCCATCGCGCGCGGCGCCGGTGAAGGCGCCCGCCTTGTAGCCGAAGAGCTCCGACTCGATCAGGGTTTCCGGGATGGAGGCGCAGTTGAGCGCCACGAAGGGCCTGCCGGCGCGCTCGCTCGATCGGTGCATCGCCTTCGCGAACACTTCCTTGCCGCTGCCCGTCTCGCCGTACAACAGGACGGGATGTCCTTGTTCAGCACCCGTTTGGCGCGGCGAATTCCGAACGTCATGACCGGATCACCCGTGTCCAGCGCGTCGAGCGGCGTGGTAGCCACTTCGGCCGGCAGGATGACGCGCCGGATGGGACGGCCCGCTGGCCGCGACACGATGATCGCGCGTCCGCCGGCGGGCGGCTGCACGGTGCCGAAGAAGCGTCCGCCATGCCGCGCCTCGATGATGGGTGCCGGGTGCGAGCCGCTGCGGTCGAGGACAGATCCGCCAATACCTGCGCGCTTTCGTTGAACAGGTCGCCGATGTCGCGCTCGATGAGTTCTGCAGGTGACGCGTGGCCGAGTTGCAGGCAGGCGGCACGATTGGCGGCGAGCACGGTGCCAGCGGCGGAGAAGGCGATCGTGCCCTTCGCCCGGCGAGTCCACGAAATCGGGACGGCCGTGAAAGCGCAGGACGAAGTCGCTGCGGAAGCGATGGAGGAAGAGGCGGTTTTCGATGCGCTGCGCCGCCCTGCTCACCAGCACCAGCGTCTTTTGCCGGCTCATCTGGGGTACGCCGGACGCATCGAGCACCGCGATGAGCGCGCCATGGTGATCGAAGATCGGGGCGGCGGAGCAGGTCAGGCCGAGGTTGCGCGTGAGGAAATGTTCGGCGTCGTGAACGATGACGGGCTGCCGTTCGGCGAGACAGGTGCCGAGCGCATTGGTGCCTTGCGTGCGCTCCGTCCAGATCGCGCCCGGCGATGAAGCCGCTGGTCGCAGCGAGGCCGTCGACAGCCGATTCGCACGAAGCAGCTCAGGACCACGCCGTCGCTGTCGGTCAGCACGATGGCGTAGCCGGAGGAGGCGATCTGCCGCGACAGGCTTGCCATCTCGGGGCGGGCCAGCATCAGCAGATCCGCGAGCCCGGTCTGGCGGTCGGCAGAGCTCGGCGGCGCTGACTGGCGCCGGCTCGCGGGGATCAGCCGGATCGAGCCCGTATTCGTTGACGCAGCGCTTCCAGGAGACCGCGATGCGGCCGGCGATGCCGCCCGCTTCTGACGACGCGCCCGACTGGATAACTGAATAGATCCGCCGCGCATGATTGGTCACAACGTCCGACATGGGAGACCCTTCGCATCCTTGGCGCTCCCCTCGGGGCGGTCAGTACCGAACCTGTGAGGTCCGGAGCTGTCCTGGCAGTTCCGGCCCGGGAACGCATGGGGCCTGAGGTCTGTCACAGGAGGCAGTCTGCCGCCTTCGTTGCGATCGAGTGCGGATGTTACCAGAAACGACAAGTCACCTGACCCGCCGGCAGACCTCCGTCATCACCTTGACACTTTAGGGAGCTCACCATGATCCGCCGTACGTTGGCCGCAACGCTCTTGCTCGTCCCGGGTGCTCGTTCTCGCCAACGACTACCCCACGGTCGACCGTGTGCAGTACGTGCTCGAGTGCATGAAGAATCACGACGGCAAGTACGAATACATCTACAAGTGCTCTTGCGCCATCGATGCCATCGCCAAGAAGCTGCCCTACGACAAATACGTCGACGCTGTCGAGCGTCGCCCGCTACTCCAACATGGGCGGCGAGAGGATGGGGGTTTTCCGCGATTCCGACGAGATGCGTGCGCTCATCAAGAAGTGGAAGACAGTCGAGGCAGACGCCGAACAAGGCCTGCTTCATCGAGTAACCGATTCAGGAGCCCGGCAGCGCGCCCGGCGTGACCTGGATCGAGTTGGTGAAGTGCAGATCCTTGGAATCGACCACGTCGGCCTTCAGCTCTCCGCCCGCCTTGCGGCAGGAAGTAGAAGCGGAAGTTGGGATCCTCGCTGATTGTGAAGTCCACCTCCGCCGACATAAGCGGCTTGCCCGCGTAGCTCACGTCAATCCTGCGCACGAACTGCGGCGGCGCGTACAGGCGAGTCGAGCTGGTCCATGGCGAGTCCGGACACGTTCGGATGGCTCACCATGAGCTGCGCGACCGAGGGCTCGTCCGGCTTGAGACCGTTGTCCAGCCTGAATTTCATCTTGCCCATGCGCGCCATGGACGCTTCCAGGTCCTTGCCGGCGGGGGCCGAGCAGCCGCCTGCCGCCTTCACATACTTGGACGCCATGTGCAGCGAACCGTCGTTCATCTCGGCGATCGCCCGCACTGTCGTGTACTCCTCGATTCGTACCCGCGTGTCGATGTCGGCGCGGCCGCTGTCGGGCGTGAAGGTGAAGACCGCCCCGACCGGTGAAGGATTCCTGTCGATGACGAGATACACCTTCCTGATGTAACGCTCCGGCTGCTGCGTCACCCTGGTCTTGATCGAAAGCGGTACGACGGCGGCGTCCTCCGCCCGCTCCGGCGCCTCCAGCGTGATCACCTTGCCGTCGTTCTCGGCAATCGCCCGATCGCCGAAGAGGCTCGCTCGCACCAGATCCCAGTTTCCGGCCTTCTGTGCGGGCTCGGCGGCCAGCAATGGCATCGCCGGCAGACCCACCAGCATCAGCAGGGCGAACAGTCGCTCGATCATCGCTTGTTCCTCGCTTTGGTTCTCGTATTGCGCCCGCGGATCAGTCTTCCCACTCCACTTCCGAGTAGACGGCCGTCACGTTGCGCTTGTTGAACAGATCGAAGAGCAGCCACTTGTTCCGCTCCGTTTCGCCCACGGTGGCGACCGCCTGCTGGATCGTCTGACCCTTCTTCAGCGCAGCGCGCGTCTCGTCCAGGATCAGCCGCAGGTACGCTTCCTGGCGCTGGAACGCGGCGCGCCAACCATTCTCGATCAGACCATGGCCGGCGACCACACGTTCCACCGGCAGCGCCTGCACTTCCGTGATCACCTTGAGCCAGCCGCGGATGCTGCCGTCGACCACCGGGATATGGCCGACGAACAGCAGATCGCCGGTCCATAGCGTGCCCGTCTTCGGATCGTAGACCGTGAGGTCGTTGTCGGTGTGCGCCGTCGGCCAGGCCCGCAACTGCAGCGAGCGGCCGCCGAGGTCGAGATCGAGCCGATCCTGAACGAGCAGGGTGGGCGGGACCACCGTGCTGCCCGCCGCGACTTCGCCGAGATTCCGCTCCAGGGCGTGGAGGTAAACCGGGCCGCGCGTGGCCATCGCTGCCGGCAGTTTGTGGTGACCGACGTAAGTCGGCTGGTCCGCGGCGAAAGCGGCGTTGCCGAAGATGTGGTCCGGATGCACGTGGGTGTTGATGACGTAACAGACCGGCTTGTCGGTCTTCGCCTTCAGCGCCTGCCGCAGCGCATCGCCGAGCAGCCGGGTGCCGCCGCTGTCGATCACCGCCACACACTTTTCCCCCACCACGAAGCCGATGTTGGCGATGCCGCCCAGGTTCTGCGGCGTCACGTCCTGCTGCACGCCGGGATGAAGGAACACGCCGGGGGCGACTTCTCGCATCTCGAGCGGGGCGGGCGCCGCAGCGAAGGCGGAGGTGGGGAGAAGCGCAATGAGGCCGAGCAACAACAGCCGACGACAGCAGTTCCAGCGGAGCGACGCGAGCGTGGGTGCACGGGACATGGCCAGATCTGCCGACGGCGGGGCGAGTGTGGAATATAGCCGAGGCGGCTCGCCTTCGCTCTCTTTCACGTCGCTCGCGGGCAGGGTGGGCGACCGTGGGCTTGCCGACGCCGCGACCAGGCACCGGTTCTTGGTTTGCACTGCGCGGGCTTCCCGTCGCTCGATGATCGCCGCTAAGATGCGCGCATCATGCCGCCCGCGAGGATTCCTCTCCCTGCCTGTCTCCTCCTCTGGTTTCTGCTCGCCACGAGCGGATGCGGCTTCCGCAGCTACGAGCCGAAGCCCCTCGACCCGGCGCGCACTGCAACCGAGCTGAACGCGCGCTCTCTGGACGCAGCGGGGCTGCGGGATTACCTGCAACAGCGCGGCGTCGCGGTCGACCCGTGGCCGCGTTCGGACTGGACGCTGACGGAACTCACCTGGGTCGCGCTGTATTACGCGCCGGAGGTGGACATCGCGCGCTCGCAGCTCGCGGTGGCGCGCGCCGGCGAGGTCACGGCCGGGCAGCGGCCGAATCCGGCGGTGCAGCTCGGCGGTCAGCACCACAGCCGGACCACCGAGGAAAAGTCCTCCCCCTGGACCGTCGGCCTGGTTCTCGACTTGCCGATCATTACCGGCGACAAGCGCGAGGCGCGGCTCGCGCAGGCAGGGGCGGTGTCTGAGGGCGCGCTGCTCGATCTGGCGGCGGCGGCATGGCTGACACGCACGCGTGTGCAGGTGCGCTACATCGACGCGCATGCCGCCGCCGAAGAGACGCGGCTTGCCAACGCCGAGGTCACGCTGCGGCAGCAAGAGCTTTCCATGTTGGAGCGGCGGCTCGAGCGCGGTTTCGCGTCGGCTTCCGAGACCGCGCTCGCGCGCACCACGCTCGCCGAGTCACGGCTCGTCGCTGCACGCGCCGAGGCGCGCAGTCTGGAGACCCAGGCCGGGCTCGCGCAGGCGCTCGGCGTGCCGGTGGAGAGCGTGCGCCTGCTGTCGCTGACGTACTCGGATCTCAGGTCCGCACCGGCCATCGAGAGCAGGGGAGACCTGCGCAGCGCGGCGCTGCAGAACCGGCTCGATATCCGCCGCGGTCTCGCAGACTACGCGGTCGCCGAGGCGGCGCTGCGCCTCGAAGTCGCCCGCCAGTACCCGGACGTCATCCTGCGTCCGGGCTTCATCTGGGATCAGGGCGATCGCATCTGGGCGCTCGGCTCGCTCCTGTTCCTGCCGCTCGCGAACCGCAACGAGGGGCTGATCACGGAGGCGGAAGCGCGTCGCGATCTCGAAGCCGACCGATTTCTCGCCTTGCAGGCGCGCACTCTCGCTGCCCTCGACGCACGGCAGGTCGGTTACGCCGCGGCGCTCACCGAGGTCGACGCGGCAGTGGCAGTGCAGCGCGACGCGCTCGACCGCGCGGCGCGGACCGAACGCCGCTTCGATGCCGGCGATGCCGACCGGCTGGAGTGGACGCGGGTGCGGCTGGAGTCGATCACGGTGGAGCGGGTGGCGCTCGCGAGCCGGGTGCGCGGACTGCAGGCGCGGGCCGCGCTCGAAGACGCCGTACAGGCGCCGCTCGACGGTACGCCGGCACCAATGGCCGATCCGGTCGTGCCGCGCCTGGCCGTCGACACACGATGACGGCACGCCGCGCGCTCCTGCCCTGGTTGCTGGGCGCGATCATCGTGCTGCTGGCGGCTGCGCTCGTCTACATGGCGCGCGACGAGTTCGCACCGCCGGCGCCGGAGCGGGAAGAAGCCGCAACGCATGTCGGTGAGCTGGTGAAGATCACGGAGGAGGCGCAGGAAGCCGCCGGCATCCGCACCGCTGCCCTCGCTTCGGCGGAGTATGCGCCCGTCGTCGAAGCGCTCGGCGTAGTTGTCAATCCGGCGCCACTGGTGGAGCTGCGGGCGCGCCTGCTCACCGTACGGGCCGAGGCAGACGCAGTGCGTGCCGCGGTGCGCTTCAGCGGCCAGGAGCGCGACCGGCTGGAGGCGTTGTACGAGGACGACCGCAATGTGTCGCGCCGTGCCGTGCAGTCGGCGAACGCTACCTTGCGCGGTGATGAGGCACGCGTGACCGCGCTCGAGCGCAACGCCACCGGCCTGCAGGAGTCGTTGCGGGCGCAATGGGGTGATGCGATCGCGCGGCTTGCTGCCGATCCGCGCGGATCTTTCTTCCGGGAACTAGCCTCACAGCGCGCGCTGCTGGTGCAGTTGACGCTGCCGGCTGGCGTCGACCCGTCCGCCGCCGGGACGAGAGTGGCGATCACTTCGCTCACCGCGCCCGGACCGAGGCGTGAAGCCGTGTTGCTGTCGAGCGCGCCGTTCGCCGATCCGGTCGTTCCCGGTCCGACGTTCCTGTTCCGGGTCGCGGCGGCGCCGGAGCTACGCGTCGGCAATCGCGTCAAGGGCGTGCTCCCCCGCAGCGGCGATCCGCGGCAAGGGGTCGCTGTCCCGCCCGCGGCGGTTGTCTATCACGGCGGCAAGGCGTGGGTCTACGTGAAGACCGGCGGCGAGACGTTCGCGCGGCGTCAGGTCACGACCCGCAAGGAGGTCGAGGGCGGCTGGTTCGACGAGGGTCTCGAGCCGGGCGATGCCGTCGTCGTGTCGGGTGCGCAGCTGCTGCTGTCGGAGGAACTGAAATACCAGATCCGGAACGAGAATGAGGACTGAGCTCCCGCATTGCCGGTGCGCCGTCGCCGGCGCGCTCGCCCGTCCGTGATCGCCCATATCGTTCGACTGTCGATCCGCTATGCCGGCGTCGTCGTCGCCCTGGCGCTGGTCGTGGTCGTGTACGGCGTCTACCGCCTCTTTGCCGCCGATCTCAACGTCTTTCCGGAATTCTCGCCGAGCCAGGTCGTGATACAGACCGAGGCGCCCGGTCTCTCCGCCGAGCTGGTCGAGACCCAGGTCACCGCACGCATCGAAGCGGCGCTCGCGGGCGTCACAGGCATCGAGAGCCTGCGCTCGCAGAGCATCCCCGGGCTGTCGGTCGTGACGCTCATCTTCCACGAGCGCGAGACTGTGTTCCGCAAGCGCCAACTCGTCACGGAACGGCTGTCGCAACTCGCCGCGCAGCTGCCGCCGGGCATCGGTCCGCCCGCGATGACTCCGCTCACTTCCTCCGCGAGCACCGTGCTCGGCGTCGGCCTCACTTCTGACACGCGCTCGCTGATGGAGATGCGCTCGCTCGTGGACTGGATTGTGCGGCCGCATCTGCTGTCCGTCGCGGGGGTGGCCGACGTGAACGTGTTCGGCGGCGAGGTCCGCCAGTGGCAGGTGCAGGTCGACCCGCAGCGGCTCCTGACCCTCGGCCTCGCGGTGCAGGACGTGCTCGCGGCAGTGCGGGGTGCGGCCGGTGTTCTCGGCACCGGCTTCATCGAGAGCGCGAACCAGCGCATCGTCATCGCGGCAGAGGGCCAGCCGCGCACTGCGCCGGAGCTGGCGGAGGCCGTGGTGGCAATGCGCGAGGGGCGCGCGATCCGGGTCGGCGACGTCGCGCGCGTGGTCGAGGGACCTGCTCCTACCATCAGCGCTGCGCTGATCGACGGCCGCCCGGGCGTCTTCCTCATGGTGCAGGGTCAGCTCGGCGCGAACGTGCGCTCGACGACGCTCGCGCTCGAATCGTCGCTCGATGAACTGAAACCGCTCTTCGCTTCGGAGCGGGTCACGTTCCATCCCGGCCTGTTCCGGCCCGCCAACTTCATCGAGACCGCGGTCCGCAACGTGCAGCGCGACATCCTCATTGGCTCGGTGCTGGTAATCGCGGTGCTGTTCCTTTTCCTCTACGAGGGTCGGACCGCCTTCATCTGCGCCACCGCCATTCCCGTCTCGCTGATCGGCGCCGTGCTGGTGCTCGACTACTTCGGCGTCGACTTGAACATCATGGTGCTGGGAGGACTTGCCATTGCGCTCGGCGAGGTGGTCGACGATGCCATCATCGACACCGAGAACATCTTCCGACGCCTGCGCCAGAACCGCGAACAGGGCAGTCCGGTGACGGTGTCCGACATGGTGCTGAACGCGTCGATCGAGGTGCGCAGCTCCGTCGTCTATGCGACCTTCATCGTCGCGCTCGTGTTCGTGCCTTTGCTCACGCTGTCGGGGGTGGCCGGCAAGCTCTTCGCGCCCCTGGGTTTCGCCTACATCCTCGCCATCCTCGCGTCGCTGGTGGTGGCGATGACCCTGACGCCGGCGCTCTGCTTTCTGCTGCTCGCCAATGCGCCTCTGAAAGCGGAGGACCCGCCCCTCATCCGCTGGATCAAGCCGCGCTACGGGCGGCTGCTTCAGCGGGTGGAGCGCCATCCGTCCCGCGTCATGGGTGCGGTCGGCCTCGTGCTCGCGGCGGGGATCGGCACGCTGCCCTTCTTCTCCGGCGAGTTCATCCCGGCGCTGAAGGAAGGTCATTACATCATCCACATGACGGCGGTGCCGGGCACGTCGCAGCAGGAGTCGCTGCGCATCGGAAGGCGCGTCGCCGACGAGTTGCTCGACATCGACGGCGTGCAGTCCGTCGTCCAGTGGGTGGGTCGCGCCGAGCGGGGCGCCGACACCTTCGGCGTCCACTACAGCGAGTTCGAGGTCGAGATCGGTGCGCTGGCCGGGCGCGAGCAGACGCGCATCCTGGATGCGATTCGCACCGTGCTTTCCAACGACGGGGAACGCTTTCCCGGCGTGAGCTTCGCGGTCAACACTTTCCTGACCGAGCGCATCGAGGAGACGATCACCGGCTATGCCGCCGGCGTGGCGGTGAATCTGTTCGGCTCCAACCTCGATGCGCTCGACCGCGACGCGCAGGCGGTGGCAGGGGTGCTGGCGGGCGTGCGCGGTGCGCGCGACGTGCAGCTTCAGGCACCGCCCGGGACGCCGCAGCTCACCGTGCGACTCAGACCCGATCGGCTGACGGTCTGGGGGCTCACGAGCACCGCCGTCCTCGAGACGATTCAGGCGGCATACCAGGGCACCACCGCCGCGCGGATCTTCCGCGAGAACCAGGTGGTGAACGCGGTGGTGGTGCTGCCGCCGGAGTCGCGACGGTCGATCGCGCAGGTGCAGGACCTCACGCTGCGCAACCCGGAGGGCAGGATGCTGCGGCTCGCCGACATCGCCGATGTCGAGTTGACCAACGGGCGCTACAAGATCCTGCACTACGGCGGCAAGCGGTTGCAGACGGTCACGGGCAACGTCGTCGGCCGTGATCTCACCGACTTCGAGCGCGAGGTGAAGCGGCGCATCGCCGAGGAGGTGAAGCTCGCGCCGGGCAACTTCGTCACCTTCGGTGGCACGGCCGAGGCACAAGCGCGCGCGCGCCGCGATCTCATCGCCCACTCGCTGCTGGCGGGTGTCGGCATTTTCGTCCTGCTCTACGTCGCGTTCCGGAACCTGCACAACCTCGCCATCACCTTCGTGAATCTGCCGTTCGCGCTGGTCGGCGGCGTGATCGCGGTGCTCGCGACTGGCGGGTGGCTCTCCCTCGGCTCGCTGGTCGGTTTCGTCACGCTGTTCGGCATCACGCTGCGCAACTCGATCATGCTGGTGTCGCACTACCAGCATCTCGTGGAGCACGAAGGCGCGAGGTGGTCGAGCGAGACCGCGTTGCGCGGCGCTCAGGAGCGGCTGCCCTCGATCCTGATGACGGCGCTGGTGACCGCGCTCGGCCTGCTGCCCTTGGCGCTCGGCAGCGGTCAGCCCGGGCGCGAGATCGAAGGGCCGATGGCGACCATCATCGTCGGCGGGCTCGTGACCTCGACGCTGCTTAACCTCGTGATCCTGCCGACGGTGCTGCTGCACTACGGGCGGTTCAGCGCGCCCGGCCGGTGAGGTGGGCCGCTACGGTGAGTTCTGCTGGTCGGGGTTGACGATGCCGAACTGCGCGGGAATGCGCGCGTAGAAGAGACTGACGCCTTCCTTCTCGATCGACTCGATCAGGCGTTCTGCCTCTTCCCCGTTGACGATGAATTCCACCTCCACGGTCAGGCTGCCGGCAAGCTCGAAGAAGTGATCCATGTGCACGACGTGATGCCGACCGAAGCCGGCCATGGCGCGGAACGCCGACCCGCCGCGGATGCCGAGCTTGGCCGCGTGCTCGAGCAGCCAGTCCCACAGCAGGACGCCGTGAAGCCGCTGGTTCTCGTGCAGGTAGAAGCGCAGAAATAATCCGTCCACGGTGATCTCCTGGCTCGCCCCGAGGCCATATTGTGCCGCATGAGTCATTCGCGAGGGGGAGGGCAGTTTCGTGGTCTTCCTCCTGTACGCGCCCCGGTGTCGCGACTGGTGAGCAGCAATTCGAGGACGGTGTGAACTCGACTGGCGCGGGGCGGACAAAGCTCTCGATCCGCCGACGACCGGATGTTCCCGGCGGTCTGCGGTGCTGGACGCCCCCAGCCAGGGCGCCGGACAGAATTTCACCCATAACCTCGAAGGAGACTGCTATGACGAAGCGTTTCGGAGTCCTGCTCGCGGGTTTCTGGTTTGTCCTGCTTTCAGCCCCCGTGCTTGCCGACAATGAAGTGGAGGGGCACATAGAGTCGATCAAGAAGAGCAGTCAGTCGTTTGTCGTGCAAGGGACCGAGTTTTTCGTGACGCCGTCGACCAAGTACGAGGACGGGCTAAAGGGCTTCGACGATCTCAGGCAAGGACTCAAGGTCGAGGTCGAGTTTCAACATCGCGACGGCAAGAACTACGTCAAGGAAGTCGAGCTCGAGGATTGACGGGCTAGGCGACTGCCCGAGGCGCCATAGCGGTGCGCTCCCTCTGGGTGGGGACTGCCGCTCGGGCCGGAGAGCTGCGGAATAGGATGGGGGGTACCATCGCTATGAGGTGCGATTCTGAACGCGGATTTCGCCTCAATCACCACGCATCTCAGCGGTGCGCTGCTGGCGGGCGCGATCATCGGCCTCGAACGAAGCTTTCATGGGCGGCCGGCGGGTTTTCGCACCCATGCCCTCGTGTGCCTCGCGTCCAGCTTGCTGATGCTGGTGACCCTATATCAGCAAACGTGGTTGCCGGGTGGCGCCAATGACACGATTCGCACCGATCCGACGCGCATGGCCCAAGGCATCATGACCGGCATCGGCTTTCTCGGGGCGGGGGTCATCTTCAAGGAGGGGCTATCCGTCCGCGGGCTGACCACGGCGGCGTCCATCTGGATCACCGCTGCAATCGGCATCCTCATGGGCATAGGCTTCTACGGCCCGGCGATTCTCGCCACGGTGATGACGCTCGTCATACTCGGGCTGTTTCGCTGGATCGAGGCGCGGGTGCCTTCGCACTTCTACGCCCATCACTTCGTCCGCTTCAGCCGCGACAAGGTGATGCCTGAACGCGAGCTGAGAGACTTTCTCGAACGTCTCGGCTTCACCATCGCCAACATGAGCCACCGGCTGTCCGACGACGGGCTCACGTTCGAGTACCGCATGGTCATTCGGACGACGAATCACGATGGCCTGTCCGAGCTGGCTGTCGCGCTGCGCCAGTTCGAGAACGTGCGGGCCTTCCGCATTTCGCCGACTGGCGACTAGCGTTACGCCTGGGCCCGGATACGGCGCAAGTTAGCCGGCCGCGGACTGACACAGGGCACCCGCGCGACTCCGCGGGTGCCCGCTAGCGCTACGCGCCGAAGACTGCCGCCGCACCAAGCTCAGCTTCGATCTCCAGCAGCCGGTTGTACTTGGCGATCCGCTCGGATCGGCACATCGAGCCGGTCTTGATCTGGCCGCCTCCCATCGCCACGGCGAAATCTGCCATGAAATCGTCCTCGGTTTCGCCGGAGCGGTGCGAGATGACGAAGCCCCAGCCCGCCTTGCGGCAGAGGTGGATGGCATCGATCGTCTCCGTCACCGTCCCGATCTGGTTGAGCTTGATGAGCGCGGCGTTGCAGGCCTTCTCACGGATGCCGCGCTCGATGTACTTGGGATTGGTCACCAGGAGATCGTCGCCCACGATCTGGATGCGGTCGCCCATGGCGGCGGTTTGGGCCTTGAAGCCCTCCCAGTCGTTCTCCGCCAGCCCGTCCTCGATGGACACGATCGGAAAGCGATCGATCCAGGCGCCGTAGAGCTCGATCATCTGCGCCGCGTTCTTGTCCCCCTGGCCGCTGCGGCTCAGGCGGTATACACCGTTCTCACAGAACGAGCTGGACGCGGGATCGAGGGTGATCGCCACGTCCTTGCCCGGTTGGTAGCCGGCGCGTTCGATGGCGCCGACGATAAGTTCGCAAGCTTCGTCGTTGCTCGATAGCTTCGGCGCAAATCCGCCTTCATCGCCGACTGCGGTGCTCAAGCCCTTGTCGTGCAGGATCGCCTTCAGCGCCTGGAACGTTTCGGCGCCATAACGCAGCGACTCGGAGAAGCTCGCGGCGCCGCGCGGGAAGATCATGAATTCCTGGAAGTCGAGACTCGAATCCGCGTGCTTGCCACCGTTCAGCACGTTCATCATCGGCACGGGCAGATGCCGCGCGCCCGCTCCCCCGAGATAGGCGTACAGGGGCAATTTGCAGCTTTCGGCTGCGGCGCGCGCCACGGCTTGCGATACGCCGAGGATCGCATTGGCGCCGAGCTTGCCCTTGTTCGGCGTGCCGTCGAGCTCGATCATGAGCCGGTCGATCTCGCCCTGATGGGTCGGATCGCGGCCGTCAAGCGCGGGTGCGATAACGTTGTTGACGTTTGCCACTGCCTTGCGTACCCCCTTGCCGCCGTAGCGCGATTTCTCGCCGTCGCGCAGCTCGACCGCCTCGTTCTCGCCGGTGGAAGCACCCGAAGGCACCGAGGCCGATACCCTCACGCCGTCGTTCAAAGTAACGAACACCCGCAGCGTGGGCGTGCCGCGGGAATCCAGAATTTCCATCGCCTGAATCGACTCGATGCGTGCGTTCATGTGACTTACTCCCTGGTTGGTCAACACGGATTGCAATCGCGGTTCAGTCCACCGCGGGGACTTAAATTCTCGCAACAGTTCGATTACTTCCGTACCACCGTCACCGCGCAATGCGCGTAGGCGATGA
This sequence comes from uncultured beta proteobacterium, assembly GCA_963719715.1. Classification (GTDB taxonomy): domain Bacteria; phylum Pseudomonadota; class Gammaproteobacteria; order Burkholderiales; family JAEUMW01; genus JAEUMW01. The sequence goes on from CAVRDD010000055.1 coordinate 41,462, forward strand.
CGCGTCGCGCCACCGAGCCGAGCAGCCAGCGCTCGAACCTCGTGCGCCCCCGGTAACCCACGACGATGTGGTCGACCGCGTGTTTCTCGCCGTAGACGACGATTTGCTCCGCGGGGTGGCCCACCACCAATTCGCAAGTGACGGGAACGGATTCCGCAGCGAGTCGCGTCCTCACCGCGTCCAGCAGCCGGCCGAAATGGCGGCGCGAATTCTCGATGACTGCTTCCGCTTCGACGTCTTCCGCAAATTCGGGCGGTCGCGATACGGCCAGCACGTGAAGCTCCGCCCCGTAGTGTCGCGCCAGATCGACAGCGAAATTCAGCGCATCCTCGGCGGGCTGAGATCCATCGTAGGCAGCCAATATTCTTCGCATGGCTTCGCTCCTTCAGCGGGTCTCCTGTGCCGTCCGTGACCGGCGACGCGGTCGCGGCCGTGTGGCCGTCCTGGCGGAGCAGGTGATGGGGCAGGTAGAAGGCGTTGGCGATCAGAGTCGGGACGACGGCGCTGCCGATCACGGCTGCCACCAGGGCGGAGTACTGGGCTTGCTCGATGACCCCGTGCGAGAGGCCGAAGAGCGCCGAGATGGTACCGAACGTGAGCCCGGTGGACATGAGCAGCGTCGTGTACATGGCCTCGGGGTTGCGGGAGCCGTAGACGCGAGTCACAGGGTAGACCCCGGCAATCTTTGCCGCCATCTTCGCCAGCAGCAGGATCAGGAACGCGGCCGGCGCAGCCACCAGCGCCGGCACTGACACCAGTGAGCCGGCTCGGATGAAGTAGAACGGCGTCAGTAACCCGAAGGTAAGGGTGCGCAGGCGCCGGATCAGCACATGGTCCTTGCCCACGGTACCGGCAAGCACCATCCCGATCACGTAGGCCGGCAGCACCGCCTCGCTGTCCGCCCAGCTGGCGAGCGCGCCGAGTCCGAACAGGCACAGCATGAGAAACTTCGCTTCCAGCTCCGAGGGCCGGCCGCCGAAGCGGCGGAAGAAACGCGGTGTGATCCAGGGCAGCGCGACGAAAGCCGCGGCACTCACCCCCACGAAGACAAGCGTCTTGGAGGTGAAGGGCGCGAAGATGAACCCGAGTGCGACGACGGTCGCAAGGTCCGTGATGAAGCAGGCAGCGAGCACGGTCTTGCCGTAGTCGGTGACGTTGAAGCCGAACTCCAGCATTACGGCATAGACCACGGCTACCGACGTCGTCGACATCGCGATGCCCGCGAGCCAGCTTGCCGGAGCGGACCAGCCGAGCCCCCAGTACGCCACGGCAGCGCAGCCGAAGAAGGGCACGGCGAAGCTCACCAGGCCGACCGTGGTTGCTTCGCGCCACTTCACCCGAAACACCGCGGGGTCGAGCTCCGCCCCCGCCAGAAAAGTCAGCACGATGGCGCCCGCACCCGACAAGAACTTTACCCACGAGGCGTCGGCATTCAGCAGTGCGCCACCGAGCGCGGCGCCCAGGATCAATTGGGCAATCGTCCCCACCACAATTTCCGAGAGCGCGGTGGCGATACGCAGTCGGATCGACACCAGCGTGGCAAGCAGCGCCAGTCCGAGCCAAAGGGCCGCCTGTGCCCAGATCTCCGTCATCGGGATTGCTCGGTCACCGATGGTTTGTCCTGTTTATCGGGGTTGACGATGGCGAACCGCGCCGGAATGCGGGCATAGAACAGGCGAACCCCGGCCTTTTCGATCAGCTCGATCAATTGCTTCGCCTCTTCGTCGTTGACGATGAATTCCACCTCCACCGTCAGGTTGCCGGCGAGCTCGAAGAAATGATCCAAGTGCATGACGTGATGCCGACCGAAGCCGGCCATGGCGCGGAACGCCGAGCCGCCGCAGATGCCGAGCTGGCTCGCATTTTCGAGCAGCCAGTCCCACAGCAGGATGCCGTGATGCCTCTGGTTCTCATGGAGGTAGAAGCGCAGGAACGAGCCATCCATGGTAGTCCTCCCATCCATCAGTAGTTCTGCCGCGCGGGAATCACGCCGCGCACGCCCCCGCGGGGATTGGACACATCACCGTGGTACCGCGGGATGAGGTGGAGGTGCAGGTGCATGACCGTTTGCCCGGCTGCTTCGCCAACGTTGATGCCGATGTTGTAACCCGCCGGCGCGTGCTCGGCGTCGAGCAGGCGTTTACCCTCCTCCAGGAGGGCGAGCAGTGCCAGCTTCTCGTCGGTGACTGCGTCGAACCAAGTCGGGACATGGCGCAGCGGCAGAATCAGCAGATGTCCCGGGTTGACCGGATGCTGGTCGAAACGGGCGTAGGCGAGATCGTTGCGCAGCACCGAGTCGTTGTTGGTGCAGAAAGGGCAGGGATTCATGCGGAGGTCTCGTCCAGCACGCACTTCCCTTCGGGTGGCAGGCCCGGCTGCTCACCGAGCCTCCCGCAGAGTCGAGACCCGGCTCTGACTTCCAGCTTCACCGCGGCGAGAGGGTAGGCTCCCATGACGCTCCTCAATTCGGTTGACTTCAAACCGGGGCGGTCGGGGAAAGCGGAGGCGGGAAGATCTTGCGGAACGCCTACGCCCCCCGGGACGCTCCGGGGAATTTCGTAGGCATCATCAGCCGGTCAGGGAAGGACCAGGCGGTTAAGGAGGAATGCCATCTCCTTAGCACGGATGTTACTCGCGAAACGCACCCTGCGGCAAATCGTTGCAGTCAACCGTGACAGACGAAGTTCAACGCAGACAGATGAGCGCGAAGGAAGCTAACCTGTGGAAATTCAATCGCGGCAAACCATGCTCAAGGTCGTCGCAAAACTGCCCTCGGCCGTCTGGCTGCTGGGCCTGGTCAGCCTCTTCAACGACGCGGCGAGCGAGCTGGTCTATCCGCTGGTGCCGCTCTATCTCGCATCGGTGCTGATGGCGGGGCCGAAGGCGCTCGGCTTGATCGAGGGCATCGCCGAGGCCACGGGCAGCGTGCTAAAGCTTTTCTCGGGCGTGTTGGCCGACCGCTTTGGCACCACGAAACGCTGGGTCGTCGGCGGTTACAGCCTGGCCGCCGTCGCGCGGCCGCTGCTTGCGCTCGCGACCGCCTGGCCGGTAGTGCTCGCTTTGCGTTTCGCCGATCGTGTCGGCAAGGGGCTGCGCACTTCGCCGCGCGATGCGCTGCTCGCGCTCACCGTGCGCGAGGACCAGCGCGGTCTCGCGTTCGGTCTGCACCGTGCGATGGACAACGCCGGTGCCGTGATCGGGCCGCTGCTGGCCGCTGCGCTGCTTGCGTCGGGCATGGCAATCCGGGATGTACTGCTCTGGACGCTGGTGCCGGGTGTGATAACCGTCGCGCTCGCCCTCGCCGTCCGCGAACCGGCGCGTAAACCGGCTCCGCGCCACGTCGCCTTCAGCTGGACGCTGGAGGGTTTCCCGCCGGTCTTTAAGCGGTATCTCCTGGTGCTCGGGCTCTTCACCCTCGGCAACTCGTCCAACATGTTCCTGCTGCTGCGGGCGCGCGAGGTGGGGCTGCCGGAGGCCCAGGTGCCGGTGCTCTGGGCACTCACCTCGCTGGTCGCCATGCTGGGCTCGACGCCGCTCGCCGCGCTGTCGGACCGGGTCGGGCGGCTGCGTCTCATTCTCGGCGGGTGGGTCGTGTACGGCGCGTTCTACCTGCTGCTCGGCCTGGTCGATGCAAACACGGCGCTCCTGTGGCCGCTCTTCGCGCTCTACGGACTTTTCCTGGCGGCGACCGAAGGTGCAGAGCGGGCGCTGGTGGCCGATCTCGCGCCCGGTTCGCTCGTCGGCACCGCGTACGGCTGGTTCAACGTGACGACCGGCGTCATGCTGCTGCCGGCGTCGATCCTGTTCGGCTGGCTGTGGCAGGCGTTCGGTGCGCGGTTCGCCTTCTCCTGCGCCGCTGGCTGCGCGGTGCTCGCGGCGCTCCTGTTGAAGTACTGGGCAGGCACGGAGGTACCTCGGCGCCGAACCTAAACTCCCGCCCGCTGCCTTATCATCGGCCGTCGATCGCACAAGCACACGGGGCAACCGGAGGAGGCGGATGAATCGGAACGACGCCCTGCTCGAGGACTGGCGCAGCCGAGCGCTGCGGCTCGAGCAGGAGGTGCAGAAGGCGATGATCGGCCAGGAGACGCTGATCCGCCGTATCGTCATCAGCGTTTTCGCACGCGGTCACCTGCTCCTCGAAGGCGATGTCGGCGTTGGCAAGACGACGCTGCTGCGCGCGGTGGCACGCGCTATCGGCGGTGCTTATGAGCGCATCGAGGGCACCATCGACCTCATGCCCAACGACCTCGTGTATTACACCTACATCAGCGAGGAAGGGCGGCCGCGCGTCGATGCGGGACCGCTGCTCAAGCACGGCTCCGATCTCTCGGTGTTCTTCTTCAACGAGATCAACCGCGCCCGGCCGCAGGTCCATTCGCTGCTGCTGCGGGTGATGGCCGAGCGCAGCGTCAACGCCTTCAACCGTGAGCACCACTTTCCGCACCTCACGGTGTTCGCCGACCGCAACCGCGTGGAGAAGGAGGAGACCTTCGAGATCTCCGGTGCCGCGCGCGACCGCTTCATGATGGAACTCTTCGTCGAGACACCGAAGGACCCCGACGTCCAGCGACGGCTCATGTTCGACCCCGCGTACCACGATACCGAGGCACTCGTCGAGCGTGTCGCACCCGACGTGATGGCGCACACAGAGCTCAATCAGGTGGGCGCGCTCATCCAGCGCGAGATCCAGTCGAGCGAAGCCCTTGAACAGTACGCGCTGAAGCTCTGGGGTGCGACGCGCGATCCCGCCGCCTACGGCATCCAGATCGAGGGCGCGAACATGCAGAACCTCATTCTCGCCGGCGCGAGTCCGCGCGGCATGAGCATGCTGTTGCGCGCGGCGCGGGTGGCGGCGTGGCTCAAGGGGCGCGGATTCGTGACACCGGAGGACATCCAGTTCGTCTACCCCGAGACCATCGCTCACCGCGTGTTCTTCAATCCTGTATACGAGCTGCGGCGGTCCCAGGTCTCGAAGGACCTCATGCAGGGCATCCTGAATCACGTCGCGGCGCCGTGACGCTCGGCCAGCGGTCGACCATGGTGCAGGAGTTTCACTATCGCATCGGCTGGCGCACCCGCGGACATCGCCCCGGTCATCATCGCGGCAAACAGGGCGGCGGCGGTCTCGACTTTCGCGGCCACGCGCCGCTATTGGATCTGCCCGACCCGCGCCGCCTGGATGTTCTGGCGAGCCTGCGCGACCCGTTCGAGAACTGGAAGGTGCGCCGCTACAGTCAGCGCACCAGCGTGCCGGTCTGGCTGCTCGCCGACGTTTCCGCGTCGATGGGCTTTGGCGGCCGCGCCCGCAAGCTCGACGTGCTCGCCGACTTCGCGCTCTCGCTCGGCTACTCGGCTTACCGCACCGGCGATCCCTTCGGCTGCATCGCCTGCGATGACCGTGTCCGCGAAGAGGCGCTGATCCTGCCGACGCACGCCAAGGGCGCGGGAATGGTGGCGGCAGAGCAGCTGCGCGCCCTCGCCGCGCCGGGCCGCTCGGCGCAAGGTCTGGTGCAGGCGGCCGCGCACCTGTCGCGTCACCGATCGCTCGTTTTCCTCGCCTCCGATTTCCATTTTCCGGACGCGCTGCTGGATGAGCTTCTGGGCGGGCTCGCGCGTCACGAAGTCGTGCCAATGGTGTTGTGGGATCCTGCCGAGTACCAAGATCTGCCCGGCTTCGGGCTCGCATTGCTGGAGGACGCAGAAAGCGGCCGGCGGCGGACGCTGTGGCTTCGACCGCGGCTGCGCGAGCGCATCGCTGAAGCCTATGCGAAGCGGCGCATTGAGCTCACCCGGCGCTTCCTCGACAGCGGCATCCGGCCGTTCTTCGTGAGCGGCCCGTTCCAGGCAGACGCCCTGTCGGAGTTCTTCTTCGCAGGCGACGCGTTGGCAGGCGAGGTACCGACGTGATCGCGCTCGCTCGCCGCGGCGCCGCGGTACTCGTCGGCGCGCTACTCGCTCTCGGGCTGTCGGCCGCACGCGCCGAGGAAACGGTGACGCAGCTGGATCGGGTGGAGCCTCGACCCTTCGGTTTCGTCATCGGTGACACGTTGACGCGCCGCGTCGTGTTCGAGGCTGCAAACAGCACGATCGATGTCGAGCGTTTGCCGAAACCGGGTCGCATCTCCAACTGGCTCGAACTCGTCGACGTGACGACGTTGGGCGGCGGGGGAGGGCAGCACGAGCTCGCATTCACTTATCAGATATTCAATTCCACGCCGGAGGTCACCACGCGCGCGCTGCCTGCGGTGGACATTCCGCTGAAGACGGCAGCCGGTGCAGCAATGCACAGTCTGCCCAAGCGCATGTTCACCACAGGGCCGCTGACGCCCGAATACGTGGCCGGACGCGACGGGCTCGATGCGATGCGCTCCGACGCCAGGCCGCCACCGCTGTCGACGGCATGGGTTCGTCTGCGCCTCGCACTGTGGTCGCTGGGGCTGACCGCCATCGCGCTCTACTTCCTCTACGCCTATCGGGGTCTGCCCTTCTTCGCGCGCTCCCGCGGACCGTTCGCCCGTGCGCAGTGGGCAGTGGCTGCCGCAGCGCGTGCGGTCGACGGGCAGCAGGGGCGGCGCGCGGCGCTGCAGGCGCTGCACCGTGCCTTCGACGAGACCGCGCAGGCGACCGTATTCGGTGAGCATCTGGACCGCTTCTTCGCCGAGAATGCGCGCTATGCGTCGCTGCGCGGTGAGGTCGAACGGTTCTTCGCGGGCTCGCGGCAGGAGTTCTTCGGCGGTGGCGCGGCGGAGCTTTCGCTGGCGTGGCTGACGGGGTTCTCGCGCGAACTGCGCGACCGCGAGCGGGGGGTGGCGTGACCGGTGTGACGTTCGCCCAGCCGTGGGCACTTGCGCTGCTGCCGCTGGCGTTGCTTCCCTTCGTGCGCGCCGGGCGCGAGGTGATCGGCTATTCGTGGCTGGCGATGATTCCGGCGGATCGCTGGTCGAGCTTCGCTGGCGCGGCGTACCGCGTGCTGGCGGCGGCAACCATCGTCCTCGCGGTGCTCGGGCTCGCGGCCCTCGGGCGCGGCGAGACCCGGGTCGAGCGCCTCGGTCAGGGCGCAGAGATCGTTCTGCTGCTGGACCGTAGTCGCAGCATGGATCAGTCGTTCTACACCGAGACGCGCGCCGAGGACCTGCGGCCGACGCTGGCGTCACCGACCCGGGAATCGAAGACGAGCGTCGCCCGGCGTTTGCTGTCCGACTTCATCGCGAGACGATCAGACGATCTTTTCGGCATGGTGATTTTCAGCACGCTGCCGATCGAGGTGCTCGACTTCACGCAGAAGCAGGAGGTGATTCAGGCGGCCATCGCGGCGAGCGCCATCGGCAAGGGGATCGGCGACACAGACCTGGGACTCGGTCTGGAGCGCGCGCTGTCGCTCTTCGAGGGACGACCGTACACCGGCTCGCGCATCATCCTGCTGGTCTCGGACGGCGGCGCGCATCTCGATGTGGAAACGCGCGAGCGCGTGGCGCGGCTGGTCAAGCAGCACCGCGTCTCGCTCTACTGGATTTATATCCGTTCTTTCCGCAGCCCCGGCTTGCTGGCGGACGAGGACGTGGACGCGCAGACGGCGGACACCGTGCCCGAGCACTTCCTGCACCGGTATTTTTCCGACATCGGCACGCCGTATCGCGCCTACGAGGCCGAGAACACGCAGGCGCTGCAGAAAGCGATCGACGACGTGAACCGGCTCGAACGGCTGCCGATCCAGTTCACCGAGGTGCTGCCGCGCCGCGATCTCTCGCAATACTGCTATGCCGCCGCGCTGGCCTGCGCCCTGGCGCTGCTCGCCATGAAATGGATGGAGGTGCGCCGGTGGGCGTGACGCGCAAGCGCCGGCGCGAGATCTGGCTCGGCGTCGCCGCTGCCGTGCTCTTCACGCTCCTCGCCTGGGACCTGCGCGAGTTCGACCAGCTTCGCGTCTGGAACCGGGCGATCGAGGACGGCACGGTGGTTGGGTTCAAGGGGTCGCTTGCGCCATCCCTGGTCTTCGCGCAGGCCTATCAGCAGAGCGTCGGCACGGACTATCAGGATGTCCTGGCGCTCTACAAGCGCGCGGAAGTGGCCGGCGATCAGGCGCTCGTGGCACGTGCGCGCTACAACAGCGGCAACGTCTACTTCCGTGCCGGGCTCGCCATGCGTGAGACGCACAACGAGCAGCAGGCAGTGCCGCTGCTCGAACTGGCGAAGGGCAGTTATCGGCAGTCGCTGCTGCTCGATCCGTCCAACTGGGACGCGCGCTACAACCTGGAGCGCGTGCTGCGCGAACGACCGGAGGAGGACGCGGACGATAGCGCGCTCGGTGCGCCGCAGCAGGCCGAACGCGCCGCAACGACCATGCGCGGGTTTTCGCTGGGGCTGCCATGAAGGTGATGCGCGCGATCGCCGGGGCGTGGCGCGAGGCGCCCGGCCGCTGGCTTCTGCTCGCGGGCTGCCTGCTGCTCGCCGCGACCTTTCTGAGCCCGCACTTGAAGGTCCTGCAACCGCGCTATCGACTGCTCCTGGTGCTGGATGTGAGTCAGAGCATGAATACGACCGATGTCATGCTGCGTGGCGCACCGGTCAGCCGACTGGCCTTCGCACGCCACCTGCTGCGCGAGGCGCTGCGCGAGTTGCCGTGCGGATCACAGGCGGGACTCGGCCTCTTCACCGAGTATCGCACCTTTCTTCTGCTCGAGCCGGTAGATGTCTGCGCCAACTACAGCGAGCTCGCGTCGACCCTCGACCGTCTGGACCATCGCATGGCGTGGGCGGGCGGGAGCGAGATCTCGAAGGGAATTTTTTTCGCGCTGCGCATTGCGCGCGCGCTGGAGCCACCGGCCGCGTTGGTTTTCTTCACCGATGGCCACGAAGCGCCGCCGCTGCATCCCACGCTGCGGCCGCAGTACGACGGCAAGCCGGGCGAGGTCCGCGGCGTGCTCGTCGGTGTTGGCGGGGATATGCCGGTGCTGATCCCGAAGTTCGGCGTCGATGGCACGCCGCTCGGGTACTGGGCTGCCGACGAGGTGCTGCAGACCGATGTCTACACGCGCGGGCGCGGTGGTAGCGTGGCCGGAGAGACGATGGTGGAGCAGGAGCCGGCGCAACCGACAGGCAGCGTGCCTGTCGCAGCCGAGCACCTGTCCTCGCTCAGAGAGGCGCACCTCAAGCGACTGGCGGAGGAACTCGGGCTCTCCTACTTTCGCCTGAATTCGACGAGCGGTCTCATCGCGGCGCTCGATCGCGCCGACCTTGCACAGGAAGTGAAGTCGCCTGTCGATCTGCGCGGCGCACTTGCGCTCGCCGCGCTCGCCGCAGTCACCGTCATGTTCCTCATGCGTGCGCGACGGCTGGGCCTGCAGTAAGTCGCCGCACAGCATGCTGCGACGCAATATTCATGCGTCGTACTTCATGTACTTGAAGCGCGCGTCCTCGTTCGGAGTCCCTTCCAGCGCGCCGCCTTCCTTGCCCGGCTGCCACTGGATCACAGACTCGATCTTCTTTGCCAACTCGAAGTCCTTTTCGGTGATGCCGCGTGCAGCGTGATTTTGCAGCTTCACGATCACGAACGCGTAGGAGACGGTGAGGTCCGGGTGGTGCCAGGCTGCTTCGGCCAGATGACCCACCGTATTGACCACCATCAGCGTCGCTTTCCATCCGCTGGTTCGATACTTTCGCCGGATCCATCCGTCTTCGAAATACCAGTGGGGCAGCTCGGCGGCCAGGTGTGCCTTGATTTCGGCTTCGTCGTAGACCTTCTCGGTGGGTGGCTGTGTCATCTGGTTTTCTCCTCCGTATTCGGGGTTGTTTCATTCGGCGTCCATCGCTCGTGAATGAGCCGCCCAGCGCCGCAAAGTTTGGCAGAAAAATGTCGTCTCAAGTGTAGCAATTATGTCCGCGCCAAGGTCAGACAGCACCATATATGACACACTTTGTCCGCGTCTGTTGCGGTGCACTAAATATCTGTCAAACAACGTAAAAACCGGGTCCGACGCTTGTTGCGTTGCGACTTGCTAATGCAATGCGATGTGCTATATTTTGCACGCGGGTGGGTCAGCGACACCCGCGTCTCTGCACAAAAAAATTCGTGCTCGGTAAAGACGGAAACAGCGGAGATTTCAAGCCAAAAACGGTGCTTCAACAACCTAGACGAAATAGAAGGAGGAAGTTCATGTCCTTTCGCTTGAAGATGAAACACATCCCGTTGGCGCTGGCAGCGCTGGCGGCGCCCGGCATGGCAGCGGCGAACGATGGTCTCGCCAAGCTGATTTCCAATCCCGACAACTGGGCGATGCAGGCAGGCAACTTTTACAACCAGCGCTACAGCACGCTAGCCCAAATCAACAAGAGCAACGTCAAGAACCTGCAGGCCGCGTGGACGTTCTCCACGGGCGTCCTGCGCGGTCATGAAGGTGGTCCCCTGGTCATCGGTGACACCCTTTACGTGCACTCGGCATTCCCCAACAAGGTCTTCGCGATCGATCTCGAGACGCTCAAGATCAAGTGGAAGTACGAACCCAAGCAGGACCCGAGCGTCATTCCCGTGATGTGCTGCGACACGGTGAACCGCGGCGTGGCTTATGGTGACGGCAAGATCTTCCTGCAACAGGCTGACACCAATCTGGTCGCTCTCGACGCCAAGACCGGCAAGGAAATCTGGAAGGTCAAGAACGGCGATCCGAAGACCGGCTCGACCAACACCAACGCGCCGCACGTGTTCGCCGACAAGGTTGTCACCGGCATCTCGGGTGGCGAGTTTGGCGTGCAGGGCTTCCTCGCCGCTTACAACATGAGCGACGGCAAGCTCGCATGGAAGGCATTCAGCGTCGGTCCGGACGAACAGCTCCTGTTCGATCCGAATAAGACCATGACCTGGGTCGACGGCAAGATGCAGCCGGTCGGCAAGGATTCTTCACTGAAGACCTGGAAGGGCGATCAGTGGAAGATCGGCGGCGGCACGACTTGGGGCTGGTACAGCTACGACCCCGCAATGAAGCAGGTGTTCTACGGCTCCGGCAACCCCAGCACCTGGAACCCGAGCCAGCGCCCCGGTGACAACAAGTGGTCGATGACCGTCTTCTCGCGTGATATCGACACTGGGGTGGCGAAGTGGGCCTACCAGATGACGCCGTTCGACGAGTGGGATTTCGACGGCATCAATGAAATGATCCTGACGGATCAGAACTTCAAGGGCAAGGAGCGCAAGCTGCTCACCCACTTCGATCGTAACGGCTTCGGCTACACGCTCGATCGGGTGACAGGCGAACTGCTCGTAGCCGAGAAGTTCGACCCGGCCGTCAACTGGGCCACCCACGTCGACATGAAGACCGGTCGTCCGCAGGTAGTGGCGAAGTACTCGACGGCGCTGAACGGTCCAGACGTCAATAGCAAGGGCATCTGCCCGGCGGCACTGGGCTCGAAGGACCAGCAGCCTGCAGCCTACTCGCCTCGTACCAAGCTCTTCTACGTGCCCACCAACCACGTGTGCATGGACTACGAGCCGTTCAAGGTTGAGTACACCGCTGGCCAGCCCTATGTCGGCGCGACCCTGTCGATGTTCCCGGCCCCCGGCTCGCACGGTGGCATGGGCAACTTCATCGCCTGGGATGGTGTCAACGGCAAGATCGTGAAGTCTCGCCCCGAGAAGTTCTCGGTGTGGAGCGGCGCGCTGGCAACCGCAGGTGACGTGGTGTTCTACGGCACGCTCGAAGGCTTCATCAAGGCAGTGGATGCCAACGACGTGACGAAGGAACTGTGGAAGTTCAAGACTCCCTCGGGCATCATCGGCAACGTGACGACTTGGGGTCACAACGGCAAGCAGTACATCGGCGTGCTCTCGGGCATCGGCGGCTGGGCCGGTATTGGCATGGCTGCGGGTCTCGAGAAGGACACCGACGGTCTGGGCGCCGTGGGCGGATACAAAGAGCTGTCGCAGTGGACTGAACTTGGCGGGACGTTGACAGTGTTCGCACTGCCGGCGAGCAACAAGTAAGAAGATTCGCCACCGCGCCGGGTGCCTTCCGGGCACCCGGCAAGTTGGTACGGCTGGCATTCTGGCATTTGCTGGGATGCCAGCCTTTTAACATCCCGGTTCCGGTAAGCGCACCCGCCACGGCAGGTGCGCAGGGTCGGGTGTGGGTGTGAGTTGAAAACTTGATCAAGCCAACGAGGAAGGTGGAATGATGCTTAGAGCAGTTTTGCTGACCGTGGCGCTTGCTGCCGGATCAGCCGCGGTAGCCGCGGCCGATGCGCCCTACAAGGTCGTGGACGGCAACAAGGTGGACGAGAAGACGCTGTTGGGCTGGAAGACGTGGCGTGCGGCCGCTTGTGAGCGCTGTCATGGCCCCAACCAGGAAGGCATGGTGGGCCCTTCGCTGATCGAGTCGCTGAAGACGCTCACCAAGGAGCAGTTCGTAACCACCGTCATGAATGGGCGTCCGGAGAAGGGCATGCCCAATTTCAACGGCAGCAAACAGGTCTCGGACAACATCGACAACCTCTACACCTACCTCAAGGGTCGCTCGGATGGCGCCATCAAGCCCGGGCGTGTGGAACTGATGCCGCAGTAGCACTCCCGACCTGACCTGACCCCTCACTGAACCTTCTTCGAGAGCCCCCTGTCTGAAGGGGCTCATCGAGGACGGATAGCTTCATCCCAACAATATGACACAGCGCACAATGCGGCGCGCTCTCGCGTTCGCGGGATCGGCCGGCTTGCTTTTCCTTTCATCCCATCTTGCGTTCGCACAAACACCCTTGCCCGGTGAGAAGGACAAGGTTCTGCGCGTCTGTGCAGATCCCAATAATCTGCCCCTCTCGCACGAGAACCAGGCAGGGTTCGAGAACAAGATCGCCGAGCTCTTCGCGCATGAGCTCGGCTGGAAGCTGGAGTTCACGTGGTTCCCGCAGCGCATGGGCTGGGTGCGCAACACGCTGCGCGCGCAGGTGCCGCAGGAAAAGCGGTACAAGTGCGACATCATCATGGGCGTGCCGGAAGAGTTTGACCAGGCGGCGACGACCACCCATTACTTCAGGTCTACCTATGCCATGGTGTTCCTCAAGGGCCGGGGCTTGGACGGCGTCAAGACGACGGAAGATATTCTCAAGCTGCCGCCCGAGCAGCTGAAGAAACTCCGCTTTGGGACCTTTGCCCAGACCCCCGCTGTGGACTGGCTGCTGCGCAACGGCCTCATCGACCAGATGGTGCCCTACCAGCGCATGACCGGTGATCCGCAGCAGTATCCCGGCCAGATCATCGAAAAGGATCTGGTCGACGGCAAGATCGATGTCGCCTTCGCCTGGGGGCCGATCGCCGGCTATTTCGCCAAGAACGCGAAGAGTGCCAATATCGCCGTCGTGCCGTTCAAGCCGAATCCGGAGATCAGGTTCGACTATGCCATCGCGATGGGCGTGCGACGCGGTGAGAAGGAGTGGCTGGAAACAGTCAACAAGCTGATCGAGAAGAACCGCACGGAGATCGAGCGCATTTTGCTGGACTACGGAGTGCCCCTGATCGACGACAAGGATCAGGTCATCACGACCGCGGGAACCGGCTATTACACCTCGCGCGAGGCTCCGAAGAAGTAAGTCCATCAGTCGCACGTGCGACTGCGCAGGCAGGCGGCGCGTGCAGCAACAGGAGTAACTTTCGTGTCCTTCCGTCTCCCCAGGTTTGCGGCGCTGCTTTTTGCCTTTGCGTTTGCTCCGGCGATCGCGCAAGACGCGCCGCCGGCCGAAAAGCACTCCCCGGAGCAGCCCATCTCGCAGGCCGAGACGCTGCTCTTCATGACCAATCATCTGCAGAGCACCAAGCTCCCCGCTCGTCTCCAGTACACGTATCACAAGAGTGGCTCGCTGGACGGCGTGTTTGACGACACCGTCGACGTCGAACTGAAGGGTAAGGGGGACAGCAAGACGGCGACCACCAAGTTCCTTACAGGACCGCGGGCGATGAGCTATTCAGCGGTTGAGCATGCCGAGGGCAACCCGGTGATCATGTGGTTCCTGGAACGCGACATCAGGGAAATGGAGCGCCTCACCGGCGGCAAGTCGCCTTACTTCCAGAAGCGCATCCGGCTCGCGCTCGTCGACAAGGCGGAGGTGCGACCCGTCAAGTTCTCACTTGGGGGCAAGGAGGTAAGCGGCACCGAGGTCAAGGTATCGCCCTATCTCGATGACCCGAACAAGGCCAAGTTCGGCAAGGTGTCGACCGCCAAGTACTATGTGTTCACGCTCTCCGACCAGATCCCAGGGGGTGTCTACCAGATCCGCGCCGTGGTGCCGGATGAGGCTGCCGGCAAACCGCTGATCGACGAGACGCTAACCTTCGACAAGATCGCTTTGCTCAAGGGTTGATGCGCATGGCCACCACTGAACTCACCGCCGACAACTTCGATCAAGTTGTGACCGGAAACGACATGGTCGTCATCGATTTCTGGGCGCCCTGGTGCGGGCCGTGCCGCTCGTTCGCACCCGTTTTCGAGGCAGCATCGACCAAGCATCCTGGAATCGTGTTCGCCAAGGTGAACACGGAATCGGAGCAGGACCTCGCCGCGCAGTTCGGGATTCGCTCGATTCCAACCCTCATGGTGTTCCGGCAGCAGGTGATTCTCTATGCCGAGCCCGGTGCCGTGCCGGCGCGCGATCTCGACCAGATCATCGAGCAGGCCCATGCGCTGGACATGGATGAGGTGAAACGGAGAATTGAGGCAGAGCAGGTGCAGCAGCAGTAGCGCTCAGGCAGGGACTGCGACCTCATCCGAGCGCAGTGGCGCCATGAGGGCGCTGCGCAAGGCTGTGTCCTCCAGCCGCGACAGAAACCACCGCAGTGCGCGTCCCGGATCCTTCGCACGCCAGGCAATGAAAAGAGGGATCTCCGGCTTCGGTTCCTCGACCTCTCGAACCAGGAGCCGCCCGGCCTCCACATCCGGACCGATCAGATGACGCGGCAGAAAGCCGACCCCGAGCCCGGCAACCTGAGCTTCGCGTTTTGTGCACATGTCAGGCACCGTGAAGACATCCTGTCCCGACAGCAGGCCGGACGTTCGCGGCGGCAGGCTGCGCGAGCTGTCGGCCGCCGAAACTGCGCGATAGTCGAGCAGTTGGCTGCTTCTGATGGGTTCGGGCTCGCTGGCCAGGGGATGGTCGGGCCGTACCGCGAACACCCACTGCACGCTGTCGAGCGCACGGGTCGCGTAGCCGCCACCCGCAGGGCCATCGCCGGGTGCGCCGATGACCAGATCCGCCCGCTCCGCGGCGAGTGCGTCCCAGCATCCACCGTAGACCTCGGTCAGGAGGCGCAAGCGGGTGCCGCAGTCAACGGCATTGAACTCGCGCACCAGCGGGAACAGGCGGGACAGTGGAATGAGATCGGTCACCGCGATCCTAAGCTCGGTTTCCCAGCCGGTGGCAACACGCCTCACGCGCGCCTCGAGCGCGCTCGCCGCACGCAGCAGGTGGCGCCCTTCCCGCAGCAGTTCCGCACCCGCTTCGGTGAGCACCGCCCGATGGCCGCGGCGGTCGAAGAGCAGGAGGTCGATGTCCTGTTCGAGCTTCTGCACCGTGTAGGTGATGGCCGAGGGCACGCGGTGCAACTCGTCGGCAGCAGCAGCGAAACTCCCCTTGCGGTCGATCGCGTCGAGCACGGCCAGAGCGTCGAGCGAGAGCTTCATGTTCAGGTTTCCTGCCGAATTTCCCCGGGATTATTCGCTATCCTAGCCCGGCTCACAAACGTAAACTCATAGGTTTTGTGCGAGTCCTGCCGACCCCGCTCATGCAGAAAATTCCACTGCGCTTTCTCTCACACGCATTCCTGCTGCTGGCTCTTGCTTCCCCCGTCTTGGCGTTGGCGCAGGCGGCGGGTGGCGCCAAACAGGGCGTGCCGGTCAAGGCTGCGCAGGTCCGCGTCAGTCGTCTCAGCACGGATGTGTCGGCGGTCGGCACGCTGCTCGCGAACGAATCGGTGATGATCCGCCCGGAGATCGCGGGGCGTGTCGTCGCGATCCACTTCGAAGAGGGGCAGGCGGTGCCGAAGGGTGCCCGACTCGTCACTCTCGATCAGTCCGAGTACAAGGCGATCCTCGCCCAGTCTGACGCGGACGCAACGCTCGCGACGCGGCGCTACGAGCGCTCGCAGGAGTTGCGCAAGCAGAACTTCATCAGCCAGGAGGCCGTGGACGAGGCACGCAGCAATCTCGATCGCTCCAGCGCGCGACGTCAGGAGACCGAGGCCAAGTTCTCAAAATCCGAGATCCGCGCGCCGTTTGCAGGCATCGTCGGCCTGCGCCAGCTGAGTCCGGGCGCGTACGTGAAAGAGGGCGCGGACATCGCTCGCCTCGAAGACATCGATTCGATCAAGGTCGACTTCCGCATTCCGGAGGTCTACGTGGGTGCGTTGCGTCCCGACCAGGATGTCTCCGTGCGCGTGGATGCCTTCCCCAACCAGTCGTTCAAGGGTCGTATCTACGCGTTGGAACCGGGGATAGACGAGAAAAGCCGCACCCTGCTCGTGCGTGCGCGCATCCCGAACAAGGACCGCAGGCTGCGGCCGGGCATGTTCGCGCGCGTCGTGCTGTCGCTCGGCACGCGCGATGCCGTGATCGTCGTGCCGGATCAGGCCATCGTGCCGCGCGGCGATAGCGCGTTCGTGTATCGGGTTGTCGATGGCAAGGCGGCGCTCACGCCGGTGACGACGGGTGCGCGCGGCCCGGGCGAGGTGGAGATCGTTAAGGGACTCTCGCCGCAGGACACCGTCGTGGTCGACGGCCAGATCAAGCTGCAGGACGGCACACCTGTCACCGTCATCGGTGCGCCGCCCGTGCCGTCCGCCGCTGCGGCGCAGAAGGAAGGCTGAGAGCCCGCGGTCGGCCATGCATCTTTCGGAACTCTCCATCAAGCGGCCGGTCCTCGCGATCGTGATGAGCCTGGTCATCGTCCTCCTCGGCGTGATCGCGTTCCAACGCCTGTCGGTGCGCGAATACCCCAACATCGACGCGCCGGTGGTGTCGGTGCGCACGGTGTACAAGGGCGCGAGCGCCTCTGTGATGGAAAGCCAGGTCACGCAGCCGCTCGAGGATTCGCTCTCCGGCATCGAAGGCGTGAAGACCATCAAGTCGGTCTCGCGCGAGGAAGTCAGCCAGATCACGATCGAGTTCGTGCGCGAGCGCGACCCCGACTCCGCAGCGAGCGACGTGCGTGACCGCGTGTCGCGCGTGCGTGCGCGGCTGCCCACGGACATCGACGAGCCGGTCGTCTCGAAGATTGAGGCCGACGCCCAGGCCATCATGTGGCTGGCATTCCGTTCCGATCGCCACACGCCGCTGGAGATCACCGACTACGCCGATCGCTACATCGCCGATTCGATCAAGACGCTGCCCGGGGTTTCCTCCGTCATCATCGGCGGCGAGCGCAAGTACGCGATGCGCCTCTGGCTCGACCGCGACCGCCTTGCCGCGTTCGCCCTTACGCCGCAGGATGTGGAGGCCGGCTTGCGGCGGCAGAACGTGGAGATTCCCGCCGGTCGCATCGAGGGCAACAACCGCGAGTTCACGGTGCTCTCGGAGACGGACCTGCGCACGCCGGAGCAGTTCAACAACCTGATCGTCGCCGAGGCGAGCGGTTATCCGGTGCGTCTCAAGGATGTCGGCCGTGCCGAACTCGGCGCGCTCGACGATCGAAACGAGGTGCGCGTCAACGGCGAACTCGCCGTTGGTCTCGGCGTGGTGAAGCAGTCGACCGCGAACACGCTCTCAGTGGCGGACGCCGTGAAGCGCCAGATCCCGCGCATCGAGGCGGGACTGCCCGAAGGGATGAGTCTCATCGTCGCCTTCGACAGCTCGGTCTTCATCGAGAAGTCGATCGAGGCCGTCTACCACACCATGATTGAGGCTCTGCTGCTCGTGGTGCTGGTGATCTTTCTTTTCCTGCGGTCGGTGCGCGCGACGCTGATTCCCTTCGTCACCATCCCGGTGTCGCTCATCGGCGCGTTCTTCTTCCTCTACGTGCTCGGCTTCTCCATCAACGTGCTGACGCTGCTCGGCATCGTGCTTGCGATCGGCCTCGTGGTGGACGATGCGATCGTCGTGCTCGAAAACATCTATCGGCACATCGAGGAGGGCACGCCGCCGATCCGTGCAGCAGTGCAGGGCAGCCGGGAGATCGCGTTTGCCGTGGTGGCGATGACGCTGACGCTGGCCGCGGTGTTCACGCCACTGGCATTCATGACCGGCAACACCGGCAAGCTGTTCACCGAGTTTGCGCTCACCGTCACGGCGGCGGTGCTGGTGTCCGGATTCGTCGCGCTCACGCTCACGCCGATGATGTGCTCGAAGATGCTGCGGCATCAGGCGAGCCACAGCGCCATCTACAACTGGAGCGAGCGCTTCTTCGTCGGGCTGAACAGCGGCTATCGCTGGCTGCTCACGCGCACGCTGCGCCATCGCTGGCTGGTGATCGTGATCTTTCTCGCGGTGGCAGTGGCGGCGGTGTTGCTGTTCAGGTCGTTGAAGTCGGAGCTTGCGCCGATCGAGGACCGCGGCTTCTTCATCGGTATCACGCTCGCGCCCGAGGGTGCGACGATGGACTACGCGCTGGACTACGCGCACCGGGTCGAACAGATGTACAAGGACGTGCCCGAGGTACAGAACTACTTCGTGGTCGTTGCGCCCGGACTCGAGAAGCCCAACCCGGTGAACCTGGTGTTCTCCTTCGTGAGCCTGAAGCCGTGGGAGGAGCGCACCCGGAAGCAGCAGGAAATCACAGCGCAGTTGCGCGGCAAGATGTTCGCGACGCTGCCCGGCGTGCTGTCCTTTCCGGTCGATCCGCCGTCGCTCGGACAGAGCTTCCGCAGCCCGCCGGTGCAGTTCGTGGTGCAGGCGAATTCCTACGAGGAACTCGATCGGCTCGTGAACAAGATGATGGCGCGCGCGCGCGCCTATCCGGGCCTCACCAACATCGACAGCGACCTCAAGCTCAACAAGCCGCAGCTCTCGGTGACCATCGACCGCGAGAAGGCAGCGGACGTCGGCGTCGAGGTCGAGACCATCGGCCGCACGCTCGAGACCCTGCTCGGCGGCCGTCAGGTGACGCGCTTCAAGCGCGAGGGCAAGCAGTACGACGTCATCGTGCGGCTGGAGGACGCGGCGCGGCGGCAGCCCACCGATCTCACCTCGATCTACGTGCGCGGCAAGGACGGCCAGTTGATCCAGCTCGCGAATCTGGTGCAGGTGAAGGAGACCGTGGCGCCGAAGGAGCTCAACCACTTCAACCGGCTGCGCGCGGCGATCATCCAGGGCAACATCGCGCCCGGCTACACGGTCGGCGAGGCGCTCGCGTTCCTCGACAAGGCGGCGCGCGAGGAATTGCCGAAGACCGCGCAGACCGACTACGACGGCCAGTCGCGCGAGTTCCGCGAGTCGGGCGCAGCGCTCTACCTCACGTTCGTGCTCGCGCTGCTCTTCATCTACCTCGTGCTGGCGGCGCAGTTCGAGAGCTTCGTCGGGCCGCTCGTGATCATGCTCACCGTGCCGCTGGCGATGACCGGCGCGCTCGCCGCGCTCAAGCTGACGGGCAGCACCCTCAACGTCTACAGCCAGATCGGACTGGTGATGCTGATCGGCCTTATCACCAAGCACGGCATCCTGATCGTGGAGTTCGCCAACCAGCTGCGCGACAGTGGAACAGAGAAGTTCGAGGCGGTGATCGAGGCGGCGACGCTGCGCCTGCGGCCGATCCTGATGACGACCGCCGCCATGGTGCTGGGTGCCGTGCCGCTCGCCGCCGCCACCGGCGCCGGGGCGGAATCGCGCCAGCCCATCGGCTGGGTCATCGTCGGCGGGCTCGTCTTCGGCACGCTGCTCACCCTGTTTGTCATCCCGACCGCATACACGCTGCTCGTCGGCAAGCGCCACAAGATCGAAGAGGAGCCGATGCCGGCAGCGCTGGAACATTCCCCCGCCAGCCGATAGGGCGCCGCGATGAGCGCGTATCTGCCCGAGATTGCGATCGCTGCCGCACTCGCCTGGGCAAGCGGCATCCGCCTTTACGCGACGCTTTTTCTCGTCGGGCTTGCCGGCAAGCTCGGCTGGGTCGTGCTGCCCGAGTACCTGGAAATCCTCGCCAACCCGCTTGTGCTCACGGCGAGCGGTTTCATGACCGTCGTCGAATTTTTCGCTGACAAGATCCCCTGGGTCGACAGCGTGTGGGATGCGGTCAACACCTTCATCCGCATCCCGGGCGGCGCATTGCTCGCAGCGGGAATGGTGGGCGACTCCGGGGCGGGTGCTGCGCTGGCTGCGGCCATCATCGGCGGCAGCATCACCGCCGGCACGCACCTCGCCAAGGCCGGCGCGCGGGCGGTGGTCAATACCTCGCCGGAACCGTTCAGCAACATGATGAAGTCGAGCCTCGAAGACCTGCTCGTGCCCGCCGGCTTGTGGGCCGCGATCGCCGCGCCAGCGGTGTTTCTGGTTGCGCTGCTGCTGTTCCTGGGCGTCGTGGCGTGGATGCTGCCGAAGGTGTGGCGGGGCGTGCGGCGGGTGATGTCGTTCGGTCGGGCGAGAGGTTAGCGAAGTAATCGGCCCGGTCCGCAAATCGTGTCCAAGAAACACGGCGGTGGCGGTGCTGTGGCAAGCTGGAGCGTGGCGCCGGGTTATACCGAAGTAGCAATGGTGCACATTGCCCGCAGATTAGCGTGGTCCTAGGCTGCGTCATCGACAATGGTGAATCGTTGCGTGGGTCTGCGGCCCGCACGGCGATATCCCGTTTGAGAGAGTGATCAAGACGACGTACCCGAGTCCGGCGCCACGTTCGACAACCGATGATGGAGCATGCCATGGCGCAACGCAATCGGGCTTTCAGTACAACCGCCTTGAATCTGACCCACCCAAACGCGGCAGCAGGGCGCCGACCGCAGATTACGAGCTACACTGATCCTGTGTAACTTCGAGGATAGGCCGTGGCGAATCTCACGCTGACCATCGACGATGAAGTGCTCAAGAAGGCACGCATCCATGCTCTTGAACGCGGTACTTCGGTTAACGCGCTCGTGCGTGAGTATCTCGAGCGCGTTGCTCACGACGACGCCGAGTTGGAAGCGATCGTAAGAGGTATCGAGGCAATTGGCGACAGCATGCCGAGGCGTCGCGTTGCCGAGTGGGCGAGAGACGACCTCTACACAGACAGACTTACGCCGCGGCGGTGAGTGTATTTGTAGACACGAATGTGCTCGTGCATCGCTTCGATGGCGGTGCTCCGGACAAGCAAAGTGTGGCGCGTGCCGAGTTTCGGCGTCTCGTCATGGGGCGCTCGATCGTCATCAGCACGCAGGTGCTGCAGGAGTTTTTCGTTGCTGCAACGAGAAGGCTGGATCCGCCTCTCAGCGCTGACCAGGCAGAGGAGGTGGTGGGGTATCTTTCTCGCCTGCCTGTCGTGCAGGTCACTCCGCGCACGATCGTCGAGGCGGTCACGCTGCATCGGCGCTTCTCCCTGTCCTTCTGGGACGCCTTGACCGTTCGAAGAGCATTCTCAGGCAGGCGCCGATACTCTCTATAGGGAAAAGATCTGCAGGATGGTCAGGTGATCGAAGGACTGGCCATCGTCAATCCGTTCTCGCCAGCGACGCGAAGGAATCCGCAGAGCAAGTGACGGGCGCGGTAAGCTTGCCGTCGTGAAAGCGCGTTCAATCAGCATCATCGGCGCACCGACCGATATCGGGGCGAGCGTTCGCGGCGCCAGCATGGGGCCGGAGGCGCTGCGCGTGGCGGGCGTGTGCGAGGCGCTTGCCCGCTTCTGCGACGATGTCAGCGACAGGGGCAACCTCAGCGGCCCCCTGAATCCGCAGCTTGTGGCGGCGGGCGGCTACCGTCACCTGGCGGAAGTGGTGGCGTGGAACCAGTTGGTGTTCGATGCCGTCAGCGCAGAGCTTGCAGGCGGCCGCCTGCCGATCCTGCTGGGTGGCGATCACTCGCTTGCGATCGGCTCGATCGCCGCCGTGGCACAAAGCTGCCGGGATGCTGGCCGGAAGCTGCGCGTGCTCTGGCTCGACGCGCACGCA
Source organism: uncultured beta proteobacterium (assembly GCA_963719715.1). Taxonomy (GTDB): domain Bacteria; phylum Pseudomonadota; class Gammaproteobacteria; order Burkholderiales; family JAEUMW01; genus JAEUMW01. The sequence continues at coordinate 63,498 of CAVRDD010000055.1, forward strand.
GACTTCAACACCGCGGCGCTGACACCGAGCGGTAATCTCCACGGAATGCCGGTCGCATGTCTGTGCGGCTTCGGTCCGAATGATCTCGTCCGCATCGGCGGTGTTTCACCAGTGCTGCAGAGCACGGACATCCGTCTCGTGGGTGTGCGCAGCGTCGACGAGGCGGAGCGGCATTTTCTGCAGACTGCCGGCCTCGAGGTGTACGACATGCGCTGCGTCGATGAGATCGGCATGCGGCAGACGCTGGAACGTGCGCTCGCCGGTGTCGACGCAGGGACGCATCTGCACGTCAGCCTCGACGTGGATTTCCTCGATCCGGAGATCGCGCACGGCGTCGGCACGCCGGTGCGCGGCGGGCCGACCTATCGTGAATCGCAGCTTTGCATGGAGATGATCGCGGACACGGGATGCCTCGCGTCGCTCGACATTATGGAACTCAACCCCGCGTTCGATCGGCAGAATCAGACGGCGGAACTGGCGGTCGACCTGATCGAGAGCCTCTTCGGCAAGAGCACGCTGATTCGACCGCCTCAGCGCTGACGACAGCCAGGCGCGCCCGGTCCTGCGGGCAACCAGAATCTTATTCAGTTTTTCAGAACGACTCGCTCAGAACATTCCGCTAGGTTTCCCTGCCTGTCGCCCGCATCATCGGTTCCAACGCAGCGTCGAGTCTTTCGACGAATGTGAACATGGAGGGCAGCAGATGATGCAGATCCGTAAATCGTGCGAGCGCGGTCACGCCAACCACGGCTGGCTCGATACTTATCACACGTTCTCCTTCGCCGACTATTACGATCCAGCACACATGGGCTTTGGCCCGCTGCGCGTGATCAACGAGGATCGCGTCGAGCCGGGACGGGGCTTCGGCACGCACGGCCACCGCGACATGGAGATCATCACCTACGTCCTCGACGGCGGGCTGCAGCACCGCGACAACCTCGGCAACGGATCGGTGATCAGCCCCGGGGACGTGCAGCGGATGAGCGCGGGCACCGGCGTGCAGCACAGCGAGTTCAATGCGTCGCAGCGCGATCCCGTGCACTTTCTGCAGATCTGGATCGAACCCAGCGCGCGCGGTGTGCGCCCGGGTTACGAGCAGAAGCATTTCGCCGCCGAAGACCGGCGCGGGACGCTGCGGCTGATCGCGTCCCCCGATGGCGGCGACGGTTCGGTGACGATCCACCAGGATGCGCGCATCTATGCGGCTGACCTCGCAGCAGACGAAGCGGTCGTCCACCACATCGAACCGGGACGGCGCGCTTACGTGCATGTGGCGCGCGGTGCGGTGGTAGTGAACGGAACGCCGCTCGAAGCGGGAGATGGCGCGCGCATCGAGGACGAGACGACGTTGAATCTCTCAGCGCTGCAGGAGTCACAAGTGCTGCTTTTCGACCTCCCCTGAGGCCTGAGGCGGTCAGGAACGATTCGAACGAAGGAGACGAGCGATGGCGACGAAAATTCAGATAGTGTTCTATAGCATGTATGGCCATATCCACCAGCTGGCGGAAGCCGTTGCAGCAGGCGCCCGCGAGGTGACCGGGAGCGAGGTTTCGCTCTACCAGGTGCAGGAACTAGTGCCGGAGGATGTGCTCGAAAAGAGCGGCGCGAAAGGACCGCGAGCGGCGTTCGCGCAGGTGCCGATTGCCAAGCCAGAGCAACTGGCGGAGGCCGATGCCATCATCTTTGGGACGCCGACACGGTTCGGCAACATGTGCGCGCAGATGCGCAACTTTCTCGACCAGACCGGGGGCCTGTGGATGAAGGGGGCGCTGGTTGGCAAGGTGGGCAGCGTGTTCACCAGCACGGCCACGCAGCACGGTGGACAGGAAACCACGATCACCAGCTTCCACAGCACCTTGCTGCACCAGGGCATGGTGATCGTCGGTGTGCCGTATTCCGAGCAGCGCTTGGTAGTGATGAACGAGGTCACCGGCGGCACGCCCTACGGCGCCTCGACGCTCGCGGGTCCCGACGGCTCTCGCCAGGTGAGCGAGAATGAGCTTGCGATCGCGCGATTCCAGGGCCGGCATGTTGCCGGGATCGCGGCGAAGCTCGCAGCAAAGTAAGCTGCACCGCGGCGGGCGCGCAAGGCCGCGTCCGCCGCTGCAACTGCCGGAGGAATGTCTCGATGGACCTGCAACTCGAAGGCAAGACCGCGCTCGTCACTGGATCAACGCTCGGCATCGGTTACGCGATCGCCCGGGCGCTCGCGCGGGAGCACGCATGCGTGATCGTGAACGGCCGCACGTCCGCGCGCGTGGAAGCCGCCATCGCCCGCATCAAGGCCGACGTCATTGATGCCGATGTGACGGGCGCTGTGGCCGATCTGGGAACTGCTGCTGGTGCCGCACAGCTCGTCGCCGCCCACCCCGACGTGGACATTCTCGTGAACAACGTCGGCATCTTCGAGCCGAAGGCGTTCGAGGAAATTCCGGACGCCGACTGGCTACGCTTTTTTGAGGTCAACGTGATGAGCGGAGTGCGTCTGTCGCGCCACTATCTGCCGCGCATGAAGAGTCGCAATTGGGGCCGCATCATCTTCATCTCCAGTGAGTCGGCCATCAACATTCCGGATGAGATGATCCACTACGGCATGACCAAGACGGCGCAGCTTTCCATCTCGCGCGGACTCGCCGAGACCACCGCCGGCACCGGCGTGACTGTGAACTCGGTGCTGCCCGGCCCCACCGCCTCGGAAGGCGTGGCGACGTTCGTCGAACAGCTCGCGAAGGAAAACGGCCTGACGCCGGAGCAGATGGAGCAGGAGTTCTTCCGCACGGCGCGGCCATCGTCGCTGCTGAAGCGGTTCATCCTGCCGGAGGAGATCGCGACTACGGTTGCCTATCTCTGCAGCCCGCTCGCTTCCGCTACCAATGGCGCGGCGGTCCGTGCGGAAGGCGGCTGCGTGCAGTCGATGGCATGAGGCGAGCGCCATGAGTGAACACGCGATCGATGCCCATCGACTCGCACGGCGCGTCTTGCACGCGCGTGCATCGCTACACGGGCGTTGCCATCGCTTTGCATTGGCTCGTTGCGCTGCTGATGCTGGGGAGCTTCGTTGTCGGCAGGTACATGGTCGACCTGGACCTCTCCCCGTGGAAGCTCAAGGTCTATTCCTGGCACAAGTGGACCGGCGTCACCATCTTTCTTCTGGTCGCGCTGCGTCTCGCGTGGCGCTTTACCCACCGTCCGCCCGCGCTGCCGGGGACGACACCGGAATGGCAGCGGCACGCTGCGGAAATTGCCCATGCGCTGCTCTACATCCTGATGCTGGCCGTGCCACTGTCGGGCTGGGTGATGAGCTCCGCAGGCGGATTTCCGATCGTCTATTTTGGGGTGTTGCAACTGCCCGATCTCGTGGCCAAAGACAAGGAACTGTTCGATCTCATGAAGCTCGTGCACTTCGCGTTCAACAAGGCACTGCTGGCGCTCGTGATCGTGCACGTCGTCGCCGCGCTCAAGCACCACTACGTGGATCGCGACGATGTGCTCGCGCGCATGCTCCCCAATATCAAACCGAGAGGATGAGCTGAATGCAACGCATGGCAATACTGTTGGTGGCCACGCTCTTCGCCGCCTCATCCGCATGGGCGGACACGGTGGATTACAAGAAGAGCCACATCGGTTTTACTTTCAGGCAGATGAACGTGCCGGTGGAAGGTCAGTTTCCGAAGTTCACCGCCAATGTCAGCCTCGACGCGGCGACGCCGGAGACGAGCAAGGTGGAGATCGAAGTCGATCTCGCCAGCATCGACACCGGCAGCACGGACGGCGACACCGAGGTAAAGCGCAAGCTGTGGTTCAACGTGGAGAGCTTCCCGAGGGCGAAATTCACGTCCACCGTCATCAAGCCGCTGGGCGGGAACCGCTACGAAGTTGCCGGGACGCTCGGCATCAAGGGCCGCACCCGCGAACTCAAGTTCCCGGTCACGCTCAAGCCGGAAGCCGGTGGCACGCTCATCGAAGGCGGGTTTCCGCTCCTGCGCCTGCAGTTCGGCATCGGCGAGGCGCAGTGGTCCGATACCGAAACGGTGGCGGACGCGGTCCAGGTCCGCTTCAAACTCTTCGTTTCCGCCGCGTCGGCGTCCGGTTCTTCAAAGTAGCATTGACGCGCCACTCCGGCGCCTGCTCCTTATCCCCGATCATCATCAACAAAGGAACACACGATGAAACAGAAGCTTGCCCTCCTTTCGCTCTCCGCCTTGTTTGCCGCCCCCGTGTTTGCGGCGCCGGAGAACTACACAGTCGATCCGCGGCACACGTTTCCGACCTACGAGGTGAACCATCTCGGGTTCTCCACGCAGCGCGGGCGCTTCAACACGACTTCGGGCAAGATCGTGATCGATCGCGAGGCCAAGCGAGGCACCGTGCAGATCTCGATCGACACGTCGTCGGTCAGCAGCGGTGTGCCGAAGCTCGATGAGCATCTGCGCGGGGAGGATTTCTTCGACGTGGCACAACATCCGTCCATGACCTTCAAGTCCGACCACCTGAAGTTCAACGGCGACGTTCCCGTCGCGGCAGAGGGTGAGCTCACGATACGCGGCGTCACCAAGCCGGTTACCTTGACCATCACGTCGTTCAAGTGCGGCGTGCATCCGGTGGCGAAGAAGGAGATGTGCGGCGCGGATGCCAATGCCGTCATCAAGCGTTCCGACTTCGGCATGAAGTACGCGCTGCCGGCGCTGGGCGACGACGTCAAGCTGGTCATCAACGTCGAGGCCTTGAAGGACTGAACCGAGGGCTGATGGCGAATGGGTAGCGTCACCGACTTTTTCGAACAGTACGGCCTCGCCGCAGTCTTCGGGATCGTGCTGCTGGAGCAGATCGGCGCACCGATTCCAGCGCTGCCCGTGCTGCTGCTGGCGGGTGCTGCAGCGATGCACGATCCGCTCTACGGCGTGTATGCACTCGTTCTCGCCATCGTGGCGTCCACGCTCGGTGACCTGGCCTGGTACGCTGCCGGGCGCCGCTACGGTCATCGCGTTCTGAAGACGCTCTGCCGCGTATCGCTGTCGCCGGACTCATGCGTGCGGCAGACTGAGAGCACCTTCGAGCGGCGCGGTCCCGGCACGCTGGTGATCGCGAAGTTCCTGCCGGGGCTTTCCACGGTCGCCCCGCCGGTCGCCGGCGCGCTCGGATTGAGCACCACCACCTTCCTCATCTTCAATGGTGCCGGTGCGGCACTCTGGGCTGGCCTGGGTTTACTCGCCGGGCTCGTCTTCCACGGCCAGATCGACTGGCTGCTCGGTCACATGGCGGAGCTCGGCATGACCGCGCTGGTGATTCTCGCCGCCCTGGTCGCCGCCTATGTTGGCTGGAAATGGTGGGAACGCCACCGCTTCCTCAAGTCGCTCAAAGCGGCCCGCATCACGGTGGACGAACTCTACGCCATGATGACTCGGGGCGAGGACCTCGTGATCCTCGACGTGCGCTCGAAGACGCATCGCGAACTGCACGGCTTGCGCATCCCCGGGGCGCGAGCTTTCGATCAGGACAAGCTTGATCAGGTGGTGGCCGGCATCTCGCGCGATCACGAGATCGTGGTCTACTGCGCGTGCCCGAACGACGCAACTGCGGTGAAGGTGGCGGGGCTGCTGCGTCAGCGCGGCTTTCAGCGCGTGCGCCCGCTTGCAGGGGGCATCGACGCGTGGACCTCTGCCGGGCTCGACCTCGAGAAGCTGGTTTGACGCCTGGCGTTTTGCACGTGCCGCCGCTTTCGAGATGTTGCCAGCCGCGAGCCGACGCGACGCCGTGAGCGACTCTACCAACCGCGCTTCCCCTGCTGCCCCGGCCTCGCCGTGGGCGCCGCTCAGGCAGAGCCTGTTTCGCAATCTCTGGATTGCGGGTGTGGCTGCGAACGCGGGCCTGTGGATGCGCGACATGGCGGCAGGGTGGCTGATGACGAGCCTGGCGCCGGCGCCCTCGATGGTGGCGCTGGTGCAGGCCGCGACCACGCTGCCGGTGTTTCTGCTGTCGTTTCCCGCCGGCGCGCTCGCCGACATCATTGATCGCCGCCACCTGCTGATCGCAACGCAGATCTGGATGCTGGCGGTGACCGCGCTGCTAGCCGGACTGACGGCTGCCGGCGCGACTACCGAGTGGGTGCTGCTCGCTCTCACTTTCGCGCTGGGGCTCGGCGGCGCGCTCATGATGCCGGCCTGGGCCGCCACCACGCCGGAGCTGGTGCCAAGGCAGCAACTCGGCGCAGCGATCGCACTCAACGCCATGGGCATGAACGTGGCGCGCGCCGTTGGCCCCGCGCTTGCCGGCATCATCGTGGCGGCAAGCGGACCGGCTGCCGTGTTCGCGCTATCCGCGCTGGCCGTCGTGGGGGTGATCGTGTCGCTCTACCGATGGCGCCGGGAACCGAGGTCGAGCACGCTGCCGGCGGAACGCATTCGCCAGTGCTCTGCGCACCGGATTCCGCTTCGCGCGTCATTCGCCGCCTGTACAGCGCGTGCTGGTGCGCGCAGGCGTGTTCTTCCTGTTTGCGTCCGCTTTGTGGGCCTTTCTTCCGCTGATCGTGCGTCACGAGTTGAACGGCAGCGCGGCGCTATACGGCTGGATGCTCGCGTGTGTCGGCATCGGCGCGGTGATCGGCGCGGTGGCCCTGCCGAAGCTGCGCTCCCGCCCGGGGCCGGATGCGACGGTGGCCATCGGTACGGCTGTGGCGGCTGCGGTAGCACTCGGCCTCGCATTCGTGCACGAGGTGTGGTTGCTCAGTCTCGCCATGCTTGTCATGGGCGCAGGGTGGATCAGCGTCATCTCTTCGCTGCAGGTATCGGCGCAGATGTCGCTGCCGGCGTGGGTGCGGGCGCGCGGGCTGGCGCTTTTCCTGACGGTATTTCAGGGTGCGATGGCCGCGGGCAGCGTGCTCTGGGGGCAGCTCGCCGACCACGCCGGCATTCCGGTGGCGCTGCTCGTGTCCGCGGTCGGGGCGCTCCTCGGCATTGCCGCCACTTGGCGAGTGCGCATCGGCGACCACGTGGATGCAGATCTGTCGCCGGCGCTGCACTGGCCGCAGCCGCACGGCAGCGACGACATCGAGGACGACAGTGGCCCGGTAGTGGTGAGCCTGGAATACCGCATCGACCCGGACCGTGCAGCGGCGTTTCGCGTTGCGATGGAGGCCTTGCACCGCATTCGCAAGCGCGACGGCGCCTTCTCCTGGGGACTCTTCCGGGACACGTCAGAGCGCAGCCGCTACATCGAATATTTCATGATCGAGTCCTGGGTCGAACACCTGCGTCAGCACGAACGCATGACCGTGGCAGACCTCGCCGTGGAGGCGGACGCCAAGAGCTTCCACGTCGGGCCGGAGGCGATCGTTGTCACGCATTGGGTCGCGGCTTCCGGCGAGCGCGATGTCGTGGCCGGTCAGGACCCGCGCCAGGCCGTGCCGCTGATGGCAACCTGATATCCCGAGAGGATCAACCATGTCCACGATGCCCGCCATCTTTGTCTCCCACGGTGCGCCGACGCTTGCCTTCGAGCCGGTGGCGGCGCGCGACTTCCTGCGCGGACTCGGACAAGCGTTGCCCGCACCGCGCGCCATCCTGGCGGTCTCTGCACATTGGGAGACGGCGGTACCGACCGTGAGCGCCGCTGAACACCCGGAGACGATCCACGACTTCTACGGTTTTCCGCCGGAGCTCTACCGCGTGCGTTATGCGGCACCGGGCGCGCCCGCGCTCGCGCAGAGAGTCGCCGGCTTGCTCGATCGCGCAAGGTTGCCGGTCGAGTTCTCGGAGGACCGCGGTCTCGATCACGGCGCCTGGGTGCCCCTCATGCTTGCCTATCCGGACGCCGACATTCCGGTGACCCAGTTGTCGATTCAGAGTGCGCGCGGGCCGGCATGGCACTGGGCGCTCGGCGAGGCGCTGCGGCCGCTGCGGGAGGAGGGCGTGCTGATCCTTGCCTCCGGGTCCATCACGCACAACCTGCGCGAGTTCGGCGGTCAGGGGCTGAACGCCGCCCCGGTGGGTTACGCGACGGCGTTTTCCGAGTGGCTCGCCGCTGCGGTCAGCGAAGGGCGTAATGATGATCTCATTGCCTACCGCTCGCAGGCGCCAGAAGCCGCACGCAACCATCCGACCGAGGAACACCTGCTGCCGCTCTTGGTCGCTGCCGGTGCAGGCAGCGCCGGGCGCGGCGAGCGGCTCCATGCGAGCTACACTTACGGTGCGTTCGCGATGGACGTGTACCGCTTCGACTGAGCCGCCGGCGGGGCGGCGCCAAATTGAGGAGATGCAGATGCAGCACCCGAGACACGTTCGCGTGGCCAGTCGCGGAATCTTCACAGCTCGATGGACGGTGCAACGCGCGTCGCTTGCAGGTCTGCTCCTGCTGTTGGCGGGCTGCGTCGGTGATATCGAGCACACGCTGTATCCGAGTGCGATCGCCTTCGACTGCAAGGGCGGCAAGGTCATGCAGGTCAATCGAGCAGCGGACGGCAGCAAGGCGACCGTTGTGGTCGAGGGCAAGACCGTGCTGCTGGCGCGCGCTGACAGTGCGGCCGAGGAAAAATACACCGACGGCGCCTACATGCTTTATCTCGACCGCGAGCGCGCGTTTCTCGAGAACAACGGCAAGGTCATATTCGGCCCCTGTCTGTCGCAAACGGTGCTGCCGACCGTACCGCGCCAAACCTATTGAGTCGCGGGCAAGAAAGAGCTCTGATCACGATGAATCAGGTCATGGCGATGTTGCTGGCGGTCGGGGTGGGCGCGCTGCTGCCGATTCAGGTGGCGATGAACATGCACCTGCGCCCACTGTTCCGGGATCCGGTGCTTGCGGCGCTCCCCAATTTTCTCGTGGGCAGTGTGCTGATTGCGGCCTATGTGCTGATCATGCGCGTGCGGCTGCCGAGTGCATCCGCTCTGGTGCACGCGCCGGCGTGGGCCTGGTTCGGCGGTTTCATCGGTGCTGCTTACGTGGTCGGCTCGCTGCATCTGGGGCCGAGGATCGGCGCAACACTGCTGCTGGCGCTGCTGTTGGTGGGACAGATGTCGATGTCGTTGATCGTCGACCACTTCGGGTTGCTGGGGTTTCCGCATCACCCGCTGAATATGGCGCGGATCACGGGCGTGGTGCTGCTCGTGGTGGGCGCGCTTCTGATCGTAAAAAACTAGGGAGAGCCAGTAATGCAAGCCTGCGAATTCGGACAACGTTACCTGCCCGTGATCGGCCGCTATCTGCTGGCGATAATCTTCGTCTTCTCTGGATGGGGGAAGATCACCGGCTTCGCCGGAACGACGGCGTACATGGCGTCAAAAGGAATGCCGATGCCGCAAGTGCTGCTGCCGGGGGCGATCCTCGTGGAACTGGGCGGGGGGCTCGCGCTGATGCTCGGCTGGAAGGCGCGCTGGGCCGCGCTCGCGATCTTCCTCTTCTGCATCCCGACCACCCTCGTCTTTCACAACTTCTGGGCGTTGCCGGCGGATCAGGCGCAGAACCAGATGATTCACTTCCTGAAGAATCTGGCCCTGATGGGTGGACTGCTCTACGTGGTGGCGTTCGGACCGGGTGCGCTCAGTCTCGACGGGTTGAGGCGGCGCCGCTACTGAGAGGGGAGCGCCGTGACCATCTCGGCAATGGTCACGGCGTCGGTAGTGCAGTTTAGCGCGGCTGCTGCTGCTGTTGGGTGGTGGCCTGCTGGCGACCCGTCTGTACGCCCTGGTCGAAGGCGCGCTGCTGCTGCGCCTGTTGATTCCGCTGCTGTTGATCGACGAGGTATCCGCCGGCCGCACCGGCGGCGGCGCCGGCCGCGGCCCAGCCCCATTCACCCGTCAACGCCCCGACGGCAAGCCCGCCAATGGCGGCGCCCGTACCCACGCGCTGCTGAGTGTCGCTCATGCCGGCGCAGCCGCCGAGGGCGACGGCCAAGGCCAAGCTCGATGCGACCATTGTTTTCCTGTTCATCGCTGTGCTCCTAGAGACCGTTGACGACTAGTCAACGCTTCTTGCAGGGAAAGGTTTCGGCGGCGTACCGGAACAGAGTGTCGATGGCGCCGTCCTTCATGTATTGGGGATTCTTCTGCATCCAGGCGACGAACCCGGTTGCCACCTGGGACCGCGTCACCGCGGGCTCCGGTGCGCAGACGTAGCGCTGGGCGACGGGCGTCGCGCTCACGTAGAAACCATACGCACCGGCGAGCACGCCGTGGCAGAAGGCGATGGCGGTGACGTAATCGGCTTGCGATGTCGGCGCACTGCAGACTGCCACGAGGTCCGCGGCGGTGTGGGCCTTGTAATAATCTGGCGGCGCTGCTTGTACCGACGTGGCCAGCGCCGCTGTTGCTGCCAGAACTGCGATTCGCATAGAGAACTCCATGGGACAGATTGGGAATTGTGAAGACGCAAATAATCTCGCGCTGGCGCAAGCTCCTCACTGCACTCAAGCGAGCTTAGCGCATTGCCACCGGGGTTGTACATGGCCGGCGGGCGCCGAGCGTTTCCTGCTCTTGCTGCATCCGCGGGGCGGCGCGATACGTATCAACTCGCTCGTGCTCAACAGAAGGCGACATCCCATGCGCAGCTTTGTTCTTGCTCTGTGTCTTGCGGCCGTGGCGGCACCGGCAAGTGCGCTCGATTGCGCGGTTGCCAGCGGGCCGGGCACGGCCGCCCTCGTGGAGCTCTACACCTCGGAAGGCTGCAGCAGCTGCCCGCCCGCCGATCGCTGGTTAGGCCGGCTGCGCGGCGCAGGCTTCGGGGCGGATGCAGTCGTGCCGCTCTCCCTGCACGTGGATTACTGGGACTACATCGGCTGGAAGGATCCGTTCGCGAAGCCCGCATTCAGCGCGCGGCAGCGCGAGTTGACCGCCATCACCGGATCGGGCTTCGTCTATACGCCACAGGTGATGCTGGCAGGGCGCGACTATCGCGGATGGTCCTCCGGCGGGCACTTCGCTGAGGACGTGCGCGCAATCAATGCCCGCCCCGCGCGCGCCGTGATCGCGCTGTCGTTCGACTCGGGCACGGTCACCGCGCAGGCAGCGCTGACCGATGTGCAGCAGGCGCCAGACGCCGCGCTCTTCATGGCCATCTTCGAGAACAACCTGAGCAATCGGGTGACGGCGGGCGAGAACCACGGCGTCACGCTCAGCCACGATTTCGTGGTGCGCGAGTGGCTCGGACCATTCGCGCTCGATGGGACAAAGCCCATAAACATTTCCCGTCCGGTTGCGGTCACCATGCCGACCGGCGTCGCCGCCTTCGTCCAGAATCGCCGCACCGGCGACGTGCTCCAGGCGACGATGTGCGGGGGATAGCCGTGGCGCTCTTACCGCGAGCGGTACTGCTGGCGCGCCTCGAACGCCTTCCGGCATGCGGGCAGATCGAGCGCCGCGCGCTGCCGCTGCATCACGCCGTAGTCGCTCCAGTAGCGCTCGCAGTCTGCGCGCGAGGGAGGTCTGGCGCGCGCCGAAGGTGCCTGGCCGATGCAGGCATCTATCTTCTGCTGGCGAATCGCGGGCAACGCGGCGTCTCTTGCCGCCTCGCACTGCCGGTCGAGTTCATCGAGCTGCTGCAGCGCGTCGCGGCTCTGCGGGTGGGCAGCAGGCAGCCACGCCGCGAGGACGAGGGCAGCAGCGGTGCGGAGGGTCTTGGGGGTCATCGAGTGCTCCGTTTCAATCCACCCTCGGCGCATCCGCGTTCATGACGTTCAGCGCGATCCCGGTCGTCTTCTCTTCGAGCACCGGCGCGTCGGTGACGAGCAGCGTGGTGCCGGGTGTGAGAGCTGTCGTAGACAGCGCTCGCGAACCCCGCGTGGCATGCGAACCCGGTTCACCTGGGACGGGTCGAGCGGCGTCTTGTCCTCGCCGGCGTGACCCGGCAGTCCGACCGCAATCCAGCGGTGCGCCGGCTTGCCCGGGCGATGGGGCTCGTCCCCGTGCCCGCGCCCTCCTGCATGATGAAGGCGTGGGTGCCGAGGGGCACGTTCGGTCCTGCCAGCGCGACCTTCGCCCGTCCGATCTCGACGCCGTTGCGATAGACGAGCACGCGCTGGTCCGCACCGCTGACGACGATGGAGAGCGGGCCGGAAGGCGACTTCTCCGGCTGCCAGCGGTACGCTTCGGTCGCGCTGAGCCGGGGCACGTCGACCGCCCGACCGGTCTTCGGATCGACCGGCGACTAGCGCGGCCGGATGCACGACTTCGACCGGCGACTTCTGCGCGTTGGCGATCACGACCGTCATGCCCATTGGCGAGATCTGGAAGAGCTGGCGCGCGAATTCGGAGGGCAGGTGCACGCAGCCATGCGACGACGGATAGCCGGGCAGACCGCCGGCATGCAGTGCCACGCCGTCCCACGTCAGCCGTTCGGCATACGGCATCGGCGCGTTGTTGTACTTGGTCGAGTGGTGATCGACGTCCTTCTGCAGGATCGTGAAGACGCCCGTCGGCGTCTGGTGGCCCGGTTTGCCGGTGCTGACCGTGGTGACCCCGATGCGAACGCCATTGCGGTAGACGTCGGCTCGCTGCTCGGGGAGGCTCACGACAACGACGAGCGGACCCGATGGCACTGCATCGGCATCCCAGACGAACTGCCCGGGCTTGAGCGTGGTCGGGTCGGCATCGGCCGGCTCCGAGGCCTTCGCACCCCAGAACGCTTCGGCAGCGACAGGAAGCGCAACCATCAGCACGGCAAAGAAGAGGAAGCGAAGCATGAGGACCTGCGGGAGAGTGAACTCGGATCGGGCACGGATTGCAGCGCAGCCCGATCGCGTGCCCGCATCGCCTTCGGTCGGACGTAGCTAGTGCTGCCGCACCTTCTTCTGGGCCAGCACGAGGGCGATACCGCCGAGCGTGGCCAGCGAGGCGACGACCAGTCGCAGCGGAATTTCTTCATGCAGCATCAGTGCGCCGCCGGCGGCCGCGATGACGGGCACCGAAAGTTGCACGGTGGCGGCACTGAATGCCGTCAGTCCGCGCAGCGCCGCATACCAGATCACGTAACCGAGTCCCGAGGTGACGGCGCCGGACGCAGCGGCGAGCGCGAGGCCTGCCGGCGCCGCGTGCAAATCACCGGCAGAAGAGAACGCTCACCGCGAGGGCCAGCGGTACGGCGCGGGCGAAATTGGCGCCGGTTGCCTGAGTGGGCTCGCTACACCGCGTCCCCGCAGCGAGTAAATGCCCCAGGCGATGCCGGCGATGCCCATCAGCGCGCCGCCGATTGGGGAAGGTGCGGTGACGCCCGGTGCCAGCAGATAGATGAGCCCGGCGATGGCCATCGCGAAACCCACCCATGCGAGCGGCCGGAAGCGTTCCCCGTCGCGCAGACCACCGAGAAACATGGTGAGTTGAACAGCACCGAACAGGATCAGCGCACCCGTGCCGGCGGTGAGATACAGGTAAGCGAAGGAGAAGCAGGCGACGTAGAGGAACAGCATGGCTGCGGCCCACCAGTCGGGCCGGGACGGCGACCCGCCGCCCGGCGTCAGTCGCGCGATGAAGGCGAGTGCGACCGCGCCCGACAGCAGCCGGACGGTGCCGAAGCTCGCCGCGTCGATAGTCGGATCCTGCAGCGCGAGGCGGCAGAGGATCGAGTTGGCGGCGAACGCTATCATCGCGAGCGCGGTCAGAAGCGCCGTCCTCACGGTGTCCCCAGCGTGGGTGGTCGTTTTCGTCCGCATTCCAGCAGCACGTATTGAAAGCTTCTCGATATCGGCGCATCCACTTCGATTCGCACGGACGCGACTTCTCGGTGAAAGCAGTCCGGTCTCCGCTCCATCCATTGTCGGGCGCAGCGCTTCCTCTCATGCCGGCTTGATGTTCTGGTTCATCCGGAACAGGTTCGTCGGGTCGTATTTTTTCTTCAGGCTTACGAGCCGATCGTACGTTGCGCCGTAAGCGAACGCGATGCGGTCAGTCTCGTCCTGCGTGAGGAAGTTGATGTACGCGCCGCTGCTGGCGAACGGCTGTGACTTGGCAAAGAATTCGCGCGCCCAGGCGATGCAGCGCTCATCCTCGGCTGCCGACTCCCAGCGGCAGTGCACGTTCATCACGTAGTTCGCGTCCCGGCTCGAGTACGCCATTGCCTCCGGCGCCACGCGGGCCGTCTGGCCGCCGATCGTGCCGATGAAGATCTCGCACTGCGGCGATGGCAGCGCGCCCGCGTATTCGACGATGGCGTCGATCGCGCCGTCGGCGAGGCGCGAGAAGTTGTGCGACTTCCAGTAGTTGCGGGCACCCCGCGTCAGGAGCGGATCGAAGGCCTGCTGCCAAGCGGTGTACGGCTGCACGCCGATGTGTTCGCCATGCACCGAGCCGAACCTGCGCAGCGGCTCGATTAGCTTCTCGCCCTTGGCGGGGTCGCCCGCATAGCAAAGGGCGAGTGCGACCATCTCTTTCCCGTGGACGTCGGCCGGCAGGAAGGGCAGCGGGGGTGCCTTCCGGGTAACCATCCAGACGTTGAGCTCGTCCGGCATCGTCTCCGTGAAGCGAGCGAATTGCGTGAGCACGGACTTCGCCTCCTCGAACGGGAAGACAATGAGCCCGCTCAGCACTTCCGGGCCGATGGGATGGAGCTGGAACTCGAAGCGGGTGACGACACCGAAGTTCCCACCGCCACCACGCAGCCCCCAGAAGAGATCGGCGTTCTCCGCTTCGCTCGCGTGGACTTGACTGCCATCCGCCGTGACGATATCCGCGGAGAGCAGGTTGTCGATGGTCATGCCGTACTTCCGGCTCAGCCAGCCGAACCCGCCGCCGAGCGTCAGACCAGCCACGCCCGTGGTCGAGTTGATGCCCAGCGGCGTGGCGAGGCCGTGCGCCTGCGCGGCCGCGTCGAAGTCGCCGAGGGTGCAGCCGGGTTCGACGACCGCCCGGAGTGCGTTCACGTCTACCTGGACACCCTTCATCAGCGAGAGATCGATCATGAGGCCGTCGTCGCAGACGGCGTTGCCCGCGATGTTGTGTCCGCCCCCTCGGATCGAGATAAGCAGGTTGTGCTTGCGCGCAAGCGCGACGGCCTGGACGATATCTTCAGGCGACGCACACCGGACGATCAGCGCGGGCTTGCGGTTGATCATGGCGTTCCAGATCTGGCGCGCCTCGTCGTACCCCGAGTCGCGGGGAAGAAGAACCTCCCCACGGAAGTGCGCTTTGAACTCGTCGATTTCTGCTTTCTGTAACTGATTCATGCTTGCCTCCTTTGGATGTGCCTCAAACGTCGAAGCTGAGCCGCAGAGCGAGCTTGCCAACGGACCTCGGTTCGAGCAAAGGATCGGACCCCGTCTTTAGATCGAGTCCGGTGCGTCAGGTTGCTTCAATTATGGTCTTCTGAGATTGTGTCTTGCGACGAGACAATCGGCGCGAGTGCTTCGCCGATCCGCTGGCCTTGAGCGTCGTCGATTAGTCCGGCGAGGATCTCCGTGAAGCGCGGCTCTTCGACGCCGGAGAGGATGTACTGCCAGCGGTACGCACCGAGCACGACCGCCCGCACCTGCTGCACCTCGTCGCCGGTGAAGAAGCGGCCGGCCGCGCGCACGAAGTAGTCGACATCCGATGCGGCCTGCAGCTGCAGCAGTCCGTCCACCGCGCCGACCAGTTCGATCAGGTCCTCCACGGCCGCATCGCGCGCCTCGGTCGTGAGCTTGGCGTCCTCGCGCTGCCATTCCAGCTCGTCAAGGATCGCGTGCTGCGACTCCTCCCGCCAGTGGTAGAGGAACACATCCTTCCACAGCTCGGAGAGGTAGGCATCGGGCTCGATGCTGGAGCGGTAGTGCGCCTGCGTGAAAAGCTCGATCAAGCAGGTCAGCGCGAGTACCGCCCAAGTCGATTTGCCAAGTACCACGGACGCGACGTCGTTCGGCTGCGGCAGGAAGGCGTAGCCTTCGGGCACGCTCTCCGCGGCGAGCCGCTCGATGCGGCGGAAGAGCTCCTGATGCTTGAGCTCCTCGTCGCTGAAGCGCACCAGGGCCTCCAGCGCGGTCTGGTCGCCGAGCCAGTGATCGCGGCTGATCTCCAGGACCTTGGCGCCGATGAAGCGCTCCACCAAGCCGAACATGTTGGCGTAGGTGCGTCCCTGGATCTGGGAGAGGAAACGCTGCTCGTCCTGGGAGAGGAACGAAAGACGGTCGATCTTCGAGAGGCCGTCGGGCAGGAACTTCTTCGAGAAGTCGAAGCTGCGGCCGCGGATCACGTCGCGCTCGATCTCCCAGCGGATACGCTTGGAGATCTCGACGCAGCGAGCGTAGCGGGGGGTGTCGACCGAGTAGTGAGCGGTTTGCATGATGTGCCTCCTTTGGCGATTGGGTTGCAAGCGACGGATCCAGACACGCTTTCCTGGGGCTTCTCCGTCCTGCAGGCGAACTCTACGCGCCGGCGGTAACGGGGCTTTTTCGCTCGCGAAACAGTTTGTATCGGTGTGTAACCGCAGCCCTCGCCCGAGTGCCGGTCTATAATTCGACGGCAACGGAGGGCGACGTGACCTGCGGAAGAGTCCTGATCGTCGACGACGATCGCGACGTGCGCGAGATGCTTGCGGAGTACCTCTCGACCCACGGCTATGCGGTCGCGCACGCGGATGGCGGAGTCGCGATGCGCAGCGAGCTCGAGCGCGCGGTGCCCGACATCGTGCTGCTCGATATCGCGCTGCCGGGTGAGGACGGCCTCACGCTGGCGCGCTACCTGCGCGAGCGTTACGACCTCGGCATCATCATGGTCACGGGCGCGGGGGAGCTCGTCGACCGCATCGTCGGGCTCGAGATGGGTGCGGACGACTACATCGCGAAGCCGTTCGACCTGCGCGAGCTGCGGGCGCGATTGAAGAGCGTGATGCGCAGGATGCAGCGCGGCGGAGCGGCAGAGACGGCGCCAGCGCGCCCCGAGTCGATACGCATCGCGATGGGCCGCTGTCTCCTCGACCTCCAGTCTCACAGCCTGGTCGGCAATGGTGGCGCCGAGGTGCCCCTGACGGCGATGGAGTTCGACCTGCTGCGCGCGTTTGCCGAGCATCCGCACGAGGTGCTGACACGCGACCGCCTGCTCACCCTGACCCGCAACCGCGAGTGGGAGCCCTTCGACCGCTCCATCGACATCCGTATCGCGCGACTCAGAAAGAAGATCGAGGATGATCCGGGTGAACCCCGCGCGATCCGCACCGTGCGCGGCGCGGGTTACATGTTCGTTCCATAGTCCCTTTGTAACCGGCTTGTTGCAGCAGGTATCCGCCGGGTAACTCCTGCGCACGTTCGCCGCAACCTCTCTACACTGGGCAGCGTCGTATCCTTCGCGGCTTTGCCCGATGACCAAGCTCCCGTTCCACCATCCGGCGTTGCAGGTCCTCCTCGACAGCGAGGAGGCGGCGGTTTTCGTGCGCGCGGGCGACGTCGAGGTTTGCAACGCCGCAGCATGTCGCCTGCTCGGCGTCGAACGCGAGGCGCTGGCCGGGCGCTCGCCTTTCGGCTTCTCGCCCCCGATTCAGCCGGACGGCACACTCTCGACGGAAGGCGTGCGGCGACGCATGCGGAGCGCGCGCGCGGGTCTACCCCAGTGGTTCCAGTGGCAATTCCGCAGGGCCAACGGCGAGCTCGTCGCCACGCTCATTCATCTCGAAGCGGTCCGGTTCGACGGCAACGACTGTCTCATTGCCCGCGCCCGCAAAGTGTCGCACCTCTGGAACGAAGAAATCCTCAGGGAGGCGGCGCTCGCTGTTTCTGGGGCAGAGGGTCCCGACATCTTCGACCAATTGGTCCGCTCGCTCGCCGCGATTCTCAAGGCGGACGTGGCCCTGATCTCGGTCTTCGCGGATGACTCGGGCGAGCGGTTGCGCACGGCCGCGCTTTGCCTCGACGGGCAGATCGTGCCCAACGTGGAGTACTCGCTGGCCAACACACCCTGCGCCGACGTCGTCGGTCGCGAGTATCGCTACTATCCGGTGCAGGTGCGCAGCCGTTTCCCGGCGGATTCGATGATGGCCGGGCTGGGCGTCGACACCTACGCGGGCTATCCGCTCAACGACGCGGCGGGCACGCCCGTGGGGAACGTCGTCGTCATGTCGCGCTCGCCGCTCGCGAGCGCCGATCTGACCGAGTCGATGCTCAAGATCTTCGCGGTGCGGGCTGCTGCCGAGATCGAGCGCGGGCGGGCGGAAGCAGCCCTGCTCGAGCGAGAGGCGCAGCTGCGACAGGCGCAGAAAATGGAAGCGATCGGCCACCTGGCGGGCGGCATCGCGCACGACTTCAACAATATCCTGAGCAGCATCATGGGCTACATCGCGCTCGCCGCCGAGCGCGACGCGGTCACCAGCGACGACAAGCTCGCGAAATACCTCCACCACGCAAATCTGTCCTGCCAGCGAGCGCGCGATCTCATCCAGCAGATGCTCACCTTCAGCCGCGGTCGGAAGAGCGAACGCCAGCCGATGAGCCTGTCGCGCATCGTCCTGCAATCGGCGAACCTGCTGCGATCGTCGCTGCCAGAGACGCTCGAGCTCCTGAGCGAGCTCGACGGCGACACACCGCCCGCGATGCTCGACCCGGTGCAGGCGGAGCAGGTGCTGCTCAACCTGTGTATCAACGCACGCGACGCGACGGCGAACAGCGGAACAGTGAGGGTGACAGTGCGCGGGGCCACCATTGACGGCGCCGTGTGTGCGAGCTGCCGGCAGCAGGTGCGGGGCGAATTCGTCGAACTCGGCGTGGAGGATACCGGGCCGGGGATCGCGCCTGCAGTGATGGAAAGAATGTTCGAGCCGTTCTTCTCCACGAAGGAAGTGGGGAAGGGCAGCGGTATGGGGCTTGTCCACCGTCCACGGCATCGTGCACGAACACGGCGGCCATGTGTTGGTCGAGAGCACACCGGGGCACGGCGCGACCTTTCGCGTGCTCTTCCCGGCGCTGGATCGTGCCGAAGGAGATTCCGGCGCAGACGCGGCGAGCGCGGCGTCCGGCGCTGCGAAAGGGCCGTCACTGACCGGTCACGTGCTGGTCGTGGACGACGAAGCGATGGTCGGCGAGCTCATGCGCGATTTGCTGGAGAGCTGGGGGCTGCAGGTCGCGGTGACGGCGAACGGGATCGAGGCGAAGGAGATCTTCGAGCGCGACCCGCAGCGGTTCGACGCTGTGATTACGGACCACACCATGCCGCGCCTCACCGGCCTTGACCTCGCGCGTGGGTTGCTCGCCGTGAGACCGGGTGTGCCTGTGATCGTCTACACCGGTTACGCCGACGGGCTCTCGGAGGCAGACGTCAAAGCGGCGGGTGCGCTGGCACTGGTGCGCAAGCCGGTCGAGCCGCGCGCGCTGCGCACGCTCCTGGAGGCTGCGTTGGCAGCACGTGCGCGCGTCACAGAATGACGCGGATGTGCTCGCGCTGCTTCAGCGCTTCTTCGAACTCCTGTTCCTCCAGGTCGAGTGCGTCGCGGGCGGAAACCATGCCCACCGCTCGGCCTTGCGCATCGACCACCGGCACGTGACGGAAACCGCCTTCGGCCATGATGTGCAAAGCATGGGAAAACGGCTTGTCCGGCATAATCGTTTCCGGCTTTCCCGTCATCACATCTGCAACGAGGGTGGTCTTCACGTCGCGCTCTTCCGCGACCACGCGAAACACCACATCGCGCTCACTCAGAATGCCGACCAAGCGACTGGCCTCGACCACCATCAGGGCGCCGATGTGCCGCTGCTTTCATCAATCGCACCGCCTCGATGATGGGGGTGGCAGGGGCGACTGCAATGATTTCCTGCTGATCGATGACCTGGCTGATGGGTCGCTGAGGCATCGCGATAATCTCCTTCCGTTCGCTGATCCAAATCCCGGAGCGGCGTGCGCCCGGTGCTGATGTTGCCAAGGATACGCCTGACTTGTTGCCGAGTGTTGACCGGGCAAGGGATCGCCCGGCCGCATCGAACCGATGTGGTCGCGTGCGACGCGCGATATGGTATATCGTGCCGGCACTCGCGTGCGGCCGCAACCCGGTCGACATGGACAAGTGCATCCGATTTTCATCGAGGGAAGGTTATGCGACAACGAACCAGGGTCGCCGCGGTTGCGATCGTGGCGGTGCTGACCGCCGGTGCGCGCCAGTTATTCCGCGACGAAGGGGTTGGCAATCCGTTCCTTGCCGAAGGTCGATGCGGGCCCATGTCCGGGCAGGAAGGTCACATCGTCACCGAGCGGCCAGAGTTGTTCCCTGATTGAGCGGATCAGCGTGTCGAAATCGCCGCGCGGGAAATCGGTGCGGCCGATCGAGCCCGCGAAGAGCACATCACCGGTGATGGCGAGCTTGTCCGCGGGCGAATAGAACACGATGTGCCCTGGCGTGTGGCCGGGCACGTGACGCACCTCCATCTCCACGTTGCCGAAACGCACCGTGTCACCGCCCGCGAGCCAGCGCTGCGGCGTGAACGGTTTCACGGGACGAAACCCGAACATCATGGCCTGCTGCGACAGCAGGTCGATCCAGAACTTGTCGTCGCGGTGCGGCCCCTCCACCGGCACGCCGAGACGCTCCGCGAGTTCAGACGTTCCGCCGCAGTGGTCGATGTGGGCGTGCGTGAGCAGGATTTTCTCGACCATCGCACCCGCCTGTTCAACCGCTTTCAGGATCTTGTCGATGTCGCCGCCCGGATCGACGACGGCAGCGCGGGAGGTTTCTTCACAGACGAGCAGTGAGCAGTTCTGCTGAAAGGGCGTGACGGGGAGGATGATCGTCTTCATCGTTTCGGCGGGAAGCAAAGCTCGCATTCTAACCGGACCCGCGTTCTCGATCGCCCCGCAGCCGACGGTGCCGCGTTCTCAGTGCTCTCGATGTGCCCCGTAATCCCAAAGCGGATCGGCCCACGCAGTGGGTTGCGATTACTCGTCTTGTGCCCTTCGTGATCCATCTCGCCACGGTTCACACGTTCCTCGTGAACACCATGTGCTTCTCCGCGCGTCCCTTGTGCAGCATCTCCTCCATCGTTCAGATGGGGAACCTCTACAGACCTTTTGCGTAGGTCTTCCGTCGCATTTACGCGCTCAGGCCGCGGCTGGAGTATGCGGACGTGGAGAGGGAGCATTGCGGCGAGTGTTGCGCAGTTCCCTATCGGGCGCACTGCGTTTGGCGGACACCCGTTCGCTCATCGCACACGCGGGAAATGTCTTCCCGCATTTCTATCGAGGAGCTTCGCAATCATGGCAAACGAACCCGGACAGGCAGCACTGACTGTTCTCGACCAGATCATCGAACGCATCAAGTCCACGCGACCCGTGGGCTCGGACAACAAGCCGCTGGAGACCGGGTTCGTCTACTCGCAGCTTGTCCTCGGTCAGATGGTCGACCCCGACGATTTCGCGAATCCCTGGTCACCCATGGGCGGTTCGACTGTCCACGATGCGCTGAAGGACGGCAAGTTGCCTGCGAACGCCGGCGCGTCCGTGGCCACTGGCCCTGAAGCCGCACCCGCAGACGGCTCGACGCAGGGCGGCGGCGCAGACGTTGGCGCGGTCAGCGCCAAGCTGCGGCGCGCCCTGCAGGCTGCGTTCAACACGTCGCAGCTGGTTGACCGCCTCATCATGGTGACGAAGGACGAGACGATGCGGGAGTATCCCGGCGGTGGCCGCACGATCAGCTTTGCCTACGACGGCATCATCAATGGCATGCAGCCGCTTCCCGCACCGCCCATCTCGCCTGACGTGCAGAAGCGTCTGGACGATGCCAAGAAAGTTCTCTACGAAATCGACGAAGACGGCGAGATTGCGGGCAAGAGCAAGCGCTACAAGAGCTACGTGAAGAATGCGCGCGCCTACGCCGAGGCCAAGGCGACGTTTGCGGACGCACAGGCCGAGGCGTTACGGGATCCGGTCAAGGCCGAGATCTGGCCAATGAAATCGGTCACGTTGCAGCAGAGCGTGGATGAGGCCTACGACACGCTCAAGACCGAAGGTGCGGAAAAGGTCGAGGCGGCGCTCGGCGTCATCGAATCGATCGGCGTCAGCATTCAGGACCGCATGATCGCGAAGGCGCGCAAGATATTCGACGCTTGGAACCTCGGTCTTTCCGGCGTTCCCGTGCAGACGCCGTATTCCTCGGTCCTGCCCTCGGGATGGGCAGATCCGGACGAAGACATGAGCGGCTGGTACCACCTCACCGTGGAGCGCTCTCACTACGTGGAGCACTCCGGGCAGAACTCACACTTCTTCCAGCAGAGCTCGACGCACAGCGACTCGTCGTCGACGAGTGCGCAGGGCTCCGCTTCGTACTTCGGTTTCGGGGCGAGCGGCGGCGGCAGCAGCTCTTCCTCGCACGACAATTCCCAGGGCTCGGTCGAAGCCACGAACAGCACCTTCTTCAAGAACGACGCGGAGGGACTTTCGATCGAGCTCGAGTACGGCCTGTGCGACGTCATGCGGCCGTGGTTCATGGGTGATCTTCTTTACATGAAGAACTGGTATCTCGTGAACAACACCGCGAAGGCGATCAGCGACGGCACGATCGAGGGACAGGCGGACAGCGAGAAGACTCTGATGCCGATGATCCCGATGCAGTTTCTCGTCGTGCGCAACGTCAAGATCCGCGCGACGAAATGGAACTCGGACGGAAAGACGCTGGAGACGCTCTACGGCAAGAGCCGCAGCGATTCGAGTTCGAGTTCCAGCAGTTGGAACGCGGGTGCGCACGCCGGCTTTGGGCCGTTCAGCTTCGGCGCATCGGTGAGTCGTTCGAAGAGCAGTTCCGATTCGAGCCAATCATCGGGTCTCGACACGAGTGGTCGCCGCGACTTCGAGGCGAATTTCGAGGGAGAAACGCTGACCATCAAGGGTGCGCAGATCGTCGCTTGGCTGTCGACCATTGTGCCGCCGTGCGCGCTGCTGGATGACCCCGGCCTGAAGAAGGAAGCGGCGCCCACGCCGGCACCCGAGCCTGCCACCGTCTGATCGCTACTCACAGGCTTCGAGCGTGTGGCGGATGTATTCGCCGCACGCTCGACGCGGTGCGCACGTCATCACTTCGAATAACAGAGGGACAGTCATGGCGACCGATCTCGAGCAACTCATTCAGAAGTTCTACGACTTCTTTCTCAATCTCTACCGGAAGTCCGGGGCCTCTGGCGCAGACAGCAGTCCCGCATTTCTTGCCTTTGAGTCGATCGGCACTGCGGTCACACCGGACATGTTCGAGCTCGGGACGGGCGCGTTCTCACCGCAGCTGGCGCTCGAACAATTCACTACTCTGGCCAACATTCTCCCGGTGCTGGACGGCACCACCATCACAAACCCGTCGCTGAAGACGGCTGACGGGCTCTACGAACTGATGCTGTTCTCGGCGAAACCCTTGGCGGGCTCGGATACCGTTCCGTTCGATCACTTCCGCGGCAAGGCCGGTCAGTCGCTCGACACGGCGACGATGATCAATCTGCTGCCGACCGGTCGGCCCTTTCACCCGGCTGTGGCGACGCCGCCGGACTGGTGCGCGCCGCAGAACGCAGGCGGCTGGAACAGCGCGAGCTTCAGTCACAGCGAACAGACCACAACGACTACGGGCGCAGGGGAACCGCCGCCCCCGCCGCCGCCAGTGCGGCTGCGCCCGTGGAACATCCGCGTCCTCGCAGCGGACCTGAGGCCGGCCCTCGATAGCCCCGTTGCCGTGACGAAAATGATGCCCAAGTTGCGCTCGCGCATGCTGCAGGTGGATGACACCCCGGAGCAGCCAATGGTCAATCTCCGCGGGCGCAGGTTTGCCGCCGTCGCGGGCACGCTGTCGGCGGCCGCCACGAGCGACGTTCAGAAGGTCGAGAGCTCGCCGCAGATCGCGATGCGTTTGCAGGCGTTGGCGCAGCAGCCGGCGCAAGTTTCGATGGAGTCACCGGCAGGCACGGCTCGCGCGGCATTGGCGCCGCTCGCAATGCGTCGGTTCGATCCCGCAGCGACGGCGCAGATCGACATGGCTTCGACGCGGCAGATTGCCATGGTCATGCGCCCGGAAGTTCTGGCGGCGCAGACCATGACCCTCAATGCAGCCGCATCTTCCCGCGAGGTGACATCGAGTTCCATTTCGATCTCCTTCGAGTACTGCCTCGTCAACATCACGCGTTCGTGGCTGTCGACCGAATTTCTTACCCTCAAGAACTGGTACATGGAGGGATTCGAGGATGGCGAACTCGCCAGCGGTTCGGGCGTCGGCGGCATGCCGCTGGAGGTCATGCCGGTCGCAGCGCTGCTGGTGCGCAAGCTGAGCATTGCGGCGGCATGGTCTCACGATGATCAGGTGTCGCTGCAGGACACGTTGAGCTTCGGACCGTTCTCCCTGCAGGGTCGGAGCGTAGACCAGGCGAGCGGCGTTGTTACCTGCCCGGACATGCAGATCATCGCCTGGATCTGCGAACCGATGCCGCGACTGCCACCTGCCGCAGATCCGTCGCTCATCGCTGCGGTCCCGATCGCAACGCCCACCCCGGCTCCCGCGCCGGAGCCACTCGCGCCGGTTACCCCGGCGTGAATCGCAAGGATTCCTTCCAACCACAGGATCAAGAGGAGAAACCATGTCGACCGTTACCGAACCAGCCTTCGACGATGCCGATGAGCTCGGCGCATACCTGCAGGACTCGAAGGCCAGCGACAAGCGGCGCAGATCGACGATCGCGGACGCGCGCGCTGTCGTCGAGGACTTCCGCAATCGCGACACCGCCGGTGCATGGCCCGCGCTCGACCGCAGCGCGGTCGCCGAGCGTCTGTTGGAACTACTCGGACCGGAAAGCAGTGACGACACCGGGAGCGCCGACGCCGCAGGGCGCGCCCTGTTCCAGGGGGCGATGAACCTGTGTGGACCGGCTGCCTTCCTCGGTTTCGTGATCAAGCGCGATCCGCTGATGTTCGCCTCCTATGCAACGGATATGTTCGATACAGGCGAGGGTTCGCTTGGCCTCATGCGCATCGCTCCCGGCGATGACATACGGCTGGCAGACTACGCCGGCTATCTTCCGCGTATGGCAGCGAGCGTGTGCCCGCAGGCCGACTGGATGGCGATGGGCGCACTGCGCAACTCTACCGATGCGTTCTGGACAGGATCGTTCCGTGGCGATCCCGACCAGGAACTGGCGGCGGCCACGCGCCCGGCGGAGCTTGCAGAGTGGATGGAGAAGTGCGGCCTGTACTCGGACGTGCGCAACGAGGCCAACTGGATGCAGTCCGCCGGCTATCCGCACGCTGCCGATCTGCCGCTATCGGAGGGCGTGGATGTCGCAGCACTGATCAACGCCGATCTCATCCGCGCGGCGCGCAACCGGCCCGCCACCAGCGCCTGGCCGTTGACGGAGTTCCCTGATCACTGGGTGATCGTTCTGGGTGAGACGTCCCAGGACGTCACCCGCGACGCCATTTTCTTCAACATCTGGTCGTGGGGCGAGTCGTACGTTCTGGACGTTCCGATCGATGCCTTCGTACAGAACTATTACGGCGCAGTGACGGGCAGCTTCGCGCGCTGAAAAGGAGGGTCAAGCATGTCACTCGACGAACTGATGGAAGCGGGGCCGGAGCAGGCGGATACGGCGGGCGGCGGTGGCGGTGCGCCTGACTGGGCGGCGGACATCGATCCCTTTCCGACTGAGCCGACGCTCGCGTTCGAGGTGAACGAGCCAGGGATGACGACGGCGTTCGACCCGGTGACCGTCAGCACGGCCAATCACCTGTGCGCGGCGCTGGTCGATCTCACGGGCGACCCAGCCATGCCGTCTTATACCGGGATCAACGACGAGGAGATCGTCTTCGCCGGCAGTCTGCTGAAGATCTGCGCTATGTACGCCGCGTTTGCGTTGCGCGCCCAGGTGCAGGCTTTCGTCGATGCCGCTGCGGCGAATGGCGCGTCGGTGATCCCACCGGACATCACGAGCGCCATCGAGACAGGCGTGGAAGCCGAGGCTGCGCGCCTTGTTTCCCAGACGCTCGGCGACGAGCTTTGGCAACAATCAGGATGTGACATTCCCCAAACTCGACCAGATTCTCGTCTTCTCTGCCGATGGGCGCGGTCGATTTCGCGCAGGCCACGCCGTCCTCTCACCGACGCGCAGATCGACGCAGTCGGCGAGTTCGGTGCGCCCCAGGGCAGCTTCCACGAATGGATGCGCTCGATGCTGCGCTGGTCGAACAACACTGCGGCGAGCAAATGCATTCTTGCGCTCGGCTACTTCTATCTCAATGGAAGTCTTGCACAGGCGGGATTTTTCGACGCGAGCGCCGGCGGTTTGTGGCTCTCCGCCGACTACGGAGGCCACGATTGGGTGAGAACGGCTGCTGAACGGCAGAGCAACGCTGCCGGGCAGGAACTCACGCCGCGCTGGGCCACTGCGCAGGGTCGGCGGCGCAGTAATATCACGGCGACCGCAGCCCAGATCGCGCGCCTGTTGACGCTGATTGCGCAGGACAACCTGGTCGACGCGACGGCCAGCGGAGAGATGCGCGCGCTCATGGACGTGACCTCCGGCGGCATCGGAAGCTACGCGAAGGCGGCACTGGACGCCGTGGGTCGCGTTCCACGTCGTTCGCCGCCAAGATCGGCTTCGGCGACGACAGCTTCAGCCATGACTGCGCGATCGTCGAGCGTACCGTGGACGGGAAGGATCTGCGCTACGTCGCCGTCGGCCTCGGCTCGGCGCCAGACCGCAAGCGCGTGGACCTCTCCGATCTCTTCGTCTTGCTCGACGAGGCCATCGTCACGCCGAAACGCGTGAGGCTGCCGATGGACTGCTCGGCCGCCCCGGTCCATTGCGTCGTGGCCATGACAGGGAGACGTCACATGTTTCGATACCGAATGCTGATCGTGTGGATATTCCTGGCCGCATCGACTTCCTCCTTTGCCGGAGAGGCGCTCGAAGCGTACGCGCAGCGATGCGACGAGGCGATCGGTATCACAGTTTCGGATTTCAACTGCGATGACGGGATACTCGTCCCGACCGAGCATCATGTGAATCCGGATGGGAGCCCTGCCAGGTATCGGCCGAAGCGAGCCTGTGATCGCCCCAACCAGCTCAATCAGGAATGTGATCCGGGCAGCCGTTTTCAGGTATTGCCCGGCTCCAACGACCGCGTATTCGCGGTTGCCCATTGCCGCAAGCAAGGCCTCGGAAGCGGGCAATACGGGGACATCGCGGTCATCCAGTACAACATGGACAATGGCGCCACCTGCTTCTATCAGGCACTTGCCGAGTGGGTGGATGATCGCACTCGTGACGGAGTCACCACGCCTCTCAGTGGAGACGTGAAGGCTCCCTCCAAGGGAACTTCGGCGTGGCCATGGCTGACGCCCGAAAAGACTGCGGACATCGGTTGCGGGGGCTGCCACGACAACGGACCGATCATTCGCTCGCTGTATTTGTCGCAGGTCAAGAAGGACGGCCAACCGCTGCTTCCGGGTGCGGGAGACGGCGAGTTCAACAACGATCAACCTTACCACTTCGTCGGGACGGACTTCGCGTCGTGGCGCGCTTACAAAGTCGAAGTTTCCGGCAACAAATGTAACGATTGTCATCGCATGGGAGTCAGCAACGTCAAGGTCTCCGAAACCTCCACCCCAGGTACCGCAAGGGATCTCGGCATTCGCGCCACGGCGAAGTCACAACTGAACAAGAATCCCCATTCCGCTGCTTCGCCGATATGGACCTGGGGAATGAACATCGAGGACCCGCCCAAAGTCGTCGATGACGATGCGCTCGCGGATGCCGCCAAGGCGATCAAGGACTGCGCGCTCAGGTTCAGCGTGGGCGCGCCCTTGCCGAATACCCCCGATTGCAAGATCAGCCGCTTTACCGCCAGCAACGAATTCGCGCCGCCGATCGATGATCGATTCGGTCTGGCTGTGGCGAGCTGGGGGCCGAGCCGCGTGGATCTCTTTGGCGTGGGGACGAATGGCGCGATGTATCACAAAGCGTGGGATGAGATCTGGCGGCCCTCGCCGGGCGGTTGGGAGCATCTGGGTGGCATCTTCACGAGCAGGCCGGCCGTCGTTGCTTCGGGGTCCGGGCGCCTGGATGTCTTCGGTCTCGGCAGCGACAGCAGCCTGTTCCACGCGGCGTGGGCGCGCGACACCGGATGGA
Source organism: uncultured beta proteobacterium (assembly GCA_963719715.1). Lineage (GTDB taxonomy): Bacteria > Pseudomonadota > Gammaproteobacteria > Burkholderiales > JAEUMW01 > JAEUMW01. The sequence continues at coordinate 91,513 of CAVRDD010000055.1, forward strand.
CGTCCTGGGAACCGCTCGGGGGAGCCTTTGCGAGTCCGCCCGCGGTCGTGTCCTGGGGGCCCAACCGGCTCGATATCTTCGGTGTGGGTACCGACGGCGCGATGTATCACAAAGCCTGGGATGGCGCCTGGCGCCCTTCGGCGAGCGGATGGGAGCCGCTGGGCGGCGTCTTCACCAGTCCACCCGCCGTGGTCGCGTGGGCGTCGGACCGCCTGGACGTCTTCGGTCTCGGAACCGACCGCAGCCTGTTTCACAAATCGTGGACGCCGGACACGGGATGGACGGCCTGGGAGCCTCTCGGCGGAGTCTTTACGAGTCCGCCAGCGGTCGTGTCGGGCGGGCCGACCCGGCTCGATGTCTTCGGCATAGGTAGCGACGGCGCGATGTATCACAAGGCCTGGGACGACGGGGGTTGGCGCCCCTCGGCGAGCGGCTGGGAGTCTCTGGGAGGCGTCTTCACCAGTCCGCCCGCAGTGGTCGCGTGGGGAGCAGGTTGGCTGGACGTCTTCGGCCTCGGAACCGACAGCAGCCTGTTCCGCAAGTCGTGGGCGCCGGACACCGGTTGGACGGCCTGGGAGGCGCTCGGAGGCGTCTTCACGAGCCTCCCGGTGGTCGTGAGCCGGGAAGCCAATCGTCTCGACATTCTGGGGATTGGTGGCGACGCGGCGACGTATCAGAAGACCTGGGATGGCAGCCAGTGGCTTCCTTCGCCGACGGGCTGGCAGCGCCTGGGTGGTGGCAGGTTGGTGGACAGCAGATAGCCGTTTGTTCCTCGCCGATCCCGTAGGGATCAGGGCGCCTCTGCCGCTCCTTGCGTTGTAATGCAATAGGCGGACGGCCGTCTCGTCGCGCGTATATATCCCGTGGCGTAAGCGATCACGAGGCACGGCTATACTCCTCAATCGGGGCCGTTGCCTTGCTTCTTCCCCGTTCCGATTTCCAGTGGAGGCCGCCCATGCTGTTTCGAGAACTGAACCGCGGAAAGTGCAAGACTTATCTCGTCGCCTGCACGCACACGCGCAAGGCGGCGCTCATCGATCCGCTGCGGTCGGCCGGCGCACGCTGGACCTGCTGCTCGACGTGCGCGAACCGGACGAGTTCGCTGGCGAGCTCGGGCACATTCCGGGGGCATTGCTGATCACCCTGCGCGAGTTGCCCACGCGCGCCGGCGAGGTCGCTGCATGCAAGGAACGGTCGATCGTGGTGGTGTGCCGCAGCGGCGTGCGCGGTGCTGCCGCGGCTGCAATTCTCACAGGCCTCGGCTTAGACAGCGTGCCGAACCGCAAGGGTGGAATGATCGAGTGGCGTGAGCAGGGGTTCGCGGTGGAACGATAGGAACGAGGCGGTCTTGATCACGTGTGCCCGGGCCTCAGTTGCTTTCGCGGTTGAGGTATACTGCACCGCACGCGCCGGGGCGGCGATGACCCGGCGCGTGCCCAGCAAGCCATGGCGAATCCTGATGCCATGCCGATCGAAGTCGGAACGCGAGCTCAATCCCATTGAACACGGTAGACGCGCACGAACTGGCGTACCGGGATTCCTGCCCCTCCTGCGGTTCGCTGTCCGCGGAGTCGCTCTTGCGGCATCCCTACGACCGGTCCCCGATCAGGGACTTCCTGGTCGCGCACTACGGTGGCCGCGCCGAGTTGATGCGACTTGTCGGCGCAACCTTCGAAGTCGACCGTTGCACGGACTGCGGCTTGGTTTTCCAGCGGGCGGTCCCTTCCGGTGCGCTGCTCAGCGACATCTATGACCGCTGGATTCCGGCAAGCGAGCAGGAGCGTCTGCATGGGACGCGCGCGCTGAGCGATTACCGCTACCTCGCCAGTCAGGTGGAGTACCTGATTCAGCATTTCGGCGTGAAGCCTTCCGCGCTCAACGTGTTCGACTTTGGACTGGGCTGGGCTGAATGGGCGACGATGGCGCGAAGCTACGGCTGCCGCGTGACTGGCGCGGAACTGTCGCAGGAGCGGGTCGCTTACGCGCGGTCGATCGGAATCAAGGTGATCGACTGGGACGACATCCCGAACCATCGCTTTCACTACATCAACACCGAGCAGGTGTTCGAACATCTGATCGAGCCGCGCAAGACGCTGGAACATCTTGCCAGCGCGCTCCACGACAACGGCCTGATCAAGGTGAGCGTGCCAGACGGGCGCGGCATCGAGAAGCGTCTGAAACGGTTGCCCGGAATGACTTCGGTACACCGGGAGTACCTGATGCCGGTGCAGCCCCTGGAGCACCTCAACTGCTTCGATTACGCCTCTCTGGTGGCGCTTGGGCGGGCAGTGGGTCTGGTGCCTGTGAAGCCTCGCCTGCGGCAGTTGTACAACGGTGCGTCGGGGTGGTTCGAGCCGAAGCAGGCGCTCAAGAATCTGCTGCGGCCGCTCTACAGGCACGTGTACCCCAAGAGCACCTTCGTCCACTTTACCCGCGCCTGAGCGGGCGCAGCGTCCAACCGCAGGTGTTCCCCTGTACTGCGGCGCACGGCCGCAGTTGGGGTGTGGTGTCGCAGTGAAATATGCGCGGGACCTGCAGGGCGGTTGCCAGCCGCCTGCTCAGGAGTCCGTCCGCCGCCCCTGACCGAACAGCACCGAACGCGACGCGTCGCTCACCACGGGCGCGGTGTTGATGCGTTCAGCAATCGCGTAGGCGCGCCCGGTCGCGGGTCTTGCCTGAATCGCGTTGAACCATCGTTGCAGGTTGGGGAACGCCTCGATGTCCATCTTCTGGCGGCGATGCGGCACGATCCAGGGATAGCACGCCATGTCCGCGATCGAATACTCGCCAGCGATGAACTCGCGACCGGCGAGTCGCCCGTCGAGCACACCGTAGAGGCGCTCGGATTCCTTCATGTAGCGCCCGATCGCGTAAGGCAGCGGCTCCGGCGCGTACTGCACGAAGTGGTGGTTTTGCCCGAGCATCGGCCCGAGTCCACCCATCTGCCAGAAGAGCCATTCCATGACCTCGGTGCGGCCGCGCAGATCGGTCGGCAGAAACTGTCCGGTCTTCTCCGCCAGGTACTGCAGGATGGCGCCCGATTCGAACACCGACAGCGGGCCGCCGCCGTCCGCAGGCTCGTTGTCCACGATCGCGGGAATCTTGTTGTTCGGTGATACCGCGAGGAATGCGGGGGCGAACTGGTCACCGGTCGAAATGTTGATCGGCTTGACCGTGTACGGCAGCGCGGCCTCCTCCAGGAACATCGTGATCTTGTGTCCGTTGGGCGTGGTCCAGTAGTAGAGGTCGATCATGTTCGTGTCCCGGAGGCGCAGGTCGCGTCAGACGGGTTCGCCACGCGCTTGTCTGGCATAGCCGTCAAAGGCATCGAAGATCCTATCGCGCCACGCGTACACCTGGTCGTCCGGCTCGAGCAGCCGGATCGGCGATACACAGCGTGCCCACTGGAATGCGCCGAACACGATGTAGTCGGCGAAGCTCGGGCTCGCGCCGCCGATGAAGTCCTGACGCTTGACCAGCGCGCGCAGCGGCCCGAGCGCGTCGTGCAGGGCGGCGACACCTTCTGCGGGCGGAAGCGCGAGTTCCTCCAGCGTGCGACCCAGGCGCGCTTCGCGCGTGCGCCGGAAATAGGGTTGGTCATCCTCGTGCAGCCGGGCGAAGAGATCCGGGAGGATGATGCGGAAGAGTAAGGATTGCAGCACCTGATCGCACCACAGCTTCACGAAAAGCGCATGTGCTTCGCCGGTGGCGCAACCGAAGAGGCTCGGGCGGTCGGCGTAGGCCGACTCCAGATAGCGCGCGATCTCCCAACTGTCGCTCACCGTGCGATCTCCGTCCACCAGCACCGGCACCAGCTTCTGGCCCGAGAAGGCAATCGCGTCCTTCTCGATGAAGCGCCAAGGGATGGTTTCGAAGTCGAGCCCCTTGTGCCTGAGCGCCAGCTTCACGCGCCAGACATGCGGGCTGAAGCGCAGCGCTTCGTCGGCGCCGGCAAGGTCGTAGAGCTTCATCATGGGAGAGGTCTCCAACTGGCGCGTTGAACGGATGTGGACGACCGCAAGGGTAGGGCGGGTCCTCATGCGTGGGCAAGCCATATCCATCGCGCACGTGCTGCGCCCCGGCCGTTTTCTTTACAGCCCTACAGCCCCTCCGTATAATCCGCGCCTTGCGCTGCGGGGGTATAGCTCAGCTGGGAGAGCGCTTGCATGGCATGCAAGAGGTCAGCGGTTCGATCCCGCTTACCTCCACCACTCGCACCTAATCGGTCCCCATCGTCTAGAGGCCTAGGACATCGCCCTTTCACGGCGGTAACCGGGGTTCGAATCCCCGTGGGGACGCCAGCAAAAAGAAGGGCTTACAGCGATGTAAGCTTTTTTATTTTGCACCGTGGGTAACTCGTGGGTAACTCGTGATCCGGTGGCACGGCAGAGCCCGTCAGTCACATGTCGTGCACGACCACAAAGAGGAATGGGTGTGTGGTAAACCCTCAACAAACGATCACTCCTGCCACATTTCGGCAGTCAGCGGCAATTCGTTGAATTCGGCGCGGGCTTCGCGCCACGTGGGGTATTGCTCGCCGAGGATTGTGATGAAGCGCTCGCTGTGCGTCGGTTCCAGCAGATGGATCATCTCGTGCACGACGACGTACTCGAGCAGGTCCTTTGGCTTCTTTACCAGCTCGGTATTGAGGCGAATGTTCCCTGCGACCGGTGGTTGCAGCCCCCCATTTCGTTTTCATGCGCTGGAGAAAGTAGCCGGAGACTTTCACGCCGAGCCTTCGCCTCCCATTTCTTGATGAGCGCCGGCACGGCCTGCGCATGCAGTAGCGCGCGGTGCCACTGCTGGATGACCTCTTCACGCTTCGCCTGCTGCTGCCGGGCCGACGTGAGGGTGATCCGCGATGGTCCGAGGTGCACGGAGGGCTTCGCGTCCTTCTCAACGACCGATAGGAGATATCGCCGCCCCAGAGGTATGGCTTTCTCGCTCGACGAATTGGCGACGGCGTTTCCCGCGCTTGATTCGCCAGTTTCTGCTTGCTGGTCGCGAATCCAGCCGAGCTTGGAGATCGCATAGGCGCGTGCCACTTCCGGTCGGGTCCCAGTGGGCGCAACCAGCGTCACGCTGCCCGCCGGCGGATGCACCGAAAGGTGGACGTTCTTGACCGCCTTGCGGGTCACAGCGATCGCGATGTCGCCGAGCGGATCGTCTCGCTCATCAGTACCCCGGCTGGTTCTTGACGAGCTCGAACAGCGCGTGCGTCGCCTCACGGTCGCGATCGAGCAGCGGGAACAGCGCATTCAGAACCTGCGCCTCGCGCGCCTGGTCACCCTTCCAGCCCGCCGGCGCCTGCTCGCGCACGCACGAGGTCGATCTCGAGCGCCAGCGTGCGCGCTCGTCGTCGCATCAGATGGGGCACAGCGACGGCGTCTTGGCCGGCCGCGAGAATCCGAGGCGAGGTTGCCATAGATGACTGTCGCCTCTCGTTTGCCATGCAGAGCGCGGGGATGACCGTCCTCGGGCTCTTCGCGCGCCGAGCCGCTTCACCAGCGCCTCGGCCTGCGCAGGAACTCCTCGTACGCCGCCGCGTCCGCCCGGCTCTGCTCGATCAAGTCTCGAGCAGCTTCGACATCTGCTCGTAGAACCTCGGATCGGTGAGCTGGTCGCGGATGATGGTCTTGCGGACGTTGTTGATGATGCCCTCAGCGATCGCGTTCCGTGACAGCGTGCCCTTCTCGTTGAGCTTGCTCGCGATCGCGTCGTGGATGCCGGTCTCGATGATGAGCTCGGTCAGCGACATGTCGCCCAGTTCGCTCAGTCGGCGTGCCGGATCAGCCTGGACGTAGGTGTTGAGGAGATGACGCATGTCCGCTTCGTAGGGCTTGATGTCGAGCTCTTCGCCAGAGTGCTGCTTGATGGCGGCACGGATCTCAACGTAGAACTCGACATCCTTCGGCAATGGACGCCTCGGCGTCGGAGTACCCGGCCTCGACAAGGCTCTGCGCAATGCCGGCGAACGCCCGAACGAAGACAGCGACAGCCTTGTAGAACGTGATCCGAAGCGGTTCAGTTTCGGTGAGCGCGTGGGGATTCGCAGCATCACCACAGAAGTAGTGAAGGAATTGCTCCACCTCTCGCGGGGGCGCGACCGGTTCACACAGGTAGCGGAGGGCCTCGCGCGCCTCGTCGAGCTTCTACCTGCCCTCTTCCAGCCAGTTTTTGAGGTGGACGTTGTTGTCCCCGCCGCCGCCCGCAAAGCAGCGTCTTGAGGAGCGGCGGCCATGACTTCCAATGTGCTGACAGTTTTTCCAATCGAGCCGGTGGAAGCCGGTAAAGGCGGCGAAGGCGGTGATTTTCAGATAACCAATGCCGATTTTGTGGCGGCGGTGTTTCCCGCACCTGCCTGAAGGCGCGTTTGCGGCGATGTGCTCGAAGAGCGGCGACCCCGGTCGTGGGCGGATGGTCAGCCAGTCGCGCCGATCAGGTGGCCGTCAATCTCTCTGCCGGAATAACAACTACATCGGTTGTTCGAGCTTCTATCCTGGCGACGATGGTTCATTCAAGGCGCGTAAAACCCAGTTTGCCGCCTGCCATTTTTTGATGCTCGACGATCTGGGCACCAAGGTGCCGCTGGAGCGGCTGGCCGGTTTTGAGTTGTCCTGGCTGATCGAGACCAGCCCCGGCAATCATCAGGGCGGGATCATTCTCGCCGAACCGCTGACCGATGCCGCAGTGGCTGTACGACTGCTCAACGCGGTGATCGACTCGGGCCTGTGCGATGCGGGGGCGACCGGGCCGTTGAGCCGCTGGGCGCGACTGCCGGTGGCGATCAATGGCAAGCCAAAATATGCGGACGAAGATGGTGCGCCGTTTCAGTGTCGCCTGATCGAATGGCGACCGGACAAACGCTATACGCCACAAGAGATTGTGGATCGTCTGCAATTGGAACTCGCCCCGGCAGGGCGACCGAAAAAAACGGCGAAGCCCTCTGCGGCGTCTGGTGATGCCTCGCGCAGCATCGGCAACGACGCCGACGATGTGCTGACACCCAAAGCAGCGGAGAACCCGGTCGTCGCGGCGCTCAAGGCGCGTGGGCTGTACAAGACACCGCTCGGTTCAGGCAAGCACGACATGACCTGCCCGTGGGTGCATGAGCATACCGACGGCCTGGATACCGGCGCGGCCTACTTTGAGCCGGACGAGTTCTATCCGTTGGGTGGATTTTGCTGCCAGCATTCGCACCGCGACAAGTACCACATTCGTGCTTTGCTCGAATACCTTGGGGTGCGCAATGCCGAGGCACGGCACAAGCCGGTGATCCGCGTGGTGGCCGGTGACCTGCACCGCGTGGTGGATGCGGCGGAGAAAGAACTGGCGAACCGTGGGCGGCATTATCAGGCGGGCGGCTTGATCGTCTCTGTCTCGACCGATCCGACCAGTGGCGATCCGTCGATTGTGCCAACCAGCGCACCGGCGCTGACACGGGAACTGTCGGTCGCGGCGACCTGGGAGAAATACGACGGGCGCGCCGAAGAGTGGGTGCGCTGTGATCCACCGACGCGGCACGCGGCTATTCTTTACGATGCGCAGAGCTTTCGCTACCTGCCACCACTGGCAGGCGTGGTGCGGCAACCGTACTTCCGCGAGTCAGACGGCGAACTCATCACCCAGGCCGGTTACGACAAGACGGCGCAGCGTTTCGGCGTGTTCGATGCGCGGCAGTTTGTTATCCCTGACCCGACACCGGACGCGGCACGGGCGGCACTGGCCTTGCTGGAAGACTTGCTCACCGAATTCCACTTCGTCGCCGCCACCGATAAGGCGGCTGCATTGTCGGCGATCTTCACCGCCGTGGTGCGCCCGTCGCTGCCGTATGCGCCCGGCTTTCACGCCCGTGCGCCGGTGTTCGGCAGCGGCAAGACCTATCTCTGCGAACTGATTGGTGCCTTCGCCGGGCCGGCCGGAAATGCCAAGGTGAGCTATCCAACCACCTCGGAGGAAGCCACCAAGGTGATTTTGTCCTTGCTGCTGACCAGCCCGGCCGTGATCGAGTTCGATGACATGGACACCGACTGGATACCACACGGCACCATCAAGCGGATGCTGACGGCGGAGCAAATCACCGACCGGATTCTGGGCGTGAGCAAGACGGCGACGGTGAGCACGCGCACCTTGTTTCTGGGGTCGGGTAACAACGTCGGCCCGATACGCGATCTGCTGCGGCGCGTGCTGACAATTCACATCGACCCGCGCTGCGCGACACCAGCCACGATGACCTACAAGGGCTTTCCGGTTGATAAGGTGCGCCAGAACCGGGGGAAGTATGTGGCGGCGGTGCTGACCATCATTCTGGCATGGCGCAAGGCCGGGATGCCTCGCGCTGCGGTGGACAGCATTGTCACCTTCGGCGGCGCGTGGTCGGACTATTGCCGGTATCCGTTGATGTGGCTCGGGCAGCCTGATCCGGCCACGGCGTTGCTGGAACAGGTCCGCCATGACCCTGACGGCGATGCACTCAGCGGCTTGATGACCGAATGGCACGCGGTATTCGGCTCGACTCCGACGACGGTGCGCAAGGCTGTGGAGAAGGCGATATTGAGACCAGCCCAATCTGCTCGATGCAATGCGCGAATTCCCGGTGGAAGAACGCGGTGAGATCAATCGCTCGAAGCTGGGCTGGTTGCTGAAAAAGAATGCGAACCGGATTGTCGGTGGCTTTGAGTTTCAGCAAGCAGAGGCCGATGGGCGTACCGCCTGGCGGGTGGTGGCCGTCAAATCACCGCTCCACCCCTTTAACGCCTTCACCGCCTTTCACCCCGCCGGTTGAGAAAACTGTCACGCAACCAGCGGAATCCGTGGTCGAGGTGGAAATATGAGCCCCGGCCGAAATCATCGAACAGGCGACCGAGGAGGGTGTGCTGCTGGCGCTCTCGCCCTCGGGCAGCATTACCGCAAACGGCGATCAGTCGGCCATGGATCGATGGCTCCCGACGATCCGGCAAAGCAAAGCGGCGATCATTGCGAGTTACAGCGTGAACAGAGGCGCGCCAAGGTGCTGGCGATGTTGCGGGACAACCCCGGCATCCGCTACGCCATCGTGGTGATGACCCGACAAGACCGACCCCGTTATCGTCGACGGTCGGCATTCGCGACGTCGCTACTTTCGAGATGGCAATCCCGCGGCGTTCCTACGACGCCTTTGCGCTGCTGGAACTGATTGAAAAACACTATGGGGAGAATCATGCAAACGATTGAAAACGATTCTACAGTGGTGGCCTGCGTGGTGCACCGACGTGATGACACGCCGAAAGAACAATTACGAGCCCGTGCGCTTCAACGCCATGAAGCACGGCATCCTTTCCCGGCTGGCGGTGCTGGCGCATGAGGATGGTGCGGAGTTTGCCGACCTGCTGGCCGCGCTGCTCGACGAGCATCAACCGGCAGGCATGACCGAACGGCATCTGATCGAGGAACTGGCCACGATCATCTGGCGCAAGCGGCGGGTGCTGCTGGCCGAAGGCGCGAAGATCAACGAGGGGCTGAAAAGCACGGTGAGCAGTCCGAAGACGGTGATGCCGTCGGCGGCACCGTTTCAGCGTGGGTCTGTCGGGCGAGAACACTGACCTGCGCGACCTGATGGACAGCGACCCCGGAAGAAATGCAGAGCAGCAGCGAAGAGCGCCGAACTTGATCTTGCGGCCGGACAGCAAGGCAGCGGCGATCCTGCGCAAGGGCGGCGCGAATGCCTACGAGAAAGCCCGGCGGGCGCTGACTGCCGGATTCGCGTGACTGGTGGGATGAGTATGTCGAGGAAGAGGAATACCCGGCCACCGCCGAAGGGCTGGCGCGATTTCATCCGCGAAACGCTGGAACCGATCTGCTATCGCATGGAACAGGAAGCGCGATTTCCCCGGCAATCAAGGCGCAAACCCTGGGCGAAGGGCTGCAGGCACACCGTCTGGAGAAGCTGAATCGCTACGAAACGCATCTGGATCGCAAGTTCGAGCGCACTTTGGCGATGCTTTTGAAGCTGAAAGACGCTGCGCGGCGCATGAACATAGCAACATCGTCACAAATCGGCGAAAAGCCAGACGGGGTAAGGCTTTCGGGCAATTTCGGCGAAACGACCTGCGTGCCAACTTGCCAAATGATTTCGGCAAATCTCCGGAGAAAAAATAAATGGGCGGATGGGTAGCGGACGCTGGCATCAGCGGCAAGGACACCACCAGCGATATGCGGGCGCTGGATGTGCGGCGGCTACAACGCGATGGCTTGCTGACACCGGGCCGGTCGTTCATCGTGGAAGTGGTCGCGCAACGGCGAAGAAGTAGGCCTCAATCCAGGTGCAGGCACGAAAGCGGACCGGGTGATTCTGAACTACCGAGCACGAAGCAATGGCGGCGATTGGCAACCGATGGAATACCCAGTTCGACTTGAATGGACGCCCTGCCACCTCGGCGGGCAGCGGGCGTGGTTCCTCTGCCCTGCACATGGATGCGGACGTCGCGTGGCGATTCTATCTTGGCGGCGCCGTCTTCGCCTGTCGGCATTGCTACGAGCTGGCCTATGCCAGCCAGCGGGAAAGGCGTCGATGATCGTGCAACGCGCCGAGCCGACAGGATCCGGGATCGGCTCGAATTGGGAACCGGGCATCCTGAATGGCCATGGCGGCAAACCCAAGGGGATGCACTGGCGCACCTACGAGCGACTAACGTCCAACATGACGCACTCGTCGAAATTTCACTGGCCGGCATGCCCAACGGTTGGGCGATAGATTGAGGATCGGGGTGGAAGCGCTGAACGATGTTTGAATCTGTTTCGCAAAATGGCGGAAACCGGTTCATGATCCGGTTCATCGTGATCTGGTGACGTCAAGTAGAGAGCGGTGCTGAGGGGCGGCAGCCGGATTGACGCCGGCATGGGAAGGACATCTCCGAGCGGCGGATTCACACTCGATGGCGGTCGTTCGCCGCTGCGTGGCGCGAAGATGCGCCGCATCGCCTTTGTCACCGAGCGCCGTCCGTGCGCCAGATCCCGATGTCGGGCAGGGGACGGCTCCGATCCCCACGCCCAGCCGGCACTGCACTACCAGTTCGATCAACGCATCGCGTAGTAGGGCAGCGAGACGACGATCCGATGTCGCTCGTCAGGGGTCGATCGTGCCTGGGCCATTAGGCCGGCCCTCTGCGGCTGCTCGCGTGACCCTACGCATTCCTCGGAGGGCGATTCCTGTCATTTTTCAGGAGCGCTCAACACCAAATCCCCCGTTGGTCACGGTTCTAACGGCGAAGAGATAATCCCGGAAGTGCCGTTGGAATTCCTAGCCTTCACCCCATCCAGGAGGGAGGCAATATGAGTGAATGTTGAGATTGGCCGCTGAGTCGAAGCGCTGAATGAGAGTCACCGCGCCGGCATGGGCCTCGCTGCGCTTCAGCCCGGACTGCTTGATGAGGAAATTGGCGATGACGCGATGAACGACTTGCAGTAGCGGTGAGTGGAGGGGGGCAACCCGTTCAAGGACAAGCGGGTGCGCGAGGCCTTGAACATCGCGATCGACCGTGAAGCGATCAAGCGCAGCACGATGCGAGGCTGTCGATCCCTGCGGGGATTCTCGTGGCGCCGGGGTCAACGCTATTCAAGCGAGATCGATCGTCGACCCTCGAGCAATCCGGAGCGAGCCAAGGCCCTCGATGGCCAGCGCCGGCTATCGCGACGGCTTCGCGTTCCAGCTCAATTGCCCCGAACGATCGCTACGTCAATCACGAAGAAGAGATCTGCCAAAACCTCGTGGCAATGTGGGCTCGCTCGGGGATACGCGCGCGACTCGTGTCGGAGCCAATGGCGACGTTTATTGCCAAGGTGCTGAACTTCGAAGCTTCGGCGTACATGCTGGGCGTGAGCGCGCCGACCTACGACGCCCAGTTCACGTGGTAGTCGCTGGTTCGCACACGTGTGCGAGTGGGAGCCGACGGCAACCTGAACTATGGACGCATGTGGGAAGCCGGCACGATTGACGCGCCGGCGATTGCGAGGCCGCTGATCGCATCGCGTAGCTTGCCCGGAAGGGTTTCGCCGTGAGATAGTCTCCGTCCCATTCGCGCCGCGTGACGTCGATCACGGCCTTCACGGTCGAGACATGGCACGCCGGTCTCGGATGTTATGCGTTTCCCCTTCCCGTCCGGTCGCGAGGAGCTTGCCATGCCCAACGAGCACGTGGAGATCAAGAGTCTCAACACGGAGGGCCGGATGCGGTTCCGCGAGCGCGAAGCGGAGCGCCGATGGTTGGCAGAGAACCCAGGGCGCAGGCGCGAGGACTTTGCGGTGCAGAAGTTCAAGCCCGAATACACGTCATGGCACGCCGTGATGGAGGCGGAGTTCAACGACGGCGAGCAGCGCAATCGCCTGGACTTCGAGAAGCTTCCGGAGATCCGGCTGCTGGACGGCAAGCTCAACGCCATCGACACCGTCGAGAAGCTGTTCGATCCCCAGCTCGAGTCGATCCGTAGCGAGCTGGTCAACAAGTTCGGGGACGAGAACGTCAACGACTTTCCCAGAGCCAACTGGGACCTCGCGATACGCGACCCCGAAACCCGCAAGAGCTGGGACGAGATGCTGGACAACACACGGGCCAGCGTCGACCGCAACGCCACGCGGCTATCGACGTTTCTCGCGGACACGATCGCCACATGCCTCGATCGCGTCAAGATCCAGGACCTCAACGACACCAAGGCGGTCGAGAACTGGAAGAAGACGAAGCTGTTCGAGACCTTGGGGCCTCTGGAGAAGGCGCTGAAGGCCTGGGACGACCTGCTGGCCAAGGAGGCGTTTCCATCGCGCGACGATCTGGCTCGTGTGGCCAGCGATTGCGAGCGGGCGTTCGAGGATTTCGGGCGCAAGCACAAGCTGATCTACGAGACGGAGAAGGTTCCCTACGTCCGCTTCCAGCTGCTGGCAGCAATGCGCATCATGGGCGAGACGGTGGCCAAGCAGTTCGCGTCCCGCGCCAGCGGGGCGTCCTTCTCGTCCATCTATCTGCGCCTCATCGAGTTTCCCGGCCGCGGTTCAACATCTGCGTCCAAGGCCACGATGGACTACCTTCGTCCGAAGATGCAGTCAAAGGATCCGGGCAAGGTCTGGTCCGCGGAGTTGGAATCGCTGCGCGGCTTCCACAAGGACTCGCTGAGGACCGTGCTCGAGTCGGCGCTCGGCAAGTCGGCCGCCGACAAGGAGGCCCGCCGGGAGGCCGATGAGGTCCAGAGCGAGTTCGACGCGCTCTCCAAGCTGAAGCCGAAGGTGGACCTGGAGGCCTCGTTCAAGTCCTGGAAGAAGGCCTATGACGGCCTGGCCGCCGAAGACGATGCCGGTGAGGCGCTGGAGGCGCTCCACAAGGCGGGTGGCGAGATCGCCTACGGCCTGCGGCGATATCTGGAGGCTGTCGACAAGGTCCTGCTGCGGACCATCGATTGGTCGAGCGATCCGGCTGAGCTACAGAAGCAGAAGGCCCGCATGCAGGCGGAGCTGTCGGTGCGCCGACGCTACCAGGAGATGCTCGACGGTTTCGACCGGCTCTGCCAGGACCAGGTCCTGCTCGCCAAGAACCTGCTGTCCTGAAGGCCGATGGCCGGCCGGTCGCCGCTCGGCCGCTGGCGATTGCAAACCCACCTGCCCACGGGAGGCCTCATGAGCAGTCTCGTCATCGACCCTCTGTTCAACCGGCAAGAAACGACCGCCGATCGGACGGTTGGGGGGCAGACCTCCAAGATCGTGACAGACCTGGTCATCGATACGGCACTGCCGCTGGTGCTGCACCAGGATGTCGCCAAGAGGGACGCTGCCAACCACCAGTTCGTTCCGCCGACGGCCAATCTCAAGGTCTACGGCGACGAGGTGACAGTCTCCGGCCGGCTGAATCTGCTCGGCCATCAGGTGGTGATCTTTGCGCGCGTGCTTCGTGCCGAGCCCGGACCGGGCGGCGAAGCGCCTGCCATCGTGGTCGACGGTCCCGCGTTGCCCGACGACAAGGCGCGGCCGGCAGGGCTCGGTCGGGGCGAGCCGACGCAGGACAAGCCGCCGAAACCGAAGCTGGCAGTCGGCGACAAGGGCAAGGCGGGCTGGAACAACACCTCGATCTTCGGAAAAGACCAGGGGCCGGGCGGGCGGGGCCAGTCCAGGCAGGAAGCGCCGGCGCTGATGGACGGAGCGCCCGGGCGGAACGGCGACAAAGGCAATGCGGCGGGCCAGGTCTGGATCTGCTGTG
>CAVRDD010000056.1:0-24209 GCA_963719715.1 uncultured beta proteobacterium
AGCCGGCGGTTTCCCCGGACGGCCCCCACATCGGCCTCGGAGGTGGCATCGCCCCGGGCCGCCCGCACCACGCCAAGGCGCAGCCGGCCGATGTTCTCCCGCAGGGCATCCAGCCGGTCCTCCTGAAGGTCCATGGCAACAAGTTCGCCGCGTCCCTGCATCCGTTCGGCGATCAGGGCGGTCTTGCCGCCGGGCGCGGCACAGGCGTCGAGGATGAATTCCCCGGGCTGCGGGTCGAGAAGATCAACGGCCTTCATGGTGGAAGGATCCTGGATGCTGAAGAGGCCTTCCTCGTAGCCGGGAAGATCCGTAACGCGAACGCCGGTGGGCAGGGATACGAATCTGTCCGGGGCAAAGGCATGGGGCGTCGCTGTCACCCCCGTCTTCTCAAGGCTGGCCACCCAGCGGGCGAGCCCGTCATTCTCGCACAGGGGATGCGCGGTGACCAGGGGTCGGGTGTTGTTCCACCGGCAGAGCGCCAGTGTTTTCTCCGGCCCGAACTGTGCGTTCCACCGGTCCACCAGGATATCGGGGTGCGACTCGCGCAGGCCGAGTTTCTGCCTCTCCAGATTCTGTCGAATGGCGTCCATCTGACGGAGCGCTTTCCGCAAGATGGCATTGACAAAGCCGGCGGTCTTCCGGCCCCTCGCCTTGGCGGACTCCACCGTCTCGTGGACGGCAGCATAGTCGGTGACACTGTCCATCAGGAAGATCTGGTACAGGCCGGTGAGGAGATAGGGCATGGCGTCGGGAGCGGGGGTTCGTTCCGCGCACCGGTGAATCACCCATTCCAGGGTACGTCTCCACCGCGCCACGCCGTAAACAACCTCCATCACGAAGGCGCGGTTGGCGCTCACCGCCTCCATCAGCGTGTCCGGGAAGATGCCGCTGTCAAGCCATTCGCCGATCACGTCCGCCGCCACACCGCGGGAGTTTCTCTTGGCCGGGCTAGGTTGCTTCATGGGTGCTTCTCAGTTGGCCGCAGGCGGCATTGACCGATGTTCCCCGCGATGCCCTCAAGGTGGCATTGATGCCTTCCTTGTCCAGGGCCCGGATGAACCCGTCCGCCACGGACGGGGAGGACGGCGCGCCGGCATACTCGCTGACGGGGCTCAGCGGGATGAAGTTCACCCGGCAGGGAAGGGAGGCGAGCAGGCGGGCCAGTTCTCGGGCGTGCGACGGCTGATCGTTGACGCTTGCGATCAAGGTGTACTCGAAGGTGATCAGACGTTTTGTCTTCTTGAAATAGGCCTCGCAGGCGGTGAGCAGACCGGGGCAGGGGATACTGGCGGTTGATGGGCATGAGTTCGGATCGCAGGCTGTCGGAGGGGGCGTGGAGTGACACCGAGAGTTCGACCTGCAGTCCTTCCTCTGCCAGCCGTTCGATGCCGGGGATGACGCCGGCGGTACTGATGGTGATACGCCGCGCTCCCAGGCAGAGCCCCTCCTGATCGTTGATGATGCGCACGGCTTTCAGGACGGCGTCGTAGTTGTCGAAGGGTTCGCCGACACCCATGACCACGACATGGGTAGGCTTATCGCCGAATCCGCGCCAGGCGAGGAGCACTTGGCCCACGATCTCGCCGGCATCGAGGTTGCGGCGGAAACCGGACTGGCCGCTGGCGCAGAAGGAGCAATGGAAACGGCATCCCGCCTGGCTGGAAATGCAGACGGTGCGGCGGTTGTCGGCCGGGATGAGAACTTCCTCGACTCGTTCTCCGTCGCGAAGGCCCAGGAGTATCTTGCGAGTGCCGCCGGATTCGCCCTCGATCCTGGCTTCGGTGGCGGAATCGAGGGAAAACCGTTCCGCCAGTTGAGTCCTCAGCGCGGCAGGGAGGTTCTTCATCTGCGCCCAGTCGGTGGCATTCTTGACGTAGAGCCAATTCCAGATCTGATCGGCGCGGTAGGACGGCTGGCCGGCTTCCTGGCAGAAGGCCGCGATTTCGTTTTTGATGAGACCGTGGATCAACGACGTTGTGATGGATGCGTGCTTCGTATTCCGGTCCTGTTCCATGCGGGGGGCTAGTTGGCCGGTGCGGCGGGTGCCGCGGGTGCGTCCGCGGCAGCGGGAGGCGCCGATGTAGCGGCGGCGGGCGCGGCCGCTTCTGCGGCTGGCTCTGACGTCGCGGCGGGTGCCGGCGTTGCTGCAGGCTCTTCGACGGCAGGCGCAGGGGCCGGAGCGGGAGCTGACGGCATTTGCGGCGTGAATTCCGCAAACGCCGAAGGCGGCTCGTGGAAATACGACCATTCCTTGGCTTGGAGTCCCAGCAGGGCAGCGAAGAGGATGAAGGCGAGCACGGCAAGGGCCAGCGTGATCGTCTGGAAAATGGGGAAACCGGAGCCGCCGCCCTTTGCGTCCTTCTTGTCGGCAACCGGCCCGGCGCCCGAGTCCTCCATCGTGCCCGGCTCGGTCTCGGGGGATGTCTCTACAACGGGAGCCTTAAGCGTCAACTTGCTCTTCTTGATTGTAATAGCCATGGTCCAGCCCTCGACTCGATTCGACGATCACTTTTCTTCAAGATACCTGAAAGTGAGGCTGAGCCTTTGACCGGCAATAGCAAGAAGGATTTCCGGAGTTCTTGGGGCAGGCGCTTCTCGTCACTGGCATTGACGATAGGGTCATTTCCGGGCATTCTGATGCCTATGAAAAGAAAGAGATCGCTCAGGCCCGGCTGGGATGCCTACTTCATGGATATCGCCCGGGTGGTGGCAACCCGGGGGAACTGCCTCCGGCGGCAGGTGGCTGCCGTCATCGTCAAGGACGAGCGGGTCATTTCCACGGGATACAACGGAACCCCGCGCGGAGTGAGGAACTGCTATGAGGGCGGTTGCGCCCGTTGTGCCGGCAACGCGCCGTCAGGGCACGACCTCGGAGAATGCATCTGCTCCCATGCGGAGGAGAACGCGATCACGCAGGCGGCCTACCATGGAATCGCACTCCGCGGCGCCTCGCTGTACTGCACGATGAGCCCGTGCCTGATTTGCGCGAGGATGATCATCAATGCCGGCATAGTGGAAGTCGTGTACGACAAGGCCTACGAGTTCAACCGCCAGACCCGCCGTCTGCTGGCCGAGGCCGGCGTCAAGTGTCGCCAGTTAAAAAAGGGCTAGATGACAGACGACGGACGACAGATGGCGGAAATTCCAAGGCTCTTTGAAGATTGTTCTCTTTCTGATCTCTGACTTCAGACCTCTGGTCTCTGGATTATGCCTGCGATTTTTAAGATTCTTGTCATTTTTGCCCTGGTTCTGTTGTTGTCCCGGGCCCGAATTCACCTGGGGCTGGCGTTGATCACGGGCGGGTTGGCCCTGAACTTCTGGGGCGGCCTCACGGTTCAACAGACGGCAGTCAACCTCGGCAAGGCGGCCACGAGCACCGAGCTGTGGTTGTTCGTGATCATCATGGCCCTGATCATCGAGGTGGGGCGCTATCTGACGGACGCGCGCAATTCCAAAGAAATGGTCGCGGCGGCCTTGCGCTGGGGCGGGCGACACGGGCGAGCGGCCACGGTCATGGTTCTCCCGGCAGTGGTCGGGCTCGTGCCCATGCCGGCCGGCGCGCTTGCGTCGGCGCCGTTTGTCCAGCAGGCAGGGGGCGACGGCCCCGAGTTCGCCAACTGGAAATCCAGCGTCAACTACTGGTTCAGGCACGTGTGGGAGTACTGGTGGCCGCTGTATCCCGGGGTCATCATCGCCATGAAGATATTCGACATGGATGCCTGGAAATTCATGTCGGCCGAGTTCTTCTATACGCCTGTTGCCATAGCCATCGGTTATTTCGTTCTCGTGCGGCCGCACGTGACGCGCCTGCAGGAGAAAGTCGGAGGTGAGCAGGGCAGCAACAGGCGCGCGCTTTTTCTGCTTCTGCCGATCGCCGTGGTCGTGGCATCGCTCTTCGTCATGCCGCCGATCGTGAACCGGCTGTTTGCCGGGGTGGATGTGCAAAACAGGAAGATGCTGGTGCTTATGGCCGGCATGGCCGGTGCCGTCCTGATTATCCTCCTCGATGAGATCAGAACCGTGCGACAGGAGCCTGGCCGCAGGCTCGCCGTGTTCTCGACCCTCTTGAGCAAGACGTCGCTCAACACCCAGTTGTCGCTGGTGGGGGTCATGGTATTCAAGGGGATGCTGACGGCGTCCGGTCTTCTGCCGGTTGCCAGCGATGAACTTATCAGGAGTGGCGTGCCCGCCGCGGCGGCCGTTGCGGCGCTTCCCTTTCTCGCCGGCTTCGTCACCGGGATTGCGCTGGGCTTCACCGGCACGTCGTTCCCGATGGTGGTCGGTATCATGGCGGTGCCGGCTTCGGGCCTTACCCCGCTGGCCACGCTGGTGCTGGCCTATGGCTTCGGCTACTGCGGCATGATGCTCTCCCCGGTGCATCTGTGTGCGTTGGTGACGAGGGATTACTTCTCGAGTTCCTTGCTGGCCGTCTTCCGCATGATTCTGCCTTGTGTTCTGACGATCCTGGCGGCCAGCGTGGCGGCGCATCTCTTCCTGCGTGCGTTGGGCTGGTAGATGGTTCGGGCTGAACAGGAGGGCGGAAGACAGCGAGATTGACTTTCGGCGAGCGATTGCCCACTAATACGCATCATTGATGAAAAGACAGGAACAACTGGTCCGGAATGCTGTGCGCCTGCTGGTCAAGCGCTGTCCGCGGATCGCGAAGCTGTGTTACTGGGCGGGGACCTCTTCCATAGCGATCGAAGAACTCGGGCATCGCCAGTCGTTTGACTTGGATTTCCACACAAGGAAGGCCCTGCAGGATGTGCGCCCCATTCTGATGGAGATACAGGACTTGTTCCCCGGCAAGTTCGAAGTGGTTCGTTCACCCGATGAGTTCGGATCCGGTTTCCAGGGGGTTCTGAGATTGCCGGGCGGCAGGAAGATATCCGTCGAGGTGCTGTCGAACTACGAGGACGTCTCGGACTCGGACCTATCGGTTGCCCGAACGCTTCCCGGTCTCAGGCGTGTGTCTCTGCGGCGATACCTCGCCGACAAGATCCAATGCGTCGCCGAACGCACGGAGGCCCGGGACCTTGTGGATATCCGTGCCGTTCTGCGGAAACATCGAGACATGCAGGCTCTCGTGAAACGGCTATTGGGGCAACAGGACGCTTTGCTGATTGCTGAAAGGTTGCTGGCGTGGACGGACGTGTCCATCAGGAAAGACCTGAAAGCTTACGCCGATGTGGACCCCGAGGATGCCGTCAGGATGCGCGATCAGCTGATTGAGTGGCTCAAGCCGGTGTCGCCGGATGGGAAGTCAAGATGAAGAGAACCGTGGCTTTTGTCAGGAGCGTGGGCGTGGCGCGGTGCGTGCTGCCCGATGGGCAGACCGTGCGGATACCGGTGTATCCCGGCATTCTGAAACACCTCATGCCGGCGGAGCTTCGCCGGCTCCTCAAGGATGCGGACGTGGCTCGAAAGTACACGGTTGAGGCGTTGAGGATCGCGCCGTGGCCCGTGTTGCGCGAGTTCCCTGGCGACTGGCTGAGACTGTGTCTGCCCGACGCGCGCCTCAGTCCTCGTCGCGCCCACGCCCTCGCGTTCCTGCTTTCATAGAGTCGCATCGCCATCCAATGTCCTTGACCCGCGAGTCCAACCAGTTGGACTTGTTTGCAAGGGGCTTACAAGCAGCATGTTACGCTGATTTTCGCTCGAACGAAATGACTGGGCCAAGATCATCCAGACCGCTGTGGGAGACCTGCTGGTGATTCTTCAGAATGGCAATGGCGTCGTCGAGGCACTTGAGCGCCTCAGGCGGCATGCCGACGATTCGGGCGCTCCTCGTCCGCAGACTCCGGAATTTGTTGTAGTAAGTCTGCAACGTGTTGGTCTTCCGGCCTTTCTTCTGCCAGGCGGATAGGTCGCTCCGGCGCAGGCTTCCGGCCAGGCCCTTGGCCCGCAGGGCTTCCAGCTCCCGACGATCCGCGGCGCTCAGGTCTTTTCGCTGGAGCTCTTCCTCGATCCACATCAGCCCGGCCACGTCGTCCAACTCGGGGATGAAGCCTTTCGGCTTGGGCTCCAGCCATTCGGGGTGGGATTGCTTTGCCCAGTCATAGACCTTGAGATACCGGTAGAGGGACGACCGGCCCAACTGGAGCCGCTTCTCGGCATAGTCCTCGATGTCGGGGTGGTGCAGAACCGCGAACATCTTCTCGTCCCGCACCTTCGCCAGCATCCCTCCGATGCGCAGGAACTCCAACCGCGCGTTCTTGAGCCGGCCTTTCAACACCCACGTCAACTGCAATGCCTTGTCCGCCGCCTCGCGGTTCGGGCTCTTCGTGGCTGTCTGTCGCTTTTTTGTAGCCATTTCATCCTCCTTCCGACGGGTCATCGAGAATCACCTGTCTGTCGCCCGGAAAGACCAACCGCTCGCGCAGGCCGGTCCGCCTCAACCGGATCTCGTTGTTCTTGATGGCGATGTAGACGGCTTTGGCTGAACCTACCAGGCAGACCAGCTTCCTGCCGCGGGTAAGTCCTGTATATAAAAGGTTCCGCTGCAATAACTTGTAGTGCTGGGTGGTGATCAGGATGACGACGGCCGGATACTCGCTTCCCTGCGACTTGTGGATGGAGCAGGCATAGGCGTGGACGATCTCGTCCAGTTCGCTGAAGTCGTACCGGACCTTGCGCCCGTCAAAGTTCACGGTCAGCTGCTGGTCCTCGAGATCCACGTCGACAATGCGGCCGATGTCGCCGTTGAACACGTCCTTATCGTAGTTGTTCAGGATCTGCATCACGCGGTCACGGCACCGGTACTTTCTGCCGAAACGCTCCACCTGTGTTCCCGTGGGATTGAGCGCCTTCTGCAAAACGGCGTTCAAGTTGTCGGCGCCCAGCTGATTCCGGCGCATGGGCGTGAGGACCTGGATGTCGTTCATGGGGTCGAATCCGAACCGCTTGGGGATGCGCGTGGTGACCAACTCCAGCATGCGCTGGATGACCTGATCCGGCTCCTGTGTCTGGATAAAATAGAAATCGGCTTCCTCGTCCGGCGAAGGCGACTCCAGGGGTTCGCCCTTGTTGACGCGCAGGTCGTTGCCGATGCATTTGACTGTCTCGGTGCGCCCGCCGCGCAACAGGCCGGCGAACTGATACTCCGAGAGGTTGTCCGGGACGGGCGTGACCGCGCCCAGAATCGTGGCCGGGTCCGCGCCGAGGGCCACGGCGATCGGAAAGGGCTGGCCTGGAAACGCGAGCGCGTGGTCGCGGAAGTCCAGTGCGCCGCCACGATGGGCCAGCCAGCGCATGATCAGCTTGTTCCGACCGATCACCTGTTGCCGGTAGATACCCAGGTTCTGGCGCGGCTTGTTGGGACCGCGCGTGACGACGAGTCCCCACGTGATCAGCGGACCGGCATCTCCGGGCCAGCAGGTCTGGATCGGCAGCCGCGCCAGATCGACGTCCGGACCTTCGATGCGGACCTCCTGGCAGGGCGCCGAGCGGATCTCCCTGGGGGCCATGTCCCACAGCGCGCTCTTTAGTAGAGCGACCTTGCCCAGCGCATCACGCAGTCCCCGCGGCGCCTCGGGTTCCTTGAGGCTTGCCAGCAGTTCGCCCACCTCGCGGAGGGCACCGACGCTGTCGGCCCCCATGGCGAGCGCCACCCGCTCCGGGGTCCCGAAGAGGTTGGTCAGCACCGGAATGTGATGGCCTTCCGGTCGTTCGAACAGCAAGGCCGGCCCGCCGGCCCGCAGGGTGCGGTCGCTGATCTCGGTCATTTCGAGGCGGGTCGAGACCGGCGTGCGGATGCGACGGAGTTGCTGCGTTGCCTCCAAGCGACCCAGGAAATCCCGTAAGTCGCGGTATTTCATCGGAAATTTGTTGCAAAGCAGAAAAGAATCAATGACTCTAAATAAGCACTTACTAACATTGCCGATGTCGACTTAAGTTTATGAAAATAAATGAGTAAATGGCGTCATTGCCAAGTCATGGCAAGTGGTTTGCCGCGTCCGCCGGTCGGAAATGCCGAATTTTCGGGTTGACCCATTGACTCCAGACCCTAAAATTCAGTTCAGCCATTCGGCCGACTCCGCTCTCCCGCCTCGGCGAAGCAGCAAAACCGGAGTCTAGGGACTTAACGAGTCCCGCTGTTCGTTCTTTTGAGTGATCGGGACACGTCCCGTTCGAACTGGTGCCGGTTGTGGCCCTTGGGCCGGATCCGGCATCCCGAAAATCCGAGCTGGCTCGTGGGCCGTCGGGTTCAACGTACCAACCTGTGAGTGGCGACCGGAGGTCTCGTGACCCGTGGCCGTTCAGCATAAGGAGGCACGCATGTCTGCAGCCACGAATTCGATCTCCCTGGCTCCCGCGGCTACAGTCGCGTGGGCTGAAGTCATCCACGACGTTCGCGCCGGTGCGCTCGCGACCGCGCGCGCCCTGGTTACGTTGGCCGGTAGCGCCGCGCTGCTGCTTGGTGCCGTCGTGGTCGCCAACGAAGACGTACGGTCGGTACTCAAGTCGGCCCTGCCGATCCCGGCTGCGGTGGCTTCGACGCCGTCGATCGAGGGAATAGCCGAGGTCGCGCCGGAAGCGGCGACGACTCCGGCGGCCGTGCTGATGGCCACCGATCCGCGCCAGAAACACGTCGTGCAGTACCTGTCGCGCCGCTATCGGGTCGCCGAGGAGGCGACGCGCATGCTGGTGTCGGCCGCGTTCCAGATCGGTCACGAGAACAAAATGGACCCGCTGTTGATCCTGTCCGTGGTTGCGATCGAGTCCAGTCTGAATCCTTTCGCAGAGAGTTCGATGGGAGCCCAGGGACTCATGCAGGTCATGACCCGCGTCCACGCCGAACGGTTCGAGCCTCATGGCGGACAGATTGCAGCGCTGGATCCGGTAGCCAACATGAAGGTCGGGTCCGCGATCCTGAGCGATCTCATCTCGCGCGGCGGCTCCGTCGAGCGCGGATTGCAGTTGTATGTCGGGGCAGGCAACCTGCCGGACGACGGCGGCTACGGAGCGCGAGTTCTGGGCGAACGGTCGCGGCTGGCGCTTGCTGCCAGCGGCAAGGTCGATGCGGCAATCTCTGCGGGGCGCGCAACCGTTGTCCTGGAGCAGAAGCCGGCAACAGCCGATGCAACTCCGCCGGCACCACCGCAGGCACGTCCGGCGGTCGAGTCTCCGCTCCCGGTCGAAGAGACCACGCCCGCCCGTTCGGCCTGATAAGCCACTGATCTACGGCCCTGCTCAACGCAGCGGGGCATCAGGCCTGAACCTGCGCTGTCTGTCGGCTGCGCCTTCCACTGTTTTCAGCATTGCGTCTTCCTGACGCTGATTGATGTCGCACGCATCTGCGCATGCGTTGACCACAACGCGGGATCACCCCGTCACACGCGACGGCAGGCTCTCATATCTGTCCTGGACAAAAAGAAAGCCTGTCACCTGGACGCGCCCACATTCGGTAGAGGAGGGAGGAGGAATAGCACCGACTAGGGTTGCCGCGCCCAGGCCATATGACAGGCTCTGAGGAAGGTCGCGAGAAAGTCTACTGTCGCCGCAACGATTGTCAAGTTTGTCTAGGACAAATTAGGATCGCCGGCTGCGTGGGATGCAAAGCGGGGCGAGTCGATACCCGGTGCCAGCTCATGGAAGGGTATCGGAAGGCATCTCCAGCGTCGCCGATCAGTTTGGCGTTCCGCAAGGCGCGTCGGTCCAGGCGCGCGATCAGGGCGGCACGGATAATGGCCGATCTGCGCATCAGGCCCATTACATCCCATGCCCACGACTGAACACGATGACCTGCGCCGCGCGGCACTCGAGTACCACGAGAAGCCGACGCCGGGAAAGATCGCGATAGCTCCGACCAAGCAACTCGGTCAACCAGCGTGACCTCGCCCTCGCGTATTCCCCGGGCGTCGCTGCCGCGAGCGAGGCGATACACGAGAATCCAGCGGAGGCATTTCGTTATACGGCGCGCGGCAACCTGGTGGGCGTCGTGACCAACGGCACAGCCGTGCTCGGCCTCGGCAACATCGGTCCGTTGGCCGCCAAGCCAGTCATGGAAGGCAAGGCGGTGCTGTTCAAGAAGTTCGCCGGTATCGATGTCTTCGACATCGAGATGAATGAGCTCGACCCGGATCGTCTGATCGAAGTGATCGCCGCGCTGGAACCGACCTTCGGCGGCATCAATCTCGAAGACATCAAGGCACCCGAGTGCTTCTACGTCGAACGCAAGTTGCGCACACGGCTGAAGATCCCGGTGTTCCACGATGACCAGCACGGTACGGCGATCATCGTCGGGGCGGCGATCCTCAACGGCCTGAAGGTCGTCGGCAAGCAGCTCGAGGCCGTCAAGCTCGTCACGAGCGGGGCCGGCGCCGCCGCGCTCGCATGCCTTGAGCTGCTGGTGACCTCGGACGTACCGCGCAAGAACATCTGGGTCACTGACATCGAAGGCGTTGTCTATCGCGGTCGCACCGTGCTGATGGACGACGACAAGGCAAAGTTCGCGCAGGACACGAAGGCGCGCAAGCTTGCCGACGTCATCGCTGACGCGGACATCTTCCTCGGCTTATCGGCGGGCGGTGTGCTCAAGGGGGAGATGGTGGCGCGGATGGCCGCGCGGCCGCTGGTCCTGGCGCTGGCGAATCCGACGCCCGAGATCCTGCCGGAAGAGGTCAGGCGCGTTCGCGACGACGCCATCATCGCCACGGGCCGGTCCGATTATCCGAACCAGGTCAACAACGTCCTGTGCTTCCCGTTCATCTTCCGCGGCGCGCTCGACGTCGGTGCGACGACAATCACCGCGGCGATGGAGGTCGCGGCGGTGCACGCTCGTCGCTGCGCTTGCGCAGGAAGAGCAGAGCGATGTGGTCGCATCGGCCTACGGCATATCGAACCTCGCCTTCGGTCCGGAATACCTGATCCCCAAGCCATTCGATCCGCGCCTGATCACGCGCATCGCACCAGCCGTTGCGCAGGCGGCGATGACGAGTGGCGTGGCGTCGCGGCCGATTGCCGACCTCGACGGCCTACCGCGACCAACTGCAGCAGTTCGTCTACCACTCCGGCACGTTCATGAAGCCGATCTTCACGATCGCGAAGAATGCGGTCGCGACGGGAGGACGTTCGCGCATCGTGTTTGCCGAGGGCGAGGAAGAGCGCGTGTTGCGAGCGGTGCAGGTTGTCATCGACGAAGGACTCGCGCGACCGCTGCTGATCGGTCGGCCCGAAGTCATTGAACGGCGGCTCACGCGCTTCGGATTGCGCATGCGGGCCGAGCAGGACTTCGACCTGATCAATCCCGCAGTTTGACGCGCGCTATCGCGACTACTGGGAAAGCTACCACCGGATTGCTGCACGCAAGGGCGTGACCGCGCAATACGCCAAGATCGAGATGCGTCGCCGCCACACGCTGATCGGCGCCATGATGATACTCAGGGACGATGCCGACGGAATGATCTGCGGGACCTTCGGCACGCACAATCTGCACCTGCACTACATCGACCAGGTGATCGGCCGACGACCGGGTTGCGGCGTCTACGCTGCTATGAACGTGCTGATGCTGCCGGGCCGGCAGCTGGCGCTGGTGGACACGCACGTGAACATCGATCCCAGCGCCGAGGAAGTGGCCGAGATCACGATCCTCGCCGCGGAGCAGCTGCGCCGGCTGGGCTTTGAGCCGTCGGTGGCACTGGTGTCGCATTCCAACTTTGGTTCGAGCAACGCCGTGACCGCGTTGAAGATGCGGGCCGCGCTGGACCTCGTTCGCAGGCGCGCTCCCGAGCTCGACGTCGACGGCGAGATGCATGCGGACTGCGCGGTCGACGAGGCAATGCGCAAGTCGATCATGCCATTTTCAACGCTGAAGGGCGAAGCAAACCTGATCGTGTGCCCAAACATCGACTCGGCCAACATCTCCTACAACCTGCTGAAGGCAACGGCCGGCAACAACATTGCGATCGGGCCGATCCTGCTGGGGGCCGCCAAGCCCGTCAACATCCTGACGTCGTCGGCAACGGTGCGCCGGATCGTCAACATGACTGCGTTGACTGTGCTGGAAGCCAACTCGCTGCGCCAACCCGAGTTGCTGTAGCGTGGTCTGGCGTCTCTTCCGCTGCGTCCTGCACGCCGGCATTGCGCTTGCGCTGGTGGCCTGCGGGCCAGCCGGCGATGCCCGCGAGCAGCGGGTGCACGGTGCGGCCAGCGAGGTTGCACTGGCCGACCTGCCGCGCGAAGCGCGCGACACTCTCGTGTTGATCAGGAAGGGCGGGCCGTTCAACTATCGCAAGGACGGCTCGACATTCGGAAACCGCGAAGGCCATCTGCCGCACCGACCCCGCGGCTACTACACGGAATACACGGTGCCCACGCCCAGGGAGCGCGACCGTGGCGCGCGGCGCATCGTCGCCGGCAAGGGCGACACCGGCGATCCCGCTACCGGCGGCGAGTACTACTACACCGACGATCACTACAACTCGTTTCGACGGATATTGGAATGAGACTGACGCACGGTTGGTCAACGGCGCGCGAGCGTTCTCGCGGACGAGCACAAGGAACGAGGGAGCAAGCATGAGACGAAAATCGTCCGGCCCTGGCGACCCGCTGCCGAGCCACACCGTACGGGCACTGCGCGGGCTCGACCTGCCGGCACTTCGTGACTGGGCAAAGCGCTCGGGCCAGCGCCTGATCGAAGTCGATCTGGGCGCTTGCAGCGACAAGCCGTCGGTGCTGCGCGCGATTGCCCAGGCGTTCGCGCTGCCTGCATGGTTCGGAATGAATCTGGACGCGCTCTACGACTCGCTCACCGATCTGCGCGATACGCAGCCGGTACCGGGCTATCTGGTCGTGCTCGACCGCCTGCCGCATACAGGCGACTTCGGGGTCGAGCAGCGTGACGCGCTGCTCGACGTCTTCCGCGACGTCGTGGACGATTTCGCTGAAGCGAAGATCCCGTTCCGCGTTCTCTACAGGCCCTAGCCGCGCGGCATCATCTTCGACAGCTCGGCCAGCGCACCGTCGATTCCCGCAGCCGGCACTTGCCCACCGGGCGTGAGCTGATCGATCAGCTGCGGCAGCATGTCCGCCAGTCCACCCGACAGCTGGCTGGAATCCATGCCACTGTTCACTGCCATCTGCTGCAACTGGTCCTGCCCGAAAACCTGCGTGAGCTGCTCGGGCGAGATCGGCAGATTCTGTCCGGTCGATATCCACGAATTCATCTGTGGCCCCATACCGGCACGTTGAAACTGTTCGATCAGCGCCGACAGACCGCCTCCTTGTCCACTCGATTGCCCACTGGCAGCGAGCATTTGCAGCGCGATCTGCAGCAGCGGGTTGGCCGCCAGGCCGCCACCGGCCGATGGTCCGGCCGCTTGACCCGCCGCTTGACCAGCTATTCCGGAAAGTATCGAGTCAAGCAAACCCATGGAGCCTCCGCATTTCAGTGTGGGATGAAAGCCTTGTCGCGCCGAGCGGCGCGACGCCCTATTACCGCAGGTCTCCGGCCAGCACCTGTAGTGCGGTAAGCCCGGCCAGGCTAGCGGTCTCTGTTCGGAGAATACGCGGGCCGAGGCGAATCGGACGGAAACCGAGGCTCGTGGCGAGTGCGCGCTCGCGATCTTCGAGTCCGCCCTCCGGGCCGATGGCCAGTGCAAGGCGGTCGACGCCGGCCACCGCGCCCGCCGCGGGCTCCGCCGAGTGCGGATCCAGCAGTACCCCGCCGCTGCCGTCCGCGAGCGCGAGCTCGAGTCCCTGCTGCAGTGTGACGGCTGCACGGATGCCGGGAATGCGGTTGCGGCCGCTCTGGCAGCAGGCCGCGATGATGATTTCCTGCAGGCGCCACAGGCGGCGGGCGCGCCGCGGTTCGTCGAGCTGCACGACGCTGCGCACGGTCGGGACCAGGATCAACGCAGCGACACCTAGCTCCACGGCCTTCTCGACAATCCACTCGAGCTTGTCGGTGGCGACCCAGGCCTGCACCAGGGTCACCGCAAGTGGCGATTCGCGCTCGATGGGATCGAAGTGTTCCGGTATCGCCCAGGCGCGCGCACCCTCGATGCGCAGGTGACCGCTGAACTCTCCTCCGCGCCCGTTGAATACAGTGATCGCAGCGCCTTCCCGCAATCGCAGTACACGCACCGCGTGGTGCGCGACCTCAGGCGGCAGGGGCGCCTCCTCGTCCAGGACGAGGTCGGCGTCGACATAAAAGCGGGCAAGCGGCATGAGTTCAAGCTTAAGGCGACAGCGGGCCTCGGGTGCAACCGACGAAAAAAGAGGCCGGCTTGCGCCGGCCTCCGGGGCTTCCTCCGAGTCACCCGTGCGAACGGGTGCGCCCCCCAAAATGACTCACGCGGCGCGCATCATGCGGCGCGCAACTGGGCCACGCGCGCCTTGTCGACCGGAGGCGGCGCCGTCAACTCCTGGGCGTAGCGCGGCAGCGTAAACAAAGCCGGATGCATCGCGGGATGGTAGAAGCGCAGGTCGTCGATCCGGCGTTCGACCATGCGCTGCGCAATGGTCTCCACCGACGTAGCGCGCGGGTCGATCGTGTCACTGGCGACCGCCAGGCACCATTGCGATCCGTAAAGCGGAATGAAGAGCGAAAGCGGCGCAACGTGCTTGAACAACTTGCGCAGGTTCGAGGCATTCTTCCGCACGGTCTCGGGCTGGTAGACGGGCGAGCCCAGGTGCAACGTCAGCAGGCCGCCCGGCTTCAGGCAGCGCTGGCACATCCGGAAGAACTCTTCCGAGTACAAGTGGAACGCCGGCGTGTCGGGATCCGTCAGGTCGAGAACGATCATGTCGAAGCGCTCGGTGGCGGACCGCACATACTCGAAGCCGTCACCGATGCGGATGTCCAGCCGCGGATCATCGAGCGCCCCCTTGTGAACGGCGCCGAGGTACTTGCGAGCAATGTCGATGACGACCGGATCGAGTTCAGCCATCACGATGCGCTTGACGCTCGGGTGCTTGAAAAGCTCCTCTGACGAGCCGCCATCGCCACCGCCGATCACGAGGATCGATTCGGGATTCGGATGGGCGAGCGCCGCCGGGTGCGTCATGCACTCGTGATAGAAGAACTCGTCGCCTTCGGATGTCATCAGCCTCCCGTCGAGACGGAACAGTCGGCCGAACTGGTGCGTATCGAAGACCTCGATGCGCTGGTAGGCGGTCTCGATCTCCGCCAGCTTCTCCTTGACGGTGAAGCCGTAACCGGAGTGCGCGTTGAGCCAGTCGAAGCTCAACTGCGATTGGGCGCTATCCGTGGCAGCCACCTCGGACTCTTCGATCGTCGCGCCGGCAACGTCGCCACGCGTGATGCGGTTGACGACCTGCTTCTGCGGCCGGAACGCGACTGTGAGCGCGTCGAACAGCTGTTCGGCCTTGGCTGTGTTGTCCTCCGTGAAATTGCACACGTAGACGTCGAGAGTCACGCCACGGCTTTCAGGCCAGGTATGGATCGCGAGGTGTGATTCGGCGAGCAGAATCGTGCCCGTGATGCCGCCCGGCTGACCGTTCCAGTCGGGAAAGACATGCCACTTCTCGTCGACGATCGTGAGTTTGGCGTCGAGCGTGGCCGTTCGGCACAGCGTCGACAATGCTTCAAGATCCGTGAGAGTGGCTGAACTGCAGCCGCAACCGAACAGATCGCCAGTCAGGTGAAGGCCTTGCATCTTCGTCCCCCAGCAGGTCCGCCCTTATCGACCTGAATCGCGACTCGCGTCGCAACCCCACGATCCGGGACCCGCACGCTGTGGCGCGGCACGCGAGTCCTTGCAGCTTGCGCTGCACCTGCTGGCTATGGCGGGAATCTGCCTAACGGCACGTTGCCTGCGTTCGACGTATTGGCCGCAGATACTGCCTGCGGCGGTCGGGTACGAACTCGGCGCCCGTTGCGTCCTTTTGTTATCCGGATCGAATTTGGAAAAGCCGCGCATAGTATAGGAAATTGCAGCGCGCTCAAACAGTTCCCTCTCCCAAGGACAGAGTTTGGAGCGACTGCTCCAGCCGGATGTGTCGCTGGTCAACGAGTTGCCGGTGACGGTGCGGTGGAGCCCGTCAGCCGGCGCGCGTTTGTTAAAATCGCCCGCTTTCCACGGCAAAACCGGATTTCCGGGGCTGCGCGAAGCGCAAGCACGAGTGACTTGCCGCAGCGCCGCCGAAATTTCTCCGGGTTTCCCCTTCTTCGAGACGCGCGACGATGAACGACGCCTCAACCCTCCGCGCGATCCCGCGTCGACACGTGCCGACATGGCCAATGCGATCCGCGCGCTTGCCATGGACGCGGTCCAGAAAGCCAACTCCGGGCATCCGGGCATGCCGATGGGCATGGCCGACATCGCGGTGGCACTGTGGGCCGGGCATCTTTCGCACAATCCGGCGAATCCGCACTGGCTGAATCGAGACCGCTTCGTGCTCTCCAACGGGCACGGATCGATGCTGCAGTATGCGTTGCTGCATCTCACTGGCTACGCGCTCTCGATCGATGAAATCGAGCGCTTCCGGCAACTCGGCAGCCAGACGCCCGGTCACCCGGAGCACGGCCTGACCGCCGGCATCGAGACCACGACCGGTCCTCTCGGTCAGGGCTTCGCCAATGCCGTCGGCATGGCGCTCACCGAAAAACTTCTTGCCGCCGAGTTCAACCGGCCCGGCCACGCGGTCGTCGACCATCACACCTATGTCTTCGTTGGCGACGGCTGCCTGATGGAAGGCATCTCGCACGAAGTCGCGTCGCTGGCTGGCACATGGCAACTCGGCAAGCTGATTGCGATCTACGACGACAACGGCATTTCGATCGATGGCCGGGTCGGCGGCTGGTTCAACGATGACACCCGCGGCCGCTTCACGGCCTACGGCTGGAATGTCATCGGTCCGGTCGACGGCCATGACATCGATGCCATGGATGCCGCGATTGCTGCCGCGAAAACCGAAACGAGGCGACCGACGCTGATCCTTGCGCGGACCGTGATCGGTAAGGGCTCGCCGGGCCGCGCCGGCAGTGAAAAGGCCCACGGCGAAGCGCTCGGCGAGGCGGAGATCGTGGCCACCCGCGCAGCGATAGGATGGCCGCACGCGGCGTTCAAGGTGCCGGCGGCCATCCATGCCGCCTGGGATGCCCGCGCCCGCGGGCAGCAGCGCGAAGCGTCCTGGAGCCGCGCGTTCGACGCCTATGCGCGCAAGTTTCCCGCTGAAGCGGCGGAACTGCAGCGTCGCGCCGCCGGCGACCTGCCCGCCGCGTACGCAGCGACGCTGCGTTCCGCGCTCGAAGCGGCCGCGGCCAAACGCGAAACCATTGCGACCCGCAAGGCCTCGCAACTGGCGCTGGACGCGCTCGCTCCGGTACTGCCGGAACTGCTTGGCGGGTCGGCCGACCTCACCGGCAGCAACCTGACGAAGTGGAACGCGGCCAGGCCGCTGCGTGCCGACGCGCTCGACGGCCGCCACATCAACTACGGCGTGCGCGAGTTCGGCATGAGCGCGATCGCGAACGGCATCGCGCTGCATGGAGGTTATCTCCCGTTCGTCGGCACCTTCCTCGTCTTTTCCGACTATGCGCGCAACGCCGTGCGCATGTCGGCACTGATGAAACAACGCGTTGTTTACGTCTTCACGCACGATTCGATCGGACTCGGCGAAGACGGGCCGACGCACCAGGCCGTCGAACATGCTGCCAGCCTGCGATTGATTCCGCATCTCGATGTCTGGCGGCCCGTCGATACGGTCGAGACGCTCGTGGCCTGGGCCGCGTCGATCGAACGGCGCGACGGCCCCAGCGCGCTGCTGCTTTCGCGTCAGAACGTGGCTTTTGTGGCGGGTCCACGCGACGTCGCGGCGATCCGGCGCGGCGCTTACGTGCTGGCAGACGCCAAAGGCGGCGTCCAGCGCGCGCGCGCAGTGCTGATCGCGACCGGCTCGGAACTGCCATTGGCGGTCGATGCGCAGAAGGTCCTTGCGGCTGCCGGTGTGCCGGTGCGGGTCGTGTCGATGCCGTCGACGACGGTGTTCGACCGGCAAAGCGTCGAGTACAAGGCAAGCGTGCTGCCCGCAGGCGTGCCGCGCATCGCCATCGAGGCCGGAGTCACGGACTTCTGGTGGAAGTACGTGCGCGCGGAAGGCGCGGTGATCGGAGTGGACCGCTTTGGCGAGTCCGCGCCTGCCGGGGCGCTATTCAAGCATTTCGGTTTCACGGTCGACAACGTCGTCGCCACCGTGAACTCAGTCATCAGGGAGAAGACGAAGTGACGATCAAAGTCGCAATCAACGGCTACGGCCGCATTGGCCGCAACATCCTGCGTGCTCATTACGAAGGTGGCAAGAAGCACGACCTCCAGATCGTTGCGATCAATGATCTCGGCGATCCGCAGACCAACGCCCACCTGACCAAGTACGACACGACTCACGGGACCTTCCCGGGGACGGTGGCGGTCGATGGCGATTCGATGGTCGTCAACGGTGACCGCATCCGCGTGCTGGCGAACCGCAATCCTGCCGAACTGCCCTGGGCCGCGCTCGGCGTCGATGTCGTGCTCGAGTGCACGGGTTTTTTCACGACCAAGGAGAAGGCCTCGGCGCACCTGAAGGGGGGCGCGAAGAAGGTCATCATCTCCGCTCCCGGCGGCAAGGACGTCGATGCCACGATCGTGTACGGCGTGAACCATGGCGTGCTCAAGGCCGCGCATACCGTGATCTCGAACGCGTCGTGCACGACCAACTGCCTGGCACCGCTGGTCAAGCCGCTGCACGACAAGATCGGACTGGTGTCGGGCCTGATGACCACGGTGCACGCGTATACCAACGACCAGGTGCTGACCGACGTCTATCACGAGGATCTGCGCCGCGCACGCGCAGCCGCCCACAACATGATCCCGACCAAGACCGGCGCGGCCGCGGCGGTCGGACTGGTGCTGCCGGAACTGAACGGCAAGCTCGATGGCTATGCGATCCGCGTACCGACGATCAACGTGTCGATCGTCGACCTGACGTTCATCGCCGCGCGCGACACGACGGCCGACGAGGTCAACGGCATCATGAAGGCCGCCGCCGGCGAGATGAAAGGCGTGCTCGGTTACAACACCGATCCCCTGGTTTCCAGCGACTTCAACCACGACGCGCGCTCGTCGATCTTCGACGCCACGCTGACGAAGGTCACCGGCCGTCTCGTCAAGGTGTCGAGCTGGTACGACAACGAATGGGGATTCTCCAACCGGATGCTGGATACGACCGTCGCGTTGATGTCGGCAATGTGAACCTGCAGCATCGTCGGCAAGTGCGCGGTAAGAGCGCGGCAAGAGCGGGGCGCAACGCCCCGCTAAGTCGTTTGGCCGAGCTATCGGCAACATTTCCGGCCCCTGTCCTGCAGTAACCTCGATTGCTGGCCTGCCCGGTGTGACGGTCAACGTCGTCTGCACGAAGACCGTTATCGGCATAGCGGCGTTTTCGTAGGGCTTTTCGGCCCTACATCGGCCATCAGGCCTGCCAGCATCAGGATTTCGCGCCGACCAGACTCGGCAATCCGTTACAGGAGCCCTTGCGGTGATGCGCCTTGTTCATGCAGTCCTCGTCGGAACCATCGCGGTCGGCGTGACCGGATGGCCTGCCTCGGTGGCGTATTCCACGGGGCAGATGACACAGAAGCAGGCCGCGCTGCAGGGCCTGACCGTCACTCGCAAGACACCCCCCGATGCCACGGTCGACAAGCTGATCGTCAAGCTGCGGACGGGCAAGTCGCAAGTCCAGGCAACGACGATGACGGCCGCGCGTGCGCAGTCGCTGGCGAAGTCGGCCGGGGCTGGCATGAAGTCCCTGCGGTCCATGGCCGGCGGCGCGCACCTGATGCAGCTCGATCAGCCGATGACGGTGTCCGAGGCGCGCGTGGTCGCGGCCCGGCTGTCGCTGGATCCGGATGTCGAATACGCCGAGCCGAATGTCCGCTTCAGGAAGCTCGCGACGCCGAACGAGCCGCGCTTCACGCAATGGCAGTGGAACCTGTTCGCACCGACGTCAAGCTACACCGGGTCGATTGCGGGCGCGTCCACCCTAGCAGCTACCGCTGTGGGCGGATCGAACCTGCCGCGCAGCCTGGGACATGACGACGGGCTCGAACGAAGTGAAAGTTGCAGTGATCGACACCGGCATCGTCAACCACAACGACCTGAACGGAGTCGCGAACTCCGCGACATACGTTCCCTCGGGCCGCTTTCTGCCCGGCTACGACTTCATCTCGCAGACGGTGACGGGAGGGCCGGCCGACTTCGTAGCCAATGACGGCAACGGCCGCGATCCGGACCCGTCGGATCCGGGCGACTGGGTCACCGTGGCCGACAAGACCAACTATGCCGATTGCCGTGACCCCGTCGAAGTGGCTCCATACACCGCCGTGGACAGCAGCTGGCACGGCACGCACATGGCAGGCATCGTGGCGGCCACGGCCAACAATTCGGTCGGCATTGCAGGCGTTGGATGGAATGTGCGCGTCGTGCCGATCCGGGCGCTGGGCAAGTGCGGCGGCGATCTGTCGGACATCGCCGAAGCGGTCCGCTGGGCGGCCGGACTGCCGGTCAACGGCGTTCCGGTCAATCCGAACAAGGCTCAGGTGATCAGCCTTAGCCTCGGCGGCGGAGACACATGCGGCGCGACGATGCAAGCAGCGGTCGATGCAGCTATCGGCGAAGGCGCAGTCGTGGTGGCCGCGACAGGCAATGAGGGCGAACCGAGTCTGATCGCGCCGGCCAACTGCAATGGGGTCATCGCTGTCACTGCCCACACGATCAATGGCGAAAATGCCGACTACGCAAACATCGCCAGCACTGCGATGCCGAAAGCGGAGATGCTGAGCGCGCCCGGAGGCGGAACGCCGGCACTGTTGGGCGCTAACGGTCCGACTGACAATTCGAACTGGGACGGCTACTACATCTTCTCGTCGGTGTTGTTCGGGCCGACCTCGCCGACCAGCAGTACCGCCAGCGGTAGCGTGGGTTCCGCCTATGCGGGGTTCACCGGCACCAGTCCGGCGACGCCGCATGTGGCTGGCGTTGCGGCGTTGATCAAGTCCTTCGCACCCGAGGCCACGCCGGCAGAAGTCCGGTCCTTCCTGCTGACCGGTGTCCGACCGTACCCGACCGGAAGTGCTTGTGCGACAGGTGGCGCCAATTGCCGGTCAATGCGGCACCGGCCTGCTCGACGCCGAAAAGGCGCTCAGCGCGGTCGGTCCCCTGGCCCTTCCGGCTTCCGTCGCGGGAACCGATCAGGTGGTGGCACCGGGCGCGACCGTGACGCTCAGCGGCGCTGCAAGCAAGGCGTACTTCGGCAAGACGATTACGTCGTACGAGTGGACGCAGACTGGTGGCACGCCGACCGTCACACTGGCCACACCCGCGGCAATGTCGACGACATTCGCGGCGCCCGCCACCGGTGCGCTGACATTCCGCCTGCGCGTCACCGACAGCGCCGCCAAGGTCGGAGAAGACCTGATGGTCGTACGCGTGAACAGCGCTCCGACGCTGGCAGCGGCGCCTGCCGGTCCGACTGTGACTGTCGGCAGCGTCGTATCTCTAACGGTGACGGCGACCGATGTCGATGGCGATCCGCTCACGTATGTCGCCACGACCGGATCGACGGTCCCGCTGACTGCACTGTCACCGGCCGGGCAGTTCACCTGGAACACAACGGGCTACAGCGCGGGCACGTATCAACTGACGTACTTCGCGACCGATGGCCTGGCGCAGAGCACGATGCAGACCGTCACGATCACGCTGACCAGCGGCAGTGCTGCTGTCCCGCCGGCATCCGGCGGAGGCGGTGGTGGCGGCGCGTTACCGTGGCTGCAACTGCTTCTGCTCGGCGCGCTTCTTGTCGCGCCACGTATCCGCCAGCGCGTAGGCTAGTCCGAGCATCGAACCGCAGGCCGCCGCCGATCAGGTGCGCCTGCGGGACGACGGCAGCGCCGAGCCACTCGGCGTGCGGCAGGGTGTCGCCGCCCGGCTGTTCCAGCGCGACCTTGATCCAGCCGCCGAAGAACAGTGCCGCCGGCAGCCACACGGCGCGCAGACTTCGGGGCCGGGTGCTGACGAGCCACGTCGATGCGCCGGCAAAAAACAGCGCGTGGATCACGCCCGACAGTCCGCGGTACCACGCGATCCCCGGATTGAGCCACGACATTCCCGCGCTGATCACCAGTGCCGATAGCACCAGCACGAACGCCTGACGATCGGCGCTCAGATCGTGCGCGAACAGTCGTGCGACGACGAGCAGCGCCACGGCATTGATCGCAACGTGTTGCCAGTTCAGGTGAACCATGTGACCGCTCAGCAGGCGCCAGGGCTCGGTGGCGAGCGCGGTGCGGCGGTACTCGAGCGCGTCGGCAACACCGAACGCCTGCAGCAGCAGCGCCAGCACGGCAATGCCGAGGGCGATGCGCTCAGCCGTCGAGAACGAAACGTCGCGCATGGGGCCTTTCGTCTGTCAACGGCTCGTATAATGCCCAACTCGCCTGCGCTGCGCGTCGCCCCGTCTGTGCAGCGCGTCCTGCGTGGCCACCAAGAACGATTCCGTCAGCCGTCATGCGCGTCCATACCCTTGAAGATCTTGCCCGCAACGGGCGACTTACCGGCCGGCGGGTGTTCATCCGCTCCGACCTCAACGTACCGTTCGACGATGCCGGCCGCATCAGCGAGGACACGCGCATCCGTGCGTCGGTGCCGGCGATCCGCATGGCGCTCAATGCGGGCGCCGCGGTCATGGTCACGTCGCACCTCGGCCGGCCGACCGAGGGTGAACTGAAACCGGCGGATTCTCTCGCGCCAGTGGCGCAGCGACTCGGCGAGTTGCTCGGGCGGACGGTGCCGCTGCGTGCCAATTGGGTCGACGGCGTCAAGGTCGCGCCGGGTGAAGTCGTGCTACTGGAAAACTGCCGCGTGAACCCGGGCGAGAAGAAGAACAGCGACGGACTAGCCCGCAAGATTGCCGCACTGGCCGATGTTTACGTCAACGACGCGTTCGGCACCGCACATCGTGCCGAGGCGACTACGCACGGCGCCGCCAAGTTCGCGCCGATCGCTTGTGCCGGGCCGTTGCTCGCGGCAGAGATCGAAGCCCTGGCCAAGGCACTCGGCAATCCGAAGCGGCCGCTGGCCGCGATCGTGGCGGGCTCGAAGGTGTCGACCAAGCTCACGCTGCTCAACAACCTGGCTCAGAAGGTCGATCGGCTGATCGTCGGCGGCGGCATTGCCAACACCTTCCTGCTGGCCGAAGGCTTTCCGATCGGAAAGTCCCTGGCCGAGCCCGACCTCGTGCCGGAGTGCAAGAAAGTTCTCGCGACGCTGGCGGCCAAGGGTGCAACGCTGCCCCTGCCGATCGACGTCGTCGTGGCGAAGGAGTTTTCCGCGACAGCGCCGGGAACCGTCCGCCGCGCTGACGATGTGCGTGCCGACGAAATGATCCTCGACATCGGTCCGCAAAGCGCACTGTCGCTGTCGCATCTGTTGCGCGATGCGGGCACGATCATCTGGAACGGACCGGTCGGCGTGTTCGAGTTCGATGCGTTTGCCGACGGCACGCACCAGTTGGCATTGGCAATTGCCGAAGCGACCGCCAATGGCGCGTTTTCCATCGCCGGCGGGGGCGATACGCTGGCGGCGATCGCCCGTTACGGCATCGGCGATCGCATCAGTTACATCTCGACCGGCGGCGGCGCGTTCCTCGAGTTCCTCGAGGGCAAGACGCTGCCGGCGATCGAAATCCTGCAGGCGCGTGCCGCGGCCTGATGGCCATGCCGCTTCAAGGAGAGTTTCGTTGAGCCGATTCGCTGTCGCGGGACTGGACCACGTGCATGTCTACGTGCGTGACCGCGCGGCGGCCGCTCGCTGGTACGGCTCGGTACTGGGCCTCCGGCGCGACAGCCGGTTTGCGGCCTGGGCCCG
This sequence comes from uncultured beta proteobacterium, assembly GCA_963719715.1. Classification (GTDB taxonomy): domain Bacteria; phylum Pseudomonadota; class Gammaproteobacteria; order Burkholderiales; family JAEUMW01; genus JAEUMW01. The sequence goes on from CAVRDD010000056.1 coordinate 23,868, forward strand.
AGAGGTCGGTGGTCCGCTCACGCTGACGGCCGCCGACAGCGTCACGCACGTGGCACTGTTCGAGGACGACCGCCGCGCCGGCCACGGCACTACGGTGGCGCTGCGCACGGACGGTGAGGGATTCGTCGCCTTCTCGCGGCGAGCCGCGCGGCTGCCGCTGTTCGACAAGCGCCGCCGGCCGGCACCGCCGCGGTTGCAGGATCATGTGCAGTCGCTGTCGCTGTACTTCAACGACCTTGACGGCAACCCGGTCGAACTCACCACCTACGACGCAGCAATCGCGCGTCCGCGCCTGCGCGGATAGGCGGATAGGATGAGCGCCGGCGTAGTTCGCTTGCTTCA